>NZ_JHVH01000055.1 GCF_000620045.1 Halomonas halodenitrificans DSM 735 | reverse complement strand
AAGTTCCAGATCGTCCTGGAGACAGCTCCGATGAACGAGGCTGAAGTCAGCGCCTACTGCCGCGAGCGCGGGCTCTACCCCGAGCAGGTGGAGGCCTGGCGGGATGCCTGCATGAACGCCAACGATGATGCGGCAGCGCAGGCCAAGCAGCTTCGTCAGGCGCGCAAGGCAGAGCAGAAGCGGCTCCGCAAGCTGGAGCGGGAACTGCACCGCAAGGACAAGGCCCTCGCCGAGACAGCGGCGTTGCTGGCCCTATCAAAAAAGGCCGAGGCGATCTGGGGCACGACCAACGACGAGGACGACTGACCAGCCTCCCGGATCGCCAGCGCATCGTGACTCTGGTGCAAGACGCCCAGCGTGACGGGGCTCGGCTGGCCAAGGCCTGTCAGGTGATGGGCATCAACGTGCGGACCTACTACCGCTGGGTCGCGGAAGGCGAAGTGACGGCGGATCGCCGCCCCGACGCTACCCGCCCAGAACCGGCCAACAAGCTGTCGCCTGAGGAACGAGAGGCGATTGTGGCGCTGTGCAACGCTCCGGAGTACCGGAGCCGCCCTCCAGCCTTCATCGTGGCCGATCAGGCGGACAAGGGCCGCTACTTGGCCTCTGAGTCGACGATATACCGAGTGCTTCATGAGTATGATCAGCAACATCACCGGGGCCGCCAGCAGGCCCCGCAGCGCAAGCGACCGCCGACCACGCACCAGGCCACGGCGCCAAACCGGCTTTGGTGCTGGGATATCAGCTGGTTACCGGGCCCTGCACGCGGTACTTGGTGGTACCTGTACCTGATCATGGACGTCTTCAGCCGCAAGATCGTTGGGCACGAGGTCTATGAAACCGAGACCGGCGAGCTGGCCGCCGAGCTGATCCAGAAGGCCTGCTGGCGAGAGCACCTCACCGATCGTCACAAGCCTTTGATTTTGCATTCCGATAACGGCAGTCCGATGAAGGCGGCGACCTTCCTGGAGAAGCTCTACGATCTGGGCATCACCCCGTCGTACAGCCGGCCAAGGGTCAGCAACGACAACGCCTTCGCCGAGTCGGCCTTCAAGACACTGAAGTACCGGCCGGGATTCCCCGCCGACGGCTTCGCCACGCTGGCCGAGGCACAAGACTGGGTCCAGCAATTCACCGAGTGGTA
>NZ_JHVH01000054.1 GCF_000620045.1 Halomonas halodenitrificans DSM 735 | reverse complement strand
TGATCTTACCCAGCATTGGTGGACACCGATCTAAGCGATCATTTGAGCTTCGAAAGCCTCTGGGCTGATCATCCCAATTGCACTGTGCCGGCGCTGCCGGTTGTAGTCCAACTCAATATATTCGAATACCTGTCGTCGCATGGCATCCCGCGTCTCGAATCGCTCGCCATGGATGGCCTCGACCTTGAGGCTGTGGAAAAAGCTCTCGGCGCACGCATTATCAAAGCAATTGCCCTTGGCGCTCATGCTGCACTGGAGTTCGTAGCGGGTCAGTAACGATTGGTACAGCATCGAACAATACTGACTTCCGCGATCGGAGTGGACTATCACCCCCTTGGGCATCTTGCGGCCCCACAGGGCCATCTGCAGGGCATCACCGACCAGGTCAGCGGTCATACGTTCGCTCATCGCCCAGCCGATGATCTTGCGTGAATACAAGTCGAGCAGCACGGCCAGGTAGAGCCAGCCTTCACTGGTCGCCAAGTAGGTGATGTCGCCGACCCATTTTTGGTTCGGCGCATCGGCGGAAAAGTCCTGTTTCAGCAGGTTGGGCGCCACGGGCAAGCCATGTCGTGAGTTCGTCGTAGCCTTGTACTTGCGAGCCGCTTTGGCCCGCAGATTCTGCCGCCGGAGACTGGCAGCCACGGTATTGCGGCAGATGGCGACGCCAGCATCGTTCAGGTCATAGGTCAGCCGGGGGGCGCCTGAGCGCCCCTTATTCTGTTGAAAGGCCAGAGCTACACGCTTGTCAGTGATGGCCTGCTGGCGGCGCCGTGGGGTCGGTTCAGCACCACGCTGTCGCCAGGCGTAGTAGCCGCTGCGTGCCACACCGAGTACAGCGCACATACGCTGGATACCAAATGCCTGACGATGCTGCTGGATAAAGGCGTACTTCACTTCAGGCTTTTTGCAAAGTACACCGCGGCCTTTTTTGTTATGGCCAATTCCTCTGACATTTCAGAGAGTTGCCGCTTAAGTCGAGCGTTCTCATCGGCCAGTTTTTGCTCGCGATCGGAGGTGTTCTTCTTCTGCTGAGCTTTGGCACGCCATTGATAGAGCTGGCTTGGCTGCAGACCCAGCTCACGAGCAGCAGCGGCAGCCCCCACTCGGTCAGCGAGGGCAAGCGCCTCCTCGCGGTAGGCATCAGAGTAACGGGCACGTGTCTTCTTCATCGGAGTAGCTTGCTTTGCCATGGGTCACCTCGTTGAGTGTATACCTTAACGGGGTGTCCACTGTTGGTGGGCAAGATCA
>NZ_JHVH01000053.1 GCF_000620045.1 Halomonas halodenitrificans DSM 735 | reverse complement strand
GTCAGGTCGGTCATGGTGTCCTCCTTGCTATCGAATGACACCAGTCTGACGGACACTATTCAGCGGCAGAAGATGGGGTTGGTGGAGCGCTTACCTAACGTCTTGTTAGTGACAACATGGCAAGCCTCTCCCCGGGACTCTAGGGCTATAGCTATCTGATGGGCGTGTTCGATATCGGTCGCTACGACCAAGCCCGCCGCATCTGGCTTGAAGCGCCGGATCTCATCCAGCCTCTCACAGCCCAGCCCCAATATCTGATGCATCACTTCATCGTGGCGCAACAGATCCTCGTAAGTGATAGGGGATTCCCCGAGCAGTGCAGCAATACTGGGGAAGAGCTTGACGGTGCTCTCGTTCTCCAACGCTTCGGTAAGCTGTACTTTCTGATTGTCCAGAAGAACTATGCGTGGTGAACGGCACACTCCATCAGTAATAGCTTCTTGTAAACCATAACGATAATCGCAGATTAGTTCTCTTTCCGGAGAGGAATAACGTGCAAGCGCGATGGGCAAGTCATCAGAGCGCCACGGAGTCCCCGAGAGCGCCAACGTATAGGCAGCACGGTCCTGAATTCTCTGCATGATTTGCTGCCCCCATGCATTGCTCAACAGGGGGTCATGTCCGGCGCAGTGGTGGATTTCATCAAAGACGACAAACACGCGATACTCATCAAGTAGCTGCCAGAAGGTATTATCTTGGTGCTCCATGGCTTGGTAGGTGTAAGCACCGCCGACGGCCCCGACCAAGCCATCGAGCCGCTTACCCAGCACCTCTGCGAAGGTCGTACGAAACCCATCTACTACTTGGCATGAGGGCGCAAAGCAGAGCACCAAGTCGATCTGGTTTCTCTCAAACAGACAGCGTGCTAGCGCCGCTGCCAAGCGCGTCTTGCCGGCGCCGGGTGTTGCCTGGCATAGGAAGTGCGGTGTGGTAACAAAATGGGGCAGCGCTGCCTCGATGCATCGCCGCTGCCATGTTCGCAGTCCCGAAATCGTCATTGCGAGGGTAGCGCAGTAAGCGTCTTCTCTACCGCACGGAGGTGGCCCAAAAGGCGCGAGCTGCGATCTCTGGCCTCTTGATACTCATGCTCCACATGGCTACGGAGGTGCGGCATCTCATCGAGTAGTTGCTTGTACCGCTCTGTTTCACCCATCGACGTCAGAAAGTCCAGTCGGACTTCCTTGAGGGTTGCCTCCAAGTGCTGGTACACCTCAGTTCCGGTTCTGGAAGCAGCAAGGCTAGTCGCGGGTTCCGGCGACGCCCGCTTTGTCTTGTGTTCGGGCTTCAGGCTCTTCTCGAATCCTCTGTCTACGAGTTTCAACTGCAAGTGCTCCGGCATGGGGCGCAGATGATAGACCTGCCCCCGCTTACGGCGCTCATCATCGAGTACGAGCCAGCCTGCCCGCAGCATGCGGCGAATCTGCTCGTACACATAGCGGCGAACCTCACCGAGCTTATAGGGGCTGTCCCCCA
>NZ_JHVH01000052.1 GCF_000620045.1 Halomonas halodenitrificans DSM 735 | reverse complement strand
ATGGCACTGTCTGGGTGAATGGCGATAATGGCTATATTGCCATGCAGGTCAGTGGGTTAGAAGTGCTTCCGGGGGCCGGTCTCACGGATTCAGGATTACATTTCTTTCCATTCAGAAAAATTTAGAAAGTCAGGGTAGCCATCTAACAAATTTTCTATAAGAACTACATCTGTTACAAAATAATTGCGTGAGTTGACAACTTGCCCCATGACCACCGGCTCAACCTTACCCTGTTGCAGTAGCTCAAAATACAGATTACATAAGGCTTCAGGGGCTTTGTGGAAACTGGGCCAATGAAACAGTGCTATCTTTTCCTTAGGGTGCTTGCCAATAAACTCAGCCGCTTTCTGGCAATCTTCTAAACGAGAAAAATCGCCGGCAATAACCGCATTGAATACCAGCGGCTCATCAGAACGTTCAAACATGCTGCGCGGCGCTGGGAAAGCCCGCTTGGTTTTAGCATCCTGAACATTAAGATTTTTTTGCGATGCGTGCCACCAAGCACAAATTTCACGGTAGATATGCCGCAGCCCGTAATACACGGTGCGCACATGGGTGGCCTTGGTACGGGTTAGCGAAGACTCTTCATCCAGCGCAAAGGCTAAGGGTGTGTCGGAGTAAATTTTGGCAAGCGACTTCTCACCAAAGCGGGCTTGCATGCGCCAGATATATTCAGTGTCACCGCCGATGCGTACGTGATCCCATTCACCTACCGTTTCAAGTACTTCTTTTCTAAACATGAAAGAAGACTGACTCCAGTGGATCAACCGCTTAACAGGACGCCAGTTTTGCGTAAACGACAAATCATCAAGTGCGCGAATCCAATGGGCGGCACAGCCCTTTACTGCTGGGTGTTTTTCTAAGTAAGCCACCTGAGTCGCAATTTTTTGAGGGTGGGACCAATCATCACTATCGTGAGTGGTAAACAAATCACCGGTGGCAAACGTCAAGCCATAATTCCGTGCCGCATAGGCTCCACCATTTTGTGGCGGCTGAACGGCTTTAACGCGTGAATCTTCTTTCTCTAACGCCTTCAGTACATCGAAGGTGTTATCTGGCGAGCAGTCATCTACTGCGATAATTTCGATGTTTTCATAGGTTTGCGCCAGTAGCGACTCAATAGCAATACGTACCTGTTCCGGTAGTTGTCAAGGAATCTGTCGCCTCTGAGATCATTCACGCCACCTGCTTTTCTGGTTCGGCGACGGTGACATGGAGCTCCCGCTCCGGGTTGAGTGACACGGTACCGATCGGCGTCCAGTTGCGAGTCTTGCCGCTCCATCGCGCAGGGTTGGTGTCACGCGCCGCCTGATTGATGACGTGGCGCTTGGCCAACACCGCAGCGTCTTCGCCCGCATGGCGCTGTGCCGGTGTCACCAGGCGAATGCCGCTGTGCCGGTGCTCGTGGTTGTACCACTGCACGAAGCCAGCCACCCACTCGCGGGCGTTGTCAGGGAAAACGCATGAAAAAACCTACACCGCGAGAATGTCGGCAAGGTACGTCTCATCCAGCGCCGCTTTCTTTTGTTTCCGCCGCACACCGCCT
>NZ_JHVH01000051.1 GCF_000620045.1 Halomonas halodenitrificans DSM 735 | reverse complement strand
ACGTCGCGCTGGTTGAGGTTGTCGCCCAGGCGGAAGTGCTGATCGATGGCGTCGGCGAAGCTGCGCTTGCGCATCTCGCGGAAGAACTCGGCCAGGTAGTCGACGATGAAGCCGTAGCGCTGGGTGAAGAATGACGGCCGCATCTTGGGGATCTCCCAGCCCGGGATGTAGGCGTGGAAGCGGTCGAAGAAGGCGGCATCAATCATGGCGTCGGGGAAAGGGGTCAGCAGATGGCTGGTCTTCACCAGCGACTCGACACTCTGGTTGATGTTGCCGATGAACACCATGGAGGCGGAGGCTTCCATCTGCTCGCGCCCGCGGGCGAAGGACCCAGAGGCCATGTAGTCCTTCATGATCTGCACGCCGTCCTTGTCCTTGAACGAGATACCGGCCACCTCGTCGAAGGCCACCAGGTCCCACATGCCGACCAGGCCGATGCGCCGCGAACTCATGTTGTAGAACAGGTTGGCCACGGTGGTCTGGCCGCCGGAGACCAGGATGCTGTTGGGCGAGCACTCCTTGTAGATATGGCTCTTGCCGGTGCCGCGGGGGCCCAGCTCGCAGACGTTGTAGTTGTTCTCCACAAACGGAATCATCCGGGCCAGCAGGTGCCACTGCACCTCGGCGTCGAGCTCGGCCGGCTCCATACCGATGGAGCGGATCAGCACCTCGCGCCACTGGTCGGTGGTGAAGCCGCGGCGCCCCTCGAATAGCTCCTCCATGTTCATGTGGGGCATCTGGATCGGCTTGAGCTGGCTGACCCCGAAGGGCGAGCCGCGCTGACCCTCCTCGTGGTAGTAGCTCAGGGTGGCGATCACCCAGATCCCGCCCACCAACAGCTTCTCGTGCTCCTTGACGATGCCGGCGGAGATCTCGGCGTCCTTGATCCCCAAGTTGCTGAATGCGGCCTCGTAGCAGTCCTGCTTCTCGTTGAGGCGCACCGTCACCCGGTCGATGACCTTGAAGCTGCCGCGCTCGCGGACCAACGACTTCACCTTCTCGGCCTCGTCGGGGCGCACGTAGTTATCGGTGAGGATCGTCTTGACGTTCTTCAGGCCCTCGTCGATCACCTCCGGATCGTCGGTGGCGCAGTACATGCCGAGCAGGTACTCCAGCACATAGACCGGCACGTTGGCGCCTTCCTTGACCCGTTGGGTCAGGTCCTTGCGCACCACCCGACCAGCGAAGTGGGCGTTGAGCAGGGTGTCGAGGTCGCTCTCCTGCTCCGCGGCGGGGTGAGGTGGCATATCGGGCTGCGGTTCACTGTCCATGCTGAAAGTCACGCCAGAAGCTCCAAGATACGGTGGTGACAGGGTGCCATCGTGAGCGGCCGGCGGAGCCGGGCCCTTGGCTTAGAAGAAATCATCGGTGAACGCCAGGTCGATGACCACCCGGTAGCGCTCAAGCTCGGTGCCGAGATCCTTGTCGCGCAGCACCAGGAAGTAGTCGCGCTTGCGGTCGAAGTCGGTACCTGACAGCGACAGCCGCACCGACTTCATGCGCTCGTTCATGTTGTCGCTGGTACTGTCGAAGGTCACCGTCTCTTCGCTGGAGACCGCTTCGGTGCCCTCGAAGATGGCCACCGCCAGGGTGATGGGCTTGAGCTGCTCGCTGACCGCCTCGGTCTGCAGCAGCTCGAAGCGCTGGATGTTGTTGACCATCTTCAGCGAGGCCTTGGG
>NZ_JHVH01000050.1 GCF_000620045.1 Halomonas halodenitrificans DSM 735 | reverse complement strand
CCTGAATCCGTGAAGCCGGCGCCGACACTCCCCCTATCACCGCCAGCGAGCATTTTTTGACCATTCGCCCCGTGCAAGTTGGCTTTCGCAAGCCCATTATTGCCAAAACCCACCGTGCTGATCGGTGCTGACGGCCCGTTTTGTCATGCCTTTCCACCCGCCAGGCACGACATATCTGGCGATCGCGTGTCGCTTGGAACTGCTTGTGGATAGAGTGTCGCCGATTGACGGTCAGCATGGCGTTCCTCGTGGATAACGCAGTCGGCTCCGCAGCGTCTTGAGCACCGTCATGCGCCCGATATCCTGCCCGAAGTCGAGGATGATCTGCCGTGCCTTGTGAATCACGAGAGCCGCACGGTGCACCAACTCTTGTAGCACGGTGCGCAGCCGGCGCCGCTTGGCCGGGTGGCGAACCGGGCTCAGCTCGCCGGTCATGCCCAGCTGTCCCATCAGACGCAGGATGTTGTAGGCCAACTGGGCGAGATGCAGGATCAGGTCGTTGGTGGCGAACTTGCCGGACGGCAAGCGCTCCAGGTCGAGATCGGTCTTGATCTCGCTGTGAAACTGCTCATGGGTGGCATGCGCCTGGTAGCGCTTTATCACCGCCTCCGGCGCCTCTTCCAGGCTGGTCCACCAGCCTTCCAGCTCATAGTCCGGTTCGATCAGGAGTTGGCCATCGGGATCGGCGGTGCGTTCCACCAGGCGCATCACGCGCTTGACGACGTATTCGATCTTGTTGTCGTCGTGGATCGAGACCGTCTGCGTCCACAGCGCCTGGCGTTTGCCGGGACGTAGTTCTTGCCAATAGTCCGCCGCCACCGCCAGCCAGGTATCTCGATCAGCCGTGGCCGAGCCACGGGGGTTCCATTTGACGACATAGTCGAGCCGGCGCCCCGCGTCGGCAAAGGCCTGACGTTGCCGTTCGAGCAGGGCCAGGTGCGCCTGGCTGTCGAAGCCGCTGTCCTCACGCAGCAGGATGGGTTGCTCGGTCAGACCCTGGGCGCGAGGCAGCACCCGCTCCAGGAAGGCGTTGCTCTCCTTCATGGTGTGCTGCTTGCCGGGACGCAGCTCCAGGCCCAGGCACCACCCTTCGTTGCCCAGATACGCGGCGATCGGGGTGTAGCCATCGACCTTCTGGTAGGTCCGCGAGACGCCTTCCTTCTTCGAATTGCTGTTGTCCATGACGAAGGTGTCGATGTCCAGGCAGACGTGTGTCGTCTCGGCGGTGATCGGTGCCTCGACCAGTGACAGCAGGGTCGTCGACCAGCTGGCGGTGCGCGCCTGCAGGTCATTGGCGGCAAGTTTTTCCAGCCGCTGTCGCAGCGTGGCGGTGCTCGGCACCTTCTGCAGGGTCAGCAGCTGCTGGAAGGGTTTGTCGCGGCGGAAGTTTTCGATGGCATCATAGTCGCTCATGCCTAGACACAGCAGACCCAGGTAGCTCTTGACCACGTCGCTGGTGCGCATACCCAGCGTGGTGGGGAAGCGGCCGTCGATGCTGTCGACGCCGGCGATCTCGATGCACTGCCCGATGATCGACAGCCCGGAATGGCTGGTGAGGGTGCGGCGACTGGCGCGGAACTTTATGTTGGGCATGGCACTGTCTGGGTGAATGGCGATAATGGCTATATTGCCATGCAGGTCAGTGGGTTAGAAGTGCTTCCGGGGGCCGGTCTCACGGATTCAGG
>NZ_JHVH01000049.1 GCF_000620045.1 Halomonas halodenitrificans DSM 735 | reverse complement strand
CAGGGAAAACGCATGAAAAAACCTACACCGCGAGAATGTCGGCAAGGTACGTCTCATCCAGCGCCGCTTTCTTTTGTTTCCGCCGCACACCGCCTTTGAAATGCGTCTCTCCTTTCAGGTAGTTCATCGCGATATGTCGCACTCTACCCAGGTTTTCTGCGGCCCGTCCTCGGTGAATTCGGCAAGCATCTTCCCGCATGGCGACGTCAAGGCACCAGTGCAACCTATTTTCAATCTGCCAATGCTGGCGAACCGCTTTTCCGAATTGTTCCGCCGTTAGCGTGGCAGAACTGATGTAGTAGCGTACCACCGTTTCCGCAGGTGCCCCCTCCCCTTCATGCCGGAAAGACAGTACGACACCAACAGTTTTCAAATCTGGCCACTCGTAGCTAAGCTCTTGAAAATCTTGAGTTACATCGCTAACCACATGGTACCTGGACTCCTCTCTCCCCCGGTTCCTCTCAACCGTGACATAGGAATCACCGGGATAGTTCGCAATCACATTCATCGGGAAGGCTTCTTCGAAAGCTGCAGCCAGCCTGGGCTGGTTTTCCTTCACTGACAACAGGTAGTCGGCGCCTTTCTCACGAATCGTTTGGGCGATTTTCTTCTGACACCCCATGGCATCAATGGTGACCAGGCAGCCATAGAGATCCAGCAGCTTCAGTAGCTCAGGAATGGCTGTAATTTCGTTGCTTTTATCCTCAGGGAAAACGCATGAAAAAACCTACACCGCGAGAATGTCGGCAAGGTACGTCTCATCCAGCGCCGCTTTCTTCTGTTTTCGCCGGATTCCACCCTTGAAAGACTTCTCCCCTTTCAGGTAATTCAGGGCGATATGTCGGACCCTGGCGAGGTTTTCCGCCGCCTGGCCGCGATGGATTTTGCAGGCATCCTCACGAAGCGCCACGTCCAAGGACCAGTGAAGTTTTGCCTCAATGTGCCAGTGCTGCCGGGCCGCTTCGGCGAGCTTTTTAGCGCTGAGATCGGCTGAGCTGATGTAGTAGCGGATCATCGGCTCTTCAGGGGCTTCGTCACCCTCTTGGCGGAAGCTCATCACCACTCCCACCGTTTTCAAGCCTGGCCACTCATAGCTAATCTCTTGAAATTCTTCGGTAAGTTCACTCACGATGTGATAGCGCGTCTCTTGTCGGCCGCGGTTCTTTTCGTCCGTGACATATGAGTCACCCGCAAAGCTCGCTACCTTGGCTATCGGGAATGCAGCCTCGAAGGCGTCAGCCAGGGCTGGCTGGTTGCCCTTCACCGATAGCAAGTAATCAGCCCCCTTCTGCAGGACCTGAGTGGCGATTTTCTTCTGGCATCCCATGGCATCGATCGTTACCAGACAGCCTTGCAGATTGAGTAGCTTGAGCAGCTCGGGAATCGCCGTAATCTCATTGGACTTCTGTGCCGTCTTCACCTGTCCCAGGACGACACCATTCGCGGCGCTGAAGGCGCTGACCATGTGGATCGCACCCTTGCCTTTACCACGGCAGTACGAGCCGCGCAGGGTCTTGCCATCGATGGCCACCACTGCCCCATCAGTGACGTCATGGCAGGCCTTCATCCACTCGGCGAACGCACTCTGCAGCTGATCGGCATTAACCAGCGCCATCACCCTGGCCAGGGTGTCATGGCTCGGTACGCCAGCCTCAAAATCGCCGTACTGGCGAAGAAAATCCAGCTTCGCGTGGCCAAAATCTTCTATCTCGTCCCAACCTTCAGCACCACAGATCACCGCACAGACAGTCAGAAACAAGATGTCTGACAACTGATGCTGCACTTTCCACGCCTGGCGGAAGTCGGGAACAATCGATAAATGGTGCATAAGAGACGGTGTCAGCATCGGATCATCCATGAGCAAAA
>NZ_JHVH01000048.1 GCF_000620045.1 Halomonas halodenitrificans DSM 735 | reverse complement strand
GAGATGCATTCGGCGGTTGAGACGGAATCGGAGGTCAAAAAATGCTCGCTGACGGCGATAGGGAAAGTGTCGACGCCGGCATCACGGATTCAGGCTTATATTCTTCCAAATCGACATCCCGGCCAATCCTCCATGACTCCTTACTCTCAGTTAAAACACTGTAACGAATCATTACAAAAACATGCTTATTCATTTAAAATCCACCACTCTCATCATCAACTCGAAAAGCACCTCTCGCAATAAGAGAAAGGTTAGAAAAATAGAAATAAAAAACTGACTCACACCTCTCCCCAAGCCTTCAGCCCAGAAAATTCAGGATACCCATCCAGCGGATATTCCACCAATTCCTTTTCAGTTATCTTATAGTGGTCAGCTGTGACTTTTTGCCCCATCACAACCGGTTCCACCTTGCCCTGCTCCAGCAGTTCAAAGTACAAGTTACAGAGCGACTCCGGTGCCTTGTGAAAGCTGGGCCAGTGGAAGAGCGCCACTTTCTTTTTTGGCTGCTTTCCGATAAAGTCAGCCGCCTTCTGGCAATCGCTAAGCCTCGAAAAATCAGCGGCGATCACCGTATCGAAAACGAGAGGATCGTCGGTCCGCTCGAACATGCTGCGCGGTGCGGGGAAGGGGCGGCGCTCCTTAGCTCCCTTGACGTTAAGGTGCTTCTGCGACGCATGCCACCAGGCGCAGATTTCACGATAGATATGGCGAAGGCCGCAATACACCGTGCGCACATGGGTGGCCTTGGTGCGCGTCAGTGACGACTCCTCATCCAGCGCAAAGGCTAAGGGAATCTCGGGGTGGATCTTGGCAAATGATTTTTTCCCAAACTGGGACTGCATGCGCCAAATATATTCCGTATCACCGCCGATACGCACATGATCCCACTCACCGATGGTCTCCAGCACTTCTCTTCTGAACATAAAGGAAGACTGGCTCCAATGAGTGAGAAATCCATTTGGGCGCCAGTTCTGGGTGAATGCAAGGTTTTCCTGGGCACGAATCCAGTGCGCAGAGCAGCCCATCACCTCGGGATGCTCCTCCAGATACTCCACCTGCGCTGCAATTTTCTGCGGGTGTGACCAGTCATCGCTGTCATGGGTGGTCAACAGGTCGCCCGTAGCAAACTTCAGACCGTAGTTACGCGCTGCATAGGCGCCCCCATTTTTTGGTGGCCTCACGGCCTTTACGCGCGAATCTTTTTTCTCGAGAGCTTTAAGAATTTTAAAGGTGTTATCCGGCGAGCAGTCATCGACAGCGACAATCTCGATATTCTTGTAACTCTGCGCCAGCAGCGATTCGATGGCGATGTGTATTTGCCCGGCCGCACTGTAAATGGGCATGATAATGGAGACTTTCTTACCACCGCTGATTTTCTTGACAGGCAGTCCTTCTATATTACCAATTGAAAGCGGCTTGGTTTCATCTTTACGGCGTATTCCGCCAAATCCTTGAATAGAAAACGCTTGGTTGATTAGCTCCAGTCGGCGAGCATCGCTACCCAGTGAGTTTGCCAGGGCCAGGTGTGCATCCGAATCGCCGGGATGCACGCTCACAAACGATTCAAGAATTGATCTGGCTTCATTATTTCGCTCAAGGTTTAACAAGCAAAAATACGCCAAATATACTGCTTCTTTTCTTGACTCATTGACAGACACTAGCGCCAGCATATTCTCTGCCAAAGTAAGAGCTTGCTCTATTTCACCGCAAAAGTACCTCCAGCGAGCCACATGCCACATGGCCCACCAGCGAGATGCCTCAGTAGCACTTGAGTCGCCATAAATAGCTTCCAATGCCTCAAGCGCGGAAACAGAATGCCCTCCCCATAGTCGAACAGCAAGGTTAGCAATGCCGTTGATTTTCTGTTCCTTAATCTCATTACCATTCGCCTGACCCTTGTAGAGGTAGTGAAGAAGCGGCACTTCGCCGGGCTTCATGCTGTCTTTATAGGCGCTGAGGTAATAGTCGTTATCGAAACGCTTGCAGGGGGCAAGGCCAAGTCGCCAGCCAACGGCCAGGTAGTGCAGCAGCGGGTCAACTTTCTTGGGCAGCCATACCTCGTGCTCTACTAGGTACCACTTGCCATTCACCAGACGCGACTTTTTGACAAGCTCAATATCTTCATCGACCTTGCCCGGCCTGACGGCGGCAAGAGCATCAAGCAGCAGGCGGTCGCAGATGCTCTTGTCTTCGAGCTTGCGAAGCGACAGTGATCTTGCCCACCAACAGTGGACACCCCGTTAAGGTATACACTCAACGAGGTGACCCATGGCAAAGCAAGCTACTCCGATGAAGAAGACACGT
>NZ_JHVH01000047.1 GCF_000620045.1 Halomonas halodenitrificans DSM 735 | reverse complement strand
CCCAAGGCCTCGCTGAAGATGGTCAACAACATCCAGCGCTTCGAGCTGCTGCAGACCGAGGCGGTCAGCGAGCAGCTCAAGCCCATCACCCTGGCCGTGGCCATCTACGAGGGCACCGAGGCGGTCTCAAGCGAGGAGACAGTGACCTTCGACAGCACGAGCGACACCATCAGCGATCGCATGAAGTCGGTGCGCCTGTCGCTGTCGGGGACCGACTTCGACCGCAAGCGCGATTACTTCCTGGTGCTGCGCGACAAGGACCTCGGCACCGAGCTTGAGCGCTACCGTGTGGTCATCGACCTGGCGTTCACCGATGATTTCTTCTGAGGTTGTCAATTGACAACCTTGGCGGCAAAAGCCTACGCTACTGGCAAGAGACACGATGACCCGCCCACGACACAGCAAGAAGGACATCGAGGCGGCGCTGGCTTATGCCGAGGCGCAGGGCTGGCGGATTGAGCCCGCGTCGGGGTATGCCTGGGGCCGGCTGTACTGCCCACACAACGATAGCGAGTGCCGCTGCGGTGAGTTCTGCATCGTCAGCGTGTGGAGCACACCGAAGAACCCCGCCAATCATGCCCGGCAACTGCGCCGCGTGGTCGACAACTGCACGGGTGGCACATCCTCCGAGGAGGACGAGACATGACGACCTACGACTTTACCCTCAAGTTCGCGGTGCCCGGTGACCTCGGCATGGAGGCGCTTGAAACCCGCCTGTTCGAGGCGGGCTGCGACGATGCCTTGATCGGCGTTGGGCTGAAGGGGCGCTTGGCTCTGGAGTTTTCCCGCGAGGCGGTATCGGCACAGCAGGCGATTACCAGCGCCATGGCGGATGTGAAACGCGCCATCCCCGAGGCCCGCCTGATCGAGGTGGGGCCTGACCTGGTCGGTGTCACGGATATCGCCGAGCTATTGGATTTCACCCGCCAGAACATGCGCAAGCTGCTGCAAACGCACCTGGCGACCTTTCCGCTGCCGCTGCATGAGGGGCGCGCCTCGCTGTGGCACCTGGCCGAGGTGCTGGACTGGTTCCAGACCCATCAGCGCAGGAAGATCGACGACGCCCTGCACGAGGTGGCGCAGACCAGCATGCAGGCCAATGTGGCCCGTGAAAGCCGCCGGGTGCCGGCGGAGCATATCCGCCACTTCGATGATGCTCTGGTGTCATAAATGACCAATTCGATGGAACCCGCTCGAATGGAAGCGCTCCCCAACGTCAGCTCTGACGAGCCTGCCGATCTCGACACCCTGCTCAACACCCACTTCGCCGGGCGTGTAGTGCGCAAGGACCTGACCCAGCGGGTCAAGGAAGGCGCCAACGTGCCGGTCTACGTGCTGGAGTACCTGCTCGGCATGTACTGCGCCTCCGACGATCAGGAAGTGATCGACGAGGGCCTGAAGAACGTCAAGACGATCCTCACCGACAACTACGTGCGCCCCGACGAGGCCGAGAAGGTCAAGTCGCTGGTCCGCGAGCGCGGCAGCTTCAAGGTCATCGACCGGGTGACGGTGCGCCTCAACGAGAAGCAGGACTGCTACGAGGCCGCGTTCAGCAACCTGGGGATCAAGGATGCCGAGATCTCCGCGGGCATCGTCAAGGAGCACGAGAAGCTGCTGGTGGGCGGGATCTGGGTGATCGCCACCCTGAGCTACTACCACGAGGAAGGCCAGCGTGGCTCGCCGTTCGGGGTCAGCCAGCTCAAGCCGATCCAGATGCCCCACATGAACATGGAGGAGCTGTTCGAGGGGCGTCGCGGTTTCACCACCGACCAGTGGCGCGAGGTGCTGGTGCGCTCCATCGGCATGGAGCCCGCCGAGCTGGACTCCGAGGTGCAGTGGCACCTGCTGGCCCGAATGATTCCGTTTGTGGAGAACAACTACAACGTCTGCGAGCTGGGCCCCCGCGGTACCGGCAAGAGCCATATCTACAAGGAGTGCTCGCCCAACAGCATCCTGGTCTCCGGCGGCCAGACCACGGTGGCCAACCTGTTCTACAACATGAGCTCGCGGCGCATCGGCCTAGTCGGCATGTGGGACCTGGTGGCCTTCGACGAGGTGGCCGGCATCTCGTTCAAGGACAAGGACGGCGTGCAGATCATGAAGGACTACATGGCCTCCGGCTCCTTCGCCCGCGGGCGCGAGCAGATGGAGGCCTCCGCCTCCATGGTGTTCGTCGGCAACATCAACCAGAGCGTCGAGTCGCTGGTGAAGACCAGCCACCTGCTTACCCCGTTCCCCGACACCATGATCGACGCCGCCTTCTTCGACCGCTTCCACGCCTACATCCCGGGCTGGGAGATCCCCAAGATGCGGCCGTCGTTCTTCACACAGCGCTACGGCTTCATCGTCGACTATCTGGCCGAGTTCTTCCGCGAGATGCGCAAGCGCAGCTTCGCCGACGCCATCGATCAGCACTTCCGCCTGGGCGACAACCTCAACCAGCGCGACGT
>NZ_JHVH01000046.1 GCF_000620045.1 Halomonas halodenitrificans DSM 735 | reverse complement strand
TGGAATCTTGCTAACCTGTTCCTGACACGGGGTGCTAGCACCATTTTCATGCTGTTCCTCGCTCGCATGTTGGCTCCTGATGCGTTTGGCTTGGTAGCGATGGCAACAGTAGTGTTCGAGCTAGCGAATGCTTTTGTCAACTCAGGTCTAGGCGCGGCGCTAATACGTAGCAAGTCTGTGTCAGATGCTGATTTGAATACGGTGTTCTTTACCAACTTAGGGCTCAGCCTGGCCGCCTATACTACAATATTTATCAGTGCCCCATTCATTGCTACTTTCTACAGCCAGCTGGAGTTAGCCGCACTGGTGCAGACGATGGGGCTGGTAGTCTTCATCAACGCGTCAAAAATAGTCC
The DNA here is from genome assembly GCF_000620045.1 of Halomonas halodenitrificans DSM 735. Taxonomy (GTDB): domain Bacteria; phylum Pseudomonadota; class Gammaproteobacteria; order Pseudomonadales; family Halomonadaceae; genus Halomonas; species Halomonas halodenitrificans. The sequence goes on along the minus strand of NZ_JHVH01000046.1, from coordinate 2,264 downwards.
AAATAGCTGTATTTAGCCGGGATATGGACTTCAAAACGCAGATGAAAGCTAATACCCTGGCAACAGTAGTGTCTGGTGTCCTTGCTGTAATAGTAGCTTATCAGGGTTGGGGAGTATGGAGTCTGGTAGTGCAGATGCTTAGCCAAGCAGTCGTATCGGCGCTGGTTCTGTGGATGGCCAGTAACTGGAGGCCTAGCTGGCAATTCTCAATGGAATCATTCTCGCGACTATTTGCTTTTGGTCGAAATTTACTTGCTGAAGGCTTGCTTTCTGTTGCCTACCAAAACTCATATATTTTGGTGATTGGTCGATTTTTTAGTGCGGAGCTGACTGGGCTTTACTTTTTTGCTAAGAAAATCAACAACCTGGTTTCGAAACAGTTAACCGGCGCGGTGCAAAAAACGACTTTCCCAGCGCTTGCCACCTTGCAAGACGATAACGCCACGCTAAAATACAAATATCGTCAGATCATGCAGCTGATGATGTTCCTGATTGCGCCTATCATGATGCTGCTGGCCGCACTGGCACCAACACTGATTAGCCTGGCCTTTGACGAAAAATGGCAAGGCGCAGTGCCCTACCTCCAGCTGTTGTGCATTGTAGGCATGATCTTCCCCCTGCACGCCTTGAATATGAATCTGCTCAACGTAAAAGGGCGCTCCGACCTTGTATTTAAGGTAGGTCTTGTAAAAAAAATGGTTAACTTAACCATGCTGTTCCTGGCCATACGCTACGGCGTGTTAGAAATCGTCATCTCTCAGGTGTTTGCGACATTTCTAGCCCTATTTCCTAATACCTACTTTTCGAACAAGCTCATAGGGTACTCGTTAGATGAGCAGGTTAAAGATGTCATCAAACCCATCTGTGCAGCGGTTTTGGGTGGTGCATCAGCCTGCTACTTGGCGGGTGAGTTTCAAGCACACCAAGCTGTCACTTTGATTCTCTCAGCGCTAGTGGGGTCGGGTGTTTACATAGTTGCCAGTTTTTTGATTAAAGCTGAGGGAGCCCTGATATTGTGGGGCCAAGTATCCAAGCGACTAGGTTATTGAGGAAGTTCTGTTTATGTCAGTAGAGTTTTTGAAAAATGGCGATGTAGTGCCTAAGCCACCTGAACCTAGGTCGGAAGAGGAAATTGTTGCAAGGTGGAGCGTTGACGCTAATCAACCAACTTTGGCAATCTGTTGTATTGTATATAATCATGCTAAATTTATTGCAGACACCTTGAATGGTTTTTTGAATCAGGTAACTAATTTTCCATTTTCTATCATTGTTCATGATGATGCTTCCACTGATGGTACCCAAGAGATTATTAAAAAATACGAAAAGGATTATCCAGGAATAATTAAAACAATATTCCAGGAAGAGAATCTGTATTCTAAAGGCCATCGTGCATTATCTTTTTTTCAAGGTGTTTCAGATGCTAAATATTTAGCAGTTTGTGAAGGAGATGATTACTGGCTAGACTCTACCAAGCTTAAGAAACAGGTGGATTATCTTGAAAAAAATCCTGAATGTGTCATTACGGGGCATGATGCATTTGTCACTGATGAAACAGGGATAGTTGTTAAGCCATCAAAACTGCCAGATGGCCATAAAAGGGATTTTTCATCAGATGAACTTGCAGAAGGAAAAGCATGGATTCTGACCATGTCTTGGGTTTACCGTAATGTGGTAGAAGATTTTGCACCCGAACGTAATATGGTTCGTAATGGTGATAACTTCCTCATATCTATATTAGGGCAGTATGGTGGTAGTCACTACCATCATGATATTAAACCGGCGGCATATCGAATACATGCTGGTGGAGTCTGGTCATCTACATCAGAAGATAAGAAGCTGGATGATCAAATGAATACTTGGTTTTGGATGTATCGATATTATAAGAAGTTAGGGGAAAAAAATTATCTGATATATATTATTCAAAATTTCAAGAAATTGTTTTTAAAAAAGCTTCTTTTTCAGAACTTATAAAAAACTTAATTCCCAAGGCTTTTATAGTTGAAAAAATAAAAATAAAAATTAAACGTATAGTGGGGCCTGAAGGAGTGCTTCGTGTTAAACGGGTGCTGGGTAAAGCATGATCAACATGAGATCGTGATGAATTGCTCGTTAAGCTGGATGTTAAGTGCCTGATCTAAAATTTTCACGTATTATCAGGATCAGAACCTCCGGAGTCTGTCAACATAGTTGCCATATAAAATGACTTCAGCTCTTTAAAATCCTGCGGCCTGTGGCACTGGGTCCCGTTCGGGATTTAGGTGCAC
>NZ_JHVH01000045.1 GCF_000620045.1 Halomonas halodenitrificans DSM 735 | reverse complement strand
TAACCCGGAGCGGGAGCTCCAGGTCACCGTCGCTGAACCGGAAAAACAGGTGGCCTGAATGATCTCAGAGGCGACAGATTTCTTGACAACTACCGCAAGCTCACCTACGATGGCAAAAAACTGGCTGAACGAATGAGTGGCCTGGAAAAAGAACTGATTAAAGCGGAAACACAGATTGCCACCATCCAAACTCTCATGCTAGACCAGTAAGCCCTCCCAACATGGCTGACAGAAAAGATCAGACCCGGACAAAAGCGCTCACTACCGCCCATGCAGGTGGTATAGAGGTGTACCAAAACAGCGCCCAGCTGCCTGCGGCGATACGAACCCAATGGGAGTACGGTGACTGGCGCTCGCTGCAAACATTATCTCTGGATGCGATAGAGCACGAAGAGGCCCGGGCGCTGGTGGCGGCAATCGTCGCCGTAGCCCACCATCAGGAAGAAGCAGAGCAGCAAGCCAAGCCATATCTGCAGAAAGCGGTGGAGTGGGGCATGGACAAGCGCGCCATTGCACAGGTTTTCGCAGCGGGCACGTACAACTCCCTCGGCCGGGCCGCATTGCTGTCCGAGAGCACTCCCAGCGCACTGGCTCACTTTCAGAAGGCCATTGAAACCGGGGTACCGGGCGCCGATGCAAAACTGTTAGCGCCGGTAAGGGCGGGCCATCAGGCTGCGCAGATGGGAATACAGGTATCCATTCCGTACCAGCCTGACCAGGAAGACCCGAAACGACTCGAAGACAACAGTAAGCCTTACACCGTCCAGTTGATGGCCATCCTGGGCAGTTTTGCTCAAAGGCTGGTGCAGCATGGGCAGGCGTTAGTGGTGGATGGCGTAGAGGTCTTCAAAGAGAAAGATCCCTTCCTGCCCGGCAAAATCGCTATGGGCATGGCCTACTGGGTAACGGAACATTCTTCGGGTAGCGCAATCACCCAACAGCGGTGCCAGCAATTCCGCAAGGTGATGAAAGAGGTCGGTGACCAACGCATAGAGAGCTGGGGCATCCATTTCTACCTGAAGGCCCTGCAAATGCTGAATGAAGCTGACCTGTTAACCGAATGCTTCAGGTTTCAGGAACTGGTCGGCCTTAAAAAGCGGCTCGACTGGCGAGCGTTTGTTGATGAGGCCGACTACACCCTCATTAAAAAACCCAACAATTTCTATGGCATAGCCTATAGCATTGCTTACACCCGCTACCAGTTGGGATGGGACGACCTCAAGCATAGCCAGAACCTTCTCGAGAAGGAACTGGACCACTATGAGGACGTTTCCGGGGGTGAAGGCTTTGCAGACGAAACCAACGGCAAAGGTCGGTTCGACCGTTACAGCTTTCTTCTGATCGCGGAAATCGCCTACCGGTTCTACGAAGCGGGCCTGCCATTGACCCAGCGTATGAAAAAGTGGCTGAAGGCATCTGCAGATTACGTACTGTTCAACGTTAATGAACGGGGGGATGGGTTTCAGTGGGGAAGAAGTATTGGTGCCTACGGCGACAGTGCGTTTCTTGAAATTCTGACAGCCGCAAAGGTACACAACTTGTTAGACGAGCAGGAAGAGGCAGTGGCATGTTATTTTGCCCAACGAATTACCCGAAAATTCCTCACGTTCTGGTATCAAAACGACCGTGAGAGCATCAATCTCTGGAGTGACGGCAGGGCAACTGACAGCTACCGGGGAAAGCACCGGATTCTGGGGGAAAATGTCTCTTTGCTGCATCAGCACCTATACTGCCAGCGCCATTGGGACGATTGTGCGGTATGTAAAGATCAGGATTGCCTCAAGGAGCTTGTGGATCAGTGGGTAAAGCGTCAACCAACATTAAAGATTTCGTGGTTGACGACACAAGAAAGCGAGTTCGTAGTTATTACGAAGCGCTACAAAAACCGGCTAGTGAATCTGCCGTTGGTTAATGGTGATTGTTACTGGAAAGAGGCTGCCTATCAGCCGATTCCCTTTATAAGCGGTATTGTTGAAGCCATCCCCGAGTTTGCTGAGCCGGTATTTGTACCGAAGATCCAGATTCCGAACCAGGGCGTTTATCTTGTCCATCCCAGCTATAAAAATATCGAGCTAGTGACCGAAGATGGCGTCGATAAGGTATTGGCCAAATTCGCCGGGCTTTCGTCCATAGAAAACAAGACGCCAGTTAAAGACGTGGATGTACACGGAACGTTGGTGCTCGAGCTATCTGATGAGGAAGTTAGATTCGGGGCAGAAATAGATTTCCCGGACAGTCTATCGGATAGCACTGTTAGTTCCACATTTTGCGTAGCTGGGTCAGTGGCCGAAACTGAGCGGAGTTCGTTTATATTTGCTCTACATGATCAAGGTAATGTAGCGCTGGAGATCATGCCTGACCGAGCTAGATCTCTTGAGATCACGCAAAAAGAAGAGACCGTAAATACAGTTCAGAGCCGTGCAGAGTGCTTATATGTAGTATCCACAGAATGCGGTCGTCCCGAGAACCTGAATTTCAGCTGGGCTCTCCGTTTCGACTGATTCGCTTCGGCTTAACTTATAACACTTAATTAGTCCTTCTTTTAAAGCGCCGCGAGCCAGCCAACCGGAAACTTAAAATGAAGTGGACACTATCAGGTTGTCCAACTGGAAGGGTCCACTTCATGATGGAGTTCGTTTTTCGTGTTCAAGAATACCGTGCCAGGTGGCCAGCTGCTTGGCTCAGTCGCAGCTGTTTGCCCAAGGTCATCCAGGGCGAGCCGCCCATTAACAATCTGCTCAGGGACAATCAGCAGCTGTCCGATGCAACTCTGTAGCAGCGCAAACGGATACGCGCTGTTGTGGACATTCTATTTGACTACTTTAATTGGACTGACGCTAAAATGAACATGTTGACGGAGAAGAGCCTGATCGACCCACAGAACTTCCAGAAGGGTAATGAGCTATATCGGCAGGCAGCCTACGAACAGGCTGCTTCACACTACATCAAGGCGCTTGGTCGCCACGGCAGCTTTACTCCCGTTTACGTGAATCTGGCGCTGTTGATCTTACCCAGCATTGGTGGACACCGATCTAAGCGATCATTTGAGCTTCGAAAGCCTCTGGGCTGATCATCCCAATTGCACTGTGCCGGCGCT
>NZ_JHVH01000044.1 GCF_000620045.1 Halomonas halodenitrificans DSM 735 | reverse complement strand
CTGCTAGATGACCACATGAGCTCCTATTGGTAAAGCGCTACGAGGCCCGTCGTAGAGCGGTTTTTCATGCATTTTCCCTGGCATCGCTCCGGTCGTTGGCACCTTCGCAGCTCGCCCGCCAGCGCTGGATCTGTTCAGGGTAGAGGCCGCGCTGCCGACAGTACTCGGCGCGCTCGGCCTCGCTAAGGGCTGCCGTCTCCAGCACAGCATGGAACTTGTCCTGCGAGCTCCAGCCCTCAGGGTCATCACTCTGGTCCGGCAGGAGGCGGCCTGCTTGCCGAGCCTTCTTGCGCCAGGTGTACAGCGTTGCCGCGGAGATGCCTTCTTCCTGGGCCACTTCCGCCACCGTGCGGTTATGCGGCGGGAGCAGCTTCTTGAGGATGGCTTCCCGGCGCTCGTCGGAGTACTTCATCGGAACCTCGCCACGCCCCACATCGTTCAGAGTCTAACAGCCGCTGATACTCCAACTAGCTTGACAGTGGGGGCCAGCCACCCCCCATCAACGACAGACCGTCCCACACCGTCTTGATGGCCTGGTGTGCCGAGCGCCCCGGCCGAAAGCCGTACGAACAATCCAGGAAGTCATGCTCGTAGAGAGGCTCCAGTAGGAGCGGTAACAGTTGCCCTTGGCAACACAGTACCTGACGGGTTAAGTTTTTCACTTGGTCATTGAGACCGCTAAACTATAAGAGTCCCACTTATCGCTAACAACCTTAATAAACAATCACTTGCGAAATACCGCAAATCGACTAAATTTTACCCAATAATCGCTTGATACGAACAATTCTGTTTGGCCCCATCATCTCTCTTAACTTTACTTTTGCTGAATCAATCATAAAAAACTTAATAAGCGAAGCTTTTGCTAACTTCAAGAATGAGCTCTTCCTAAAAACAATACTTTGAAACCTGGAAAAGTAGATACCAGCCAACTCTGGCTTCCCTATCCTTTTATAATAGCGATACATCCAAAACCAAGTATTTATTTGATCGTCCTGTTTCTTATCTTCTGATGCAGATGACCAAACTCCACCAGCGTGTACTCGATATGCTGCCGGTTTAATATCATGATGATAGTGACTACCACCATACTGCCCTAAGATAGATGTGAGGAAATTATCTCCATTGCGAACCATATTACGTTCGGGTGCAAAATCTTCCACCACATTACGGTAAACCCAAGACATGGTTAGAATCCACGCTTTTCCTTCAGCAAGCTCATCTGATGAATAGTCTCTTTTATGACCATCTGGCAACTTTGATGGCTTAACAATTAGCCCTGTTTCATCAGTGATGAATGCATCATGTCCCGTGATGACACATTCAGGATGTTTTTCAAGATAGTCTACTTGCTTTTTCAGCTTTGTTGAGTCTAGCCAGTAATCATCTCCTTCGCAAACTGCTAAATATTTAGCATCTGAAACCCCTTGAAAAAAAGATAATGCACGGCGGCCTTTAGAATACTGATTCTCTTCCTGTAGTATTGTTTTAATTATTTTTGGATAATTTTTTCCGTATTTTTTAATAATATCTTGGGTGCCGTCAGTGGAAGCATCATCATGAATAATGATAGAAAATGGAAAATCAGTTACCTGACTCAAAAAACCATTCAAGGCGTCTGCAATAAATTCAGCATGATTATATACGATACAACAGATTGCCAAAGCTGGTCGGTCAGCATCACCGCTCCACCCCGCAATAATCTCCTCTTCCGACCTAGGCTCCGGCGGTTGAGGCACTACATCACCACTTCGAAAACATTCCACTGACATAAAAGATCTATTCCCCAATAACCTAAGCCCGCTTCAGTCGCTTGGACACTTGGCCCCACAGCATTAAAGCTCCCTCAGCTTTAATCAAAAAGCTGGCAAGTATGTAAACACCCGACCCCACGAGCCCCGAGAGAATCAATGTGACAACTTGATGTACTTGTGAAACATCCGCCAACCACCAGGCTGATGCGCCACCCAAAACCGCTGCACCGATGGGTTTGATGACATCTTTAACCTGCTCATCTAGCGAGTACCCTACAAGCTTGTCCGAAAAGTAGGTATTAGGAACTAGGGATAGAAATGTCGCGAACACCTGTGAAATGACAATTCCTAATACACCATAGGGTATAGCCAAGAACAGCATAGTTAAGTTAACTGCTTTTTTTACAAGGCCTACCTTAAACACAAGATCGGAGCGCCCTTTTACGTTGAGCAGATTTATATTCAGAGCGTGCAGGGGGAAAATCATTCCAACAATACATAGCAACTGGAGATAAGGTACTGAACCTTGCCATTTTTCGTCGAAAGCAATGGCAATCAGTGGCGATGCCAAGGCTGCCAGCAACATCATGATGGGCGCGACCAAAAACATCATCAGCTGCATGATCTGGCGATACTTGTATTTCAGCGTAGTATTGTCGTCTTGCAAGGTGGCAAGTGCCGGAAAAGTCGCTTGTTGCACTGCCCCTGTCAGTTGCTGTGAAATCAGATTACTTATTTTTTTAGCAAAAAAATAAAGTCCTGTCACCTCCGCACTAAAAAATCGACCGATCACCAAAATGTATGAATTCTGATAGGCGACAGAGAGCAAGCCTTCTGCAAGTAAATTTCGACCAAAGGCAAATAGCCGCGAGAATGACTCTATTGAGAATTGCCAGCTAGGCCTCCAGTTACTGGCCATCCACAGAACCAGCGCCGATACGACTGCTTGGGTAAGCATCTGCACTACCAGACTCCATACTCCCCAACCCTGATAAGCTACTATTACAGCAAGAACACCAGACACTACTGTTGCCAGGGTGTTAGCTTTCATCTGCGTTTTGAAATCCATATCCCGGCTAAATACAGCCATCTGGACTATTTTTGACGCGTTGATGAAAACTACCAACCCCATCGTCTGCACCAGTGCGGCTAACTCCGGCTGGCTGTAAAAAGCAGCAATGAATGGGGCACTGATAAATATTGTAGTATAGGCGGCCAGGCTGAGCCCTAAGTTGGTGAAGAACACCGTATTCAAATCAGCATCTGACACAGACTTGCTACGTATTAGCGCCGCACCTAGACCAGAGTTGACAAAAGCATTCGCCAGCTCGAACACTACTGTTGCCATTGCCACCAAGCCAAACGCATCAGGAGCCAACATGCGAGCGAGGAACAGCATGAAAATGGTGCTAGC
>NZ_JHVH01000043.1 GCF_000620045.1 Halomonas halodenitrificans DSM 735 | reverse complement strand
GGCTTGCGAAAGCCAACTTGCACGGGGCGAATGGTCAAAAAATGCTCGCTGGCGGTGATAGGGGGAGTGTCGGCGCCGGCTTCACGGATTCAGGTGTAATGAATATTCCTAAGCATGCTGGCAAGACAAGTGCAGATCAGCTTGACTCTATCAAATGTTCAGAGTTTGCAGGAACTGTTTCAGTCGATACACCCTTCCAGTATTATAAAACGGTTGAAGGTAAAGTATACGATTTTTTATGGAGCCCAAAAAAAGAAACGGACAAGCTTTTTGTATTCTTTTCCGGGGATATATTGCGAGATAAAAATAACCCGCCTGTGTATCAAAGGTGGAGCTGGGCCCCATTTTTTCCAGGTCATTGTGTATATTTTTCAGATCCATCATTAAAATTGTCTAATGATCTTAGTTTAGCTTGGTATAGTGGAGGGGAAGACTTTGATCCGCTATGTGTTATAGCTGGTATAATAGATGATATTTGTGAATGCCTTAATATTCTGCCAGAAAATGTTGTAGCTTACGGCTCTAGTGGTGGTGGTTTTGCTGCTATTAGATTGCTTCAGTACTTGCAAGGAGCGACAGCAGTAGCTATAAATCCACAAACTAATTTGGATAAATATTACAAGTCAAAAGTTAAGTGCTATTTAGAGCGCTTGTATCCGTCCTTCGATTATAATGGTGCTTTTGATAGTTTTTCTAAAAAGCTGAGTTTGTTTGATATTTTAGGTGAGATGAAAGGTCGAGAAATAGTTTACGTTCAGAATTTAGCTGATGCTTTTCATTTAAAGAATCATGCTGAACCATTTTATGTCAGTTGTGAAAGCAATGGAGTTTCGCTGAAAAAATTATTCTTCGAAGATGAACGTGGTCATGGTGTTGCTGAAAGCCAAGCTGCATTTGATGAGATTATGTCAGTTATATCTTAATGATGGGGGTGATGTATGGAAAAGCATACTTTTATAATGATCAGGTATAGTATTTTAAGTAAAACTTCATCTTGGAGTCTTAATAAAGAATCTGATTTTGAAGAGTATAAGGAAAAATTATTTTCTGAGAGTAGGCTCAAGAAGCGTGAGGAGTTGTTTAGGGAAGTTACTTACCCATCTATAGTGTCTTTGCCAAAAAATAATGTGACAGTTCTTATTTTTGTGTCAGAGGAGATGCCAGAGTTTCATTATCAAAGACTTGAAGCTTTAATAAGTTCTGAGAGTAATTTTTACTTAGTAAGATTAAATTATAGTGATAACATTAACTCTCAGATGAATAAGGAGGTCAAGCAAAGGTTGAAAAAGATTAAGCAGGACGTCGTTTATGCTACTGTTCGTTTAGATGATGATGATGCTTTATCTAAGAATTATTATACTTTGCTGGATAAGTATCTTGAAAAAGACTTTAGCGGCTACTGTGTTTCTTTTTCGTATGGCGCTGCAGCAATAGTAAATAATGGTATTCTAAATGAGTTCTATTTGAGAAAAAAGCCTAAAATTGCAATAGGGATTGCGTGGGTAAACAGATTTTATCATGAATCTGGTGAGCTTCAGTATAAAGAAGTCTCTATATATTCACTCGGCAACCATATGAAAGTTGAAGAAAAGTACCCTACGATTATTGACCCGAGAGAATATGCATGGATTAGAACTGTTCATGATCAGTCAGACCTTTACGATAAAGACATGCCAGATAAGTATCGGAAGACACAAAAGACTGATAAAGATTTTTTAAGTAAATATTTTAATTTTTCGAAGGTTGCATGTGATGAGTAAGCTCAATATTTTTTATTGGAATAAACGAGATAATTTCGGTGATGTTCTAGCTAAGTACGTAATGAGCTACTATGGTGCTTGGGATGTGCATAATGTCTATGGCTCTAAGTCTGAAGGAGATTACATCTCTCCCATAGGAAGCGTACTTCATATTGCCCCTAGAAATGGTCTTCATGTTTTTGGTTCAGGATTCATGAGTCCTGATAAAATTGGCTCTAAAGTGGCTCCTAAAGAGGTTATTACATTAAGAGGTCAGTTGTCTGCAGATATCGCTGATAAACTTGGATGGCAACCTCCTCAAGCTTTAGGTGATACTGGGCTTTTAGCATCACGAATTTTTCCTAAAGAGAGAGCTTGCTATAAACTTGGCGTTATACTGCACTACGCTCACGCAGTAGAAGAAACTCCTGATTTGCCGGGTGTAATATTTATAAATCCTCAAGATCCTGTGAATGAGGTGATTAAAAAAATCTCTTCTTGCGAAAAAATTCTTTCATCTTCGCTACATGGTTTGATTGTTGCACATTCTTACAAAATCCCCTGGGTTAGATTAAATGTCATAGATCACCAGTTGGGTGGTGGAGATTTTAAATTTAATGATTTTTACACTTCTATTGGCCATGACGCGTCATGTGAAATTGAGTGCAGTGTTAATGAACTTAGGAGTGGCCTAGTCGAATTACTGCATAAGGTTGATAGGGTAGGGTGTTCAGATTTTAAAAATATTGATGCGCTTCAAATAAGAATAGAAAGTGCTTTTTATAGTAGTGGGTATTTTAAAAATATTTTAAAACCTACTCTTTAGGGTTGATAGTGACAGCAGCTTTTTTTGAGATTTCTTGTGTTGAAAAGTTTTTTTATTAGTCTTTGTACAGTCGCGGTGTTGTTGTTCTTTTGGCTGTTGGAGTACAGAGGTGAAAGTCCTTCAGCCAACGGTGGAGGTGTAGTTGAAACATTTGACCTTCCTGAGCTTTCCGAGTTGGGTCAGGCTATACAACAACACACATATACTCATTTAGCTTATAAAGCAGGTACTGATGGTTCAAGGGCTATTCGTGTAAGTTACGAGGGATTTGAACGTGGCAGTAGGCGTGTAGTTCTCTCTCCACGAGTTGAGCTTTCCGAACATTACGAACTTTCTTTTTGGGTACAGTTCTGCGATGGCTTTGATTTTGCACGTGGCGGTAAGCTTCACGGGCTAGGGCCTGCTAAACCAGTTACAGGCGGGAATTCGATTACCCCGGAGGGCTGGAGCGCCCGTTTGATGTTCCGTGGTGGTGGTGGCTTACAAACATACATTTATCATCAGAATATGGCAGGTCGCTTTGGCGATACCCAGCGCGCTAATGATTTTGTCTTTGAGCCAGGACATTACTATCAAGTACGTATGCAGGTGGCTTTGAATACTCCCGCTACGGCTAGTAATGGAAGTGTAACGGTTTGGGTAGACGATCAGCGTTTGATAGAGCACACCGGATTACGTTTTCGCGATCGGGAAAGTGAGTCCAGCCAAATACAGCGATTTTTATTTAGCACCTTTCATGGTGGCAGTAGCCCCGAATGGGCACCTAGAAATAGTGATGGTAGTTATAAAACTGATTGCGCGTATTTTGATACAATCGCGCTAACCCCGTCGCCTTAGGCGATGAACGATGCAACGATAAATGATGCAACAGAGCTTGGTGGAGAACGTTAAGGATGAAAATTGCAGTTGCTGGTACGGGCTATGTTGGCCTTTCTAACGCGATGCTGTTGGCCCAGCACCATGAGGTCGTCGCGGTCGATATCGTGCCTGAGAAGGTGAGCATGCTGAATAACCGCGTATCTCCGATTGAGGATGCGGAGATTTCAGCGTTTTTAGCTCGTGAAGACCTGCATTTTACGGCAACCCTGGATGCCGAAACGGCGTATCAAGACGCTGCGTTTGTGATTATTGCCACGCCGACAGATTACGATCCGGAAACCAACTACTTCAATACCAAAAGCGTTGAGGCTGTTATTCAGCAGGTCATGCAGATCAACCCTGACGCGGTGATGGTGATTAAGTCGACGGTTCCCGTGGGTTACACCACGGAAGCCGCTGAGCGATTTAATACTCAAAATTTGCTGTTTTCACCTGAGTTTTTGCGTGAAGGCAAGGCACTGCACGATAACCTCTACCCCTCGCGTATTATCGTAGGTGAGCGCTCTGAGCGTGCCGCCACGTTTGCTGAGCTATTGAAGCAGGGCGCAATTAAGCAAGACGTTGAGGTGCTGCTGACCAACAGTACCGAAGCAGAAGCCATTAAGCTGTTTGCGAATACCTACCTGGCGATGCGTGTGGCGTACTTTAATGAGCTGGATACCTATGCGGAAAGCCATGGGTTGGATGCCAAGCAGATTATTGAAGGTGTTGGCTTAGACCCGCGTATTGGCAAGCATTACAACAACCCTAGCTTTGGCTATGGCGGCTACTGCTTGCCGAAAGACACCAAGCAGCTTCTCGCGAACTATCAAGATGTGCCTAACAATATGATTCAGGCCATTGTGGAAGCTAACCGCACCCGTAAAGATTTCATTGCGGAGTCGGTGTTGCGCCGGAACCCGGAAGTGGTCGGTGTATATCGCCTGATTATGAAAACCGGTTCCGATAACTTCCGCGCCAGTGCCATGCAGGGTGTGATGAAGCGTTTGAAGGCAAAGGGCGTCGAAGTGGTGGTGTACGAGCCTGCGCTGGATAAAGAGAAGTTTTTTGGTTCGGTGGTTATGCGCGATTTTGATGCTTTTAAACAGAAGGCGGATGTGATCCTCGCCAACCGCATGGTGGAAGAGCTTCATGAAGTTGCGGAAAAGGTGTACACCCGTGACTTGTTTGGTAGCGATTAATTTACGAATATAACTTGATGCATTGGCGTAATAGCTGCATTGGCGTGATATTAGGTGCGTTATACCTGAATCCGTGAAGCCGGCGCCGACACTCCCCCTATCACCGCCAGCGAGCATTTTTTGACCATTCGCCCCGTGCAAGTTGGCTTTCGCAAG
>NZ_JHVH01000042.1 GCF_000620045.1 Halomonas halodenitrificans DSM 735 | reverse complement strand
CTAAAGAACGACGATCGCCTGAAAACCGAGCTGGATTTCAAGAGCCACCTCGAAGACCTAATGCGGGAGTTCGACAAGTCAGCCGCCGACGTCATCAAGCTACTCGATCCGACATCGATTTCTAACAAGGGCTCCAGCAGCACCAAGAGCACCGGCCGCGCCAAACGCAAGCTGAAGATCTACAAGAACCCGAACACAGGCGAAGTCGTCGAGACCCGCGGCGGTAACCAGAAGACGCTGAAGGCCTGGAAAGAAGAATACGGTGCCGATACCGTAGAAAGTTGGTTAGTACGAACTGAAGACTAAAGAGTACTCACCTGCTCACCCAAAAACAGGTGAGCAGGTCAGCTTTCGGCCAGAAGCGGTCTTTTAGTCATCTCTGATATAACGCCCAAAGCTGTGGTGCGGAGCATCCACAGCCTTTATCTGTTACATTTTTGTTCACAGTACTTTCTAACTTCAATGATGTCGTTGCCTTTGAGAAATTCAAATGCGAATTGCCGTAGAAGGACAAATTGATGCTCCGGTGTTTTCTCCCCATTTTGCATCCAGAAGCCTTCATCCAATTCTTTATACTTCCCTGGGTATTTGTCTACATGTGAGGCGCCATCTTTATTTGCCGCCCATGTAATGATTTGCTTTCTTGTAAAGTATTTGTCTACAGGCATTACAACTGGGGAAAATTTTTCCCACCATTCAATAACGCTTAATGGATAGTATTTTCCATCCTTACCTAGTATCGGCTGAATTACATTATTATCATCGATTATAGTTAGTGGATCTGCGGCAAAAACAACATTTCCATTCCTAACTCCTTCTACGTAACCCTCTGGATCCTCATCAAAGATCAAAGTTTGAACTTTGATTGGAATTAATTCACAGCTTGAAGCTAGGTGTATTTCATCCTTAATGCCCATTTGCTGAAGTAGCGACGTAGAACTACCCGTATCATGAATAAGTGTTCTTAGCACACCACCTATTCGAATGGCTTCATCTCGATCACCTTCATCAAAGATAGCACAAGATCTTTCGAGAAAACTAAGCTGCCTCAACATCTGCTTTGCGAGATAGGGAGTACAATTTTCATCTAGAGATTTTGATATGGGGTCTTTCATGGACTCTGAGCATTCCGTTTTTATGAATGTAACGCTTGCAGCATGCGCGCCCACGGAATGGAGCCAAAGGCGCAATGTAGTTGGCGTCGCCGTGCCTGCACCTGTTAGTTGACTCTCCTACACTTGTAAAATCGTCGGCGAACTACTCATCCTTCCAAGGACTTGTGCCAGCGAACTGCTGAGGATGAAACGGCTTGCCCGTGGCTGGATTGGTTTCATTTACAATGTGTCTCCCACCGACGTCTGAACGTTTCACCCGCCGCCTGGAGGTACCTTCACCAGCAATATGTTCAACTTCAACTTCGAAAACACAGTCCGACCACTCTTGTGCTAGTACATCATCAGCATAGAATCCGATAAACCCCGAATTTTTAGCCAAATCTTCAGGTTCTGAGCGAGAAATGTGAAATACCTCGATTCTCTTACCTCCATCTTCACCAATGGTTCCCCATGAGAAAGGCTTTGAGCTCAATTTCTGACCATTAAGATAATATTCCTCTTCGGTCCAAATTGGATGTTGAACCACACGAACTTCAAGACTTCCCTCAACAAAATAATTCTGGTCAGATTTTGGGTCTACGGATTTATTGTTTGTGGGCTTAGCCCCAAACTGGCAACCTTTGTTAGCGACCTTAATCTGTCGCAACAACATTTGACCCGCTCCATATCCGACCCAGATTCCTGTACCTTCTATCCACGCACCTTTACCTCCAACCATCTTTACTTCAGAAGGTTTTAATTGAGAAGAGCGACTTGAGTCTAAATAAAGCGAACATGAACCATGCAAAAACGATCCATCGATTTCAAAATATACTGATTCACTTGAGCCTTCCCCATATTGACCGACCAAAAAACGGCCTGGTTCTAGGACCACATGAAAAGGAGGAAAATGCATATCGAGTTTTGTAATTGATAACAAGGAATTTTCATTATCTTTTATGGCTTCGAAAATTACTCCCCTTGGCGAGTTCCTAATCGTCAAACGACGACCAACCTGCTCCACGTCCCATACGTCAAGGGGGCCAATCCACTCGTTATCAACTATTCTAAACAGCTCTGTCCCGCGCTGATCATAGAAAATCCCACTCACTGTGTACGTACCGGTTTCGCTGCATTTTTTGTAAGACAATACATCTGTACCGTCAATGTTTATAACCGACCTAAATTCGCGAAACTCGCAGGATCCCAGCTTTACAACAAGCTCCCTCCCATAGTGAACAAAAAACTCTTGGTCAGAGGGGCGATCGGCTTTTCCTGATTCTCTAAGTGAGCTATAGACCTTAGCCACATGTTCTTTTGGGATACGTCGCTTTGTAACTAACGCATGACATGTCGGACAGAGCAGTGCAATTCGCTCTGGATCATGGCGCTCAGCCTCAATGAACAGCGGATCAATATGTTCATAGGTATACAACGCAGATCTACATAGAACGCATCCAAACCGACTATTTTGTCGAACTGCTCTCTTTACCCTGGCGGGTATGTCACGTGACAACCCGAATCGATTTACTTTCATATCTTCCACATTTGGGGAGCGATCAGGAATCAGCGATGCATGACAGCTAACAGAGATTATCGTGCCGGCTGAATCAGCATGCCGCTTTCGCCGGAAGAGCCGCTTAGGGTCGTAAGCAGAACTTCTTCACGCGTATATTGTATATTTTATTCTTATCAAAAGGCTGAGCACCTGGGCTTTATCTTCAGGAAAAACCTGTTCTGGTGTTTTCCCTTCCAATTTTTCATGAGGGCTTTTGATCCAATCATAAGCTTTCTCCCTGCTTCCAAGAACATGTTGCGCGGCTTCCCATAGACTTGTTGCGTTCAGGTACGCCAGCGCACCTCGCTCCTCTTCTGACAAGCTTTGCGGATTATTGATATTTAATGACTGCGGGGATTGGAGTTGGCCGTGTGCCAGTAGCTGCTCGAGAGAGTAAGGCCGCTGTTCCAGGGGAACACCCTTGGTGGTGTCGACATCAGGTCGCGTGAGTGTTTCCCGCAGCCAGGCCTGCACCTTCGCGCACACCGCGTCATTTTCTTCAGGCGGCACGAGAGTCGCGTCGATCTCGCCGCTGCGGCGTATGAAGAATTCGTCAGGGATAGTCAGGGAGTAGCCACCGCGCAGGTAGGCGATGATCTCTCCGCTCATCGCGGCCATGTAGGAACGGTCGCTCTGCAGGCATTCCAGCGCCTCGCGGAAGCTCTCCAGGGGCTGGGGGAAGCGGTCACGTAGATCGATGGCCCGGTAGGCAAAGACACGAGTGAGCGGGTCTGTGGGAGGGTGTGAGGGATGTGTCATGGGGAGGCTACCCAGCGGATGGTGTGGCTTTCAGGGTAGCCCATGGCCAACGCGGACTACCGTTGCTCTCCTACGGTTACCCGCATCAGTCCAGAAAAGCAGTGATACCTTCCTCGTCGATCGCTTCATGTACCGCATCCAGAGCGGCCTGGTCGGTAGCGAAGCGGTCGTCCCACACATGGGAGGTGCCCTCGTCGTTAACAACCTCCAGTAGCCAGTCGATCTCCTCTTCCAAGCGGTAAATATCCACCTTCAAGGTGTGGCCGGCGCGGGTGAAGGTCCGGCTATAAGGATTCTGGATATGCTCGATATCATTGCCGGCGTATATATTGGCCTGAGTGGCCACCTCCAAGATCTAGCGCCCAAATTGTTGCTCAATGTCGCGGAGTTCTTTTTTGTAATTATTAAAAACAGCATTTACTTTTTCTTTCTCTTTCATCAATATTTTAACATTATGCTTTTCTTTGTTTATCTTCCCCCTTATTCTTCCAAGCAGGATGTGCTTTATTTTTTTGATAAATACGTGACTATTTGCGGCACTCTCAACTAACTCGCGCTCTCTATTCAGTAGGTTTTCTAGTATCTGCTCCCCCTCTTTAAATCTTGATTCTGCGTTCTCTGCTTCAAATTTTGCAAAAGGAAGATTTCGCTCTATATATTCTATTCTAGCCGCCGCCTCTTTGGCTTTGTTTTTTAATTTTTCGGACTCCTTCCTTTTTGTTTCCTCATTTTCTTCATGGCGCTTCGCTGCTTCTTTTTTTCTCGCCACCACCTCGTCTTCAATTTCCTTGTATCTGTGCTTAATATATATAGACCTAGCCTTATTTATGTCTCCTCCGGACTCTGAGAAGGATTGGGTCCAAATAGCGCTATCAATTTTTTCTGAGGCTATCTCATCATAGATAACGGAGTATATCAGCTTCTTTTCATCTTTGGTGATCTGTAAAATCATCTAAAACCCCGCATCACGCAGTAAGAATATCTATGCTCTTTGAAAGTATGGGTTTTACCTCAATCACTCCACCCCCAGCGTCTTCACCACGGCATCCACCGGTTCGGCGTAGAAGCTGGTCTGGAACTTGGTGAACAGCTCGGCGGGGATGGTGGGGATGTCCATGGCGCTGCTCATGGGCAGGGTGACGCGCTTGCCACCGGCATCAAACGCCACCTGCAGGCACTCAGCGAGGCTCTCCACCGGCTTGAGGCTGCCGCCCAGGCTCATGTCGCCTAGCACCACCATCTGGCTCTGGGTGGGTCTGCCCAGCAGGCCTGAGGCGAAGGCCACCAGGCTAGCCAGGGCTAGGTCGCGCAGCACCCCGGTGTTCTGCAGGTCGACCACGTGCAGGTGGAAGTCGTGGTTCAACACCTTGCTGGAGCCGCTGATACGGCTGGCGTTGGCCTTGAAGTAGTCGAAGGCCATCTTGACCTGCTCCTTGGCATGGGTGGAGTTCCACAGCCCAGACATGGCGAGCTTGCCGCTACCGGCGGTGACCTGGAGCTCGATGCGGTAGACCCCGGGCATACCCTTATCGCTGAGGCCGATGGTGTGCACCACACCGGGCTTGCCGAGCCCCTCGGGGATCAGCCCGCCGCCACCTTGTTCCTTCACCGAGACGAAGTGCTCCTCCAACGTCTCCTTGTCGATGTAGCTGAAATGGACGTCGTAGAACTCCATGCCCCCAATCTTCTTGAGCTGCTCCTTCACCCGACGGCGCACCTGCAGGGCGTACTCCAGGCACTGGCGCACGTCGTCCTTCTGGTACTCCCCATGTGGGAAGAGCAGCTTGAGCAGGCCAGAGGCGGTCTTGCGCACGGCGATGACGTCGCGCTGGTTGAGGTTGTCGCCCAGGCGGAAGTGCTGATCGATGGCGTCGGCGAAGCTGCGCTTGCGCATCTCGCGGAAGAACTCGGCCAG
>NZ_JHVH01000041.1 GCF_000620045.1 Halomonas halodenitrificans DSM 735 | reverse complement strand
TGGGTTCGCCACGGTCGACGACGCCCGTGAGTGGGTGGCCAGCTTCGTGCAGTGGTACAACCACGAGCATCGCCACAGCGGGATCCGCCTGGTGACACCGGCACAGCGACATGCTGGCGAGGATACCGGCGTGCTGGCAAAGCGGCATGCCATCAATCAGGCAGCGCGTGCGGCCAACCCCGCTCGTTGGAGCGGCAAGACCCGCAATTGGACGCCGATTGGCACCGTGTCTCTTAACCCGGAGCGGGAGCTCCAGGTCACCGTCGCTGAACCGGAAAAACAGGTGGCCTGAATGATCTCAGAGGCGACAGATTTCTTGACAACTACCGGTCGTGGGAATCGCTGCCATGGAGACACGGCTTGCACCCGTCATAGCGCGAGCGCAGTTCTTCGACGCTGACGTTCCGTTGGCCGATCCAGAATTCACGCTGTGCGGGGTTGCTGGAGAAGATGATGTGGGCGAATTTCTCTATCTCTTGACGCACGGTCGCGTCTGCGGCCTGACGGACGCCGGAAGAGCCGTCACTGGAACCACCAGCAACAGCGATTAAAATATTCTTTTTCGCCCATTCACTCTCGGCGATAACTTTTCGCAATTGATCGAAGTTGACTTTGAACTGTGTGGCGCCGTGTCGGAGCGCAGCGCCGTCGTCAGTGATGGTAGTGTCTGAATGTTTGCCCAGCTTTATCAGTTCCTCCCGCGTGCAGTCGAAGCGGTCGCCAAAAGCATGGAACTGAAGGCGCTTCAGGATGCGCTTCACCTCTGAGAGGTGTTCAGGGTCTTCAGGGCTGACCAACAAATGGACGTTCACGAAGCCCGTTTTCGCTGCCACGTCGAGGCGCAGCTCGATGTTAGGGAAGATTAGCGACACGTCGGGCAATCGGCCTGCATCCTTATGCTGAAGGAATTCCTCGTATGTGTTGGTAACGTAGTAGTCAGTGACCGCGACCGCCTCGACCCTCGGCGTCAAGGCTTCGAGCGTCGAGAGGTAGGAGCTCCAGGGGTCGGATACACCGAACTGATTGTTGAGGATAGTGCCGGGCGCATGGATATGCGGCTCCCATCTATGCCATTCAGAACCGCGATTGATCACTTACATCTCCAGATTATCATCTTTGTTTAGGTCACCATGACCCGATTCAATAGGAAAGGCCTAACGCCTTGCTCACCGGAAAATTAGGAGCGCAGCGAGTAATTTTTCCGAGTGCAGCAACTTGTTAAGCGGCTCTTGAAAAAGGCTAAAATTCAAAATCACCTCTTGAGGTGACTTCTCCTTCAATTTTATCAACAAAGTTTGCAACACAGTGACGTAGATCGTATAGCTTATCTGGTGTGATTTCCACTTGACTACCTTCCTTCGTTCTTCCGCTTCTGTGGACTATGTCATGACGAATTACAATGTATTCCATTAGCTGTTTAATTTCTTGCCTTTCGATATCCAGCGAACTCGAAAAAAGCGGCATAACCCTGTCAAGACGATGCCAGACAGTTTTCTGTATATATTGCTCAACCTGATCTCTTAGAGCCTCAAGACGGTCAAATATATTTGATAGCGATAATTTTTCTTTTTTAAATTCGGAGCAGCTTGAAACGAATCTTTTAAAAACGTCCTCATCGGATTTTACCCAATATGACATAGTGTCTGACAAATATATTTCTAAAGCAGCAATCAGATGTGAATAGAGCAGTTGGCGTAGCAGCATTTTATGCTCAGAATCCAGAACCGCCTCGTTTAATGAATCAATTTCTGACAAACGCTGGAGGAATTGTTGGTAAGGTGAATTTTCCGATTCAACTTCAAAAGAAAAATATTCATCGTAATCGGGCTCAGTATGTATTGGGGCCCATTCGTATATCCCATCCGACTCTACATCATCAATTACAGCACGAACTATCTCATCATCAAATAAATCGCCGAACCTGCCATACAACTCATCCTCTGCTTCGTAAGGTCCGCCATGAATATAGAGATATCCTCCTTCGCGCCCATTGTAAGGTGTATCATTCGCTGGGTCCCAAAAACGACTCAGGAACCATTTCCGCATTGCCTCATGACGCAGGTCAGGCGGTGCTGATGAAAGCCATTCATTATTAGGTTCGAAGCCTAACCTTGTATTAACGCCCGCCTGTTCTGGCAAATCCGGATAGTATTCTTCAAGGTGGTCGTTATGGCCCATCGTTAACCTCGGTAAATTTCTTTATGGTTCAGCTTGGGAAAATGCGAAGCCGCTTAACAGGTAATAGACCGCACGGTCTGATATCGCATGAACGTGCATGCATTTCAACAATGTTATACTGCGCACCACTTTCTCTGCTAACTCATTGAAATTAATATATTAAGAATAGCGTAGGAGTAAAACACCATTCATCGCGCATGCTGCATACCCCCGATGAACGTGTCTGCTGTCTTTGCCGGCATGTCGGCTTTGGGTCGTCAGCTGTCTAAACCAATACATCAGCGCAACCTAAAGTTCTTCATCCACCAAGAGCGCAAGTTTAGCCAGAGCAGATAGAACGGTTGAGCTAAGGCACCTCGCTAAGCGAGCCTGCATTGAGCGATTTGTTAGTGTCAGACTGAATAGTCTTCATTTACTCCGTTCGCATCTTGTTAACAACAGCGATAAATATAGCCAAAAGCACGAGAACAGACGAGGCAAGTGCAAATGCAGCCAGCCCGGTAAGCCAATCCGTCCAGTCGGGATACGTTGATTGCAGGAAAGGCCGAACGACCAGATCAGCCAGACCTGCAGCTCCCACTATGCCAAACACAGCAGCGAGCCATCGGTCCACGCGGGAGCGCCTCTTTTCGGCCGTATAACGACGTTTATCTAAGTGCCATCGAGCCTGCTCCTTACCTGACTCGATGAGACCAATTGTGCCCGCGGCGGCCATCAAGTTCTCAAGCGCATCCGTAATCTCTCCAGCCTGGCTTGATTGGTGAATTACAGTGTCGGCGTTAGCCAACGTTTCATAAGCATACACAAGGTGTTCATCAGTGGGTGGTGCTCCCGCCAAGGCACATGCACGGGCAATACGCATGTTGTGGTACTCAAAGTGTTCCGCCCTAGCCTGGTTCTCTAAAAGCGCAGCCCTAGTGTTTGGGTCTTCCCAGGCATTGTCAGGCGCATCGTGTGGCCGCAGCCAAGTCCATAGCAGAATTGCCCGGTTACCATGGAGGGAATAATCCGTAAATGGACGAAGGTCGGCTGGTAGCTGTGGAGGATTCTCCATCCCGGCTGAACGCGACAGGATCCGAGACATCGACTGGCCGTATCTGTTGAATAACTGTTCCTTGGATTGCGGCTGGTCGGCAAAGCGCATTAGGGAAATCGAGGGTCGGCCTTGCCACAACTGTATTCCTACCCCTCGGCCATTTTTCCTGTCGTTCTTTGAGACAATTTTTGACGCTACCACGTTTGCGTAGATGGATCTGCAAAGATCAATGGTCCCTTCCCACTCCTCTTCGTTCTCTGAACCCGCGATCTGGTGGAGCCGCCATGACTCCCCATGCAGGTCAAAACATCGCCCTTCCTTGCTAAGGGAGTCGTCGAGTGTGCTTCTCGCCGTCCGTCTCATTTTTTTTATGAGATTACGGCTCCTTCGATCAGCGACGCCTTGTCCGCCAATGGATATCTCACCCTTGAACGCGTCAGGCAGGAGCTTTTCACCATCTATCCTTTGAACTGTCGCCTGCATCCAAACGCATTTAAAGTAGCGCTGGAACAGGTTGACGATATCGCGTATGAAATCTTCTTCTTCAAGATTCGCCCAAGTCGTGTCGAGCTGGAAGGAGATTGACATGAGCCCGTCAGCATGAAGCTTGAGCCACGGGTAGACTGGCAGAGCCAAGTTGTCATTTTCGAGTACTACTGGAGGCAGGGCAGCTCGCAAATACGGAGAAATCTGCCGCGCCTCCTCGCCCTCGATACGTTGCTCATGGAATGACAGCTCCAAGCAGAGGATGAGGTCTTCGGTGGTATGCTCTGGCAAAGACTCGCTGAACGCGACCGCCCACCTATTATCCCACCGACGTCCCTGAGGACGAAGCCATTCGAGCTGGATGTCGCCTTGATCGTCAAGGTATACGGCCTTCAGATCCGAGAAACAAACAGTCCTCACGATACCCGACTTCAGAAGGGCGGCCGACGTCTTGAGGAGGTCAACGTGGGTGACATCAAGGCCAACGGTGTAGTTGTAGAAACAGTTTACCTGCTGTACCTGCAGGTAGCTCGATACGGCCGTCATAACAAGCTCTTCGCAATAAGGATTGACACGCTAAAAAGCATTGCTTACTGCGCGCTGTTTACCACTTGAACGAGCGCGTTCGTTCAACATTATTATATTGTACTCCAAAATATATTATTTCAATGAGACTTCTTATTGAGGCTTCCATATAACAGCAATAAACGAGCTTATTACCTTTCCCAGCATGGCCGCTTTGGGTCGATAGCGGCCTTTCCTTCATGTATACCTCCCCTTACTCCAGTCGCATGATAAGGCTGCAAACTAGTAGAGGATCTTCAACCATACATCTACCCATGTGCGACCTCGCCGCTGCGAAGGATGAAACCTCGTCAGGAATGGTCAGGAAGAAGCCGCTGCGCAGGTAGACGATGATCTCGCCGCGCATGGCGGCCATGCAGGAACGGTCGCTCCGCAGGCATTCCAATGCCTCGCGGAAACTCTCCAGGGGCTGTGTGAAGCTGTCACGAATATCGATGGCCCGGTTAGCGGGTCTGCGGGGGAGGGGAGGGCTGTATCATGGGTATGCTACCCAGCGGATAGTGTGGCTATCAGGGTAGCCCATGGCCAACGCGGACTACCGTTGCTTCAACTGGTACCAGCATCAGTCCAGAAAAGCAGCGATGCCTTCCTCGTCGATCGCTTCATGTACCGCGTCCAGGGCGGTCTGGTCCGTGGCGAAGCGGTCGTCCCACACATGGGAGGTGCCATCCTCGTTGACGACTTCCAGCAGCCAGTCGACCTCCTCCTCCAGGCGGTAGATATCCACCTGCAGGGAGTGGCCGTCGCGAGTGATGGTCTGGCTCAGGGGGCTCTGGATCAGTTCGGGTTCAGCACTCATGGCGTTGCCTCGTGAGTGGTGGCGCAAGCGGCGCCGGATGGTGTTACGGCGTCGAGCCGGCCTATTCGTCTATCGAGGAGCTGAAGATGGGCTGGAAGAGAGTTCCCTCGGTCAGCTGCTCTTCCACTTGGCCGGCGTGTAGCATCTCTTCCCGAGACGGATAGTGACGAAGCAACCCCCTCGCCTGGCGGCGGACAGATTCAGGGAGGGAGGCATCCAGCGAAAGCCTCTGCAGAAACTCCCCAGCGTGAATCACGGCGCGTGTACGCTCAGATGGCATAGTCATCGACGTCTATCCCCTTTCAACTTGTGTACGGCAGCGACAGTGCGGTCATTCCACCCCCAGCGCCTTGACCACGGCGTCCACCGGCTCGGCATAGAAGCTGGTCTGGAACTTGGTGAACAGCTCGGCGGGAATGGTGGGAATATCCGCAGCGCTGGCCATGGGCAGGGTGACGCGTTTGCCGCCGGCGTCGAAAGAGACCTGCAGGCATTCGGCGAGGTTCTCCACGGGCTTAAGGCTGCCACCCAGGCTCATGTCGCCCAGCACCACCATCTGGCTCTGGGTGGGACGGCCCAGCAGCCCGGACGAGAAAGCCACCAGGCTGGCCAGGGCGAGGTCGCGAAGCACGCCGGTGTTCTGCAGGTCGACCACATGCAGGTGGAAGTCGTGCTCCAGCACCTTGCTGGAGCCACTGATGCGGCTGGCGTTGGCCTTGAAGTAGTCGAAGGCCATCTTGACCTGCTCCTTGGCCGCGGTTGAGTTCCACAGCCCCGACATGGCCAGTTTGCCGCTGCCGGCGGTGACCTGGAGTTCGATGCGGTAGACCCCGGGCATACCCTTATCGCTGAGGCCGATGGTGTGCACCACACCGGGCTTGCCGAGCCCCTCGGGGATCAGCCCGCCGCCACCTTGTTCCTTCACCGAGACGAAGTGCTCCTCCAACGTCTCCTTGTCGATGTAGCTGAAATGGACGTCGTAGAACTCCATGCCCCCAATCTTCTTGAGCTGCTCCTTCACCCGACGGCGCACCTGCAGGGCGTACTCCAGGCACTGGCGCACGTCGTCCTTCTGGTACTCCCCATGTGGGAAGAGCAGCTTGAGCAGGCCAGAGGCGGTCTTGCGCACGGCGATGACGTCGCGCTGGTTGAGGTTGTCGCCCAGGCGGAAGTGCTGATCGATGGCGTCGGCGAAGCTGCGCTTGCGCATCTCGCGGAAGAACTCGGCCAG
>NZ_JHVH01000040.1 GCF_000620045.1 Halomonas halodenitrificans DSM 735 | reverse complement strand
GCCTGGCAGCGCACCTATGGCCTGCCCACGCTGATCACCAACTGCTCCAACAACTATGGCCCCTATCACTTCCCCGAGAAGCTGATTCCGCTGGTGATCCTCAACGCTCTGGAAGGCAAGCCGCTGCCGATCTATGGCAAAGGCGAGCAGGTTCGCGACTGGCTCTACGTGGAAGACCATGCCCGGGCGTTATACCAGGTGGCAACCGAAGGCGATGTCGCCGAGACCTATAACATCGGTGGCCATAACGAGAAGCAAAATATCGAGGTGGTGCATACTATCTGTGCGATTCTTGACGAGTTGGCGCCGTCACTGCATTCGCCTTATGCCAATCTGATTACCCACGTGGCCGACCGCCCCGGCCACGATCTGCGTTATGCCATCGGCGCCGACAAGATCGAACGTGAACTGGGCTGGCGCCCCGAGGAGACCTTCGAATCCGGCATCCGCAAGACAGTGCAGTGGTATCTCGACAACCTGGAATGGTGCCGCCGTGTCCAAGACGGCAGCTACCAGCGTGAGCGATTAGGCACCGCAGTCCAGTCGTAGGGTTCAAACCCTGCGCGATCCATCGCGTAGCGATGGCGAGACACAGAACTCAGAAAGGAATCACCATGGCACGCAAAGGCATCATCCTCGCCGGCGGCTCCGGTACCCGGCTGTTCCCCATTACCATGGGCGTCTCCAAGCAGCTGCTGCCGATCTACGACAAGCCGATGATCTATTACCCGCTCTCGGTGCTGATGCTGGCCGGTATTCGCGAGGTGTTGATCATCAGCACGCCGGAAGACCTACCTAGCTTCCAGCGCCTGCTGGGCGATGGCAGTCAGTTCGGCATCGAGCTCAGCTATGCCGAGCAGCCTAGCCCCGATGGACTGGCCCAGGCCTTTGTCATCGGCGAGGAGTTTATCGGTAGCGACCCGGTGTGCCTGTTGTTGGGCGATAACATCTTCTACGGCCAGGGCTTTACGCCCAAGCTGCTGCAGGCGGCGAATCAGCAGAGTGGCGCCACGGTATTCGGTTACCAGGTCAAGGATCCCGAGCGCTTCGGGGTCGTCGAGTTTGATGCCAACAAGCGGGCCATCTCCATCGAGGAGAAGCCGGCCAAGCCCAAATCGCATTATGCCGTCACCGGCCTCTACTTCTACGACAACGACGTGATCGAAATCGCCAAGAGGGTCGAGCCCTCCCATCGTGGTGAGCTGGAGATCACCAGCGTCAACCAGGCCTATCTGGAGCGCGGTGATCTCAACGTCGAGCTACTTGGGCGTGGTTTCGCTTGGCTGGATACCGGCACCCACGAAAGCATGCTGGAAGCCGCCCAGTTCGTGGAGACCATTGAGCGTCGCCAAGGCTACAAGATCGCCTGTCTGGAAGAGATTGCCTGGCGTAACGGTTGGATGAGCACGCCAGAAATGATCGCCGCCGGTAACCGCCTGGCCAAGAATGGCTATGGCGAATATTTGCTTTCGCTAGTCGAAGACGAATAGCGCCCCTCTGATCACCCATTAGTACCATTGGCCCGCCATGATCCCTGTTACCAAGCCCTATCTCCCCAGCCGGGAAAAGTTGGATAAATACATCGACGGTATCTACGAGCGTGGCTGGCTTACCAATAACGGCCCGCTGGTGCAGGAGCTGACGCGACGACTGGAAGAGTACCTGAGGGTTGAGAATCTGCTGCTGGTCAGCAACGGCACCCTGGCGCTGCAGATCGCCTATCGCGCACTAGGCATCAGTGGCGGTGACGCGCCTGCCGAAGCCATCACCACGCCCTTTACCTTCGTGGCTACGGCCAGCTCGCTGAAGTGGGACGAAGTAGAGCCAGTGTTCGTGGATATTGATCCTGATACCTGGTGCCTGGATCCGGCCCTAATCGAGGCAGCCATCACGCCGCGCACCCGTGCCATCGTGCCAGTGCATGTATTCGGTAATGCCTGCGACGTAGACGCCATCGATGAGATTGGCCGCCGGCACGATCTGAAAGTGGTCTACGATGCGGCTCATGCCTTTGGGGTGACCTACAAGGGAAAAAGCCTGCTCAAGCACGGTGATGCGGCAACGCTCAGCTTCCACGCTACCAAGCTGTTTCATTCCATCGAGGGTGGTGCGATCGTCTTCAAGCGCAAGGAAGACCTGGAGCGCGCCAGGAAGATGATCAACTTTGGCATCACCGGTCCTGAAACCATCGAAGAGCTGGGTATCAATGCCAAGATGAACGAGTTTCAGGCGGCGATGGGGCTGTGTGTGCTGGATGAGATGGAAGCCAACCTACAAGCCCGTGCACGGGTCTGGCGCCGGTACGAAAAAGCACTGCCGAACAACCTGCAACTCCAGGACAAAGACGCAGCCCTCGGCTACAACTGTGCCTATTTTCCTGTCGTATTTGAAAGCGAAGAGCAAGCCGTGCGCGTGGCAGCCACCCTCAAGGAAAACGGCATACTGACTAGGCGGTATTTTTACCCGTCGCTGGAAAGCGTTGCGTGCCTAAAATCGCAGTCAGCGCAGCCGATATCTGAGGACATTGCTAGTCGAATATTATGCTTGCCAATTTATGCGGACTTGGGCGGCGAAGATTTGACGAATATTACCGAAATAATACAGGGGGCTCTCAGTGACTGATTCAAGCGCCCAGTATAGCTGGATGGAGCTTTCTCCGTTACTAGAACAAAGTGAGGGCGCTGCATTTATTGCCCATACTGAACGTTTCCGATCTAATATTGAAGCGCTCAAACAAGCTTTCGAAAAACATTACAGCAATTTTAGTATTGGCTATTCTTACAAGACCAATCACTTGCCTGAGCTTTGTAAAATAGCCCACCAAGAAGGGTTATACGCTGAGGTGGTATCCGGAAGTGAATATTCTATTGCAAAAACGCTTGGTGTAACTGGCGACAGAATACTTTTCAATGGACCGACAAAATCGAATGATGAACTTCGTGCAGCATTCGTAAACCAGTCGCTCGTCAATATTGACAGCGTGAGTGAAGCCCGACAAGTAGCTCGCCTTACTGAAGAGTTTGGTGGTGATGTAAGAGTTGGTCTTCGCTGCAACCTTGATCTCAACTGGAAAGATCGGATATCCAGGTTTGGCCTCAGTGAAGAAAGTGGTGAATTACAATTAGCCTTAGAGGTCTTGGGTAGTAGAAATAATATTGTCTTAGAAGGGCTTCACTGTCATACTTCTTTCGACCGTTCTGCGGCCTCCTACAGTAGGCGGATTGTGCGCTTGATCGAAATTTCAGATCAGATTTTTGGTGGAAATGGGCCAAGGTTTCTTGATGTAGGCGGCGGGTTATGTGGCCCTATGTCTGATGAACTTCGTAATCAGTTTTTTACTCCTCCTCCGACTTTTGATGACTACGCAGCTGCTATTTGTACGCCATTGATTGAGCGGTACGGGAGTGCTGGACCAGAACTCATTGTTGAGCCTGGAGTTGGGTTGCTTGGTAACGTATTTGAATATGCTTATTGTGTTGAGCATGTGAAGAAAACCGGTTCTGACTGGTTTGCAGTAACGAGTGGTGCATCGCACCATATAAAGATCGTCCCAAATGATTTTAACCTTCCCACAACATGCCTTCGAAGCCCAGATGTTCCAGATGATGAGCGTAGAATGGCACCTGTAGATATTGCCGGTTACACTTGCCTAGAGCATGATATTATTTATCATGGATTCGAGCAGCCTGTTGCCAAAGGTGATATTTTAATTACTTCTAGTGTGGGCGCATATTCAATGGTTAGCAGTCCAGATTTCATTCGAACCAGTCCTCCTGTCTACGAATATCGCAGTGGTGAATGGCGAACGCTTCGGGGTAAGCTTTCAATTAGGGATTATCTCAAAAATTTCAGTTGGTAAGGAAGAGTGAACATGGAATCTCATATCCTGAAGCACGCCTCTGAGCGATCCGAGGTTTTCCGGCCCAACGAAAAACTCGACCGTTTAATTTCGCAATTAAGAGTGCTTCTTGAGCCTTTGCAAAAATCGGTCAACCATGATTTTTCTCATGCGAAGCTTCCCGTCATTGGTATTGTTGGTTGCCCACGGTCAGGCACTACGTTTATGACCCAGCTGCTGGCAGCTACAGGTGCTGTATCCTATCCTAGCAACCTCCTTTCGCGGTTCGCTTATGCACCGCATTTGGGCGCATTGATACAGCAGTTACTGATGAACCCTGAATACGATCTCGGTAACGAGTTTTCTGATTTACGCTCCAGTAGCGAATTTTCTTCAAATGTTGGAAAGACAAGTGGCACGCTTGGTATCAATGAATTTTTTCATTTCTGGCGACGTTTTTTCCCAATTCACGATCCAGGCCATCTCACAGAAGAAGAGCTAGTACAGGTTGATATTGATAACCTCCGTAAAGAGTTGGCAAGCATTCAGTCGGTTTACAATAAGCCGTTTATGTCAAAAATCATGATGCTTCAGTACAATCTCGCCTACTTTGCGGAAAAAATGCCCGAACTTAAAATTATCCATGTACAACGAGATCCGTTGTATTTGATGCAATCCGTGAGTCAGGCGCGAGTAAAGTACTATGGTAGCGATAAAATCTGGTGGTCTGTAAAACCTAGCGAATATAGCTTTCTGAAAGATGCCGCCCCGGCTACTCAAGTTGCTGGCCAGGTACTTTTCACCGAGCGCGCGATTCAGAACCAGATAAAAAGTCTTCCAGAAGACCGCTGGGTTACGGCTCGGTATGAAGAGGTTTGTGATAAACCACGAGAATTCCTCGTTAATCTTTCTGAACGATTTGCAATGCCTGAACTGGTTGATGATTTGGGGGGAATAGATACTTCCTACAAATCTGGCAATACCAAACGCTTAAGTGAAAGTGAATTGGAGTATCTTCAAAGAGAATACAACTTACTTCAGGAAAGTCACCCAGGGGTAGGTAAAAATTGAATATACTGTTAACCAGCGTTGGGCGAAGAAGTTATCTGGTGAATTATTTTAAAGCCGCCTTGAAGGGAAAAGGACAGGTGGTTGGTGCGAATATGTTTGGTAATGCAGCAGGGATGGTTGCGGCCGATATTTCAATCATTACACCCCCTGCTAAACATCCAGAATACATTCCGTTTCTCACCGAAGTATGTCAAAAAAATGATATAGAACTACTGTGTTCTCTGCATGACCTAGATGTCTATATTCTCAGTCAAGATCAGCAGTGGCTCTCAGAAGCGGGAATAGCTCATACCCTACCAACTGCGGAGTGGGGACGCATCTCGCTGGATAAATATGAGAGCACGAATTTACTTAAACAAAAGGGTATCTCTGTACCGAAAACAACGGTCAGCCTGGCGACCGCTCTGGAGGCTATCCGCAATGATGAAATGCGCTTCCCACTGATCGTAAAAGCTAGAGCTGGCTTTGGTTCATTGGGATTGGCAAAATGTCATAACGAATCGGAACTGCAAGCTGCGTATAATACCGCTGCCGAACAGGCGCTGGCGTCAGGTAGCAATCAATACATTCCTTTGCCTGAGCACGAAATGGTATTGGTACAGCAGGCGATCAGTGGCCGAGAAGTATGTTTGGGTATCGTAAACGACTTAAACGGTGCTTACCGTGCGCATTTTGCCTGCGAAGTACATTCAATGCGTTCAGGCGAAAGTGACTGGGCAACCAGCCTGGATAGAGAGCCATTTGTAGCCACGGCCAGAGCATTTAGCGGTCTTACCAAGCATCGCGGAATTTGGGGAGTGGATTTCCTTGAGGATGAGGGAGTGTACAAAGCCATTGATATAAACCCACGGTTTACTGGTGATTATCCCTTCCATCATCTGGCTGGATCAAATGTGCCAGCGGCGCTTCTAGCGTGGGCTAGCGGAGAAGAAGCTGGAGCAGATTATTTCCATTCGATACCTCAGGTAACCGGGTTCAAAGATCTCGTCCCTGCGATAGCGAAAATCTGATTTAAGTAAAGGAAGCTTCAGAGTAATGCTGAAAAAATTCAAAAGGTACGTGGGGCGCATTGCTTCAGATTTCATAAAGCAAAGAAAATCCAAAGGCAAAATAAAATACTTCTGCATCGGTAGAAACAAAACCGGCACCACCTCGCTGAAAGCAGCCTTCGAAGCCCTCGACTACCCCATGGGCAACCAACGCAAAGCTGAGGTCCTCACCGTCAATCACTACTTTGCAGGCAATTTTCAGCCCATAGTGGATTACTGCAAATCGGCTCAGGTATTCCAGGATGTGCCGTTCAGCTATCCGGAAACCTACAAGCACCTGGATAAAGCCTACCCGGGCAGTAAGTTCATCCTTACCGTTAGGGATAGCCCGGAGCAGTGGTACAACTCCATCACGCGCTTTCATGCCAAAATGTTTGGAAAAGACGGCCGTATTCCAACTGCGGAAGACCTCAGGGCCGCTAAGTATGCATGGCCTGGATTCATGTACAACGTAGTGCGTGTGCACGGCACAACCGATGAAGATCCCTACAATAAAGATACCATGATCGCCCACTACGAGCGGTACAACCGGGAGGTGGTGGAGCACTTTAAAGACCGCCCCGAGGACTTGTTAGTGATTAACGTAGCAGAGAAGGGCGCTTACCAAAAATTCGTTAGATTTCTTGGGGTAAATTCGCCTTGCGATGACTTCCCTTGGGAAAATAGAACCTAATGCTGAGTTTCGTTGAATGAAGGCAATGAACCGAAAAGTCGGCATTGGAGTGCTGTGGAATCTTGCTAACCTGTTCCTGACACGGGG
>NZ_JHVH01000039.1 GCF_000620045.1 Halomonas halodenitrificans DSM 735 | reverse complement strand
GCCGGCACAGTGCAATTGGGATGATCAGCCCAGAGGCTTTCGAAGCTCAAATGATCGCTTAGATCGGTGTCCACCAATGCTGGGTAAGATCAGAGCTCTCCAGTAACGACAACACCTACAAGGCCATCGTCGACCTGATCGAGCGCTTCGAGGACGCCAAGACCTTCGGCTCGCTTATTGAGGTACCCAATAGCTTTGAAACGCCGCTCAAGTCCCTGCTGGAGGAAATCAGTGAGCTCGCCGACAGCGGCGACACCATGCAGAAGACTGCTGCAAGGCAGTTGATACCCATAGTGCAGCAGGCGTGGGTATTGGCGCAGCGCTACGATGCGGTGATTGCGAACCCGCCCTATATGGGTAGCAAGGGCATGAACAAGGCGCTGAAAAGTTTCGCCAGAAACACATATCCTAATAGCAAATCCGACCTATTTGCGATATTTATTGAGCATGGGTTTAAACTTTTGAATGAGTACGCTTTCAATGCCATGGTGACCATGCAAAGCTGGATGTTCCTATCCAGCTACAAAAAAATGCGTGAAGAGCTTCTGAGGGAACGCACTATCGACAATATGGTGCATATGGGAAACGGCGTCATGAAAATTGCCTTTGGCACTAGCGCCACCGTTTTCAAAACCTTTCATGTCGCCGGCATGAAAGGTTTTTTCACTTACATAGAAGCTGGCGACATAATTGATAGCGGCGAGCCACTTGAGTTTCCGGCCAAAAATGATCGACTGAAAGTGATGGCGCCGGATAGCTTTAAAAAAATTCCGGGCAGCCCAGTAGCGTATTGGACTTCCTCGGCTATACGTGAGTGCTTTTCAAAGAATCCGAGCTTTTCAAAATTTTCAGACACGCGAATAGGCTTGATAACAGGGGATAACGATAGGTATATCAGGCTCTGGCATGAGGTTTCAAAAGATAAGGTTGGATTTGTTAGCTCAAGGGTGGAAGCCGAAAAGTCGAAAAAAAAATGGTTCCCTCAATCTAAAGGCGGGGACTTTAGGCGTTGGTATGGAAATAATGAGTCAGTTTTGGACTGGTCAAATGACGGCAGCGAGCTGCAAAATCGTATGCATGACTCAGGAACCCGTACCCTCGCCCACAATTTCAACCTAGACTGCATCTTCAAGAAAGGAATTACGTGGACTAAGATTTCATCAGGAAAATTTGGAGCAAGATATCAGTCAGAGGGTTTTTTGTTTAATGACGCTTCGGCAAATGCCTTTCCCATCAATGATGATTATGAGCTGATACTGTTAGCATTTCTTTGCTCAAAGCTTCCAGAAGAAATGCTGAAAGCCATGAATCCAACTATAAATTTTTTGCCCGGGAATATTGGCTCTTTGCCAGTCGTCAAGCACCTTTTTTCAAATCATACGCTATCTGGAAATTCAAAAAACCTGATTAACTTGTCTAAAGATGATTGGGATTCTTTTGAAACCTCATGGGATTTCACTATACTCCCGATTGTTAGTCGCTGCGGGGAGATACTACCCCTAAGTACTTGCTACGAAAGAGTTAAATTTCATTGGCAAGAAATGATACAGGAAATGCAGTGCCTGGAAGAAGAAAATAATCGCCTTTTTATCGACGCCTATGGCCTGCAAAATGAGCTATCATCCGAAGTTCCACTAGAAGAAGTCACCCTTACCTGCAACCCGCGATACCGATATGGTGGCAAGAAGAACGAAGAAGAACTGGAAACGATGCTCCAGTGCGATAGTATGGAAGAGCTTGTGTCCTATGCCATCGGCTGTATGATGGGCCGCTACTCACTGGACAAGTCTGGGCTAATCCTCGCCAGTCAAGGCGAAACCATCCGTGATTACCTCGCCCAGATCCCCGAGCCCAGCTTCGCACCGGATAAAAACGCCATTATCCCGTTGACCGATCAGGAGTGGTTCTCAGATGATGCCACCAACCGCTTCCGCGATTTCGTCCGCACCGTCTGGGGAGAGGAGCACCTCCAGGAAAACCTCGACTTCGTGGCCGAAAGCCTCTGCCTGCATGCCATTAAGCCCAAGAAGGGTGAAGCCGCGCTGGACACTATCCGCCGCTACCTGAGCACGCAGTTCTATAAAGACCACCTACGCACCTACAAGAAGCGCCCCATCTACTGGCTGTTTAGCTCCGGCAAGCAGA
Source organism: Halomonas halodenitrificans DSM 735 (assembly GCF_000620045.1). Taxonomy (GTDB): domain Bacteria; phylum Pseudomonadota; class Gammaproteobacteria; order Pseudomonadales; family Halomonadaceae; genus Halomonas; species Halomonas halodenitrificans. The sequence continues at coordinate 5,880 of NZ_JHVH01000039.1, read as the reverse complement.
AAGCCTTTGAATGCCTGGTCTACCTGCACCGCTACAACGAGAGCACCCTCGCCGAGATGCGTACCGACTATGTAATCCCCCTCACCGAGAAGCTCGCCAGCTACGTCGAGAAGCTGGAGCAGGACAAGGAACCCAGCGCCTCCGCCGCCGAAGCCAAGCGCATCGAGAAGGAGCTGAGTAAGCTCTACAAGCAGCAGGCCGAGCTCAACGCTTTCGACGAAAAGCTACGCCACTATGCCGACCAGCGGATCTCGCTAGATTTGGATGATGGGGTGAAGGTGAACTATGGGAAATTTGGGGATTTGTTGGCGGAAGTGAAAGATGTCACTGGAGTCAAGCCAAAATGATAAGAAAGTTTTACATCGACAACTTCAAGTCGCTGATTGGTTTTGAGCTGAATCTGACAGCGTTTTCCTGCCTTGTAGGGCTGAACGGAGCCGGGAAGTCCACAGTGCTGCAGGCACTGGATTTTATCTCCCATCAGATGCGTGGCGATATAAAAGGATGGTTGGCTGAACGTCAGTGGAAGCCAGGAGATATAGGCTCCAAGCTGACAGCCAAGAAAAATATCGAAATTTCGGTTACGGTGGAGTCGAAAGATTATGGTTTGATCGAGTGGTCGGCTAGCTTCAATCGACAGTCGTTACGCTGTACTGCGGAAGAGGTTTTTTGTGGAAACGTGAGACTTTTGAAAGTAGAGGATGGCGAATTTTTCCTAAATAGAGGCGTTAAATCAGTAGGTTGGCGACAAGAAAGCCAAAGCATCATGTTTGACTATCAAGGCTCGATTCTGTCTCAGATCAAGGATAATCGTCTTGAAAATGAGCTTCAGATATTAAAAGATTCGCTGGCCAAGATCCGATCGTTGGACCTGATCTCGCCGGAACACCTTCGCCAGCGAACCCGTGATTCCGCTGGGCACCTAGGGTTGGGTGGGCAAAAGCTCTCGGCATTTCTGCACGAGCAGGGCGGCGATGCTCGCCAACGGCTGCTGGAAAAGCTGCAAACTGTATATCCCCAACTGGCTAGCATCGATACACGCTCGTTGCGCTCAGGGTGGAAACACTTGGATATTTCAGAGAGGTTTTCTGAAAAAAATATTAAAACCCCGGCGCGCCACGTCAATGACGGCATGTTAAGGCTTTTGGCAGTGTTATCACAGCTTACCGATCAAGAGCACTTCTTGCTATTTGATGAGATTGAGAATGGGATTAACCAAGAATTGGTTGAGTTTCTCGTCGATACGCTAGTAGCTAGTGATCAACAAATCGTGGTGACGACACATAGCCCAGTTGTACTTAATTTTCTAGAAGATGAGGTTGCTAAGCAAGGAGTAATCTACCTCTACAAGACATCTTCTGGTGCCACGCAGGCTATCCGCTTATTCGAAATTCCATCTTTGGCAGAGAAGTTGAACTTAATGGGTCCTGGTGAAGTATTTCTCGATACTCACTTGGTTGAGCTAGATAAGGAAATTAAAGTATTAAAATTGCTAGGAGTTGATTTGGAGGGCAAGGATGCATTTACTGCTGAGCGGTGAGGGGGTAAGTGATATCGGTGGGTGCTATCCCGCGTCGGAGCAGTGTCAAGCGCAGACGTTTCAACCTGGGCCGATGGCGTGGATGGTGGATCACTGGTTAGAACACTGCCAAGATTATGAGTTTTCATATCTGGAGAATGGCCTCGTTCACTTTGTCAGTAAGTCTTATCTTGTGAAAAACAAACCACAGGTCGGTAAAAGGCCAAAACTTCGGCGTGGCAAAAAAGACAGGGGAGAGACTTCCTTCTTTTACAATAATGCCAGAGTGCTGGCTCAGAAAGCGATGGCATTGGAAAATGAGTTAAATGATACGGTTATTGCCGTTTTGTTTCGCGACGCGGATGGGACCGCATCGGCTGGGCGTGGTGAATGGAAAGCTAAATATAAATCCATTCTCAATGGCTTTGCTGATGAAGGTTTTGAGTATGGGGTGGCAATGCTCCCAAAGCCAAAATCAGAGGCTTGGCTTCTGTGCGCATTGAAACCTGAATCACCATATCAGCATTGTGGAAGACTAGAGTTAGAGTCTGGTAATGATCGCGGGAAAAACCCGTTGAAGGATCAGCTCAGTGATGCACTAAATAGTAACTCTTCAGCCGAGGAATTAGCGGAATTGGCGCAAAATCGTGTGATTAGGGTTGAAGATATTGAAATGATCTCACTCCATGCTTTTAAAGAGCGTATGGAGGAGGTTGTTAGGCTTGTTAATCCCCCTTGCAATAGTTGATTTTATCAAGTAGACGTTATGACTAAAAACTTCAGCTTTAGGTAGATGAATTTAATTTTAAGTAGCATTTTTTCCTGATTTTTTTTGCTTTTAATCTGCGTGAGCTTAAATTAAAAAGTTGAGTTTGTTTTAGTGTTAAGACTCTCAGGGTTTGAACTTTCGGCTGTTGTAAGGGGGTATTGATGGTCAATGGGCCAGAGGATTGGTATGGTGCCTTCACCGATGATGAGATTGCCGCGGGAGTTATCTCATTTTACGATTATGACGATGGTTTTTTCAGCAATAGATCCAGCTTAAAACCATCAGATGTTTTTGATGTTGGTTTGCCTATTTCACGAGAAGAATTCTTGCTTGATGTTGTGAAAAATATATGGGAGGAAGGCTTCAGTCTAATAGAAATAGAAGATCAGTGTTACGAAGAGTTTGGGCAATACGATTATAATTTTTTCGATGGTCTTACTTTTTCAAAAGAGAATCTACATATATTCTGTTTAAAACTTTTTGCTATGAAAAACGAGACTACGATGTTTACTCAGTTTCTGTCAGATATCTCATGGAGTTTATGCGTGATACGGGCTTGCCTTTTAATATAGACGGGGACTGGGTGGTTTGGGATAAGGTGAATGATTCTGTAGCTGTGTCTGAAAATCGCTATAATCCAGCTTGGTGTAACATCAAGCTGGTTATCCCAAAATGCTATGATAAATATTTCGCCACAAGATTAATGGCGCGATCTTTTTTGAGTAATGAGTACAGCATTAAACCTATTCTTTTGCGTAGCGAACATATTTCCGCTGCAAAAAAAATGGAGACAGTACCATTCGAAACCCCAGCTAAAATTCATGAAGAAAGCTATTCAGAATATGAGTTATTGACTTACCTTCCTTCTGGAGATTTTTTTAGTCTTCCTCTCAAGGAAGCCTGTGCAAAATTTCCTATAGTGTCAACTAGGGCTGGTATATACAAAGTATGTGATGATAAGGTTGTCAACCTGCTTGACTATCCATCAATGCTTGGTGATGCTTTTCTATTGAATTCTGTTTCACAGGAGTCTCTGAGATATTTTATTAAAAAAGATTTCGGAACAGTTTTCGATCCTTGCTTTACTCCAATTTACAGGATAGATGAAGGTGTAGATTTTCTAAATAAAGTTTATGTAACAAGCGGATATCATCCACTGAATTTCTTTTTTGACCGGAATAAAAGAGTTCAAAACTTTGTTAGCTCCCTCGACCTCGTATCTTTCGCCAAAAAAACACTTTCGAAACATGGTGTAGAAGTCAAGATTGAGAGAAAGAATATATCAACTGAGTCATGTAGTTTTAAAATAAAATGACACTGTAGCCACGTTGGTCAGGGAGAGTCTGGTGTATAAAACTTCAGGAATATTGGAATCGATAGCTGACAAGTTTAATCAAGATGGATCAAGGTTAGTGTTTTGGTATGATCCGCCTGGACATTTCGCCGAAGCATTGGATGAGCTCTCCCTAGATGGCGTGCAGATCCTCAATATGGCGGGGCATTCCACCTTTGGCGTGAAGTTGCGCCTGGAGCTGGAGGAGCCGAAAACACCGACGCTGCTCTACTTCCCCTACGCCGAGCCGGCGCCGGAAGAAGACTGGCTCTTGGACATCAAGCTCTGCTCCGGGCGCTTCTATGCCGATCAGCTCTCGATGACCTTCAACGAGCTAGGCCTGACGCGGCATGTGCTGCGTGATCATCTGGCGAAGCGGCAGGCGTTTCTGGGCAGCCGCAAGCGTGTTGAAACGCTCAAGCGCCTGGTCACGCCGGAGATGGACGAGGATGGCCTAGATCTGGCCATGTGCGCTGCCGTGGTGGGGGGGGCCGCCGGCGATGTTGCCACGCTGCTGTTTCACCTTGGTGATGAGGCAGTGGCAGAAGAGACAGGGCTGGAGGGCAATCCCTCCTCGCTGGAGGAGATGGCCAAGTACGCCCTGGTGCCGAGCCTGGTGCGGGCTCTGCAGCTGGAGGTGGGTTATCCCGCGAGCCAGGCGGAACTCAGCGGGGATGCGCCGCTGCCGTTCGGCCAGCTGATGCTGCGCCTGCTGACCACCGGCTACTGCGAGAGCATCTCCGAGATCCCCGACTGGGCGCAGAGCCATGCCATCGCCTCGGTGAATGCTCGGGCCACCTCACGGGCACTGCTCTCCCGCTGGCGGGACAGCTCACGCTTCTACCCGGCCTTCGATGTGATCTCTGGTTGGGTTGCAGAGGCGCTGCGCATCGAGGACAAGATTCGCGACGTGCCCTTGGAGCGGCTGGCCAATGTGGCGACCTTCGAGGTGGTCGAGAAGCAGATCATCGTCGACCTGTGTCAGGCCATCCCCCAGGCCGATGTGCGCGACCTAGAGATGTTCCGCGGCATCATCGCCGAACGCCTGGACGGCTACTGGGCCTCGCGGCACAAGAACGACGAGCGGCGTGCGCGCTATCGCCAGTTCTATGCCGCCCTTAGCGCCGCCATCGACCTGTTTGCCCTGCGACAGCAGCATCTCAACGGCTTCCACTATGAGAGCGTCGAGGCGCTCTACCACGCCTACAGCACCGAGCTCTACCGCTTCGATACCGCCTACCGCCACTATGCGGTGGCCTCCGACAGCACCGGCGTGGAACTGCTCAAGAAGCTCGATGAGGCGGTGGAGCGCTGCTACGACGAGTGGTTCCTGGGCCAGCTCACCCGCAACTGGAGCGAGCGCATCGACGCCGAGGGGCGCCTGCACGACTGGAAGCTGCCGCGCATCCCCAACCAGCAGCACTTCTTCCGCGACGTGGTGCGCCCGCACCTGGACGCACATCGCAACAAGCGCCTGGTGGTGATCATCAGCGACGCCTTCCGCTATGAAGCGGCCGAAGAGCTGCGCGAACGCATCAACGCCAAGCGCTACAGCGAGGCCACCTTGGGCAGTCAACTCGGCGTGGTACCCAGTTACACCACCTTGGGCATGGCCTCGCTGCTGCCGCATCGCGAGCTCAGCTACCAGTCCGGCAGCGACAGCGTGCTGGTGGATGGCAAGTCCAGTCAGGGCACCGAGAACCGCAGCCAGCGCCTGAGCGCCGCCGTGAGCGGCCAGGCCATGGCCGTGACCGCCGAGGAGGTGAAGGGCTGGTCCCGCGAGCAGGGGCGCGAGGCGATCAAGGGCATGCAGCTGGTCTACGTCTACCACAACGTGGTGGACGCCCGGGGGGATACCGCCAGCACCGAGAGCGAGACCTTCGCCGCGGTGGAGGACGCCATCGAGGAGCTCGATACGCTCACCCGCAAGATCCTCATGCACCTCAACACCAGCACCGTGCTGGTCACCGCCGATCATGGCTTCCTGTTCCAGCGCAGCAAGCTGGACGCCACCGACCGCACCAGCCTGACCGAGAAGCCGGCCGGCGCCTTCAAGAGCAAGAAGCGCTACGTGCTCGGGACGAACCTGCCCGACAACCCCAGCGTGTGGCACGGCCACACCCGCGAGACCGCCGGCACCACCTGTGAGACAGAGTTCTGGATTCCCAAGGGCGCGCACCGCTTCCACTTCGTCGGCGGCGCCCGCTTCGTGCATGGCGGCATCATGCCCCAGGAGATCGTCGTGCCGGTGCTCACCGT
>NZ_JHVH01000038.1 GCF_000620045.1 Halomonas halodenitrificans DSM 735 | reverse complement strand
AAGTACACCGCGGCCTTTTTTGTTATGGCCAATTCCTCTGACATTTCAGAGAGTTGCCGCTTAAGTCGAGCGTTCTCATCGGCCAGTTTTTGCTCGCGATCGGAGGTGTTCTTCTTCTGCTGAGCTTTGGCACGCCATTGATAGAGCTGGCTTGGCTGCAGACCCAGCTCACGAGCAGCAGCGGCAGCCCCCACTCGGTCAGCGAGGGCAAGCGCCTCCTCGCGGTAGGCATCAGAGTAACGGGCACGTGTCTTCTTCATCGGAGTAGCTTGCTTTGCCATGGGTCACCTCGTTGAGTGTATACCTTAACGGGGTGTCCACTGTTGGTGGGCAAGATCAGTCGGCGGCGTAGGTGTGGGTGTTGGCAGCACAGGGGCCGGCGGTGCAGGCGGTTGTGGCGGCGGCGCAGGTGGTGGCAGTGGTGGAGGATGTTAAACCTTGAACCCAGGTTGACACATAGGGCTACTCCCCATCGCCGTGCGCGCACCGTTGCGTCTGCGGCGCAGTTTAACAAGGCAAGGGATGAATACTGCTCGGAGACACTGCCAGAACGAACGGCGCTGCCCGGTCCCCTGGACACGCAGCGGCCAGAGAGCGAGAGAAGGCATGATGGAACTGGATACCGTATTACGGGCACTGCTGTTTGTCAGCCCCGTGATCGCAGGGGTGGTATTGGTGATCTACGCCCGTTCGCTTACTGGCGTCAACGGGTTAGACGACCTCAGTCAGAGCGATACTAAACACCGCGATACTAAACACCGCGCTGAACAAGGCGATGCCCAAGCGCAGAACAATTTTGGCGCCATGTACCTCAACGGCAGGGGCGTTTTTCCTCGGAACACCACTAAAGCTGCTGAGTGGTTCCGCCAAGCCGCGGAACAGGGCCTTGCCTCCGCGCAGCACAATCTGGGCGTCATGTACCACAACGGCATAGGAGTTCCCCAAGACTACACCCAGGCTGCTGAGTGGTTCCGCCAGGCCGCGGAACAGGACTTTGCCGCCGCGCAGTACAATCTAGCCGTCATGTACGACAAAGGCAGGGGCATCCCCCAGGACGACACCCAAGCCGTCGAGTGGTACCACCAGGCGGCGGAACAGGGTTTTGCCGGCGCGCAGCACAATTTGGGCGTCATGTACGTCAACGGCAGGGGCGTCACCCAGGACGACACCCAAGCTGTCAAGTGGTACCGCCAGGCCGCGGAACATGGCATTGCCGACGCGCAGCACAACCTGGGCATTATGTACCTCAAAGGCGAGGGTGTTCCCCAGGACGATACTCAAGCCGCTGAATGGACTCGCCAGGCCGCGGAACAGGGCATTATCGAGGCGCAATTCGGTCTCGGCTTGTTATATGGCGAAGGCAGGGGCGTTCCCCAGAACTACACTCAAGCCATCAAGTGGTTCTTCCGGGCGCAGCGGAACAGGGCCTTGCAGAAGCTCAAAAAAATCCTGACATGAGGGACGACCAGGATCAGAGCCTGGTTTTCCAGCATTTTCTCGGCGCTGCTGTCCCAGCGATCCGTGGTGGAGACGATCAGCCACTTGCTGAAAATGACAGTAACGGCGAGCAGGCGTCGAAAGAGGCTCCGCAACCGAACTAAACCACTCCTTCGCGCAGCTCCAGGTGTTGAAAGGCAGGCTGCAGGCGATGCACGAGATCGTGCAGCTCGGCAGTCGTCGGGGCCGTTGTCACCGGTTGAGTGTAGGCTTCTTCCAGACACTGCTGAGGGCGTGCCATCTGGATAGCATAATGCGTCACTCCCTGCGCCGACAGCGATAGGGCCAAATCGCGTAGCGATGCCAGGGTCCAGTTGCGCCAGTGGACGGTCGTGCGGCACTCGAAGGCGACATCGCTGGCCAGTAGCTGGGCCAGACTCTCCCGATGGGCAGCAGCCATACCGCGTCGGCCGACAATGACGTCGAAGTTTTCGGCGCTACCCTTCACGTCCAGCCCCACCCAGTCGAGCCAGGGCAGCAGCGCCTTCAGGCGCCGGGGATAAACGCCGGCAGTGTGCAACCCGACCCTGAAGCCCAGGGCGCGAACCCGCGCGGCGGCCAGCGGCAAATCAGCATGCAGCATAGGCTCGCCGCCGCTGAACACGACGCCTTCCAGCAAGCCACGGCGCCTGTCAAGGAAGGCCTCGATCTCCGCCCACTCATCGGGCTTGGCCTTTCTCGGTTCGAGCATCTGCGGGTTATGACAGTAGCCGCAGCGCAAGGGGCAGCCCTGCAGGAAGACCACGCAGGCGAGGTGGTCGGGATAGTCCAGGGTGGTCATGGGTGTCAGGCCGGCCACAGGCAACTGCGGCCGACGGGATTCAATGGGGGACATAGCGGCAAATTCCGACCGGACGCCCGCAGGCGTCCGGCGTGGTGGTGGGTTTAACGGGTGGTGGCGTGCTCCCGGAAGTGGCAGCGCTCGTAGTGTTCGGACTGCTTGCCGTGGTTGAACTGGCTGACCGGGCGGTGATAGCCCATCACCCGAGTCCAGATTTCGCAGCGCTGACGCTGTTCGGTGGGCAGGGTTTCGGTGGAGTGGTTCATGAAAAGCTCCTCTTTACGATGATGACCCGTTCACGGGTCGGCAATGCCTCAGGCCGGGGTATCGGCCTGGGAGGCGCGCTGTGCCAGAAGGGCGTCGTCGCACTTCGGGCAGAACTCGTGTTCGCCGGCCAGATAGCCGTGCACCGGACAGATCGAGAAGGTCGGCGTCACGGTGAGATAGGGGAGGTGAAAGCTCGATAGAGCGGTGTGGACCAGCTTCCTGCAGGCGCTGGCCGAAGAGAGCCGCTCGCGCATGTAGAGATGCAGCACGGTGCCGCCGGTATAGCGCGTCTGCAGCGGATCCTGGTGGATCAGCGCCTCGAAGGGATCGTCGGTATGGCCTACCGGCAGCTGGCTGGAGTTGGTGTAGTAAGGCGCCTGGGCCGTCCCGGCCTGCAGAATACCGGGAAAGCGCTTGGCGTCCTCCTTGGCGAAACGGTAGGTGGTCCCCTCGGCCGGGGTTGCCTCCAGGTTGTAGAGGTGACCGGTGCTCTCCTGGAACTCACGCATCCGCTCACGCACATGCTCCAACACCTCGACCGCCAGCTGCTGTCCCTCAGGGTTGGCGATATCGTAGTAATCGTCGCTGATATTGCGCGCCATCTCGTTGAGGCCGTTTACCCCCAGGGTCGAGAAATGATTGTGCAGCGTGCCCAGGTAGCGTTGGCTGTAGGGATAAAGGCCGCCGTCCATCCACTGCTGGATGCATTCGCGCTTGATCTCCAGGCTGTCACGGCCCAGCTCGAGCAGCCGGTCCAGCTCGGCATAGAGCCCCGCCCGGTCACCGGCAAAGCGGTGGCCCAGGCGTGCGCAGTTGATCGTCACCACGCCCAGCGAGCCGGTCTGCTCGGCGCTGCCGAACAGGCCGTTGCCGCGCTTGAGCAGCTCGCTGAGATCCAGCTGCAGCCGGCAGCACATGGAACGCACCATGTGCGGCTCCAGGTCCGAGTTGAGGAAGTTCTGGAAGTACGGCAGGCCGTACTTGGCGGTTAGCGCAAAGAGCCGCTCGGCGTTGTCGCTGTGCCAGTCGAAGTCGTGCGTGATGTTGTAGGTGGGGATCGGAAAGGTGAACGTCCGACCGCGGCAGTCGCCCGCCTCCATGACCTCCAGATAGGCGCGGTTGAGCAGGTCCATCTCGGCCTGCAGCTCGCCGTAGGTGAAGGGTTGCTCCTGGCCGCCGATGACCGGCACCTGGTCGCGCAGGTCCGCCGGGCAAACCCAGTCGAAGGTCAGATTGGTGAACGGCGTCTGGCTGCCCCAGCGCGAGGGCACGTTGAGGTTGTAGATGAACTCCTGCACCGCCTGCTTCACCGCCGGGTAGTCGAGCCGGTCGAGGCGCACGAAGGGCGCCAGGTAGGTATCGAAGGAGCTGAACGCCTGGGCGCCGGCCCACTCGTTCTGCAGGGTGCCGAGGAAATTGACCATCTGCCCCAGCGCGCTGGAAAGGTGCCGGGGCGGCGCGCTCTCTGCCCGGCCCGGCACGCCGTTGAAGCCTTCGGTCAACAGGGTGCGCAGCGACCAACCGGCGCAGTAGCCGCTGAGCATGTCCAGATCATGGATATGTAGGTCCCCCTCGCGATGGGCGTCCCCCACCGCGGCGGGGTAGACCTCGTCCAGCCAGTAGTTGGCGATCAGCTTGCCCGAGGCGTTGAGAATCAGCCCGCCCAGGGAATAGCCCTGATTGGCGTTGGCATTGACACGCCAGTCGGCGCGCTGCAGATATTCATTGATCGTCGATGCCACCCCGACGGTACCGGGCTGCGGGTTTTCCATGGAGCACTCCTTCACTGACCGGATATCTATATATGGTACCAACCAGATATAAAAACACCATATGTTGTGGCCATGGAGTGTAGGTGCTTTCCAGCGGCAAAAAAATGATCCAGGTCATTAATAGACGGGTGAGAGGGATTTGCACTTTTTGCCTGCCTGTCAGAAACCATCCCGGCAGTCCTTCGGATGGGCGCGCCGTTCACTGCTTGCGCTGGCAGCCTATGGGCCTATGGGAAGCGAGACCCGGAGTCTCTGGAACGTTTGCGTGACGAGTTTGTCCGGTGTCATTATCAGGAGACGACTGCGCTAGCACATCGGGTGAGGCATCCGGCGTGCAGCAGACTTGTGAACGAAACGTGTCAGCAGACCTCTGCACGATCCTCGAAATTGTTCAGAACTCCTGTGCACGATGCAGACTGTCCGGGAAACACTCGGCTATCGGACACCCGCACAGGTGTTCCTGGGAGAATACTCAGGAGCCCTGGATACTGCAGGTGCAGCGCTTATTGTTTGAATTCAATATCATCTGCTAAAGATGCTATTAAAAAAATGGGTTTAAATATTTAATTACAATTAACTCAACTTCTCGCATTGCCAATACGCCGGATTTTTATGAGACACTATTGTCTGGAGCCAAAGTTATACCAAATGCCTCCTCCCCAGCTCAAAGATAAAACACGTTGAGTAACGAGCGACTCAAGATATTAGCTGTCGGGTTCCGCGTGATTGACGGCTCTTTTGGGTTCTTCGTCACTTCATGTGGATTGAGTGTGATTCAGCATGCGCCCCACAGGGCTACCGATCAGATAGATCATGGCGATGAAGTTGGCCTCGTTCCGATAGCCGCGTGCACGTGACCTGGCGGCCAGGAACAGACCGTTCATGCCTTCCAGGCGCGGTTGGTCAGGCCGGAGAGCCAGCGCCTTACCACCTGCTCGGCATCTCGTTCCAGCGTATTCAGGGCTTTCGCCATCGGTTTCAGGAGCGCGTTGTCGGCCACTGCAACGCGCATCACGTTCAGGTAGTGGGTGATCCGCCAGCGAGCGCCTCGTGGCGTCGGCGCCTGTTGGATCCACCTCAGCTTCTCCTTGATGATCCAGGCTTCCGCCGTGGCGCTACGGTCACTTACTAGCTCCTGGAGGGCGGTGACTTGGTTGGCTGTCAGGTTGCCGGCCTCGGTGTTCTTCAGCACCGCCCAGCGCAGTGCCTTGGGATGGGCTTGTTGGCGGTGCTCTCGCTTGCGGACCTCGTCCAGGGGCCTTGGTGAAAGTCTGCACGATGTGGAACCAGTCGACCGTCATTTCGGCGCTGGGCAGGTGCTCGGCCACGCTACTCAGGAAGGCCTGGGACATGTCACAGACGACTTCGACCACGTTGTCCGGGTCGCCGCCTGGAAGGCGCTGAAGGCCTCGATGGCGGCTTGCCATGGCCAGGCACAGCACAGATCACCGGCTCCTGAGGACGCTGCATGTCAAGGAGCACGGTGACATGGCGCTGGCCGCGTCGTGAGGCCGTCTCATTCAGGCCGGTAGCCGCGACCTCGGACAGCATCCGTCCCACATAGTAGTGCACGATGCGCCACAGGCGCTTGTCGGCAATCTCCAGCTGCCGGGAGACGGCCAGCACCGGCATCTCCTTGATCAGCGATATGGCAGCCTGCTCGAACAACAGGGTAAAGTCACTGCCGGGCCGTGCCCAGGGCACCTCGATGCGCTTGACACCATGCTCTTGGCACTTGGGACGCGTGCATGCAGATAGCAGTGGTGCTGGAAGAAGTTCAGATGCCGCCAGGTCTTGTCGGCGAAGTCATGGGCCGGGCAGGCCTGGCCGTACTCCGGGTAAGGGTAGAGGCTGCCTCGCTCAGCCTCGACATAGGGGTCCAGGCGATGAGGCGACACGGCGGTATCCAGGTGCTGGTCCTTGAGAACCCAGAGCGCTTCAAGGCCCAGGCCGAGGGTCAGAATCTGAGTGCCGTCCATGCTCTACCTCCTGTCCATGTGGAGGTCATATCCTGGCCCGGCTCAGGGGCGAATTCCACATCCAGCGACGAAGAGCCCCTTTTCATGGCAGTAGGCGCCCATCTCTGCTTCTGATGGGGGCCGTTTCAATCACCATGGCCAACTTGGCATCGGCCGACCATTCGTCTCCGGTTTTACGCTTGCCAGGCACAGACATTCCTTGTTGTCGGCATGTTTTCAGCCAACCATACAGGGTTGATCCTCGATGTCTGCTTCGGCGGCGACCGACGCCACACTACGGTTGTCTAGCGGCAACAATTACTTTAGCACTACGGCCTTACGTTCCTCGGAATAATGTGGCATGAACCATCCTATGCTGCCCATTCTGAGGTTAATTCAGGCGAAATCGCCAACTGGACAACTAAGCTGACAGAGGGGGTTACTTTGTTCCGTTATTCGGACTCCGCAGCGACGATCTTGCAGTCATGCGCTGGAGCGTATCGTCATGTTTGACGAAATGGTGATACAGCGCCGCTCCCAAATGGCCGAGTACCAGGGCCACGAATAGCCAGGAAATCGGCGCGTGCGATTCGCCTAGCATGATCGCCCAGGACATTTCCGTCTCGCGCTCGGCGAGAAGCTGGAGGCCGAAAAACCCCAGGGAATGGCCCTCGCCCACCATGATCAGAATGCCCGTCACCGGCATCAGTATCATGCAAACATAGAGCAAGAGATGCCCGCCTTTCGCCATCAGCTGCATGGCATGATGACCGCGGAGCTCTGGGCGATGTTCCCGCTGCCCCAGCATCCAGAGGACCCGCAGTGACACCAGAACGAGCAGTAGCAGCCCGATATCGACGTGCCAAGGAACGATGGTGTTGCCGATCCAGTGCTCACCGTCATTGATGTAGCCGCCGAGCGCCATGAACTGGGCGATGATGAGAAGCGCCATCGCCCAATGAAACAAAAGACTGACAGCGCCATAACGCCGGCGAGTATCGTGATAAGTCATTGATGCCTCCTATTACAGATGCCGTTGCTCAACGCCGTTTGTGACCGGTCACCATGGAACGAACCAGATTTTCTCGATGATGCACGCTTTCGTAGATCGCCGCCGCCACGTGCAGCGCGATCGCCACAAGGGTGATGTTCACCGCTATCTCGTGCACTTCTTCGATCGTCTCGCTGCCCCATCCCCAGTCGGTGGTCAGCAGCCAGCCGCTGACGCCGATCACACCGACGGCCGCGAGCAGGAAAAGGATCATGATCGCCGCCGCAGGATTATGACCAATATAGCGTGGCTCCTGTCCTTTCAGGGCGCGCCGCAGATAGTCGCTCAGGCGCTTGGGGCCCGACACGAAGTCACTGAAGCGTGCATGACGACTGCCGATCACGCCCCAGACCAGGCGAAAAAACACCAGCCCTAGGGCGACATAGCCGGACCATTCGTGGATGTCGCGGTTGCTGTCCGGAGTGAAGTAGGCGACGGCAAACGCCGCCACTAGGCTCCAATGAAAGACGCGCACCGCCGGATCCCAGACCTTGACCCGGTTGTCCCGGGTCATGGCGCTCGCTTTCGGGGTGTCAGTCATTGCGATACTCCTTTACGACCTCGCCGTTGACTGGGTTGAAGTAGATCTCGACTTTCACACCTTCTTTGTCCTCGCCGTAAATCTCGTAGCAGTTGCCATCGGTCACCTTGAACTCGTCGATGGTGTAGCCTTGATCGGCCAGCTCCTGCTGCATGGCGCCCTGGGACGTCCACTCGGACTCCGGCGCCTCGGTGCATTGCGGGCCCGCGACAGCGGCAGTGGTGAACAGCAGGGCGGCGCTGGCGACGAAATGACGGATTTTCATGGTAGCTCTCCTCGTTGATTCAGGGTGCATGCTGGTTGGCATATCCGTCATCGAAACACGCTAATCTGACGCGAACCTTAACGACGAAGACTTACAACCGATCCTATGCTTCTAGTTGTCGGGTCCCGTGTGATTGACCACCCGCTTGGTAAATAACTCAGGACGTTTGATCTGCCATTCCTTCATCACTGCAATCGGCGACTGATGGTGCAGCGCCTTCTGCGGGATATGGTGATTGTACAGCCAAGCGTAGCGTTTGAGTGTCTGTTCCAGATCCTCGCCTGAAACATAGCGCCGGGTCGAAAGCACGTCGCTGATCCGGCCGTTGAAGCGCTCTACCATGCCATTCGTCTGCGGCCGTCCCGGCTTGATTAGCCGGTGCTCGATACCATGGGCCTGGCACTCCTGATCGAAGAGATGGTGACCGCTGGGCTTGCGCTCGCCTGCCCGCGTGAAG
>NZ_JHVH01000037.1 GCF_000620045.1 Halomonas halodenitrificans DSM 735 | reverse complement strand
ATAGATGCCCCGGCGGCGGCAGTATTCCGCAGCCTCCTGGACGTTCATCGAGGCGGTCTCAAGCACGGCGCTGAACTTGTCCTTGGACGACCAGCCATCGGCGCCCTTGCCCAGAGCATCCGGCAGGCACCGCCCCTCAGCGCGGGCTTCCTTGCGCCACTTGTAGACGGTGCCCAGCGAGATCCCTTCCTGCTCCGCGATCACCTTCGGGGAGAGGTTGTGGGGAGGCAGCAGCTTGGTCACTACGGCTTGCCGGCGCTCCTCGGAGTAACGAGGCATGAGTGTCTCCTTTCGCCCCCTGGTCGGTTTATAAGAACAGGGTATCAGAGGGTGCGACACTCATCCTGACACTGGGGGCGACCAGGAGTCCGTTGGGCAGCCAGTCGACAATCGCTTCTCGTGGATCAAGGGTGCACTGACATTCGATGCCCTACGACAGGCCTGCATCGACCCGGAAGGCCGTGCCTATGTCGGCGAGAAACCGCCAAGCTCGGCTATGCCGTCGCAGGTCATATCGCATGTACACTTTGAGGACGCAGATTGGGCGGCCACGCCCGATATTTCGCTCAATCCCGGCCTAGTCGCCATCATTGGCGCGCGGGGATCGGGCAAGACGGCACTGGCCGATGTGATTGCCGCCGGTTGCGATGCAATAACTCCAGCTGGCTGGGAGGCTGACGAGAACGTCAGCCCATCGTTCCTCACACGCGCACGCAAACTGATCGGGGACGCCTCCGCGACACTGACTTGGGGCGGCGGCGCGACGGAGACGCGTGCGCTTGATGGCCGTGACGCGAACGGCCATATGTCGTTCCCTCGTGCGAGATATCTTTCTCAGCAATTTGTCGAGGAGCTGTGCTCGGCCAAGGGTGTCTCCGATGGTCTCGTCGATGAGATCGAGCGCGTTATCTTCGATTCCCACTCGCAGGACGACCGCGAGTGGGCGCTTGACTTCACCGAGCTCCGCGAGCAACGGACCGCTCGCTTCCAGCAAGCCCGCGAGCGTGAGGCGGAGGGGATCGCCGACATCTCCGACAGCATCGCTACCGAGCTCGAGAAAGAGAGCCTCGTTGCCAGCCTGAGCAAGCAGGTTGAGCAAAAGAGGAAGCTGATCGCCGGCTATACGGCTGATCAGGCTAAGCTGGTGGTCAAGGGTACCGAAGCGCAGGTCGCAAGGCACACCCAGCTCAGCAAGGCTGCGCAGAAGCTAAGGACCAAGATACAAGCCTACAACAATCAGCGCCGAACCTTCGTCGCTCTGCAGGACGAGGTTCGCAGTGTGCGCGCCACCGGCGCGCCTGAAATGCTCCGTCAGATCCAGGCGCGACACAACAACAGTGGCCTAGATGCCAATCAGTGGGACGAGTTCCTGCTGATCTACAAGGGCGATGTCGACACGAGCCTCACGGCCTACACCGCATGGGCCGACGACGAGGTTCGCAAGCTCAACGGTGTTCCGCCATCGCCCGGCGATCCCAAGGTTGCCCTGATTGCCGATGACGCAGATCTCGCGATGCTTCCGCTTGCGCCGATCGTAGCAGAGATGGCTCGACTTGAGGCGCTATTCGGCTCGGACAAGCTAGTTCGTGAGCAATACGCAGCGCTTACTAAGCGGATTGCGCAGGAGAATTCGGCGCTTCAGACCTTGGAAGCACGGCTCACTGACGCCAAGAGCGCGGCAGCGCGACGGAAGGACTTGCAGACTGAACGCGACGACACCTATGGCCGAGTGTTCGAGGCCATCATAAACGAGCAAAACGCGCTGGCTGGCCTGTATGCACCGCTCATGGAGCGCCTTTCCTCATCATCGGGCACGCTCAAAAAGCTGAGTTTTTCAGTCCGCAGGATTGCCGATGTCCAGACCTGGGGCGCGTTTGCCGAAGAGGAACTCCTCGACCGGCGTAAGGCGGGCCCTTTTTACGGGCGCGGTTCGTTGATCGCGGCCGCGACGGACGCGCTCAAATCCGCATGGGAAACCGGCTCTGCCGCTGAGGTTCAGGCTGCCATGACGGCCTTTATGGGAAAATACCTGAAAGACCTCTTATCGCACGCGCCATTTTCCCCAGCGCAGCAAACTGAATTCCGCGCGTGGTCGAAGCGGTTCGCACACTGGCTTTTCGGGACCGAACACATTGCCGTCCGCTACGAGATTTCCTATGACGGTGTCGACATCCGCAAGTTATCGCCAGGCACGCGAGGAATCGTCCTGTTGCTGCTCTACCTCGCGCTCGACGATTCCGACGACCGACCGCTGATTATCGACCAACCAGAGGAAAATCTCGATCCAAAGTCGGTCTTCGACGAGCTGGTGGCGCTGTTCATCGCGGCGAAGGCGAAACGCCAGGTGATCATGGTGACACACAACGCCAATCTCGTGATCAACACCGACGCGGATCAGATCATCGTCGCCGAAGCTGGTCCGCATCTCTCAGGTGGTCTGCCGCCGATCAGCTATGTAGCGGGTGGGCTAGAGGACGCTGCGATCCGCAAGGTGGTTTGTGACATCCTTGAAGGTGGCGAAGCCGCTTTTCGGGAACGAGCGAGGCGGCTTCGCGTCCGTCTCGATCGATAGATTGGACTATGATGGCAAGCCCGTCCGCGACAAATACAACATCGCGGCGGTCCTTGGGGGCATGCTGGACCAGTCAGCTTACAGTGGCGGCCTAACAATCGGCTGCACAGCGACCGATTTTCCGCCGCTTCACGGCTCCAAACCGGTGCCTGAGCCGGGCTTTAGCGACTGGTGCGGCAGCAGTCGCAAACGGATAGCGGAGACATAATGATTCCAAAAAACCAAATCTCTGTACAAAGGCGAATTGGCGAGGCTGTCGCCGCGAAAATGAACTACGACTTCCTCTGTTTTCGCGGGTCTATAATGGGGGAGGCGTATCTTGGTCACAGTATTTCGGAGATCCTCGCATCGTTCTTCGACCAGACGGCCTATAGGGCTAGGAATAACTTCGCGCATCCGGTGCTCTCTTCGATGAAGCGGGGACGAAAACCGGAGATTGACTACGTCGTCGAGGATCTAGCTACGAATCAGGTTGTGCTTGCAGCAGAAGCGAAGTGGGCTGGTAGCTCTCATTGTTCTGCAGAAAACATCCTCTGGGATCTTGTTCGCCTAAAAGCACTAAAAGATTCAGTCGATCACGAATGTGGAACCTACTTTCTAGTCGCAGGAAATAGGGAAGATGTTGGAAGGTTGTTTCGGGCGAAGCTGTTTCGGCAGGGTTCACACTCTCCGCTGATTGTCGGTAGTCGGCGAAAAAAAAGCTTTAGCCTTTCAGATAATCGAGATCATCAGAAGCTAATTGATAAGCAAAAGAAAAAGTGGTTGGAAGCTTATTCAGACTTTTCTGTGCCCGAATGCTTGAAAACTAAGCTCGAAGATGATTCGCGATCGGCAGCCAATAACATGCGATTTGTCGCGCGGGTTTGGGAGGTCCTATGAGTCAAAGCATCGTGGCCGCTAACAACAGTGTGAACTCGGACGCCCAACTGCGCTACGCTCCGTTGGGCTCCGGTTACACTGGTCGTTATGTGTCGGGACTTCCAAATCGAGAAAAATATGCCGTTTAAGTCATGGAATAGCTTTAGGGAATTTCAGAAATCAGTAGTAAGGGAGTCTCGCCATATCCAAAGCGAGGAGGCTGCTGATTTTCTACGAGCAATAGTTATTTCAGGTAAGGAGCGAATAAGGGTGCTTCCGAAAGACACCCGATTATGGCGGGCTCAACTAGGTCATGATTTGCGTCCGGAGTATGCCGGAGAGGAACTAATAGACTACTTCCCTACCGCTTACAAACCTGAACGTATGAAGCCTTTGAGAGATAGTGCTAGAGAGGGGAGAGCCAACCCTAAAGGCATCCCATATTTGTATATCGCGACTGACAAAGAAACTGCAATGTCAGAGGTTAGGCCATGGATTGGCTCGATAATATCGACGGGGTGTTTTGTAACCAAAAAAGAGCTAAAGCTAATAGATTTTTCCGTGGAGCACGGAGAGGAGCAATACTTCTTTTTTAGTGAGCCAACTGAGGAAGAGAAGATTCGAGCGGTATGGTCGCACATCGATAACGCCTTTTCGCGACCGGTTCTGGAATCGGATTCCACAGCCGACTACGCGCCTACGCAGGTCATAGCTGAGTTCATCAAGTCAAAAGGCTACGATGGTATCGTCTACAAAAGTGCTTTGGCTGAAGGGTACAACCTCGCTTTATTTGATCTAGACTCAGCAGAACTTGTTAGCTGCACAACTTTTGAGGTGAAATCACTATCCTTGAGATTTTCCCAAACTGATAATCTCTATTATGTTGATCGGCATGAGAACAACACATAACCAAGCGGTCAGCCGGACGCCAAAAGCGGCATGCTTTTGGCTCCCTCCGATGGCGCTCCGGCGCCAATTCACTTAGCGTTATATGTTAGGAAAATCTCAATGTCCGCTTTTGGCCGAATGAGTAACTTTAGTCTATCCTGATGGAATGGTGGAGGCAGTTGACGACCCAAAGTAGTTGTAGGGAATTCGTCGATTATATCCACACTCTGAATACAGATTAATTCTCAGAGCGCAGCTGCTGAGCAGCGTCGAGTTCCTCACTAAAGCACCTCAGCTGAGCCCGAAGCACATGGTCCTGTTCATCGAAGCATTGCTTCAGGGTATATAAATAATTGCTCTGTTTTAGGAAACTGTAAGGCTCGATGAGGTGTGCCCGCATCACCCTGGCCAAAGGTGCCAAGTGCGCACGCTGTTCTAGGTCTCGCAGGGTGGTGAGCGCCACACTAAGCAGTTCGTGCTTGAGTCGGCAGGGCACGCGCGGCGACATTAGGATAATCTGAATCACTCGGCCGATGGCTTCTGCAGCTTCGAAGGCAATGTAGATGTGATTTCCTTCGAGCTGGTCGGGACGCAGTATGTCGCCAGGCTCTGTTAGAGCTTCGGCATCCCTCACCCATACTGCAGTAGTGTCAACGACTTCGTACAGCAGGTAGCCCAGCGGCGTTGGGAACTCATGGTTCTCGTCTTCCGGCCGAACTTCGCGAGCGCGATCAACTAAGCGGCTGGCGAAATGGGGCATGTAGTGTAGCCACAAGTGGTCAGCGGTGCGCTGATGCAGGCCCTCCAGGACCATGATCCTGAAGAACCAAATGCCGGTATACACAGGGTCGTGGTGCTTTCCAACCTCTTGAAAGGTTAGCAGCCTCCCATTGAGTTTCTTTTCGAGGACTTCATCGGCATCAATCCGCGCGAGTACGGCCTCGCCGACAGACCGGTAAACCCCGAGTCGAGCGGCCACATTAACATCGACGCAGTAGAACCGTAAAAGTCGGTTCTCATCAGGAAGTGCCAGGCGGTGTCCACCTTCGCCGAAGTTGTCGTTGTTCTTGAGCTCGCTGTAGAAGACGCTGGCCTCATTGGCCAATAGCGCGTGGAAGAACTCATCTTGGAAGCCTTCCACAAAGCGCGTTGCGCGCTCCATGACCTCCATGCAGAGGTATGGTCTCGCGATGGCGAGATGTGAGGCCAGGCGGCGGGATGATAACAGCCGCTTTACGACGATGGCTGCGCGGCGCTGCACTTGCTGGGAAGGGCCAACTAGGTCGGCAAGCCATTCGCGGAAGCCAAACAATTTGCGGAATAACCTGTTAGTCGGGGCCCCTTGCCCCAGAGTGATGGACCCGTCGTCTCGGACGATGACTTGGAAGCCGGGACGCTGCGGGCGAATTTTATCGGCCAGGCGGCCGCGCACGCTCTTCGATGCGGCCAAGTCCAGCGCCGAATCGAGATGAAGATGCAGCAACTCGGAGAGTTCGTCGAGCTTCCCTGCGTGCAAAAGCGACGTGGTGAGGTCATCGAAGAGCCCGAGGTTCCAGCGCGTCAACCTCGTTCTGCGCGACCGCCAATACACAAAGGCGGCGAGGAGCAGAAACAGAAGGTACTGGGCGGCACTCTTGTCGAAACCCCACAGCCATGGCCCAAGGGCCGGAAACCCAAGTGACGTGAGCACGGGCTCGAAGAAAAGCCCGTGGATAATGAGCAACGCTGCCCAGATGGCCAACCAGTCGAACAAGTTTAAGCTCAACCGAAAGCTGAGCCTGGCAGTGCTTGGCACAACCGCCCACACTGCAGTGATCAAGCCCAGCATGGTGAGTAGTGCGCTAGTGTCGATGCCAGCAGGGTTCATAGGGTGGCCAACATTAGGGATATCTGAAGTGGTTCAAGGGCTCTGCTGAAGCAATTGTGGTCAGCAAGGGAATGGTCCTATTGTAACGGCAATACCGATGGGATAACCATGCCCTTTCCTTAGCCGCGGCACAGCAGGAGCGATACCGCCAACGGACAGTCGTAGGCTCCGGGCATCTGGTATATCTAGCCAAAGTGACTATTGGTACGTCTGCTTCTGGCCGAATGAGGAATGTTAGCCTATGCTAATAGGTGGTGCACGGCACCTGACGACCCAAAGCGACCATTCCGGGAAATGCTGCATGCGGGTTCATCAGTGTTGAACACTCAAGCAGTTAAGAATCACGGGAGAGCACCATGACTGAGTGGGTTTCTGTAAGCTCCAAAGCCATAAGAAAAATCGGCTATGAAGCGAGTAGCTCCAGAATGTTTATCGATTTTGAAGATAGCCATCCGCTTTATACCTTTTGCGGAGTCCCAGAAGCAGTGTTTCGTGAATTCATAAATTCTGGCTCTGTCGGGCGCTATTACCACCAATGCATTAAGAACCGATACCAGTGCTGAAGGTAGGCACCATAAACGGAATAAATTTGAAAAATGGTATGCTTTTAGTTTAAATTTTGGTTTTATAATTTTCGTATTTGCTACGACAAGGTGCCAGTCTAAGATGAATGATAATATTTCCCTGCAACACTCAATCGAAATACGGCTTAATTCTACAGGCTATAAGGGAAGCGATGTTGACTCGATATTGCCCGAGTTCATTACGGATAGAAATACCACTGTCGGCTTGACTTGGTACCCAAGTGCTAATGGGCCAGATAGTTTAACTATTTACATTGCCGTTGTTGGATTCTTTTCTGTGTTTGCTGGGGAGTTTGCTAAGCATCTGGCGGGTGATATGTATTCTTGGAGTAAAGAGAAACTGGCAACTTTGCTGAGATCAAAAAAATATCCTTGCTGCGCTATAACCATCAAGCTCAATGACGTTGAAATATTTTTTGGCGATGAAGATTTATTTGACTTACCTGGAGCTGAAGAAGTTGTTAATCGATTTTTCCAAGAGCTGCCAAATATAATTGAGAATGTCCAGCCAGAGGAATCTACGCTATGGAGAGTCTCATACGATCATGAGAATGATGGATGGACCGTTAATAAGTTGGACTAGTAAGTTTAATGCTGCCAACTGCCTGTTAAATACAACCACGCATCAATCAGTCTTTTCTTAATGTACGCCTCTGGCCGAACGAGAAAGTTTAGTCTATGCTGATGGATGGCTGCCGACCCACAGCGACACTACTGCTGGCAAGCAGCAGGCTTGTTCGTCCGGGTGAGGGTGTGGCAGCCCTTTCGTGGATCGATCAATAGTGCTTATAAAGGAGAAAACCATGGGAATTAAACCAGGCCCCAAAAGAACTGCTAAATCAACTGGTAAGCCAGATAGGCGTCAACGGGACAACAAAAACACCCCCGGGAATACGCCATCACTTAAGCCTCACAAGCACAAGAAAGGTGATTAGAAAAGGGATAATTTCACCCAGCATGGCCAGCCAGAGCAATGCCAATACCAACGCTTTGCTCTGTCTTTGTCACTCCTACTTTCGGAGATAAGTGTCAGAGATCAATTGACCAAGGAGTTATTAATGCCAGGAAAAGAGCTATGGTTTGTGGCTGAGGCAGAAGACGGTCAAAGCTACTGGGTATACAAAAAGGGTAGGTCAATCTACGTCAGCAGCCCGAACGGCCATGAACACTTGTGTCACCCTTCAGTAACTAGCGAAGATAAGGTTAAAAGTGAAATATTCTTGGTGTACCAAGCGAAAATCGTCAGCACCAAACTGCCATCATAACTCATTACTTAATCAAGGTGTTTCCGCCTGTTGCGAAGAAGCCAAAGAAATTAGCTCGTGATTCCATCCCAGTTCGGCCCTAGCGGGTCTCCACCGGACAGCCTGTTCTTCGCTTCACTACGTAAGGACCGCCACTGAATATCGGCATTATTAAATCCACGCTGTACGTCCGCTTCTGGCCGAATGGAGAACGTTAGTCTACCCTGAGGGTATAGATAAAATCAGCTTATGAACCAGAGCGGACGCCTTGGCAGGTGGTAATTCTGTTTTCTTTGACATAGGAGAAGTCCATGCAAGATATAAGACGACTTGAGGTTGGCATGACCACAAAGATTGGCACGGATCAGGTGAAGGAGCCTGAGGTGGGCAGGGAATATGTCCGGGGGCTCGATTCCAATAGCTGGCTCCTGTTTACCGAAGACCCGGCTGAGGATCGACCAGTTGTTGTTCGCATTGATAGTATCGACGGCGATGTGTGCCACTGCACGGTCACAAGAAAGTTAAGTTGATAGCTGCTCTAACCTTTATTCCTGCTCTCGCCCTAGCTGACTACGGCAGCGTGCGGGTCGACGAAATGACGTCAGTCCTCGACGGCGGTACATCCCGCGATCAGATCAACGACTGGCCGCCCGTAATCGGCAACCGGACGGCGCTTAAACGCGGTTCGCTTCATGCTGTCGGTCCTGCAAGACCGTTCAGTGTTTGTTGTGCCAAATAGGTCAATCAAGCAGAACGTCTTGCCCTGGCGCTCCGAGAGACAACTTGCTCTGGCATTATATTGGCTATAGAAGATTGTCCGCTCTTGGCCGGATGCCTAACTTTAGTCTATCCTGATGTAGCTTTTTGGCTACTTATGAAGCAAGCAGTATGAGGCATGTATCGCAAGGAATTGTGGGTGCTGTAATATCTATGCATTGATAATGGATCAGCCGTTCTGTTTTTTCATCCAGTATGTTTTCTCTGGCAGGCGAAACAGGCACGAAATGCCTCTCACAGCGGAACGGTTTCACCGCAGGTTGCGTAGTTAATCATGTGAATTCTAAAAGTCGGGGAGAAACCCTCGCATATAGTGTGCCAGCTTGGCGTAGATAGCGTGCATGCTTGTTTTTTTGATTAGAGGCTGCGAAAGTTATGCACGTATCCATCACAAAATCAGTGCGTTGCCGTGTTTTATGGCTGATGTGAGGAAGTGCAAAGTGTGCTAGCATGCTGTTAAACTGGTAGAAGGAAAACGAGAAATTTCTGATGGAGATGATTTTCAACATAGTATGGACTCTAGCAGTAGCAGGGTTAACTCTGTTGGCAGAGTTAATTGCCACAAAATTTGTATTAATGAAATCGACATTGAGCGCTATTTCTAAAGATGTCGATAGTGATAAAAGCAATGATGAAGTCATAGCTAAAGTACGTGGTCATCTGTATGACTTGGATGAATCCACTAGTCCATTATGGGGTGCAGAGCTCTCAGCAGTTGCTCTCTCAGTAGATTTTGCAGCTTTAGGGATATGGATTGCTAACAAATCTATGTTCCCTTTCTTCTCAAAATGGAATACTGAAGTCTCGGAATACGAGATACCGATTTGGTTGCTCTTGTTCTTGGTTCATTTTGTAGCCTTATTGGGGTCAATAATATTTAAACAATTCCACAATGACTCTGTGAGAATTCAAGAGCCTAAGAAGCGTTGGATGTATGCTGGTAATCTCGTGGGATTTATGGCGCTTTTTTCCACTTTTTCAATATTGACCGATACATTATAGGAGCAATTCAATGGAAATTATTATCGCTTCTATAGTTGCCATTGTTGCATCAATATTCGGTAGTTATATCAGTAGCATATGGGCTATTCTATTTAAACGTCGAACCAAGACGAGTATCAAACTAGGTGGTAAGCTCGTTAATATTGAGATTGGGGATATTGAAAGTTCAGTTGCAAATGTTAGAGAAGCACTAAGTTATGAAAGAGAGAATCCAAAGGTCTTTATTTCCTACGCTAGCGTAGATAAGGAACTTGCGCGAAAGATTACTTCCTATTTGTCTAGCCAAGGAATTGAAACTTGGTTAGATGAGCAGGAAATTTCACCGGGTGATTCAATTTCAAAAAAAATCAATGAAGGTTTAAAAAGCAGCCAATGGTTTTTGCAAATAATGTCTCCAGAATCATCGAAATCCGAATGGATGCACAAAGAGCTATCGAAAATAATAGACTTAGAAAAAAAGAGAAACAGAAATTTAATTATCCCGGTTCTAACGCAATCAGTACAACTTCCTGATGAAATACGTGATAGATCGTATATCAATTTAGAAGATAACTACGAGCAAAATATGGCTCGTCTAGTTGACGCTATTAAGTTCAGAACTGAAAAATCTTCTAACAATGCCATTAACACGGACAGTTAAAAGCGCCGTTTCGCGTCGCTACACTCAGCTTTTAACTGCCGGTTATGGCGAGCGTTATAAATCAAGGAGAACAATGGAGCATTATCTCGCGATTTCAGCTGCGATTTTGGGATCACTTGGCGGCGGGGGTGCCATTGTCGTAGGGCTTTCAAGTTGGATAGGTAAAGTCTGGGCAGCTCGCCTGATGGATAACGAGCGCCACAAGCATGAGAGGGAATTGGAAGCTTTGCGCGCCTCGCTAAAGGCCAAAAATGATGAGCAATTAACGGCCATCTCAAGTGACTACGAAATTTTCAAACAGACCCACCTTCGTGAGCATAACGATAAGTTGGTGATATACCGCGCATCAATCGACTCAGTAGCTTCAATTCTGGCGAAGATAGAGCTTTTGGTTATCGGGGAAAGAGATGATCTTTCGGGCGAAGAGAAAGAAGCATTCGAAAACGATAGGCTACGCATATATGGATACTTGGCAATGCTTGCTCCGCAGAATGTAATGGATGCAAATGATGCTTTTGTAGATCTCTTGCTAGCTCTGATATACGACGGAGAAAAAACTGACTGGAAAACTGTCAGGGACTCTGCGCTGCGGTTAACCAATGCAATGAGAGCTGATATTGGCCTCAACAAAGAGCCGGTGACCTACAAAGGTGATCGCTGATTTCTAATCAGTGCAGGCACGGCGACGCCCTTCACATTATGCCTTCGGCTCCATTTCTTCGGCGCGCGTGCTGAAAACGTTATATCAGCGAATGCTCAACGTCTGCTCTTGGCCGGATCGAGAACTTTTGGCTATGCTGTTGTGGTGGTTGATGCAGTTGCCGACCCAGTGCCGACCTTGCTGAGAACACTCTTGGCGAATTTATCTATGTTAAATGCCTATGAAACTCTATAAATTTCGTTCGCTTGCCAACATCGAATACACGCTCGATATACTGTTAAATGAGCGATTGCATTGTGCAGCATATAACAAACTCAATGATCCCTTTGAAGGGGTTTTTCTATCAGTTATGCATATTGGCGGCTCACTTAATAGTGGCCCTCTGAATTTTGCACCACTCGGAGGCCACCGCACCGTTAAGAAGCCACAATCAATATCTGAGCTTCCTATTCCTGGTGGAACACGGGTGTGCAGTCTTTCTGGAGAAAAATCTGACGTGCGTATGTGGTCCCATTACGCGGGTGGCCATACCGGAATAGCAATTGAAATAGAGTTGGAAGTGGATGCGAAGTTTTTGTATAAGGTCGATTATGTTGATCAGTTAAGAGAGTTTTCTTGCTCTCTTTTGACTTCACCTAAATCATACGAGGTACTGAGGATAAAAAGCAAGCACTGGGAGTATGAAAAGGAATATCGGATAATATCGGATGAGGATTTTTTCTGCGTTTCCGGAAGGATCACTGGAATCCACTTGGGCCTCAGAACATCTGATCATATGCGAGAAATGTTGTTGCGTGTTATAGGTAAATCCTTCCCTATATATTCTACTAAGCTCGATGAGCGAGAGATAGCAGTTGAGCTTAACAAGCAGATTAACTAGGTCGCTTTACGCTAGGCGATCGGGCTGATCGGGGAGGTGCTAAAATTCCCCCGCGCGTGCTGTTGTCGTTATATGAGGACTCTCTGGTCGTCTTCTTCTGGCCGAAAGAAGAACTTTGGCCGATGTGGATAAGCGTTAATCATTACCCCATGACACCAGCCGAATTTCCCAAAAAAGAAGCCAGCATATTGTTGGTATTATTTTTCTATGCTATTTTCACTAGAGTGGATCAAAGAGTTTCGACAAAACTTAGGCATCGTGTATTTTTTTGATTTTAAGTGGCTGGCAAGCTCAGTCAAAAAAGAGTGCGCATTCTGAGTAGTGCTTGGGGGCTAAGAGAGTGAGGCGTCTCAATGGGTGGCATAGGCTATGGATCGCATCTTCTGTGCTATACGCAGGTGTGGTTGTGGCTATGATATATTTGGTAGATGTTAATCCGAAAAATGCTGCGGACATGTCGCGCTCTCAAAGCACAATTGGCATTCTTGATCAGTATCATAGTGAAAGAAAAGCGGACTTGAGCCTTGAAGAGCGCCAGAATCTAATTTTGGCTAAAGCGAGGGTTCGTCGTTTTCTAAGTGAGGGCGAAGGGCCGTTGGCCGATTCATATGAAACCTTTGTCAGTGACATTAACAGCACGCTAAACGTCCCAGTCAATTTCTCTCCGGCATACATGGAGCACGAGCAGGTGCTTCAAGAACATCAGTCTACTAGACTAAAGGTTATAAGCTATGGCTTTTTGGGTTGGGTGGGTCCCGTTATCATCTTGTACTTGCTTGGTTTTGTAATTGCATGGATCCGGCGGGGGTTCCAAGATAACCGTTAATAAGTGGTTGTGCTTGGACTTCTGTTGCTTAGCAATGCTAAGGGTCATCTGGGCGCTTCTACCTGTTGGCATATGCCAGATCGCGCTACACGTCCGTTTCTGGCGAATGCTGAACTTCAAACTACACCAGATAGACTAGGTGAGGTAGTTGACGACCCGAGGGAGTATACATAAACATGCCACTTCACACAATATCAGAAACTCAAATGCGGGATGGCTGCAAGCGTGCAATCGAAGGGCTTGAACTCTGGCTTCGGAGGCTCATTGATACAAAACTGACCGAGGCATATGGTCAAGACTATCTCGACGCTCAAAAAACTGATGGTAGCAGAGTAATAAAATCAGACCTTGCTAAAACACTTTCCAACCGCAAGTCACAAGAGCCCGAGCGATTTGTCCGTCCGATTGACGCCGCCTTCTTGGATGACCAGATTCAGATAATATGCAACCCTGCTTTGTACAGTGATCACTTCGCAGATGCATTAAGTTATATTTTCCCCCAAGGCAATGATTCTGCACGAACATTTCTTATGCGTCTCATTACACCTCGAAACGCACTGTATCACGCAAATCCAATTTCTGTTCACGATGCCTATCGAGTTCTCTGCTACTCAATGGATGTGGTAGAGAGTCTGAAGAGCTACTACGCTCGGGTTAATATGGAAAACCTCTACAATGTACCGACGGTTGTTAAGATTCTAGACTCGCTCGGACATGTTTTCTATCCTTCGTCTTCCAACCGAAATCCCGATGGTTCGGCCATATTGGACTACTCTCGGGATGAGGAGAGCTATCTTCGGTGCGGGGATTCCATTTCCATCACAGCTGAGATTGACCCTGCTTTCAGTTCAGACCAATATAAAGTTGAGTGGTTAATAGCGAACTTAGGTGGTCCTCATATAACTGGTGATAAGTTCCATATTGTTTTGAGTGGCCGCTACGTCTCTACGCGCTTCTGCGTTGTCTGCCGAGTGATATCAAATCAGAGCTGGCATAAGCTAGGGACCTGTGATGATCAGATTGACATTGCATATAAGATTCTACCACCGATTTAGATGAGACATGGTTATAGTATGCCTTAAACAAGGCAGGGAAATGGCCAACAAAAGCATCAGCTGAGCGAAAACGGTGCGAGTGCTGATGCCTGCTGTTATATATCATGCAATTCTAAACGTCCGCTCATGGCCGGATGCCGAATTTTAGGCTAAGCTGATGGAGCTGAATTGGCAGCTAGCTAGCCGAAGCAGACATGCATGTCGGCAATAGCCGCATGAGCGTTTATCCGAGTTGAAAAAGTGGTGACAGTTTGGAAGAAGGAAGATAGATGGCGTACGAGCCAACAATCAGAAAAAACCCTAGGCAGTTAACCATTGATCAGCATTACCATACGGCACATGCTATTTCAATGTTTTACGATTCGGACGATAAGGTGGAAGTAATGGATTTATCTTCCGGTCAAATAGTTAGAAGGCATAAACGAGCAAAGATATTTTGCACTAAACGCACATGGGACCAACGTGCAGAAAAGGGATACATGGTTCCTATTGAAGATAGGTTTCATGAAGAGATTGATAACATCAAGAACTTTTCAAAAAGAGATCATGAGGCTATTTCTAAATATTGCCTTCTCTGGCGGTTAAGGCATGAATTCCACTTAAGCAGCCATACGGATGTAGTTCTAAATGGCATATCCGATTCAGGCCTAACAAAAGATCAGGAGGAAATCCTTGAAAACAAAAATTGTAGTTTTGTTCGGGAAGGCGGAGTGGTAGCATCCCGCTTTTCGTCTGGGATTGAAATTCAAACTTTACTTGATCAACATTGGGATGCTTGTAGCCAATTTAAATGGGGGTTGATTGAGGCTCAAGATGGTGAGTTTTTGGTTGCAGATGGTTATGGAGATTTTGCATTTATTCCCATTTCTCCAAAACGGGCCTTCTGGGCTGGTGAAAGCGACCAAAAAATTAATAGAAGACAATTGGCTGAAGTAAATAAAGAGTCTATATCTCGAGCAAGGAAATACTACTTTGCGCGAAAAATTAGTGAGTGTCCAGTTGCCTAATATCCGGTTTAGCTGAATGTCAGCTTCTGGGCGATAAAAGCTGACCTGCCCACCTGTTTGGGTGAGCAGGTGAGTACTCTTTAGTCTTCAGTTCGTACTACCCAACTTTCTACGGTATCGGCACCGTATTCTTCTTTCCAGGCCTTCAGCGTCTTCTGGTTACCGCCGCGGGTCTCGACGACTTCGCCTGTGTTCGGGTTCTTGTAGATCTTCAGCTTGCGTTTGGCGCGGCCGGTGCTCTTGGTGCTGCTGGAGCCCTTGGTAGAAATCGATGTCGGATCGAGTAGCTTGATGACGTCGGCGGCTGACTTGTCGAACTCCCGCATTAGGTCTTCGAGGTGGCTCTTGAAATCCAGCTCGGTTTTCAGGCGATCGTCGTTCT
>NZ_JHVH01000036.1 GCF_000620045.1 Halomonas halodenitrificans DSM 735 | reverse complement strand
GCCAGGGTGATGGGCTTGAGCTGCTCGCTGACCGCCTCGGTCTGCAGCAGCTCGAAGCGCTGGATGTTGTTGACCATCTTCAGCGAGGCCTTGGGCGAGATCACGTCCACCTTGCGGCGGGTGCGCTTCTCGACTTTCTCGCCGCGCAGCTGCTTGACGGTGAGCACCGGCACGACGATCTCCTGGGGCATGATGCCGCCATGCACGAAGCGGGCGCCGCCGACGAAGTGGAAGCGGTGCGCGCCCTTGGGTATCCAGAACTCGGTATCGCAGGTGGTACCGGCGGTCTCGCGGGTGTGGCCGTGCCACACGCTGGGATTGTCGGGCAGGTTGATCCCGAGCACGTAGCGCTTCTTGCTCTTGAAGGCGCCGGCCGGCTTCTCGGTCAGGCTGGTGCGGTCGGTGGCATCCAGCTTGCTGCGCTGGAACAGGAAGCCGTGATCGGCGGTGACCAGCACGGTGCTGGTGTTGAGGTGCATGAGGATCTTGCGGGTGAGCGTATCGAGTTCCTCGATGGCGTCCTCCACCGCGGCGAAGGTCTCGCCCTCGGTGCTGGCGGCATCCCCCCGGGCATCCACCATGTTGTGGTAGACGTAGACCAGCTGCATGCCCTTGATCGCCTCGCGGCCCTGCTCGCGGGACCAGCCCTTGACCTCTTCGGCGGTCACGGCCATGGCCTGGCCACTCACAGCGGCGCTGAGGCGCTGGCTGCGGTTCTCGGTGCCCTGGCTGGACTTGCCATCCACCAGCACATTGTCGCTGCCGGGCTGGTAGCTGAGCTCACGGTGTGGCAGCAGCGAGGCCATGCCGAGGGTGGTGTAGCTCGGCACCACGCCGAGCTGGCTGCCCAGGGTGGCCTCGCTGTAGCGCTTGGCGTTGATGCGCTCGCGCAGCTCCTCGGCCGCCTCATAGCGGAAGGCGTCGCTGATGATTACCACCAGGCGCTTGTTGCGGTGAGCGTCCAGGTGCGGGCGCACCACGTCGCGGAAGAAGTGCTGCTGGTTGGGGATGCGCGGCAGCTTCCAGTCGTGCAGGCGCCCCTCGGCGTCGATCCGCTCACTCCAGTTGCGGGTGAGCTGGCCCAGGAACCACTCATCGTAGCAGCGCTCCACGGCCTCATCGAGCTTCTTGAGCAGCTCCACCCCGGTGTTGTCGGAGGCCACCGCATAGTGGCGGTAGGCGGTATCGAAGCGGTAGAGCTCGGTGCTGTAGGCGTGGTAGAGCGCCTCGACGCTCTCGTAGTGGAAGCCGTTGAGGTGCTGCTGTCGCAGGGCGAACAGATCGATGGCGGCACTCAGGGCGGCATAGAGCTGGCGATAACGTGCGCGGCGCTCGTCGTTCTTGTGCCGCGAGGCCCAGTAGCCGTCCAGGCGTTCGGCGATGATGCCGCGAAACATCTCCAGGTCGCGCACATCGGCCTGGGGAATCGCCTGGCACAGGTCGACGATGATCTGCTTCTCGACCACCTCGAACGTCGCCACGTTGGCCAACCGCTCCAGCGGCACATCACGGATCTTGTCCTCGATGCGCAGCGCCTCGGCGACCCAGCCGGAGATCACATCGAAGGCCGCGTAGAAGCGCGAGCTGTCCCGCCAGCGGGAGAGCAGCGCCCGGGAGGTGGCCCGAGCA
Organism: Halomonas halodenitrificans DSM 735; assembly: GCF_000620045.1. Classification (GTDB taxonomy): domain Bacteria; phylum Pseudomonadota; class Gammaproteobacteria; order Pseudomonadales; family Halomonadaceae; genus Halomonas; species Halomonas halodenitrificans. The sequence goes on along the minus strand of NZ_JHVH01000036.1, from coordinate 15,758 downwards.
TTCACCGAGGCGATGGCATGGCTCTGCGCCCAGCCGGGGATCTCGGAGATGCTCTCGCAGTAGCCGGTGGTCAGCAGCCGCAGCATCAGCTGACCGAACGACAGCGCCGCCTCGCCGCTGAGCTCCGCCTGGCTGGCGGGATATCCCACCTCCAGCTGCAGGGCCCGCACCAGGCTCGGCACCAGGGCGTATTTGGCCATCTCCTCAAGCGACGAGGGATTGCCCTCCAGCCCCGTCTCTTCGGCCACCGCCTCATCACCGAGATGGAACAGCAGCGTGGCGATATCCCCGGCAGGCGCCCCCACCACGGCAGCGCACATGGCCAGATCCAGGCCATCCTCGTCCATTTCCGGCGTGACCAGGCGCTTGAGCGCTTCGGTCCGCTTGCGGCTGCCCAGAAACGCCTGCCGTTTGGCCAGATGATCACGCAGCGCATGCCGGGTGAGGCCCAGCTCGTTGAAGGTCATCGAGAGCTGATCAGCGTAGAAGCGCCCGGAGTAGAGCTTGATGTCCAGCAGCCAGTCATCCTCCGGCGCCGGCTCGGCGTAGGGGAAGTAGAGCAGCGTCGGCGTCTCCGGCTCATCCAGCTCCAGACGTAGCTTCACACCGAAGGTGGACTGCCCGGCCATGTTGAGGAGCTGCACGCCGTCCAAGTCGATCTCATCTAGTGCATCGGTAAAGTGGCCGGGGGCGTCGTACCAGAAGACCAGGCGGTGGCGGTCAGTGAAGAAGGCATTTTGAATCCCCTGGTGGAGTTGGTCGAGCTGCATTTAGCCTCCTTGCTGGCTGCATTCAGATAGCATCCAAGCGAATAATGATCGCCTGAATTTCGCAAGATGTTTACCGTCTCTGATACCCACGGCCAAAATTGTCACCAGTGCCGTGGTAACCACCCATGCCATCAGACTCCCACCCGCTACCAAAATTATCGCCTGTTCCTCGATAACCACCCATGCCGTCGGACTGCCAACCGCTACCAAAGTTATCACCTGTGCCTCGATAACCACCCATGCCATCGGATTGATAACCTCGGCCAAAATTATCGCCTGTACCTCGGACGCCGCCAAGGCTATCCGCTTGGTAGCCACGACCAAAGTTGTCACCTGTCCCCTGGACGCCGCCCATGCCATCGGACTGCCAACCCCCACCAAAGTTATCGCCTGTGCCATAAAGCCCATCAGCAAAAGCGATTGAGCTTGACAGGGCAAAAACAGTTGTTAGAAAAATCTTAGTAATTTTTGCTAGTTTCATTTGCTGCCTCTTATTAAATCGTAGAGAAAGTAATTCTTTGAGAAAACCTAATATTGTTGTAGCATGATAAAACTACCTAAATATTTTTTAGAATCACGAATGTCTTTGAGAAGATAATTTCCACACACATTTCCACTTAGAGTAATGCACCTCCAAGCATCAGGGCAAACTCTACTCGCTTCTTCGTGGTTATCGGGCGAGACCATTATAAGTGCTAAATGGTAAGCGCAGGAGGCATGTTCAATAATTGAAGATGCGGTTTCTTTAATAAAATGACTGCCACCTTCGCTGGAGCCGATGTATCAATATAATCACCTAAGCCATGTTGCCTAAGCATAGCGGTAACTGTATCAAAGCTTAAAGTGATGGATGCATATTTTTTGGAATAAAAAATTCTCCGCAAGCTTTACCACATTTTAAGGGTGGCTTACAGAGCATCCGCTATATCTTTCTCAAGCATATCGACGAACATATTATCAAGCCCCATGTTTTTCATTTTTCCGTATCTTTCAATACCAACGTCAATGTTTCCATTTTCGATGTCTTTTAATATCGATTGCCTAAGATATTTTGACCCAAGGATCTCATTATTAAAACCACCTGATAGATTCCTATCCAAACTGGAAATTCCATAATTCCAGATGTAATAAGAGTCATCTGGGTGATACTTCATCCCTAGTCCAGAAAAATGTTTCACCTTACCATTGTCAAAACTAAAACATGTTTTTTGCTCGTCAAAAAGACCCTTTTCTTCACGATTCCCATACAAATATATTATTCTATTAAGTGCACCCTTATCTCCAGCTTCAGCAGCCACTTCATACCAATGCCTTGCATAAGAACAGAATTCATCCAAGCCGGAACTTCCCGAAGAAATAGCTTTTTCAAGAAGACAGATGTCTTCGACTTTTTCACAATTATTCTCGTAACTTTCGACGTAAGAGACTACAACATCAACGACAGCATCACATGCATCAGAAATTCCACGAAGGGATTGCTGATTATCGTAGATGTTTTCGAAAAACATTAACGAGTCGGAATCGGGGTTGCAATAGTTTTCAACAGCAAATCCTGAGAAGCTTTCAATTATTTTCCCAGAGTAACTACCTCCCTGCTCGAAGCTTGCTTCAGCATATTCTAAAGCCTTCCTTTGATCATAATAATCGGTTGATCGGCTGACCGGATTATAAACATACATTTTAGCTAAAAAATAACTTGCGAGAGGATTTCCTTGATCGGAAAGAGAGGCAAACGTCTCAATGGCTTTTTTATCACCTTCGTCAGTGTCCTTTTTATATTCATGGTAAGCGATGTTAAAATCGCTTGATGATTTAAGATTCTGGCATAGACTAGAAAAGTAATCACCACCATAAAAGGAGTTTTCTTTTATCTCTTCAGCTATGAAAGCTGTATTGTAAGCGGATTCTGTAGATTGCGCATACACAGCATGGTTCCTGAATTTGAGAAGCGAGACTAGACTTTCCCCCTCCTCATAATCACTCATCGCATTTTCAAATGAAACCCCAGTGCTAGCTTTCTCACGCAATGAGTCAATTGAAAAATACTGATCCTCAGAGCACCAATCAGGGATCTCCTTATTAGCCAGAGAGCTAACAGAATATAAAGATAGAAATACAAAGCAAATAGAAATAAGTGTCTTCACAGGAACTCCGTTTTCAATGATCAAATTCAATCTATGTTGCCGATGGCTAAATTATTAGAGAGCTAAATCGTGCCTGATATTTATTTAACTTCCGCCACCAGATCTCCAAACTTTCCATAGCTCACCTTAACCCATCATCCAAGTCTAGCGAGATACGCTGGTTGGCAGAATGTCGCAGCTTCTCATCGAAGGCATTAAACTTGGCCTGCTGCTTGGAAAAATAGTAGAGGTTGCTCAGCTGCTTCGAGTTGCGTTTGCGATTTAAATATTAGCGAAAAAATGAGTGCCTGTGTGCCAGGTTTCTCGAACTCCCAACGCTGCCAATGCAACCATCAAATGCGAACGACACTATTTCCATAATCTAACGGATGTCTAAAATATCCAGAACAATTAATTCCATGGCTAACAAATTTAAAAACTTAGCAATCCTTACGGCGCAGAGTGATTGCTTTCCAACCATACCTATTTTTTGCCTTATCAAAAGATGCGACTGCGACTCCCGTCGTTTCGGAATTTGTTGGAAATTTCGCTGCCAGTGAAGCCTGAACAAAAACATCAGAATTAACAAAACCAAACCCTTTCTCGGTGATTCTCAGGGTACCATCAAAAAAACGAATGTCAGGGGAATCAAAATTCTCGCCAGGCGCTACTTTAAACACTTCTGGCTTGTCCGAGGACAGATCGCAGAGTACTTTAAGTGGAGTGCCCGGTTCTGGAAGCCTGCGGTTGGGAAAAAGGGATATCCTCGCGGATAGTGTCAGGTCTCGAGATACGTATATATTTGCTCCTTTCTCGGAACCGTGAACATTCTGCAAAATGCCAAGGTAGTGCTGTGGCTTATCAATGATATATCGATCTGCGTCTTCAGCCAGGTTACGAATGATTGAATCAAAGTCACTGATATCAATTGAGGCGTCATACCAAGAGGAGGACATCAGATTCACAATGTTATCTTTGGGCGGCCAGCCATTCCGTTCATATACTTCCATCAGCTTTCTCAGCGCTTTTGAGGCATCCTCATATGCTCCAAGCTCGGCAAGTCGCACGGCTATTTTGAAAAAACCACGAACAATGAATTTTGGTTCATGTGAACACATCAATCCAGAAGCCAGCAGCTTAATCGCAATATTTGGCTCATGTGGGTAGGTGTCCGCCAAGCCAAACCAGGCCCATGACTCACTGCGCTTGCGTTTTAGTACAACAAGAAATGACTGTCTGGCCCTATCAGTTTTACCGGCCTGGATAAATATCTTGGCTTTGTCATAGGCAAGCCATATTTTTCCTGCAGCTGAATCTTCTGCGGTGTCTTCAGCATAGTTGATAAGAGCCACGATCCGAGGCGCAGACAAGGCACTTTTCTCAGGATTCAGTAGATAGCAGGCAGCAACCATCCTAGCCAATTTCTGGACTATGCTAGGTGATTCACCTTTATCAGAGATATAAGGCTTATGATCCTCAGGCGTAAAAATATTTCTCCCTGATTGCAATATATAAAGACAAATTGGCTCACAAAACTTTCCGGTTTTGGTAAAAAGATTCCACAATCTGAAGTCAATATTTTCATTTGGAAGAGATAGTTCAAGAGAAGGAATGCGAGACACCCATAGATCAATTTCCTGTTGCTCAGACGGACGGGGGGCAGTGTTTTCCCGAGATTTTATGGGTACCATAAGTGTCTTCAGAGCAGCATAGATGACCCAGAACAGAGATGTCCTCAAGTATTCATTATTCTTGTCGAACTGCAGTGCTTTATAGCCAGTCTGCCAGGCTCCCTCGAAATCATTGCTTGATTTAAGCTCCCTGATATCGTCAAAAACACTCATGGCCGGGCCTCCATAGCGCTGGTGAAGCGGCTTATCGCCTGCTCCGAAGAAGCTCTGTTGATACGTATGGAGCTGACCATGCCTCGTTTGTCTGCATTGACCTGAACACCCATAGCATCTTCGCCGTGTACTAATACAAGATGAAGGAGGTAAGCACTTTCGCTGGCCTCCGCAAGGCTGAATCCATGAGTTGCTAGTTTTTCTACAACTGCCTCAAGGGCGTCCTGTAAAGCGGAGCTTTGTGCGTGAAAAGGCTCGCAGATCAGCTTATCGATGGTTGCTTGATCTGTATGGGTGCCTTGGGTGAAGACCTTATTGGTTATGGCCAGTTTCTTGTCATAGTGCAGCCGCACGGCCACTTGGCCTTGTTGTTCGCCCTCGGTAAGTCTGATCACTACCTGAAATGAATACTCTTTCCACTCCTTGATGCGCCATGGAGAGCGGTCGAGCCGCTCATTCAAGGCCAGTAGCAGAGGTAATAAAGCGACATCATTAAATCCTGTTGGCGGAACAATGCTTGATTCCTGCTCTGTCGGTTGCCGTGCAGTGTCATAGAACAGCCCGGCTCTGATAGGAAACGGGCCTATCCGGAGGTCATGTCCCCGGCTGACTGTAGCGTACATTAATGGTGTGAGCGCCGGCATCTGGCGCACAACCAATTGCTCCTTGGCGATTGTTGAGGCGGTGTACAGCCAGCGGAAATAGTCTGCGTTATCAGGTTTGTCGCTTGATGCACTCCGAGAGGCGTTTACCCAGACGCAAGGCCAATTCCGCCCTTGGGCGCGATGCAGAGTCATGGCGTGTGCAGGACGAATCAGAGCTGCTGAAGCGTAGCCCTGCGCTTGCAGAGTCAGATATTCTTGACGGTCGTAGTTGGCGCGAGCCTCCTTGTAGGCTGGATCCTTTTTGTCCGGTAGGCTGTCTTTCAGTTCGGCCAGAAGTGGTTTGGCAAGCTGACGTGCCAGCACCTGCAAGGCCAGAACCTGATCGGTGGTAAGCTCTGGACGACCTGCCTCATAGAAATCAACCAGATAGCGGAATCGTACCTCTCCTACCCCAGGCAGGCGACAACGGGCTAACTGAAAGCGCAGGTGGATGGGATCGCTTCTTCCGCGCAACTGGACACTGTGGGTTTCAATGCCCTCGTGAACATCATCAACAAACCCAATCTCGCCGGCACTTATCCAGCGTAGGTTATATCTCTCTTCACCCTCTCCATCATTAGTAAGGATCGGCGTGCGGTTGTAGAAATCGATTCTGTCACTGATGCCAAGTCGCACCGGACTGGGGTGGCCTAGAATTCTCGTTTTGACGGCAGCATTGATCTTGCTGTTTTGTTCGTGGGTGGCACAGACTAGGGTAGACTCCGGACACACATTGCTGACGTCTGGAGCCCAGCTTGTCTTGCTGTGCACATCATAAATCTGCAACCGTTTACCCGCTACCCGAGGAAGGCAGTTAAACTGGGTATTGATCAGACGGCTCACCAAATGGGATTGGAACTGACTCAATGCATCTTCTGGATCCTGCAGAATCTGTTCTGTCAACAGTTCGCCAGTTACATACAGCTGCTGTTGTTCCAGCAAACTGTTGGTCATCAGACTACGCTGAAGTGAGCCGCGGGGGGTTTGGTAAGGGTCACCGATGGCCACAAAAGGAGCTTTGGCAGTCTCAATGACGGACAGAAAATCTTGGATTAACCTGCCAGAGCCATAGCGCCTGTCCGTAACCTCAAACTCCTCGTCGCTCATTAGATGTGCATCAACGAGTACAGGTATTTGGCCTGAAGCCAACAAGCCTTCCTTGATCCTGTGAATGCCAATCTTTCGGTCATTTTTTACCTCAAAATGGTCCGGCTCACGGCTGTATAACCAGGTGTATATCGAGCTGGGTTGTACCTGCGAATGATAATAAGTCCCGGAGAGCCGCACGCTGGGTGTAAGCAGCAGCACTTCACAGTTGGCAGCTTTGATCTCGTCTATCAAGTGGGGAAACAGGAATCGCTTTCCCGTCGAAGCCATACCGCCCACGCGGAACATACCAGCACCTTCCTCTAACCAACGACGAAACTGTTGCAAGAGCGCGCTCTGTTGCTGTGTGAGAATAGCTGTCGGCGGGGCATTTTCTGAACTTTCGCCCAATGGCCTGACTTCGGGCCCGCCAGGCGGTACATAGGGTTCAATACCCAGTTGCTTAATAATTCGCTCGATGCCTTCTGGAGGCAGCGATATCTGCTTGCAGACGATCGCATCAATATCCCGGATGAGCTGGTCTTCGTCACTGATATGGAACCAAGGCTTGATCCCGCCGGGTAGCTGCTTCGCATCAAACTCTACTGTTCCCTGAAAAGCCACCAGAGCAGCCGTATGTCGCCAGTTACAAGTAGTATTGAGATTAGCCATATTGCGACTTAGAAATTCGATCATGGCATGTTTGTTGATAGTGAGCTGCCGTAGTGGGTTGACGCTGGCACCGCCTTTCACTTCCACGCTGCGTCCGGATTCATCTTCCATTATCCAAGGGCCGCTTTCAGAAAACTCTAGAGTGCCGCTGTACTCCTTGAAGTCAATAATGATAATTGCATTGGGCTTGATCAGTAGAGCGTCCAGCTCACGGCTGCCAACATAGAAGTTGGCTAACAGGTGCCAGTCTTGGCCAGTAAAGAGACAGTGTTGTTTGATAGCATCGTACAAGCGGTTAAAAGCCTTGTTCTCATGCGTGTACTCGAACTGCCTTCCTCGATATGCTTTCAATGCCATCCTTGTAGATCCTTATTCTGGGCGAGGAAACTATCAGCTTACCTTATCCCCCGTCACTGCCTTCACTTCCGCCAACAGATCCCCAAACTTCCCATAGTTCACCTTCACCCCATCATCCAGATCCAGTGAGATCCGCTGGTCGGCATAATGGCGAAGCTTCTCGTCGAAGGTGTTGAGCTCGGCCTGTTGCTTGTAGAGCTTGCTCAGCTCCTTCTCGATGCGCTTGGCTTCGGCGGCGGAGGCGCTGGCTTCCTTGTCCTGTTCCAGCTTTTCGACGTAGCTGGCGAGCTTCTCGGTGAGCGGGATCACGTAGTCAGTGCGCATCTCGGCCAGGGTGCTTTCGTTGTAGCGATGCAGGTAGACCAGGCATTCAAAGGCTTTCTGCTTGCCGGAGCTGAACAGCCAGTAGATGGGGCGCTTCTTATAGGTGCGCAGGTGGTCCTTGTAGAACTGCGTGCTCAAGTAGCGGCGGATGGTCTCCAGCGCGGCTTCACCTTTCTTGGGCTTGATAGCATGGAGACAGAGGCTTTCAGCAATGAAGTCTAGGTTTTCTTGAAGGTTAGACTCACCCCACTTCATCTCAACAAACTTACTTATCAAAACCGTTAAATCATCGACTAGCCACTCTTGGTCTGTAACCGGAATCAGCCCGCTCTTAATGAAAAGATGATTATCAAACAAACCTTTTCTTTTTTTCTTTTCGATAATTTCAGCATCATCATGAGCAAGAAAAAATCCTTCACTATATATTGAGAGCCTTCCGAAAAAACACCCAACAGCATATTCAATAATATCGACTACAAAGTCGGATTCATAGCGTTTAAATGAATCCTCCTCCGAAACCGACTTCCCATAACGATAATATGGGTTAACCCATAGAGAAACTTCATTTAATGGGACGTCAGGGCTTATCTTACCGTTGCACCCTGCCAATCCTATGATTAGACTATTTATTTCTTCTTCATCTTTCTTTGCTTTTTTCACTTTATCCAATGAATCGCAAAGATAAAAGTTATAAACTTCTGATAATTTTTTTAAATCAATTTCAGCCCAAGGAGGGGCAGTGAAATCAATTGAAAAGAAGCATGAGTCCCAATCCTTTTTCGCCAAGCTTATTAGGCGCTCACCTTTTTCATAAATTAAATCTTCACAACGCCCAATACATGGTATCTTTTGCACTTCATTAACTTGAAATGCCAGCGTAGAACTCAAAACTTTAAGAATATATTCTGAGAACTTTGAGTTAAGAAGCGCGATGATGTAGGAGCGTTCTTTTCCGTCCTTAAAAAAGACCGAAGAGCCAGTTTTGTCGAAAGTTGCTATGCTTGGAAGAAGCCTAAAGGATGTGCTTCCCGCACCAAAAAGAGTCCATGTAACCCCTTCTTCAAACCATAATCTTTCAGGTATTATCCTTGATGATGGGTTTTTCTTGTATGAATCTCTAGCACTTTTCGACCAATCTACAACATATTCTAGGTTTCCATACCACTTCCTTTGATCACCCCCTTTTGCATAAGGCAGCCATTTTTCACCTCTTCCAATTGAGTCTAACGAAACCTCCCAAAAATATCGAAGGTACTTTTCATTATTCGCAGTAATGTTCTGTCCATCAGATATGGTCAAATCTTTTATTGAAGCAACATCTGGAGATTGAAATATTTTATAGATCTCATCTGGAACCCAGTATGAAATAGGCGAGCCAGGTATATTCAAGAATAAAGATTGTTTTTTGATGTGCGTTGAGGAAAGCTTAGAGTCAAAGAAAACTAAATTCTTGTTGGATGAGTGTGGCGCGGAGTTCAGGTCAAGGTACTTACCGCAAAACCCCTTAATCGAGCCATTTAATAACACTACTGCAGCACACTGAACAATCTTTGAGTTCAGCTCAGGAAAGCTGTTATACCCAACATGCAACAGTGACAATACTTCGCTTTTTGAAAGTATCTCTTCTCTGAATTTTTCGTAAGAAGACACAAAAAGCCAACTTTGCATTGCAATTTGTGCATTCGCACCATGCGACAAAAGCAAGCCAAACGACCTTTTAATAAACAGGGAGTATAAGTCCATTTTGCTACTTGGGTAAAAAGTTTCTGCAAACCTTCTAAGCTCACCTACCATTCCCTTATTGCTCATGTAAGGCGGATTGGCAATCAGCGCATCATATCGTTGGGCCAGCATCCAAGCCTGATGCAAAACCGGCATCAGCTGCTTGGCAGCGGTCTTCTGCATGGTGTCACCAGTCTCAGCGAGCTCGGTGAGCACCTCCAGCAGGGACTTGAGCGGGGCCTCAAAGCTGTTGGGAACCTCGATCAGCGAGCCGAAGGTCTTGGCGTCCTGGAAGCGTTCGATCAGGTCGACGATAGCTTTGTAGGTGCTGTCGTTGCTGGAAAGCTCCTTCTGCTCGCCCTCGAACAAGCTCTGTGACTGGCCCTGGTGCCAGTCGCCGGTCAGGTTGAGGTCGCGCCACAGGGTGCTGGCATCAAGGTGCTGGGTGCTCTGCAGGGCCATCACGTTGAGGCGGACGCCTCTTGTGAAGATCCGACGGTCGTCTTCCCTGGCCTTCATCAGCAGCGCGAAGCCGGCGAGCTGAGCGGCGCGGTCGTCGATATCCAGGCCGAACAGGTTGTTTTCCAGGACCAGCTTGGGGATGTCCCGGGAGCGGTAGCCGCGCTCCTCGTAGATGGCCTTCAGCACGTTGTAGGCCTCGACCAGGATATGGCCGGAGCCCATGGCGGGGTCGAGCACCTTGATGGTCTCAGGGTCGATGCTGTCCGGGGTGATGGCGTCCAGCTGGGCCTGTACCTCGGGCTCCTGCTCGGCGGGCTCGATGTAGTACGGCATCTCGCCCTTGAGGGGGGAGTCCGGGTAGGTCTGCAGCCACTGGCGGCCCACGGAGTTCTGTACCAGGTACTGGACGATCCAGTTGGGGGTGAACAGCTGGGTGGCAGCGGGGATGTCCTCGCTCTTCACCACCTTGCCGATCACCTGGTCCTTCTTCTCGGCGATGTAGAACTGGTAGAGCCAGCCGATCACCTCGACGTCCTGCCAGTCCTCCTCGGGAATCGCCTCCACCAGCTCGCGGATCAGCGAGTCGGTCTTGGTCAGGTTGTCGGGCAGCAGCAGCTCGCTGGCGTCGTCCAGCGGTTCGAACAGGAACGGCATGGCCTCGTGCAGGGCATGGCACTGGGCCAGCAGCAGCTCGCGGTAGAGCGCCTCGTCCTGGGTGCCATCGAGCTTGAGCTCGCGCACCCGGGCGGTATCGAGCCCGGGCAGGTCGATCTCCAGGCAGTCATCGAGGATCTGGAAGCCGCCCTCATGATCCGGGTGGGAGAGCACCCGGCGGCCATGATCCAGATAGCCCTTGAGCTCCATGAAGCGGATCGCACACAGGCGGTTGAACCAGCTGTAGGCGGCCTGCTCCATGGCCTGCTCGAAGCCCAGCTGGGTCACCCACTTGGCCAGCGCCTCGCGCGGGCCACGCAGGGCCTTGGGGAAGCTGTGGGTCTGGCCATCCAGGGCACTGATCAGCATCACGTCGCCACGCACCTCGGCGGGCGCCACGTGGCCCTTGGTGATGCCGTAGCGGGCGGCCTGGCGGGTCATGGTCTCGATTAAGCGGGTACGCGCCTTGGGGGCGTACTTCTTGATGTTCCCTGTGTTCATGCTGGATTCCTGATCGCGCGGGTTGCCGAGGGGTTGGCAAATGAGGCATGGCGGCCCCGTGCTCTGAGAGGCGGGGCTGCTCGGTATAGCGTCGGTTTAGCGGATGCGGATGCGCTTGTTGGCCTGGATGGCGTCGTCGAGCTCGCGCTTGAGGGCGTCGAGGAAGGCATCGACCTCCTGCTGGCTCTCCAGGTAGACCCCTTCATGGGTGCGGCTGAGCACCTGGCTGACGCTGACGTTGGCCACCGGCTTGGGTGCGGCGACTCGGGTGGGCGCGGGTTCACGCACTTCATCGGGCGGTGTGCCGGTATCACCGCTGCCGCCGCCCTGGGTTGAGTCACCCTCGCCGTCTGGCGTGGCATCGCGGTCCGGCTTGCCGCCGTTATCCGCCTTCTGGCGGGCGATGCGCTGGCGTTCGGCCTCGGCTTCCTGCTCGCGGTGGAGCTCGTCGAGGCTCTCCTGCTCGCGGTCATTGGCGGTATCACCCTGCAGCAGGTAGATCTGGGCGATGCTGGCCGCGCTTTCGATGTCCTGCTTGAGCAGCTGCAGGGGGCGCAGCAGGCGGTTGCTGAGCTCCGGGGTGCCGATGCCGCTCTTGACGATCTCGGCGCTGACGTTGGCGATACGCTGGTCGATCCGGCCGATGGCATGCTCGCGCTTCTGCTCCAGCAGCTGGGTGTTGGTCTCATCGACGGTCTGGATCAACCCGGAGACCTTCTGCAGCATGCCGTAGGGCGCCTCGGAGGCGTAGATGCGGTCCAGCTCGGCCAGCGCCGCCTTCGCCTCGGGCTCCTTCTCCAGCGCCGGGCGGTTGGGTTGGAAGCGGGTCAGCGCCTGGTCGAGCTGCTTCCAGGTGGTGAGCTGCTTGGTGAAGAACTCGTGGAGGTCGCGGTACTCCTCTTCGAGATCGAGGAGATCCTCCTGCTGGTCGGCCACCGCCTTGAAGAAGTCAAAGCTGTCGTCGATGCGTAGCAGCCGTTCGACCTCCTTGAGGGTGCTGTCGATGGCCGCACGGCCCGGGAAGCGGCCCACCTCGGTCTTGCTGCGGTAGGCCTCCAGGTCTTTCTTCCAGGTGCTGAACTGATCGACGTAGAAGCCGTAGAGCTCGGTCTCGCTGGAGGGCCCGAGCTTGGTGAAGAGATCCTTGGTGAGGTTGCGCACCTGGCGCAGCACGGCATCATCGGTCTGGCGCTTCTTCTGGATGCGCACCTCGCTGCGCCGCCGGCTGTTGTTGAGTAGCTCGAAGGCCTCCTTGCCGGGCAGTGCCGGGCCGGCGGTGTGGAAGGTGAGCCTTCCAGCGGCATACAGCCGCCCAAGAATCAGCAGGGTCTCCTCCACCGGCCAGCCGAAGGGGCGGTTGTTGAAGCGCTCCAGCAGCGGGTTGAGGGGTACCGGCTCGCCGCCGTGCAGACCGATGTACTGCTCCACCTCGCGCACCGCCTGAGGGTTGCCTTCCTCGCCGTCGAGCTCGATGGCCTGCTGACCGATATCGTCGGCGGTCATCACGGCGACCAGCTCGCGCATGGGGTCGGGGGTGAGTAACTGCAGGTAACCGAGTTTGCTGTAGGTGTTCTCCAGCAGGTACTGGCAGGCGTCGTCGAGGCGGGTGTTCAGGCTGCTACGGTTGATATCGAGCTTCTGGCCCAGGGCGTAGACGTCGGCCTCCAGCAGCATGTCCTCCAGGCGTACCAGCAGGTGCTTGCGGCGCTCCTGGTTCTCGCGGCCGCGGTCGGCCAGGATGCGCTCCACGCTGCTGTCGCCGGAGGCGGCATTCAAGCGGATGTACTTCTCGGTCTTGAGGCAGGTTCGCAGGTCGTCGAAGAAGGCCTTGTTGTCGCCCAGGCGGATCAACACCTGGCCCTGGTTCTCGTTGCTGCGGTGGATACAACCGGCCTCGCCGTTCTGGGCGGCGTAGCTTTGGGTGTAATCGATATCCAGCGGCGAGACCACCTCGACGCGCAGCTGGCTCTCGAAGCGGCCGTCGATGGTGTGGCCGTCCAGGTAGCGGCCGATGGTGTAATCGGTCTTGTTGAGCGGGTAGCGGTACTTGTTGCGGTCGCGCAGCCGGTCCTTGTAGATCATCTCGGCCAGCAGCTTGTTCTCGTCGCTGCTGGTGATCTCGGTGGCCTTGATCTTGCGCGTGATGTCACGCTCCTCGTTGGTGAGGAACAGGTACTCCTCGCCGTTGCGGGTGACCAGGCTCTCCTTCTCCAGGCGCAACAGGGTGACCTCCAGGCGCTCGCGGATCGCCAGGCGGTCATCGTCGATGCGAGTGATGGAGAGCGTCACCAGGTTGTCGAGGGTGCCCTTGACCAGGTCCACGTAGCGGATCATGAACAAGGTGCGCAGGATCTCCACGTCGAAGTCATCCAGCGCCGCGTTCTCGCTAGCCTGGTCGATGGTGCGCTTCACCGCGGTATCGAGGAAGCCCTCCACGGCGCGGTAGAAGCTGTGCATCGGCACCAGGGCGCCGACCTCCTGATCGCCCACCGCCTTGGCGGCCATCTGGAAGGCGTCGAGCATGGAGCGCTCGCCGTAGGCCAGGTGGGCACCGGTAGCGCCGACCTTGCGGATCTCCTCGAAGACCTTCTGGACCAGCTGGAAGTGGTACGGCACGAACGGGTAGTTGGCAACGAAGCTCTCCACCCCGTCGACGTTCCTGAGCGTGGGGCCGGAGCGGTCGAAGGTGAGCTGGTTACGCAGCACCGCGCCCTTGGCCTCGAACACCTGGGCCAGCTCGCCGCTGGCCTCCGGGGTCTTGGCCAGCAGGCGCTTGCGGATCACCTCGTCGGAGTTGGAGCTCGACAGCGACAGGCGGGTCTTGAAGCGCCCGGCGATCTTGGAAAAGTCGTTGGCCTTGGCGGCAGTCATCTCGCCGAGCACCGCGTCCATGTCGGCCTGGGAGGTGACCACGATCCAGGCGCGGCCGCCGCAGATGGTGCCGAGGTTCTCGGTCAGCGTCTGCAGGGTCAGCATCAGGCGGGTGTTGCTGCCGATGAACTGGCCCACTTCGTCCACCATGAAGACGATGCGCTGGGTGGGCGATTTCTCGTCGAGGTACTCCTTCACCCAGCGGCAGAAGTTCTCCACCGAGACGCTAAAGCTCTCCTCGGCCTCCTCGAACCACTTGTGGGCCGCCTCGGGCGAAAGATCCAGCGCCTGGCTGATCGCCTGCTCGATGTCGTCCTGATAGAACTGGAAGCCGTCGCGCTCCTCCTCCCAGACCATGCCGCTGGCCTCCTGGAAGGCCGCCTTGAAGCGCTCCAGCACACCGCGTTGGGCCAGGTGGCGCTCCATGTGGGCGATATGCGGGTGATCGCCGCTGAAGCCCTGGTACTCGTTGAACACCCGCAGGAAGACGTTGAGGATCGGGTTGCCGCCGTCGTTGGAGCTCGCCTTGCTGTCGATGTTGAACAGGATGACATCGGCCGGCTGCTGTACCGCCTTGGTGACGTCGGCGCGGATCATCGGATCGTGGAGCTTGTGCTCGTCGAAGAACTCGGCGGCGCGGCGGTGGTTGCCGGCCTCATCCTCGGCCTCGATGTTGACCAAGAGGTACGAGAGCGCCTTGAGGAAGTGCGACTTACCTGAGCCGAAGAAGCCCGAGATCCACACCCCGACCCGGTTGGCGATGGAGGGATCACTGAGCGGCGTGGCGTAGGACTCGAAGAAGGCACGGAAGTGCTTCTCCAGCTCGTTGGTCACCACGTACTCGTCGAGCTCCTGGTAGACCGTCTCGCGGTCCTTCTGGTCGGCCTTCACCACGCCATTGATGGGGCGGTTCAAAGGTTTCTGGAAGAGGTCCTGGATACGCATGTCCGATCGATTCCTTAACGGGCAACGCCTCGCTCCCGTAGTGGGGCAAGGCGGTCAACAAAGGGGGTGCCAGCGCAGCGCGGCTGCCGGCTGGCCTTCAGATCGAGAGTTTCCCGGGGACTGACCGAGCCGGGCGCCCATGGGTCATGGCACGAGAGAAAACGCCCGGTAGTAGTGGTTACTGGCGATCTGGTCGAAGAGGGTCAGGCTCTGGCCGTCATAGCGGCCAGGATAGAAGAGCACCAACGGCTTGTGGCCGAGCCTGCCGTGCAGCGCATTGAGCAAACTGTGGGCACGCATCACCGGCCAGACGCTACCCACGCCTGACAGAAGAATGATATCGGGGTCGTCCGACAGGGCGTGTCGGATAAGGAAGGGGGCGAACTTGTCCATGTGCAGCGGGCCGCGCAGCGCCTTGAGCAGCGCCGCATCGCCCTTGGTCTGCTGCATGGCGATGGCCTTGTCGAGAAAGCCACGCGCATGGAGATAGTCGCGCAGCACGCGCAGCAGGTTGACGTGGTCGACCGTCAGCTCGCTGTGCTGACGGGACAGTACCCCTTCCAGGAAGGTGAGGTACTCACGAACCTGCAGCTCGTGCTCGGGGGGATAATCGAAGATCCAGAAGCCGATCTCGTTGCCCAGGCCCTGGCCGGAGAGGAAAGCCGGGCTGGTGATCTTCTCGGCAATCTGGTTGAGGCGATCCTTCAGGTGAGGATCTTCGCGGTGGGACGGCCCCTGCGTGAGCGGTGACATACGGCTCTCATCCTTGCGTCCGGTGTCGTT
>NZ_JHVH01000035.1 GCF_000620045.1 Halomonas halodenitrificans DSM 735 | reverse complement strand
TCATCGAGGCGGTCTCAAGCACGGCGCTGAACTTGTCCTTGGACGACCAGCCATCGGCGCCCTTGCCCAGAGCATCCGGCAGGCACCGCCCCTCAGCGCGGGCTTCCTTGCGCCACTTGTAGACGGTGCCCAGCGAGATCCCTTCCTGCTCCGCGATCACCTTCGGGGAGAGGTTGTGGGGAGGCAGCAGCTTGGTCACTACGGCTTGCCGGCGCTCCTCGGAGTAACGAGGCATGAGTGTCTCCTTTCGCCCCCTGGTCGGTTTATAAGAACAGGGTATCAGAGGGTGCGACACTCATCCTGACACTGGGGGCTTGCGGTTGGTTTCCGCCAACTCCGTTACCTGACCCTGGCGTTCTTCGGCTTTGCGTTCTGTTTTTCGAAGTTTCTGCTTTAGTTCGTCGAGACCCTGAAGCTCTGACTGTAGGCTCTCCAGTTCCCTGGTTTGCTGTTCGAGTTTGGCTTGCAGCTGTGAGCCCTGCGTCTTTCTGTTCTCAAGCCAGCCTTTATGGTCATCCAGGGTCTGCACAGTGTCCTGGTGGGCTTTTTGTTCCTGGTCCAGTTTTTCCTGGGCTTTTTTCTGCTCTTTCTTGCTGGCTTGCACTTGTTGCTTTAGCGCTTGGTTTTCACGCTCCAGCTCAGCAGCATTTTGCTTTAACGCTTCCAGTTCTGCCTGCAGCTTTTCGGCTTGCTGCTTGCGGTTCAGGAACTGCTGCTTATTTTCCTCAAGTGCGCTCGCCGTTTGCTGGTGGTCAGCTTGTTCCCTCGCGAGAGCTTCTGCTGTCGCCTGGTGTTTTTGCTGCTCCTCGGCATGGGACCGATGAGCTTCGTTGAGCAGCTTTTCGGCTTCAGCTTCCCGCGTTTCGCTTTGCTCCAGCTTTTCCTTCTGCTGTTTGAGGCTAGCATTCAGTTCTTCTATTTTCGCCTTGCTCGTTTCCAGCTCTTGCTGGCTTCGCTCTTCCGTTTGCTGGTGCTTTGCCTGATGGTCTTTCAGTTGGGCCCGTAGTGCTTCGCTTTCCTTTTGTGCGGCCTTAGCGTACTGCTCTACAGTGATGGCTTGTGCTTTTGCGGTATCGGTGGCTTTTTCCGCCTGCACTCTCTGCTGCTGGCTTTGCTCGAGCTGTTCTTTCAACCTGCGAGTGTCGGTTTTCAGCGCCTGATTTTCGACCTGCAACGCTTTGACCTGATCTTTCAGCGGATTACGGGCCAGCTGCCAGCTAGGCCAGTCCGGGTCTTTCTGATTTTCTTCAGTAACGTCGTAACCGTAGTCGGCCAGACTGTGCAGGGTCTGCTCGGCGGCAGTGCTGTGCTGATAGTAGGGTTCCGGGTTGGTGGCCAGGTGCAGGTGGCTGAACCGTTTGAGCTGGTCCGTGTTGATCAGCGCCTGGAGAATGGCGTGTTCCTCGCCGGGAGCTTGCACCACCAGCATAGCGGGTTTGCCCGCTTCCGGGCCGTGGTCGGCCAGGAGCTGTTCGGGCGTCATGGTAGCGACGGTATGGGTAGCCCTGGTTTTCAGGCCCGGGAACAGGCTGTTCAGGCCGGTCGCCGGGCGAAGGCTGCTGGCTTCGGGCAGGTTGTATTCGTGGAGCTGGTTTTGGGCCGGGTTGGTGGTCAGGGCGGCTTCCACCACCGTAACTTCGGGCATGGCTTCTGTTTTTCGACGAAGTTGTGCCGCCAGGATGGGGTTTGGCTCAACCAGTACAATGTTCCCGGCACCAGTTTCCAGCCATTGGTCCAGCTCCGAGCACTGGCCTGCGCCGATGTGGACAATTGTCTGCATACTCATGCCTGTGCGCCGTGTGCCTCACCGGGAGCCGGTAATGATGGATGGTGGTAGCGGTTAGTGGCTCGCCCCTCCTGGTGTCCAAACTTTATATAATGGACCAGCGGATTCATTTCGTTCTCCGCCACATCCGGGTAGCTGGTCAGGTACCAGTCGGTATCAAAGTCCGGGCCTGGGTTACGCCGTTCCTCTGTTCCGAATTTCAGGTAATGCTCGATCGGCGGCATAGCGGCATGACAGGAGACGACAGCGGCGCTGATGCATAGCTGAGTCACGCGGCTCAGCTGATCGTCTTCCATCAGCGCCTGCAGGATGGCGTGCCCCTCGCCCGGGGCGTGCAGCTCGAGATGTATCGGTGCCTCGTCTTCATCGGGGCCATGCTCGGCCATCAGCCGCCGGGCGGAGGTGGCCGTTACCGCATGGCGCTGCAGCAGCCTGAGCCCGGGAAAGAGCCGCTTGAGCTCGGTCGGCTCATGCAACCCGCTGGCCTGGGGCAGGTTGTACTCGAGCAGTTCGCAGGAGCCCGATGCGGCGGCCACCGCAGCTTCCACCACCTCGACATGAGAGTGGTCCGAAGCGGCCTGACGCAGGCGCTCGGCAAGCACGGGATGGGGCTCCACCAGTACGATGCGCCGGGCGTCAGCCTGGAGCCACTCGGCCAGGCGCGAGCCCTCACCGGCACCGATATGGATGATAGTGTGCATACTGCCTCTGCCTGCCGTCTCCATTAACTGTACGCCCTACTCGGATGCTTCGTTGGTCGGGGCCGGCAGTGCCGGCAAATTTGGATGTGGCGTGCGCTGCTCCTGGCGACCGAAGCGGATAAAGTGCACTAGGGGATTAAGCCCGCTCTCGGCAACATCGAAGTAGGTGAGCAGGTACCAGGCGGTGTCGAAGGCCGGGCTGGGGTTTCTACCCTCTGCGGCGCCACTCTTGAGATAGTGGGTGATCGGATCAATGCCGGCTTCGGTCACCTCAGGATGCTGCGCCCGATACCATTCTTGATCGAACAACTCTGAGGCGGTTACTAACGCATGATCGCGCTTCAGGGCCTTGAGCGCTTTCCGTCCTTCCCCGCGGGTGAGCTGCTGAATCGTCGCAGCCAGCGACAACACTCGAGCACGTTCGGCGGCTTGCTGTGAGGCCTGCAGGCTTTCGGCGCTGCGAAGAGCATTGGCATAGGATTCGGCGGTATCACGCAGCTTGATCAGGCGGCGCTGCAGCAGACGCTGCATCTGCTCGCCTTGTTGCAAACGCTGGGTATTGGTCTGGAGCTGCTGTTCCTGCTCCTCCAATTTCTGATGAAGGAGCTGACGCTGCTGGGCTACCTTATCCAGGCGCCGCTGCAGCAGCCGTTGCTGTTGGTCACGCGCCTCAATTTGGCGATCCTTGTCTTGGCCATCGAGGATCCTGCGCTCCAGCTCCTCCTGAACCAGATGAAGTTGCTCGATCAGCAGGCCATTCTCTTCTTCTGTTTCGGCCAGAATCGTCTTCTGGGATTCCAGCTGCTTGTCCAGGGTGGCCTTCTGGGAGGAGAGCGCTTTGTAGGCCTGCTCGGCCTCCTGTAGCTTGGCCTGCTGCGCCTTATGCTCAGCTTCCTGCTTCTTGAGGCGTTCGCTTGTCTGCTTGTGGGCCTTGCGCTGCTCTTCAAGCTGCTGGGTGAGGCGCTGAACTTCGTTCTTGCGCTCCTTGAGCTGGCGCTGCAGCGTGACTTTCTCATCACCCAGGGTTTGCTGACTCTGCGTCAGCGACTTCTTCTGATGAAGGGTGGCCTCCAGCTCTTCTTGTACCAGATGAAGCTGTTCGAGCAGCAGGCGGTTTTCCTCTTCCAGTTCCTGTTCTTTCACTCCCTGCTCCTTGAGGGTGGCTTGCTGTGTCACTAGCTGTTTTTCCAGCTCGGCCTTCTGCGCCGCAAGCGACTGCTGAGTCTTTTCCAGGACTTGGTACTGCTGCTGCAGGCGCTGGAGGCTCTGCTGCACCTCTTCCAGCTTGGCCTGCTGCGCTTTCTGCTCGGCTTCCTGCTTTTTGAGGCGTTCGCTGGCCTGCCGATGGTCCTTGCGCTGCTCCTCGAGCTGTTGGGTGAGGTGCTGGGCGTCGTTTTCGCGCTCCTTGAGCCGGCGCTGCAGCGTGGCTTTCTCCTCATCCAGGGTTGTCTGGCATTGAGTCAGCGCCTGCTTCTGCTGCAAGGTGGCCTCCAGCTCTTCCTGCACCAGGTGGAGCTGATCGAGCAGCAGGCGATTTTCCTCTTCCAGTTCCTGTTCTTTTACTCCCTGCGCCTTGAGGGTGGCTTGCTGAGTCGCTAGCTGTTTTTCTAGCTCGGCCTTCTCCGCCGCAAGCGACTGCTGAGTCTTTTCCAGGACTTGGTACTGCTGCTGCAGGCGCTGGTGGCTCTGCTGCACCTCCTCCAGCTTGGCCTGCTGCGCCTTCTGTTTGGCTTCTTCTTTCTTCTGGCGTTCGTTGGCCTGCCGGTGACTGAACTCCAGCTCTTCCTGTGCCTGGTGGAGCCGCTCCTGCAATTGGTGGTTATCCTGCTTCAACTGGTCCTGCTTTCCCACCTGCTCTTTGACTGTAGCGAACAGCCCGTCCCGATTCTCTTGGTCATGCCGCGTAGCGGCCTGCCAGCGCACGTAGAGCGCCTCGAGCGGCTCGGCGCGGCCCTCGCCATGCGTCCCCTTTTCGCTGCTTTCCCCGAGCAGCGGGAGGGTGCAGGCCTGCAGCTGGGCCAGCAGGGCGGCCCAGCCTGGGGTCTGGCGCAGGGTTTCACGGGCCAGCAGCGTCAAGGCCAACCGCTGACACGCGGGCAGGTCGGCCGCCTGCGTGGCTTCCGGCAAAGCCAGGGCGGGCATGGCGGCCGGGGCCTCCCCTTCCAGCCCCCAGTGCTCCGCCAGCGCCTGGCAAGCTGATTGCGGGCTCACATGAAGCTCGCCCAGGTCGATCAGCACCACCTTGTCACGATTGGCCTTGAAGCAAGCGATGAACCGCTGCACCTTCTCCACCCAGTGTCCCATGGCCGCTATGGGCGACTCGCCGCTTTGCATCGCCACCTGAAGTGCGAGCTCCGGGTGGTGATAGCCCAACAAAATCCCGTCGGCAGTGTCGATGGCTTCCTCAGCGAGTTCATCGCCAGGCCATTCGGGCTGATGGCCGGCAGCCTGCAGCCAATCTGCCAGGGCTTGCGTGTTGCTGTAGGGGGTGACCCCGAAGGTGATCTTCATGGCTGGGTGTCGGTTGGTGAGTGGTGAGTGGTGAGTGGTGAGTGGTGAGTGGTGAGTGGTGAGTGGTGAGTGGTGAGTGGTGAGTGGTGAGTGGTGAGTGGTGAGTGGTGAGTAGAACTATTTACTATTCACTATTCACCACTCACAAGCCGCGAAGCGGCGCTCACCATTAACTATTCACAAGCGAAGCGCTCTCAAGCCGCGAAGCGGCGCTCACTCCTCACCCCTTACTCAATCCCGGTGATCACGGATGATCAGGATCATCATGCTGGCGATGAGCCCGAGAAACAGGGTGACGATGGCGAAGACGCTGGCGTTGTAGAGCCGTTCCGGGCGGGTGGGGTATTCCGGGAACAGCGGGCTCTGCAGCACGCTGACCTGCTTGAGCTTGCGGGCGGCTTCCAGGCGGGTGTTCTCCAGGGCGGCCAGGGCGCTGGAATAGGTTTCCTGGGCGAACGTAGCCTTGAGCTCGAGGGTCTCGTACTGCGAGGAGATGCGGTTGAGCGATTCGCCGGTGGCCTGGGCCAGGCGGTCGCGCTGCTGCTCGATCTGCTCGCGCAGGGCGTCAACCTGAGACTGCGCGCGGCGCATATCGGAAGATTGCGTACTCTGGTAGCTGGACAGCGCCTGGCGCTGGGCCTGCACGCTGGCAAGCTCGCCCTCCAGGGAGGCCACCACCTGATTGATGCTCTCCACGGTGCTGGTGGGCGAAACCAGGCCTTCCCGGTTCTGGAAGGCCAGCAGCTCGGCGCGGGCCTCGTCGAGGCGGTCTTCCAGGCGCTGCAGCTGTTCCTCCAGGAACTCCACCTGCTCGAAGGCCAGGCGCTGGCCCATGTCGTTCATATGCGACTCGCCGGCTTCCAGCAGCAGCTGCACCATCTGATGGGCAAACTCCGGCGTATAGCCCTGCACCTCGACGTTGAGCACCCCGGCATAGTCATCCATCTCCACCGTCACGCGGCGCAGATAGTACTTGTGCAGGTCCTCGATGGGCGCCTCGGCGTTGTGCAGGCGGGCGAAGATATCGCCGTTCTCGCTGTAGTGCTGGCGGAAGTCCATCTTGTCTTGCACCTGCTTGAGCATATCCACCGAGAGCAGATACTCGCGCAGCAGCAGCAGGTCCTTGTCGCCGGAGGCCCCGGTCAGAATGGAGGAGAAGCTGATATCCGGCTGGGCGATCTGGGGGCTCTCCAGCACCACGGTGGCCCGCGAGAGGTAACGATCCTCGGCCCAGACAAACCAGTAGAAACTGACCAGGAGGATGGCGAGCAGGGCCGCGGCCCAGTGGGGTTGGGACTTGATGAAGTGTTTCATGAGATAAGCTGTAAGCCTTGAATAAGCTGTAAGCCGTAAGCTGTAAGCTGTAAGAAAAACCTGCCCTGTCCTGAATCGAGTCAAGGCTGGTCGCGAAAAGTCATGTGGGCCGCAAGCCGTAAGTCAGAATACCGCCCCCAAGGTTTGGATCGTGGGGGGGGGGGGGGTACTTACAGCTTAAAGCTTATGGCTTACGGCTCCCGGCGAAGCCGGGTCAGCGCTTGCACCCTACGCCGTGCTACGTGCAGTCGTTCCCGGGCGGCGTTGAGTGCGTCACCGTAGACGATGCGCTCGCGGGGGATCAGGTCGTCGGCCTTGGCCTGCTCAAAGTCAGCCTTGGCGCTGTCGAACTCGGCCTTGCGCTGGCGCAACTGCTTTTTGGCTTCTGGCAGGGTGAGTTCGTCGGGAATATCAACCTCGGCAGGAGCGGGCTTGGCGCCCTCTTGCTTCGCCGCCGGTTTGGTCGCTGGCGGCTTGGCGGCGGAGTTAAGCGTCGCGCCGTTGGCTTCCCGGGCCTCGCGGGCGGCGTCGGTCTCGTCATGGTAGGCGGCGATGGCGTCGTTGATATCGTCGTACCAGATGGCCTGGCCATCCTTGAGGTATATCCCCGCCTGACAGAGGTCCTTCAGGATACCCTCACTATGGCTGACCATCACCAAGCTGGCCTGGCCGACCTTGTCCTTGAAGGCCTTGGTGGCCTTGGCCTTGAAGGCGCGGTCGCCCACCGAGGTGGCCTCGTCGGAGAGGTAGACGTCGAAGTCGAACGCCAGGGAGAGGCCGAAGTTGAGGCGCGCGCGCATGCCGCTGGAGTAGGTCTTGATGGGCTCGTCGAAGGCATCGCCGATCTCGGCGAAGGCCTCGACCTGGTCGATGATATCTTCGACGTTGTAGCGCCCGCCGTGGACCCGGGCCACGAACTTGACGTTCTGGCGCCCGGTCATGCTGCCCTGGAAGCCGCCGGCCAGGCCGATGGGCCAGGAGACCCGACAATGGCGCCGAATCTCGCCGCGGTCGGGGGTATCCATGCCGGCGATCAGCTTGAGCAGCGTCGACTTGCCCGCCCCATTGCGGCCCAACAGACCCACGCTGACGCCCTTGGGGATGATCAGGTTGATATCCTCCAGCACCCAGTCGTAGACCCGCCGCTGGCGGTGATAGCGTTTGTAGAGGCCTGAGATTTCTATCATTGATGATGGTCTGGAAGGTGAATGGTGAGCCCGGCTGCGCCGTAAGCCGTAAGCCGAAAGCCGAAAGCCGTAAGCCGTAAGCCGTAAGCCGTAAGCCGTAAGCCGTAAGCCAAGATTACTGCCACCTAAACTCTCGGCAAGGGTTTTTCGTATAGCGTAAAGCGTATGGCTTACAGCCCCGGCTGCGCCGGGCCGGGGTTACGTACAGCGTAAAGCGTATAGCGTACAGCAGCGGACGAAGTCCGCTTATTTGGCCTTCAGCTTCTCCTGGAAGCGTACGTGCATCAGTAGCCCCAGGCCGAGGGTGATCAGGGTGAACATCCAGAAATAGGTGGCGCTGGTGCCGTGTACTACCTGGTAGCCCTCGAAGAAGCCCAGGCGCAGAAGCTCCAGGCCGTGAACGATGGGGTTGTACATCAGGTATTCGAGCAGCCAGTGGGGCAGCTGGTTAAGCGGGAAGATTACGCCGGAGAGAATCAGCAGCGGCATGCTGATCATCCTGATGACTGTGCCGACCTCGGGCACCAGGGTGCCGGCCACCGAGGTGATCAGCCCCAGGCCCAGGCCCAGGCACCACATCGAAATCCACCAGAACATGGCCATCAGGGCGTTGTCCGGGGCCATGTCGACCCCGAGCATCAGCCCACCGGCGATGAAGATCAGGAAGATAAAGGTGCGCAGCATGCCTTCGAGGAAGTGGCGTACCAGCACCGGGTCGAAGGGCTGCACCTGGCGATAGGCGAACAGCGCGCTGCTGGCGTTCACCGCGCCCAGGCCGCGCATCATGCCCTCGCGGACCAGGAAGAAGCCCATCAGGCCGATGATCATCCAGGGGATAAAATCGGCGTTGACGATAAAGCGATCCACCCCACGGATATAGGTGCGGATGCCGATCATGATCAGGGTGAACGCCAGCGGCTCGAAGATCATCCAGAACCAGCCCATGCGGTCGGCCATGGTGCGCGAGATGGCCTCGCGCATGAACATGGCGTACCAGACGCTGCGGGTGACCTGCCAGGGGGTGCGGCGGGCGGGAGAAGTTTGTTCGGTCATGATTCTCGCTACGGAGTGTTTAAGCTGGAAGTAACCCAACCTCAACACCGGTGTTAAGGCTTTTTCTTCCAGCTTTTAGCTTCCAGGCGCGAAGCGCCGCTCTTCCAGCTTCGGGCGCAGCCCGATCAGAGATCGAGTGCGACCTTGGTGGCGACGGCGATCTGGTAGAGCATCTGGGTGATCGACTTGCCGAGGGCAATGTTGCTGGTCGGGGCGCGGGGGAGGACGAGGATTTCGTCCCCGGCGCGCAGGCGTGCATCGTCAGCGTTGACCACGGCACCGTTGCGGTGGGCGACCAGTACGCCGTCTTCGTTGGCGCGATCGGTGAAGCCGCCCGCCTGTTCGATGTAGTCCATCGCCGACATGCCGGGGGTGTAGACCGCAGCCTGGGGCATCACGATTTCACCGCTGAGCAGAATGGCGTCGTTGGTCTCGGGAATGGTGATCACATCGCCGTCCTGCAGGCGCACGTCGACGATGCCTTGACCGGCGCGGGCGACCACCAGGCGGCCGGTGGGTTCGACCTCGGCGGCCTTGTCCACGAAGCGCTCGATCAGCTCGGCCTGGCGAATCTGAATCTCGCCCTCCTCCGGGGTGCGGGCGGGGAAACCCAGGTAGGTGGTCTCCAGGCGACGCAGGCTCTTGTCCAGGGCCTCCTTCTGCTGTTCGGCCACGCCGATGCGGCTGATCGAGATGTCCTGCAGGCTGGTCATATCCTTGGGCACGGCGACGGCGTCGAGCAGTTCGCCGAGGCGCGCGTTGCGGGGCAGCGCATAGCGCGACGGGCCATAGAAGCTGCCTTCCACTTCCACCACGATGGTCTCGTCGCGCTGGTCGGCGCTGAACAGCACCTCATCGCCGCTGTAGACAGAGCGGGTATAGAACTCATCCAGGGCCATATACTCGGCCACCGGGCCATCGGAGCGATCACCGCGCAGCAGCACATGGGAGACACCGCTTTGCTGGCGCGCCAGGCGACCGACCTCGGCGCCATTGAGCTGGCGGCCGGTGAGTTCGTAGCGGTATTCGCGCTTGACGTCACCCACCACGGCGATGGCCGGGCCGCGCTCTTCCACCACAATGGTATCGCCATCGCGGAACTGGGGACGCGATATGCGGCCGTCGAGCAGGAAGTCGTAGAGATCGACCCGGGCCACGGTCTGGTTGCCGCGCATCACGCGAATATCGCGGTAGCTGCCCAGCTCGTTGTCGATGCCGCCGGCCTGGTCCAGGAAGAACAGCAGCGAATCGCTGGGTGTGCCGGCGTAGCGCCCCGGGTTCTCCACATAACCGGTGACGAACACCCCCACCGGCTGAACGCCCTGCAGATTGGTATAGACCTGGACATCATCGGGGTACACCGAGCGAATGGCGCCGCGCACCTTGGCATCCAGCTGCCCGCCACTCAGGCCCTGCACGCTCAGCGGGCCGATAGTGGGCACGAAGATATTCCCCTGGGCGTCGACCGCGATCTGCTGGTCGAGCTCCACCGCCCCCCAGACCCGCAGGGTAACCTGGTCGCCGGGCTTGATGGTGTAATCGGGGTTGAGCCCGTCGGCCATGGTGCCGCGAAAGCCGCCTTCGAACAGGTTGGCACCGAAGGGGGGCAGCGAGTCCATATCCGCCTTGGGCGGCCCCTGGCGGGGGCCGGCGCCGTAGTTGGAGCCATAGTTGGAACCATAGTTGGCGCTGTTCCAGTTGGCGCGGGGCGAGTCATCGATCTGTGGCTGCGCCTCGCCCTGGCCCTGGCGCTGCTGGCTTCCGGTGTCGGCGCTGGACAATAGATCGGCCTGGGCGCTGGCCACCAGCGGCATGCTCAGCAGGGCGAGACCCGCCAGCAGGGCTCGGGAATTCGTCGTGATCGGCATTAGCGGGCTCCTCCGGTGCGTACCTCGGTGACCAGGCGCCTGGCCTCCCACCCCTGGGCGCCCTCACAGGCCACCTGGGGGGAGACCGGCCCGTGGGCGGTGTCGACCCGCACGTGCCGGCATATGCGGCCGCTGGCGGCGGGGTAAGGCGCCTCGGCCGAGACCACCACATTGGGGCCCCAGGGGCTGGTGGGAAGATCGGTGACGGCCCCGGGGGGCGCCTGTTCGAGGAAGCCGCTCAGGTTGGCATCGAGGGGCGTGCCCGACTGGCCCTGGCTGATCACCACCCCGGAACCAGGCCCCTGCTGGGCGTTGGGCAAGACACAGCCGCTGAGCGCGGCCAGCAGGCTCCCGGCGGCCAGCCATCGTGCCAGGCCGCCGGTAGGAAAGAGTGCTGGTGTTGACATAAAGAGTCCTTGTGTTCTGGTGGCCAGCTGCCAGAGGCCCGCGGGATTGCCGGTGGGGGTTGCCGGTGGGGTCAGACCCCATACTGCAGTGGGGTCAGACCCCGAGGGGTTGGGGGTCTGACCCCACCGGCAACCCCACCGCAGCAGGGGGCTAAGGCACGCTACCGCCCGGGGATTGTGTCCGGGCGTTTCCCTTGCCCTGTTGCGTATATCTCTGCCTGTCCGAGACGCCATCCCGCGGCCTCGGCATATAAAAAATCATGGTTAACGCCGTGCATTCTACGTCGTAGCACCAGCGTCGGCCATACTCCGTTGGTGACTCGACGGTTTTCAGCGACGAGACGACGACGAGAAAAGGAGACGAGCACTAGCAATCATGAACACTGTTTCTTACAATATGATTAGCATGACAAAGGGATTTATTCGCCCTCCCCTTATTTATTGACCTAGGGCCACCCATCAGGAGGTTCCATGCGCAAGACCACAATGATGCTCGCTGTCGCCGCTTCTACCGCTTTCGCCAGCCAGGCGGCCTTGGCCTACCAGGCGGGTGATGTCTACGTTCGCGGCAGCTTCGAGAAAGCCGACGTCACTACCGACAACGTCTCCGATGAGAACGCCTTCTACCTCTCCGGCGGCTACCTGTTCCACGACAAGATGGGCGTCGAGCTGGGTGTCGGCGAGAGCGTCGAGCACGACTTCGGCCTGGCCGGTAACAACCTCGGCACCATGGACCGCATGCCGGTCAACCTGCTGGTCAACTACTACCCACTAGGTGGCATCGAGGAAGCTCGCGTGCAGCCGTTCGCTGGCCTGGGTGTCAACTACACCCGTTACTCCAGCATCGATGAAGCCAACGCCGGGGATAACATCGATATCGATGACGACTACGGCGTCGTCGGCCAGGTCGGCGTTGACCTGACGCTGACCAGCAACCTGAGCGCCACCGGCTATGCCCGCTGGTCCGACGTGGATGCCGAGGTCGACAACAACGGCAATGGCATCGGCAAGGTCAAGCTTGACCCGGTCACTGTCGGCGCCGGCCTGACCTACCGCTTCTAAGCGGTCGCGTTCTGACCCGCGAACCGCGTTCGTCGATAGGTTGATCGATATAGTGCCGGGCCCCGTGATGGGGCCCGGCATTTTTCTTGGATGAGAGACACCATGACCACCACGACTCCCCCCGCCCGCGAGGCCCGCCAGGGCGTTATGTTCGGGCTGGCCGCCTACAGCATGTGGGGCTGTTTCCCGCTGTTCTTCGCCCTGTTTCAGGGGGTGCCCGCCTACGAGGTCCTGATCCACCGGGTGTTGTGGTCGTGCCTGTTCCTGGTCGGCCTGGTCACGCTGCTGGGGCGCTGGGCGCCGGTCCTCGAGGCGCTCGGCCGGCCCCGGCGGCTGGGGCGCGTGCTGGGCTGTGCCCTGCTGATCGCGCTCAACTGGGGGCTCTACATCTACTCGGTGGAGACCCGCCATGTGCTCCAGGCGAGCCTGGGCTACTTCATGACCCCGCTGGTCAATGTGGCACTGGGCATGCTGGTGCTGCGCGAGACCATGCACCGCCTCCAGGCGGTGGCCGTGGGGCTTGCCGGGGTCGCGATCCTGACCCAGCTGGTGATGCTCGGCGAGCTGCCGTGGATCAGCCTGGCACTGGCCTTCTCCTTCGGCACCTACGGGCTGCTGCGCAAACAGGTGCCCCTGGATGGCCTCTCGGGGCTGTTCGTGGAGACCCTGCTATTGCTGCCGCTGGGGCTGTTGGCCCTGGGCTGGCTGACCCAGGCCGAGCTCTCGCACTTCCTGGGCGATACCCGCACCACCCTGCTGCTGATCGCCAGCGGCGTCATCACCGCCCTGCCCCTGCTGGCCTTCGCCGGCGCCGCCCGGCGCCTGCGCCTGGCCACCCTAGGGTTTCTGTTGTACCTCAACCCCACCATCCAGTTCTTGATCGCCCTGATGGTGTTCGGCGAACCGCTAGGCGGCGCTCAGCTCGCCACCTTCGTGATGATCTGGACGAGCCTCGCGCTCTACACCTGGTCCGCCTGGCATAGCCGACCCCGGGAGGCGTAGCCCGGGTGCCCCTGGGGTCAGACCCCATAAACCCCGGGGTCTGACCCCATGGGGGGGAAGCCGGTGGGATCCCCAACCTGGGGTCAGACCCCCAACCCCCGGGGTCTGACCCCAGGTTGGGGGAGTGGCTGATCAGGCTTGGCTGGCCGCGAGGGCCTGGTCGAGGTCGGCGATGATGTCGTCGACATGCTCGATGCCGATGGAGAGGCGCACCATGTCCGCGGTGACGCCGGCCTTGGCGAGTTCCTCGTCGTTGAGCTGGCGGTGGGTGGTCGCGGCGGGGATCGAGGAGCAGGTCTTGGCGTCGCCGATGTTGACCAGGCGCAGCACCAGGTTCAGGGCGTCGTAGAAGCGGGCGCCCGCTTCGCGCCCCCCCTGGATGCCGAAGCTGAGGATGCCCGAGGCGTGGCCATCCATGTACTTCTTGGCCAGGGCGTGGTCCGAATGGTTCTCCAGGCCGGCGTACTGCACCCAGGTCACGGCGTCGTGGCCCTGCAGATACTCGGCGATACGCTGGGTGTTGTCGCAGATACGCTCGATGCGCAGCCCCAGGGTCTCGAGGCCCTGCATCAGCTGCCAGGCCGCCTGGGCGGAGAGCGCCGCACCCATGTTGCGCAGCGGCACCACCCGGGCACGCCCGATAAAGGCGGCCGGTCCCAGGTCACGGGTGTAGCAGACGCCGTGGTAGGAAACATCCGGTTCGTTGAGCAGCGGGAAGCGCTCGGCGTTGTCGGCCCAGGGGAACTTGCCGGAGTCGACGATCACCCCACCCACGGTGGTGCCATGCCCGCCGATATACTTGGTGGCCGAGTGGATCACGATATCGGCGCCATGCTCGATGGGACGCCACAGGAAGGGCGTGGCCACGGTGTTGTCGACGATTACTGGCACGCCGTGGCGATGGGCCACCTCGGCCAGGGCCGCCATGTCCACCACGCCGCCGGAGGGGTTGCCCACGCTCTCGCAGAACACCGCCTTGGTGCGCGCATCGATCAGCGCCTCGAGGCCGGCCAGATCGCCTTTGTCGGCGAAGCGCACTTCGATGCCCTGGCGCGGCAGGGTGTGGGCGAAGAGGTTATAGGTGCCGCCGTAGAGCTCGCTGATCGAGACGATGTTGTCGCCCGCCTCGGCGATGGTCTGGATGGCGGCGGTGATCGCTGCCATGCCGGACGCCATCGCCAGCCCGGCGATGCCGCCTTCCAGGGCCGCCACGCGCTGCTCGAGCACGCCGCAGGTGGGGTTCATGATCCGCGAGTAGATATTGCCCTCGACCTTGAGGTCGAAGAGGTCGGCGGCATGCTCGGCACTATCGAAGGAAAACGAGGTGGTCTGGTGGATGGGCACCGCCACCGCGTGCTGGTCGTCGGGGGCGTAGGCGTGGTGAAGGGCAATGGTCTCGCGCTGCATGGTATGTCCTTGTCAGTGATGAGTCTGGCGCCCGGCTACGCCGGGAGCTATACGCTATAAGCTTTACGTGATAAGCCCCGCGGCGCCGGGAGTTAATGAGTGATGTGATTCTAGCAGGCCGTCGGGCGACCCCCATAGCTTGCCAGAAAGCGGCCATAAGCGGGCCCTGGTGATGGCAACAGTCAATATCATTTAAACTTGGCCTCATGCCTACCTCTTCTCATCTCTAGATGCGAGACAGATGTTGAAACGCTATCTACCGGTATTAACCTGGCTGCCCCACTACAACCGGCGCCAGCTGGGGGCCGATCTGCTGGCCGGTATCATCGTCACCGTAATGGTGATTCCCCAGTCGCTGGCCTATGCCCTGCTCGCCGGCCTGCCCGCGGTGGTGGGGCTCTATGCCAGCCTGCTGCCGGCGGTGCTCTATGCCCTGCTGGGTACCAGCCGCACCCTGGCGGTGGGCCCGGTGGCGATCATCGCCCTGATGACCGGCGCCGCCCTGTCCAATGTGGCCACGCCGGGCAGCGCCGCCTATCTCCAGGCGGCGCTGGTATTGTCGCTGCTCTCCGGGGCCATGCTGGTCGCCATGGGGCTTTTGCGCCTGGGGTTTTTCGCCAACTTCCTGAGCCACCCGGTGATCGCCGGCTTCCTCTCCTCCTCGGCGGTGCTGATCGCCATCGGCCAGTTCGCTCATATGGCGGGGATCTCCGCCGGCGGCTATAACGCCCTGGAGCTGTTAAGCGGCATCATCGACGGGCTTCCCCACCTGCACTGGCCCACCCTTGCCATCGGCCTGGGCACCCTGCTCTTTCTGGTCACAAGCCGCCGCCAGGCGCGCCCGCTGCTGACGCGCCTGGGGCTGGCCCCCGCCACCGCCGGCCTGGTGGCACGCAGCGGCCCGGTGCTGGCGGTGGTGGCCACCACCCTGCTGAGCTGGCAGCTGGGGCTCGCCGAGCGCGGCGTGGCCGTGGTCGGCGCCGTGCCCGGCGGGCTGCCACCGCTGACCCTGCCCGGCTTCGATCTCACACTCTGGCGCGCCCTGCTGATCCCGGCGCTGTTGATCAGCGTGGTGGGCTTCGTGGAATCGATCTCCATGGCCCAGATGCTCGCCGCCAAGCGCCGCCAGCGCATCTCCCCCAATCAGGAGCTGGTCGGGCTGGGCAGCGCCAATCTCGCGGCGGCCTTCACCGCCGGCATGCCGGTGACCGGCGGGCTCTCGCGCACCGTGATCAACGATGAATCCGGGGCCCAGACGCCCTTCGCCGGGCTCTTCGCCGCCCTGGGCATCGGCCTGGTCACCCTGCTGCTCACCCCGCTGCTGCATCACCTGCCCATCGCCACCCTGGCCGCCACCATCACCGTGGCGATTCTAACGCTGGTGGATATCCCCATGATCCGCCAGACCTGGCGCTACTCGCGCAGCGACTTCTCGGCCATGGCCGCCACCATCCTGCTGACCCTGGCGGAGGGCGTGGAGGCGGGCATCATCACTGGCGTGGCGCTCTCCATCGGGCTCTTCCTCTACCGCACCAGCCGCCCCCATAGCGCGGTGGTGGGACGCCTGCCCGACTCCGAACACTTTCGCAGCATCCAGCGCCACGAGACCGAGACCCTGAGCCATGTGTCCTTCCTGCGCATCGACGAAAGCCTCTACTTCGCCAACGCGCGCTACCTGGAGGATACGGTGCTGCAGATCGTCGCCCACCACCCCGGCCTGGAGCACGTGGTGCTGATCTGCTCGGCGGTCAACCTCATCGACGCCTCGGCGCTGGAGAGCCTGGAGGCCATCAATGAGCGCCTCAACGAAGCGGGGGTCACGCTGCACCTGGCCGAGGTCAAGGGGCCGGTGATGGACCGTCTGAAGCGCAGCGACTTCCTGGACGGCCTCAGGGGGCGGGTATTCCTCAGCCCCTTCGCCGCCTGGGAAGCCTTCAAGCCCGGCGCGGTGGAAAATCAGCGGGCGTGATATCGCCGATGGGGTCGCCGATGGGGTCAGACCCCTGGGAGTTATGGGGTCAGACCCCGGGGGTTGGGGGTCTGACCCCATTGGACTGGGGGTCTGACCCCAACTAAGCCCCCAACTACTACTGGTTGGTCAGGCGGGTGCGAAAGTCTTCGCTGGCGAAGGCGTGACCTCGTCGCGTCTGGTGGCGAATGTCGTCCAACATGGCGGGGGGGAGCGGGGACTCGAAGAGCTGCCGATATTGACGCTGGCGAGCGCTGGGGTCCTGGCCGACTGCCAAATAGGCGGCATGGGGCGCGATCAGAGGGTCCTCCACCCCGAGGGCATTGGCATGATAGCTTGACCAACGATATTTGCCGGGCTCGTCCGTTAATCCCGCTCGTACCGGGTTCATCTCGATATAGCGATAGCAGGCGAACAGGTACTCCTCCTCGCCGATCAGGCAGGCGTGGTAGCGCCCCTCGAATAATCCGCCCGTTCGGTGATGGTGCTTGTTGAAGTATTGGGCATATCGCTGCCCGAGGACCTTCATCATCTGACTGATGCCTTCGGGGTCTCTTCGTGGCGAAGCCAGTAGATGGATATGGTTATTCATCAGCACATAGGCGTGGATATCTATCTTATGCAGCTGGCGTGCCTCGTCGAGAAATTCCAGGTAGCGACGAGCATCGCCAAGATACTCGAAGCAGGTACTCCGATTATTACCGCGCTGCACCAGGTGTACCGGCGTCTCCGGCAAAAAAACGCGAGTTGAGCGTGCCATTCCACCCCACCCCCATTATTTTCTGGCCCATTGGCTTTTAGTGTAGGACATCGCCTTCCCTTGGGGTCAGACCCCCAACCCTTTGGGGTCAGACCCCATCGACCAGGGGTCAGACCCCATCAACTCACCCTTGGGGTCAGACCCCCAACCCCTGGGATCTGACCCTGAGGCCTCCCCACGAATAGAATAAGAAAATCAGTACATTAGGATTGAAAAAAGTCTGCATGGGCAGGCATGTTGTTAATCGCCAAACAAACAATATGCCGAGGAGCCCATGCAGACGCCCCAATTCTTGCACAGGATTCTGACGACTTCAGCCACCCTGTTGCACTCAGCCCGCTTCAATGCCCTCGCGACATGTGTCGAGGCGTTATTATCGGGGCAATGCCTGTCTCTGACCGCGGTCGGACGACGGCTCCCGCGTCGGATTCAGCCCAAGCATGCGATAAAGTGTGTCGACCGCCTGCTTGGCAACCCTCATCTTCAACGT
>NZ_JHVH01000034.1 GCF_000620045.1 Halomonas halodenitrificans DSM 735 | reverse complement strand
CGTAAGGAAGCCATCCTCAAGAAGATGGCACCGCCCATGAGCATGACCATCCCGGAATTAGCCGAGCAGGAAGGCATCACCGCGACAACCCTCTACAATTGGCGGAAACAGGCCAGAGCACGAGGACAGGTTTTGCCATCACGTTCTACCCAGCCAGATCAGTGGACCAGCCAGGAGAAGTTCCAGATCGTCCTGGAGACAGCTCCGATGAACGAGGCTGAAGTCAGCGCCTACTGCCGCGAGCGCGGGCTCTATCCCGAGCAGGTGGAGGCCTGGCGGGATGCCTGCATGAACGCCAACGACGATGCGGCAGCGCAGGCCAAGCAGCTTCGCCAGGCGCGTAAGGCGGAGCAGAAGCGGCTCCGTAAGCTGGAGCGCGAGCTACACCGCAAGGACAAGGCCCTGGCCGAGACGGCGGCGCTGTTGGCCCTGTCAAAAAAGGCCGAGGCGATCTGGGGCACGACCAACGACGAGGACGACTGACCAGCCTCCCGGATCGCCAGCGTATCGTGACTCTGGTGCAAGACGCCCAGCGTGACGGTGCTCGGCTGGCCAAGGCCTGTCAGGTGATGGGCATCAATGTGCGAACCTATTACCGCTGGGTCGCGGAAGGCGAAGTGACGGCGGATCGCCGCCCCGACGCCGACCGCCCAGAACCGGCCAACAAGCTGTCGCCCGAGGAACGAGAGGCGATTGTGGTGCTGTGCAACGCCCCGGAGTATCGGAGCCGCCCGCCGGCCTTCATCGTGGCCGACCAGGCGGACAAGGGCCGCTACCTGGCTTCTGAGTCGACGATGTACCGAGTGCTTCATGAATATGACCAGCAACACCACCGGGGCCGACAGCAGGCCCCACAGCGCAAGCGACCGCCGACCACGCACCAGGCCACGGCACCAAACCGGCTTTGGTGCTGGGATATCAGCTGGTGTGTGCCTCGACCCTGAAGGCAGCAGGAAGTAGCTGAATGGGCACGAGCATGACTGGAATACCTTCATGACGAGCAGGATGCTCCTAGTGAAGGGCTGCCCTCTGCTGTGAGAGGGCATGAGCCGAAGCGGCAGTGACCTGCAGTGCACTGGCAGGGTGATGTAACCCGTGGGAAACGGGGTGTGAGGCGAAGCCGTTACGCCAAGATGCACCTCTAGGCTAAGTATGGAAAGGTTGAGGAACACGAACCGATTAATCCGCGTCTGTGGGCTGAACGTGTCGCCACCTCCTACACGGCTTATTGGAGGTGTGTACCCCAGCAGTGAGTACAGGTACGGCTCACTTCTGCTGCGGGCAACGAATAGCCAAGTCGTTGCCAACAGAGGTATGGACAGTGCGCAGCTAATCCGTACCGGGTACACCAACTTGCAGCATGCAAGGGTAAAGATTGCGATCGGCAACCTCCTCCATACGCTTGAGTCCAGCATGTAAACGAGGGAAGGCTTGTATGGGATGGTAAGGGAGTGCGACCCCGATGCCCAACAAGCTGGCGGAGCCTCCGTAGTAGTCCGAGGTGGGGAAAGCCCACCACATGGCGAAGGGAGGCAGTTCAAGTGGCTTGTTCCACTAATTACCTGACTGAGAGAGGTGAAGACCTTTGATAATCAGGGAAATGCAGAGCAAGCTAGCAACATGGTCAACAGAAGATCCGAATCGTAGGATTGATCGACTGTTGAGGCTGATTGCAGGGCGCGATTGGCTCCTGGATGCTGCGTGGAAAACACTGGCATCAAAGGGGGCCAAGACTGCTGGGGTAGACGGTGAGACTCGACGAGTAGTAGAGCAGGATATTAGCCACTATGTGGATGATATTCGCTCAGAGCTGCTGGCTGGAACCTATCAGCCTCAGCCTGCTCGTCGTATCTATATTCCGAAGGCCAACGGCAAGAAGCGCCCACTGGGGATACCAACACTGCGAGATAGGATTGTACAACGTGCGATGCTGATGGCAATGGAGCCCATATGGGAAAGCGACTTCCATCGCTTATCCTACGGCTTCCGCCCCGAAAGAAGCGTGCACCATGCTATCCGAACCGTGAAATTGCAGCTTACGGATAGTGGAGAAACAAAGGGCCGCTGGGTCATAGAAGGCGACTTGGCAAGCTACTTTGATACTGTCCACCACCGAAAGCTGATGCGGTGCGTTCGCAGGCGGATTTGTGACAGTCGTTTCCTAGACCTCCTCTGGAAATTCATCAAAGCGGGCCATGTCGACAAAGGGCTGTTTCATGCTGCTCACGACGGCGTTCCGCAAGGTGGTGTGCTTTCACCATTACTGTCGAATATCATGCTGAATGAATTCGACCAATGGCTTGAGAAACGCTATCTTGGCAAGAAGGCTCGCAAAGATCGTTGGTACTGGAACTCTAGCATCCAACGAGAATTTCCAATCGCCATGCGAGAAAGACGACATTGGCGACCAGCGGTAGCTTACTGTCGCTACGCTGATGATTTCGTCTTGGTTGTTAAAGGAAACAAGGCTCATGCTGAGGCTATCCGCGAGGAGTGCCGACTGTTCCTTGAGGACGACCTCTCATTAACTCTGAATATGGATAAGACCCATGTTACACATGTGAATGATGGGTTCATTTTCCTGGGTCATAGAGTAGTCCGTAAACGCGGTCCCAATGGCACAATGCGCCCGGTCACGTCCATCCCCCGTGAAAAGGCAAAGAATTTCGCTGCATCACTGGCGAAAGAATTGTCTAGCAATCATAGCGCGAATAGGATTGACATGGTGGACCGCCTGAATCGCCGACTGGCGGGATGGGCAAATTTCTACCAGCATACCGACTACACCGCGATCACTTACAGGAAGATAGATGGCATTGTCTTCTGGCGATTTGGCCACTGGCTATCAAGGAAGTATCGCGCATCGATAAAGTCCATGATGCGAAAACACTTCCTGAGACCAAAAGAGAAACAAGCCAAGACATGGAAATTCTTTGGCCCAAATGGCAGAGGTGTTTTCTGCGTAACGAGCCTGAGACGTCTGGTAACCAGTCGAAAGATGACCTTCCGATGGCGGCTTCCTGAGGCAAATCCCTATCTGCCACAGGAAGAGGTACGCAACACCGTCACTTCGCGCTACCGAGATGTTGCCATGGCTTTGAGCCACACTTGAATGGAGAGCCGTATGCGCTGAGAGGTGCACGTACGGTTCGGGGAGGAGAAGTAGGGAAATAGCTCGACTACGCCCTGCTTCTTACTCCACTACCGGGCCCTGCACGCGGTACCTGGTGGTACCTGTACCTGATCATGGACGTCTTCAGCCGCAAGATCGTTGGGCACGAGGTCTATGAAGCCGAGACCGGCGAGCTGGCCGCCGAGCTGATCCAGAAGGCCTGCTGGCGCGAGCACCTCACCGATCGTCACAAGCCTTTGATTCTGCACTCAGATAACGGCAGCCCGATGAAGGCGGCGACCTTCCTGGAGAAGCTCTACGACCTGGGCATCACCCCGTCGTACAGCCGACCAAGGGTCAGCAACGACAACGCCTTCGCCGAGTCGGCCTTCAAGACGCTGAAGTACCGGCCGGGCTTCCCCATCGACGGGTTCGCCACCCTGACTGAGGCTCAGGAGTGGGTCCAGCAATTCACCGAGTGGTATAACCACGAGCATCGGCACAGCGCCCTTCGCTACATCACGCCGAGCCAGCGTCATAACGGCGAGGCCAAAGGCATCCTGGCGCAGCGCCGGGAGGTCTTCGAGGCGGCGAAGCAACGTCACCCGGAGCGCTGGTCGGGTGACATCCGGAAACTCAGCCTGCCAGAGATAGTGCACCTGAATCCCGAGCGGGATCCGGTGCCACAGGCAGCAGGGTTTTAAAGAGCCAGAACCATTTTATATGCCAACTATGTTGACAGACTCCGCAAGCAGGGGATGCGCAAGCTGCCTCAGACCCTGATCAACGTGCGCTACCAGGCCAGCGCCGGCGCCGACCCTCTGGAAAGCGAAGCCGTACAGGCCGCAGTGCAGCAGGTGGAAGCCAGGCTTGGTGCGAGCGGCCGGGTGCTGCTGCGCAAGTCCGGCACCGAGCCCCTGCTGCGGGTGATGGTGGAAGCGGAAAATGCCGAGCAGGCCAGCCGCTGCGCCAGGCAGATCGCCGATGCCCTGAGCTGAGCCCGGCGGCGCCGGGAGCTGCAGGAGTGCGTTTTATCGCGCGATGAAATGCTGTGGCAGCAACGCCTGGCCTATCGATAACTCACCAAGAAACGTCTACATGTACAAGATATTCGAAACGATAGATGACGTCTCCCGTTACACCGCGCAGCGGCTGCTGGACAGGATCCTGGCCAAACCCGACGCGGTGCTGGGCTTGGCCACGGGCAGTACCATGGAGCCGGTGTATGCCCGGCTGGTGGACTGGCTGTGGCAGCACCCCGTGGATCTATCGCGGCTGACCACGTTCAATCTGGATGAGTATGTTGGCCTGGGGGCATCGCATGCACAGAGCTACTGCCACTACATGTGCCGGCATCTGTTCGACAAGCTGAACGTGCCGCGAGAGAGGGTGCATCTTCCTGATGGCATGGCCCGGGATCTTGAAGGCGCTTGTCGGGCCTATTCCGATGCGATTCAGACCGTGGGCGGGCTCGACCTGCAGCTGCTGGGCATTGGCTCCAATGGCCATATCGGTTTCAACGAGCCGCACACTCCTTTCACCAGCCGCACCCAGGTGATCGCACTCTCCGAGCAGACCCGCATCGATAACGGTCGCTTCTTCAGCGACCCGAGCGAAGTGCCCACCCATGCGCTGACCATGGGCATCCAGGATATTCTGGAGGCCAGGGAGATCCTGCTGGTGGCCACGGGCCCCAGCAAGGCGGGCATCATGGCCGAGCTGTACCACTGTGGTGTGGATGAAGCCCTGCCCGCCACGGCGCTGAAGCAGCATGGCAATGTGACGATCGTGATGGACAGAGAGGCGGCGGCCCTGTTGCCGCGGGAACTGCGCGCGTAGGGCTGAAAATCGCCCGATAAATCGGGCTCCTACGATCGTGCGTACGATAGGGACATATTTCGCGCGATAACTCGCGCTCCTACGAGAGGTAGGTGATATGCGGCCAGAAAAGGATCTTCTTGAACAAAGCCCCTGGTTCGATGCCGACTGGTATTCGACTCAGTATCCCGATGTGGCGCTCTCTGGCCTGACACCGGAGGCACACTACCTGCGCGTGGGGGAGCCTCTCGGGCGGCGGCCTTGTCCGAGCTTCGATCCCGCATGGTACCTGGCCGAGTACCCCGATATCGCCCAGGCGGGTGTCAGCCCGCTGTTGCACTTTATCACCCACGGCGAGAAGGAAGGGCGCTTGCCCTGCGGGTTGGAGGCGCAGCGTTGGGACTCAGCGCTGTGGCGCCAAACCGAGCCGGTGGCGGCCTGCCTGCAGGCGCTGGAAGGGTTATCGGCCGGTACGTCCCTTCCCGAGGCCAGCTATGCAGGGTTCGCCCTGGGACGCTGGTATGCCTGGCAGGGGGAGTGGGCCCGGGCGGCGGCCTGTCTCGCCCGTCGTCCTAGCGGCAAGGGCGGGTTGCCCAGCCATCATGGCCCCGAGTTGCTCACGGTGGAGGCCTTCGGGCGTAGCGGCCAGCTGGCCCGTGCCTGGCAGGCGCTCGCCACCCTACAGGAGCACGCCCCCGAGTGGCCCGATACGCGCCTGGCGGTGGCCAACCTGCTGGCCTGGCAGGCAGCGGTCTATCCCGAGGCCGGTGCCGATCGCCAAGGCGAATGGCAGCGACAGCGGCTGGCATGGGTCAATGGGGGGTGGGCCGCCCATGGCCTGACGGAGGTCGAACTGGCTGACCCGGAGTCAGGGCTGGGGATGGATAATTTGGGCGTTTCATCGTCCGAGAAACAATCGCCCGATAAATCGGGCTCCTACGAATATGTGGCACCGGAGGTGACGGTGATCGTGCCGGCCTTTAAGGCGGCAAGTACACTGCCCACGGCGCTACGCAGCCTGGCGGCGCAGCGCGGGGTGAGGCTGGAGGTTATCGTGGTTGACGACGCCTCACCGGATAATACAGCGGCGGTGGCCGAGGCCTTCGCCGCAAGCGACGCCCGCTTCCGGTTAATTCGCCAGCCTTCCAATCAGGGCGCCTATGCGGCGCGCAACCGGGGGCTGGCAGAGGCCAGGGGCGAGTTCATCACCGTGCACGACAGCGATGACTGGTCTCACCCCGACAAGCTGGCCACCCAGCTGGCGGGGCTAGAGGCACATCCCGAGTGGCAGGCGTGCTGCTCCCACTGGGGGCGCTGTACGCCCGAGCTGATCTTCGGCCGCTGGCGGATGGAGGAGGGCTGGATCTACCGCAACGTCTCCTCGCTGATGTTCCGCCGCGAGGTGTTCGAGGCACTGGGCTACTGGGACCGGGTGCGGGTAGAGGCCGATACCGAATACTACTACCGTATCCGTGCCGCCTTTGGTGACCAGTCCATCGGCGAGGTGCTGCCCGGTGTACCGCTGGCCTTCGGGCGGACCGTGGCCGATTCGCTGACCGCGGTGGGGGCGACGCACCTGGTCACCCAGTTCGGTGGGGTACGGGCCGATTACCGTGAGGCCAGCCAGGCCTGGCACCGTGCCGGGGCAGGGCAGCCAGAACGGCTTTATCTGCCCGCCGAACCTGCTGAACGCCCCTTCACCGTGCCGGAGTCGATGTTGCCGTGATGGAACATGCCATCGCGCGAAGAATCGAGCTCCTACGACTATTGTGCGTCAGCCGTGCAGCGTAGGAGCCGGGTTTATCCGGCGAAGGGCCCCGCCCCGATTGATGCTTGCATGGGCTATCTCGCGATTCATCGAGTTCCTCTGGTTTGTGGCGAAGTGGGAGCAGGCTTCCAGCTTATGGACATGTAGCGGTATGCTGTAAAGGTCGATACCTTGGCGGGTGTCGGCCTTTTTGTTGATGCGATGGGCATTTGAGGAGAGATGTAACGTGACAGAGCAGAGCAGGCCGCCGGCGCTAGAGGCGAGGATTAGTGAAGTGAAACAGAGCCTCGAGCAGCAGGAAGAGAAGCTTTCGCGCTGCTTCGATGAAGTGGCCCGCGCTACCCGCACT
The DNA here is from genome assembly GCF_000620045.1 of Halomonas halodenitrificans DSM 735. Taxonomy (GTDB): domain Bacteria; phylum Pseudomonadota; class Gammaproteobacteria; order Pseudomonadales; family Halomonadaceae; genus Halomonas; species Halomonas halodenitrificans. The sequence continues at coordinate 10,820 of NZ_JHVH01000034.1, read as the reverse complement.
CTGGAGGAGGAGCAGGCGAAACAGGCGGCTTGGGAACAGGAGTTGGGCGAATTGCGCCGGCAACTGGCCGAGGCTGCAGAGCAGTCGCGCCAGGCCGCCGAGCTTGCCCCCCAAGCTGGCGGCGGCAAGGAGACGGATGCTGAGAAGCTGCAGCGGCACGCGAAGCTGGTTCAGGAGAGTGACCTGTTCGATGCGGAGTGGTATCTGGCCGCCTACCCTGATGTGCGCCAGGCGGAGCAGTACTCCAAGGCGCCGCACGAGCACTATCTGCGCCATGGTGGCTTTGAAGGGCGCAATCCCTGCCCAGAGTTCGATTCAGCCTACTACCTCAAGACGTACCCGGATGTGGCCGAGGCGGGCACCAACCCGCTGGTGCACTACCTGCTCCACGGCCGCAACGAAGGGCGACGCATCTTTCCGCCGTTCGAGGATGACGAGTGACACCAGCGCAACATCCGGCTCTGGCAGCGCGTCTTGAGGCCGCCGGCCTGTTCGAGGCCGACTGGTATCGGCGTACCTACCCCGACGTGGACGAGAGTGAGCTAAGCCCTTTGGAGCACTTTCTCAACTTCGGCCTGTCAGAGGGTCGCGCACCCGGTCCTCGCTTCAGCCCGGCGGACTACCTGGCCGCCAACCCGGATGTGGCCGAGGCGGGAGGCAACGCCCTTGTGCACTACCTGACCTGGGGACAGCAGGAAGGACGCGCACTGGCCCGACCGGATGCTTGGCCTGAAGGCCCCCTGCCAGAAGGCGTGCCGGCCTGGGTGACGCAGGGCGCTCCCGCAAGACCCGCAACAGGCCGGCTAAGGGTGCTCTATGTGCTCTCCGTGCAGAGCGGTGGCACGCCGCAGACCAACCAGGACCTGATGCAGGCCCTTGAAGGAGAAGCGGAGTGCTTGGTGCTGCGCTGCTCCGGTCGTGATCTGGTGCTTTATTTCTTCCATGCCGGCATCTATGTGCCGGTGGCGCGCCAACGCCTGGCGGTGCCCATCACCGCCCGGTTACACACCTCGGTGGAGTACGACCAGATTGTTGCCGGCTGGCTGCAGGAGTACGCCGTCACGCTGGTGCATATTCGCCACCTGGTGTGGCAGGGGCTGGGAGTGATTTCCGCCGCCAAGCAATTGGGGCTGCCGGTAGTTTGCTCCTTCCACGATTATTACAGTATCTGTCCCTCGCTGAAGCTGCTGGACGAGAACCTGCGCTTCTGCGCGGGGCGCTGTACCCGCAGCCGCGGCGAGTGCCAGCCTGAGCTATGGCCTGCCGAGCAGTTCGCTGCCCTCAAGCACGATGAGGTGTATGCCTGGCAGCAGCGCTTTGCCGGGGCGCTAGCGCTGTGCGATGCCTATGTGACCACCACCGCGGCGGCGCGAGACTTGATCCTGTCGATCTTCCCTGCCTTGGATAACGGCCGCTTTGCAGTGATCCCCCACGGAAGGGACTTTACCGAGATTGCCCGGCTGGCAGTAGAGCCCGAGGCCGGTGTGCCCCTGCGGGTATTGGTGCCGGGGCATATCGCCGTGGCCAAGGGGGCCGGGGTGCTCCAGCAACTGGCCGGCATGGCCGAACTGAGCCATGTGGAGTGGCATGTGCTGGGCAGCGTGGATGGCGGCCTGGAGGGTGACTGGCCGGCCAGCGTGGTGTTCCACGGTACCTACCGGCGCGAGGCGTTCCACTCCCATGTGGCGGAGATTCGCCCCCATCTGGGCGCAGTGCTCTCGCTATGGCCGGAAACCTGGTGCCACACTCTCACAGAGCTGTGGGCTGCCGGCTTGCCGGTGCTGGGGTTCGATATTGGCGCTGTAGGCGAACGCCTGGCCGCCACCGGTGCAGGCTGGCGGGTCAGCCCGTTTACCGCTGAAGCGGTGGCCGAGGCACTGGATGTGGCTACACAGCCAGGAGAATGGCAGCGAGCCGCCGAGTGTGTCACCCAGTGGCAGCGGCAAGGGCAGGTGAGCTGTAGCCAGATGGCCGAGCGCTATCTGGAGGTTTATCGCCAGGCTTGCCCTGATATGCTGCCAGTGTTGAGGCGGCCGGTCGCCTAAAATTGATGATTTGTCAGCAGCAGAGCCGTCAATAGAGAGCAACTCGATGTCATTCAAGGAAGAAAAAACCGTCACTGCTAGGGCAGCCAAGCCGGTCATGCTCACTGAGGTGCTAGGCGGTGAAGCCGGCCATCTGTCATCGCTCTGCCAGGCCGACCTTCTGACCGGTAGTCAGGCCGAGGCGCGTCAACGGCGACTCGAGGTCTCGTTCGCCGACTGGCGGCTGGATCTCTCTCGCCAGCGCCTGCAGCCGGAGACGCTCGAGCATCTAGCCGAGTGGGCCGAGGCTTGCGGCCTGGCCGAGCAGCGCCAGGCGCTGTTCGCCGCGGGCATCGTCAACCCTTCCGAGGGACGCCCGGCGTTGCATACCGCCCTGCGCTGGCCACAGGAAACACCGCCTGTAGCGGGCAGTGAGGCGGAGGTGACCTTTGCCGCCGAGCAGCGCTGGCGTATGGCGGTGCTGGTCGAACGGCTGCGTGCCGGGCAGTGGCGTGGTGTGACCGGTCAGCCGATTCGTCATGTGATCCATATCGGCGTGGGCGGCTCGGATCTCGGCCCGCGGCTGGTGGCAGAGGCGCTGGAAGAGACGCACCCGACCCGCGGCCCCTCGGTGCACTATGTCTCCACCATGGATGCCAGCCAGCTGGTGGTGCTGCTCGAAAGACTCGACCCCGCGGCCACGTTGCTGGTGATGGCCTCGAAGTCGTTCACTACCGCCGATACCCGCTACAACCTGGAAACGGCCCTGACATGGCTGAGCAGTGCGCTGGGGGCAAGCCGCGAGGCGATCTGCCGCCAGCAGCTGATCGGCGTTTCCGCCCGGCCGGAGAAGATGGCTGCCCTGGGCATTCCCGAGGCGCACCGGCTGACCTTTGCTGAGGGGGTAGGCGGGCGCTTCTCGCTGTGGTCGACCATCGGTATCAGCCTGGCGGTGCAGATCGGCATGCCGGCCTTCGATGAACTGCTGGCCGGCGCCCATACCATGGATCGCCACTTTCTCGAGGCGCCCACCGTACGCAACCTGCCGGTGCTGATGGCCGTGGTGGGTGCCTGGAACAGTCAGTTCCTGGGCATCCCCTCCCATGCGGTGCTTCCCTACGATGGTCGGCTCGCCAGCCTGCCCGGTTACCTGCAGCAGCTGGAGATGGAGTCCAACGGCAAGAGCGTGGGGCGGGATGGGCAGAGCGTCGAGCACACCACCTGCCCGATCCTGTGGGGCGACGTAGGGCCTAACGGCCAGCACGCTTTCTACCAGCTGCTGCACCAGGGCAGCCATACCGTGAGCGCCGACTTCATTGCCGTGGCGCGCCGACATGCCCAGGCCCCCGAGGCACTGCAGAAGACGCTGAATGCCCAGCAGCGTCTGACCCTTGCCAACTGCCTGGCCCAGGCGCAACTGATGGCCCTGGGCGACGACGCCATACCCGCCGCGCTGCAGGCCCATATGGCCCGCGGCTATCGCGGCAACCAGCCCTGCTCGGTGCTCGTGATGGATGAACTGACGCCCTGGAACCTGGGTGCCCTGCTCGCCATGTATGAGCACAAGGTGTTCGTCCAATCGCTGCTGTGGGGGCTCAATCCCTTCGACCAGCCCGGGGTGGAGCTGGGCAAGCGACTGGCCCAGGGCCTGGAGCAGAGCCTGGCGGCCGGTGACGCCGCCGGCGACTGGGTTGATGATGCCGCCACTCGGGCGATGGTGGAGCATTTGTTGAAGCATTCGTAGGCGGAAAGTGTCCGGCTGCGCCGGGAGGCGTAGACATGATGGATTGATGTAGGAGCGCGATTTATCGCGCGATCAGTGAAACGGTGGCTCATCTTCGCCGGATGAATCCGGCTCCTACGACGTTGGTGGTTTGATGTAGGAGCGCGATTTATCGCGCGATGAGGGGCTGCCTGAAAAACCTTGCACTCCTTTTGGTCGGGCAATATATTGCCTGTGTAAGCCTTCGAGGAGCTCCCATGCATTTCCGTGTTCGCAAGCAGGTCGTCCAGCTGGTCCGCATGAACTATGACCCCGCCATCAAGCGGGGGCGTGCCCAGGTGGTGGGTAGCGTCAAGCTGGCGAACCCTATATTGCCCGCCGAGCTGCGCGGGCAGCTGACCGCGCAAGAGGTCGCCGAGTTCGATACCTGGGTGGCCACCCAGCACCGCAGTCATCAGCTCAAGCAGGAGCTGGCGGCGCTGACCCTGGCCGAGCAGATTGACCAGGCGCGGGAGTGGTTCGAGCAGCAGGGCACGGAGAATGAAGAAACGGCTCGGGTGCTGGCGGAGGAGACGCTGCGCAGCATCAAGCAGCTGCGCAGGACCTTCAACCAGCGTGGGCTTCTCGACTGAGGCGGACCCCAACCATCGAGATAAGGAGCAGAACCATGATGACCGAGACCACCAGCGGTACCCCGCAAGTCGCCGAGATCGACACCCTCAAGCCCGCCGACCTGGTGGAGCGCATGAAGGCGCAGAACCCTGATCTGGCCGGCAAGATGAACGACAAGCGCATGGCCGCCCTCGTGCGCGGTACCCTGCAGGCGCTGGCCGCCGAGGTGAACGAGCGTGAGGCGGGCCGCCTGCGCGTGCCCGGCTTCGGCCGTATTAACATCCGCGAGGTAGAGCGTGAGAAGGACGGCCAGATCCTGCGCAACAAGCGCGTGATCCTGCGACCGGCTCAGCCGAAAGCCTGACGGCCGACCTCACTTGGTGAGGGGGGAGCCCCCCGGCCGGGAAGGCCACAGGCTTTGTGGGAGTGCCGGTCCGGCGTAATACCACCGTTCGCGCAGCAAGCTGCGCTTCCTCGGCCCGGCTGCGCCGGGAGCTGTAAGCCTTAAGCCGTAAGAGCGCTGCGCGACGGTCGTGGGAGCGACGGCCCGGCGTCCCGGCTTCAGTTCGCGAAGAAGAGGCGCATACCTCGGCATCTTCACCTTCGCGCAGCAAGCTGCGCTCCCGCGGCAAGCTACACTTCCATGGGAGCTCACTGGGCACTTTCCACCTCGAACGCCACGATCTGCCGCTGCGGCGGGAAAACTCCACCCCGATCAGGTGGATTCGGCTTGCCGGTGCTGCGGTACTTGTCGGCATAGCCTCTGGCCTTGAGCTGCTCCACCATCTTGAATTCGAACAGGTAGAGATGCCGCCGAAGTCGACGGTCATGCCCACGCGGCCGTGATGGCTGGCATCCTCCACGGTGACGGCGAGCCCCAGGGCGGCGAAGTGGCTGTAGAAGACGCTGGCGTAGACCTGTGAGAAAGAGTGGCCCTCGTACCGGGCGATGGGGTTGTTTCGGTACCTGTAGGTTCCGGATGGTCAGGTAGCCGGTCTGGAAGAGCAGGGCATCGGTGCTGATGTCGTCCACGTCGAACTGGCTGAGTAGCTCGTACTCGGTCTCCCACTGATCCAGCTGCGGGGTGAAGACCCCGCGTCAACGCCGGTTCTTGTAAACGTGATATATCCATTCGACAAGCTTGAAAACCACCAGGAGCCCCAGGGTAGTGATGATGACCAGAACCAGGAATCCTGCCTGGGTATTGGGTGAAATATATGTCGTGAAAAGCACCCCAAGGAGAAGGCAGGCGATCCCGGGCGTTCTATAGAGGAGGATGGCCTCCATGAGCTTCTTCAAGGTCAGTCTCCCCTTTCGATGAGCCCAAGCACGGTTGCACCTAAGTCATCGGCCCAGTTCCTGACCAATGAACGTAGATCCCCCATGGCCCAGCCGTTTTTCCAGAGGCGGGGGTTGCTTTCAATGTCCATGGCCCACCTCTGGAAGATGGCGTTGATAGAAGGCTGTGAATGGTATCTGGAAAGGTCGACATACAGGACGACAGCATCGGGATCTCCCTTCCGGGAAGAAGGCGACCAGGCGAGCAGGAAGGGACCGCGCCCGTCCCCAAGGTCCAGCCCGGCGCGCCGGGCATGGTTGATGGAATGTTTCGCGGTCAGAATATCGTAGTGGGCGACGGCCCTTTCGCACAGCGAGAAGCCGCCCGGAGTCGCGGAAGCCACCCGAAGCTGCTCGGCAACTTCTTCATCATCCACTGGCCACACGGTGACCATCTGCTCGGTGACGGGCACCTCGAGAAGGGCGCTATCGGGCAGTGACGCTGCATAGGCTTCGCAGATCATTTCGTGACGCTCCCGAGACGCCGAGGTGGCGGACAAAGGGAAGGCCACGATGCCGTAGGCGGCATAGTCTTCAGGGGGATGGCGGTGACGGTAGAGAAAGCTTCTGGAAGCGATGATCTCGAGATGGCTGACGCTTCTTGGTGTGCTCGATGCGGGGGCGCTGAGCGGAAATACCTTGTGGTAGAAGCGTCTGACTTCGCCAGGTCCCTCCAGAATCACCTCCCGAGGTGGAGAAGGCGAGGGCCGGCTGCCGGAGGTTTCCTCATCTTCCTCCTCATCTTCATCCTCGGCGTCACTCGACCCGCCGGTGAGGCGATGTTCGACGACACCGACCTCGGAGGCGTGAAGGTAACGGTCAGGTGAGCTGTCGTCGGGTAATTCCGCGGCGGCAGGAAGAACAAGGGTGGCGGCTAGGCAAGCCAGGATGCAAGACAGGGTCATCGGCGTGCCGACAGCCTTTGAAACGTTGTTGGTGGCCATGCCTACCTCCCACATGGAGCCTGATGCTCCGGTCGGTGATAGGAGGCCTCCTCAGTAACCGCCCGCTGGCGGGTAGCAAGGGGCCTGTCTCCTTACTGTAGTGCTGGCGCGCTGTTTCGACGAGGTGGCCCGTGCCACCCGCACGCTGGAGGAGGGGCCACCTGAATCGGAGGCATTCGCCGGATCTACCGGTCGCATCGAACCACGGTCTTCAAGGAATATAATTGCCTAGCCAGTTCCGGTGGACCCAGCCAAGGCGGTTGTTGCTGCCGAAGCTGATCGCCTGCCAGTCGCCTTGCCTGGCGTAGACGCCGACCCGGTCGCCGTTGTAGACCTCGGCTACCTTCCGATACTGCGCTCCCGGCCCGCTTCTGACGGCGAGGAAGCCGTCACCGTTCGGGTCCAGCCCCATGACCTCCGCCACACCGAAACAGGCTGCTTCGGCATCAGGCGGACAGTAGGTATCGAACGTGACGTCCAGGTCCTGAGCGAGAGCGGAGACGCCGCTTACCGATGCGCAGGCGATGAACAGCACGAAGAAAAGGCGTCTTGGTTGCATTGTCGCTGCCTCGTGGGGCGTCGTGATCACAGGTCCGTGGATACGATTCAGCGTATGCCGCGGTTGGCGCGTAGAGCGGAACTTGCACAACAAGCGTAGTCGCTGCGGTACCAGGGTGCTCGAGCAATCACCGCGAGCTCCCGCAGCCCGGCTGCGCCAGGAACTGTCGGCGCGGGTGCTGGCCGAGGAGGCGATGCGCAGCGTCAGGCAGCTGCGCAAGACCCTTAACCAGCGTGGGCTTCTCGAGTAAGGCCGACCCCAACGACCCAGACAAGGAGCAAGACCATGATGACCGAGACAACCGCCGGTACCCCGAAAACGACCGAGATCGACACCCTCAAGCCCGCCGACCTGGTGGAGCGCATGAAGGCGCAGAACCCCGATCTGGCCGGCAAGATGAACGACAAGCGCATGGCCGCCATCGTGCGCGGTGCCCTGCAGGCACTGGCCGCCGAGGTCAACGAGCGTGGGGCGGGCCGGCTGCGGGTACTCGGCCTTGGCCGCATCATCGTCCGCGAGGTGGAGCGTGAGAAGGATGGCCAGATCCTGCGCAACAAGCGCGTGATCCTGCGACCGGCTCAGCCGAAGGCATAATCCCTCTTGGGGGCCAGTCTTCCACCATCGACGAAGTGACGCTTACAAGCCCAGGCAGATGCCTGGGCTTGTGCGTGCAGGGGGAGTAAATCTAGTGTCAGCGATCTCCTCTTGAACTTTCTTGAGTTTTTTGATCCAGGGGGTGCTCGGTTTTGATGCCTTGGGTGGCTGGGGTACCATGCACCCCCATTATTTTTTATGCCGAAGCTCATCGAGGCTTTGGTCGGCGGTAGCGTGCCGGTTCGGCAATCAAGGTTCATGATGCCCAGCCCCCTCTCAGGCCGGGTTTAGGTGCTTTCAGCTTCAAGCCTCCAGGAGCGAAGCGACGCTCTTCAAGCTTTCGATTACCACTCACCACTCACGGCTTTTATCAATGTCCAAGACCTTCCTGATCACCGGCGGCGCCGGCTTTATCGGCTCCGCCGTGGTGCGCGAGCTTATCGCCAATACCGACCACAAAGTAGTCAATGTCGACAAGCTGACCTACGCCGGCAATCTGGAGTCGCTGGCCGAGGTGGCCGATAGCCCGCGCTATACCTTTATCCACGCCGATATCTGCGATGCGCCGGCGATGCAGCAGGCCTTCGACGAGCACCAGCCCGATGTGGTGATGCATTTGGCCGCGGAGAGCCATGTGGACCGCTCCATCGACGGCCCCGCCGAGTTTATCCAGACCAATGTGGTCGGCACCTCGGTGCTGCTGGAGGCCGCCCGCGGCTACTGGTTGGCCCTCAAGGAAAGCGACCCGGCCAAGGCCGCTGGCTTCCGCTTCCACCATATCTCCACGGATGAAGTCTACGGAGATTTAGGTGAGGAGAAACCCCTAACCAGCGAAGCGCTTACCCCTCACTCCTCACCAGCAAGCGCAGCGAAGCCGCTATTCACCGAAACCACCCCCTACGCCCCCAGCTCGCCCTACTCGGCCAGCAAGGCGGGCTCGGACCATCTGGTGCGCGCCTGGCAGCGCACCTTCGGCCTGCCTACGCTGATCACCAACTGCTCCAACAACTACGGGCCCTATCATTTCCCCGAGAAGCTGATCCCACTGATGATCCTCAATGCCCTGGCCGGCAAGCCGCTGCCGGTCTACGGCGACGGCCAGCAGATCCGCGACTGGCTCTACGTGGATGATCACGCCCGGGCGCTGATCAAGGTCGCCACCCAAGGGGAGGTAGGCGAGACCTACAACATCGGCGGCCATAACGAGAAGACCAACCTCGAGGTGGTGGAGACCATCTGCGCCTTGGTGGACGAGCTGAGGCCCGCCTCTTCCAGCTTCCAGCTTCCGGCTTCCAGCTTAATCACCTTCGTTCAGGACCGCCCCGGCCACGATCTGCGCTACGCCATCGATGCCGGCAAGATCGAGCGTGAGCTGGGCTGGGTACCCGAGGAGACCTTCGAGACCGGCCTGCGCAAGACGGTGGAGTGGTACCTGGCTAACGAGAGCTGGTGGCAGCGGGTGCTGGACGGCAGCTATCAGGGTGAGCGGTTGGGAGCCGATGCATGAAGATTCTAGTAACGGGTGGCAACGGCCAGGTGGGCTTCGAGCTCAAGCGTCAGCTCTGCCTGCTGGGCGAGGTGCTGGCGCCTGAACGGACCGAGCTGGACCTGGCCGATGCGGCGGCGGTCGATCAGTGGCTGGAAGCCCACCAACCCACGCTGATCGTCAATGCCGCGGCCTATACCGCGGTGGACAAGGCGGAAGAGGAGCCCGAGCTGGCGCGTCGGCTCAATGCCGAGCTGCCCGCCCAACTGGCCGCGTACAGTGCCGCGCGCGACCAGTGGCTGGTGCACTATTCGACTGACTATGTGTATCCCGGCAGCGGCGAGGCGCCCTGGCAAGAGGAGAGTGCCACCGGGCCGCTTGGCGTGTATGGTCAGACCAAGCTGGCGGGTGATGAGGCAGTGCAGGCCAGCGGCTGCGAGCATCTGATCTTTCGCGCCAGCTGGGTGTACAGCGCCCGCGGCAACAACTTCATGAAGACCATGCTGCGCCTGGGGCGCGAGCGTGATGCATTGAAGGTGGTCAGCGACCAGATCGGCGCGCCTACCCCGGCACGGTTGATCGCCCAGGTCACTGCCCTGGCGCTGCACGGTTTACCCCTCACCCCTCACGATTCACCCCTTAGCCCTCACCCGAAGATGTCCGGTATCTATCATCTTGCGCCACGGGGCGAGACCAGCTGGCAGGGTTTCGCCAGCGAGATCTTTCGTCAGGCGTCGGCCATGGGAGAAGAGCTGGCCATCACGCCGGACAGTGTCGCCCCCATTCCCACGGCGGAATATCCTACACCGGCCCAACGGCCACTTAACTCGCGCCTTTCGCTCGACAAGCTGGAGCAGGCCCTGGGTATTCAGCTCCCCAGCTGGCAGGAGCAGCTGGCGTTGACGTTGGGTGAATGGAAGACAGTGAATGGGTGATTGATAACTGTTCAATAGTGAATAGTGAGCGCGCTTCGCGCTTGTGAATAGTGAAAGGTAAGTAGTCACCACTCACCACTCACCACTCACCACTCACCACTCATCACTTTCAAGCAGTTCTTCTTATCGCTTACAGCGTAAGGCTTACAGCTCCCGGCGACGCCGGGCTCACCACTCACAATTAACGATTCACGGATGACTTATCATGGCACGTAAAGGCATTATTCTCGCCGGCGGTTCCGGCACTCGTTTACATCCCATCACCCGCGGCGTTGATCTTGCCCACCAACAGTGGACACCCCGTTAAGGTATACACTCAACGAGGTGACCCATGGCAAAGCAAGCTACTCCGATGAAGAAGACACGTGCCCGTTACTCTGATGCCTACCGCGAGGAGGCGCTTGCCCTCGCTGACCGAGTGGGGGCTGCCGCTGCTGCTCGTGAGCTGGGTCTGCAGCCAAGCCAGCTCTATCAATGGCGTGCCAAAGCTCAGCAGAAGAAGAACACCTCCGATCGCGAGCAAAAACTGGCCGATGAGAACGCTCGACTTAAGCGGCAACTCTCTGAAATGTCAGAGGAATTGGCCATAACAAAAAAGGCCGCGG
>NZ_JHVH01000033.1 GCF_000620045.1 Halomonas halodenitrificans DSM 735 | reverse complement strand
AGCTGCTGGAAGGGTTTGTCGCGGCGGAAGTTTTCGATGGCATCATAGTCGCTCATGCCTAGACACAGCAGACCCAGGTAGCTCTTGACCACGTCGCTGGTGCGCATACCCAGCGTGGTGGGGAAGCGGCCGTCGATGCTGTCGACGCCGGCGATCTCGATGCACTGCCCGATGATCGACAGCCCGGAATGGCTGGTGAGGGTGCGGCGACTGGCGCGGAACTTTATGTTGGGCATGGCACTGTCTGGGTGAATGGCGATAATGGCTATATTGCCATGCAGGTCAGTGGGTTAGAAGTGCTTCCGGGGGCCGGTCTCACGGATTCAGGTTCTTGACCACCTATGTCTTCTCGCGACTCTACGGACGCGGCGACTTCTGGGAGGCGGTCCTGCAGGAAAACTACGTACGCGACTTCAAGAGCGGGGCCGAGGAAGTCGTCGAACTGTTCGGCTATGCCCTGTTGCTGATCGCGGTGATCGAGTTCGTCCTGCTGGCCCGGCGCTGGGCTTTGGCGCGGCAAGACGGCTAGGCTCGGCGGAACGCGCTGGGTTCGGTGACAATCGCCGGTCCGACGCCCACGAAAAAGCCCCGGGGTTCATCGAACCCCGGGGCTTTCTTCATGAGCGACGCTTGCGACAGGCGCCCGGCGTTACTCGTCCAGGAAAGAGCGCAGCGGCTCCGAGCGGCTGGGGTGACGCAGCTTGCGCAGCGCCTTGGCCTCGATCTGGCGGATCCGCTCGCGGGTAACATCGAACTGCTTGCCGACCTCTTCGAGGGTGTGGTCGGTGTTCATGTCGATGCCGAAACGCATGCGCAGTACCTTGGCCTCCCGGGCCGTCAACCCGCCGAGCACGTTGCGCGTCGCCTCGATCAGCCCCTCACCGGTCGCGGAATCGATGGGCAGCACCATGGAGCCATCCTCGATGAAGTCGCCCAGGTGCGAATCGTCGTCGTCACCGATGGGCGTCTCCATGGAGATCGGCTCCTTGGCGATCTTGAGCACCTTGCGCACCTTGTCCTCGGGCATCTCGAGACGCTCACCCAGCTCTTCGGGAGTCGGCTCGCGCCCCATCTCCTGAAGCATCTGCCGGGAGACCCGATTGAGCTTGTTGATGGTCTCGATCATGTGCACCGGGATACGGATGGTGCGCGCCTGGTCGGCGATGGAGCGAGTGATGGCCTGGCGAATCCACCAGGTGGCATAGGTGGAGAACTTGTAGCCGCGGCGGTACTCGAACTTGTCCACCGCCTTCATCAGGCCGATATTGCCCTCCTGGATCAGGTCCAGGAACTGCAGGCCACGATTGGTGTACTTCTTGGCGATGGAGATCACCAGGCGCAGGTTGGCCTCGACCATCTCCTTCTTGGCACGACGCGCCTTGGCCTCACCGATGGAGAGGCGGCGATTGACCTCCTTGATCTCCTTCACCGGCAGCCGAACCATCGCCTCCTCGAAGGCAATCTTGCGCTGGGCACGCTGAATATCCGTACGCAGCGGCCGCAGGCGCTCGGCATACTTCGGGTGCTCATCGGAAAAGCCGTCCAGCCACTCGGGATTGGATTCACTGCCCGGGAAGGCCTTGATGAAGGTCTTGCGCGGAATGCGGGCCTTCTTGACACACAGCTGCATCACCGCCTTTTCCTGGGCACGCACCTGCTCGACGCTGATACGCACCTGGTTGACCAGGCGCTCGAAATGCTTGGGCACCAGCTTGATCGGCGAGAACAGCTCGGCCAGGCGCGCCAGCTCCTCCTTGGCTTCCTTCGAGTGACGCCCGTGCGCCTCAACGGCCGCATCGACCGAGCCGCTCTGCTCGCGGATCTGCTCGAAGCGAGCACGAGCCTCCTCGGGGTCCGGGCCGCCGGTGCTTTCTTCCTCTTCCTCTTCGTCCTCATCGTTCGCGGCGCTGGGCTCCTCCTCGGGAACCTCCGCCTCGGCTACCCCGGGAATGCCCTCATCGGGGTCGATAAAGCCGGAGAAGAGATCGGAGAGGCGGCCGGGAGCCTCCTCGTCCTGGGTGGCATCGTAGGCCTCGAGAATGGAACCAACCGCCCCCGGCAGATAGGCCAGGGCCGACATGACCTCGCGGGTACCCTCCTCGATGCGCTTGGCGATCTCGATCTCGCCCTCGCGGGTCAATAGCTCCACGGTACCCATCTCGCGCATGTACATGCGCACCGGGTCCGTGGTGCGACCCACATCGCTCTCCACGGCTGCCAGAGCCGCCACGGCCTCCTCGGCCGCCGACTCGTCGGTGGAGTGGTCCGACATCATCAGGGTGTCTTCATCGGGGGCTTCCTCGACGACGCTGATGCCCATGTCGTTGATCATGCCGATGATATCTTCCACCTGATCCGGGTCGGCGATATCCTCGGGAAGGTGGTCGTTGACCTCGGCATAGGTCAGGAAGCCTTGTTCCTTTCCGCGCGCGATCAACTCCTTCAGACGCGACTGTTGCTGCGCATTTCCAGCCATAGAAACCCTATCTCGACGAAGAAGAATGAAACACCTGAGGCGCTGGGTAGAGAAAACGTATAAAGCCAGACAGTATAGCGGCAGAAAGCACCTTTCTGCCAGTTCGATCTATTTGCGCGATCATTCAGGTGTGTTAGGTTGTCAGGTTACGCCGGTGCCAAGCGCTGTCTCCAATGTGGGGACGTTGGAAGAGAAATCAACCGCCGGGCCAATCCGGAGTGCCTTCAAAGTACGTATTTGACCTTCCGGTCAGCGGTGCAGTTCGGTAATCAGCGTCATCAGGCGCTGCCTGTCCTCTCTCGACAGCCGCTCCCCTGCCCTTTCCCTGGCCAGCAGTGCATCGAACTCTTCCTGAGGCGAACGCCGGCGCCGATACTGTCGGAAGTGCTCTACCAGCCCCTCCAGCTCGGCATCCCTGGCATGCCTGGGAATCAACAGCTCCCGGCGCGCCAACGCCGCCAGGCGCTCACCCTCCGGGCTGCCATGAAAGTGCGCCAGCAGCACCTGAGGACTGCGGTAACCACCGGCCCTCAGCAGGCGAATCACCTCTCGGCACAGCAGACCATCGGGATCCTCTTCCGGGCACCAGTCGTCCTCTGCGGGCAGCCGGGTTACCAGCTCCGGCTCGTGCAGCAATAACTGCAGGGCGCGCGCCGCAAGGCTCAACACCCCACCGGACCGCCGCAAGGGTGGCGCATCGCCCTCGTCCTGAAAGGACGCCGATGCCGGCACGCCGGCCCCATCCACGGCAGGCGCTTCTTCCCCGCCGTGTGGCCCACGACCCGCACCGGCATCGCTTCTTGCCAGCAGGGCCGAGAAGTCTTTTGCCTCGACCCCGGTGCGCCGCGACAGCTCGGTCAACATCAGTGACCTGAGGACCCCTTCCGGCAGGCGCCCGACCGCCTTCAGTACCTGGCTGGCGTAGCGCTCACGCTCCTCGATGTGAGCCAGATCCCGGCCGGCCGCCGCCTGATCGAAAAGAAATTCCGACAGCGGGCTGGCACAGGTAATCCGATCCTGGAAGGCCTCGGTGCCTTCGCGCCGTACCAGGGTATCCGGATCCTCCCCTTCGGGCAGGAACAGGAAGCGCGCCTGGCGGCCATCGATCATCAGCGGCAACACCGTCTCCAGGGCGCGCGCGGCGGCCTGGCGACCGGCGCGGTCGCCGTCGAAGCAGAACACCACTTCACTGACCATTCGGAACAGGCGACCGAGGTGCTCTTCGCTGGTGGAGGTCCCCAGGGTGGCGACCGCATTGCGGATGCCGAACTGGGCCAGGGCCACCACATCCATATAGCCCTCGACGATCACCACGCGCTCGAGGCGATGATCGGCCTGGCGGGCCTCATAGAGGCCGTACAGCTCGCGCCCCTTGTGGAATACCGGGGTCTCCGGCGAGTTGAGGTACTTGGGCTTGGCGTCGCCCAGCACCCGGCCACCGAAGCCGATGGTGCGCCCCTTGATGTCCCGGATCGGGAACATGACCCGGTCGCGGAAGCGGTCGTAGGTACGCCCGCTCTCCTCGCGATGCACCAGCAGGCCATACTCCACCTGCACCGGCTCGCCGATGCCGCGCTCGCCGAGGTGTCGCTTGAGGCTCTCCCAGGCATCCGGGGCATAGCCGACGCCGAAGGCCTCGAGCACCTCCGGCGCCAGGCCGCGGCGTTCCAGGTATTCCCGGGCACCCTGCCCCTCGGGCATCTTCAACCGCTCGCGAAAATACGAGGCCGACAGCTCCAGCAGGTTGACCCCTTCCTTGCGCTTGCGCTCGCGGGCCTGGGCTCGGGGGTCATCGGCACCCTCCCGGGGCACCTCCATGCCCAGCCGACTCGCCAGCTGCTCCACCGCTTCCGGGAAGCGCAGCTTGTCGTACTCCATCAGAAAGCGCAGGCCATTGCCGTGGGCGCCGCAGCCGAAACAGTGATAGAACTGCTTGTCGGCACTGACGGTAAACGACGGCGTCTTTTCCTGATGGAAGGGACACAGGCCCGAGTAATTGCGCCCGGCCTTCTTGAGCTTGACCCTCTCGCCCACCACTTCGACCACGTCGACGCGGGCGAGCAGGTCATCGATAAAGCGTTGGGGAATCTGTCCGGCCATGAAGTCGGATCACCTCGACGACTGCGGCGTGATCACCCTGGGCCGGCGGCAGTCACCGCCGACCCGGAAAAAACAAGCGGCCACCGGATGGCGGCCGCTTGGCGTCCTCCTGAGACCGCCTGGGCCTATGGCCCGACGTCTCCAGTACGGATCAATAGAGCCGTTCGAAGCGCTTGCGCTCACGCTGAAGCTTCTTGGCGTGACGCTTGACGGCAGCCGCCGCCTTGCGCTTACGCTCCGCAGTCGGCTTCTCGTAGTGCTCGCGACGACGCACTTCGGAGAGAACACCGGCTTTTTCGCAGGAACGCTTGAAGCGACGCAGCGCGACGTCAAACGGCTCGTTATCACGTACTTTAACAGAAGGCATTAAGCACTCACCTACCTTAGGTAACTAGAGTTCGGTTAGTACGCACACCCCTGAGGGCGGCACGTTTCGCGAAGAACATACGCCCGGAGCGCTTGAGCGCACCGGAGAACGAGGGTATCGATCGCGGAATTCGCCACCTGGGTGCACGACCCAGTATTGCAGCGCACGATATTCTAGTCCCCACGCCTGATTCTTGCAAATGCTTTCCGCCCCCAAACCACGTAGAATAACGGGCTTTCCCGAGTCAACGAGCCGACATCATGCGCGTACTGGGCATCGAGACCTCCTGCGACGAAACCGGCGTCGCCCTCTTCGACACCGAACGCGGCCTGCTGGCCGACGCTCTCTACAGCCAGATCGCCATGCATGCCGAGTACGGCGGTGTCGTCCCCGAGCTCGCGTCCCGCGACCATACCCGCCGCCTGCTGCCATTGATTCAGCAGACGCTCGACGAGGCGGGCCTGGGCCGCCAGGACCTGGACGCCATCGCCTATACCGCCGGCCCCGGCCTGGTGGGGGCGCTGATGGTCGGCGCCGCCACGGCCCACGGCATGGCCAGGGCGCTGGGCATCCCCGTGCTCGGCGTCCACCATATGGAGGGCCACCTGCTGGCCCCCATGCTGGAGGAGGATTCCCCTGGCTTCCCCTTCGCGGCCCTGCTGGTCTCCGGCGGTCACACCCAGCTTGTCAAGGTCCGCGGGCTGGGCGACTACACCCTGCTCGGCGAATCCGTGGACGATGCCGCCGGCGAGGCCTTCGACAAGGCCGCCAAGATGCTGGGCCTGGCCTACCCCGGTGGCCCTCAGATAGCGCAACTGGCCGAGCGGGGCGACCCCGGCCGCCTGCGCTTCCCGCGGCCGATGACCGACCGCCCGGGGCTCGACTTCAGCTTCTCGGGCCTGAAGACCCACACCCTCACCGCCATTCGCAAGCTCGAGGCGGCCGGCGAGCTCGACGAACAGGCCCGTGCCGATGTGGCCCGCGCCTTCGAAGAGGCGGTCGTCGATACCCTGGTCATCAAGTGCCGCCGCGCCCTGGACCAGACCGGCCTCAAACGGCTGGTGGTAGCCGGCGGCGTCAGCGCCAATGCCCGGCTGCGCGAACGGCTGGAACATGAGTGCCACAAGCGTGACGCCCGCGCCTTCTACCCCCGCGGGCGCTTCTGCACCGATAACGGCGCGATGATTGCTTATGTGGGAGCCCAGCGATTGCTGGCCGGCGAACGCGACGAACTCGGGGCGATGCAGGCGGTACCCCGCTGGCCCATGGATACCCTGGAATCCCCTTCCGGCGGCTGATCGCCAGGGACAGTCCCCGGCCGAGCCACCCGGCTGGCCTTTGTGCTCATTGTCAGCATTAACGCCGCTGCGGGGGACTGTCCCTTCTGGCGCCGCTGCCGGGGTTTCTGCCCCCTGGGACAACCCCCATGGGGCTAGGTCACTCTTCAAGCCTCCAGGAGCGAAGCGACGCTCTTCAAGCTTGTGGCTTACAGGGGTGGCTCCTCCCCGCGCCCGAGGCGCCGGATATTGAGCACATGGCGCGCCAACACCAGCAGGGTAAAGGCGATGACCACGCCGACATAGTCCGGCGCCAGCCACAGGCTCGCCAGGGGGGCGGCCGCGGCACTGGAAAGCGATGCCACCGCGGCGGTGCGCACCCGCCAGGCGAGAAGCGCCCAGCAGCCGGCACAGCACAGCGCCACCCCCGGGGTCAGCACCAGCATCACGCCGAAGGCGCTGGCCACCGCCTTGCCACCGCGCAGGCGATGCCAGACCGGATAGCTATGCCCCAGCAGCACGGCGAGGCCTACCACCCCCTGCGCCCAGGGCGGCAGGCCCAGCAGGATCGCCAGCATCAGCACCGGCATGCCCTTGAGCGCATCCACCAGCAGGGTCGCCAGCGCCAGCCGCCGTCCGTGAAGGCGCAGCACGTTGGAAAACCCCGGATTGAAGGAACCCGCCAGGCGCGGGTCACCCACGCCCGCCAGCCGACAGACGGTAAGCGCGCCGAGCCAGCTGCCGCCGAGATAGCCCAGCACCACCAGCGGCAATAGCGAGATCAGTGGCGCCTCCACGGCCGCCCCTCCTGCAACGGGAACTCGGCCATTCTGACAGTCCCGCCCCGAACTGCCCAGCCACCGAGGTATTCCACACGGCGCGGCTCGCGTACAATCTCGCCCCATTCCCCCTGCACCCGCCCGGAAGCCACCATGGATCTAGTGCTGATAGAGTCCCTCGCCGTCGACACCGTGATCGGCGTCTACGACTGGGAGCGCACCATCACCCAGCGCCTGACGCTCGACCTGACGCTGGCGACCGATATTCGTCCCGCCGCGGCGGACGACGACATCGCCCGGACCCTCGACTACGCCGCCATCAGCGAGCGCATCCAGACCTTCGCCGCCGCCCACGACTTCGCCCTGGTGGAGACCTTCGCCGAGCGACTGGCCGCGACCCTGCGCAAGGAGTTCGGCATCGCCTGGCTGCGCCTGGTCGTGCGCAAGCCCGGCGCCGTGCCGGCCGCCGCCGCGGTGGGCGTCAGCATCGAGCGCGGCACTCGGCAGGGAGTCGCATGATGGCCAGGGTCACGGTGAGCATCGGCAGCAACATCGAACGCGAATACCATGTACGCGTCTGCCTGGACGCCCTGGCGGCTTCCTTCACGGGGCTGACCGTCTCGCGGGTATTCGAGAGTGAGCCGGTCGGCTTCGAGGATGGGCGCAACTTCTACAACCTGGTGGCGACCTTCGAGAGCGACGCCAGGGTGGGAGAGCTCCAGGCCTGGTGCAAGCGCCTCGAGTTCGCCAACGGCCGACGCGTCGACAGCCCCAAGTTCAGCCCCCGGACACTGGATGTCGACCTGCTGACCGTGGGCGAGCTCACCGGTGAACACGATGGCGTCAGCCTGCCCCGCGGCGAAATCACTCACCACGCCTTCGTGCTCCAGCCCCTGGCCGAGCTGCTCCCCCAGGCGCAGCACCCCCTGAGCGGCGACACCTATGCGTCCCTGTGGCGCCGCTTCGACCCGGGCAATCAGCAGCTCTGGCCGGTGGCATTCACCTGGGCCGGGCGCCGGATCTCGACCCCCGACCGGCCAGCCGAGTAACCCGCCGGCCAGGGTAAGCGGCTCAGGCGACGCCCAGGGCGGCACCGATCGCTTCGCGCCGCCGTCGGGCGAGCTCCTGACCCAGTTCTCCGCCCCTGAAGCCCTCCTCCACCAGCGTCTTCGGCAACACCTGGGCGGCCAGCCGCCAGCCCAGCGCCAGCTCCTCGGCAAGCCCCGGCGCCTCCCGGCTGACCAGGCGGATCAGCGGCATGACTCGCTCGCCGCGCCGCCAGGCATCGATGCCATCCAGCCAGGCCAGGATGTCACCGCCCCCCAGCGGCGACCGCCGTGATGCCGCGATCAGCGCCCGGGTCAGCGATACCTGGCGGGCCAGCTCGACGTAGGCCCTGGGCAGGCGTAGCTGCTCGGCCAACTCGGCTCGCTCCGCCTCGTCCAGGTGCTCGACGAGTCGCGCCCAGCGCCAGCGGGGCAAGGCCTCGCCCTCTTCCTCCTCGGGTAGCCGATGCAGTCGGCCCAGCGCCTCGTCCAGGGCCTCTCCGTCGGCCGCTAGCGCCGGCATCAACACCGCCAGGGCGCCGCAGTCGTCGAGCGCCTGGAAGTAGACCTCGGGCCAGGGCTCGGCCAGCGCCTTCTCGGTCTCGACCCATACTCGTTCGGCCACCAGATGGCCGAGTTCTCCGCTCTGCACCAGCTGGCGCATCAGCTCCCGAGTTTCCTCGGCGATGGTAAAGCCGAGCCCCGCATAGCGGGCCAGGAAACGCGCGGTACGCAACACCCGCAGCGGATCCTCCACGAAGGCCGGCGAGACATGGCGCAGCACCCTCGTCGCCAGATCGGCCAGGCCCCCGTAGGGGTCCACCAGCTCGCCTTGCGGAGTCTCTGCCATGGCATTGATGGTCAGGTCGCGGCGCGCCAGGTCCTCCTCCAGGGTCACCTCGGGGCTGGCGTGCACCACGAAGCCGGTATAGCCATGCCCCGCCTTGCGCTCGGTACGCGCCAGGGCATATTCCTCGTGGGTCTCCGGGTGCAGAAAGACCGGGAAGTCACGCCCCACGGGCCGGAAGCCGCGACGGCGCAGGGCCTCGGGCGTGGCCCCCACGACGACCCAATCGGTATCGGTGACCGGCCAGCCGAGGCGGGCATCGCGCACCGCGCCGCCCACCCGATAGACCGAGAGCCCCGTCACGGCCGGATCACATGACCGCGTCACGCTCAGACCTCCACTCGATCGGGATGGCGTAGCTGCCAGTCGGTGAAGCCGCCATCGAGGCTGTAGACCTCGGAAAAGCCCTGGCCGGCCAGCCAGGTGGCCGCCTGCTGGCTGGAGTGACCGTGGTAGCAGACCACTACCACCGGCCGCTCCGTAGGCGTCGCTTCGACAAACTCGCCTACCGATTCGTTATCGAGCCGGCGACTGCCGGGAATATGGCCCTGGGCGAAGCTCAGGGCGTCGCGGATATCCACCAGCGCCGCCTCATGGTCCGCGTCGAGCCAGGCCTTGAGGGTCGGGATATCGAGATGCTGAAAGCTCATGGGGCGCCTCATGTCGGATGATGGGTAACGCGGCTGGGTACACTGGTGCGCTCGCCGCGATCGAGGTCCAGGGCCGTCAGGGAGCCCCCCCATACGCAGCCGGTATCCAGCGCGCAGGCGTTGACGCGGCTGCCGGGTGTCGCCCCCTGGAGCGCCGCCCAGTGGCCGAAGACGAGCCGCGCGGCATCGCCGCGCGGGTAGCGAAACCAGGGCGCGAAGCCCGCCGGGGCGCTATCGAGCCCCTCCTTGGCGGCGAAGTCCAGCCGCCCCTCGGCATCGATGAAGCGCATGCGAGTAAACACATTGACGATGGCCCGCCAGCGCTCGATGCCCTCGAGGTCATTGCGCCAGCGATCCGGTGTATTGCCATACATGCGTTCGAGAAAGCCTCCCGCCTGCTCGCTGGCCAACAGTGTCTCCACCTCGTCGGCCAGGCCCTCGGCCAGATCCGGCGACCACCGGGGCAGCAGGCCGGCATGCGCCATCAGGGTATCCTCCCCCCCCAGGGTCTCGCGAACCACCAGCGGGCGCGCCTGCAGCCAGTCGAGCAACCGCTCGCGATCCGGGGCGGCGAGAATGGCGTCGAGGGTATCCTTGCGATTGAGCGTGGCCCCCCCTCTCGCCACCGCCAGTAGGTGAAGGTCGTGATTGCCGAGCACCGTCAGGGCAGCATCGCCCAGGGCCTCGACCTCACGCAGACAGGCAAGCGACCCGGGGCCGCGGTTGACCAGATCACCGGCCAGCCACAGCCGGTCGTGACGCGGGTCGAAGTTCAGGGCCTCGAGCAGCTCGACGAACTCGGCATGGCAGCCCTGAAGATCGCCGATGGCATAGGTGGTCATGGGCGTTTCCTGCTTACGGTTAAGACGCGACGCATTCAGTGAACCTGGTTGGGTCCGGCCAGACGAAAGGGGGCAATGGATACCTCGAAGGGCCGCTGGGTGGCGGTATCGACGCAGGTATACTCGCCCTGCATGACGCCGACCGGCCCATCGAGCACCGCCCGGCTGGTGTAGCGAAAGTCATGACCCGGCGCGATCACCGGCTGCTGGCCCACCACGCCCTTGCCGCGCACGTCCTGGACCTTGCCGCTGCCCTGGGTGATGGTCCAGTGGCGCGCCATCAGCTGGACACTATGGCGTGAGGCGTTGTGCACCGTCACGGTGTAGCTGAACACGTAACGGCCCTCGCCGATGGCAGACTCCTCGGGGCGAAACTCCGGCTGGATCTCGACGCTGACGCCTGGCCCCTCGGCCATGGCGGCGGCATCGATAGGGGTGCGATCGCTCATGGACGAGCCTCCTCGCCGGCCTGCGCCAGGTGGTCGGCAATCGACACGAACTCCTCGACGCTCAGGGTCTGGGGCCGCCGACCGGGATCGATGCCCAGCGCCTCGAGCTCGGCGGCGCCGATGCGCCCCTTGAGGTTGTTGCGCAGGGTCTTGCGGCGCTGCCCGAAGGATTCCTTGACGATCGAGGCCAATAGCGCCTCGTCCCGGGCCGGAAAAGGCAACTCGGCATGGGGCGTCAGCCGCACGATGGCGGAGTCCACCTTGGGCTGCGGCACGAAGGCTTCCGGCGGCACCACAAACAGGGCATCCACCCGGCAGCGATACTGGGCCATCACCGAGAGTCGCCCCCAGTCGGCGCCGCCCGGCTCGGCGGCCAGGCGTTCCACCACCTCCTTCTGCAACATGAAGTGCATATCGGCGACGGCATCGCCGGCCTGAAGCAGATGGGCGATCAGCGGGGTGGAGATATTGTAGGGCAGGTTGCCGACGACGCGCAGCGGCTCGCCGGCGCCACGCAGGGCACGGAAGTCGACCTTGAGGGCGTCGCCCTCATGGATCACGAAGTCGGGGTAGTTGAAGAACTGCACGCGCAGTCCGGGAATCAGGTCGCGGTCGAGCTCGATCACCTCCAGGCGACCGCCGGCGGCCTCCAGCAGTGGCTCGGTAAGCGCCCCCTGACCGGGGCCGATCTCCACGATTCGCTCGCCGGCACGCGGCCCGATGGCCCGCACAATACGGGAGATGATGCCGCGGTCGCGCAGAAAATTCTGTCCGAAGCGCTTGCGCGCCTGATGAACCGGGGGGCGAGATGCCATTCAGGGGTGTCCTTCTATCACTAAATAGTCCAAATATCGCAGTGCCGCTATCTCGGGGCTGATCCGGCGCCCCTCGAACGACACTAGTTATCGTTCAGCTTCAAGCACCGCGGCCGGCCATCTCCGCGGCCAGGGCCACGGCGACGCGCAGGCTGCCGAGGTCGGCGCGGCCCGTGCCGGCCAGGTCCAGGGCGGTGCCATGATCCACCGAGGTGCGTACCAGCGGCAGCCCCAGGGTGATATTGGCGGCCCGGCCGAACCCCGAGTACTTGAGTACCGGCAGCCCCTGGTCGTGATACATGGCCAGCACCGCGTCGACACCCGCCAGGTGGCGCGGAGTAAAGAGGGTGTCGGCGGGGAGCGGGCCGTCCAGGGTCAATCCCTCGTCGCGTAGTGCGGCCAGGGTCGGTTCGATTATCTCGATTTCCTCATGCCCCAGATGCCCCCCCTCGCCGGCGTGGGGGTTGAGCCCGCACACCGCGATGCGCGGCCTCGCCACCCCGAACCAGCGCGTCAGGTCGGCATCGAGGATACGCAGCACACGCGTGAGGCCCTCGGCGGTGATGGCCTCGGCCACGTCTCTCAGGGGCAGATGGGTCGTGGCAAGCGCCACCCGCAGAGAGGCAGCGCCCCGCCAGTCGGGCCCCGCGGCGTGCAGGGCGGCGTCGGTCGCCAGCACCATCACCACCTCTTCGGCACCGCAGGCATCGCGCAGATACTCGGTATGCCCGGTAAATCCCGCATGCCCCGCATCGAGAATCACGCCCTTGTGCAGCGGGGCGGTGACCATGCCGTGGGCCCGCCCCGTCCGGCAGGCATGGATCGCCACATCCAGGGTCTCGAGCACATAGTCGGCATTGCGCGGCTCCAGCACTCCCGGGCGCGCCGGCTCCCGCAGTGCCACGGGCCATACCGGAAGCCGGCCGGGAATCGCCGGCGGCACCGTCTCACCGGGCGCCATGTCGAGCAATTCAATATCCAGCCCCAGCAGGTCGGCACGCCGGGCAAGCAGCCCCGGGTCACCCACGGCCACCAGCCGCGCCGCGGCAATGCCTTCGGCCGCCAGCATCAGGGCAAGCTCGGGGCCGATGCCCGACGGCTCACCGGTGGTCAGCGCCAGCAGCGGCGTGTCTGGCCTTGTCATCAGCGCGCGTCGAGACGCTTGTCGATAAAGGCCTGGGAGCGGATCTCCCGTAGCCAGGCGTCGAGCTCCTCGTTGGCCTTGCGCTGAAAGAGGGCCTGCTGGGCCTGGTCACGGGTAGCCCCTTCCTGCTCCATGAAGCGCTCCACCTCCCGCTCGGAGAGGTTGACCCGGCTGCCGACGCGGCGCTGCTGGAGCTGGCGCAGCGCCATTTCGCGGCGAATTTCCTCGCGCACTCCGGCCAGCGTCAGGCCATCGGCCTCCAGGGCATCGGCAAACTGCTCAAGGCTCATGCCGTTATTCTCGGCGATGCCCCGCACCTGGCGATTGAGTTCCGTATCCTCCACCGTGAGGCCCGACTCTTCGGCCATCTGCCACTGGATTTCCTCGAGGATCATCCGCTCCAGGACCTGGTCGCGCAGAGCCTGCGCGGGTGGCAGCTCCTGCTGCTGGGCACCCATCTGGCTGCGTACCTGGGTGAGGCGGTCCTCGAGCTGGCTGCGCATGATCGCCCCCTCGTTGACCACCGCCACGATGCGATCCAGCGCCTGACGCTGACTGGATGAAAATTCCTGAGCCTGGGTGCCGAACGGCACCACGGCGAGACCCAGCGCCATGGCCAGGCCGGCGGCCAGGAGGGGGGTGCGTCGGCTGCGCATGGTGTGCTGTTCTTTCATCATTCCTCTCTCTAAACGGGCCAGCCCGACTCAGAAGGCAGTGCTTCGATAGCCGGGGATGGCCTCCTCGAAATAGCTGTCGGCCTCGCGACCCACACCGCCGAGTCCCTTGAACACGAAGCGCAGAAAGACCCCGCGATCACTGAAGTCATCATTCACAGAACCGGTGTCGTTGTCATCGATCCACTCACGCCATACCAGCTGTACGCCGTAGCAACAGTCGTTCCACTGCACCCCGGCCAGCTGCTCCAGGGCGCGGTCATTGGTGTTGTCATAGAGCAGGCGGCCGATCACGTCGAAGCGCCGCCCGGCCTTCCAGGCGAAGGAGACGTCATACTCCTCGCGATCGTACTCGCGGAAATCATCGTCGCTCCGGTCCAGCGAGGGATCGAAGCCTTCGAGTTCCCAGCGATAGCCAAGGTTCAATGCGTGCCCCTGGGGCGAGCGATACTGCAGGTCGACCCCGGTGCGCTCGGTACGTTCCAGGTGATCGTCGTAAAGCCATTCCCAGTAGGTGCGCCAGCGTTCGCTGATCTGCCAGTCGGCATTGACCACCAACGGCGAGCGCTCGCGAGTCGCGCGATAGCGATCCCCGCCATTCGTCGGCAGCTCGTCCGGGTCGCCCACCATGTCGATGGCTCGGTCCTCGAAGTAGAGCGCCTGACCCAGCCCCAGGGAGAGACGCTGGCGGCCGCCCTCGTCCTCCAGCAGCCGCGAGGAGACCCCCAGAGAGAGGCGGTTGAGGTCACCGACCCGATCGCTTCCCGAGAAGCGGTATGGCGACCACAGCTGGTTCCAGGAGAAGGCGCGCTCGCTGGTGTCGAAGTCGGGGAAGTCGCTCTGGTCCCGAGCCGGCACATAGGCATAGTTGGCCCTGGGCTCCAGGGTCTGGCGATAGTCACGGCCGCCCAGATCGAGCTCACGCTCGAATACCAGGCCGGCATCCACGGAGGTCACCGGCACGCTGCGGGTCAGGCGGGTATCGCGGTCGCCGACGTCCCGCTCGCCGTAGTCCAGCTCGTAGGCGGTACCCAGCCACTCGAAGCGCGGTTCCAGGTGACCCCAGCTGGCGTCGAGGCGCCAGCCCAGGGCCGGCGAAAGGTGCAGCCGCGAGCCGGTGGCCGCCTCCCTATCCAGCGTAATCTCATTCTCCTCGACATCCCGCCAGAAGTAGCTGTAGTTGCTCTGCCACTCCTGATAGAAGCCGCTCGCCTGGCTCCAGCGGGCTGACGCACTGAGGCTGGGCAGGCGGTAGAAGGGCTTGTCCTGCTCCTGCAGCGGGTCATCGAGCTTCTGGAACCCCTGGGCGCGGGCATCGAGGCGCCAGGTGTCACCGCGGTAATCGATCTGGGCCAGGCGCGACATGGACGAGGTGTTCTGCTCGGCGAAGTCGCTGCCGAAATCATCGAAGTAGCGCCCATCGCTGGCCGCCCCGTAGCGCAACCGATAGCGAGTGCGCGAGTCCAGGGTGCCGGCATGACGATAGTCGAGGTACCAGCGATCCTCTCCCTCGAAGCGGCGCGCCGCATCATTGGGATTGTCGCTGTCACCGCCATCGTCGCTGCCTAGCCAGGCACCCTCGATCTGGCCGGCATCGGAGGGGAACAGGTAGCGGTACTGGCCGCCCAGCAGCAGGCCGCGATCACTGATCCAGCGCGGCGTGATGGTGGCATCCTGGTCCGGGGCGATGTTCCAGTAGAAGGGTTGGGCATAGTCCAGCGAATCCGTCGAGAAACCTACCGCCGGCCATAGAAAGCCGGTTTGGCGGCGGTCATCGATGGGGAAGCGTACCCAGGGCCAGTAGAAGACCGGCACATCCTTGACCTCCAGCCGGGCATGGCGGGCGGTGCCGAAGCCGCTCTCGCGGTCGAGCACGACATCGCCCCCCACCAGGCGCCACAGGTTGTTGCCCGGGTCACAGGTGGTAAAGCTCCCCGATGTCAGCTGATAGCGGCCATCCTCGAGGCGCGCCAGGCGCTCGGCATCCCCGCGCAGACGCTGCTCATGAACCACGTAATGGGCCTCATCGATGCTGGCCCCATCGTGAACCAGCGAGAGCTCGCCGGCGCCTCCTCGCACCAGCAGCCCCTGGTCGCGCAGCGTCAGGGGCCCCTCGGCGAAGGCACGCTCCCGGCTGGGCGGCACCCGGGCCTCCGGGGTCTCGAGCTGGGCGGTGTCGCGGCGCAGCACGACTTCTCCCTGCAGCAGGGTCTCGCCGTCGTCGCCATAGTGGGCGCTGGCCGACTCGCTGGCCACCTGGCCGGGCTCGGGCGGCGGCAGACGATAGTCGGGCATCACATAGCGCCCGCGACACAGGGCATCTGCCGGGCGCTCCTCACCCCAGGTCATAAAGTCCAGCTGCTCGGCAGGCAGCGGCTCCGGCGGAGCCGCCAACAGCGGCGCCCCGGCAAGCGGCGCGGTCGCCAGGCCCGCGAGGGCCGTCCATGAGAGTCGCTTGCCCATGTTGGTCGATGTCCTTGGCGAGATGAAACGCTATTATACAGGCCGCCGTCGGCCTGTCCTGCCGGCGGTGACGGCGCAGCGCCCAGCATGCGGCGACTGCCCACGACCGTCAACCGGACACACCGACTGGAGCCACCTTAATGACCGACGCCGCCCCCGACGCCACGCGCCTCGAACGGCTCACCCGCTGGGCCGCCGAGCACCACGATCTGACGCCCGAGGCCTTCGACCTGCGCCTGGCCGCCGGCGACGCCAGCTTCCGCCGCTACTATCGCCTGACCCTGCCCGACGCCACCACCCGCATCCTGATGGATGCCCCGCCCGAGCAGGAGAACAGTCGCCCCTTCGCCAGCATCGCCCGTCGCTGGCAGGCCGCCGGGCTGCCGGTCCCCCACCTTTATGCCGTCGACCTGGAAGCGGGGTTTATCGAACTGGAGGACCTCGGGGACACTCCCCTGCAGCTCTGCTTCGATGATGGTGTCGAGATACTAGCCTGGCATGACCGGGCCATCGCGGTGCTTCACGATCTTCAGAATCGTGCCGGCCCCGAGGCGCTGCCGCGCTTCGATTCCGCACTGCTCGAGCGTGAACTGGACCTCTTCCCCGAGTGGTGCCTGGGTGAATGGCTGGGCCTGGAGACACCCGCAGGCTGGGAGGCGCTGCGTCGAACCCTGGTGGATCAGGCACTGGCCCAGCCAACGGTGACGGTGCACCGCGACTTCGATGCCATGAACCTGATGGTGCACAAGGATTCCCTGGTGCTGATCGACTTCCAGGACGCGGTGGCCGGCCCGCTCGGCTACGACCTGGTCTCGCTGCTGCGCGGCCGCTACTGCCGCTTCGATACCGCCCGCTTCGCCGCCTGGGTCGAGGCCTTCCGCCGCCGGGCGATTGACGATGGCCGCCTTTCCTCACGCACGGGAGAAGCCGACTTCCTGGCCCAGGCCAATGCCATGGCCGCCCAACGCGCGCTCAAGGTACTGGGCATCTTCTGTCGCCTGACGCTGCGCGACCACAAGTCGGGCTATCTCGAGCGCCTGCCCCACTTCCTCGATCACCTGGAGGATAGCCTGGCGGGCCTGGCGGGACACCAAGCACTCAAGGCCTGGGTGACCGACACCTTCCGCCCGGCCCTGACCGCCAGACTCGAGGAGGCGTCATGAAGGCGATGATCCTGGCCGCCGGCCTCGGCACTCGCATGCGACCGCTGACCGACCATTGTCCCAAGCCACTGCTCCGAGTGGGCGGCAAGCCGCTGATCGTCCATCATCTCGAGCGCCTGCGCGCGGCGGGCATCCGCGACGTGGTGATCAACGTCAGCTATCGCGCCGAACAAATCATCGAGGCGCTGGGAGATGGCGGGGATCATGGGGTACGCATCGCCTGGAGCCGGGAAGCGACACCCCTGGAAACGGGCGGGGGCATCCAGCACGCGCTGCCGATGCTCGGCGCCGCGCCCTTCCTGCTGGTCAACGGCGATGTCTGGTGCGACCTCGACCCGGCCACGCTACCCGCCCTCGGCGATGACGAACTGGCGCGGCTGGTGTTGGTGGACAATCCCGCGCATCACCCGGATGGCGATTTCCACCTGGACGCCGCCGGACGCGTGCATGAGCAGGGCGAGCCAAGCCTGACCTTCGCCGGCATCAGCCTGCTCGACCCGGCGCTGGTGGCCGACGAGCCACCCGGTGCCTTCGCCCTGGCACCACTGCTGCGCCGCGCCATGGCCGCGGGCCGGGTGGCCGGCCATTATCACCGCGACCAATGGGTCGATGTGGGCACACCGGAGAGACTGCAAAAACTGGACGAGACACTGACGTCGAATCACCTTCGCTACTGAGCTCATACGATGCAGCTGCTATGCTGGCCATCTTTGCCCAGGACACGAAAAGGAAACTCGAGACATGCAAGCCACAGTCAAATGGACCGACGGTCGTCAATTCGTCGCCGAATCGGGAAGCGGCCATAGCGTGGTCATCGACGGGCCGCCCGACCATGGCGGTCGCAACACCGGCCCGCGCCCCATGGAGATGCTGCTGATGGGGATGGGGGCCTGCGCCTCCTTCGACGTGCTCAACATCCTCGAGAAGGCGCGCGCCGACGTCAGCGACTGCGTGGCCAGCATCGAGGCCGAACGCGCCGACGCCACTCCCAGCGTGTTCACGTCGATCCACGTCCAGTTTACCGTCACCGGCAAGGCACTGAAGGAGAAGCAGGTGGCACGAGCCGTTGAGCTCTCCGCCGAGAAATACTGTAGCGCTTCGATCATGCTGGCCAATGGCGGGGTCGAGATGAGCCACTCCTACACCATCATCGAGGACAGCGCCGAGGCCTGAGGCGACTGGAATGCACCTGATGCGCCGAACACCGTAGATCGCGCGGTTGCCCGCAGGAGCGCCGACTACCCAGCCGGCCAAGTAAAGCGTCGGCCGCCCATCAGGTGCATGTGAATATGGTAGACCGTTTGGCCACCCTGGTCATTGCAGTTCATCACGACGCGGTAGCCATCGTCGGCAAAACCACGCTCCCGCGCCAGATGAGCCGCTGCGTACTGCAGCCGCCCTACCAACGCCAGGTCATCCTCCTCGATATCATTGAGGGTCGCGATATGCTTCTTGGGAATGATCAGCAGGTGGGTGGGCGCCTGGGGATTGCCCCCACTGTCACGCTAGTTGGAGTATCAGCGGCTGTTAGACTCTGAACCATATGGGGCGTGATGAGGTTCCGATGAAGTACTCCGACGAGCGCCGAGAAGCCATCCTCAAGAAGCTGCTCCCGCCGCACAACCGCACGGTGGCGGAAGTGGCCCAGGAAGAAGGCATCTCCGCCGCGACACTGTACAACTGGCGCAAGAAGGCTCGTCAAGCAGGCCGTTTGCTACCTGACCAGAGCGATGATCCCGAAGGCTGGAGCTCGCAGGACAAGTTCCACGCCGTTCTGGAGACAGCGGCCCTCAGCGAGGCTGAACGTGCTGAATACTGCCGGCAGCGTGGCCTCTATCCCGAGCAGATCCAGCGCTGGCGTGCGAGCTGTGAAGGTGCCAACGACCGAAGCGATGCCGCCACCAAGCAGCAGAGTGAAGCCCGCAAGGCGGAGCGCCAGGAGAACAAGGAGCTCAAGCGTGAGCTCCGCCGCAAGGAAGCCGCGCTGGCGGAAACCGCTGCACTACTGACATTGCGAAAAAAGGCCCGAGCGATCTGGGGGGACGAGGACGAATGATCAGCACTTCAGATCGCCAGGATGCCATACAGCTGATCGATGAGGCCCGCGCCGAAGGAGCCCGCCTGCAAGCCGCGTGTGCAGAGCTTGGCATCGGCACCAACACATATCGCCGCTGGGTGCGGGGCGATCAGGATCGCCGGCCTCAAGCGGTGCGGCCTGTCCCGCGTCATGCCCTATCGCCGGAGGAGCGTCAGCAGGTGCTGGAGATTTGCCATCGTCCTGAGTTCGCCAGCCTGCCGCCTGGGCAGATCGTGCCGCGGCTGCTGGACGAAGAAGGCCGCTACGTGGCGTCAGAGTCCAGCTACTACCGCATCCTCCGGGAGCATGGTGAGCAGCACCACCGTGGCCGCGCTCGCGCTCCACGTCCCAAGGGCGACCCCCAGCGACGCCGGGTGACACGCCCCAATACCTGTTGGAGCTGGGACGTGACCTACTTACCAACCCGTGTACGTGGGCAGTTCTACTACCTGTACATGATCGTCGATATCTACAGCCGCAAGATCGTCGATGCCGAGGTCTTCGACCAGGAATCCATGGCCAACAGCAGCGAGGTAATCCAGCGTGCCGTGCTGCGCGAAGGCTGCATCAACCAGCCACTGGTATTACACGCCGATAATGGCTCCGCCATGAAAGGCTCGACGCTTCAGGCGACGTTGCAGCGGTTAAATATCACTCCGTCGTACAGCCGCCCTCGGGTCTCCAATGACAACGCCTTCTCGGAGTCGCTGTTCAGGACCTGCAAGTACCGGCCCGACTACCCGATGGACGGCTACGAGAGCCTGTCAGCGGCGCAGCAGTGGGTGACGCGCTTCGTGCAGTGGTACAACCACGAACACCGCCACAGCGCCATACGGTTCGTCACCCCGGGGGAGCGGCATGCCGGCCTGGATAACGAGGTGCTGGCAAGGCGAGACGCCATCTATGCCGAGGCGAAACGGCAACATCCCGGGCGGTGGAGTAGTGCCACCCGCAACTGGACGCCGCGCCGGACGGTCTGGCTGAACCCCGATCAGGAAGACCCGCTGGTTCAACGCGATCAGCGGTTAGAAGCCGCCTGATTCCAGGTTCCAACAAGCTTGACAGTCATCG
>NZ_JHVH01000032.1 GCF_000620045.1 Halomonas halodenitrificans DSM 735 | reverse complement strand
CGGCCTTGCTACCCAGTTGATGGGTTCGCCACGGTCGACGACGCCCGTGAGTGGGTGGCCAGCTTCGTGCAGTGGTACAACCACGAGCATCGCCACAGCGGGATCCGCCTGGTGACACCGGCACAGCGACATGCTGGCGAGGATACCGGCGTGCTGGCAAAGCGGCATGCCATCAATCAGGCAGCGCGTGCGGCCAACCCCGCTCGTTGGAGCGGCAAGACCCGCAATTGGACGCCGATTGGCACCGTGTCTCTTAACCCGGAGCGGGAGCTCCAGGTCACCGTCGCTGAACCGGAAAAACAGGTGGCCTGAATGATCTCAGAGGCGACAGATTTCTTGACAACTACCGTCGGCACGAGTATAGCCCTCGGCCATGTGCGAGGCCCCCTCGACATGGCGCGCCAGGACGTGGTCCACCCCGCCGACCTGACGCATCGCGGCGTAGAAGGGGTTGATAGCGGCACCGGGCAGGCCAAAGGCGACATCGACACCTTCTTTCCTGAGCACGTGAACGGCGGCTTCTGCTGCGGTCATGCGGGCCATGGCGGCTTCCTCCTGGGAGAATTTTTATTCTGTGGAAATATTTTCTGTATACAAAGGCTAGACCCGCCGATGGAGCGCCGTCAATATTTTTTGGAAAGTATTTCCATATTATTTCATCGGCGACGGAGGACCCGACATGCCTCCTTCCCGAATAATGAAAAACCCCCATGAAAAAACACGCCCCGGGGGCAACGCAGAAGCGCCGGCCGCCCTCTTGCACAGAGGATCGGCCGGCGCTTTTCAAGGCCATTGCATACCATCGGCCCGTTCCGGACGGGCCGACGCGAAGCGGTTAGCGACGCTTGCCGTAGGGCAGCGTCATGTGGCGGTTGACGTCCTTGTAGAGCAGGTAGCGGAAGGGCCCCGGACCGCCCGCATAGCAGGCCTGCGGGCAGAAGGCACGCAGCCACATGTAGTCACCGGCCTCGACCTCGACCCACTGCTGGTTGAGGTGATAGACCGCCTTGCCCTCGAGCACGTAGAGGCCATGCTCCATGACATGGGTCTCGTCGAAGGGGATCACCCCGCCGGGCTGGAAGGTGACGACGGTCACGTGCATGTCGTGACGCAGGTCGTCCGGGTCGACGAAGCGGGTCGTCGCCCACACCTCGTTGCAATCCGGCATCACCGTGGGCGCGATGTCGTTCTCGTTGACCACGAAGGCCTCCGGCACGTCGAGGCCGTCGACGAATTCATAGGCCTTGCGGATCCAGTGGAAGCGCACCGGGGCGTCGGCCTCGTTGCGCAGCTGCCAGTCGCAGCCGGGCGGCAGGAAGGCGTAGCCGCCGGGTACCATATGGTGCTTCTCGCCGTCGATGGTCAGCGTCATCTCGCCTCCCACCACGAACAGCACGCCCTCGGCGCCGGCGTCGGTCTCGGGACGCTCGCTGCCGCCGCCCGGAGAGACCTCCATGATGTACTGGGAGAAGGTTTCGGCGAAGCCGGAGAGCGGACGCGACAGTATCCACAGCCGAGTGTTGTCCCAGTGAGGGAGCTTGCTGGTGACGATATCGCGCATCACCCCCCTGGGAATCACCGCGAAGGCCTCGGTAAACATGGCGCGGTCGGTGGTCATGACCTTCTGGTCGGGATGGCCTCCCTGGGGGGCATAGTACTGACGAGAGGGCTGGTGTGGCTGACTCATGACGTGGACTCCTGTTCGCTGTGGGTCGGCGTAACGACCTCGCCTTGCGGCAGGGTCACGCGGATGTCGATGGGGTGTTCGTCGCAGTTGTTGCCCTCACCACCGCGGTCGACCACCAGGAACTCACCCTCGCGACCCAGCACCGACTGGATGGCATGCCAGACCCCGGCGCGGTAGTTGACGCCCTGGCGGCCATCGGTGATGAAGGCGCGCACCGCGGCGGGGTCGATGGCCTCGCCGGGCGGCGCCACCACCACGATGAAGCGCTCCTCATGCATCGGCACGAAGGCCTGGCTGCCCTGGGGATGACGCTCGAGGAAGCTCAGGTCAAGGGGCACCTCGACCGGCTGGCTGACGAAGATGCTGATCATCGCCCGGGCCTGCTCGCCCAGGGTCTCGACCCTGGCCAGGTCGTGATAGCGCCGCGTGCGGCCGGCATTGATGTGAAAGTAGTCCGATGTCCGGGTATCGATCACGTCGCCGAAGGGCGCGAAGGCCTCCGGGGTGAGGGGTTGGGCCTCGAGTTCAAGCATGCTGTCTCCTGAAAAACGCGGGGCGGGCAGGCGGCGAGCCGCCCGCGGTGACTATCGGGACGCCGCCGGCTCAAGGCGCCGGGTGATGCTCAGCCCAGTGGCGGGCGATGTCCACGCGGCGGGTCACCCAGACGCGGTCATGGGCCTCGATATGGTCCAGGAAGCGCTGCAGGGCGCGGAAGCGACCCGGGCGGCCGAGCAATCGACAGTGCATGCCCACCGAGAGCATCTTCGGCGACTCGTCACCCTCGGCATAGAGCACGTCGAAGGCGTCGCGCAGGTAGGTAAAGAAGTGGTCGGCGGTATTGAAGCCCTGGGGCGCGGCGAAACGCATGTCGTTGGTGTCCAGGGTGTAGGGCACCACCAGATGCGACTGCTCACGCCCCTGGCTGTCTGCCTCGCGGGTCCAGAACGGCAGGTCGTCGCCGTAGTAATCGCTATCGTAGAGGAAGCTCCCCTCATCGAGCACCAGTCGGCGAGTATTGGGGCTGTCGCGGCCGGTGTACCAGCCCAGCGGCTTCTCGCCGTAGAGCGTCTGGAAGATCTCGATGGCGCGGCGCATATGCTCGCGCTCGACCTCCTCGGAGACCTCCTGATAGTGGATCCAGCGATAGCCGTGGCAGGCGACCTCATGGCCCAGCTCCTTGAATGCCTGGGCGACCTCGGGATTGCGCTCCAGGGCCATGGCCACGCCGAACACCGTCAGCGGCAGGCCCCGACGCTCGAACTCGCGCAGGATGCGCCATACGCCGACGCGCGAACCGTACTCGTAGATCGACTCCATGCTCAGGTGGCGGTCGGGAAAGGCCGGCGCACCGATGATCTCGGAAAGAAACTGCTCGGACCCCTCGTCGCCGTGGAGCACGCAGTTCTCGCCGCCCTCCTCGTAGTTGAGCACGAACTGTACGGCAATCCGGGCATTACCTGGCCACTGGGCGTGGGGCGGTGTGCGGCCATAGCCGACGAGGTCGCGAGGATAGGGAGCGTCGATCATGTCATCACCTTGTAGTAACTACATTGCAGCAACCGTATTGCCGTAGCCGTATTGCCGTAACCACGGCGGCATCAAAATGATGCCCAATATTGCAAGTATTTTGTATACAACATGAAATGTATCGCTACCGACGATGATCCGCAAGCCCGAGGCGTCGATATTTAGTTGAGAAATATCTGGTGTAGATCCGGGGCCTCCTGATCCTCCTCCACGATGGCGAGGGTCGCCTCCACGGCGCGCAGGTGGTGGCCCATCAGCGTGGCGGCCTCCTGACCACGCCCCTCCCGTAGAAGAGAGATCAATGCCTCGTGATCATGCGTCTCACAGCCCAGATGCCCCGGCCTGCCATAGACCGCCAGAATCAGCGAAGAGCGAAAACACAGTCGTTCGACGAACTCGGCCAGGGTGGCATTGCCGGCGAGGCGCGCGATATGGGTATGAAAGTCCGCCGAATGGCGGATCGCCGCACTATGATCGCCCTCCTGCAGGGCCTTCTGTTCCTGGGCCGAGAGCTCGCGCAATGCATTCACGCTCTGTTCGTCGAGACGCTGGGCCACTGCGGGCATCAGCCCGCACTCGACCATCTGGCGGGCCTCGAAGACCTCCCGGGCCTCGTCGGCGGTGGGCCGCGTCACACTGGCGCCGCGACGCGGCGTCAGCGTCACCAGCTGCTCCAGCGCCAGGCGCTGAAGAATCTTGCGGATGCCGGTACGGCTGATTCCGAACACCTCGGCCAGGGCATCCTCACGCAGTCGCGCACCGGGCTTGAGCCGGTGCTCGATGATGGCGTCGCTGATCGAGCGGTAGATGACCTCATGGCGCTCGGCCCCGTCGCCGCCCTTGCCTCGACGGCTGCCGGAGGCGCGCTGCCCCGCGAGATCCTGATGCTGACTCATATGACATGAACTCCCAGTAACGATATGCCGCTTATTGTATACGTTGTCACGCGCCGTGACGCCCGATAGCCGAAACAACAAGACCCGCCACTGGGGCGGGTCAAGCGTGTCATCATGCGTGAGTGACGTTCAGGGCATCACTGTGACCAGGCGGCAATGGTCTTGCGCTCCTCATCGGTGATGTTGGTGATGTTGCCCAGGGGCATATAGCCGCTGGCCACGACCTCCTGAATCCGCTGCTTCTGCTGAAGGATCTGCTCGTCGGTATCATAGGCGAGGCCCGCCGGCGGCGCATTGAAGCCGGGCTGAGTGGGGTTGCCGGCATGGCAGGCGGCGCAACGGGATTCGATGATCGGCTGCACCTCGGAGAGCGACACGCTGGCGGACGCCTGGGCCTGGCCCGAATTGGCGTTGATGCTCGGCATGGCTACCCAGAAGGCCACCGCAATCAAGGCGGTACCGGCGATCGGGTAGGCGGGCTGAATCTTGCCGGCATGCATCAGCACGAAGAACTGGCGGATCAGTGCGCCACCGAAGATGAACAGCGACATGATCACCCACGCATACTCGTGGGAATAGGCGAAGGAGTAGTGGTTGCTGATCATCAGCAGTACCACCGGCAGCGTGAAGTAGGTGTTGTGCACCGAGCGCTGCTTGCCACGCTTGCCATCCAGAGGGTTGGGCGTCTCGCCGGCCTTCATCGCCTTCACCATGCGGCGCTGGCCCGGGATGATCCAGAAGAAGACGTTGGCCGACATGGCGGTAGCCATCACCGCACCGGTCAACAGGAAGGCCGCGCGGCCGGAGAAGATCTGAACGCTGAGGTAGGAGACCACCACCATCATGATCGCCACCGCGACGCTCAGGACGCCATCACGAGTCATGTAGGGGCTGATGCGCTTGCACAACTCGTTGTAGACCACCCAGCCACCGAGCAGGAACAACAGTGCCACCACATTGGCCTGCCAGCCGCTCATGTTGGCCGCCCACTCCCAGCTGGCGTTGGGATTGACCAGATAGAAGCTGGGCTTGGCCATATAGAGCAGGATGAACAGCGCAAAACCCGACAGCCAGGTGGTGTAGGCCTTCCAGAACGACCAGTGAAGGTCTTCGGGCAGCTTGGCCGGCGCGGTGGCATATTTCTGGTTGTGGTAGAACCCGCCGCCGTGTACGGCCCACATCTCGCCGAACACGCCCTTGTCGCGGTCTTCCGTGGCCTTGGGAGTTCGCAGGCCGTTATCGAGCATCACGAAATAGATCGACTCACCGATCCAGGCAATGGCGGCGATGACATGTAGCCAGCGCAGCATGAAGTTACCGAATTCCAGCAGGTAGGCTTGCATAGGGGGGCCTCGTCTAGCGTCTTGTTATAGGAACGGTGGTCAGCAAGCCGCCTCAGCTTCCACGGTAGGTGGAGTAGCCATAGGGCGAGAGCAGCAGGGGGACATGATAGTGTGCGCCGGCATCGGCGACGCCGAAGCGCAGCGGTATCACATCGAGGAAGAGGGGCGCCTCCGCCTCGATTCCCTGGGCACGCAGATAGTCTCCGGCATGAAAGACCAGCTCATACTGGCCGGCGGCGAACGCCTCTCCCTCCAGAATCGGCTCATCGCAGC
The DNA here is from genome assembly GCF_000620045.1 of Halomonas halodenitrificans DSM 735. GTDB lineage: Bacteria > Pseudomonadota > Gammaproteobacteria > Pseudomonadales > Halomonadaceae > Halomonas > Halomonas halodenitrificans. Next base: position 16,276 of record NZ_JHVH01000032.1, on the reverse strand, counting down.
GGCCATCATCATTGGTCACCACCTCCTTGAGGCGGGTGCGCTGCTCGCCTTCCAGACGGAAGACCTCGATGCGGATGCCCTGGCCGGGGCTTCCCTGAGCGGTATCGAGTACATGGGTGGTAAGGCGTCCCATGGGAATACTCCTTGTGTCGTGATGTGGATTATCGTGATAGGACCCGGCGCCGCTTGTCGATGCCGGTCGCCCAGGACTAACCTGAGTGCATGAAGACAGTTTTAGTCATTATTGGGGTACATTTCAAAGTATTTTTTGTATACATTTAGTCGACACCCATACGACACACCATCCGCTCATCCACCGCGACACCCTGCAGAAACACTCCAAGGAGCCTGAAATGAGCCATACCACCCTGACCCCGAGCCCGAGCCAGCTGGACAAGGCCGCCTTCGTGGCCGCCTACGGCGAGATCTACGAGCATTCTCCCTGGATTGCCGAGCTGACCTGGGACAAGGGGCTGAACTCCGACCACGACTCCCCCGCCGGCCTGGCGCAGGCCATGAGCGAGGTGCTGACCAGCGCCCCCGCCGAACGCCAGCTGGCGGTGATTCGTGCCCACCCCGACCTTGCCGGCAAGGCCGCCATCGCCGGTGAGCTGACCGACGACTCGACCCGGGAGCAGGCCGGCGCCGGCCTGGACCAGTGCACACCGGAGGAGATGGCTCGCTTCGAGCGACTCAACGGCGCCTACAAGGCGAAGTTCGATTTCCCCTTCGTGATGGCCGTCAAGGGCAACGACCGCCATGACATCCTGCAGGCATTTGAGACCCGACTCGAGAACGACCCCGCCGAGGAGCGCCGCACGGCCGTGGAGCAGATCAATCGCATCGCCCGTTTCCGCCTGGAGGCGCGGGCCTGAGCCGGCAACCGACGACTCCCTTCCCCTACACAACCGGAAACGACATCGCCCGGCGCAAGGCCGGGCGGTGAGATCACCACACGGGTGACGATTCAGCCGTTGAAGTGGACCTCATCGATTGGCGTTGGGGGCAACATGGGTGGGCGCGTCTCCGTCGGGGCCTGAACGTTCCACGGACCGAGGTTCGGCGTCTTGATCGGCGTCCACGGCATCTTGATCGGCGTCCACGGCGTCTTGATCGGCGGCCGCAGCGTCGGCGTCGGCACGCGCGATCTCGTCTCTCTCGCGTTGCTCATCGGCCAAGGAACGATTGGGCAAGATGATATTGAGCACGAAGGACGTGATGGCAGCGACCACGATCGGTGCGCCACCGATGACATTCTGCAGCATGTCGGGGAACTGCTCGATGGCCGCCGGCACCTGCGAGATGCCCAGGGCCAGGGCCAGGGAGAGGCCGACAATGGTCACGTTGCGGGCCGACAGCTCGTCCTTGATCAGCAGCTGGATGCCGGTCATGGTGATCATCCCGAATACCGTGACGGTGGCGCCGCCCAGTACCGGGTAAGGGATGGTCGTCATGATGGCGCCAAACTTGGGGCTCAGGCCGGCCAGCACCATGAACACGCCGGCGATGGCCAGCACGGAACGGCTGATCACCTTGGTCATGGCCACGATGCCGACGTTCTGGCTGAAGGTGGACGTGGGCAAGGCCGCAAACAGCGCGCTCAGGGCGGTGGTCAGGCCGTTGCCCAACAACCCCCCGGTAAGCTCACGAGTCTTCAGCTCGCGGTTCATGCCCGCCACACTGGTAGCGGAGAGATCCCCGATGGTCTGCACCGAGTTGATCACGCAGATCACCACCATGGAGACGATGGCCGCCGAGTGGAACTCGAGCTGGAAAGGCATGAACTCCGGCACCGCCAGCCAACGCGCCTCGGCCACCGAGCTGAAGTCGACCATGCCCATCGGAAGCGCCACCGCATAGCCGACCAGAATGCCGACGATGATCGCCGACAGCCTGACGACCCCGCGGCCGAACTGGGAGGCGCCCAGCACCGCGATCAGGGTGATGATCCCCACCATCCAGTTGGCCAGGTCACCGAAGCCTTCCGCATTCACGTTGCCGCTGCCCGCCATGTAGCGAATGGCGATATCGTAAAGCGACAGGCCGATCACCAGCACCACGGTACCGGCCACGATCGGTGGAAACAGGTGGCGTATATACTGGATGAAGTAGTCGACCACCATCATGGTGATGCCGCCGATCAGCTGGGCACCGAGGATGCCCTCGATACCAAACTGGCCGCCTACGGCGATCAGCGTCGGCACATAGGCGAAGCCCACGCCGAAGATCGCCGGCAGCCGAGCGCCGAACTTCCACACCCCGTAGAGGTGGAACAGGGTGCAGATCCCCGAGGCCAGCACGGCCACCTGAATCAACAGCAGCTTCTCCTGGGGGGTCGACCCCACCACACCGGCAATGATGATCGGGGGGGGTGATCACGCCGGCGATCATCGCCAGCACGTGCTGCAGGGAAATGGGCAACGCCTTGTAGATCGGCGGTCGCCCTTGGAAATCGAACAGCGAGTTGTTGCGCGTCTTGATTGTCATGGGGGCTATCCGGGAATGTTGTTGTCCGTCGTTAATGCATACCTCATGTCGACACCGATGACCATGATAGTGTCATCAATTAAACACAAAGTTGTATACATTACTGCCGCCTAATGGCGTTCAGAAGTGCCACTCGAGTTGCAGCGTGGGCGCATCGGTATCCACCCCGTCCTTGTCCTGATTACCGAACTTGTTGCGCCAATACTCATAGCCCACCCCGGCCCAGAGCTGGTTGGGCTCCCCCCAGGCCAGCTGGCCCACATCGAGCATCAGCGAGGTGCGCATCAGCTGCTCGGCGCCGGTATCGTCGCCCTGGTAGTCCTCGCCCTTCTCGCCGTTGTAGTTGTAGAACCCTTGAAACTTCAACGGCACCGGGCCGGCCTCGAAGGGCAGCCCCCAGGCCAGGCTGATCTGATAATAGGGATCGAACTCGATCTCGCCGACGTCACAGAAGCTCGCACCGCAGTGGTTCCACTCGTGAGCATAGTAGAGACTCAGATCGACAAACCCCTTGGGCACGTCGAACTTCAGGGTCGGCCCCACCACCAGCAGGCGTTTGCGGGGAGCGAAGGTGGTGTTCTTGGTGTTGAGGTCGAAGCCGCCGCTCAGTGCCACGTCCTTGACCGGCCCGAAGGCCAGCGGCTCTCCGCCGAGCTTGCCAAGGTGCAGTTGATGGCGATAGGTCAAGTAGGCCTCGGTGGCGCCACTGTCCCCACCGCTGGCCGGGTCGGCGCTATCCGACTGCAGCACATCCAGGTTGAGGAAGTTCTGCCCCAGCGAGTAACCGCTGACATGCGTGAACTGCAGCACGTGCTTCTCGACGTCACGAGAATTGCTCGGCTCGGTGAACTGGGTGCCGTAGCGATAGCCGATAAAGGTATCGCTCCAGGTTGCCGCCTGGGCACCACCGGCGATCAGGCCGCCAAGCAACAGGGTGGCGGCCAGAGGCCGTGGGGGGATGCGTTGAGGCATGGACAGTGTCTCCACTTCTTATGTTTGTTTGGATACAATCGATCGGTGTCGCTGTCCACACAATAGACCAAAAGAAGTTTAATGAAAAACACTTCCATGTTTTTTCACGACCCTATCGACGGGCCGGGCCACCTCGCGGGGCCAGCGTGCAAAGCCTCAGCGATAGGCCCCCTCGATATCGGTGATGCGCATGGCACGACGCCCCAGTCCGCCATGCAGGTCCAGCATGCGCTCGAGCCAGGCGTGGACCGGATCGGCATTGGAGACCAGGTCGGCACTGGACACGCAGCGCGCCCACATGAAGTTGCCGAACACCAGATAGTCGGCCGCTGCCGGAGACGCTCCATCGATGAAGTCCGACTCCGTCAACAGGCCCCGCAGCGGTTCGAGGGCCGCATCAAGCTGGGCAAGCCCCTTGGACGGCGAGTGAAATTCTTCGAGGGTACGGCCAAAGCGCTTCTCTCGGGTCTCGCGGAAGTAGTCCCGATCACCGGGATGAACGGCATTGAGCAGGTCCATGATGATGGTACGCAGCATGGCCGGAGCCAGGGTTCGCTCGGCGTAATATTTGAAGAAGCGTGCCCGCGAAGCGGCCAGCCCCTCACCGATCAGCGGCGACTCCGGATAGGTGCGGTCCAGATAGCGCAGGATCTCATAGCTGTCGGTCACCACCGTCTCGCCATCGACCAGCACCGGCACCTTGTCGTAGTTGGCGAATGCCAGCGCCTCCTTGTCGGTAAAGCGCCAGGGGCGAGCCTCCACCTCCAGCCCCTTGTGGGCCAGGGCATAGCGCACACGCCAGCAGAAGGGCGAAAAGCGCAGTTCCTCGTCGATACCGCACAGCTCATAGAACACGCGAGTCATAAGAACTCCTTGTCAGCGTCAGAGAGGGCATGTCCACGGCGCAGCCTGTCGGCACCCCGGCCCCATTATCATGCCTGACTCCATGCTCTCCCTCGGCGAGACGGCTGTCCATTAGTCTAATGGACACCGGCTCACCGGTGGCTTCTTCTCGACAGTCCCTCGAGAGTTATCATTTTTTATCAAATGGTTAGGGGGAAGGTGCCGGACAGTCAGGCCTCGACACTTTGGTCAGACCACTTTTCCAAGATGGAAAGCCTCGGAATCAGGCCTTAATGTCCGGCGTGTTGACAGGCCTCGCCGACACCGGCCGGGAATAACAACAATCGCTGATCGAGGATACACACATCATGAACGACACCCTTCTCGCACTACTGGCCTTCACGCCTCTCGTGTTGGCTGGTGTACTGCTCATCGGTCTACGCATGGCGGCCCGGACCGCCATGCCGATCGTGTTTGCCGTCACCACCACCATCGCCCTCTTCGCCTGGGAGATGACCGCCACCCGCGTCCTGGCCTCCACCCTCCAGGGCCTGATGCTCACGGTATCGATCCTGTGGATCATCTTCGGCGCCATCCTGCTGCTCAACACCTTGAAGCATTCAGGCGGCATCAAGGCCATCCGCAACGGCTTCTCCGGCATCAGCCAGGACCGCCGCGTTCAGGCGATCATCGTCGCCTGGCTGTTCGGCTGCTTTATCGAAGGCGCCTCGGGCTTCGGCACTCCCGCCGCCGTCGCGGCGCCGCTGATGGTGGCACTAGGATTCCCGGCACTGGCCGCCGTGGTGGTGGGCATGATGATCCAGTCCACGCCGGTTTCCTTCGGTGCCGTCGGCACCCCCATCGTGGTAGGCGTCTCCGGCGGCCTGGACCGTAATGGCATCACCGATATCCTCGCGGCCGGCGGGGCCAGCTGGACGGATTACTTCCATCTGATCGCCGCCGAGGTCTCGGTGATCCACGGCATCGTCGGCATCCTGATGCCGCTGATCATGGTGGTGATCATGGTGCGCTTCTTCGGTGCCAATCGCTCCTGGAAGGAGGGACTCTCCATCGCCCCCTTCGCCATCTTCGCCGGCATCAGCTTCGTGGTGCCCTACATGTTGGCCGGCGTGCTGCTGGGGCCGGAATTCCCGTCGATGATCGGCGCCATGGTCGGCCTGGCCATCGTGGTGCCGGCCGCACGCCGCGGTTTCTTGATCCCCAAGGACAGCTGGGACTTCCCCGAGTCCTCCACCTGGCCGGATCAGTGGATCGGCAAGCTCGAGATCAAGCTGGATGATGTGACCGGCAAGGCACCGATCTCTACTCTGATGGGCTGGGTACCCTATGTGCTGCTGGCGGTGATCCTGGTCGCCTCTCGCACCATCGAACCCTTCAAGAACGCCCTGACATCCGTTGCCATCGGCTGGAACAATATCCTCGGCGAGGCGGGCGTCTCCGGCGCCATTCAACCGCTCTATCTGCCCGGCGGGATCCTGCTGATGGTGGTGCTGCTCACCGCCCTGCTCCACCGCATGCGCCTGGGTGAGTTGAAAGCCGCCTTCGGCGAGTCCTCCAAGACGATCCTCGGCGCCGGCTTCGTGCTGATCTTCACCATCCCCATGGTGCGGATCCTGATCAACTCCGGCGTCAACGCCGCCGATCTGGTCTCAATGCCGGTGGCCATGGCGCAACTGGTGGCCGACAGCGTAGGCGGCGTCTATCCCTTCTTCGCTCCTACCGTGGGTGCCCTGGGCGCCTTCATCGCCGGCTCCAATACGGTCTCCAACCTGATGCTCTCCGACTTCCAGTTCAACGTCGCACAGCAGCTTGGCCTCTCCACGGCCTTCATGGTGGCCCTGCAGGCCGTGGGAGCCGCCGCCGGCAACATGATCGCCATTCACAACGTGGTGGCGGCCTCGGCCACGGTGGGCTTGCTCGGCCGCGAAGGCGAGACCATTCGCAAGACGATCCTGCCGACGATCTACTACCTCGTCTTCGCCGGGATCATCGCGCTGGTCGCCTTCTATATGCTCGGCATCGGCGACCCACTGCTCGGCCTCGGCCGATAACCCGGCGCCTGCCGCACAACGCCCCCCGGCCCTGCCGGGGGCGTTATACACTGGCTCACGGCGAGCCTTCGGCGCTTCCCCCCTTCCGGCCACACCGCCGAGGGCTCGAAGCGCGCCACCCCACCCGAGAGGGGCGCCGCCCGCAGGAGGATGCTGCGGTGATCGAAGACCATGGCATCCTCCTGGCAGGCCAGACAAAGGGTCTTACCAATACACCAGAAACAGGACAATCCGGCTGACAGCGAGGATCAGTACTGCCGGCCATACTACCCTGACGAGACACATGGGGAGCCCCGATGAACATACAGTACAACGCCAGGCTCGATGGCGAGCCGCCTCACCTTCGCACCCAGGACGAGGTCCTGGCCGATCTGCGCCAGGTGCTACCCGACATGACCCTGCTGCACCGCGAGGAAGACCTTCACCCCTTCGAGTGCGACGGCCTCGCCGCGTATCGCGCCCTGCCCATGCTGGTCGCGTTACCCGAGACCCTTGCTCAGGTCGAGACGCTGCTCAAGCGCTGCCACGCCCTGGGCGTGCCGGTCGTCACCCGTGGCGCCGGCACCGGCCTCTCGGGCGGCGCCATGCCGCTTGCGCACGGGGTGCTGCTGGTGATGTCCCGCTTCAGCCGCATCCTCGACATCGACCCCGACGCGCGTACCGCCCGGGTTCAACCCGGGGTCCGCAACCTGGCGATCTCCGAGGCCGTCGCCCCCTACGGGCTCTACTATGCGCCGGACCCCTCCTCCCAGATCGCCTGTTCCATCGGGGGCAACGTGGCCGAGAATGCCGGCGGTGTGCACTGCCTCAAGTACGGCCTCACCGTGCATAACGTGATCAAGGTCGAGGTGCTGACCATCGAGGGCGAATACATGACCCTGGGCGCCGACGCCCTGGACACCCCGGGGTTCGACCTGCTGGCGCTGATCAATGGCTCCGAGGGCATGCTCGGCGTGGTCACCGAGATCACCGTCAAGCTGTTGCCCAAGCCCGAATCGGCCAAGGTACTGATGGCCAGCTTCGATGATATCGAGAAGGCCGGCGACGCCGTGGGCGCCATCATCGCCGCGGGCATCATCCCCGGGGGGCTGGAGATGATGGACAACCTGGCGATCCGCGCCGCCGAGGACTTCATCGGCGCCGGCTATCCGGTGGAGGCCGCGGCCATCCTGCTCTGCGAGCTGGATGGCGTAGAGGCGGACGTGGACGACGACTGCCGATCCGCGCGCCGCGTGCTGGAAGAAGCCGGCGCCACGGATATCCAGCAGGCCCGCGACGAGGCCGAGCGCGCGCTGTTCTGGGCCGGACGCAAGAATGCCTTCCCGGCCGTGGGCCGCATGTCGCCGGACTACTACTGCATGGATGGCACCATTCCTCGCCGCGAGCTGGCCCGCGTACTCAAGGGCATCGGCGAACTGGGGGATGAGTATGGCCTGCGCGTGGCCAACGTCTTCCACGCCGGCGACGGCAACACGCACCCCCTGATCCTGTTCGATGCCAACCAGCCCGGCGAATTCGAACGCGCCGAGGCATTGGGCGGCCGCATCCTCGAACTCTGCGTCGAGGCGGGCGGCACCATCACCGGCGAGCATGGCGTAGGCCGGGAGAAGATTCACCAGATGTGCGTGCAGTTCAGCCCCGCCGAACTCGCCACTTTCCGCGCCGCCAAGGCGGCCTTCGACCCTCTGGGGCTGCTTAACCCGGGCAAGAACATTCCCGCCCCGGCACGCTGCTCCGAGTTCCGCCTGACCAAGAGCGCCGGCGACGCTCCCGCCCCGAGCCCGGCCCCGACGCGCCAAGTCCCGAAGAGCCAAGGCTGAGAGACAGGAAAGATGGTGACCATGAACGACACCCCGAGCCATGACAGTATTCAGCACGATGCCAGCGAGGCGCTGGCCGAGCATATTCGCCGCGCCGATGCCGACGGCACCCCGCTGCGCATTGTCGGCGGCGACACCAAGGCCTTCTATGGTCGCAACATTCAGGGCAATACCATCGCGGCCCTGTCCACCCGCGAGCATCGCGGCATCACCGCGTATGACCCGGTAGAGCTGATCGTCTCGGTACGCGCCGGCACCCCGCTGCGAGAACTGGAAGACGTCCTGGCGGCCAACGGCCAGATGCTGGCCTGTGAGCCTCCCCATTTCGGCGCTGACGCCACGGTGGGCGGCATGATCGCCACCGGCCTCTCCGGCCCTCGGCGCCCCTGGGCCGGCAGCGTGCGCGACTTCGTGCTGGGCACCCGCGTCATCATGCGCCAGGGCAGCGAACAGCGCTTCGGCGGCCAGGTGATGAAGAATGTGGCCGGCTACGATCTTTCGCGCCTGATGGTCGGCGCCCAGGGCACCCTGGGCCTGATCACCGAGGTCTCCATGAAGGTATTGCCGCGGCCCGGCGCGACCCGCAGCCTGCGCCTGGCGATGTCGCCGAAGGATGCCCTGGACAAGCTCGCCGAATGGGGACGCCAGCCGCTGCCGATTACCGCCGCCGCCTGGATCGCCGGCGCCCTGCATCTCCGCCTGGAAGGCGGCCCCAGCTCTGTCGCCGCCACCGCCCGGCGCCTGGGTGGCGATGAGCTGCGCGACGACGCCTGGGCCGACTTGCGCGAACAGCGATTGGACTTCTTCAACACCGAGGATCCGCGCCCGATCTGGCGACTCTCGCTACCCCACCACACCCCGCTGCTCGAGATACCCGGCGCGACCGCCGAGGCCGACATCCTTTACGACTGGGCCGGCACCCAGCGCTGGGTACGCAGCGCTGCCGATGACGATGCGATTCGGGCCGTGGCCGGCCGGGTCGGCGGCCATGCCACCTGCTGGCGTGGTGCCAACGGCGCCCCGGTAGAGACGCCCTTCACCCCGCTCGACCCGGTGATCGAGAAATATCACCGCAACCTGAAGACACAACTCGACCCCCAGGGGGTCTTCAATCCGGGCCGGCTCTACGCGGCATTCTGAGACACACGGAGAGACGTCAAACATGCAGACGCATTTCACCGCAGAAGACCTTCAGAAGCCGCATATCCGCGAAGCCGACCGCGTGCTGCGCAGCTGTGTGCACTGCGGCTTCTGCAACGCCACCTGCCCCACCTATCAGCTACTGGGGGATGAACGGGATGGCCCCCGCGGACGCATCTATCTGATGAAGGAGATGCTCGAAGCCCCCGAGGGAAGCGACAGGGTCACCGAACAGACTCGACTGCATCTCGACCGCTGCCTCACCTGTCGCAACTGCGAGACCACCTGTCCCTCCGGCGTCGAGTATCACAAACTGCTCGATATCGGCCGCGCCGAGATCGAACGCCGAATCCCGCGCAAGGCCTCGGAACGGGCGCTGCGCTACGGCCTGCGCAAGGCATTGGTGGAACCCAAACGCTTCCAGGCACTACTCAAGCTGGGCCTGACCTTTCAGCCCCTGGTGCCGGGCGTCCTGAAGGAGAAGATGCCCCCGGCCCCCGTGGATGCCGGCCAGCGCCCCGCGGGCAAGCACCACACCCGGCAGATGCTGATTCTCGAGGGCTGTGTGCAGCCGGGGCTGTCGCCCAACACCAATGCCGCCACCGCCCGAGTGCTGGATCGCCTGGGTATCGGCCTTACCCCGGCACCGGAGGCCGGCTGCTGCGGCGCCATCGACTTCCACCTCAACGCCCAGGACGCCGGCCGGGCGCGGATGCGCGCCAATATCGATGCCTGGTGGCCGCATATCGATAAAGAAGGTGAAGCGGGGGTCGAGGCAATAGTGCAGACCGCCAGTGGCTGCGGCGCCATGGTCAAGGAATACGGCGAAGTCCTGGCCGACGACCCCGACTATGCCGACAAGGCCGCCCGGGTCAGCGCCCTGGCCAAGGATCTCGGCGAACTGCTAGCCGATGAGGGCCTGGAAACCCTGGCCATCCAGGACCACAAGCGCCTGGCCTTCCACTGCCCCTGCACTCTGCAGCATGCCCAGAAACTCGCTGGTAGCGTCGAGGGCGTGCTAACCCGTCTGGGCTTCTCGCTGACCTCGGTGCGGGATGCCCATCTGTGCTGCGGTTCCGCCGGCACCTATTCCATCACCCAGCCCGAACTTTCCATGCAACTGCGTGACAACAAGCTCGACAACCTGGAAGCCGGCGACCCCGAGGTCATCGTGACGGCCAATATCGGCTGTCAGACTCATCTCGCCGGTGCCAACCGTACGCCAGTACGCCATTGGATCGAAATTGTCGATGAAGCCTTGAGCTAGGCATCCTGGATGAGCGCCGGGGATAAGGCGGAGCGAGGGTCTTTTTGCCAGGTAAAGCAAAAGTAGCGCCCAAGGAGGGGTTCACAGCGTCCTCGCGAAGACTTGTCGCCGGTACAGCTCATCGCCAGCCAGATTCTGCAATCCACCTGAGGAGTTCTCCATGAAGACCAAGCCAGCCCTGACCCTGACCGACGTCAACGCCATTCTCGATGCCGCCCAGAAGGAGGCCGAGGCCAACGGCTGGGGCGTGACCATCGCCGTCGCCGATGACGGCGGCCACCTCCTCGGCCTGCGCCGCCTGGACAACGCTCCGCCCTTCAGCGCCGATGTGGCCACCCAGAAGGCCTGCAATGCCGCCATCGGCCGTCGCGAGACCCAGGCCTTCGAGGACATGATCAACGGTGGGCGTACCGCCTTCGTCACCGCGCCCATGCAGTCGCTGCTCGCCGGCGGCGTGCCGGTGCTGGTAGAAGGCGAGGTCGCCGGCAGCGTCGGTATCTCCGGCGTCAAGCCCGACCAGGACGTGCAGGTCGCCAAGGCCGGCGTCGCCGCCATCGCCTGAGACACGACTCTGCAGTAAGCTACAGGGGCCTCGCCATATGGCGAGGCCCCTTGCGCTGAAAACAAGAGGATCCGGATGTCACCGCTCGCCTTGCTGGCGCCACTCGGCGCCGTGCTGATCTGGTCAGGCAACATGACCATCAACCAGCTCACCGTCGGTGCCATCGCGCCCAGCAGCATCGCCTTCCTGCGCTGGGTGCTGGCACTCGCCGTGTTGACTCCCCTGGTGGCACCGGCGGCCTGGAAACACCGCGCGGCGATCCGCCGCGAGTGGCCGAAGCTTGCCGTGCTGGGCCTGCTCGGCATGGGCCTGTGGCAGGGCCTGGCCTACATGGCCGCCGAGACCACCAGCGCCACCAACATGGGCATCCTGGCCGCCATGGTCCCGCTGCTCACCGTACTGCTCAGCGCCCTGATCCTGCGCGAGCCGCCCAGCCTGGGCGGTGTCGCGGGCGGTGCCCTGGCGCTGGTCGGCGTGGCGATCCTGCTGGGGCATGGCAACCCGCTCTCGCTGCTGGAGTTGACGGTAGCCAAGGGCGACGCCCTGATGCTGGTGGCCGCCACCTGCTACGCCCTCTATGGGGTCATGCTCAGGCGCTGGCCCATCGCGCTGCCGCCCTGGGTGCTGCTCTATGGCCAGGTGATCTTCGCCGTACTGATCCTGCTGCCCCCCTACCTGCTGGGGCCCATGACACCGGTGGACTCGGGTAACATCGGCCTGATTCTCTACGCCGGCATCCCCGCCTCCATCATCACCACCTTCCTGTGGATGCTGGCGATCCGCCGCATCGGCGCCAGCCAGGCCAGTATCTTCATCAACCTGATGCCGCTGTTCAGCGCCATCATCGCCATGTTCGCCCTCGGCGAACGCATCGCCCTCCACCACTTCCTGGGCGGCGGACTGATCCTGGCCGGCGTGGTGATGGCCCAGATCCTGACGCAACCACTGCGTCGGCGGGCCGGCGTCGCCCAAGGCAGCACCCATCGCTCGTGCTAGACTCTGCGCTCTCTGCCTCACCTGACCTGAAGGATGCGCCATGTCCCTCGACGACCTGCACCTCTCGCTTCGCAACCTGACGCTGGACGATTATCCCCAGCTCGAATCGCTGATGGACGCCGTCTACCACGATATCGGCGGCGCCTGGTCGCGGCACACCATCGAGCGGCTGGTCGGCGACTTCCCCGACGGCCAGGTCGCCATCGAGGACGACGGCCGCCTGGTGGGCATCGCCCTGACAGTGCGAGTCGATTACGACGAATTTACCAACCCGCACAAGTATGACGACCTGATCGGCAAGCGCGAGGTGATCCTCGACGCCGCCGATGGCGACGCCATGTATGGGCTGGATGTGTTGATCCACCCCCAGTATCGCGGCTACCGGCTGGGACGGCGCCTCTACGACGCCCGCAAGGAGCTCTGCCGCTCGCTCAACCTGCGTGCGATCCTCGCCGGCGGGCGCATTCCCCAGTATCACCAGCACGCCGATGAGCTCAGCCCCACCCAGTACATCGATCAGGTGGCCCGCAAGGAGATCCACGACCCCATCCTCTCCTTCCAGCTGGCCAACGACTTCCAGGTCAAGCGCCTGCTGCGCGACTACCTGCCCGAAGACGAGAAGTCCCAGGGCTATGCCACCCTGCTGGAATGGAACAACTTCCTCTATGAGCCCGCCGAGCTGGTACTCGATACCCGCAAGACCCAGGTCCGCGTCGGCGCGGTGCAGTGGCAGATGCGCGAGTTCGATTCGGTGGAGGCGGTCCTCCAGCAGGTGGAGTACTTCGTCGATGCCCTCTCCGACTACCAGAGCGACTTCGCGGTCTTCCCGGAGCTCTTCAACGCCCCGCTGATGGGCCTGCAGGACCGCGCCGCCCAGCAGGACCAGATGGCCGCCATCCGTTTTTTGGCCAGCTTTACCGAGCGCTTCAAGACCGAACTCTCGCGGATGGCCGTGACCTGCAACATCAATATCATCGCCGGTTCCATGATCGAGGTGGGCGAGGATGACCGCCTCTACAACGTCGCCTACCTGTGCCACCGGGACGGTACCCTCGAGCGCCAGGCCAAGCTGCATATCACTCCTCAGGAGCGCCGCGACTGGGTGATCGAGGGCGGCGACGACCTCCAGGTGTTCGACACCGACGCCGGCCGCATCGGCATCCTGATCTGCTACGACGTGGAGTTTCCGGAGCTGTCCCGGCTGCAGGCCGAACAGGAGATGGATATCCTGTTCGTGCCCTTCTGGACCGACACCAAGAATGGCTACCTGCGGGTGCGCCACTGCGCCCAGGCCCGCGCCATCGAGAACGAGTGCTATGTGGTGCTGTGCGGCAGCGTCGGCAACGTGCCCTCCATCGAGAACATGGAGATCCAGTACGCCCAGTCGTCGGTGTTCTCACCCTCCGACTTCGCCTTCCCCCACGATGCCGTGCTCTCCGAAACCACGCCCAACACCGAGATGATCATGTTCTCGGACCTCGATCTGACGCGGCTGACCGTGGTGCGCAACGAGGGCTCGGTGACCAACCTCAAGGACCGCCGCAAGGACCTGTTCGATCTGCGCTGGCGCGACTGGTCGTGGAAGTCCGGGGCCGACCTCGACGATAACTGAGGAGGAGTCAACGCGATGCTGGACCGCCTGCGCCACTGGCGCGAGCGGCGCTTCGCGGCACGCCACCCGCTGCCGGAAGACGCCTGGCGAGAGGCTCGTTACCGCGTACCGCTGCTGGCCGCCCTCGACGAGGAGGAGGCCCTTCGCCTGGGCCATCGCGCCTGGCGCTTCCTGCACGCCAAGCGCATCAGCTTGCATCCGACGCTCGCCGAGGCGACCCCCTTCGACCTGCCGGCCAGGCTCGCCCTGGCCGGTCAGGCCTGCCTGCTCACCCTGGGCTGGAACAATGACGAGCACCTCGAGGCCTTCGGCAATGTCCATGAGGTCCTGATCCTGCCCGACGCCTTCCAGCGCCGGGTGGAAGAGATGGACGAGTTCGGCGTGATGCACGAATACGATGACGAGCGTGCCGGCGAAACGTCTTGTCAGGGGCCGGTAGTCGTGGCCTTTCCCGACCTGATGGAGAGCGGGGACTTTTCCGGCTTCAACGTGCTGATTCACGAGTTCGCCCACAAGCTCGATCTGGGTAACTCACTGGACGTCAACGGCTTTCCGCCGCTGCCCGGCGATATCGACCCACGGGAATGGCACCGGGTATTCACGGCCGTATGGGACGACCTCCAGGGCCACCTCGAGCGCGGCACGCCCACCCCCATCGACGACTACGCCGCCACTCACCCCGGCGAATGCTTCGCGGTCTGCTGCGAGGCCTTCTTTACCGCCCCGGATCTATTGCATGATGTCTACCCGGCGCTGTTCGCGCTGCTCGGCCGCTACTTCCGGCAGCAGACGCTGGCGCGATCGGCGGGCGCGTGATCGATGCCGACTATATGCACCAGGCCACCGAGCTGGCCCGGGAGCACGGCCTGGCCACCCAGCTGCACGGCGCCCGACTTTTCAATGCCGCGGTGGTCACCGACACCTCGCTGGCCACGCTCTGTGCGCCCTTCGACACGGTCTCCCTTTGCTTCTCCAAGGGGCTGGGCGCGCCGATGGGCTCGGCATTGGTGGGCCTCGGCCTTGCCGCGCCGGCGGTAGAGCGCCAGTACCGCCTCCGGTGGATAGTCGAATTTGTTGAGGTTGGTGACCAGAAAGAAGGCGTGCAGCAGCAGGTCGTCGGGGTTCTCTTGTACCACCAGTACCACGCGTCGCAGAGACTCCCAGGATCCCGCCTAGTAGCTCAGATCATGGCACCACTCGCGGGGCGTCGCCGGAGGCTGTCCGGTCGGCCGGATAAGGTAGGGATCGGCCTTGGCTTGTAGGACCGAGTTGCTTTTCAGCCGCCCAGATAGGCGATGTCGCGAGAATCCATAGCCCTCAGCGTCTCACCATCGGTGAAGCCGGCATCCAGGTGGACCTGGATCCGGACCACGTCAAGGTTCATGCTCTCGAATAAGCGCTGGACCAAATGCGGAACCCAGGTATCGGCGTCTTCCGCAGGCCCGGCATTGCCCTCGCGCAACAGGTCGCCAACCATGTCGCCGGTGTCGGCCAGCGGCGAATAAATACACACCTTGGCATAGCCGTTGTAGGCCGAGCCGCCTTGGTGGCCGTGCATCTCGATCGGCAGGCCATCGATATCCAGCGTCAGGCGCTAAGGGCGCTGGCCGCTGTTCAACGAGGTCAGCCGCCAGATGGCCAGCCACAGGAGACCTTCGTGCATGACATCGATATTGTCATCCGAGCCCAGACGGTTGGGTGGGCGAGAGAGCGTCGCTTGCGAAGGACGCGCCTCACCCAGCGGCGTCAGCCTGCGAGCATCGCTGTGCGCCAGTTGCCACAGCGGATCCTGGCATAGCATCTCGGTATCGCTGAGATCGACCCAGTCCATGGCACGCTGTAGCACGATGGTACGAACTTGGCTGGCCAGCGAGTGACGGATTCCAAGAGAAGAGGCTTTCATCCATGGCGAGTGCACCTCTTATGTTGCATTCTGGCTGGAACAGATTGATTATACGAGAGAAAGTGATCGCCACCTTCATTTTCAGGTCTACCTGGTGAATAAGGCGGGTCTACGGCTAGCAAAGCTCCGTAGGTGGCTCGAAGCAACTGATCTTGAGGCCAACCGGGTTGCTAAGAAGACTGTGCTCGTGGATCTTACGGCTGAAGCCAAAGCTAAGTTGCTTCGACAGAAGCGCAACACCGGCCAGTAGATTTCGGAAATCATCAGCGAGCTGCTGGTTAAGGAGAGAGAAAGTGACTAGTTGTCGGGTCCCGTGTGATTGACCACCCGCTTGGTAAATAACTCAGGACGTTTGATCTGCCATTCCTTCATCACTGCAATCGGCGACTGATGGTGCAGCGCCTTCTGCGGGATATGGTGATTGTACAGCCAAGCGTAGCGTTTGAGTGTCTGTTCCAGATCCTCGCCTGAAACATAGCGCCGGGTCGAAAGCACGTCGCTGATCCGGCCGTTGAAGCGCTCTACCATGCCATTCGTCTGCGGCCGTCCCGGCTTGATTAGCCGGTGCTCGATACCATGGGCCTGGCACTCCTGATCGAAGA
>NZ_JHVH01000031.1 GCF_000620045.1 Halomonas halodenitrificans DSM 735 | reverse complement strand
GTAAGCGCTCCACCAACCCCACCTTCTGTGGCGTGAGTTAGATCGGTAGTGTGTCTTTCCAGCGCCAAGGGAGCAGCGTGTTGAGGTCGTCGTCCTCGCCGAGTGTCGGTAGCGTTTCGAACACGAACTGCAGGTACTCGTAGGACGAGAGGCCATTGGCCTTGGCCGTCTCGATCAGGCTGTAAATGGCGGCGCTGGCCTGGGCACCGCTCGGTGTGTGGCTGAAGAGCCAGTTCT
This sequence comes from Halomonas halodenitrificans DSM 735, assembly GCF_000620045.1. GTDB lineage: Bacteria > Pseudomonadota > Gammaproteobacteria > Pseudomonadales > Halomonadaceae > Halomonas > Halomonas halodenitrificans. The sequence goes on along the minus strand of NZ_JHVH01000031.1, from coordinate 28,341 downwards.
TGCGGCCGACGACGAAGGGGCGGATGGCATTTTCCGCGGCGTTATTGTCGAGCGGGATCAGCCCGTCATCGAGGAAGCGGGTCAGGCGCTGCCATTGGCCATCCAGGTAGTGCAACGCTCTGCCCAGTGCGCTCTTCGGCAGCACCTGAGTCAGCGACTTGTCGAGCCAGGTGCGTAGCTGGGTGATCAGCGGGCGGCTCTTCTGCTCGCGCAGCGACTGGCGCGCTTCGGGTGCCAGGCCCTTAGCCTGCTTTTCCACGCCATAAAGCTTGCGAATCTGATTGAGGGCCCAGTCGGCCTTGCCGGTCTTGCCCTTGGGCTGCACCTTCTGCGCCTCGACGAACTTGCGACGGGCGTGCGCCCAGCAGCCGGCATGGATGATACCATTCTTGCGCACCACCTCGGCATAGCCCTCGTAGCCATCGGTGACCAGGCGACCGGCATAGTCACCCAGCAGGCGTACGGGCACTCGTCCGGCGCGGCTGGCGTCATAGTCAAACAGCACCACCTGTTGGCCAGGTGGGCCACCGCGCTGTAGCCACATATAGGACGTTGAACTCGCCGGCCGGTCGGGTTCCGTGTTGACCTGAAGTGTGGTCTCGTCCATGTGGATCAGCGGGGCTTGCAGCAGGTGTCGGCGTAGCGCCTCGATCAGCGGTGTCATTCGCTCGCCGGTTTGCACCATCCAACGGGCCAGGGTGTTGCGCGGGATCTCGGCGCCGTGACGGGCAAAGATCTGGCTCTGCCGGTAGAGCGGCAAGGCGTCCTGGTACTTGGCGGTGGCCACATAGGCGAGCAACGTCGGGCTGGCGTTACTCTTCGGCAGCAGCTTGGCGGGTGCCGGGGCAATCTGTACGCCCTCTTCGCAGGCGGGGCAGCCGTACTTGACGCGCACATGGCGGATCACCTCGACCCGCGCTGGCACCACATGCAGCTCCTCGCTGATCTCTTTGCCGATCTCCTTGAGCTCGGTGCCGTCATCGTGGCAATGCCGGGCCTCCTTGGGGAGCTCATGGACGACCTCGACGCGAGGCAGCTCGGGCGGCAAAGCCACTCGGCCGCCACGGCTGCGGCGCTTGGCCGGCTGTTGGGGTTCAACCGGCACATCAGCTTCGTGGCCAGCCGTGTCATCCTGGGCGCCGGCCTCCTCCTCGTCGGCCGCCACTTCCGCCTCGTTGATGAGCAGGTCTCCCTGCGCGACACGGTACTTTTCGGTGGAGGGACCGAACTGACGTTCGATGGCCAGGCGGAACTGCTCGAACAGCGCCGCCTTGGCGGCTTCCCACTCCGCTTCCTTCTTCTCCATCAGTTGATGGAGACGCGCGATTTCCTCCTGCTGAGAACGCACTTGGCGCTGCAGCTGGGAGACGCTGGCGGAGGAAGTCGAGGTCGACGAAGTCATGCCGATATTTTACCAAGCAGTGCCACCGGAGGCAGCAAAAACATCAACCCACTGCCTGGAAATCCAAGGCCTTGTGGGGCTGCATGGCGCTGAGGTCATAGCCATCCAGAAGCCAATTCAGCTCCTGACCCGAGAGGGTGACCGTGTCGCCCTCCAGTCGGTCCGGCCACTTGAAGCGCTCCCGTTCCAGGCGCTTGTACCAGACCACGAAGCCGTTGCGCTCCCAGAACAGCAGCTTCACCTTGTCGCGCTGGCGGTTGCCGAACACGAACACGGCCTCCTCGAAAGGGTTGAGCTCCATGGCCTCCTGAACCAGCAGGGCCAGTCCGTCGATCTGCTTGCGCATGTCGACCGGCTCGCGGCACAGATAGACTCGCAGTCCGGTATCTGGCCGAATCATGGCGCTACCTCCACGGCGACGAAGCGCTGCGGCCGATGCCGCGGCGGCACAGGCACATCCTGCACCACCAGACGCTGCTCCCACGCCAGCAGTGACGCCAGCTCAAGTCCTTGCTCCTCGGCGTACTCGCTCAGCGGCAGTTGTCGAGACGAGGCATGGAACAGATGGCCCAACCAGAGGGCCTGCGTCGAAGTCAGGTCGGTCATGGTGTCCTCCTTGCTATCGAATGACACCAGTCTGACGGACACTATTCAGCGGCAGAAGATGGGGTTGGTGGAGCGCTTACCGCTGCTGGGTCCACAAGACCGCCAATGTGCTGAATAAACTGCCGAAATCGGTACAACCCAAGGTCAAGGCCGACCTCCACGAGATTTGGATGGCCGAGACCCGCGATGAGGCCCACCAGGCCTTTGATCGCACCCTGAAACGCTTCGAGACCAAGTATCCCAAGGCGATGGGGTGCCTGGCCAAGGATCGGGACGAGCTGCTGGCGTTCTACGACTACCCGGCAGAGCACTGGGTGCATATCCGCACCACCAACCCGATCGAGTCGACCTTCGCCACGGTTCGCCTGCGGAGCAAGCGCAGCCGGAACTGCGGGTCCCGGGCGACGACCCTGGCGATGGTCTTCAAGCTGCTCCAGAGCGCCGAGAAGCGCTGGAAGCGCATCAAGGGGTTCAGGAAGTTGGAGCTGGTCGTGAACAACGTCCGGTTTCAGGATGGGGAGCAGGTAATCGATCCGTCAGACAGGACAGCCGCCTGACTGCCATCCACCAGATTTGACTATAACTCGATAACGCTTTTAAGATAGCTTCATCTATGGGAGAAGTTCTTGTTTTCTGGTCTTCAGGCCTTACGAAAGGCGTGGATTCCGTTTCCTTCTCCACTACCGCCTGCACTTGATCCCTCATTTTTGCTGAGAAACCAGCACCGCTGAATTCCGACAACTTATCTAGGTTTGCAAACGCAACCCCTAATGCACCAGCCAAGATAGCCAATCCCATTTCCGTAGGCTGGGCCATGTACCCAAAGTAGCAGGGAGCGACTAAAAGAATGATGGCAGAGGAAAACTTAAATACTGCTTCCATGTTTGGATTCCTGATCTTCATAGTGCATAACGCGAAGCTTTGCGGCAACTTTGGAACCGCGCAGCGGTGGAAAAGTTGTCCGGCAACAGCGTATTGTTATGCGCGTCAACCTCTTATCTTATGAGGCATAAACCTTAGTTAAATTATCGTTCGTCAGTTTCAGGGCTGAAAACTCTGCGGTAGAGCAAATGGTCAAATCTATTTTTTGCGCTTGCTCTCCTAATCCTGATTTTAAAGTTCCGGAAACTCGCTCAACCGCGTCTTTCGCCTGAAAATTCGAGTAAACTATGACCGCATCAATATCTTCGTATAGCTTTCTCCGTAGGTAAGAACCGAAGAGATATACTTGGAGGCCTTTAGGCAGATTTGTACACTCGAGCGGCCGTTTAAAAGAATTTATTCGATCTTCTCGTTCGGACCTAAGCAGATAATTTAAAAAATGTTCGCCGGTCTTCCGTAACGCTCCCATAAACTCCCCGAACATGAAAAGCCCTATCCCATGTTCTATACATAGTTGCTTGGCATCTTCAGCGTATTGCCCTGCTGGGCACGAACAAATAATAACTTCTACTTGTGGGTCAACAGCCATCACCTTTTCGAGCGTGTATTCAGTAAAATAATATGTATTCGTTACGAATACTCGAAGCTCCCTACCATCCTTTAGTGTGATAGACATTGTAGCTCGATTAAGCTCTTCCATTTGAGCGATAAAGTCGTGATTGGCCAAGAACCGGTTAATGAACGTAGAGACCTGGTTGTGACGAAATTCAAGTTCTTCTTCCCCTCTTCTTTCGAGAGGAGGCATTTCTGCGCCCAACTTTGTCTTCACAAAATGATCAAAATCCACTGGAAACAGCTTATAGTCATTAACCTTTTGCCCCAGCAGACAGTTATCTTCAAAGGCATCAACATGAAGCTTATAATTGAGCATTGGCCTATAGACATCCCAAGGATATGGGAAATTTCTTTTATTTTTCTCTATTAAATTAACGATGCGGCGGTTGTTTGGAAGAATTGTATCAAGGCACCTCCTTCGCCAAATAATTAAGGCATCACCAGAGTCTCCCTCTAAGACACGCTGAGAATATGGACCGTATTCTCGAAAAATCGCTCCGTTCTCATCCAGAAGCTCACTCACCTTAATCAATAGTTCGCGCTCATCTGTCACTCTCGGAATATTGAAGAACTCCCTAACTTTCCTCTCATGATCAGATTTCCAAATTCGAATGGCCTCGACGCTAAATTTCTTTTCCAACTCATCTACGACTTTGTGACATTCAAGGCAGAGCATAATTAAATTGTCGAGACCATCTCGATCTATTAACTCCGCTAACTTATGGTCACTTCGAGGCCCATTTTCTCCGTGACCAATAATATGTGCTACGTTGGCTAGGCTTACACTATCGTCCCCTACGGTGGCGAATAAGAAGCGGTTACAACTCGGGTTTTGACAATACCCTCCACAACCTGCCCAAAGCTGCCTCGCGACGTTAACAGGTATAGCTTTTCTGGCCATTTTAACAATTTCCCTACATTTGCTTTGTGCCTAAATTTCTCAGACTATGGAAACGCATAACGCCTTGGGTAAGCTGCCGGTGCGGAGCGCAGCACCGGTCAGCTTCACCCACTGGTTAAGTGGATTGACTTGCCGACAAGATCGACCTGATCGTAGACACCGGTTTTTGGCCATGAAAAAAAATTCTCATGAATATGCCATCCATTATTGCCATATCTTTACTACCATCGCCAATAAAAATTGATTTACCCCTATACTTATAGGGTTTGGCTCCCATTTGTTCTAACCTAGATGTTTCTTTATTTGTTCCTTCCCTAACGATCAGGCCGGCTCCTTCGCATTTTTTAAGCAATTTCTCTACAGAAACAGCCATGCAAATATGTTTGCGTCCAAAAAGTAAATCGAACTTATTAGCTACCGATATGTGATGGGAAAATATTGGTAATGCTAGTGGACTACGAACGCTATCAATCAAGCTCGCCCGAGGACTTTCGGCATCTCCACCACACTCATCGAACCATAGATTAAAAGCTATGTGACTACCCTGATACAATGGAGTGTCGGCATAGCACCCCACAAACAAGCAATCTTCAATAACGTCCAATGCCCAACCTTTATCCTCAGAGCGAGAAAGCAACGCGTTTAGCTCGTCATTCCATTCACTTATTGAGATGAATTCTTCTGGAATAAAAACCTTTTGACCGCTATCAGGGTCAGTACTTACCCCAGAGGACATAACTTCAGAAACGTGCGTCATTCGCCCACTTTGCCGAATCATTCGTTGCATTTGCTTAGCTGTATGTGGCCCCTCTTGAGATAAGAAATAATGGAGTGCTCTATCGCAACCCCTTTCACTGTAAAATTCTAAAAACTGGGAGATTTTGTGGTTTACCTCTCCTTCTTTCACTTCAAAAATAGAAAGACCTTTATGAGGATCGAACGATAAAATATCACCGACTTGAATGAAGGACGTTAAGTCAGATAAAAGGGGCATCGTATCCGGATTGTCTTCTACTATTGAATTGGCTGCGTTAACAACCGAGCCAAAGTTTGATTCCTTTAAGTTTGGCTGCTTATTGCCTAGAAAAAAACGGCGAGCGTAGCATAGTTGCTCACCAAGTAGCTGCCAAGCGATTGAATCTGCAATGCTGCGGTAAAGAAGTTCTTCTGAAAAGGTCAAGTCTGAATCTGATTCAACACGTTGTACTATATAATTCTGAGCAGCGCGCATCCCTTCATGTGCCGCCGAATAAAATTTTATTTGTAGAGCCCGATCCTCTTTGAATTCGGATCTCGACCTTATATCCGGCAAGAGTCTCTTGGAACCACAACACGCCTTTTCGTATAAATCACGGGCAAGGGGCTCCAACGCTGAATCCAGGGTCATAGGCCGAAGGGATTCCGCTGGATCATATTTCTGCCTTCTCTTTCGAGACCTTCTCTTACCCATGAATAACGTACCTACACTTAACAGATATTAGGTAGCACGCGCGTTTTCCCACTTGAACGCGCGTGCGCGTTCAAGAATTTTATACAGAGCGCCCGCCCATTTCTTAGCTTATTGAAAATCCTAGGAATTAAGTATAGCTCGGCCACATAACACCAATCGCAGCGCATGCGACATAACATCGATGAACGTGCCTGCTGCATTTGCCAGCATGGCCGCTTCGGGTCGTTAGCAGTCATAATAGGTCCCTTCCTTAGCTTGCTACTCAGCATGAAAGTCACGGCTCGCCCTCCCCGCCAGCAACTTCAGTATTAACAACGCAAACTGCCTTCCCGTTTCCTCATCCTCCAACAGCGGCATACTGAGCTTCTCGTGGTCGCTGAGAGCGTCGAGCACGGCGTCGGTGACCTTCTTCGGGAAGAGGCCGTGCATCACCTGGTCTTCGCTGTGGTTGCGCACCTGGGCCATTACCGCTTCGTCGCGTTCGATACGGTCGGCGATGCCGTTGGCGAAGTGCAGCTTGTCGTCGTCGCTGACCTCGGCGCCGTAGAGGTCGTTGAGCCGGTCGATGATCTCGGCTAGGCGCTGCTTCTCGGGGTCGTGGGGCTTGCCTGAGCCGACGTCGCTGACCGGGGTGAGGCCGTAGTCGCCCTCGGCTTCTTCCAGGCGCAGGCGCTTCTCCTCGCGCTTGGTGAGGCGGTAGTGAGTCAGCTCCAGTTCGCTGACGTCGATGCCCTCTTCTTCCAGCAGCCGGTCGGTGCGCAGCAGCGGGTGGAGATGGCGGGCGAACACGCACAGCTGCTCCAGCTCGGGGTCGTCGAAGGTAACGATCTGACTGAGGAACTCGTAGGTGCGCACGAAACTCTGCAGGTTCTTGCGGAACAGGTCGAGCTCGTCGCGGGTGGTGCCGGCTTCCTTGATCTCCTGCTCGGCGCGCTTCACGCCCTTGTCGTCGCCGTTCTGTGCGGCGACCTGGCGAGCTTCCTTCCAGACCTGGAGCTGCTCCAGGGCCAGTTGATAGCGCTGCTTGAAGCGGTCCTGGGCGGGGCGGCAGTAATAGCTGAGGCTCGATGCCGGGGCCTTGGGATCGAAGAAGGCCTTGGCGAAGGCCGCTACTTCGGACCATTGATAGATGCCGCTGGCATCCAGGGTGCGCTGCAGGTCGTAGACCACCTGGGGGTCGGAGACATCGGCCAGCTCGGCCTTGCGGTAGTAAGGCGCGAAGGCGTCGAGGATCTCCTGCTCGTCGTTGTAGAAATCGAGGATAAAGGTCTGCTTGCCGGGGAACAGCCGATTGAGCCGGGAGAGGGTCTGCACGCAGTCCACGCCCTGGAGCTTCTTGTCCACGTACATGGCGCACAGCTTGGGCTGGTCGAAGCCGGTCTGGAACTTGTTGGCGGCGATCATCACGTTGTAATCGTCGGTGTCGAACGCCTCGGCCAGGTCGCGGCCCTTGAGCCCGGGATTGAGCCGCTGGCTGGTCTCGGTGACCTCTTCGGGAATCACCTCGTCGGGCGGCACGCTGCCGGAGAAGGCCACCATGGGATGAACGTCGCCATAGCCCTGTTCCTGTATGTACTGCCGCATGGCCAGCTGATAGCGCACCGCTTCCTGGCGGCTGGCGGTGACCACCATGGCCTTGGCCTGGCCGTCGAGCAGGTGGCGGACGTTGTCGCGGTAGTGCTCGACGATCACCTCGACCCGCTGGGCGATGTTGTAGGGGTGCAGGCGCACCCACTTGGCCAGGGTCCGCGAGGCTTTCTTGGAATCCACCTCCTGGTCCTCGCCGTCCGGGTGGGCGAGCTTCCAGGCGGTCCCGTAGGTGACGTAGTTGGTGAGCACATCGAGGATGAAGCCTTCCTCGATGGCCTGGCGCATGGAGTAGAGGTGGAACGGCTCGGGCAGGTTGTCGGCGCTCGCCGGTAGATCGGGATCCGGCACTCGCCCGAACAGCTCCAGGGTCTTGGCCTTGGGCGTAGCGGTGAAGGCGTAATAACTGATGCGCTCGCTGGGGCGGCGTGAGGCCACGGCGGCATCCAGCATCGCCTCGGCGCTTATTTCCAGCTCGCCGGTGCCCTCGCGGCCTTCCCTTTCGTCGCTGTCCTCGCCTCCGCTCTCCTCTACTGCGGTCTCTCCTGCGGCCGCCAGCAGCGCCTTGAGCTTGGTGGCCGAACTGCCGGTCTGGGAGGAGTGAGCTTCGTCGGCGATCACCGCGTAATGGCCCTCGGCGAGCTGGGGGCGCTTGTCCAGGGCGTCGAACAGCGCCGGGAAGGTCTGGATGGTGACGATGATGATGCGGGTGTTGCTGGCGAGTGCCTCGGCGAGCTGCTCCGACTTGCTCTGATTGCCGACATCGCGGGTAATCGGGTACACCACGCCGTGGGCGTGCTCGAACTGGTAGATGGTGTCCTGGAGCTGGCTGTCGAGCACCGTGCGGTCGGTGACCACGATCACCGAGTTGAACAGCTTCTTCCCGTCCTCGGCGTAGAGGTTGGCCAGCTGATGGGCGGCCCAGGCGATGGAGTTCGACTTGCCCGAACCGGCGCTGTGTTGCACCAGGTAGCGCCGCCCCGGCCCTTCCGCCAGGGTGGTCTGTACCAGGCGGTTGACCACTTCCCACTGGTGATAGCGCGGGAAGATTAGCGTCTCCTTGGTGGTGCGTCGGCCGTGGAAGTCCTCGCGGGTCTTCTTCTCCAGGTGCAGGAAACGCCCGAGCACCTTCAGCCAGGCATCCGGGGCGAACACCTCCTCCCACAGATAGGCGGTGGCGTAACTATGCTCGTTAGGCGCCGGCGGATTGCCGGCACCGCCCTCCTCCGTGCCGCGGTTGAAGGGCAGGAAGAAGGTGTCCTTGCCGGCCAGCTTGGTGGTCATGGCCACTTCGGCCTGGCTCACCGCGAAGTGCACCAGGGCACCGCGCTTGAAGGTCAGCAGCGGCTCCGGCTTGCGGGTGACGGGATCCTTGATCGGGCGGTCCTGGCGATACTGGCGCTTGGCGTTCTCCACCGTCTGCTTGAACTGGCTCTTGAGCTCCAGCGTCGCGGTGGGGATGCCGTTGACGAACAGCACCAGATCGAGGCGCGGGTTGTATTGCCCTTCCCGGGCGTGGGGCGAGTAGGAAACCTCGGGCACCACCCGCAGGCGGTTGGCGCGGTAGCGAGCCAGAGAATCGGGATTCATGCCGTGGTCGGGCTGGAAGCTGCAGAGGTCGAACTTCACCCCCGGCACCTTGAAGCCGTGGCGCAGCACCTCCAGGGTGCCGGCCCGCTCCAGCTCGCGCACCGTCTTTTGCACGAACACTTTTTCCGGCGCCTGGGGATTGGCCTTGCAGAACTTCTCCCAGCGCTCCGGCCAGGCCTCGCGTACGTAGCCGAGCAGATCCTCGGTATAGAGCGCCGAAGCGCGGTCATAACCGCTGGCCGTGCCGGTTTTCCACCCACCGGCCACCATGGCCTCGACGATGTCCTGCTGGAAGCGGGCTTCCCTGCTATCCGCCATGTTGTCCCCTGCGCTTAGCGTCATTATGAATAACAGCCTAGCGCGTCCGGGATATTAGGAGAAGGCGACTTAGGGCGGTACATTGCCCTGCAGAAGACCACCCGGCAATCGGCGAGGACTCATTTCAGCATCATGGCTAGCATGGCGGTCGGTCAGCCCGACCAGCCGTTCTCGATAGTGTTGGAACTCAGATTCTGAATATGTCATCGCACGGTTTGGCAAAAAGTAACCCCCCAAGGTGCGCTTCCGTGAGAGGCGTGGGGGGTGTTGTTAACGGACATCTGTGGCTAAGTCGATACTGGTGTCAACCTTACACAAGGTTGGCCATATGTAAAGATAGAGGAGCCTCCTTTACACAAGAGAGGCATATGTCAATTCTGACCCCCTTGCCTTACACGCAAGCCGACCGATGCGGTTCATGTCCGGAATAGACGCATGTATCGCTCGAAAACGAAGATCCGATTGCGCTGGTAGCCGGTAATCTCACTCAGCATGTTGTCCTCTACCATCTTGTTGAGCAGGGCAGAAGCGGTCTGGTGGGTCACGTCCAGCAAATCACTGACCTGGCTGGCCGTGACTGCCGGGCGCTTGTAGAGATGCTTGAGCAGCTTCTGAACGTTTTCGGCCCGCTTGCCGTAGCCGAATGCCAGATGGTCCATCTCCTGGCGTAGCTCAAGGATCTCCGCGAAGGTGGTCTTGCCCTTGCCGGCCGTCTCGATGATCGCCGACAGAAAGAACTTGACCCAGTGAACCATGTCGTTCGACATCCGCACCCGGGTCAACGCATCGTAGTAGCTGGCCCGGTTGCGCTCGAAGAAGTCCGACAGGTACAGCGAAGGCTTGCGCAGTAGTCCTTTGCCGACCAGGTAAAGGGCGATCAGCAGCCGGCCAATGCGACCGTTACCGTCCAGGAAGGGATGGATGGTCTCGAACTGGTAGTGACTGATGGCGATCCGGATCAGTTCCGGCACGCTGACATTGTCGTTGTGCCAGAACAGCTCCAGATCCCCCATCAACTCCGGCACGTCATCAGGGTGAGGTGGAATGAAAGCGGCATCGGCCAGGCTGCTGCCACCGATCCAGTTCTGACTGACACGAAACTCCCCGGGAGACTTGTGTTCGCCACGCACTCCCTGCATCAAGACGGCATGAGTATGCTTGAGCAGCCGATTGGACAGCGGTAGACGCTCCAGCTCTTCGACCGCCTCGTTGATCGCCTGAACGTAGTTCTGCACCTCCTGCCAGTCATCGCGCTTTTCGGGGGCCAGCTGACTGCTGTCCAGCACCGCCTCATCCATCTCGGTCTGGGTGCCCTCGATTCGGGATGAGTTGTTGGCCTCCTTGGTGATGTGCATCTGAATGAACAGGTCCACATCCGGCACGATCAAGGTGAAGGCATCCAGTTCTGCGAGGGCTCGAGAAGCTCGCTCCAGAAGGGTATTGATCTGCGGATCCTCCCAGCTCCACTCACGACTCACGGTGACTGGGCTGAAGCTTTTGTACTGATACTGCTGAATCCAACGCCCAGCCTGAAAGGTTTCAAACTTCATCGACGATCTCCATCCATGCCATTACTCATAGATTCAGCGCACATCGCAGCTTCACTCACCTGCCGATCCTGCCACTCGCCGTAGGTCATGCCGCTACTCTCGGCTTTCCAGGAGATACGCCCATTGGCGCTACGGCCGGAGACCACCGCGGCAGCAGCGCTGGGGCTGCTGAAGCTCTGGTCTTCGTTGAAAACTCGAGTGCCGTTGCTGCCTTCCACCAGCATCCCGTCCTCGCAGAGCTGATTGTAGAGGCTCTGATAGCCACGCTCGGTACCGACCCAGCTGCCTCGGGCTTGGGAGCCCTTGAAGACGTAGAACTCTCCGTCGATCTCCTGCCCGGTGGCGCGGATGCCGTGCCTTGGCAACTCCAGGCTGAAGCGGGGCGAAGCTTCAGCAGGCGCTTCTTGGGCAACCGGCTCACTGGAAGGCATCGGCCGGTCACGCAGAAAATCAAAACCCAGCACCGGCAGCACGGTGCGAATCTGCTCCATAAAGAACGCCATATCGGCGCGGTCCGACTCGGGCAGGTTGATGTACTCGTGAGCGGTGCCGTTGACCAGCTTGCACCGCCCTACCTGACCAGCGCTCTGAATCAGCAGGCTTTCCAGGTACTTTACGTGAGCCTTGGTGAGGTTCTGGTCCTTGCTGGTGACCAGGCAGACCTTCTCCCAGAAGTCCTTGCCTCCCTTCTCCTCGGGGCGGTTGTGCTGCTTGAGCCGGGTGCCGACGTCGTCGCTCTCGCCGATATAGACCAGCGGGCGCAGGCTGTTCTCGGGATCCGGCCCGACCAGGAAGTAGATCCCGGTGCGGCCACACTCGGAGCGCTGCACTAATTCGCTGAGCTTGCTGCGCGGCCCGGTGAGCACATGGCCGGTCCAGTTCATGATCTCGGCAGTCAGCAGGCCGTTGGGCGTGCCGTCCACCAGGAAGAGCCGGATGCTGCGTCCTTGCGTCATACCGCCTCCGTCTGGGCTGCCTCAGTGGATGCCGTTGAGCCCGCCGGCGGCTGCCAGCCGCGAACATCTATCTTGCCGGTGACGGCGGCGGAGATCAGGGCGGAGTGGTGCTCCTGCATCAGAGAGATATTGATAGACGCCTCTTCAAGCAGATTTTCGATCTTGCCTAGCTCTCGACGTGTCTCTTGAGCAATTTCAGACTGCTTATCAATCCTGGGGAGCGCAATCCTGAAGGAGGAAATCTGCTCAGGACTGACATGAGGAACGCTGACCCCCGTCATATCAGCCTCAATACTTTCCTTGAATTCCTGGCTTGAGAGGGCTAGCTCTAAGAAATCTTGTTCAAGGCCACTTCTTGCTCTAAGCCTGGCAACGCGCTGTAACAGCAGTGCTGGAAGATCACTATTTCTAACTCTTGCCACTCGTGCACCGCCACTGATCCATGGTCGATCCATGCCAATGACTAGGTCGCCCTCCTTGAGCCAGTACTCATCAAGCCCTTTGGTATTTTCATAAGGCCAATAAACCACATCGTCCCAGCGAGTATTACCAACGCTTACGTTGGCACCACGTAAAAGTCTTATCCCATCATCATGTTCGAACCCGCTACTGGGAAATGCATATCCAGGGAGCAAATCTATATAGTGCCCCAACTTTCCTTCTGGACCTTCTGCAAAGCTGTTCACAGCATGGGAGATCACCGCCTGGCGCTTCTCCTTGAGCAGCTCAATCAGGTGCTGTTGTTCCTCTACCAAGGCGTCGATGCGAGAGGTTTCGTGGTCGAGGAAGGTTGATAGCTGGGCTTGCTCGGTTGTTCCTGGCATCGGGACCTTAATGTTTTTCAAATTATCCCAGCCAATGGCTGATCGATGTACCAAGATCCCCTGACCGAAAGACTGGGCCAGCTTCTGGAACTCTTTGTTCTCAAACACTCTTAACGCATAACGTGGAAGTACCTTTTCCTCCAACGGGCGTAGGACAATGTAAACGGGGCTGCACACTCCCTTGAGTCCAGAAAGACCATACGAGCCAATGCCATAGTTCATGCTGTTGATGACCAAGTCACCAATATCTACTTTTTTGCATTTTGAAAGGTCATCTGGCTTTTTATTACCAACATCACCTTTTTCTGCATATGGGATGACACCAACATTAGCCATTAGCGATAGATAGTTTTCCTCATCGCCGCTAACATTCTTTGCTGTCTGTTCTTCAACAAAAGCCCTTACTGGTGTCACATCCCAATGCGCAGGCACCTCACCCAACCATTCGACGCCGGAGTCCTTGTATTCGGGATACTGCGGAAAACTCATACCGCCATCTCCTCGATCATTTGCTTGATCCGGTCGGTGCAGGCCTTGAGGTCGGCGTCGATTTCCTCCAGCGGGCGCGGGGGCGTGAACTGATAGAAGTGCCGGTTGAAGGGGATCTCGAAGCCGACGATGCCGATGCGGCCATCCAGCGGGTCGCGCTTGTCCTCGTCGATCCAGGCGTCGGGGACGTGGGGTTGCACTTCGCGCCTGAAGTAATCGAATACCGACTCACCCAACGGCACGTTTTCAAAGTCGCGCAGGCCGGTGTCGGGCTCCGGGTTGCCCTTCTTGTCGAGGCAGATGTCGGCCTCGGGGTCGCGCTCGGAGAGGGCATTGAGGATGGCCTTCTGCAGCGGGGCGCCGACCTTCATGCCCTCCGGCAGGTGCTGCTTGAGCGCGGCCTTCAGGGCCTTGGTAAAGGCATCACGGTTGGTGAAGCGCTGTTCCGGGTCCAGGGTGGCGCAGGCGGCCTTGAGGGCCTCGCGCTCGGCATCAACGAGCTTCTGGATGGGCTTCTCGTCATCGAGCCGGGCCAGGCGCTCGGGGCTGGCCTGGAAGTTAAGCCGCAGCGGCCGCTCCACGGTGATGCGCCGGTAGCCGAAGGCCTCCACCGGGAACAGCTTGCTCTCTTCGCTCTCCTGGCAGGCGCCGTAGAGGCGCACGATCTCCTCGATATCGTGGTCGCCGACGAACTGACGCTTGCTGCCCAGCGACTTGCGCATCTTGCTGGCCCGGCCGGTGGCGTTGATCAGCTGCACCCGGCCGCGGCGCTCGGCGGGCTTGTCATTCGAGAGGACCCACACATAGGTGGCGATGCCGGTGTTGTAGAACAGGTCGGTGGGCAGGCCGACGATGGCCTCCACCAGGTCGTGCTGCAGCAGGTAGCGGCGGATCTCGGACTCGCCACTGCCCGCCCCGCCGGTGAACAGCGGCGAGCCGTTGAGGATGATGCCGATACGCGAGCCGCCCTCCTGGCGGGCGCGCATCTTGCTCACCAGATGCATCAGAAACAGCAGCGAGCCGTCGGAGACCCGCGGCAGGCCGGGGCCGAAGCGGCCCTCGTAGCCCTTGTGGCTGTGTTCATCGCTGATCGCCTTCTGCACCTTCTTCCACTCCACCCCGAACGGCGGATTGGAGAGCATGAAGTCGAAGCGCTCCGCGGGGAGCTGGTCATCGGAGAGGGTGTTGCCGAGCTTGATCTGCTCCACCGCCTGGCCCTTGATCAGCATGTCGGCCTTGCAGATGGCGTAGGACTCGGGGTTGAGCTCCTGGCCATGCAGCGAGACGGTCACGTCCTGGCTGACCTGCTGGATGTACTCGTCGCTCTCGGAGAGGAAGCCGCCGGTGCCCGCGGTGGGGTCGTAGACGGTGACGATGCCGTGGGGGCGCAGCTTCTGCTCCTGGCCGGTCAGCACCAGGGAGGTGGTCAGGTGGACGATGTCCCGCGGGGTGAAGTGCTCCCCCGCCGTCTCGTTGGAGCTCTCGGCGAACTTGCGGATCAGCTCCTCGAACACCAGGCCCATGCCGTAGTTGGACAGCCGCTGCGGGCTCATGTCGATGGAGGCGAAGCGCTGCACCACCTGATAGAGCAGGTCGCTGGCCGAAAGCTGCTGAACGAAGCCCTCGAACTCGAAGTGCTCGAAGATCTCCCGGGCGTCCTGGCTGAACGACTGCACATAGCTCATCAGGTCATCGGCGGTCTGGGTGTCGGAGAGCGTGCCCAGCGTCAGCGGTGAGGCGTTGAAGAAGGGCTGCTCGGCGGCCCGCAGCAGCAGCTTCTCGCGCACCGCCTCAGGCTTGGCCTGGTGGGCATGCGCCGCGGCCAGCGCCTCGGCCTTGGTAGGCTGAAGCACACACTCCAGGCGTCGCAGCAGGGTAAAGGGCAGGATGATGCGGCCATACTGAGACTGCTTGAAATCGCCGCGCAGCAGATCCGCCACGGACCAGATAAAGGCCGCCAGCTGAGAGTGACTCTCCGTGTTCACGATGCTTCCCCGCGTATTAAGTGCTGATGATATCGATACGCCCCATCATACACAGCGAAGGAAAAACGGGGCGACCCACGGCACCGAAATGGCGGGAGGGTGCCATGGCCGGGGCAGGCCTGGAGAGCCACAGTGACTGCCTGCATAATGCGCGCATCATGGCATCGACGATGCGGGAGGCATCTTGGCACTACCTGGAAACGATCGACTACTGGGAATCCTGAGCGTTCTGGTGGCGGCGGTGCTCTGGGGCACGACCGGCACCGCGGCCACCTTCGCCCCGGAGGTCAGTGCCGTGGCCATTGGCGCGGCCGCCATGGGCGGCGGCGGATTGATGCAGGCCATGCTGGCCGCAGGCAGGGTGCGCCGCCATCGCGACCAGCTCAAGGCGCAGTGGCGCTGGCTCCTCGTGGGCGCGATCGCCGTGGCCATCTACCCGCTGGCCTTCTATGCCTCCATGCGCCTGGCCGGCGTCACCATCGGCACGGTGGTCTCCATTGGCTCGGCGCCGCTGCTCTCGGCGTTGATCGAATATCGGTTGGACGGGCTGCGCCTCGGCGCCCGCTGGATGCTCGGGGCGGGGCTTGGGCTATCGGGCATGCTACTGCTGTGCCTGGCCGAAGGTTCGGGGCATGTACCCGCCGGAACGGCGACCGGCGTGATCCCGGGCACCCTGCTCGGCCTGTTGGCCGGGCTGAGCTATGCCCTGTATTCCTGGACATCGCGCCGCCTGATGCAGCAGGGCATCGCGTCTCGTGCCGCGATGGGCACCACCTTCGGCATCGGCGGTCTCCTGCTGTTGCCGATATTGCTGCTGACCGGGGCGCCGCTGCTGGCCTCCTGGGGCAACGCCGCCGTGGGCCTGTATATGGCCGTGGTCCCCATGCTGCTGGGCTATCTCTGCTTCGGCCACGGCCTGGCCCGCATTCCCGCCAGTACTGCCACCACCATCACCCTGTTCGAACCCGTCGTGGCGGCCGGGCTGGCGGTGGCCATCGTTGGCGAGCGCCTGCCGGCCATGGGCTGGGCGGGCATCGTGCTGATCCTGGCCTGCCTGATATGCATCAGCGCTCCCGTCGGGGGCACTCGCCCCCAGGCAGAGTCGCCAGATCATCGGCCCGCGCGGTGAACGGTTCGATGGCAGGCGCCGCCCGGCTATTCAGTTAGCACGATAATCTTTTTTTCGTCGCCTGCATTGTCTCATCGACTCACCATCCCCATCGTCATGACATGGCTCGACAGCGTCGCCGGGCCTCAACCTATGCACCCTACTGATGCAATCAGGAGACTTCATGACCGTCACAACCCTCCCCAACCCCGGCTTCGGCACCTTTCGTCTCGAGGGAGATACCCTGCGTAACAGCCTGGGCACGGCACTGGAGGCGGGCTATCGCCATATCGATACCGCCCAGTTCTACGGGAACGAAGCCGAGGTCGGCGAGGTGCTGGCCGACAGCGGCATCGATCGCGGCGAGATCTTCCTGACCACCAAGGTCTGGTACGACCGTCTCGTGCCTGGCGACCTGGAAAAGAGCGTGGATGAGAGCCTGGAGCGGCTGAAGACCGATTACGTCGACCTGCTGCTGATTCACTGGCCGTCACCCAACGATGAGGTCGCGATGGAGGACTACCTCCCGGCGCTCAAGAGGGTCAAGGCCTCCGGCAAGGCACGCCACATCGGCGTCTCGAACTTTACGCGCGCGCAGCTGGACCGCGCCGTATCCATCCTCGGACGCGGCGAGCTCCTGACCAACCAGATCGAGGTGCACCCCTTCCTGCAGAACCGCGCGGTGATCGAGAAGTGCCAGGAGCACGACATCGCCGTGACCGCCTTCATGCCGCTGGCCGTGGGCAAGGTCATGGAGGATGCCACCCTGAAGCAGATCGCCGAGGCCCATGACGCCAGCCCGGCCCAGATCGCCCTGGCCTGGCTCAAGGCCCAGGATATCGTGACCTTCCCTTCGTCCACCAAGGCCAGGAACATTCGCAGCAACCTGGCCGCCTTCGATCTGACGCTCAGCGACGAGGAGATGCAGGCCATCGCCGCACTGGACCGCGGCGAACGCATCGCCGACCCGGATATCGCGCCCCACTGGGACTAAGCGCTCCTTTCAGAGACCTGGAGGATCAGCCCTGCCGCGGCAGGGTTTCCAGTGTGGCGAAGGTCTCGACCAGGTGGTCGGCAAGCGCCTTGACCCGACGCGGCTGGGTCCGCGCAGGCGGGAACAATAGCTGCACCGGGGCGGGAGCCGCCGCACAGTCCGGCAGCAATTCGATCAGCCGGCCGCGGCGAATGTCTTCCACCGCGTCCAGCTCCGACTTGAGCACGATGCCCAGGCCCTCCAGCCCCCACTGACGGACCATCGCCCCGTCATTGGCGACTCGATTACCCTTCACCGTCACGATTTGAGGTCCCTCCGGCGTCTCGAAGTGCCATTCGTTATCGAGGTTCTGCCCGAAACGCATCACCAGGCAGTTATGCGCCTTGAGATCGATGGGATGACGAGGCGCGGCGTGCGCCTCGAGGTAGGCGGGCGAGGCGCAGAGCAATCGCCTGAAATCCCCCAGCGAACGCACCCTCAAGGTGCTGTCCATGATGGCACCGAAGCGCAAGGCCAGGTCGATGCCCTCCCCCACGATGTCGACATAGCCGTCCGACAGCAGCAGCTCGACCCGGATGCCCGGGTGCCTGTGCTGAAACGCCTCCAGGGCGCGTGAAATCAGATGGCGTCCCGTGTCGCTCGGTGCACTCAAGCGAATGGTGCCGGTCAGGGTCTCGGCACCGAAACGGATGCGGGTATCCAGGTCGGTCACGCCGTTCAGCAGCTCCCGGGCGCCTTCGACCAGGGTGCGGCCCTCTTCGGTGAGGCTGATGGCGCGCGTGGTCCGATTGAGCAGTACCACCCCATAGTGTGCCTCCAGCGCGGCCAGGCGCTCCGAGACCGAGGTCGGCGACAGACCCACCTCGCGCCCCGCCGCCGTCAGGCTGCCCTTCTCCACGATGGTCAGGAACAGCGCAATGTTATCGAGCAGCATGTGACGATTTCACCGGATTCTCGTTGTGATCAAGGGCCGCCTTCGGCCTGAGGAGCATGCCTAGGGCGTCTCATACACCATGACGCCGCGGCTTCGGGCACTCGCCCTGCTGATTATACGGAAATTCCGGATTATGTCTTCGCTACTGGCCTGTTTTTACGGCGTCCCGGCGATACTATGATGGCCCTATCCATAACGGCCTCATTCATAACAGCAGGCGCGACGGCCCGGCGTTATATAGCACTACTCACCACCTACGGAGACAGACACCATGAAAGCCATTGGCTACTACGAAGCCGGTTCCATCGACCGCGATGAAGCCCTGATCGACATCGAGCTCGACACTCCGAGCGCTTCCGGCCATGACCTGCTGGTCAAGGTCGAGGCCGTATCCGTCAACCCGGTGGATGGCAAGGTTCGCCAGAATCGCGCCCCGAGTGAGGGCCAGGCCGTGGTGCTCGGCTGGGATGCGGTGGGCGAGGTCGTCGCGGTGGGAGAAAGTGCCTCTCGCTTCTCCCCGGGCGACAGGGTCTGGTATGCCGGTGACATCAGCCGGGCCGGCACCAACAGCGAGTTTCACCTGGTCGATGAGCGCATCGTCGGGCATGCACCGAAGTCCGTGCCGGCCGCCCAGGCCGCTGCCCTGCCGCTGACCACCCTGACCGCCTTCGAGATGCTGTTCGACCGCCTGCGTGTCACCGACCCGGTGCCCGGCGCGGCGCCGGCGGTGCTGATCATCGGCGGTGCCGGCGGCGTGGGCTCGATCGCCATCCAGCTGCTGCGGGCCCTGACCGACCTGACCGTGATTGCCACGGCCTCCCGTCCGGAGACCCAGGCCTGGGTCAAGACGCTGGGCGCCCACCACGTTATCGACCACCATCAACCGCTGTCGGCGCAGATCGAGGCGCTGGATATCGGTCGGCCCGGCTTCGTGTTCTCGACCACCCATTCCGGGCAGTACGCCGAACAGGTGGCCGACCTGATCGCACCCCAGGGGCGTTTCGGCTTGATCGATGATCCCGAGTCGCTGAACGTGATGCCGTTCAAGACCAAGGCGGCGTCCATCCACTGGGAGCTGATGTTCACCCGGGCGCTCTTCACCACCCCCGACATCGATCGCCAGGGCCGGATCCTCGACAAGGTCGCGGCCCTGCTGGACACCGCCCGAATCCAGTCCACCGCCACCGAGACCTTCGGTACGATCAATGCATCGAACCTCAAGCGCGCTCATGCGCTGCTGGAGAGCGGCAAGGCCAAGGGTAAGATCGTGCTCGAAGGGTTCGCGTAAACCGTCTTCGAACAGCCCGCGAGGCGGCCGTTGGATCGGCCGTCTTGCTTAGCCGGCGAGTTCCTTTACCACGATGTCGGCACCGGCACTCAGCGCATCAAGCTTGCCCCTGGCCACCTGGCGAGACAGCGGCGCCATACCGCAGTTGGTGGAGGGATAAAGGTTCTCGGCGTCGACAAACTGAAGCGCCTTGCGCAGGGTGCTGGCTACCTCTTCCGGCGTCTCGATGGTATTGGTGGCCACGTCAATCGCCCCGACCATGACCTTCTTGCCCCGGATCAGCTCGATGAGCTCCATCGGAACGCGCGAGTTCTGGCACTCCAGAGAGACGATATCGATATTGGACTCCTGCAGCCTGGGGAACACTTCCTCGTACTGGCGCCACTCGGTGCCCAGGGTGCTTTTCCAGTCGGTGTTGGCCTTGATCCCGTAGCCATAGCAGATATGCACGGCCGTTTCGCACTTCAGACCCTCAATCGCCTTCTCCAGCGTGGCGATCCCCCAGTCGTTCACCTCATCGAAGAAAACGTTAAAGGCAGGCTCGTCGAACTGAATGATATCGACGCCGGCGGCCTCCAGTTCGCGTGCCTCCTGGTTCAGGGCCTTGGCAAATTCCCATGCAAGCTTTTCACGACTCTTGTAATGACCGTCGTAAAGGGTATCGATCATGGTCATGGGGCCGGGCAGCGCCCACTTGATGGGCTGCGTGGTTTGCTGACGCAAGAACCGGGCATCGTCCACAAAAACCGACTTCTGACGCGATACGTCGCCGACGATCGAGGGCACGCTGGCGTCATAACGGTCGCGAATCCTGACGGTTTCGCGCTTGTTGAAGTCAACGCCGTTGAGATGCTCGATAAACGTCGTGACAAAGTGCTGGCGGGACTGCTCGCCATCGCTGACGATATCGATGCCGGCATGCTGCTGCTCATGCAGCGCCAGGCGCAGCGCATCCTGCTTGCCCTCCGCCAACCCCTCGCCCTGCAGCTTCCAGGGTGACCACAGTACTTCAGGCTCTGCCAGCCAGGATGGCTTGGGAAGGCTGCCGGCAGTCGAGGTGGGTAACAGTTTTGCCATGATAGAAGATCCCGTTAAGAATAAATCAAAGAGCGCAGTTGGCGGACCATTGCTCGAGAATATGGCGATATGGCTTGATGAAGCTTTCTTCAACAAACTTACCCTGCTCGGTCGCCAGCCGGTTACGCTCTTCCCTGTCGTAGACGATTCGAGTCAGTGAATAGTCCTGCTGATTCAGGCTCGGCCGATAGGCTTTTCCCGCCGCCGAGTTGGCATTGTAGATTTCCGGACGATAAATCTTCTGGAACGTATCCATTGTGCTAATGGTGCTGATTAGCTCAAGGCTGGTGTAGTCACTGAGCAAGTCGCCGCTGAAATAGAATGCCAAGGGCGCAACGCTACCGGGGGGCATGAAGTAGCGAACCTTCATCCCCATCTTGTTGAAGTACTCATCGGTCAGGGAGTGTTCTTCCTGAAGGTACTCGACACCCAGTACGGGATGGTGGTTTTCCGTTCTATGATAGGTCCTGGCACTCGAGATGCTTATACAAATGACGGGAGGCTTTTTAAAGTTCTCCCGGTATGCCTCGGAGTTTAAAAAGGCTTTAAACAGCTTGCCATGCAAAACGCCAAAATCATTCGGAACACTAAACTCATCCTGGTTCCTGTTGTGCTCCTTCAGCCGTATGCTGAAGTCGTAATCCCGCACATAGGAGGAAAAGTTATTCCCCGTAACCCCTTCAATCCTCTCATTATTCTTCTTATCGAAAACGCTTGTCTTCAACACTTCGATGAGAGGAAGCGCGCTATCACCAGAGGCGGCATCAACTGCCATTTCAACGGAAATGATATCCAGATCGACGGTATATCGATCGCCGTTCGGGTTATCCCAGTCCGCCAGGGCATTGAAGCGGTTATCAATCATCCTCAGCGTGTTACGTAAGTTCTCTTCACGCTCTTCACCCCTGGCCAGGTTGGCGAAGTTGGTCGTGATGCGGGTACTGTCCGACGGTCGATAGTTTTCATCGAAACGAATATTCTTGACGGTAAAGGTAAAATCGTTGTTCATCTAGACTTGTCACCCCGGTTCCTGAAACATGAATCTAAGGCATCTGTCTATTGAGTAGGCCTTTGTTCGCGGCTACGAGCCAATCCCCAGCGGTACGCCGCTGACGAAGCAATGACAGGGATTATCGAAATCTTCGTTTCATGAAGCAAGCTGAAGATTCTCATAGTGAACATCAATTTCATTCACGTTACGGCGATTCGAATGCGTGAGCCGCCTATTGAGGTGCGATCTCGAGGCATTGAGACCGCCAACGCAGGTGGGGCCGTATCAAGAAAAACCGCGCGGCCGCGCGGAAGATTGCGCGGCAAAGGCAGGCGCATGCCTTCGATCGGGCGCCTGACGGCTAGCAGGGGTGATTCTTCCTATAAGCGCCGCGATCATTCGGGACCCGGCACCTACTCAAACAGGCGGCCCACCGAGCTACCAGTCAGGTAGATCATGGCGAAGAAATTAGCTTTTTCCGATAATCCAATTCGCATGACCTCTATCTGCAAGCGTAGTTGTCACCCAAACGAGAAGCCGATCATGCGGGATCTGACACCTAGTAAGACTAATGTCGCATACAGTGCATATATTACAACCGCATGGCTTACCAAGTCAGTGGTCACTCACTTCTCATTGAATCTGGTACTAAGCAAAAAGCCAACCAGTGGCTGTATAGAAAAATGGATGGGGTAGTGTAAGAATATCGGAATATTGCCGGTGCATCCTCATGGAGCTCCGATAATAAGAATTACGAGTGGCGCCAGCAAGAGCACCACCGTTACGCAAGGGAACACAAGATGTCCACGGAGGGAATGCAGAGCCGCTCTCTGCAGGCCTATTGCTCTTGGTGCTTGCACCACACTGAGCATTCATTGGCCGTGTCTGCCCATCTGGGTAGGGAGCATTACAGGTGCCAGTTCTGCCAGCGCAGAACAGTGGCCTGCCGCCTGTGCGACCACATGGCAAAAGGCCCCGATACCCAGTCTACCCCTCTTTTTCGCCGCTATGCCCGGCAGCTGTGTGCCGAACACGATGGCAGCATCAGTGCCTTCGAGCGGCCTGAGCGACTCCCCGATATCACGGAATGTGACCAGCTCTTTCGACGCCGCCGCCCCCACTACCTACGGCTAGCCAAGTATGCCGCCTATGTGGGCAGCGGAGGCCTGGCAGCTGCAGGGTTGATGCTGAGCCATGACGGCGGAGCGCCGGCAGTCGCCGCACTGCTGGGCAGCACGGGGACCCTCGGTCTGAACGACGCCGGCATTGCCATCTCATCATTGAGTGGCGAAGCCCTGCGCGACGCCTCTCTGGCCGCGATCGGTGGCAGTCAGGCAGCGGGAAAGGCGGTGATCGCCTCGGCATCCGGTGTGCTGGGGGGCGCCTATGGCGGCAACCTGGCGTACAAGTACCACCATGACGACCCCAGCTTCTGCATTCAACAACTATCCGTAGTCCCCAGCAGTGAGAGCGCCTGCCTGTTCCTGAATGGTTTCTTACGGGAGCAGGACAGCAGCTTCAGCGACTGGCAGGAGCAACATGTCCGCACCAATCGTGCCGCTTCCCTTTATGGCGTGACCTGGTCTTCGAAGTCATTGCGCAGCCTCGGATTCGCCTTTGGAAAGGGAGTGTCGGGGCATGGACTTCAAGCGGTGCTCAATCGTGCGGTACTGCTCGGCCGCCGAGGGCTACTACGACGCCTCGGCCCCATGGCTACCCTGACATCGTGCTACCTGCTCGCCGGCAACCCCTGGCATGTGGCCATGGTCAACGCCAGGACGGCTGGCAGGAAGCTTGCCGATGCTATCGCCCACTCCCCTCAGTCCTCATTCACCCTGGCAGGCCACTCTCTCGGCTGCCGAGTGATCTATTTTGCCTTGCTGGAGCTCGCCAATCGAAGGGTCTGCAAGGTCGATAAGGTCATCCTCCTCGGTGGCGCCGTGGGTCGGGCTAACGCTGCGGGCTGGGCACAGGCAGCGGGCAGCGTCAAGGGCACGATCCACAACTGCTTCAGCCGCCAGGACCACGTTCTGAAGTACCTCTACACCTCATCCAACCTGTTCCTCAGCAAGCCCATCGGCTACTCGCCGATCATCGCCCCGATCGCCGGAATCAAGAATCACGACCTCACGCATCTCGTCGACTCCCATATGGTGTGGAAGTCGCACTATGCCGCCATCTCACGAAGCATCGAGGCGGGTTCAAGCCAGACCGACGCAGGAGCACGACACAATGAAGCCACTTGAACCCCGGCGGCAGAGGTGGAATACGCTGCGCCACAAACTATGGTGCCGGCTCTCCGTCCGATACCTGACGTACCTGGCACTCGGGGCCTGGGCGCTCCTCGCCGACCCCTTTACGCTCTCCTCCACCTCGGATCGTGCCCTGTCACGCGAATACCACAACTTCTATGTCCGTCTCTCGGGCGTCGAGATGGCGCCGCTGACCGTTGTCACTATCGATGCTTCCAGCATCCGAGATCTCAACGCCAATGGCAGCGGCTGGATGTCCAGCAACGACTGGCCCCTCGACTATACGGATCATGCGCGGATTATCAGTGACTTGACCGTCAAGCAGGAGCGTCCACCGGCGTCTCTATTCTATGACATCTACTTCGAGGAGCAGCGGGATGCCAGCGGTGAGCTTGAACGGCTAGGCAGGCGGCTGTCACTCATCGACAACAGGGAAACCGGCACTGACATCGTGCTCGCCGGCGGAGGCACACCCATGCCGATGTCACCCGACGCCTATGAGCGCCTGGACCAGCCCCGGCTTTCTGCCACGGCATGGTCCGGCCACGGCGAGCTCTACCCCTTGAGCGCCCCCATCCAGTTCCAGGACTCCGAGACCACCGAAACCACTCCCACACCCGCGACAGTGATGTACCAGACACTCTGCGCTGCCGGCGCCAAGGACTGCGAATGGCTGGACCCGTCCAGTGCGCCGGCCGTTTCTGTTCACTGGACAGCGGTTGAATCCCGCGAGTGCATCCCGGCAGAGCCCGGCAGCCACATCCGGATGCTTGCTAAGCGCTTGCTGGAGGGAGTGCTTCAAGGCCTCTACAGCAAGGCCGAGCCCAGCCACCTGCCGGCAAAGTGCATGCCGGTACATATCGTCAGAGCATCACAACTATATGGTGACGACCCCGTGTCGCTCGTTCCCCCTGGAATCGATGAGGATGCCCCCTATGCCGTCATGGTAGGCGTCGTCATGCCCAGCACCCATGACTATATCCAGACCCCCGTGTACGAAAGGGTGCCCGGAGTACTGCTCCATGCCATGGCCTTCGAGAACCTCTGGCGGCTCGATGATGACTACTTCCACTACCGCAACATGACGTACTGGGGACTGCTCTTCTGGGCAGCCGCCGTACTGCTTTTCATGGGCCAGGCTGAGCGACGCCACAACAGCCCGCTACGAAGAAAGCTTCCCTGGGTGCTTCTCTGGTGGGCCGCCATCGCCGGAGCCGTGGTTCTGGTACAGCTCGTCTTCCATAACATCCTCCGTATCGTGCCGGAAGGATGGCTTTCCTTGATCGCCGTCGTTCCACTACTGCGCGAAATCGTGCTTCGTAACGAAGCCGCCATCATGAAAATAAAGGAGAATCTGAATGAAAGTCGTTAAAGGACTTTGCGCTGCTGCTCTCATCAGCCTGGCATCCAATGCCTGGGCTGAACGCCTGGTGATCGCCGAGATTCCCAGCCCGGACTTTACCGAGGCCCAAAAGGTAGCCAGTGACGAATGGGTACTGGTAACGGAGATCTCGTCACTGGCCCTGCCCACTTCCGCCACCCTTGCACCTGGCTCCCAGCGAGAGCTGGTGTTCTCGGCAGGGGGCCAGAAGTACCGCATCGCCCGCGCCGATGTCGTACTCGAGAATGAAACTCTGGTAACAAGTGCCTGCGACACGCTGGCCCTGTCAATCTCTTCGGATACACGCTCCGCCAGCGTCAAGGGGGCCGGTGAATCATGCGACTGATCCGTAGATTCTTCATCGTTTCCGTTCTCGCGTTTTCCCTGACCGGCTGTGCTGCCATCTCACTTGAAGACAAGCAACTGAAGGGCGTCGAAGGGTACGCTGTCGATAACTCTGACCTTCAGGAAGTCCACCGCATTGGCCGCGTGCTGGTCAGTGACCAGGCTCTTCTGGACTATGTGAACGGCATCAAGGAGCGGCTCGATACCGTCAACAGCGAGCCCTGCAACTGCCAGGTCCTGGTCGACACCTCCAATGGCTATGAGGCCTTCACCCCCTCCCCCAAGACGATCCTGCTGTCTGCAGGGGCGATTGCACAGGCTGAATCAGAGGATGAGATTGCTGCCCTGATTGCTCACGAAATGTCACATGTGGTCAATGGTGACAGCACCAGATCGAAATTTCAGAGTGTCGCCATTACCGCCTTGAGAGCAGGTGAAATCGCCGCAGGTGGCGGCTATGGAGTGGTTCTTGGTGATGCCTTGAAGGAGTCGGCACAAGGGCTGATCTACCATCGCTGGGACCGCACGGATGAGATCGAGGCGGACCTTTATGCCGTGGAGCTGCTGGCAAAGGCCGGCTATTCACAAGATGGCCTGAAAATGGCGATTCGCCGTTTGGGCAAGTATTCCGACAGCGCCTTGGCAAATCGCAGCGACGAGGAACTGAGGTGCCTCATCAACCAGGGAAACAACAAGTTCAATATTGATTTCAAGGGCTGTGCTGCCAAGGCCACTGGCTCTCGCGACACTGTCTACGAGCCTCAGGAGAGCCGGCTGATGGCCGTCAATGAAGCCGCTTGGGAACTACCACCGGAACAGCGTCGCCGGCGGGCGGAGTCCGATGTCCCCCACTTCGCCTCCGTCGACTACCTGATGAATCTCAACTCGCTTGTCAGCACCAGTCGAGAAGTGCTGGAGAAAGAGCTCGCAGAAGTGGAATCGCGAAAGGTCCCCCCCTCACTTGAGCGAAACGCCTATATCTACAACCTGTTAGCCGAAACGCATGCCATTCTGGGCAACGGGCCAGAGGCACAAGCCTACTTCCGCAAGGCGATTGATGGCGACTACCGCACTACCTACAACTATCGGCATCTTCTCCAGTTTGCCCACAAGAAAAATGACCCGAAGCTTGTCAATACGCTTATCAACGTCATGCATCAGGACATTGGACTATCACCCGAGATGCTGCCGTATGAGTATTACCTGGCAAAGCGACACGGCCTCAAGCTGGTTGAGGCAGCGGCATACACGCGCTGCATAGTATCGCTCGCCAGTGACACTGCACTCGCTAAGCAGTGCTCGGACTTTGAGGATGCCGCCGAAAGCGGCAGAGAGATCCAGTGGCATTAGCACCGCTTCGGGCCCGACCCAGGATATCCGGGAGCAGTACGAGGCTGCACTACGGGAGACCAGGGAGGCGTTGGGCGAGGCCCACCTGCAGATCTATGCGCTAAAAAGAACCAAGCGCCTGCTCGACGAGGACGAGAACTCGTGCGGTCGCTGCAGGCGGTCATGGCCCGGAATGGCCGTACGGTGTCACTCATCAAACTGTGTCGGTGGCTGGGGCTTCCACAACGGACGCTGTACTACTGACCCAAGCCACGACGGCGAGAGATCAATAAGGATCTCGCCATGCGGGTAACGCTTGCCTTGGAACAGTTCCCCACCTACGGCTATCGTCGTCTGGCCGCATTCGAGACAGGCGCTCTTCCGAACGAATCGTCCACATGACACCTCCAAGAACCAACATCATTCCCACGGCTTCATGCACCACAGGCCATTTCCAATCCAGCAGATAGCCATACAACAGCGCACAACAGGTCTCGAAGACGATCATCTGCCCGCCCACCGATACCGGAAGACGCTGAGCCGAAGAATTCCATAACGCGTTGGCAACCCAGGAGCCACCCACCGACATGAACAACGCTGCGGCACCAAAGGCCAACCAGCGATCTGCGGGAAGTTCCAGCGGCAGGATCTGTGGCTGCAGTACTGCCACCAGTAAAAGAATTACCAATGCCATGATCCCCGTCGCGATCCCTTGCAGCGTCGACCACTCCCGCGCGGAATACCGGCCCATCTTGAGTTGGGTGGCATTGCGTAGCGCAAACCATGCCCAGGACATCACGCCCAGTGACGCGCACAGCATGCCGATAATATCCCTCCACTCGCCTCCTCCTTGAAGAAACTGGGCAATGACCGGCACGTTCATGCTGACGATACCTACGCCAATCAACGTCAACGACAGACAGATGGAACCTCGACTAGCCTGAAGATAGCGACGGCCAGTTAACATCACTGCTACAGGTACCAATCCGTTGATCAACGCGGCAATCGCGACACCTGCATACTGCACTGCAGCGGTGAGCAGGATGAAAAATGCGACATTGCCGGTCAATGCCAATTCGAGCAGCAGCCGTATGTCACTCGGCGTCAACCGAGACGATAAACGTCTGATATGTGGCAATGCCACTAACGCGGCAAACCCCCCAGTGTCAGGATGAGTGTCGCACCCTCTGATACCCTGTTCTTATAAACCGACCAGGGGGCGAAAGGAGACACTCATGCCTCGTTACTCCGAGGAGCGCCGGCAAGCCGTAGTGACCAAGCTGCTGCCTCCCCACAACCTCTCCCCGAAGGTGATCGCGGAGCAGGAAGGGATCTCGCTGGGCACCGTCTACAAGTGGCGCAAGGAAGCCCGCGCTGAGGGGCGGTGCCTGCCGGATGCTCTGGGCAAGGGCGCCGATGGCTGGTCGTCCAAGGACAAGTTCAGCGCCGTGCTTGAGACCGCCTCGATGAACGTCCAGGAGGCTGCG
>NZ_JHVH01000030.1 GCF_000620045.1 Halomonas halodenitrificans DSM 735 | reverse complement strand
CGCCGACGGCTTCGCCACGCTGGCCGAGGCACAAGACTGGGTCCAGCAATTCACCGAGTGGTACAACCATGAGCACCGGCACAGCGCCCTGCGCTACGTCACGCCGAGCCAGCGCCACAACGGCGAGGCCAAAGGCATTCTGACGCAGCGCCGAGAGGTTTTTGAAGCCGCGAAGCAGCGCCACCCGGAACGATGGTCAGGTGACATCCGGAAACTCAGCCTGCCAGAAGTAGTGCACCTAAATCCCGAACGGGACCCAGTGCCACAGGCCGCAGGATTTTAAAGAGCTGAAGTCATTTTATATGGCAACTATGTTGACAGACTCCGTATCCCCCCGACACCCTGGCGACCCTGTCGACCGAGGAGTACCGCAACTGGCTCTATGGGCTGACTCACTTCGTCATCGCCGCCAGCCATTATTACCAGCAGAAGGTGGATGCCGATGCGTATGCCTGGGTGCTTGATTCACTCGAGGCGCAGTCCGAGCGGATCATGCGCGATGCCACCGAGGATATCCAGGCGGAGGTGGCGCTTGGCTTCCTGCTCACCGGCCAGGCGGGGCACCCACTGGTTAGACGGGTTCGTGATGCACTGGCGGCGGCGGTGGACCCCGCTGTCGGCATGATTCCCTCGCCGGGCGCCAGCACCGATCTGGAGAGGGGCGAGCATCGCAATGTGTTGGCGATCATGGTGCTGGGGTGGCAGGGACGGTTGTATCCGGGACCTACTCTTTCACCGCCTTAAGAGCAGGATGCCCTGGTTTTTTGAACCGATACCTCTTCCAACTGGAAAGACAGCTCCTTGCGGATATGCAGATAGAGTGGCATCAGATCCTCATGCATCTCTTTTTCAGCTTTTGTATGGTCTATATAGTAAGCATTTCGTAAGCCATGATACTCAATTTCATCGCTCACTTTGGTGAAGTGGAAGCCAGATAGTGCGAGAAGCCTAGGCAAACGAGACTCCATCATTGCAAATACATGGCGGCGACCAGTCAGCCCAACCAGAGAATAGGTACAAAGAAAGAGACCGATGGCAATAAGTGGGAATGTTCTTGCTTCCTTGTTCGAAAGTTCTTGTCCATCAAGTATAATAGATGTATGGCTTTCTCCAGTCTGACGAGATCTGAATTTTCGAGAAATTGCTAGTCTGGAAGCCTCGCAAACCTGGTTCCTCGGCATTTTTCCAGGGTCTAACTCGGGGTGGTTAAGTGCCCCATTTTCCTGAATTTCTACTGGGAGTCTATAAAAAAATGATTCAGGGTCACTTTTAGGGATTACCAGGCGCATGCATCCAGCAGGCAGTCCGCTTCGCTTGTGCTCGATTAGGCAGTGAACTGAAGACTCGTCGTATGCATCTGTTTCCAGATGGAGGGACTGGTCTTCGTGCATCTTGTAATGCAACTCCTGGAGGAAAACCTCATGTCGAAGTGAAAGGGCTTTTCTTTTTGATTCTTGATTCATGGCAAGTACAAAATGATACTCTTCTATGAATTGGCTGAAGAGCTCCTGGTTTCGAGACCGCCTTACCTCGTTGGTGTTTAGCGATGTCATTCTTGACTTCCTTTGTACTGTGGATTGCCAATGGGTCTTGGTAAAATATATAAATAAGAATGAAATGGATTAATAGTATGCTAAAGAAAACTGAAGGATTCCTCCAGCCGTGCAGGGCGGCCCAAGTGGAATCCCTGGCCATAGGTGATGCCATAGGATTTCAGTATTGGTAGCAGTGCTTCCTGGTCGACGAACTCGGCGATGGCCTGCTTGCCGAAGCCGGCGGCAATATCGGCTATGGCCTGGACAATGACACGGCTCTCGGGACTGATCAGCAGGCTGCGTATAAAGGAACCATCGATCTTGATGTAATCCACCGGCAACTGTCCCAGATAGTGGAAGCTGCTGAATCCCACCCCGAAGTCGTCCAGTGCGGTTCGACACCCGAGGTCGCGTAGTGCCTGCAGGACGCCACGCGCCGTGGAGAAATCCGTCACGGCAGCAGTCTCGGTAACCTCCAGGATGAGGTGGTGAGGATCGGCTCCGCTGGCGGCCAGTTCGTCGGCTAGATACTGTTTCAGCCCTACATCGTGCAATGATTGTCCGGACAGATTGACCGCCAGAGAGATGCCGCGGTCCTGTAGTTGGCTGAGTGCCCGCAGGCTGTGGCGCAGTACCCAGCGATCGACCTTCACTATCTGTCCGCTACGCTCTGCGACGGGGATGAAGGCCGAAGGAGACGTCAGGCTACCGTCGGCATCGCGCATGCGAAGCAGAACCTCGTAGTGCTTCACGTCGTGATCTTCCAATCGCATGATCGGCTGCACCATCAGCTCGAAGCTGTCATCTGCCAGAGCACTGCGCACGCGCTCGACCCAATAGACCCGTTCCTGCAATTCGTCCTTGGCATTCTCGGAGTGCGAGAGCAGGTGCCACTGTTGAACGCCGCTCTCCTTGGCCCTGTACATGGCCACGTCGGCGCTGGCCATCATATCGGCTGGCGTGGTGCCGTGCGTGGGATATAGCGCAATACCGATGCTGGCAGTCACACGATGGCGTCGTCCTGTGACGGTAAACCCCAGGCCATCGAGCAGCTGCTCGATATGTTGGGCAACCTGAATCGCCCGGTCCGCATCGGCATGCTCCAGCAGTAGCGAGAATTCGTCGCCTCCCAGGCGAGCGATAATCCCGCGATGTCCGATGTTCAGGAAAAGGGTATCAGCCACTTCGCGTAGCAGGCGATCACCGACATGGTGGCCGCTCAGCTCGTTGACTTCCTTGAACTGGTCGAGGTCCAGCAGTAGCACCGCACCCTGCGACTGGCGCGACAGCGCCACCTGTAGGGCGTCCTGGAAGTAGCGTCGGTTATAGAGCTCGGTCAGGGGGTCGCGTTCGGCCAGCCATGTCAGGCGTGCCTCTGCGGCCTTGCGCTTGGTGATATCGAGTCCTACCGAGATCCGTGACTTGTCATCGTCGACGCTCGCAGACAGAGGGGCATGGTACCAGGCAATGGTATGCTGGCGCTGATCCGGAGTATACAGGCTTCGCTCTTCCTGCTGAGGAATGTCGAAGGCGTTTACCGGGGAGGGCCGGCCTGCCTTGAATACGTCGACGAAATGGCGACCCAACAGTGAGGAATTGTCGAGGTTGAGCATTGTTCGAGTGTAATCGTTGACCAGGCTGATCCGACCCCGGCTATCCTGGGCAATGATGAAGACACGGGCTGTGTCCAGCAGACTATTGACGAAGTCCCGTTCCTTGGCCAGCTCGTCGACGCGTTGTGCCAACTGGTCACCGCGCTCCTGAACCTCCTCCTCAAGCATCTCGAGCTGGCGAGAGAGTGCCAGAGTGGTGTCTTCCAGCACATCGATTTCGTCCGGCAGCCGATAGCGGGTCGCGGGAATGGCGGCTCTGACATCGTCGAAGCCGCCATTGGCAAGCGTTGGCAGCACGCTGGCGATCCGACGCAGGCGTGCCATGGGGCGCAGCAGGATCAACAGCAGCATCAGTTCGGCGGCCAGCCAGCCAATCAGGCCGACTCCCATCAGGGTACGCGTGTCCCTGTTGATGGCCTGGATCTGTGAGGAGATATTGGAGATCAGCAGGAAATAGCCGTTACCGCGACCGCTGGTATCCTCGTCCATTCTTACCGCACTAAGTCCGAGGTGCTGCTCCCGGTCCTGTAACTGCAAAGGGTGCTGCAGCAGGGCGCTGATGGGACTGAGATGCGAAGCCCGCTGCAGCAGGGGCAGACTCTCTTCCTGGCGTGTCAGCGCCAGCAGGTAGCCGTCCCAGGGCGCGAGCTTGCGCTCCTCGATCAGCTCCTGATCCTCCAGCGGGCCCGTGACAAGCAGGGCCACCTCGGCGTTGGAGACCTCTCTGACCTGCCGGGTCACATCGGCCAGTGAGCGGGAGAGCATGACCAGGCCGACGCTTTTACCCTCCACCAGTATCGGAACGGCGGCTAGCTGCTGGCAGTTCCTCGTACAACGCAGCCGTGTGATGGGCCTCTCCGTACTCATGACGCGCTGCACCCACGCCCGGATCGGAAGGCCATCACCCTCACGGTCGGAGCCCCAATGACCCAGGAGTCGCCCTTGGTTGTCCGCGACCCATATCTCGTCTACGCCAGCCTCGAGTTGCAAGGTTGGCCACTGGGAAGCCAGCGCCCTGTCGACTTCGTCTGCATTGCCAGCCTCGAGCGAGAGGCCCAGGCGCGGTGTGGCGGCGGTCAACCCTGCCAACTGGCGAAGGTTCTCGGCTGAGCGCTGGAGGGCCAGGCGAATCACGCGCTGCTGGCGCTCATGATCCTCGTGGCGGCTCTCCTGGAACTGACGCGTTAGATTCTGATGCCCCAGCCAGGTGAACAGCACCACAAGCCCGACCAGCAACAGACTGCTCAGGGCGATGACGCGCCATGTCAGGCTGAGTCGGTGACGGGTCCGGTAAGACGCGTGGAGAGTCATCTTGGCGGTTTCCTGGCCAGGAGCATTGAGATGTCAGAAGCGCAACGAGAGTTGGAATAGCAGCATGTTCCAGCGACGACTGGTCTCCGATGGGTCCGGGGTGTCCTGGGTAGGCAGCCAGCCTGTACCATCGACATGGTGATACTCGCCGGCCAGCATCACTCGCGGGTGGGGGGTCCACTGAAGTCCCAGGGTGATATCGTCAGCAAACTGTGTGTGGGCTGGAATCGAGCCACCAGTGCTTGCTTCAAACCCCTTGCCTGAGCGGTCACTTCGGTCATTTACCAGGCTGTCGTAGCGAACCAGCCATTGCCAGTCATTGTTGAAGCGGCGGGTGTACTGAACGTACCAGCTTTCTCCGTTCCTCTCAGAGTCGGCAAAGGCGTTGAAGCCCTCTAGTTCCAGCTTCCTGATGGCGTATTCGGCAGTCAGGCTCCAGAGCTCATGATTGTACTGAAGGGAGATAATCCAAGGTTCGAAATGAAACTTGCCATCTCCTGGAACACCGGGAGGAGAGTCATACTCCGCATTGGCACTGGCAGCGCTGAGTGCCATGACGACTCGGCCACCATCATGCTCATAGCGTATCTGCCCAATAGCAGATGAATCGGGTTCAAGAGAGCCTGGAAACCTATCAAGCCCCAAGGTTCGGTCTACGTCATCTTTAATGCGTGCTTGCCCAAAGCCTGCTTGCAGCCTGAGAGCTCCTGTTTCGAGCCTTTCCTCGTGGTAAAGGCTGACACCATCACCTGCTAGACCCAACGATCGGGTACGATCGAAGTAGATGGACTGGGGCAGCAGGATGCTGGGGCGGGTAAAGGCCACGTCGCGGGTCTGGTTGTAGAAACCGAAGGGGTTCTTGAAGCGGCCCAGCTGGATGCCGAAGGTGCGTTGCTGATCGGAGAGCATCTGGTAATCGATGAGTCCATAGTCCAGCTTCGGGGTAGCATCACTGCCGTCTCCGCCGGCGCGCCGACTCAGTATCTGGGCGGCCAGCAACACGTCCTCGTGGGGCCGCAGCGAGGCATTGGCGCCAATCTCGGTGAACTTGAAGCTGCCCTCGTCCTCGCTGCTGGGGCCAAAGAAGTTGTTGTCGTCGGTGATGATCAGCGCCTGGCTGAGGAAGCCATGCACCTGGAGGGTGTCCAGCATCTCCTCGCTGTCGGCGTGCGCCGGCAGCCATGCCAGTCCCAGCGCGGCAGGCAGAGTGAAGGCGGCGAGCCTCTCAATCCATCGTGATGACTTGGATACGCTCATCCAGGTACTCCCTTTCCAGATAGCCCACCGCGCCGGAGGTGGTGGCAATACGCTCGCACATCTCGGCCTGATCTCGTACCCGGTCCGGTGCCTGTCCGGTGCCGGAGAAGACCATGCGATCCCACGCCAGCTGCAGTTGATGGGGGTAGACGGCCAGGCGCTCCTTGGCAAAGCGGGCGTGCACGGGATGGTCGTTGGGCAGCACGAAGACGCGCGCGGCCTGCCCGTCGGGCCAGGTGCGCTGGCGCATGGCGAAGATGGCACGCGTGGTATCCCGCGTGAGGTGCTGGGTGGCGACATCGGCATGGGCAACCAGCAGCACGGCCGGGTCGTCGTCGGCAAGGGCCTTTGCCCCCATCCCCGTCAGGGATAGCAGGCAGAGCACCAGGACGGCTCTCAGCCACACCATGTGCCACTCCGTGGCAGAGTGGCATCGAGGGTCAATGTTACGGTGTTGCGGCGGGATATCATGATGGCTTAGTGGCTGCTCTTGTTATGGTGTCACGCTGGCCATGAATAAGCCGGCGGCCTTGCCTGGCGTGGCGGATAATAGCTGCCGATACGCTACATGAAGGGATGAAGGTGTAAAGCTGGTGAATCAACGCAGGTTGCCCGACGGCGGTGCCGCCGGGCGGCAGGCTCAGCCGAAGACCTGAAACGTGTCGGCATTGAGCCACAGGTGAGTGGCGATACTCGCAATGTAGCCCAGGGCGATCACCGGGGCCCAGCGTAGATGACCCATGAAGGTGTAGTTGCCGCGGGCCTGGCCCATCAGCGCCACACCGGCGGCGGAGCCGATGGAGAGCAGGCTGCCACCGACGCCGGCAGTCAGAGTGATCAGCAACCAGTGGCCGTGAGACATGCCGGGCTCCATGGTCAGCACCGCGAACATCACCGGGATGTTGTCGACCACCGCCGAGATCAGCCCCAGGGCCACGTTGGCGTTGGTGGCTCCCCAGCCGCTGTAGAGCGCCTCGGAGAGCATCGCCAGGTAGCCCATGTACCCCAGGCCGCCGACGCACATCACTACCCCGTAGAAGAACAGCAGGGTATCCCACTCGGCGCGTGCCACACGATTGAAGACATCGAAAGGCACGACGCTACCCAGGTGGGCGAGCTTCTTGTCATCGCCGCGGCGGGCGTAGCGGGTGCGCTTCTTCTCCAGCGAGCGCGGAAGGGTGCGGCGCAGGAAGTAACCGAAGAATTGCAGGTAGCCAAGACCGGTCATCATGCCCAGCACCGGTGGCAGGTGCAGGAAGGTATGGCAGGCCACGGCGGTGGCCACGGTCAGCAGGAAGAGCAGGACAATGCGCCGCGCGCCGCGCTTGAGCCAGACGTCTTCCTCGAGGCTATCCGGCTTGCGGTTCTTGATGAAGAAGGTCATCGCCACTGCGGGAATCAGGAAGTTGACCAGCGATGGCCCCAGCAGCACGAAGAACTCCTGAAACTCGATCATGCCGGCCTGCCACACCATCAGGGTGGTGATATCCCCGAAGGGGCTGAAGGCACCGCCGGCGTTGGCCGCCACCACGATATTGACGCAGGCCAGGTTGATGAAGCGCTTGTCGCCCTCGGCCACCTTGGTCACCACGGCACACATCAGCAGGGCAGTGGTCAGGTTATCGGCGATGGGTGAGATCACGAAGGCCAGGCTGCCGGTGATCCAGAACAGCTGGCGGTAGGTGAAGCCCTTGCGCACCATCCAGCTGCGCAGTACGTCGAAGGTCCGGCGTTCTTCCAGGGCGTTGATATAGGTCATCGCCACCAGAAGGAAAAGCATCAGTTCGGTGAATTCGAGCAGGGTGGCACGGAAGGCGTGCTCGGCCTCGGTAGGCATGCCGGCCTGTACGTAGACCCAGCCGATCAGTGCCCAGATGATACCGGCGGCAATCAGCACCGGCTTGGACTTGCGCATGTGCAGCTTCTCCTCGCCCATGACAAGCGCATAGGCGAGGACGAAAATACTCACGGCGATAAGGCCGACCACGGAGCTGGTAAGATCCAGCTTGCCCGTCACCGCGAAGGCGGCGGGGCTGAACAACAGACAGACAAGCACGAGACAACCCGACCACCAGGCATTCTGCCGGGGCCGTAGGGTTGGATATCCGAAGGATGGCATGGCGTTGAGTCCCGAAAACGAGGTTCATGGGAAGGGTGAAAAATCTCCCCTAGTCTAGCACCGCTCGTGCACTGCAATATAGACGCAAGTCCCTACCACCAAAGAAGTAGCCCGGGTTCCACCAGTACCATTTTGTGGCATTATCTGCGCTTCGGCAGCCGCCGGACGCTTTCGGATCGCCAACGACGCAGGCAGTGACGCATGTTTCTCGATGAATTTCATACGCTGGCAGAGGGTCGTTTCACCATCTCGGCCGAACAGGCCAGCCGTTTCGCCAAGGGGGTCGCCGGCGATTACAACCCGATCCATAACCCGGATGCACGCCGTTTCTGCGTTCCCGGTGACCTGCTGTTCGCCCTGGTGCTGGCGCGCTTTGGCCTCTCCCAGCGCATGGAATTTCGCTTCCTCAGCATGGTGGGTGATGGTACCTCGCTGATGTTCCAGGAAGATGCCGATGGGCTGGTTCGGGTCTGTGACGACGCCGGCAAGTGCTATCTGGAGGTCTCGCGCGGGGGGGCAACAACGCGCGATGAAGCGATTGTAGAAGCCTTCACGCGCTGCTATGTCTCGTTCTCGGGCAAGAACTTCCCGCACTACCTCAAGCCCTTGATGGAGGAGCAGGGGGTAATGTTCAACCCGCGTCGGCCGCTGGTGATCTATGACAGCATGGGCTTCTCCCTGGAGCGCCTCGAGGGCCTGGCCCCCGCGCTGGAGCTGCTCGACTCCTCGCTGACGATCAACGGCAAGCGTGGCGACACCCTGCTCGAATTCAGTATCCAGTCGGGCGGTGAGCGGGTAGGCACCGGCTCCAAGAAGCTGGTGGTCAGCGGCCTGTGCGACTATGACCCCGAGGCCATGGACGACATCGTCGCCGAGTTCTACCGGCTCAAAGCGGCCTACGAGGCCTGAGCCGGCGGGCGCTCACTCACTCACGCCTTTACCTTGCCCCGTAGCGCCTTGGTCTTGCCCTTGCGAGTCTTGGAATCGACTCGGCGGCGCTGGGATCCGCGAGTGGGCCGGGTGGGCTTGCGCACCTTGCGTTGCTTCACCGCCTCGCGGATCAGTTCGCGCAGGCGGTTCAAGGCGTCCTCGCGGTTCTGCTCCTGGGTGCGAAAGCGCTGGGCCTTGATGATGACCACGCCGTCCTGACTGATGCGCTGGTCGCCGAGCGCCAACAGCCGCTCCTTGTAGAAGGGTGGTAGGCTGGAGCGCTGGATATCGAAGCGTAGATGGATCGCCGTGGCGACCTTGTTGACGTTCTGGCCGCCGGCGCCCTGGGCGCGGATCGGGTTCAGCGCGATTTCCCAGTCGCCAAGCGCCACGCTATTGGATATTTTCAGCATCGGAGGTCTCTACAGGTCAGGCGCCACGTAGTGGCTCGAGCAGCCCGCCCAGGCCGTTGTGGTCGATTTCGTGCATGAGTGCGAGCAGGCGGCCCAGGTCGCTGTCGGGAAAGCCCTCGCGAGCAAACCATGCCAGGTAGGGGCCCGGCAGGTCGGCGAGCAGCCACCCCTGGTACTTGCCGAAGGGCATACGCATCCTGACCAGCGTCAGCAGGTCCTCGGGGTCCACGTTGCCTCCTCGTCGATGGTGATGTGGGCGGCCATGCTACCGGGATCGCGTCGCCTTGCCCATGGCCGGCAACTCCACCAGCAGGGCGTCTCCCTGGCGCCCCTGGGCGACACGGTCGACGAGGATCTCGAGGATACCGGCATGCTCCCCCACCAGCCGTGTGGTGACGATCCGCAGGCCGGGCGAGTCAGTCATGGCGCGCTCGCAGATCTCGGCGATGTCACCGCCCTCGCCGGCATGACGGCCGGGAGAGAGAAACAGCATGGCCAGGATCACCTCGCGTCCGGCCAGCGCCTTCGAGGCCAGCAGGTCGGCCAGCAGCGGCTCGTTAAAGCGATATGCCTCGCCCTCGCGCCGCTCCATGGAGGCGTAGGTCACACGGTCGGCTTCTTCGGCCAGCATGACGCCGAGTTGCCCGGCCACATAGTTGCGCACCGCGGTGACCTCGGGAATCGGGCTGCCGTGGTCGACCAGTATCACCGTCGGTTGCCGTTTTCCGCCCGCAATGCCGCAAGGGAGGGCGTCACGGACGTTATCGGCAAGCAGTCGGGCCAGGCGCAGGTCGAGCCCCGAGAGGGTATCCACCAGGGGGGCCGTCACCTTGATACCGAGGTTCGGATATTGCTCCTGTACTTCCCGCAGGCGCTCCGGCAGGTAGCCGGTCAGTGCCTGGCTGGGGCCGAAGAAGAAGGGCACGATAACGAGATCGGTCACGCCCTCAGCCGCCAGGCGCTCGACCCGGGGGGCCAGCGTCACGGCCTTTTCGCCCTCGAGCTGCTCGGCGGGAATCTTGTGGGCGTGCAGCAGCGAGGCGGCCTCTACCGGCTCTCCGGTTGCCCGGGCCAGGACGCCTGCCAGGCGGCGCAGATTGAGTACGGCCTGGGGGCGCAGGGAGCCATTGTCGACGAGCAGGATGCGTTGCATTGCGGGGCCTCGAGGTGGTCGCAGTCAGGGGCTTCACCCTAGCCGGCGCCGGCGGCGCTGGAAAGGGCGGCAACGCAAGGCGGTACAAGAGGGGCCGGCAACATGAAACAATGAGCCTGTTAAGCAACCTATCAGACGGCCATCTGCCTGGAGAATTCATGAATCCGACGATTGAACTGCTCAAGTCTCATCGTTCCGTGCGCAAGTTTACCGACCAGCCGGTCTCCCGGGAGCTGCTGGAGGAGCTGGTGGGTGCCGGTCAGGCGGCGGC
Organism: Halomonas halodenitrificans DSM 735; assembly: GCF_000620045.1. Lineage (GTDB taxonomy): Bacteria > Pseudomonadota > Gammaproteobacteria > Pseudomonadales > Halomonadaceae > Halomonas > Halomonas halodenitrificans. The sequence goes on along the minus strand of NZ_JHVH01000030.1, from coordinate 18,963 downwards.
GACCTCCAGCCATGTGCAGGCCTATAGCATCATTCATGTGAAGAAGCCCGAGAGCCGCGACGCCATTGCCGAACTGGCCGGCGGTCAAGGCTATATCGCCACCTGCGGCGCCTTTCTGGTGTTCTGTGCCGACATGAAGCGTCCCACCGATGCCGCCGAGCGCACCGGGGCGCGAGTGATACGCGGGATGACCGAGCAGCTGGTGGTGGCCAGCGTGGATACCGCGCTGATGGCCCAGAATGTCGCCGTGGCCGCCGAATCGGAAGGCCTGGGTATCTGCTATATCGGCGGCATTCGCAACAACCCCCAGCAGATCAGCGACCTGCTCGGCCTGCCGGAGCATGTCTATCCGGTGTTCGGCATGTGTCTCGGTTACCCGGCCCATGACCCCGATGTGAAGCCGCGCCTGCCGGTGGGGGCGATCCTCAAGGAGGACACCTACAACGACGACAGCGAGCTGGTGGCGGCCTATGACGACGCCATGCACGCGTATTACCAGTCGCGGAAGGGCGGCCCCAAGGACGCCACCTGGTCGCAGAACCTCACCCCGCTGTTCGACACCAAGCTGCGCCCCCATATGCGTGACTTCCTGGTCAGGCGCGGCTTCGAGATGAAATGAATGACGTGGCGTTGGCTCAGGGCTCGACGTCCTCGAAGGCCCGGGGATAGCGCCGCCTGGCCCGCAGCAACCGCCAGATGGTGATGGCGTTGGTGGTGACCACCAGCGCCTCGGCCAGCGAACCGCCCACGGCGCCTGCCAGCAGGTGGCTGAGCAACCAGGCCGTGCCCGCCAGGCCCAGCATCACGCGCATGGGAATGCCGCGCAGCAGGAACATGCCCGAGGTACCCAGCGTCATGGCCACCACGGCGGGAAGGTCTGCCCATCCCTGCCAGGTGATCAGTGCGGCGATGCCGCTGGCGGCCAGCACGCCGGCCATCACCTTGACGCTGCCGGGATAGCGCCGCGCCAGGGTAATGCGTACGACCACCAGCAGGGACAGCGCCGCCGCGGTCCAGCTTTCCAGGAAGAGAAACTGCAGGGCGAAGGCCACGTTGGCCGAGACCAGCAGGACCATGAGGCGCTCGTCCTGCTTGCTGGCAAAGGCCAGGATGCACAGCAGCAGAGCCACCAGGCCGAAGAACTGGCCTGCCATGGCGGTGGTGCTCTCCAGCATCGTGGGCTCTCTCCAATAGACAGGCGTCCCGTATCACGAGTCAGTCCAGCACGATCAGATGGTTGGGCAGCTCGTTGCGTTCGTGGGTGGCCGGTACCTGTTCCTTGAGGTGCCCGCCGCAAGCCTCGATGCACTCGAGGAAGCCCTGCAGCGTCTCGCCCTCCTTTACCCGCCGGGTGAAGGCCGCCACGATAGACTGCCAGGTCGCGTCGTCGAGGCGCGCCGAGATGCCCCGGTCGACCAGGATCTCCACATAGCGCTCCGCCTCGGAGACGAAGATCAGCATCCCCGTTTCTCCCTCGGTATGGTGCAGGTTCTGTTCCAGAAACTGCCGCCGGGCGAGGTTGGCCGCTCGCCAGTGGCGAACCGGGCGCGGGATCAGTCGGGTAATGATAGCGGGGCGGCGGAATACCAGGCCCAACACGATAAAGGTGGCCCACTGCACCAGCGTCAGCTCCCAGGCCGAGAACCAGCCGGGAAAGTAGTTCACCGCGCCGGGCACTACCAGGGCCAGCAACCCCGCCCACAGCAGCGGGATATAGGCGTAGTTGTCCGCCTTCGGCGCCAGTACCGTGACCAGCTCGGCATCGGTGTCGCGTTCGACCCGCTGAATCGCGTCGCTGACCTGACGCTGCTCGTCTTCACTCAATAAAGCCATGGGAGTCGTGATCTCCGAATCCTGATTGATCCGCCGGCGTCACCGGCAGGGGAATTACCAGCCGCCGGACGCGCCGCCGCCACCGAAACCGCCGCCACCGCCGCCGAAGCCACCCCCGCCGCCGAAGCCGCCGCCACCGCGTGACCCGCCGCCCAGGGCACCGCCGAGCAGCATGCCGGCCAGCAGGCCGCCGCGGCCACCGCGCACCAGGCTCATGACGACCGCAAACATCACGAAGAAGAGAATCGATGCGGGCCCCTTCGGGCCCTGCTCTCCGGCCGGGCTGTTGGAGGTGGCGCGGGTATCCAGGGGGTCACCGCCCAGTACCTGGATCATTGCTCCCACGCCCTCGCTGATGCCGCGGGCATAGTCGCCCTCGCGGAAGGCCGGTGTCAGGGTCTGGTTGATGATCGCCGAGGACTGGGCGTCGGTCAGGCGACCCTCGAGGCCATAGCCGACCTCGATGCGTACCTTGCGCTCGTTGGGTGCCACGATCAGCAGGGCACCGTTGTCCTCTTCTTCCTGGCCGATGCCCCAGTGGCGGCCCAGCTGATAGCCATACTCCTCGATGGTGACGCCCTGCAGCTCCGGCAGGGTGGCCACCACCAGCTGCTCGGTGGTGGCGTCCTCGTGGGCCGCGAGACGCTCGCTCAGGCGCGTTTCGGTGGCCGGGTCCAGCAGTTCGGCCCGGTCCACCACGCGCCCGGTCAGCTCCGGGAAGTCGATATCCTGGGCCTGAAGGCCGGTCGCCGCCGTCAGCAGCAGGGCCAATAGGGGGATGCGCAGAAGATCACTCATTCAAACTCCACCTGTGGGGCCTGGTCCGCATTCTCGGTTGTGGCTTCAAAGCTTTCGCGAATCTCCATGTCGCTGTAAAGCACGCTGTGCCACAGGCGACCGGGGAAGGTGCGGATCTCGGTGTTGTAGCGCTCGACGGCGGTGATGTAATCGCGTCGCGCCACGGCGATGCGGTTCTCGGTGCCTTCCAGCTGCGACTGCAGGCTCAGGAAGTTCTGATTCGACTTGAGCTCGGGGTAACGCTCGGAGACCGCCATCAGCCGGCTCAGCGCACCGGTCAGCTGCTGCTGGGCCTGTTCGAACTGGCGCATCTTCTGGGGATCGTCCAGCGACTCGGCGTCGATCTGGATGGAGGTCGCCTCGGACCTTGCCTCCACCACGGCGGTCAGGGTCTCCTGCTCCTGCCGGGCGAAGCCCTTGACCGTCTCGACCAGGTTGGGCACCAGGTCCGCGCGTCGCTGGTACTGGTTCTCCACCTGGGCCCAGGCCGACTTCACCTGTTCGTCATAGGTGGGAATGTTGTTGACGCCGCAGCCCGTCAGCAGCACCGCCATGACCAGCACGAGGGCGAAACGCCAGAGGCGAGTGTCGGGAAGTGAAGGGTGTCGCGTGGGCATGGGTCGGCCATCCTGTGATTGCGATACGATGTCGTCTACGGTACAGCTCAGGTGGATGCGAAGGAAGCGATGTCATATCGAGACCCTGCCCTGCAGCGTCGTCGATGCGACAGGCTCGGATGCCGGGCGAGGGGGGACCTTGAATCCCGTCGGACGCGCCCGCACTCAGGGGAGAGAACTTGCCCCCTTTCATCGAACACTTTTCAGTCCATCTCACGCTATACGAGGAGAGCCCATGACGACCCTGGTGATCGGTGCCAACGGCCAGATCGGCCGGCAATTCTGTGAGCTGGCGAAGGCCGCCGGCGAGCCCATCAAGGCGATGATCCGCGACACGGCCCAGCAGCCCTGGTTCGAGGAACGCGGCATCGAAACGGTCATCGCCGACCTCGAGGGCGACTTCCGTCATGCCTTCGACGGTTGCGACCAGGTGATCTTTACCGCCGGTTCGGGCCCGCATACCGGCCCCGACAAGACCCTGCTGATTGACCTCTACGCGGCCATCCGCAGTGTGGATATCGCCCGGGAGCAGGGCATCGAGCGTTTCCTGATGGTCAGTGCCATGCGGGCCGAGAACCCCATGGAGGCCCCGGAGAAGCTGCGTCCCTACATGGCGGCCAAGTTCGCCGCCGATGCCCACCTGCGTACCGCCGGCGTGCCCCACCTTTTCCTCAAGCCGGGCCGGCTCACCGATGCGGCAGCCTCCGAGCGGGTAGCCACCTCGCTCGCGGAAACCGGCGGCGAGAACCAGGTGTCGCGCGCCAACGTCGCCCATGCCCTGTTGCACCTGCTCAAGGCACGAGAGCTGGTCGACCGCGAGTTCGTGCTGCTCGACGGCGAGCGGGAGATCGGCGAGGCCCTGCGCTGAGCCGACGCCATGTCCTCGACACCCAGGCCCCCGACGATGCACGACCCCGACCTGCCGCCGCGCCTGCGCCTTCTGCTCGAGGGCCTGTCCGCCGAGCAGCTACCGATTACCTACCAGCAGGCCGCCGAGGCGCTGGGGCTGGCGCCGCCGCGCACCATCCAGCGAGTCGCCCTGGCCCTGGAGGCGCTGATGCGCGAGGACGTCGCCAACCACCGACCGTTGATCGCCGCCCTGGTGGTCAGTCGCCGCGGCGACCTGCCTCGACAGGGCTTCTTCGAGCTGGCCGTCGAGCTCGGTCGCTTTCCGGCCGCCCCGGCCCTCCAGGAACCGGCCTATCGAGAGGAGCTCGAAACGGTACTGGGCGAGAAGCGATAGCCCAGCAGCCGCATGGCATTCAGGGTCACCAGCACGGTGGCACCGGTATCCGCCATCACGGCGATCCACATGCCGGTGAAGCCCAGCGCCGTGGTGATCAGGAAGATGGCCTTGAGCCCCAGGGCCAGGGCGACGTTGGTCTTCACGTTGTTCAGCGTGGCGCGTGACAGGTCGATCAGCTCGGCGATGCCGGTCACGCGGTTCCTGAGGAGTGCCGCATCGGCGGTTTCCAGCGCCACATCCGTGCCACCGCCCATGGCGATACCCACGTCCGCCGAGGCCAGGGCCGGCGCATCGTTGATGCCGTCGCCCACCTTGCCGACCGGGCCCTTGCCGGCGGCCTGCCAGTCGCGAATGTGGCGCGCCTTGTCTTCGGGCATCAGCTTGCCGTGGGCCTCGATGCCCAGGCCGTCACCGATGGCCTGAGCGGTGCGCGCGTTGTCACCGCTAAGCATGATCGCCTGTACACCGAGGCGCGAGAGGGCCGCGAGGCCCTCCTGGGCATCGTCGCGGGGCTCATCGCGTACGGCGATCAGGCCGAGCGGACGCTCGCCCTCCACCAATACGGCGAGGCTCTTGCCGGCCTCTTCCATGGCAGTGACCCGCGCGTTCTGGTCGGCGTCGAGCCCTCCTTGGTCGATGAGATGGTGGGGCGGCACCAGGCTCAGTTCACGCCCCTCGACACAGGCGGCAATCCCGCGGCCCGCCATGGCCCGGTTCTCGCTGGCGCGAGGCAGCGTGAGGGCCTGATCCTGTGCATGCGCGAGGATGGCCTGAGCGATCGGATGGCTGGAATCCTGCTCCATCGCCGCCGCCAGGCGCAGGATGTCATGTTCGTCCTGGCCGTCGTTCCAGGCTTCCACGTCGGTGACGCGGGGCGCGCCGACGGTCAGCGTCCCCGTCTTGTCCAGTGCCACCATGCGCAGCTTGCCCAGCTGTTCGAGCACCGCCCCGCCCTTGATCAGCAGGCCGCGGCGGGCGCCCGTCGAGAGACCGGCCGCGATCGCCGCCGGGGTCGAGATCACCAGGGCGCAGGGGCAGGCGATCAGCAGCATCGCCAGGGCGCGATAGATCGACTCCGACCAGGTCAGGGTCGATACCAGTGGCGGCACGACCGCCATCAGCACCGCCAGCCCGACTACCGCCGGCATGTAGTAGAAGGCGAAGCGGTCGATGAAGCGTGCCACCGGCGCCTTGGCGGCCTGGGCCTCCTCCACCAGGCGAATGACCCGGGCGATGGTGTTGTCCTCGGCGCCGCGGGTGACCTCCACCTCCAGGGCGGCGTTCAGGTTCACCGTGCCGGCAAGGACCTCGTCGTCGATCGAGCGCGCGCGGGGCACGGACTCACCGTTGACCGGCGACTCGTCGAGATCGGACGTGCCCGCCAGGATCCGGCCGTCGCAGGGAACGCGGTCGCCCGGACGAATCATGACGCGCTGCCCCGGGGTGAGGGAGGCGGCCGACACCTCGCGGGTGCCCTGTTCCTCGATCAGCCTCGCCGTCGACGGCGCCAGGTTCGCCAGGGCCGAGATGCTGCGTCGTGCCCGGGACGCCGCCACGCCTTCCAGAAGCTCGCCCACGGCAAACAGGAAGACCACCACGGCGGCCTCGGCGGCGGCATCGATCGCCAGCGCCCCCAGGGCGGCGATGCTCATCAGCATCTCGATGGTGAAGGGGTTGCGCATCTTCAGCGCTCCCCAGGCCCCCTGGGCGATGGGGACCAGGCCCACCACGGTGGCCGCCACGAAGGGCCATTGACCGAGGGCGGGAAAGGCGGCGCGCAGAATAAAGGCCAGCACCAGCAGGCCGCCGGTGACCAGCACCAGCCGTCCCTTGGCGGTGTGCCACCATGGGGCCGGCGGGCCGCTCGCCTGGCCCTGCTGGCTATCGTTGACGACCCGATAGCCCAGCTCGCCGAGGGTCCGCTCGATGGTCTCGTGGTTTGGTGAGCCCTTGGGGGCGGGCACGATCTTTACCGAGCCGGTGACCGAGCTTGCCTGCACCTGCTCGATGCCTGACACGCGGCCCAGGGCGGACTCGACCTTGCGCTCGCAGCCGCCGCAGTCCATGCCTTCGACCCGAAGGGTCAGTGCCGCTGAGCCTGCTGCAGAGGGGGTGCTTTCCATGGTGGCACTCCTGCTGATAGGTTATGGTCGAAAGCATAAACCCTGTAGCAACTATAGGTTCAAGTTGTCGGTTCAAGTCGTAGATTCAAGTCGTCCGGGAGGAACGTCAGCATGTCGGAGCACAATGCGGCTATCGGTATCGGTATCGGTATCGGTATCGGTATCGGTGAGCTGGCGCGCCGCGCCGATTGCAAGCCCGAAACGGTTCGCTATTACGAACGCGTCGGCCTGGTGGATGAGGCGGTTCGTACCGAAGGCGGCCAGCGGCGCTACGGCGAGGCGGCGGTCAGGCGATTGATCTTCATTCGCCATGCCCGGGACTTTGGTTTCTCGGTGGAGGCGGTGCGTGAACTGCTGACCATGTCGGACCGGCCCGACATGTCCTGCCAGGAGGTGGATGCCATCGCCACGCATCACCTCGAGGAAGTGGAGTCGCGGCTGCAGCGCCTCGAGGCCCTGCGTGACGAACTGCGCCGGATGGTGGGTCAGTGCGCCGGCGGCAAGGTCGAGAGCTGTCGCATCATCGAGGTGCTGAGCGACCACCAGCTGTGCATCAGCGAGCACGACCATGGCGGGGCCGATGATCTGAAGCACGGCCCTCACTCGTAGCGCTGTCGCCACTCCTTCACCGCCACCTGCTCCTTGAGCAGCTCCAGCACGTCGATCAGCACCTGTTCGGTGACCTGCTCGGTATGTGGGTCGGTGCGCAACCAGGCATCGAAGCCGCTCTCGGCCAGATGCTCCACCAGGGTAGAGAACTCCGGCGACTGCAGCCCCGCCAGGGCCTCGTTGACCAGGCGACAGGCCAGGTCGGAGAGCGAGGCCTCGAGCCCCCGGGTCAACTGGCCGCCCATTGGCAGGCGCGAGAGCCGCTGGATCTCGGGGCTCTCCGTCAGGGTGCGGCCCACCAGGCCGCGTACATAGCGAAGGATATCCGGGCGGTTATGCGTATAGGCACTGCCCGCCATGGCCTCCAGCCGCTGGCTGATCTCCTGGATTAGCGCCTGCTGGCGGGGTCGCACCACCCGCTCCACCATGCCGTTGGTAAGCGAATCTCGAGTACGCACCTGTTCCTGAACGTTGTCGAGCATGCGGATGGCGATGCGGTCGGTGAGCTCCTCCATCAGGATGTCGTAGTACTTGGCGAGAACGCCATAGAGGTACCAGCGACGCACATCGATCATCTTCAATCGTTGCAGGCGGAACAGCAGCGAGATGACCCGCAGGATGCGCAGCAGCCGGAATCCGGCCAGTGGAATGCAGCCGAGCACGTCGTACCAGTGCACGAAGGGGTAGAAGAACCAGCGGTGATAGCGCCGCTCGGCGATGGCCACCGCCCAGCCCAGCAGCACATCGAGAATAAATACGGCCACGAACGCCAGGTCGATGGTGAGAAAATTGGCGTGGATACGGCGCTCGTAGGCGCCGTGAAGGGTCGGCGCCACGGCCTCGAAGGCACTGTTCAGCGGCGGCAGCAGAAACAGGCTGTCGAACAGCAGCAGGGTCAGGTTGGCGATGACCAACGCGATAACCAGCAGGTCCCAGGCCAGGTGAGCTCGTTCCCCGAGCGGGCCAAGAGGTGCATTGCGGGCGTCTGGCATGGCGCCTCCTGGCGGGGGCATAGTCGATCGGGTCGGTTACTTGAAGCGTGAGCGGGCCTTATCGAAGGAGTCGCTCATCGATTTCCAGGCGCGCTCGGCCCCGTCTCTGAGGTCATCCCAGGCGTCATCGCCGGCCGCCCGCATCTCATCCAGCTTCTGGCGCATTTCTTCGCGCTTTTGCTCCAGCTGCTCGGCCTGCTTCTGCCGGTCCTGCTTGAGGCTGGCGTCGGCCTCGGAGCTTCGCGCCTGAGCCTTCAGCTTGTCGATCTCGGCCTGCCATTCGTCCAGCTTGGCGCGCAGCTTCTGCTCGTAGGCGTCACGGTTGCTCATGCGTCGTTCTCCTCGTTGTCGATGGTCTGGATAGCCTCGAACCCCTCGAAGCTCGGCGGCCCCAGGTAGAGCCCTTCACGCTTGCTCTGTCCGGCGTCGGCGTGGGCCTTGCGAAATGCCTCGGAGCGGGTCCAGGCCTCGAAGTCCTCCCGCGAGTGCCACACCGTATGGGAAGCATAGAGCACGTGATCCTCGCGCTCCGGTCCGCGCAGCATATGGAATTCAACGAACCCAGGCAGGCCCTGCAGGTGGGTCTCCCGCTCCAGCCACATCTGTTCGAATTCCTCCACGCGTTCGGGGTTCACCCTGAAGCGGTTCATGGCGATATACACGGCATGATCTCCCTGTCTGATGACATTGCCACTCGACGATGACAGCTAGCCAGCAGCGGGACAAGGCGGATCCAGCCAAGGGCCGAGAAGGGCGGGTCGCTGGCTCCGGTGCTATCTTGAAGGAGAACAGGCAGGATACGACCGAGTCGCAGTAACCTGTTGACGCGCCGGTGTTTATCTCTGGATAGAGGAGGTCAGATAATGAACGATCAGCCTTCTGTCGTGCCGACGCAGGTGGAAACTGGGCCAGATGCCGGAAAGGACCCCTTGACCAAGATGGTCAAAATTGCCAAGGATGAGACATTATCGGACGCCGACAAGGCCGCCTTGATCGCCTATTCCCGCCAACGATTTACCAACAGGCGGCGCATGGCTTATATGGCACTTTCCGCATTGATTGCCTCGCTGATCTTTATCTTCATTGCCGCTCTTGTCGATGGTCTCAGTTGTCCGCCGGGCCAGACCTGTCAGGGCATTCTCGGGTCGATCGAGAATAGCCAGACCCTGATCGCCTGGATCGAGGGCTTCCTGGCGGCAATTGTCGCGGCGTATTACGGTGTTTCCGCCTGGCGTCCTGCCAGCTGACGGATCACCACCCGGTTCCTGCTGTTGCGCTTGCCGACGTAGAGGGCGCAGTAGCGAGATCTGCTCGACGACTCGGCAGCATCGACATGGCCCACATCGCTGGCGATTGTCAGACTGTCATGGAGGCATGCCAGGCCGCTGCGAAGTCGGTGGAGGGAAGCGGTCGGCCAAAGTAGAAGCCTTGGGCCTGATCACAGCCCAGCCGAGCGAGTTCCTGGGCTTGCTCGGGGGTCTCAACACCTTCTGCGACGGTCTGCATACCCAGACTTCGAGCCATGGCGATGATGGTTTCCACGATCGCATGGTCGTGGGGGCCGTCCAGCATTTTGCGTATGAAGGAGAGATCGATCTTGAGTGTATCGGTGGCGAAGCGACGCAAGTAGGCCAACGAGGAATAGCCGGTTCCAAAGTCGTCTATCGATAGCGTGTAACCGATGTCGCGCAGCGAGCGGGTAATCTCGATGGCTTGTTCCGCGTCGCGCATGACATCGCTTTCCGTCAATTCCAGATCGATGGTTGAGGCCGGAGTGTCGCGGGTCAGGGCAGAGATGCGTTGGGCCAGGTTGGAATCGGCGAACTGCTGGGCCGAAACGTTGATGGACAGGCGGCCGGGTAGCGGCATGCCGTCGCGTCGCCAGGTGGACAGTTGGCAGGCGGCCTCCTTGAGTACCCAATCTCCCAGCTGATTGATGAGTCCGCGCTCCTCTGCCAATGGAATGAACTCACTGGGGCTGACCCAGCCCCATTCCTCGTCGTGCCAGCGACACAGTGCCTCGGCGCCTACCAGGCTGCCGTTGGCGAGATCGAACTTGGGTTGGTAATACAGCTCGAGTCGACATTCGCTGATGGCGATGTGGAGGCGTTCGGTCATCCGCTGTCGACGTTGCAGTGCTCGGGTCATGCCGGCATCGAAGTGGCAAGCGTCACAGTCATGCCGCTTGGCATAATAGAGAGCGATGCTGGCACACTTGAACAGCTCCTCGGGGGAAGTGGCATCTCCCGGGTACTGAGCCGTGCCGATACTCACCGCCAGTGAAAAGCGATGGTGGTCGAGGTTAATGGGACGCCCTATGATAAGGCGCATCCGTGCCAGATAGTCCTCCACTGCCTCCGTCGCCGAGGCCCTGGGCAAGAGCAGGGCAAACTCGTCATTGCCGAGGCGGGCCAAGCTTTCGTGTGGCGCCGAGGCCTGTCTCAGGCGCTCGGCCAGGGAGGCGAGGAGACGATCGCCGATCTGGTAGCCATGGGTGTCATTGATTTCCTTGAAGCGACGGATATCGATCAGGATAAGCGCCAGCTGTGTCTGCTCACATTCGGCGGCCTGTCGCTGATGAATCAGCGCCTCCATGAAGTGTATCCGGTTGGGTAGGCCGGTGGTGGCGTCTGTATAGGCCAGCTGATGCATGCGCTGATGGTCGTTACGGCGTTCCAGCTCGGCGGCAGCGCCATTGGAGAGGATGCGCAGCACAGAGGTGGCGAACACATCCGTTTCCGGTGGTTGGCGGTAGAACACCATGATGAGTCCGATGGGTTTTCCCTGGGCGTTGTCTAGCCTACGGCCGATCCAGGTCCGGGCGTCTGCCGGAATCCCGGGGAGATGAGAGGCTCCCGCCTGTCGACCGGTGACTTCCTGTGCATTCAGCAGTGCTTCGCCGGGTGTGCCCGTCAGCATCAGGCGGTAGGGTGTCAGGGGCTGGCCATCGACGATAGCGCTGACCAGGCTCATGCCGAGCTCTCCGCGGTGGTCGTGCGTTGTCGTTGTTTCCGTTGAGTCGGCGGCAGGTTCCAGTCGGGCGATGAGGCCTGCATCGGCTTCGAGAAGGCGGACGAGGGTTCTCGCGAGTTGGCAAAAGTACTCGTCGCCGATTCTGTTACTCACGGTTGAAGCCACCAGAGTGACGGCTTCCTGTACGCGCTGGACTTCCCGCTGCTCGGTAATGTCGGTGATGAATCCCTCCAGGCAGTTCACCTGACCTGTCGAATCAAAAATGGCCTGTCCCTGTTCCCACATCCAGCGGGTGCCACGGTCTGCGGTCTGCAAGCGGTAGACGACTCGGAAGGGCTCGCGTCTAGCGATGGCCTCCTTGACGGCATCCTCAACGCGCTGTCGATCGTCTGGGTGGGTAAGCGCGGCAAAGTTGACTCGTTGATGTTGGGTGAAGGCCCTGGCTGGATAACCGGTCACTTCGGCGACGCCCTTGCTGACCAGCAGCATGGTCCAGCTCGCGTCGTTTAGGCGGCGATAAGCCATGCCGGGGAGGTTGTTGAGCAGGGTTTCCAGACGACGCTCGCTGGCCTGCAGGGCCTGTTCGGCTTCTCTCCGCCCGAGCTCTGCGCCGGCCTGAGTCGCGGCGATATGCAGCAACTCGTGATCTTGATCACTGGGTGTCATTGGGCGGTTGTCGAGAACGGCGAGTAGTCCCAGAAGGGCGCCGCCCGTGGTAAACAGGGGGACGCCCAGGTAGCTCTCGGCCCCTAGCTTCTGAAGTATTGCATCGCGGGGAAAATGTTTCTGGACGTTATGGGGGTGCAAGCAGGTTTTCTGGTTGGCCACTGCCTCGCATGGGGTATCAGCCAGTGCATACCGGCAGTTTGTGAGATGGCGCCCTTGAGACCAGATAGTCAAGGTGTGAGCTTCGCCCTCGTGTACCCGAGCGATCAGCGCATGATCGACTGACAACAGCTGGGCCAGCTGCTTCACCAGGGTATCGAAGAAGTCAGTAGCACCACTATGGCTGATCCCTTTAGCAAGCTGGCGGAAAGCCTCTGCATCGGTCATTCGAACGGGCATCGAGGTTCTCCTTGCTTGTGATGTTGTTCTGAGGCCAACGTGTTCCTGAATCGATGGAAGATGCCCCATAGTAGCCGGGAAGGGGGGGGATGAACATGCGCCGGCAGCAAGCGCGCCTCGAGACAAGGGGGCGAAGGGCGAAGCGATGGTACCGGGGCTATCTTGAAGGAGGCAGGATACGCCGGAGTCGTGATAAACGATTGATCAGCGGTGTTTATATTCATTGCCGCTCTTGTCGGTGGTCTCGGCTGTCCGGTGGACCGGACCTGTCGGGGCATTCTCGGGTCGATCGAGAATAGCCAGCCCCTGGTCGCGTGGATCGAGGGCTTTCTGGCGGCAATTGTCGCGGCGTATTACGGTGTTTCCGCCTGGCGTCCTGCCAGCTGACAAGGCATGCGGGAAGCCCTGGCGGGCACATCAGGTCAGACAGAGGCCGGGCAGGCCGGTGATCGAGGTGCCCTGGTACTTGCCGAAGGGCATGCGCTGGTGTGCCAGCGCCTCGAGAGCCGCGGAGTTCAAGTTCATCGCCGGGACTCCGTTGGCTCTTCGACGTTGAACACGCTTCTCAGGTAGTGGACATATTCCGGGTCGCGGCTGCTGGCCTTGCCCGGGGCATCGGAGATCTTGGCCACCGGCTGACCGTTGCACGAGACCATCTTGATGACGATGTTCATCGGCGTCACTCCGGGCAGGTCGCAGGTCAGGCTGGTGCCGATGCCGAAGCTGGTGCGAATACGCCCCTCCAGCGTCTGCTTGATGGTCATGGCCGAGTCGAAGGTCAGCGCATCGCTGAAGATCAGCGTCTTGCCCCTGGGGTCGATGCCCAGCCGCTCATAGTGGCGGATGCACTTCTCGGCGAACACCAGTGGATCGCCGCTGTCGTGGCGCAGACCGTCGAACAGCTTGGCGAAGTAGAGATCGAAGTCGGCCAGGAAGGCATCCAGGGTGATGGTGTCGGTCAGCGCCACGCCGAGGTGGCCGCGATACTCCTGAACCCAGGCCTCCAGGGCGGCGCGCTGGCTGTCCACCAGTCGGCTGCCCAGCTGCTGATGGGCCATCACCCACTCGTGGGCCATGGTACCCATGGGCGCCAGGCCATGGCGGCGGGCGATATCGACGTTACTGGTGCCGACGAACTGGCCCGGAAACTCCTCGGTCAGTACGCCGATAATCGCCTCCTGCACCGGCTGCGACAGTCGCCGCCGGGTGCCGAAGTCGGCCAGGCGGAAGTCGGCCAGCTGGGCCGGCGTGTAGTCGCGGCGCAGCGCCGCCAGCTTGTCGCGCAGTCGGTCCACCGCCTGGTCGATGCGGGCACCGGGATGCAGCACCCGATTGCGCACCTCGCTGATGATCGCCAGGATCACGATCTCGAACAGGATGCTGTGCGACCAGGGGCCGTCGATGACGATGCACAGCTCGCTGCCTTCCATGTAGGTGGCCACGTACTCCGGGCGGAAGCGGTACAGCTCCAGGAAGCGAATGAAGTCGGGAGACAGGTAGGGAAAGCCGCTCAGATAGGCCGACTCGTCGCGGCTCAGGGCCAGGCTGGCCAGCCGGTCGATCTGGTCGCGAATCTCGCCCAGGTAGGGCGCCAGGTTCTCGGCGTTGCGGCAGCGAAACTCCCAGGCCACGCTGGCGTTGGGGTACTTGTGGTGCACTCCCTGCATCATGGTCAGCTTGTACCAGTCGGTATCGAGCAGTGAGGTGATGATCTGGCCCGGTGCGCGATACGCGGCCGCCATGGAGTGCTCCCTGTGTGGTGATGGCATCGATGGTCATCGTATCGCTCGGGGGCGGCCATTTCGAGTGGTAACAGACAAAACACCCTCGTTTCAGTGGCATGGCGGATCGAGTTCGGTGGAGGAGCCCGTCGAGGGGGAAGACGGGGTACCCGCCTCCATGTCGTGAACAGCCTCGATGGTCGGGCGATCACCCAGCCACCAAAGACGAAGGGCAGGGCGAAGCCCGGGCTGCTACCCTATCGGGCATATTAGAAAAACTACACAGGGAACGATCATGGACGATGCCCCCGAGCCCCGCATCACCCTGCACCCGCACTCCCGCCGGGTGCGCATTGTCATCGACGGCACCCTGCTGGCCGATACCACTCGCGCCATCGAGCTGTGCGAGTGCGGCTACCCGCCCCGGCAGTACCTCCTTCGCGATGACGTGCGGATGGGTTTGTTGACCGGCTCCGATACCGTGACTCATTGCCCCTTCAAGGGCGATGCCGCGTACTTCTCCTTTGGTGAATACAAGGATGTGGCGTGGAGCTATAAGCAGCCGTTGGAAGGAATAAAGGCGATTGAGGGGCGATTGGCATTCTATGAGGAAGTTAAATGACCGCTTTCGACCCAAAGCGGACGTAAAACGAGCTCGGACGTAATAGCTATCTACTCGAAATGGTGGTTCGACGGTCACTGGCATCAGCGAGCTGATTGGTTCAATATGAAACCCTGGTTCAATCACACTCCTGTATCCAAACATAGAGTTTAAATAAGCAAGAGCGCCAAGGTAACGGTGGGCTGATATAAGTAATTCTTACTTGCATTTTTCTTTAAGGTTAGGTGGTTCAGCATCGTATGATAAAGACCATTACTTCACTAACAATCTGGCTTGCCAATAGGATTTATAGGATAGTGTCTTGGTTGGAAAGCAAAGACCGCTCCGCCGACATGCAATCGAAGTTCGTGGACCTTGCGCCAACTGATGAGGCAGATAAGGATGGCAGATATTCCGAAGCGATCCTGTTCGCGACGAACAATCCGAAGGTGTCCAATATTGGCTCTTCGACGCTGGGTGTGGAATTCGCCCCCTGAGCTGGGTCAGGATATGACCTCCACGACGACAGGAGGTATGGCATGGACGGCACCCAGATTCTGACCCTCGGCCTGGGCTTGGAGGCGCCCTGGATTCTCAAGGACCAGCACCTGGACACCGCCGTATCGCCCCACCGGCTGGATCTCTACGTCGAGGCCGAGCGCGGCAGCCTCTACCCCTGTCCTGAGTGCGGTGAAGCTTGTCCGGCTCATGACTTTGCCGACAAGACGTGGCGGCATCTGAATTTCTTCCAGCATCACTGCTACCTGCATGCTCGCGTGCCGCGCACCAAGTGCCCGGAGCATGGCGTCAAGCGTATCGAGGTGCCTTGGGCGCGACCGGGCAGCGACTTCACCCTGTTGTTCGAGCAAGCCGCCATGTCACTGGTCAAGGAGATGCCGGTGTTGGCCGTCTCCCGGCAGCTGGAAATCTCCGACAAACGGCTGTGGCGCATCGTGCACCACTACGTCGGTCGGCTGCTGGGGGAGCTGGATCTGAGCAGCGTGACCACCGTCGGTGTTGATGAAACCGCCTCTCGACGCGGCCAGCGCTATGTGACGGTGTTCCTCGATATGCAACGCAAGCAGGAGCCAGTGATCTTCGCCGTCCCCGGCCACGGCAAGGACGCCATCGAGACCTTCAGCGCCTTCCTGGCGGCCCATGGTGGTAGTTCGGACAACGTGGTCGAGGTCGTCTGCGACATGTCACAAGCCTTCCTCAGCGGCGTGGCCGAACACCTTCCCAAGGCCGAGGTCACGGTCGACTGGTTTCATATCGTGCAGACCTTCACCAAGCGGCTAGACGAGGTGCGCAAGAAGGAGCGCCGCGAGCAGGGACACCCCAAGTCGCTGCGCTGGGCACTGCTGAAGAGCCTGGAAAACGAGAACCTGACGCCCAAGCAGCTGGCGGCCCTCCAGGAGCTGGTAGCTGACCAGAGCGCCACGTCCGATGCCTGGGTGATCAAGGAGAAGCTGCGCTGGATCCAGAAGGCACCGACGCCACGAGCGGCTCGGTGGCGCATCACGAACTACCTCAAGGTCATGAAAGCGGCGGTCTCGGAGAAGCCACTGCTGAAGCCGATGGGAAAAGCCCTGGCGACATTGGAGCGCCACGCCGATGCGGTGGTCAGGCGCTGGATTTCGGGACTGACGAACGCACGACTGGAAGGCATGAACGGTCTGTTTCAGGCGGCTCGGTCACGCGCACGGGGTTACCGGAACGAGGCCAACTTCATCGCCATGATCTACTTGATTGGCAGTCCGGTAGGCCGCCTGTTCGATCAGGCCAAATCCACATGAAACGACGAAGAACCCCAATATTGCCCTAACGGGTCCCTATGGGTCGGGAAAGAGCAGCATCATTCAATCTTTCTTGAAGAAGTATCGGCGGCCTGCGCTTCATATTTCTCTTGCTGCTTTTTTTCCCGAGGCTGATTCGGAGGGTGGGGAGGTAAGCCGTCAAGAGATTGAGAGAAGTATCCTTCAGCAAATGCTGTATGGTGCAGACGCAAACAAACTTCCGTTGTCGCGGTTCAAAAGAATTCAGTCGCCTGGTTTTGGGGCGATGTTTAAATCTCTTTACATAGTTCTTGGGGTTCCGGCGATTTGGTACGTGTTTCAACATAGAGAAGGTATCATTGACGGCTCTTTTTTCATTCCGTTTGCGCTCAGTAATGGAGTAAATCTTGGGGTGTTCGCGTTCGCAGTAATATTCCTATGGGTGACACTGCATCACTTTTATGTCGTGAGCTTCGGTCTGTCACTCAAGAGCATCTCGTTGAAGGACGTTGAGATAAAGCCTACCCATGATGATCAGGCATCCATACTGAACCGTCACCTAGACGAAATAATATACTTCTTCCAATCAACCAATTACGATCTTGTAATCATTGAGGATATAGATCGATTTAACGACGCCGAGATTTTCGTCACACTCCGAGAAATTAATAGCTTAGTGAACAAGAACGCGGGTGTGAAACGCACTATCAGATTCCTCTACGCCCTGCGCGATGACATGTTTGTCAACACTGAGCGGACCAAGTTCTTCGAGTTTATCATTCCCGTCATACCGATCATCAACACATCGAATTCGATCGACATGGTATTAAAGCAAGGTAGTAGGCTTCAGCTCGACGGGCGCCTTGATCGGCAGTTTCTTAGAGAGGTCTCTCGATACCTGAACGACCTGAGGTTGATTCAGAACATTTTTAACGAATACGCCATTTATGTGGCGAACTTGGAAGCTGATGGAGAGAGTTTGCTCGACGCCAACAAGCTCCTAGCGATCCTTATCTATAAAAACGTTTACCCAAGTGATTTTGAGCAACTGCACCGCGGCGCGGGTAATCTCGCCAAAATATTGAACCGCCAAGAAGAGCTCATCAGGCTTGGTGAGGCTACGTATAGGGCCGAGATAACGGAGCTTGAAAGGCGGCTTGAAGTCGCCGAGCGACAGACGCCTTCGGGCCTGAGAGAGTTACGACAAATCTACTCTATGGCTCTGATTGAAAAGCTTTCAGCTAATGTTATCAGCGTCAGTCATGATCAGCGAACATGGACCGCGCTTCCCCAGCTGCTCAACCATGATGTGTTCGAGAAACTTATTGAGGCTCCACGTCTATTCCAACGCCATGCCAATGGCAACCAACAGGCGGTAGATGTTTCAAAATTGCAAAGCGAGGTAAACTCTCCGAAACCCTACCTGCAGCGCAAGAAGGAGATCGAAAGTAAGGCGGCTGATGAGAAGGATAAGAGCTTGCGCAAAATACGCGACCTCAGAGAAAAGGTCACAGCGCTTCGCACGACTAAACTCAAAGAACTGTTGCGTTTGAACGCAGACCACGTGCAGGATCTTTTCGAGAATTTCGGGGAAAATGGAGAGCTTGCGCGATTTCTGATTCTCGAAGGCCATCTTGACGATACTTACTACCAATATACTTCACTATTTCATTCAGGACGTTTGTCGCCCAATGACAATAAGTTTCTGATCCAGATACGGGCATTCTCTACGCCTGAGCCGAGCTTTTCGATCGACAATCCAAAAGAGGTCATCGCAGAGATGCGAGATGAAGACTTCCGGCAAAGTTATGTCTTGAACGTTAAGCTTGTCGATACTCTCCTAAGTAACCGGAGCCGTTACTTCGACCAAATGCAGATGCTTTTCGAGTATCTTTCGTCAGAATTCTATAACTGTGAGGACTTTTTCGATGCCTATTACACCAGCGGCCGCCATGTTGTAGATCTTGTTTCGGGGCTAGTAAAAGCATGTAAAGCTCTAGTCCCAACTGTCATTGCCAGCCCTAACAATATCGGTTCTTCGTCGTTTCATGTGGATTTGGCCTGATCGAACAGGCGGCCTACCGGGCTGCCAATCAGGTAGATCATGGCGATGAAGTTGGCCTCATTCCGGTAACCTCGTGCGCGTGACCGAGCCGCTTGAAACAGACCGTTCATGCCTTCCAGTCGTGCGTTCGTTAGTCCCGAAATCCAGCGCCTGACCACCGCATCGGCGTGGCGCTCCAATGTCGCCAGGGCTTTTCCCATCGGCTTCAACAGTGGCTTCTCCGAGACCGCCGCTTTCATGACCTTGAGGTAGTTCGTGATGCGCCACCGAGCCGCTCGTGGCGTCGGTGCCTTCTGGATCCAGCGAAGCTTCTCCTTGATCACCCAGGCATCGGACGTGGCGCTCTGGTCAGCCACCAGCTCCTGAAGCGCCGCCAGCTGCTTGGGCGTCAGGTTCTCGTTTTCCAGGCTCTTCAACAGTGCCCAGCGCAGCGATTTGGGGTGTCCCTGCTCGCGTCGCTCCTTCTTGCGCACCTCGTCTAGCCGCTTGGTGAAGGTTTGCACGATATGGAACCAGTCGACCGTGACCTCGGCCTTGGGAAGGTG
>NZ_JHVH01000029.1 GCF_000620045.1 Halomonas halodenitrificans DSM 735 | reverse complement strand
GATGGGTTCGCCACGGTCGACGACGCCCGTGAGTGGGTGGCCAGCTTCGTGCAGTGGTACAACCACGAGCATCGCCACAGCGGGATCCGCCTGGTGACACCGGCACAGCGACATGCTGGCGAGGATACCGGCGTGCTGGCAAAGCGGCATGCCATCAATCAGGCAGCGCGTGCGGCCAACCCCGCTCGTTGGAGCGGCAAGACCCGCAATTGGACGCCGATTGGCACCGTGTCTCTTAACCCGGAGCGGGAGCTCCAGGTCACCGTCGCTGAACCGGAAAAACAGGTGGCCTGAATGATCTCAGAGGCGACAGATTTCTTGACAACTACCGAGGCGACCCTCAAGGAAGTCCGTCTGGACTTCCTGACATCGATGGGGGAAACAGAGCGATACAAGCAACTACTCGATGAGATGCCTCACCTCCGCAGCCACGTGGAACACGAGTATCAAGAGGCCAAGGATCGCAGCTCGCGCCTTTTGGGCCACCTCCGAGCGGTAGAGAAGACGCTCACTGCGTTGCCCTCGCAATGACGATGCCGGGACTGCGCACATGGCAGCAGCGGTGCATCGAAGCAGCGCTGGCCCATTTTGTTACCACACCGCACTTCCTATGCCAGGCAACACCGGGCGCCGGCAAGACACGCTTGGCAGCGGCGCTGGCACGCTGTCTCTTTGAGATCAACAAGATCGATCTGGTGCTCTGCTTTGCGCCCTCATGCCAGGTAGTGGACGGGTTTCGTACGACCTTCGCAGACGTACTTGGCAAGCGGCTCGATGGCTTGGTCGGTGCCGTTGGCGGTGCTTACACCTACCAGGCAATGGAGCACCGGGATGAAACCTTCTGGCGGCTACTTGATGAGTATCGCGTGTTCGTCGTCTTTGATGAGATCCACCACTGCGCCGGACATGATCCCCTGTTGAGCAATGCCTGGGGGCAGCAAATCCTAAAGAGAATCCAGGACCGTGCTGCCTATACGTTGGCATTGTCGGGCACTCCGTGGCGTTCTGATGACCTACCCATAGCCCTAGCACGTTATTCATCACCAGAAGGTGAATTGATCTGCGACTATCAATACGGCCTAAGAGAGGCCATCCTTGATAATGTGTGCCGCTCTCCGCGTATCGTTCTTCTAGATAACCAGGAGGTTAAGCTAACCGAGGAAATGAAGGCCAAGAGCGCCGCCAGGCTCTTTCCAAGCATTGCTGCATTGCTCGGAGATTCCCCAATCACCTACGAGGACCTCCTTCGTCACGATGATGTGATGTCTCATATTTTAGGCCTAGCTTGTGAGAGGTTGGATGAAGTGCGGCGAAAAGAGCCGGATGCGGCAGGCTTGGTCGTTGCAACCGATATCGAGCACGCCCACCAGATCGCCCTGGCCCTAGAGGCAAAAGGAGAGGCCTGCCATGTTGTCACTAACAGGACCCCGGGAGCCCATCAGGTCATCAACCGCTTTCGACATAGTGATTGCCGATGGATTGTGGCAGTTGGGATGATTAGCGAAGGAACAGATATCCCACGCCTTCAAGTATGCTGCTATTTAAGCCGCATTAGGACAGAGCTTCACTATCGCCAGGTTTTGGGGAGAGTGCTGAGGCGAAAGGGGAAGAAAGATGACAAGGCTTGGTTTTTTATGTTAGCAGAGTCCAATCTTAGTCGATATGCTGTACGCGTTGCGGAGGACCTTCCTAATGACCTCTCTGTACTAAGGAAAGTGAAGTCTCCTTTCAGCAAGACGAAAACACCCCTCGCTACAACCGGAGCCAGCCACGACGAAGACCATCCTGACGAAAACAAACCCTCTGCCCCCGAACGCGATGAAATCATAAAAAAATACTCATACGACTATCCAGGCGATGCGATTTATAGGGTTGATTTTTCCGGACAATACCGACAGACCCTTCTCAACTTTTTATAGCGCCATCAACGATAACTTCGCACTCCTCCATTTCAAAAACTGAAGGAAAGCCAACATTCAGAAAATAAATTAAAATATTAAACCCACCAAGCTAGAAAAAGTTAAAGACAGAAAATTAAATGGGAAAGAAAGACTGAAAAAATGGGCGCTAACCAAAACGCCTTCGCTATTTTCAAACATATGGTGACTATGTCGCTATGCTTATACAAACGAGCCATGCTAAGAGCAGCAGGTTCCTCTCAGCTCTGCTCCTTCGGTTCTATACGACTGCAGCCGGGTGAGCTTTACTGAATCTCTCAGTCATCCAACAACGCAAGGCATCCATAGGTATCTAGCCGCCAGGACTCACAGCCCGACCATAGAGCAGAATCGTATAGTTAGGTGGCAGTGATAAAAAATGACCTTGTTGATGCCACGGGCCATGAGGGACTCCTTGTTTTCAGGAAAGTGTTGTCATGAATGCATTGTATCGCGGACCGGTTCACTGCATGGCGTGTCGTACCGGCCCGCGCGGATGAGGGCGTCGTCAGGCGTGCGCTCTTCCCGTATCGATCAGTCTAGCCAGCGCCTCCTCGTCGAGGCGCTGGCGATCCACCTTGAGGTAGGCCAGGCGTTCCTCGGGAACCACCAGCACGTCTTCCACGCCGGCCACCTCGGCAAACTTCCCCGCCAGGGTTTTCAGGGCATCATCGCCGTGATCGTCATCGAGCGCCACCACTTCGCTGACCAGGTGTGGCGGCTGACGCATCCCCAGCATGACCACAAGCCAGGCCATGGTCAGCACGGCAGCGCCCAGGAAGACCGCCGACAGGCCCCACTGCTGAGACAGGGCGCCACCCAGCACGCCGCCGAGGAAGGCACCCAGGAACTGGCTGGTCGAGTAGACTCCCATGGCGGTGCCCTTGGCACCGGCCGGGGCCAGCTTGCTGATCATGGATGGCAGCGTGGCCTCGAGCAGGTTGAAGCCGGTGAAGTAAACGAGCAGCCAGCCCAGCAGCCCCCAGAGACCCGCATCGACCCAGGCCATGCCCAACAGGCTGACCAGCATCGCGGCGATGGCCAGCAGACACATGGCCTTCATGCGCCGATACTTCTCGGCGATCACCACCAGCGGCACCATGCCGACGAACGCCAGCAGCATCACGCCCAGGTAGGCCAGGCCATGGCGATCGGTAGGCAACCCGGCCTCCAGCAACCGGAAGGGAACCGCCACGAAGATCGCCATCAGTATCAGGTGCAGGGCGAAGATGGAAAGGTCCAGCCGCAGCAGATCGGGGCGCCCCAGGGTAGTCCCCAGCTGGGTGCGATCGATGCCCACATCGCGATGACGCAGGCGACGCGGTGCGGGGGGCACCAGCCGCCAGAGTACCGGCAGCCCCAGGACCGCCATGGCGGCAGTGAACCAGAAGACCCCGGAGAGGCCGAAACTGGCGGCGACCAGCGGCCCCAGCACCATGGCCACGGCGAAGGCAACGCCGATGGAAAGGCCGATGGTCGCCATCGCCGCGGTGCGAACCTGCTCCCGGGTCTGGTCGGCAAGCAACGCCATTATCGCGGCGGCCACCGCGCCGCTACCCTGCAGGCAGCGCCCCAGGATCACGCCGTTGATGGTCTCGGCACTCGCCGCCACTACGCTGCCCAGCAGGAACAGCACCAGGCCAACGGCGATCACCGGCTTGCGGCCCAGGCGGTCGGAGAGCAGGCCGAAGGGGATCTGCAGCACCGCCTGGGTCAGGCCGTAGATGCCCAGGGCCAGGCCCACCAACAGCGGCGTGGCACCGGCCAGATCATCGGCATACAGGGCCAGCACCGGCAGCACCATGAACAGGCCCAGCATGCGAGTGGCGTAGAGACCGGCAAGACCGGTGATGGCACGCCGCTCGGCGGGGAGCAGCAGCCCGGAGACCTTACGCATAGGCGTAGCCAATCTTCCTTGGAGGGGCGTCGTGCGCCCATGGAGTGGGCCGCCTATTCTAGCGGTTTGCCACCTGCCGGGGAAAGCCGACATCCACGACGGCTTTGCCGGCGCCGGGAGGCGGCCCGTATAATCGATCTTTTGCTGCCGTCATGAGGTGGGAATGGACAGGATTCTGGTCAGGGGTGCCCGCACCCACAACCTGAAGAATATCGACGTCGAACTGCCCCGCGACAGGCTGATCGTGGTCACCGGGCTCTCCGGGTCGGGCAAGTCGTCGCTGGCCTTCGATACGCTCTACGCCGAGGGCCAACGGCGCTATGTGGAATCACTCTCCACGTATGCCCGCCAGTTCCTGTCGATGATGGAGAAGCCCGACGTCGATCACATCGAGGGCCTCTCCCCGGCGATCTCCATCGAACAGAAGTCCACCTCCCACAACCCACGCTCTACCGTGGGGACCATCACCGAGATATACGACTATCTGCGCCTGCTGTTCGCCCGCGCCGGCACCCCGCGCTGCCCGGAGCACGGCGAGGACCTCGAGGCCCAGACCGTCTCCCAGATGGTCGACCAGGTACTGGCACTGCCCGAGGGCAGCAAGCTGATGCTGCTGGCCCCGGTGGTCAAGGGACGCAAGGGCGAGCACCTGCAGCTACTCGCCGAGCTGCGTGCCCAGGGCTTCGTGCGCGCCATGGTCGATGGCCAGGTACTCGAGCTCGACGATATCGCCCCGCTGGAGAAGACCCGCAAGCACGATATCAGTGTGGTGGTCGATCGCATCAAGGTGCGTGATGGGCTGCAGCAGCGCCTGGCGGAGTCCTTCGAGACCGCCCTCGGCCTGGCCGACGGCGTTGCCATGGTTCACTTCATGGACGGTGAGCAGGAGGACATCGCCTTCTCGGCACGCTTCGCCTGCCCGGTGTGCGGCTACTCCATCGCCGAACTCGAGCCGCGCATGTTCTCCTTCAACAACCCCGCCGGCGCCTGCCCGACCTGCGACGGGCTGGGGGTACAGCAGGTCTTCGATCCCGAGAAGCTGATCAGTCACCCGGAGCTGTCCCTGGCCGAGGGCGTGATCAAGGGCTGGGACCGACGCAGCGTCTTCTACTTCAATCAGCTGCAGGCGGTGGCCGACCACTACCGCTTCACCCTGGAGACTCCCTGGAAGGAGCTGGCACGCCACGAGCGCGAGGTGATCCTCCACGGCAGCGGCCGCGACGATATCACCTTCCACTACGTCAACGACCGTGGCCGCAAGGTGTCTCGCGAACACCCTTTCGAGGGCGTGCTGCCCAACCTGCAGCGCCGCTACCGTGAGACCGAATCGAGCATGGTGCGCGAGGAACTGGCCCGCTATATTGCCGTGCAGCCCTGCCCCGGCTGTGAAGGGTCACGGCTGCGCAAGGAATCGCGGCATGTCTTCATCGATGAGCGCTCCCTGCCCGAGATGGTCCGCCTGCCCATCGGCGAGGCCTGGCGCTACTTCAAGGCACTCGAACTGTCCGGCCGCCGCGGCGAGATCGCCGTCAAGATCATCAACGAGATCCATGCCCGCCTGGAGTTTCTGGTCAACGTGGGCCTCGACTATCTCAATCTGGAGCGCAGCGCCGAGACCCTCTCCGGCGGCGAGGCCCAGCGCATCCGTCTGGCCAGCCAGATCGGTGCCGGCCTGGTGGGCGTGATGTATATCCTCGACGAGCCCTCCATCGGCCTGCACCAGCGCGACAATGACCGCCTCCTGAAGACACTCGAGCGCCTGCGCGACCTGGGCAATACCGTGATCGTGGTGGAGCACGACGAGGACGCCATCCGCGCCGCCGACCACGTGCTCGACATCGGCCCCGGCGCCGGCGTGCACGGGGGCGAGATCATCGCCCAGGGCACCCCGGCCCAGATCATCGACAACGACGCCTCGCTGACCGGCCAGTACCTCGCCGGTACACGACGCATCGAGGTGCCGCCCTGGCGCATTCCCGGCAATCCGGAAAAAATGGTCCGCCTCACCGGAGCCAGCGGCAACAATCTCCAGGACGTCACCCTGGAACTGCCCCTGGGGCTGTTCGTCTGTGTCACCGGCGTCTCCGGGTCGGGCAAGTCGACGCTGATCAACTCGACCCTGATGCCCATCGCCGCCCGCGAGCTCAACCACGCCACCAGCCTGACGCCGGCGGCCCACGACGGGATCGAGGGGCTCGACCGACTCGACAAGGTGATCGATATCGATCAGAGCCCCATCGGGCGCACCCCCCGCTCCAACCCGGCCACCTACACCGGCATCTTCACGCCGATCCGCGAGCTCTTCGCCGGCACCCAGGAGGCGCGCTCACGGGGCTACAAGCCCGGCCGCTTCTCCTTCAACGTCAAGGGCGGGCGCTGCGAGGCGTGCCAGGGCGAGGGGATGATCAAGGTGGAGATGCACTTCCTCCCCGATATCTACGTGCCCTGCGACGTCTGCAAGGGCAAGCGCTACAACCGTGAGACCCTGGAGATCGCCTACAAGGGCAAGAGCATCGACGAGGTGCTGGGGATGACCGTGGAAGAGGCGCTGGCGTTCTTCAGCCCCGTTCCGGCCATCGCCCGGCGCCTGCAGACCCTGCTCGATGTGGGCCTCTCCTATATTCGCCTGGGCCAGAGCGCCACTACCCTGTCCGGCGGCGAGGCACAGCGAGTCAAGCTCGCCCGGGAGCTGGCCAAGCGCGATACCGGCAAGACTCTGTATATCCTCGACGAGCCGACCACCGGCCTGCACTTCGAGGATATCCGCCAGCTGCTCGGCGTACTCCACCGCCTGCGCGACCATGGCAACAGCATCGTGGTGATCGAACATAACCTGGACGTGATCAAGACCGCGGACTGGCTGATCGACCTGGGGCCCGAGGGCGGCTCCGGTGGCGGGCGCATCATCGCCGAGGGCACCCCGGAACAGGTCGCCGAGATGGAAGCCTCCCACACCGGGCACTTCCTGAAGCCTTTCCTTGAGCGGGACAAGGAGAAGTCCGCCGAGGCACGGAGTACGGCCTGAACGAAAAAAACCGGCCCCTTGCGGGGGCCGGTTTTTCTTTACAGCGCATGCCTGGCCTGAGGCCCGAGGATCAATCCTCGTCGGCATCCTCGACGATCGGACGATCGACGAGTTCGACGAAGGCCATGGGGGCGTTGTCGCCAGCGCGGAAACCGCACTTGAGAATACGGACGTAACCGCCCGGACGCTCGGCGTAACGCGGACCCAGCTCGTTGAAGAGCTTGCCAACCGCATCCTTGGAACGGGTGCGGCTGAAGGCCAGACGACGATTGGCGACGCTGTCCTGCTTGGCCAGAGTGATCAGCGGCTCGATGACGCGACGCAGCTCCTTGGCCTTGGGCAGGGTTGTCTTGATGACCTCGTGCTCGATCAGCGACACGCTCATGTTCTTGAACATGGCCTGACGATGCGAGCTCGTACGATTGAGGTGACGACCACTCTTACGATGACGCATGGTTGTGATTCCTTACCAAACTGGGACTCGAGTCGGCGCTCACGCTGAGGCCTTGTCGTCCTTCAGGCTTGCCGGCGGCCAGTTTTCCAGCCGCATGCCCAGGGAAAGACCGCGAGCTGCCAGAACGTCCTTGATTTCATTCAGGGACTTCTTGCCGAGGTTCGGCGTCTTGAGCAGCTCCACCTCGGTGCGCTGGATCAGATCGCCGATGTAGTAGATGTTCTCGGCCTTCAGGCAGTTGGCGCTGCGAACGGTCAACTCGAGATCGTCTACGGGGCGCAGCAGGATCGGATCGATATGATCCTCTTCCTCCTCCACTTCCTGTTCCTTGTCGGCTTCCAGGTCGACAAACGCGGCCAGCTGATCCTGCAGGATGGTCGCGCTGCGACGGATCGCCTCTTCGGGATCCAGGGTGCCGTCGGTTTCCAGATCGATGATCAGCTTGTCGAGGTCGGTGCGCTGTTCGACACGCGCGGCCTCGACGCTGTAGGAAACACGACGCACGGGGCTGAAGGTCGCATCCAGCTGCAGGCGGCCGATGGCGCGAGATTCGTCATCGGCACCGACACGTGCATCCGCCGGCTCATAGCCGCGGCCGCGCGCCACCTTGAGCTGCATCTTGAGCTCGGCACCCTCGTTGACGTGGGCGATGATGTGGTCGGGGTTGACGATCTCGACGTCATGGTCGAGGGCGATATCGCCCGCAGTCACGACGGCCGGGCCCTGCTTGTTCAGCGAGAGCACCGCCTCGTCGCGGCTATGCATCTTGATCGCCACGTCCTTGAGGTTCAGGAGGATTTCGATGACATCTTCCTGGACGCCCTCGATCGCGCTGTACTCATGCTCGACGCCGCCGATCTCGGCCTCTACCACGGCACAGCCGGGCATGGACGAGAGCAGGATGCGACGCAGGGCGTTGCCCAGCGTGTGGCCGAAGCCACGCTCGAAGGGCTCGAGCACGATCTTCGCGTGGTGTGCACTGATCTCTTCGACCTTGATGTCGCGCGGGCGAAGAAACTCTGTCACTGAACGCTGCATATGAACACCTTTCAGGCTGCCAAACGGATACTGGGTACTCTTGGCCTGCCCCCGTCACCGAGGGCAGGCACGGCGCTTGGCACCGCTTACTTGGAGTACAGCTCGACGATCAGGGCCTCGTTGATGTCGGCAGACAGGTCGCCACGCTCGGGCAGCGCCTTGAAAGTGCCTTCCATCTTCTTGGCATCGACCTCGATCCAGGCCACGTCGCCGCGGTTGGCGGCCAGGGCCAGGGCGTTCTGGATGCGCGCCTGATTCTTCGCCTTTTCACGAACGGAGACCACGTCACCGGGCTTGACCTGATAGGACGCCACGTTGACGGTCTTGCCGTTCACGACGATGGCCTTGTGGCTGACCAGCTGCCGAGCTTCGGAGCGAGTCGAGCCATAGCCCATGCGGTAGACGACGTTGTCCAGTCGGGATTCGAGAAGCTGCAGCAACACTTCGCCGGTCGCGCCCTTGAGACGGGCCGCTTCCTTGTAGTAGTTGCGGAACTGCTTCTCGAGTACGCCATACATGCGACGTACTTTCTGCTTCTCGCGAAGCTGCAAGCCGTATTCGGAAATACGCTGACGGCGCTGGCCGTGCACACCCGGGATCTGCTCGGATTTGCACTTCTTCTCGAAGGGAGTGACACCGCTCTTCAGAAAGAGGTCGGTCCCCTCACGACGAGACAGTTTGCACTTCGGTCCAATGTAACGAGCCATGAATCTGTCTCCTTAAACGCGGCGTTTCTTCGGCGGACGGCAGCCATTATGGGGAATGGGCGTCGCGTCAATGATGCTCTGCACGCGGAAGCCGGCGGCATTGAGCGCGCGCACGGCGGATTCACGGCCAGGACCGGGGCCCTTGACCAGCACGTCGACGTTTTTCACACCATACTCGGCTGCAGCGTTCGCTGCACGCTCGCTTGCTACTTGAGCAGCGAACGGGGTGCTCTTGCGAGAACCACGAAAACCCGAACCACCGGCAGTTGCCCAGGAAAGAGCATTGCCCTGGCGGTCTGTGATCGTAATGATCGTGTTGTTAAAAGAGGCGTGGATATGCGCAACGGCATCCACTACCTGCTTTTTAACCTTCTTGCGATTGCTACGCGGGTTAGCCATGTTGATGATTCTTCCTGTCTTTACGCCAGAACGTGCGTGTTATTTGCGGATCGGCTTGCGCGGGCCCTTGCGGGTACGCGCATTGGTCTTGGTACGCTGACCACGCAGCGGAAGACCACGACGATGACGCAGACCACGATAGCAACCCAGGTCCATGAGACGCTTGATATTCAGCGTCACATCACGACGAAGGTCACCTTCAACGGTGTACTTGCCGACTTCCGAACGCAGGGTGTCGATCTCTTCAGATGACAGTTCCTGGATCTTGGTCGTCGGCACGATGCCGGACGCGGCACAGATGTCCTGTGCACGTGTGCGGCCAATCCCGAAGATATAGGTCAGCGAGATCGCCGCATGCTTGTTGTCCGGGATATTGACGCCTGCAATACGGGCCATCAGCTTACTCCGAATATGTGAGCGGCTTGCTCGTTGGGTCTACTACAAAAGGCGCAACAGCATACCCCTTCACCCTGCAGAGGGCAAGGGGCATGCCGGCACCCGGTTCAGCGCAGCGTCAGGATCAACCCTGGCGCTGCTTGTGCCGCGGTTCCGTGCAGATGACGCGGACGGCGCCATTGCGACGGATGATCTTGCAGTTGCGGCACATTTTCTTCACGGAAGCTCGAACTTTCATCGTTCCATCTCCAAAGTCGGCTAGCGAGGCGACCCTCACGGGTCGCAACGCGCCAGTTCGACGGGCGGCGCCTCAGCGCGTGATACCACCGCCGCCGTAGCCTTTCAGGTTGGACTTCTTCATCACCGACTCATACTGATGCGACATGAGATGCGACTGCACCTGCCCCATGAAGTCCATGATCACCACCACCACGATCAGAAGCGAGGTACCACCGAAGAAGAACGGTACGTTCCACGCCACGATCAGGAACTGGGGCATCAGGGAAACCGCAGTGATGTACAAGGCGCCGAACAGGGTCAGACGCGTCATGACCTTGTCGACGTAGCGAGCGGTCTGCTCGCCAGGACGAATCCCCGGCAGGAAGGCACCCGACTTCTTGAGGTTGTCGGCGACGTCCTTGGGATTGAAGACCAGCGCTGTGTAAAAGAAGCAGAAGAATACCACCGCCGCGGCAAAAAGCAAGATGTACAGTGGCTGTCCCGGGCCGAGGGCCTGGGATGCACGCTGCAGCCAGTCGAGACCGTCGCCGGCACCTACCCACTGCCCCAGCGACGCCGGAAACAGCAGAATGCTGGAGGCAAAGATGGGCGGAATGACGCCCGCCATGTTCACCTTGAGCGGCAGGTAGCTACTCTGACCGGCATACATCTTGTTGCCGACCTGACGACGCGGGTAGTTCACGGTGATCCGGCGCTGACCGCGCTCGATGAACACCACGAAGGCCACGGTAGCCACCCCCAGGGCAGTGAGGGCCAGCAGCGGCAGGACGTTCCACGCCCCTTCGTTGCGTGCCAGCTCGAAGGCCTGGCCGACGGCGCCGGGGAGTCCCGCCACGATACCGGAGAAAATCAGCAGCGAGATGCCGTTACCGATTCCCTTCTCGGTGATCTGTTCACCCAGCCACATCAGGAACACTGCACCGCCAACGAAGGTGACGATGGCGGTGAAATAGAAGCTGAAGTCGGCGGTATAGGCGACACCCTGGCTGGCCAGACCCACCGACATGCCGGTGGCCTGGACGAGAGCCAGGGCAACGGTGCCGTAGCGCGTATACTGGCTGATCTTGCGCCGCCCGGCCTCGCCCTCCTTCTTGAGCTGCTCAAGATGGGGAGAGACCGCGGTCAGCAACTGCATGATGATCGACGCCGATATGTAGGGCATGATGCCCAGGGCGAAGATACTCATGCGTTCCAGGGCACCACCCGAAAACATGTTGAACATGCCGAGAATGGTGCCCTGCTGCTCCCTGAACAAGGCAGCAAGCTGGTCAGGATTCATACCGGGCACGGGGATGTGGGCACCGATACGGTACACCACGATGGCGAGGAGCACGAAGCGCAGACGCGCCCATAGTTCACCTAGACCGCTGCCCATCGCCGGCACTTTTCCTGACTTCGCCATTTAGCCCTCTACCTTGCCACCGGCGGATTCGATAGCGGCACGGGCACCCTTGGTGACCTTGAGACCGCGGACCGTAACCGCCTTGTTCAGATCGCCGGAGAGGATCACCTTCGCATGCAGCGTGGCGTCCTTCAGCACGTTGGCCTGCTTGAGGGTCTCGAGGGTAACTTCGTCACCGGCAACCTTGGCCAGCTCGGCCAGGCGCACTTCCTCGGAAACCTGCGACTTCGCCGAGGTGAAGCCGAACTTCGGCAGACGCCGCTGCAGCGGCATCTGACCGCCCTCGAAGCCGGGCTTGACGCTACCGCCGCTACGCGACTTGAGGCCCTTGTGACCACGGCCGCCGGTCTTGCCCAGACCGGAGCCGATGCCACGACCCACGCGCTTTTCGGCGTGCTTGGAGCCCGGTGCCGGGCTCAGGCTATTGAGTTTCATGGATTACTCTCCCTCAACGCGCACAAGGTAGTTAACCTTGTGAATCATGCCGCGTACGGCGGGGGTATCTTCCAGCTGGACCGTGTGACCGATACGACGCAGGCCGAGGCCTTGGATGGTGGCCTTGTGCTTGGCCAACACGCCGATGGTGCTGCGGGTCTGGGTAACCTTGATCGTTGCTGCCATGGTGCTCACCCCGTGATCGCTTCGACAGGCATACCGCGCTTGGCGGCGATGTCTTCCGGCGACTGAATGGCGCTCAGACCCTTGACGGTCGCCCGCACCACGTTCACCGGATTGGTGGAGCCGTAGCACTTGGCCAGGACGTCATGGACGCCGGCCAGCTCCAGCACGGAGCGCATGGCGCCGCCGGCGATAACGCCGGTACCCTCGGAGGCGGGCTGCATGTACACCTTGGAGGCGCCGTGACGGGCCTTGATCGGGTACTGCAGGGTGCCGCCGGAGAGGTGCACCTTGACCATGTTGCGACGCGCCTGGTCCATTGCCTTCTGGATCGCAACCGGCACTTCACGTGCCTTGCCGCGACCGAAGCCGACACGGCCCTTGCCGTCACCGACGACGGTCAGTGCGGTGAAACCGAAGACACGGCCACCCTTGACCACCTTGGCAACACGGTTGACCTGTACCAGCTTCTCCTGGAGGTCGCCGCTTTGCTGTTCGTTCTTCGCCATCGTAAAACCCTTTAGAATTCCAGGCCGCCTTCACGAGCGGCGTCGGCCAGGGCCTTGACGCGGCCGTGGTACTTGAAACCGGCGCGATCGAAGGCTACCTGGGTGATGCCCGCTTGCTTGGCGCGCTCGGCAATGAGCTCACCAACCTTGGCGGCGGCGTCAGCGTTGCCGGTAGCACCTTCGCGCAGGACCTTGTCCAGCGTGGAAGCGCTGGCCAGGACCTTGCCGCCATCCGGCGAGATGATCTGCGCGTAAATGTGACGCGGGGTACGGTTGACGCACAGGCGATACACGCCCAGCTCGCGGATCTTGGCGCGAGCACGGCGGGCACGACGGAGACGAGATTCTTTCTTCGCGTTCATAACCCTGCCTTACTTCTTCTTGGCTTCTTTGCGACGCACCTGCTCGTCGGCGTACCTGACACCCTTGCCCTTGTAGGGCTCGGGCGGACGGAAGGCGCGGATTTCCGCGGCAGCATGGCCGAGCTTCTGCTTGTCCGCGCTCTTCAGCACGATCACGGTGTTCTTCGGCGTTTCCGCCGTGACACCCTCAGGCAGTGAATACTCGACCGGGTGCGAGAAGCCCAGTGACAGATTGAGCGTCTGGCCCTTGGCCTGGGCACGATACCCGACGCCGACGATTTCGAGTGTCTTGGTGAAGCCTTCGCTCACGCCGGTCACCAGGTTCTGCACCAGGGCGCGGGTGGTACCGGCCATGGCCCAGGTCTTGGCAGACTGGCTAGGGGCGAAGGTCAGCTGACCCTCTTCATGACCCACCACCACATCGCGATGAAGGGTCATTGACAGTGTGCCCTGGCCGCCCTTGACGGTCAGCTGGTCACCGTCGAGCTTGATCTCGACGCCAGCGGGCACTTTTACTGGATATTTGGCTACGCGGGACATTCCAAACTCCTAGAATACGGTGCAGATGACTTCGCCACCGACACCGGCCTTGCGAGCCGCGCGATCGGTCATCACCCCGTTGGAGGTGGTGACGATAGCGATACCCAGGCCATCGGCGACCTTCGGCAGCGCGTCCTTGCCCTTGTACTGGCGCAGTGACGGCTTGGAAACTCGCTGAATGTGCTCGATGACCGGCTTTCCCTCGAAGTACTTGAGGGTCACGCTCAGCTCGGGCTTGGCGCTTTCGGACACCGCGAAGTCGTTGATGAAACCCTCTTCCTTCAATACGCGGGCCACCTCGACCTTGAGGCGGGAGGACGGCATGGTAACCGTCTCCTTGGTGGCCGTCTGCGCATTGCGGATACGGGTAAACATATCCGCCAGAGTGTCTTGCATGCTCATTTACGTTGCGCTCCTGATTCTTGCGTGGCTTACCAGCTGGACTTCTTGAGTCCGGGAACATCGCCACGCATGGCGGCTTCACGAAGCTTGTTGCGGCCGAGACCGAACTTGTTGTAGAAGCCGTGCGGACGGCCAGTGACGCGGCAGCGGTTACGCTGACGCACCGGGCTGGAGTCGCGCGGCAACTGCTGAAGCTTCAGCGTAGCCTCGAAGCGCTCTTCGTCGGAAGCGTTCACGTCCTGGATGATCGCCTTGAGCTCGGCACGCTTGGCGGCATACTTTTCCACCAGCTTGGTGCGCTTGAGCTCACGCTCTACCATGCTTTTCTTTGCCATGATCCCACCCTTATTTCTTGAACGGGAAGTTCAGCGCGCTCAGCAGCGCACGACCTTCATCATCGGTGTTGGCGGTGGTGGTGATGGTGACATCCAGACCACGGATCCGGTCGATCTTATCATACTCGAGTTCCGGAAAGATGATCTGCTCACGCACCCCCATGGAGTAGTTGCCACGACCGTCGAAGGACTTCGGGTTGAGACCACGGAAGTCACGAACGCGGGGGATCGCGATATTCACCAGGCGATCGAGGAAGTCCCACATGCGCTCGGAGCGCAGGGTTACCTTGATCCCGATCGGCCAGCCTTCACGCACCTTGAAGCCCGCGATGGACTTGCGTGCCTTGGTCACCATCGGCTTCTGACCGGAGAGCTTCTCCAGGTCACCGATGGCATTCTCGATCAGCTTTTTATCGCTGGTCGCTTCGCCGATACCCATGTTCAGAGTCACCTTGGTAACCCGGGGCACCTGCATCACGTTGGCGTAGCTGAACTGCTCTTTGAGTTGAGCCACCACCTCGTTTTGATAACGTTCTTTCAAGTTCGCCATTTTGCTACCCGACTCGCTTAGGCGTCGATCTGCGACTGCGTCGACTTGTAGATACGTACCTTGGTACCGTCTTCCTGAACCTGGAAGCCGACGCGATCCGCCTTTCCGGTCTCCTGGTTGAAGATGGCCACGTTGGACGCGTGAATCGGAGCCTCGCGCTCGACGATACCGCCTTGATTACCCGCCATGGGATTGGCCTTGGTGTGACGCTTGATCATGTTCACACCGGACACCACGAAGCGGTTTTCGAGAACCCGCTTGACGGTGCCGCGCTTGCCCTTGTCCTTGCCGGCGATGACGACCACTTCATCGTCACGTTTAATCTTTTGCATATCCGCCTCGCTCCTTACAGCACTTCAGGCGCCAAGGAAATGATCTTCATGAACTTCTCGTTGCGAAGCTCACGTGTCACCGGCCCGAAGATACGGGTACCGATCGGCTGATCATTGGTGTTGTTCAACAGAACCGCCGCATTTCCGTCGAAGCGAATCAGCGAGCCGTCGGAACGACGGACACCGCTGCGAGTGCGAACCACTACCGCCTTGAGGACCTGGCCTTTCTTGACCTTGCCACGCGGAATGGCTTCTTTCACGGTGACTTTGATGATGTCGCCAACGTGGGCATAGCGGCGGTGAGAACCGCCGAGCACCTTGATGCACTGCACCCGGCGCGCTCCACTGTTGTCGGCGACGTCCAGCATTGTCTGAGTCTGAATCATCGGTTTTCTCCAAACCTAATCTGACAGCAGGTTCAGGGCTTAGCCCTTGGCCTGCTCGACCACCTCGACCAGCGTCCAGGACTTCGTCTTGGACAGCGGACGGCACTCCTGAATGGAGACCGTGTCACCGGCCTTCGCCTGGTTCGCCTCGTCATGGGCGTGGAGCTTGGTGGAGCGCTTTACGTACTTGCCGTAGATCGGATGGCGCACGCGGCGCTCGATCATCACGACGATGGACTTGTCCATCTTGTTGCTCACCACCTTGCCGGTGAGCGTACGGGTTTTCTTCTCTTCGGCCATCTCAGTCACCTGCCTTCTCGTTGAGCACAGTCTTCACCCGGGCGATGTCCCGACGAACCTGCTTGAGCAAGTGCATCTGGCTGAGCTGGCCGGTGGCCTTCTGCATGCGCAGGTTGAACTGCTCGCGGAGGAGTTCGAGGAGCTGACTGTTCAGCTCGTCGACTGATTTTTCACGGATTTCCTGGGCTTTCATCACATCACCGTCCGTTTCACAAAGGTGGTGGAAACCGGGAATTTCTGCGCCGCCAGGCCGAAGGCCTCGCGCGCCAGTTCCTCGGACACGCCTTCGATCTCGTAGAGGATCCGGCCGGGCTGGATCTGAGCGACCCAGTACTCGACGGAACCCTTCCCCTTACCCATACGAACTTCGAGGGGCTTCTTGGAGATCGGCTTGTCCGGGAACACCCGAATCCAGATCTTGCCACCACGCTTGACGTGACGGGTAATCGCACGACGACCGGCTTCGATCTGACGGGCGGTGATGCGGCCACGGCCGGTGGCCTTGAGGCCATATTCGCCGAAGCTTACCTTGCTTCCGCGATGCGCCAGGCCACGGTTGCGGCCCTTCTGCATCTTGCGGAACTTCATGCGCTTGGGTTGTAACATCGACTCGCTCTCCCCTTACCTGGAACCTTTCTTCTTAGAGGGCGCGGCCTGCGGCTGCTTAGCCTTGGCGCGGACCTCCTCGATGCCCCCGAGGATTTCACCCTTGAAGACCCAGACCTTGACACCGATGATGCCGTAGGTGGTCTTGGCCTCGTAGGCGGCGTAATCGATGTCGGCGCGCAGTGTATGCAGCGGGACACGACCTTCCCGATACCACTCGGTACGAGCAATTTCCGCGCCGCCGAGACGACCGGAGAGCATCACCTTGATGCCGCCGGCGCCCAGGCGCATGGAGTTCTGCACGGAACGCTTCATGGCACGGCGGAACATCACACGACGCTCGAGCTGGCCGGCAATGTTCTGGGCCACGAGCATGGCGTCCAGCTCGGGCTTGCGAACTTCCTCGATGTTGACGTGCACGGGCACGCCCATCATCGCGGTGACATCACGGCGCAGCCGATCGACGTCTTCGCCCTTCTTGCCAATCACGATGCCCGGACGGGCGGTGTGAATGGTGATGCGGGCGTTGTTGGCAGGACGCTCGATGGTAATGCGGCTGACGGAGGCGTTCTTGAGACGCTCTTCCAGGAAGCTGCGCACCTCGAGGTCGCTGTTGAGCTTATCGGCATAGGCGCCGCGCTCGGCGTACCACACCGAGGTATGGTCCTTGACGATACCCAGGCGGATGCCTGTTGGATTGACTTTCTGACCCATCTGGTCGACTCCTACTTCTCGGCTACCTTGACGGTGATGTGGCAGGTGCGCTTCAAGATACGATCCGCACGCCCCTTGGCACGCGGCTTGATACGCTTGAGCGTCATGCCCTCATCGACGCAGATGGTCGAGACACGCAGCTCGTCGATATCCATGCCGTTATTTTCTTCCGCATTCGCGATGGCGGACTGCAGCACTTTCTTGACCAGCTTGGCAGCCTTCTTCGGTGAGAAGGTCAGCAGGTCCAGCGCCTCGGCGACCGGCTTATCGCGCACCTGGTCAGCCACCAAACGGGCCTTCTGGGCGGATAAACGAGCGCCACGCAGCTTAGCTGTGACTTCCATCTCTCAATCCTCTCTGGCTTACCGTTTGGCTTTCTTGTCCGCCGCATGACCGCGATAGAGGCGGGTAGCAGCGAATTCGCCCAGCTTGTGGCCAACCATTTCCTCGGATACATGCACCGGGACATGTTGGCGACCGTTATGGACAGCAATGGTGAGTCCAACCATGTTGGGCAGGATCATGGAGCGACGCGACCAGGTCTTGATCGGTTTGCGGTCGCTCTTCTCCACTGCAGCCTCAACCTTCTTCAACAGATGAAGGTCAATAAAGGGACCTTTCTTCAGTGAACGTGGCACAGCCGTTACCTCTTAAAGTCTTGGCGTTTGAATCAGTTCCGAGCCTTACGGCGACGAACGATCAGCTTGTCGGTGCGCTTGTTCTTGCGGGTCTTGTGGCCCTTGGTGGGAACACCCCAAGGCGTCACCGGATGACGACCACCACTGGAACGGCCTTCACCGCCACCATGTGGGTGATCCACCGGGTTCATGGCCACGCCGCGAACGGTCGGACGCACACCTTTCCAGCGCTTCACACCGGCCTTGCCAAGCTGACGCAGGCTGTGCTCTGAGTTGCCCACTTCCCCCAGGGTCGCACGGCACTCGCTCAGCACCTTGCGCATCTCGCCGGAGCGCAGACGCAGGGTGGCGTAGCTGCCATCACGGGCGACCAGCTGGGCGCTGGTACCGGCGCTGCGAGCGATCTGAGCGCCCTTGCCGGGCTTGAGCTCGATGCAGTGCACGGTGGAACCCAGCGGGATGTTACGCAGCGGAAGAGCGTTACCCTTCCTGATCGCCGCGTTGACGCCGGACTCGAGACGGTCACCGGCGCTCACGCCCTTGGGGGCGATGATGTAGCGACGCTCGCCGTCCAGATACTTCAGCAGCGCAATGTTGGCACTACGGTTCGGATCATATTCGAGGCGCTCGACGATGGCCGGAACGCCATCCTTGGTGCGCTTGAAGTCGATGATCCGGTAGTGCTGACGGTGACCACCGCCCACGTGGCGGGTAGTGATACGACCGTTATTGTTACGTCCGCCGTTGCGCGACTGCTTCTCGAGCAGAGGCCCGTAAGGCGCGCCCTTGTAGAGCTCGGCGTTCACGACCTTTACCAGGTGGCGACGACCGGCGGATGTGGGTTTAGTCTTGACGATTGCCATTATCCGTACTCCTGCCCTTATTCGGCGCCAGAGAAGTCTTCAAGGGTCTCGCCGGCGGCCAGCGTAACGTAGGCCTTGCGATACCCCTTGCGGTGACCCAGACCCTGCGCGGTGCGCTTGGTCTTGCCCTTGACGTTCAGCGCCTGTACGCGGTCGACCTTCTTGCCGAACAGAGCCTCAACGGCTTTCTTGATCTCGGGCTTGGTCGCGTCGCCGGCTACCTTGAACACGTACTGGTTGCGTTCTGCAGCCATGGCGGCCTTCTCGGTCACGTGCGGGCCGAGCAGCACCTTGAATACACGTTCCTGGTTCATGCCAGCTTCTCCTCGAATTTACGCAGGGCGGAGACGGTAGCCAGCACCTTGTCGAAGGCGACCAGGCTCACCGGATCAGCGGCGGCCACATCGATGACATCCACGTTGGGGATGTTGCGGGCGGCCAGGTAAAGCTTCTCGTCGACCTCTTCGGTAACGATCAGCACCTTCTCCAGGCCCAGCTCATCGAGCTTGGCGACCAGCTGCTTGGTCTTCGGGGCATCAACGGCAATCTCTTCGACGGCCACCAGACGATCCTGACGAACCAGCTCGGAAAGGATCGAACGCATCGCCGCACGATACATCTTGCGGTTGACCTTCTGGCCATGGTCCTGGGGACGCGCCGCGAAGGTCACGCCGCCAGCACGCCAGATCGGCGAGCGAATGGTGCCGGCACGGGCACGGCCGGTGCCCTTCTGACGCCACGGCTTCTTGCCGCCGCCACGCACGTCGGAACGGTTCTTCTGAGCGCGGGTACCCTGACGACCACCGGCCAGATAGGCGGTGACGACCTGGTGCACGAGCGCTTCATTGAATTCTTTGCCAAAGGTGGCGTCGGACACATCGACGGTGCCGGCGCCGGCAGCAAGATTCAGATTCATCGGTAGATTCCCCTTCAGCCAGCTTTCACAGCGCTGCGCACGATAACGTCACCACCGGTGGCACCGGGCACGGCACCCTTGACCAGCAGCAGATTACGCTCGGCATCGACGCGGACGACTTCAAGACTCTGGACGGTGCAACGCACGTTGCCCAACTGGCCGGCCATTTTCTTGCCCTTGAACACGCGGCCAGGAGTTTGGCACATGCCGATGGAACCCGGGGCGCGGTGGGCCAGAGAGTTGCCGTGGCTGTTGTCCTGGGTACGGAAGTTCCAGCGCTTGACGGCGCCCTGGAAGCCCTTGCCCTTGGAGCTACCGGTCACGTCGATCGACTGACCAGCTTCGAAGAGGGATACGGTGAGTTCGCCGCCCACTTCCGGAGTCTCGTCACCTTCTGTCAGGCGGAACTCCATCAGCGAACGACCGGCCTCGATACCTGCCTTGGCGAATTGCCCAGCCTGGGCCTTCGACAGGTGCTTGGCCTTGCGGGAGCCAGTTGTAACCTGAACCGCTGCATAGCCATCGCCTTCAACGGTCTTGACGCGAGTGACGCGGTTAGGCTCAACCTCGATCACGGTTACGGGCACGGATGCGCCATCTTCGGTGAAGACACGGGTCATCCCGGCCTTCTTGCCGACTAAACCGATAGTCATTCTCAGTCTCCTATAGTGTACGGGGCTATCACCCGCTATGGCTGCTCTTTCCAGAGCATTCCACTAGCACGTTGTGTGGCGCCTCACGGCGCGGCGGCTGCTGCTCGAACATTTCTTGCCAAGCGCTGGGCCGCGGTGTCTAGTGTAAAAATCAGTCGAGCTTGATCTGCACGTCCACGCCAGCGGCGAGGTCGAGTTTCATCAGGGCATCGACGGTCTTTTCCGTCGGCTCGACGATATCAAGCACACGCTTGTGCGTGCGAATCTCGTACTGGTCACGCGCGTCCTTGTTGACGTGCGGCGAGATCAGCACGGTATAGCGCTCGCGGTTGGTCGGCAGAGGAATCGGACCACGCACCTGAGCGCCGGTACGCTTAGCGGTTTCGACAATCTCCGCAGCGGACTGGTCGATCAGGCGATGGTCGAAGGCCTTCAACCGAATGCGAATCTTCTGGTTCTGCATTTGCCCTAACTCCAATGGATTCTGACGGCGCGAGCCGTCAACCCACGCATTCAAAGGATGCGCATTATATGCACACCGCAAACGAGAGTCAAACACTCGTTGACGATGTACAGCAAAGGGGCCCCTCCCGGAGCCCCTTCTCGATCATTCAAGCAGCGCGATGCTTACTCGACGATCTTGGCCACGACGCCAGCGCCGACGGTACGACCGCCTTCGCGGATGGCGAAGCGCAGGCCGTCATCCATGGCGACCGGCGCGATCAGGCTGACCACCATCTTGACGTTGTCGCCCGGCATGACCATCTCGACGCCTTCCGGCAGCTCACAGGTACCGGTGATGTCGGTGGTACGGAAGTAGAACTGCGGACGATAGCCCTTGAAGAACGGCGTGTGACGACCACCCTCGTCCTTGGACAGCACATACACCTCGGCCTCGAACTTGGTGTGCGGTGTGATGGTGCCCGGCTTGGCCAGAACCTGACCACGCTCGACGTCGTCACGCTTGGTGCCACGCAGCAGTGCGCCCACGTTCTCGCCGGCACGACCTTCGTCGAGCAGCTTGCGGAACATCTCGACGCCGGTGACGACAGTCTTGACGGTGTCCTTGATACCGACGATCTCGACCTCTTCGCCGGCCTTGACGATGCCGCGCTCGACACGACCGGTGACCACGGTGCCGCGACCGGAGATGGAGAACACGTCCTCGATCGGCATCAGGAACGGCTGATCGATGGCACGCTCCGGCTCCGGGATGTAGTCGTCCAGGGCCTTGATCAGGTTGGCAACGGCGGTGGTACCCATGCCGTTGTCGTCCTTGCCTTCCAGCGCCATCAGGGCAGAACCGGTGATGATCGGAGTGTCGTCACCCGGGAAGTCGTACTCGTCGAGGAGCTCACGCACTTCCATTTCGACCAGCTCGAGCAGCTCTTCGTCGTCGACCATGTCGGCCTTGTTCAGGAACACGACGATGAACGGAACACCCACCTGACGCGACAGGAGGATGTGCTCGCGAGTCTGCGGCATGGGGCCGTCGGCAGCGGAACAGACCAGGATAGCACCGTCCATCTGGGCGGCACCGGTGATCATGTTCTTGACGTAGTCGGCGTGCCCCGGGCAGTCGACGTGCGCATAGTGGCGCGTCTCGGACTGATACTCGACGTGAGAGGTGGCGATGGTGATACCACGCTCACGCTCTTCCGGCGCGTTATCGATGGCATCGAACTCGCTCCAGTCACCACCGAACACCTCGGCGGAAACACGAGTCAGGGCCGCAGTCAGAGTAGTCTTACCGTGGTCGACGTGACCGATGGTACCGACGTTGATGTGCGGTTTGGAACGCTCAAATTTTTCCTTAGCCACTGCTATAACCTCTTTACGTTAGCTAACGGTTAACCGTTTTGGTTGATGACGGCTTCAACGACGCTGGACGGCGCCTCTTCGTAATCCGCAAACTCCATGACGTAGCTTGCGCGTCCCTGGGTCTGAGAACGCAGATCGGTCGCGTAACCGAACATCTCAGCCAACGGAACTGTGGCGCGAATGACCTTGCCCATCGGCGAGTCATCCATGCCCGACACCAGGCCACGACGGCGGTTCAGGTCGCCCATGACGTCACCCATGAAGTCCTCGGGGGTCACGACCTCGACCTTCATCACCGGCTCGAGCAGCACCGCCTTGGCCTTCCTGGCACCTTCCTTGACTGCCATGGAAGAAGCAACCTTGAACGCGGTCTCGTTGGAGTCCACGTCGTGGTAGGAACCATCGTACAGCGTAACCTTGACGTCGATCATCGGGTAGCCCGCGACAACGCCGTTCTGCAGCTGCTCGTAGGCCCCTTTCTCGACGGCCGGCACGTATTCCTTGGGAACCACGCCGCCGACGATCTCTGAGGCGAATTTGAAGCTCAACTCTTCATCTTCACCCTTGTCTTCCGCGGTAAGCGGCTCGATGCGCAGGTGCACGTGACCGTACTGACCACGACCACCGGACTGACGCACGAACTTGCCTTCCTGCTCAATCATCCCGCGAATGGTCTCGCGGTAGGCGACCTGCGGCTTGCCGATATTGGCCTCGACCTTGAACTCGCGGCGCATGCGATCGACGATGATGTCGAGGTGAAGCTCACCCATGCCGGAGATGATGGTCTGGCCAGTCTCCTCATCGGTACGCACCTGGAAGGAGGGGTCTTCCTGGGCCAGCTTGCCCAGCGCCACGCCCATCTTTTCCTGGTCTGCCTTGGACTTCGGCTCCACGGCCACGGAGATGACCGGATCCGGGAACTCCATGCGCTCCAGCACGATCTTGTCGGTCAGATCGCACAGGGTGTCACCGGTGGTAACGTCCTTCAGGCCGATACAGGCGGCGATGTCGCCGGCCAGCACTTCCTTGATCTCCTCGCGGGAGTTGGCGTGCATCTGCACCAGACGACCGATGCGCTCCTTCTTGCCGCGAACGGAGTTGAAGACGCTGTCACCCGACTTCAGCACGCCGGAGTAGACGCGGATGAACGTCAGGGTGCCGACGAAGGGGTCGGTCGCGATCTTGAACGCCAGGGCAGCGAAGGGTGCCTTGTCGTCAGCCTCACGCGTCTCGAGGGTGCCTTCCTTGTCGTCCAGCTCACCTTCGATCGCCTTGACCTCGGTGGGAGACGGCAGGTACTCGATCACGGCATCCAGTACGGCCTGCACACCCTTGTTCTTGAAGGCGGAACCACAGGTGACCAGTACGACCTCGTTGTCGAGGGTACGACGGCGCAGGCCGGCCTTGATCTCTTCCGTGGTGAGCTCGCCCTCTTCCAGGTACTTGTCCATCAGCTCTTCGGAAGCTTCGGCAGCGGCCTCGACCATCTCTTCGCGGTACTTTTCCGCGCTCTCCTGGAGCTCGGCAGGGATGTCGATCAGGTCATAAGTGGCACCGAAATCTTTCTCGCTCCACTGAATGGCCTTCATCTCGATCAGATCGATGACACCCTTGAAGTCTTCCTCGGTGCCCCAGTTGATCTGGATCGGCACGGCGTTGGCGCCCAGACGATCCTTGAGCTGGTCGACCACCATGAAGAAGTCGGCGCCGGTGCGGTCCATCTTGTTGACGAACACCATGCGCGGAACTTCATACTTGTTGGCCTGGCGCCAGACGGTCTCGGTCTGGGGCTGAACGCCGGACGAACCACACAGCACCACCACGGCGCCATCGAGCACGCGCAGCGAGCGCTCGACTTCGATAGTGAAGTCGACGTGCCCGGGGGTGTCGATGATATTGACGCGATGCTCATCGAACTGGTGGTTCATGCCCTTCCAGAAGGTGGTCACGGCAGCAGAGGTAATGGTGATACCACGCTCCTGCTCCTGCGACATCCAGTCGGTCGTCGAGGCACCTTCGTGGGTCTCGCCCAGCTTGTGGTTGATCCCGGTATAGAACAGCACGCGCTCGGTCGTGGTGGTCTTGCCGGCATCGACGTGGGCGACGATCCCGATATTGCGATAGCGTTTAAGCGGAGTTTTGCGAGCCACGGTGGAACTCCCCGTTGGTTAGCGATGCGTTTGGAAGCCCGGCTCTTAGAACCGGTAGTGGGAGAAGGCCTTGTTGGCTTCTGCCATGCGGTGTACGTCTTCACGCTTCCTGACCGCAGAACCCTTGCTCTCGGCGGCGTCCAGCATCTCGCCGGCGAGGCGCAGCACCATGGTCTTTTCACCACGACGACGCGCGGCATCGGCCAGCCAGCGCATGGCCAGCGCCTGACGGCGAGACGGACGCACTTCAACCGGCACCTGATAAGTCGCACCGCCAACGCGGCGGGACTTTACCTCGACCATGGGCTGAATGCTTTCCAGCGCCTTGTCGAAGATCTCGAGCGGCTCTTCGTTACTACGCTCGGCAACCCTGTCCAGCGCACCATAGACGATACGCTCAGCTACGGACTTCTTGCCGCCGATCATCAGGTGGTTCATGAACTTCGCCAGGCGCTCGCTTCCGAACTTGGGATCCGGCAGGATCTCACGCTTGGCCGCAACTCTTCTTCTAGGCATGATAAGCCCTCTGTTGAAGGGTCCTTCAGGTAAACCCGGAACTCCCGCATGCTCGTCTCGAACTCGCGACGCCCGACCTTACTCTTATCAGACCGATATCAATTGGGTGGTAAAAACGCGCTCTCGACCGATCAGGCCTTGGGACGCTTGGCACCGTACTTGGAACGACCCTGCTTACGATTCTGCACGCCGGAGGTATCGAGGGCACCGCGCACGGTGTGATAGCGCACACCGGGAAGGTCCTTGACTCGACCGCCGCGGATCAGCACCACGGAGTGTTCCTGGAGGTTGTGCCCC
Organism: Halomonas halodenitrificans DSM 735; assembly: GCF_000620045.1. GTDB lineage: Bacteria > Pseudomonadota > Gammaproteobacteria > Pseudomonadales > Halomonadaceae > Halomonas > Halomonas halodenitrificans. Next base: position 15,392 of record NZ_JHVH01000029.1, on the reverse strand, counting down.
TCACCGCCGATGTACGAGGAAACCTCGAAACCGTTGGTCAGGCGAACACGGCACACCTTACGCAGTGCGGAGTTCGGCTTCTTGGGGGTAGTCGTGTAGACGCGGGTACAAACGCCACGCCTCTGCGGGCAGGCCTGCAGCGCCGGCACGTCACTCTTGCTGACGGGGCGCTTGCGCGGCTTGCGCACCAGCTGATTGATTGTTGCCATCTATTGCTCCAATGGGTTGCCTTGTCGGAAGCGAGGTAGCCGCTCGCTTTCCTGTACTACGTTTTCTGTACTACGCTGCCTCACCAGCGGGTTCGGGCGCACCCGCCCCACTGTTAAAGGCTGCGCATTCTACTGGCTGACGCTACCGGCCGTCAAGCCCGGCCGCCTCGCGGCCGGGCCTGGGCCCGATGGTGTCAGATCTCTTCGTCATCCGAATCCAGCGCGGTCAGCTGAGCGCCCAGCGCCTGTTCGACGTCATGGGCCGACGGCGCGGCAGCCTCTTCTTCACCACCCCGGCGGCGGCGACGCTCCGCATGATGAGTCAAGCCGGTACCGGCCGGAATCAGACGGCCGACGACGACGTTCTCCTTCAGACCACGCAGATAGTCGCGCTTGCCGGTCACCGCCGCCTCGGTCAGCACCCGCGTGGTCTCCTGGAAGGAGGCCGCGGAAATGAACGACTCGGTAGCCAGGCTAGCCTTGGTGATACCGAGCAGTACGTGCTGATACTTGGCCGGGAACTTGTCGGCCTTCTCGAGACGCTCATTCTGCTCGAGCACCCGCACCAGTTCGGCCTGGTCGCCGGGAATGAAGTCGGAGTCACCGGCATCGCTGATCTCGACCTTGCGCAGCATCTGACGCACGATCACCTCGATGTGCTTGTCGTTGATGCCCACGCCCTGGAGACGATAGACCTCCTGGATCTCGGCGGTAATGTACTTCGCCAGCTCCTCCACGCCCAGCAGACGCAGGATATCGTGTGGGTTGCTGGGGCCGTCCGAGATGACCTCGCCCTTCTCGACCGACTCGCCCTCGAAGACCGCGATCTGGCGCCATTTCGGAATCAGCGTCTCGAACGGATCGCCGTTCTCGGGGGTGATGGTCAGGCGACGCTTGCCCTTGGTCTCCTTGCCGAAGCTGATCACGCCACTGGTTTCGGCGAGGATCGACGGCTCCTTGGGCTTGCGTGCCTCGAACAGGTCGGCGACACGCGGCAGACCACCGGTGATGTCCTTGTTACCGGACGCCTCTACCGGGATGCGCGCGACCACTTCACCCACGCCGATCTTCGAGCCGTTGTCGGCGGTGACGATCGACTTGCCGGGCAGCGGGTACTGCACCGGGGTATCGGAGCCGGTGACGGTGACCGGCTGGCCGGCCTCGTCATTGAGCAGAATCATCGGACGCTTGTCGCGACCGGCCATGGGACGCGCCGCCGCCTCGATCACCTCGATGGAAGAGAGGCCGGTCATTTCGTCCACGCTGCGGTGGATGGTGACGCCCTCGTCCATGTCGGCATACTGCACGGCACCCTCGGCCTCGGCAACGATCGGGTGGGTGTGGGGATCCCACTTGGCCACCGCCTGGCCGGCATCGACGCTGTCGCCATCGCGCACCGACAGCTCGGCACCGTAGGGCAGCTTGTAGTATTCGCGCTCGCGACCGTGATCGTCGGCAACCGCCAGGGCGCTCGAGCGTGAGACCACCACCAGTTTGCCGTCACCACGCTCCACGAACTTGATGTTATGCAGGCGAACCTTGCCGCCATGCTTGACCTGGACGCTGTCCACGGCGGAGGCACGGGATGCGGCACCACCGATGTGGAAGGTACGCATGGTCAGCTGCGTGCCGGGCTCACCGATCGACTGAGCGGCGATGACGCCGACGGACTCGCCGATGTTGACCTGATGACCACGCGCCAGGTCGCGGCCGTAGCAGGCCGAGCAGACGCCATGGCCGGTCTCGCAGCTGATGGCACTGCGCACGATGATCTCGTCGACACCCATGGTGTCGAGGGCGGCGCACCACTTCTCGTCGAGCAGGGTGCCTCGCGGGATCAGTATCTCGTCGCTGGAGGGGTCGACGACGTCCTGAGCCACCACGCGACCCAGCACGCGCTGCGCCAGGGGCACGATGATATCGCCACCCTCGATGACCGGATGCAGGGTCAGGCCCTGCTCGGTACCGCAGTCGGTCTCGGTGATCACCATGTCCTGGGCCACGTCGACCAGACGACGGGTCAGGTAACCGGAGTTGGCGGTCTTGAGTGCAGTATCCGCCAGGCCCTTACGCGCCCCGTGAGTGGAGATGAAGTACTGGAGTACGTTCAGGCCCTCACGGAAGTTGGCGACGATCGGCGTCTCGATGATCGAGCCATCCGGCTTGGCCATCAGGCCACGCATGCCCGCCAGCTGACGGATCTGGGCGGCACTACCCCGAGCACCGGAGTCGGCCATGATAAACACGCTGTTGAAGGAGTCCTGTTCGACTTCCTTGCCTTCGCGGTTGACCACGGTCTCCTTGGAGATCCCCACCATCATCGCCTTGGCCACCTTGTCGTTGGCCTTGGACCAGATGTCGATCACCTTGTTGTACTTCTCGCCCGCCGTCACGAGACCCGAGGAGAACTGGTCCTCGATCTCCTTGACCTCCTCCTCGGCGGCCTCGACGATCTCGGCCTTGGCATCCGGAATGACGAAGTCGTTGACGCCGATGGAGGCGCCGGACCAGGTGGCCAGACGGAAGCCGGTGTACATCAACTGGTCGGCGAAGATGACCGTCGGCTTGAGGCCGGAACGACGATAGACCTCATTGAGCAGGCCAGAGATCGCCTTCTTCTTCATCGGCTGGTCGACCAGCTCGAAGGGCACGCCCTCCGGCAGGATCCGGAACAGCAGCGCACGCCCGACGGTGGTGTCGCGCAGCACCCGCTGCTCGGTCTTCTCGCCGCTCTCCTCGTCGATGAGGACCTCGTCGAGACGCACCTTGATGCGGGCATGCAGCGCCACATGCTGGGTGCTGAAGGCACGCTCCACCTCATTGAGGTCGGAGAACACCATGCCCTCGCCCTTGTCGTTGATCCTTTCCCGGGTCATGTAATAGAGACCCAGCACCACGTCCTGGGACGGCACGATGATCGGCTCACCGTTGGCCGGCGACAGCACGTTGTTGGTGGCCATCATCAGCGTGCGCGCTTCGAGCTGGGCTTCCAGGGTCAGCGGCACGTGGACCGCCATCTGGTCACCGTCGAAGTCGGCGTTGTAGGCGGCACACACCAGCGGGTGCAGCTGGATCGCCTTGCCCTCGATCAGCAGCGGCTCGAAGGCCTGGATGCCGAGACGGTGAAGGGTCGGCGCGCGGTTGAGCAGCACCGGGTGCTCGCGAATGACATCGGCGAGGATGTCCCACACCTCGGCCGTCTCGCGCTCCACCATCTTCTTGGCCGCCTTGATGGTCGAGGCATGCCCGAGGGACTGCAGCTTGGAGTAGATGAACGGCTTGAACAGCTCCAGCGCCATCTTCTTGGGCAGGCCGCACTGGTGCAGGCGCAGGGTCGGGCCCACGGTGATGACCGAGCGGCCTGAGTAGTCGACGCGCTTGCCCAGCAGGTTCTGACGAAAGCGCCCCTGCTTGCCCTTGATCATGTCGGCCAGGGACTTCAGCGGGCGCTTGTTTGAGCCGGTAATGGCCCGGCCACGGCGGCCGTTATCCAGCAGTGCATCGACCGCCTCCTGCAGCATGCGCTTCTCGTTGCGCACGATGATGTCCGGCGCATTGAGGTCGAGCAGTCGCTTCAGGCGGTTGTTGCGGTTGATCACGCGACGATAGAGATCGTTGAGATCGGAGGTCGCGAAGCGCCCGCCATCCAGCGGCACCAGCGGACGCAGGTCCGGCGGGAGTACCGGCAACACCTCCATGACCATCCACGCCGGGTCGTTGCCGGAACCGTGGAAGGCCTCAAGCAGCTTGAGCCGCTTGGAGAGCTTCTTGATCTTGGTCTCGGAGTTGGTCTGGGGGATCTCCTCGCGCAGGCGCTCGATCTCCTCCAGCATGTCGATGTCCTTGAGCAGCGCCTGGACGGCCTCGGCACCCATGCGGGCGTCGAAGTCATCACCGAACTCCTCGAGGGCCTCGAAGTACTGCTCGTCGTTGAGGAGCTGACCGCGTTCGAGGGTGGTCATGCCCGGATCGATGACGACGAAGCTCTCGAAGTACAGCACGCGCTCGATATCCCGCAGGGTCATGTCCAGGAACATGCCGATGCGTGACGGCAGCGACTTGAGGAACCAGATGTGGGCAACCGGGCTGGCCAGCTCGATATGCGCCATGCGCTCGCGGCGCACGGCGGCCTTGGTGACCTCCACGCCGCACTTCTCGCAGATGATGCCACGGTGCTTCATGCGCTTGTACTTGCCGCACAGGCACTCGTAATCCTTGACCGGACCGAAGATCTTGGCACAGAACAGGCCATCTCGTTCCGGCTTGAAGGTACGGTAGTTGATGGTCTCGGGTTTCTTGACCTCGCCGAACGACCAGGAGCGAATCATGTCCGGAGACGCCAGGGTAATCTTGATCGCGTCAAACTCGTCGGGCTGAGACTGCGATTTGAGGACTTTCACCAAATCTTTCATGGGGTCGGCTCCGCTGCGGAGTTGTCAAGGGCGGGGGCGCTATCGCCACCCCCGCGGACCGTCATAATGTGAAGCGTCGGCCGCCTCAGCTCTCGAGCTCGATGTCGATGCCCAGCGAGCGGATTTCCTTCACCAACACGTTGAAGGATTCCGGCATGCCCGCCTGCATGGCGTGGTCGCCATCCACGATGTTCTTGTACATCTTGGTACGACCCTCCACGTCATCGGACTTGACGGTGAGCATTTCCTGGAGCGTATAGGCGGCACCGTAGGCTTCCAGGGCCCAGACCTCCATCTCACCGAAGCGCTGACCACCAAACTGCGCCTTGCCGCCCAGCGGCTGCTGGGTAACCAGCGAGTAGGAGCCGGTGGAACGCGCATGCATCTTGTCATCCACCAGGTGGTTTAGCTTGAGCATGTACATGTAGCCAACGGTCACCGGACGGTCGAAGGCATCGCCGGTACGGCCGTCATAGAGCGTCATCTGCCCGGAATCCGGCAGCTCGGCCAGGCGCAGCAGATGCTTGATCTCGAACTCTTCCGCCCCGTCGAACACCGGCGTGGACATGGGCACGCCACCCTTGAGGTTCTTCGCCAGGGCGATCACCTCGTCATCGGAGAGCGTGTCGAGATCCTCGACCCGGGTACCCGGAGTGGTGTTGTAGACCTGCCCCAGGAACTCGCGAATCTCGGCCACCTGCTGCTCACGGGCATCGCGCAGCAGGGCATCGATCCTGCGACCCAGCCCCCAGGCGGCGAGGCCCAGGTGGGTCTCGAGAATCTGCCCCACGTTCATCCGCGAGGGCACGCCCAGCGGGTTGAGCACGACGTCCACCGGCTCGCCCTGGCCATCGAAGGGCATGTCCTCAATCGGCATGATCGCCGAGATGACACCCTTGTTGCCGTGACGACCGGCCATCTTGTCGCCCGGCTGCAGACGACGCTTCACCGCCATGTAGACCTTGACGATCTTGAGCACGCCCGGCGCCAGATCATCGCCCTGGGTGAGCTTGCGCTTCTTGTCCTCGAAACGCTCGTCCATCTCCTTGCGACGCGTCTCCAGCTGCTCGTCGGCCTGGGCCAGCAGCTCGTTGAGGGCCTCGTCCTGCAGGCGCAGCTTGAACCACTGCTGACGCGGCAGCTCGTCGAGATAGCTCTCGGAGAGGACGTCGCCCTTCTTGAGCTGAGGCCCGCCATTGACGGCCTGACCGCTCAGGGTGCGCTTGAGGCGTTCGAAGGTGGCGTCCTCGGCGATGCGATAGGTCTCCTGGAGATCCTTGCGGACTTCATCGAGCTGCATCTGTTCGATGGAGAGCGCACGGGAGTCCTTCTCCACGCCGTCCCGGGTGAACACCTGGACGTCGATGACGGTGCCCTTCATGCCGGTAGGGGCACGCAGGGAGGTGTCCTTAACGTCGCTGGCCTTCTCGCCGAAGATGGCACGCAGCAGCTTCTCTTCCGGCGTCAGCTGGGTCTCGCCCTTGGGCGTGACCTTGCCGACCAGGATATCGCCCGGCCCGACTTCCGCACCGATATAGACCACACCGGCCTCATCCAGCTTGCCCAGTGCCGACTCGCCAACGTTGGGAATATCGGAGGTAATCTCCTCCGGCCCCAGCTTGGTGTCGCGGGACACGCAGGTCAGCTCCTGGATATGGATGGTGGTGAAGCGATCTTCCTCCACTGCCTTCTCGGAGAGCAGGATGGAGTCCTCGAAGTTGTAGCCGTTCCAGGGCATGAACGCGATGCGCATGTTCTGCCCCAGTGCCAGGTCGCCCATGTCAACGGACGGGCCGTCGGCGAGGATGTCGCCGCGTGCCACCGAGTCACCCGGGCGCACGATGGGACGCTGGTTCTGGCAGGTGTTCTGGTTCGAACGCACATACTTGGTGAGGTTATAGATATCAACGCCGGCTTCACCGCCGATGATCTCATCCTCGTTGATGCGAACGACGATGCGCTTGGCATCGACGGAGTCGATCACGCCACCGCGACGCGCCACGGCGCAGACACCGGAGTCACGGGCGACGAAGCGCTCCATGCCGGTACCCACCAGGGGCTTGTCGGCACGCAGGGTCGGCACCGCCTGACGCTGCATGTTGGCCCCCATGAGGGCGCGGTTCGCGTCATCGTGCTCGAGGAAGGGAATCAGTGCCGCGGCGACCGACACCACCTGGCGCGGAGACACATCCATCAGCGTCACCTGCTCGGGGCGCATGAAGGTGGTCTCGCCCTTGTGACGTACCTGCACCAGGTCATCCGCCAGCTGGCCGCTTTCGTTCACGGTCGCCGAGGCCTGGGCGATGATGAAGTTGCCCTCCTCGATGGCCGAGAGGTGAACCACATCATCGGTCACCTGGCTATCCACGACCTTGCGGTACGGCGTCTCGAGGAAGCCATAGCTGTTGGTGTGGCTATAGGTCGCCAGGGAGTTGATCAGACCGATGTTGGGGCCTTCCGGCGTCTCGATCGGGCACAGTCGACCATAGTGGGTGGCGTGAACGTCACGCACCTCGAAGCCGGCCCGCTCACGGGTCAGGCCACCCGGGCCAAGCGCGGAGACGCGGCGCTTGTGGGTAACCTCGGAGAGCGGGTTGTTCTGGTCCATGAACTGGGAGAGCTGGCTGGAACCGAAGAACTCCTTGACCGCCGCGGCGACGGGCTTGGCGTTGATCAGGTCCTGGGGCATCAGACCCTCGCTCTCGGCCATGGAGAGACGCTCCTTGACCGCACGCTCGACACGCACCAGGCCCACGCGGAACTGGTTTTCGGCCATCTCGCCCACGCAGCGGATACGACGGTTGCCCAGGTGGTCGATATCGTCCACCTCGCCGAAGCCATTACGGATGTAGATCAGCTCCTTGAGCACGTCGAGGATATCCCGACGATCCAGCACGCCGGAACCGGTATCTTCCTCGCGCCGCAGGCGGCGGTTGAACTTCATGCGACCGACGCCCGAGATATCGTAGCGGTCTTCGCTGAAGAACAGGTTATTGAACAGGGTCTCGGCGGCCTCCTTGGTGGGCGGCTCGCCGGGACGCATCATGCGGTAGATCTCGACCAGCGCCTCGAGCTGAGACCCGGTGGTATCCAGCTTGAGGGTATCGGAGACGAAGGGCCCGCAGTCGAGATCGTTGGTGTAGAGGGTCTCGAGGGAAGTAATGCCGGCCTGACCGACCTTCTCGAGGAGCTCCGGGGTGATCTCGGTATTGCAGGGGCAGATCAGTTCGCCGGTATTGGGGTCGACCTGATCCTTGGCCAGGGTCTTGCCGAACAGGTACTCCATCGGCACCTCGAGGCGCTCGAGGCCGGCCTTCTCCAGCTGACGGATATGCTTCTGGGTGATGCGGCGGCCTTCCTCGACAATCAGGGTCCCTTCGGCATCCTTGATATCGAAGGTGGCCGTCTCGCCGCGCAGGCGCGACGGCACCAGCTCCACGGAGAAGCCTTTCTTCTCGACGTGGAAGGTGCTGGTCTCGAAGAACTCCTCGAGGACCTCCTCGGCGCTCATGCCCAGGGCGCGCAGCAGTACCGTGGCCGGCAGCTTGCGGCGGCGGTCGATGCGCACGAAGACGCTGTCCTTGGGGTCGAACTCGAAGTCGAGCCAGGAACCACGGTAGGGGATCACCCGCGCCGAGTAGAGCAGCTTGCCGGAGGAGTGGCTCTTGCCCTTGTCATGGTCGAAGAACACGCCCGGGGAGCGGTGCAGCTGGGAGACGATAACCCGCTCGGTACCGTTAACCACGAAGGTACCGTTCTCGGTCATCAGGGGGATCTCCCCCATGTAGACTTCCTGCTCCTTGATGTCCTTGATCGCCTTGTTGGATGACTCCTTGTCATAGATGATCAGGCGGACCTTGACGCGCAGGGGAGCCGAGTAGGTGACGCCGCGCAGCTGACACTCCTTGACGTCGAAGGCCGGCGTACCGAAGCGATAGCTGACATACTCCAGGGCGGCGTTGCCGGACAGGCTCGAGATCGGAAACACCGACCTGAAGGCGGCATGCAGGCCGATCTCTAGACGCTCCTCAGGCGCACGGTCCTGCTGGAGGAAGTCGTAATAGGAATCAAGCTGGATCGCCAGCAGGTAGGGCACATCCATCACTTGGGGCAGTTTGCCGAAATCCTTGCGGATGCGTTTTTTCTCAGTGTATGAGTAAGCCATCTGTATTCCCCAGCTTGTTCACCATGGGTGACCGATGCGTGGTCGGCGCCACCCGACGGGATGCGGCTCCGTCAGGCGATGAAGGCAAGCGCCTAGAGGTGGCGCTCGCCTTCTGGAATTCGGCTGGCCAGGCTGTCCAGGACAGTGGCCAGTGACAACAGAAAAAGGCCGGCAGCGGGTGTCCCGCCACCAGCCGTGGAAGCTTACGCAGCGCGTGAAGCCATGTTGCTCAAGAACTTACTTGAGCTCCACGCTCGCGCCGGCTTCTTCCAGCTTGGCCTTGGCCGCCTCGGCATCGTCCTTGGACATGCCTTCCTTGACGGTGGCCGGTGCGCCGTCGACGGCACCCTTGGCTTCCTTCAGACCCAGGCCGGTGATCTCGCGGACGGCCTTGATCACGTTGACCTTCTTCTCGCCGGCGCCGGTCAGCACCAGGTCGAACTCGGTCTGCTCTTCTTCGACTTCCGCTTCACCACCACCCGGGCCAGCCACGACGGCGGCAGCGGCGGAGACGCCGAACTTCTCTTCCATGGCCTCGATCAGCTCGACCACTTCCATGACGGTCATGTCGGAGACGGCGTTGATGATGTCTTCTTTGGTCAGTGCCATTGTCACGCTTCCTAACTTTGCGGGAGCCACGCTCAAGCGTCGGCTCGGGATTCAATATTCGGTTCAGGCTGCCTGCAGGAACTCGCCGTTCAGGCGGCTTCTTCCTGCTTCTGGTCGCGCAGGGCGGCCAGGGTACGAACCAGCTTGCCGGCGGACGCCTCTTTCATGACAGACATCAGCTTGGCAATGCCTTCATCGTAGGTCGGCAGCGTCGCCAGACGATCAAGCTCGGCAGCCGGAATCAGCTCACCTTCGTAGGCCAGCGCCTTGACTTCGAAGCTCTTCTCCTGCTTGGCGAACTCCTTGAACAGACGGGCGGCGGCGCCCGGGTGCTCATAGGAGAAAGCCAGCAGGGTCGGACCCGCGAAGCTTTCGTCCAGAATCTCCCAGGGAGTTCCGGACAGGGCGCGGCGTGCCAGGGTGTTGCGGACAACACGCACCTGGACGCCATTCTCGCGGGCCTGCTTGCGCAGTTCGGTCATCTTGCTGACCGCGACGCCACGAGAATCGGCAACAACGACGGAGAGCGCATCCTTGGCCGCTTCACTGACCTCGGCAACAATCGCCTTCTTGCCTTCGAGTGCTAGTGGCACAGTGATCACTCCTTCGTGCCGGAACCTCGCGATGAGGGTTCCGGTGGTTACCATCTCTTCCGGCGGCCCGAAGGCGGACCGGAAGCCTGGGTGATGGTGCCCACCAGACGCCTGGCGGCCACACCATCTGCGCAGGCCAGCCCCGGAGGGATGATTAAGCCGCCCTGCCTGAGCGAGGCGGCACCTGCGGTCTTTGACGGTGCCCCGCCGGCGAGTCATGACTCGACACGGGGACCGCAAAGTTCTTACTGGGTACTCGACCTACCGACCGATCAAACCAGGCCGGAGTGGTCGATGGTCACGCCCGGGCCCATGGTCGTGGACAGGGTGACCTTCTTGAAGTAGATACCCTTGGAGGTGCTCGGCTTGAGCTTCTTCAAGTCGGCGACCAGCGCCTCCAGGTTCCCCTGGATGGCGGAAGCGTCGAAATCGACCTTGCCAAGAGTGGTATGGATGATGCCGTTCTTGTCGGTCCGGAAACGCACCTGGCCCGCCTTGGCGTTCTTGACGGCGGTGGCCACGTCGGGCGTGACGGTGCCGACCTTGGGGTTCGGCATCAGGCCGCGCGGACCCAGGATCTGACCCAGCTGGCCAACGACACGCATGGCATCCGGAGAGGCGATGACCACGTCGAAGTCGAGCTGACCCTTCTTGACCTGCTCGGCCAGGTCATCCATGCCGATGATATCGGCACCGGCTTCCTTGGCCGCGTCGGCGTTGGCACCCTGGGTGAACACGGCGACGCGGACGTCCTTGCCGGTTCCGTTGGGCATCACGGTCGCACCGCGAACCACCTGGTCGGATTTGCGCGGATCGACGCCCAGGTTGACGGCGACGTCCAGGGATTCCTTGAACTTGACCGTGGAAAGCTCGCCGAGCAGTGCCACGGCTTCCTCGAGAGAGTAGACCTTGGTGGAGTCGACCTTCTCGCTAATCATCTGTGCGCGCTTGGACAGCTTAGCCATGATCAGAGACCCTCCACGTTGAGGCCCATGCTGCGGGCACTACCGGCAATGGTACGCACCGCGGCGTCGAGATCGGCAGCCGTCAGATCCGGCTCCTTGGTCTTGGCGATCTCTTCGAGCTGCTCACGGGTCACGCTTCCGACCTTGCTCTTGTTCGGCTCGCCTGAGCCGGACTTGACACCCGCCGCCTTCTTCAGCAGAACCGCCGCCGGCGGTGTCTTGGTGATGAAGGTGAAGCTACGGTCGGCATAAACGGTGATCACCACCGGAGTGGGCAGACCCGGCTCGATGTCCTGGGTCGCGGCGTTGAACGCCTTGCAGAACTCCATGATGTTAACGCCGTGCTGACCCAGTGCAGGGCCCACGGGGGGACTCGGATTGGCCTTACCAGCTGCTACCTGCAGCTTGATGTAAGCCTGTACTTTCTTGGCCATAGTAAACTCCAGTTGGGTAATAGCGCCTTGCGGCTCCCCGGTATAATCGCCGCTGCTGCGGCACTGCCGGCATCAGGTCGAGGCGTTACTCTTTCTCGACCTGTGCGAATTCAAGCTCGACAGGCGTCGAACGCCCAAAGATCAGCACGCTGACCTGGACGCGACTCTTGTCGTAGTTCACCTCTTCGACAACACCGTTGAAGTCGGCGAAGGGACCATCGATGACCCGCACCGACTGACCCGGCTCGAACAGGGTCTTGGGCTTCGGCTTGTCGGTTCCATCCTCGACGCGACGCAGGATGGCATCGGCTTCCTTCTGGGTGATGGGCGCCGGCTTTTCCTTGGTGCCACCGATGAACCCCATGACACGCGGGGTCTCGTTGACCAGGTGCCAGGTTTCGTCGTCCATCTCCATCTCGACAAGCACATAGCCGGGATAGAACTTGCGCTCGCTCTTGCGGCGCTTGCCGTCACGCATCTCGACGACTTCTTCGGTGGGCACCAGGATTTCGCCAAAGCGATCCTCCATGCCATACATCTTCACACGCTCACCAAGGGAGCGCATGACATGCTTTTCGAAGCCGGAATAGGCGTGAACGACATACCAACGCTTGGACATGAGGGCTCCTAACCGATAACGCCGGACATCGCCCAGCCAAGAAGAGTGTCGATCAGCCACAGCATCAGGCCAACCACCAGCACGGCGACCAGCACGATCACGGTGGTCTGGACGGTCTCGGGCCGGGTTGGCCACACCACGCGTTGAATTTCCTTCTTGGCGGCACGGGCCAGCTCAGTGAGGTTGCGCCCCTTGGCGGTGGTCATTGCCACCAGGGCCGCCACAGCGCTAAGCGCCACCACACCCAACACGCGATAGAGCAATGCCTGGTCGGCGAAGTAGGTGTTGCCCACCACGGCCAGAACCAGCAGAGTGACGACAACCGCCCATTTGAGCCCGTCGTGGCGCGACTCCTGCACCTCGGCGTTATGCTTCATCAAAACGAGACTCCTCAAGGCACGGCAATCGAAACGTGAAATCTTCTGGGGATTAGCCAGCCTGGGGAAGACTGGCAGGCCAGGAGGGAATCGAACCCCCAACCTGCGGTTTTGGAGACCGCTGCTCTGCCAATTGAGCTACTGGCCTGTATCTGCGTTGCCCCGCCCTTTGCAGGCGGCTTGCGACAGCGGGCGCCATGATAGCGAAAGCGACTTCGCCTGGCAACCCCTCTCGCCACACTGAACGTGTCATGGCGAGAGAAAGAAAAGGCGAGCTTGCGCTCGCCTTGTCAATATGGAGCTCATGGACGGATTTGAACCGTCGACCTCACCCTTACCAAGGGTGTGCTCTACCCCTGAGCTACATGAGCCTAACCTTTAGCATCCTTACGATGCTGGAGCGGGCAGCGGGGATCGAACCCGCATCATCAGCTTGGAAGGCTGAGGTTCTACCATTGAACTATGCCCGCCTACCCACTCTTTCGGCGGCAATGAAAACGCATCACTGCAACCCAAATCTGGTGGAGGGAGAAGGATTCGAACCTTCGAAGCTTTCGCGGCAGATTTACAGTCTGCTCCCTTTGGCCACTCGGGAACCCCTCCAGATGGCGGCCCATCTTATCACCGCTGCTCCGATTGTCAAGCCACTGTTTTATCAGTGTCTTTCCAGCGCTGGAGACGCTATTGCGCCATCGCCCTTCGCATCGGAACGCGGCGCATTGTGTCAAAGCTGCATGGAGAATGCAAGCCCGGCGCGTATTTTCTCCAGAGCCACCGGCACCGGCACGCGCGGCGCCCCTGCCATCCGCCCCGCCCGCTCGGCGGCAGTCAGCGGGAAACACGCCTCCAGGCCGCCGTAGACCATGTCGGGCCAGACGGCGTGGGGCACCTGGAGTCCACGGGCCACTACCCGCGCATCGCCTCCTGTCAGCATCAGCGGCAGCGCCACTCCCTCACTATCGCAGACCTCCGCATAGACGCGGTTGATCGCGCTGACCGCCGCCATGTAGATGCCATGATTCACCGCCTTTACCGTGCGTCGACCGGGAGTCAGCAACTCCTCGGGCTCGCTGTCGGGGTCGATGGCGACGTTGCGCGTACCCAGCTTGAGACTCTCCTTCATCAGCCGCAGCCCCGGCAGAATATACCCGCCAAGATGACGCCCCCCCGGCAGCACGAAGTCGATGGTAATGGCACTGCCGCAATCTACCGCGCAGCAGGCACCGACCTGCTGGTAACCGGCCAGCACGCCCAGCCAGCGATCGACCCCGAGGCGTTCGGGTTCTATATAGCCATTGGTAACGCCCAGCGCCTCGGGGCTGGAGCGAGCCACATACACGGCTCCCACGCGCTGACGCAGCAACGCGACGGTTTCCTCGAGCACCGAACGGCGAGCAACGCTGGAGATACGCACCGACTCGACCACATCGAGGTTGGGTATATCGGCACCCGGCCGCCACTCCTCCCGAGTCCACACCGCCCCTCGGGAACGGATTTCGCTGGTATCGACGTCTTTCAGTCGCCACTTGGAGAGCGTATTGCCGATATCAAGATCCAGAATCATGAGCGCACACGCAGGCTGATCTCTCCTCCCGCCAGGTGACGGCGCCGGCCACCCTGGCTTACGACCAGGCTTCCGGAGGCGTCGGCCTCCTCGACCCGTGCCACCTCTCGCGTATTGCCACTCAACACATCCACTTCCCGGCCGGCGAACGCATGCCGCGCGTTCCAGGCATCGCACCAGGGAGCAAAGCCGTCGCGTTCGAAATCCGCCACCAACGGCAGCAGCGCCTCCAGCAGATCGGATGCCAGCGCATTGCGTGATACCCCGGTCGCCTGGTCCTCGACGGCTGCGGCCGACTGACCCAGCGTGCTGCGAAAGCTCTCGGGCAGGAAGACATTGAGCCCCATGCCGACCACCACCTCACAGGGACCGGATGCATCACCGCTCACCTCCACCAGAATGCCCGCCAGCTTGCCGTAGTCACCATTGGGCACCTCCAGCAGGACGTCGTTGGGCCACTTGAGATACGGTGAGACGCCATGGCTTTCCAGCACGCGAGCCAGTACCACGCCGACCGCGAGGCTCAATCCCTCCAGGGCGCCGATGCCGGACTCGACGCGCCACCCCAGGGAGAGCATCAGGCTCTTTCCCCAGGGAGTGTTCCAGGCGCGCCCACGGCGACCGCGTCCGGCGCTCTGCTGCTCCACCAGGCAGACTTCACCATGCCCTGCCCCCTGGCTGAATCGCTCACGCAGGAAGGCATTCGAGGATGGCAGCGTTTCCTCGACGAACAGACGCGTCAGGTAACCACGCGCCTGGCGTGAGAGTCCTGCGATGATCCGCTGCCCATCGAGGAGCTCCAGGGGCTCGGCCAGGCGGTAGCCCTGCCCTTTCACCGCCTCCATGGTAATTCCCAGGGACTCGAGCTTGCGCAGCTGCTTCCATACCGCCGCCCGAGATACTCCGAGCTTCTCCCCGAGCTGTTCGCCCGAGTGAAATTCGCCATCGTCAAGCAGGCGTATGAGGTCACCGATGGTCATGCCTGATATCCCAGACCGGAAAAAACCATATTCTATCGGATGCAGCGCACTCGCGGAAACGTAAGCGCTCGGAAAGAGCCGGAATACAAATGAAAAAGCCCCGAAGGCTGGGTGTGGGTATCCAACTTTCGGGGTGCAGTTCAGAATATCCGGGGCTTTTCGATATAAGCTCGGTATCAGTGCCTGACGATGATCGACTGGCCAATAATCTCGTCGACCCTAACGTCCTACCGCCCGCCAGATATGAAAAAACCCCGAACACGTGAATGTTCGGGGTTTTTTCGATATAAGTGCCTGACGATGACCTACTCTCGCATGGGGAGACCCCACACTACCATCGGCGCAAAGCGGTTTCACTGCTGAGTTCGGCATGGGATCAGGTGGTTCACGCTCGCTATGGTCGTCAGGCGAAAAACGGTGAATCATGCTGACGCGTACGTTTCAAGACGTATCCGGCGTCGTGGG
>NZ_JHVH01000028.1 GCF_000620045.1 Halomonas halodenitrificans DSM 735 | reverse complement strand
CGGCGGAAGTTTTCGATGGCATCATAGTCGCTCATGCCTAGACACAGCAGACCCAGGTAGCTCTTGACCACGTCGCTGGTGCGCATACCCAGCGTGGTGGGGAAGCGGCCGTCGATGCTGTCGACGCCGGCGATCTCGATGCACTGCCCGATGATCGACAGCCCGGAATGGCTGGTGAGGGTGCGGCGACTGGCGCGGAACTTTATGTTGGGCATGGCACTGTCTGGGTGAATGGCGATAATGGCTATATTGCCATGCAGGTCAGTGGGTTAGAAGTGCTTCCGGGGGCCGGTCTCACGGATTCAGGTGATAATGAACCTGGTTCAGCTGGAGACGGTCATCGCCTCCAAGGCGGTGCGCGTGGTGCTGGCGGCCCAGGGGCGGCCGGTGATGGACTTCGGGCTGCGCCGCATGCACGGCATCGATGCCACCGTGCGCGGGGTACGCGCCTATCGCACCGCGGGCCTGGCCGGCACCAGCAATGTACTCGGCGGATTGCGCCACGGCATGCCACTCTCCGGCACCATGGCCCATAGCTATATCCTGGCCCACGATGACGAAGCGGCCGCCTTTGCCGCCTTCGCTCGCCATTATCCGGACACGACCCTGCTGGTCGATACTCACGACACCCTGGAAGGGGTGCGCAAGGTGGTCGAGCTGATGCGCGCCGAACCGAGCCTGCGAGTGGGCGCCGTACGCCTCGACTCCGGCGACCTTGGCCAGCTGGCTCGGGAGGCACGGGCCCTGCTCGATGCCGCGGGCCACCCCGAAGTGAAGATTGTCGCCAGCAGCGGTCTGGACGAGTGGCGGATTGCCGCTCTGGTCGAGGCCCGTGCCCCCATCGATGCCTTCGGGGTGGGCACCGAAATGGGCGTTTCCTCCGACGCCCCGGTCATCGACCTCTCCTACAAGCTGGTGGAGTACGCCGGGACACCACGACTCAAGCATTCGCCGGGCAAGACCAACCTGCCCAGTCGCAAGCAGCTCTATCGACGCCACGACGCCGAGGGCCGCTACATCGGCGATACCATCGCGCTGCGCGACGAGCCCGGCATCGAAGGCGAAGCCCTGCTGCGCCCCATGGTGCGCGGCGGTCAGCTGGTCCAGGAGGAAATGGCCCTGGCCGTGGGGGCTCGCGAGCGAGTCATCGACAGCCTGTCCCGCCTTCCCGATGCGCTGAAGCGTCTGGAGGCGGGCCACGGCGACTATCCGGTTGACCTCTCCCCGGCCCTGGAGCGCCTGCGCTCGACCCCCCGAAACGCCATCTGACAACGCCACCGGCAATATGACATCTTGGCGTCATGGGGAACTTCGGGACCCGCAGCGGCTTCTTACACCATGGGTCCTGCGGACCCTCCCTGTTCTCATGATGGAGAGTTGTCATGCCCAAGAGAGCCATGCGGTGGGCACGATCCAGCGGCATGATGGCCGCTCTCGCTCCCTGGCTATTCGCCTGCCTCCCGTTGGTATCCCTGGCCGATGCGCCGGCGACTCCGGCCTCCGGTGATTCCAGCATCGAGGACCGAGGCGCCGCCACCTCGGCTGCCCCACACCCCTTCACCGCGCACTACCGGCTCAAGGTCGAGGGGTGGCCCGCCGCCTATATCGAGCATCGGCTCAGTCGGGACGGTGACTACTGGGAAAGCCTGATGGAAACCGATATCCGTGTCGCCCGGGGTAGTGAACGCAGCCGCTTTCTGCTGCAGAACGAGGGGGTACAGTCGCTGTTCTATGCCAGCGGCTACTCGCTGATGGGCATTGGCGATAGTTATCGGCTCGACGCCGAACCTCTCGAGGCGCTGCCTGACCGCCAGACGGCGCTCTTCTCCTTTTCCCGGCGCATCATCAATGGCGACTGCACCAGCGACACCTGCGATATTCATTACCTGGACCACAAGGGCCGCGAAGAGCTCCTCAGGGCCCGGGTCCAGGGGAATTCACGCGTCACCCTGCCCGCCGGCACCTTCCCGGCGCTTACGGCAGAAGCCTGGGAAGCCGACAAACCGGACCGCCGGCTGTTGTTCCGCTTCCACCCCGAGGTCCCGGGCCTGTTGCTCTCGGTCGACTATCAGCGTGACGGCAAGCGCCACAGCCATTTAGTGCTCAGCGAACTGACCGTCCAGGAGTAGCCTCGCCACTTGGGAACGCCCCGGCCGGCTGCTAGAGTAACCGCTTTTTGCCGTGTCGCTCCCCGGCGGCCACAGAGAAGGGAACCTCCATGCTGAGTGGCCTGCTGATCGTATTGCTGCCCCTGGTGCTGGGTTATCTGGTACCGGTACGTCATGCTGCCGTGCTGACGGCGATCAATCGGGGAGTCAATGCCTCGGTCTACGTGATCCTGCTGCTGATGGGATTCAGCCTGGCCGGCCTCGACAACCTCGCCGGACAGCTGTCGCGCATGGGCGGTCAGGCACTCATGCTGTTCGTGGTGACCTCGGCCTGTAACCTCGCCGGACTCTGGTGGCTATCTCGTCGCCTGGGGCTCACCGCCGATCCCGCTCGCGTGGTACCCGGCGCTCCCACCAGCAAGCTCGCCGCCATGGCCGGCTCGCTGGCACTGGTCGGCGTGGTCGTGCTTGGCGTCGCGCTGGGGCTGGCCGCCGGCCAGCTGGCGGCCACCTCCCTCCATGCCGGGGCCGAGACCCTGGCCGAATGGGTGCTCTATATCCTGCTGGCGCTGATCGGCTGCCAGCTACGCAACTCCGGCATGCCGCTGCGCCAGATTCTGCTCAACCATCACGGCCTGGCCATCGCCCTCACCCTGGCGGCCACCTCACTGGTCGGTGGCCTGATCGCCGCCCCGTTACTCGAACTGCGCTGGAACGAGGGGCTGGCCATGGCCGCCGGCTTCGGCTGGTACTCGCTTTCGGGCATCCTGGTAGGCGACACCTTGGGGCCGGCGCTGGGCGGCGTGGCCTTTTTCAACGACCTCACCCGCGAGCTGGTCGCCTTCGTGCTGATCCCCCTGGTGATCCGCCGGCATGCGGCGCTGGCCATCGGCTACGGCGGGGCCACCTCCATGGACTTCACCCTGCCGGTGATCCAGCAGCATGGCGGGATCGCCTGCGTGCCGGTAGCCGTGGTCTCGGGCTTTCTGCTCTCACTACTGTCGCCACCGCTGATTCTCTTCCTGCTGACACTATGAGTCGCGTCTTGCACACCACTTGCACATTGGGTGTCAATTGACGCCATCTCCCGAGCCCATACTGTCGACTCATACTGACCGTGGCGAGACGACCATGCGCCTGACCCTGCCTCGCCCCGCCATCTCGCGGCTGGGCATCAAGCTGTTTGCGGTAATTCTGGTGGTGAATGTCGCCATCTCCGGCCTGGTGTTCCTGGCGGTATCGAGAAGCCTCGATCAGGGCTTCATCGACTACCTCGACAAGACCCAGACTCAGCGTGCCGAGACCCTCGTCGAGGGCCTCGCCGATGAGTGGTCGCGACGCGGCGACTGGCAGTGGCTGCGCGCCTCGCCCCGTGCCTAGCACCGCCTGGTCCGCCAACAGCTGTGGCCCGGCGCCGGCCCGGCGCCGATCAGCATCGAACACCAGCTCGGCGACCCTCGGGACTTCGTGCTTCACGATGCCGAGGGACTCCCCGTCATCGGCCTGCCACCGGACGATGACGAGGAGGCCGCCACGCTTCGCTGGCTACCCATCGAGCATCAGGGCCAGCGCGTCGGCACCCTCGGCTACCGCCCGCCGGAGCAGCTGATGGCACGCATGGAGCACGTCTTCCTGACTCGGCAGCAGCGCAACCTGAGCATCATCATCGGTGCCCTGGGCCTGGCCTCCCTGCTGCTGGCCGGCGGCCTCTCCTGGTGGCTGGGGCGGCGCACCCGCGGCATGGCCCTGGCCACCCTGCGCCTCACCGAAGGCGACTACGGGACTCGCCTGCCGGAGCGCGGCCGGGATGAACTGTCGCGACTCTCCCGCGACTTCAACGTGCTCGCCGCCACCCTGGAAGCCAGCCGCGAGGCCCGCAGCCGCTGGGTCTCGGATATTGCACACGAGCTGCGCACCCCGCTGGCGGTGCTGCGCGGCGAAATCGAGGCGATGCATGACGGCATTCGCCCTCTGGATCACGAGAGCCTGGACTCGCTCTCCCAGGAGGTGAAGCAGCTCGAGCGGCTGGTGGCCGATCTGCGGCTGCTTTCCCAGAGCGACGCCGGGGCCCTGGAGGTCCAGCTGGCGCCCCTGAATGTTGCCGATAGCCTGCGTCAGCGCCTCGACGGGGCCAGCGGCTGGCTGGAAGATAGCGACCTCTCCCTGGAGTGCCGCATTCCCGACGCGGCCTGGATTCGTGGTGACGCCAGCCGCCTGAGGCAGCTATGGAGCATCCTGCTGGACAATACCTGCGCCTATACTCACCCCCCTGGCCGGCTGCGCGTCGACCTGGAGAACGCTGCCGACGGCATCCGGATTCGGTGGGATGACTCCGCGCCGGGCGTCCCGCCCTCCCAGCTGGCACGGCTCACCGAGCGGCTCTATCGGGTCGAGGGGTCACGCAACCGGGCCAGCGGTGGCAGCGGCCTGGGACTCTCCATCGCCACCGCTCTGGTCAAGGCTCACGGCGGCGACATGACCGCTGCCGCTTCACCACTGGGTGGGTTACGCTGGACGCTACGCTTCCCGCCCTTCGATGACGCCATGCTCAAGGAGGAGACCGAATGACACAGGCCGAACATCCCCCACGGATCCTGATCGTCGAGGATGAACCCAAGATCGCCCGGCTGGTGGCCGACTACCTGGCCGGCAGCGGCTTCGAGCCCCATCACCTGGATCACGGGGACAGCGTGCTGCCATGGCTGGAAGAGACGCGTCGGGCCGATGAGGGGCCCGCCCTGGTGCTGCTCGATCTCATGCTGCCCGGCACCGATGGCCTGACCCTGTGCCGCGAGATACGCCAGCGGTGGCCGGCCCTGCCGGTGATCATGCTGACCGCACGCGTCGAGGAGGTGGATCGCCTGCTGGGGCTCGAGTTGGGCGCCGACGATTATATCTGCAAACCGTTCAGCCCCCGGGAGGTGGTCGCCAGGGTCAAGGCGGTGCTGCGTCGCAGCCAGCTGGCCCGGGAGCCCGACGCTATCGGCAGTGACCTGGTGCTCGATGAGGAGGGCTGGCGAGCCCTGGCCGATGGCCATGATCTCGCGCTTACCGCCGTGGAGTTCAAGCTGCTCAAGGTGATGATGCATGCCCCGGGGCGGATCTTTTCCCGGGAACAGTTGATGGACCATATGTACCGTGATCATCGCATCGTCTCCGAGCGCACCGTCGACAGCCACGTCAAGAAACTGCGCCGAAAAATCGCCGAGACATGGCCGGAGAGGGAAGTGATTCGCTCCGTCTACGGAGTCGGCTACAAGTACCAGCCTGAGGAGTGACCTGCACCACCTTTGCACCTTCGCTGCATGGCCCTTGCACACGGCCGGCACATAATAGTAGCTGTCAACCCGAGATAAACAGGAGCTTTCTCATGCAGACCCGCCTCTCTCGCAAGATCCTCGCCCCCGCCCTGCTCGCCATGGCCATCGCCCCGCTGGCACTCCAGGCCACTGCTGCGCCCGGTGATGGCGAGCGTGCCGAGAATCGTCAGCAATGGCAGGAGGCCCGCGCCGAACGCCACGCCGAGAAGCGTGCGGCGCTTTACGAGCGCGCCGGTCTCGACGCCGAGACGCGCGAGGCCCTGGACAATGCCTACCGCAAGCATGGCGAAGCCATGATGGAGTTGCGCGACGAACATCGCGAGCGCGTCGATGAACTGCTCAGCGATGACCAGCAGGCCGCCCTCGACGAGGCCCGCCGCGAGATGCACGAGACGTATCGCACCGAAAAGCATCAACGGCATGCCGGTGCCCTGCAGAAACGCATGATCGAGATGGTCGACGGCTGGGATCTCTCCGATGAGGACCGTGAGGCTCTGGGCGACCTCCGCCGGGAGCACTACGCCGATATGGCCGAACTTCGCGATCGCGACTTCGACTCCCGTGAAGAGCGCCGCGAGGCTCATCAGGCCCTGCGCGACGAGCATCAGGAAGCGCTGGGCGAGCTGCTGAGCGAAGAGCAGATCGAGGAAATGCAACAGGTCGCCCGTCAGGCCTTCGACAGAGACAGGGGCAACGGCCCCCGCTCTGGCAACGCCAAGGACTGATACGCCAGGCTGATTCAGCCGCTGTAGCGAAAGAGGCCGGGGACTCCCGGCCTCCTTGCGTTGTACCATGGATACCGATCCACATGCACAAGGGCTCGGACACAACCATGAAGACTGATCGCAACCATCAGGGGCTGGCCTTCAAGGTGGCGCTGACCGGAAGCATTCTCGCCATCCTGGCGGCACTCTCCATAGCCGGGTCTGGCCCGGCCTATCGCCTGGACCTGCTGACGCTGGGAAATGCCTTCACCCTGCTCCGCTATGGCGTCTTCGTCGCCCTCGGCGCCGCCGGGCTGGGCCTGGTGGCCCTGATGATTGCCGCCGTCACTCGCCGCCCCCTGCCTGCCCTGCTCGGCAGCCTGGCGATACTGGCCGGCGGCGCCCTGGCCGCCGGACCCTGGCTGCAGCTTCAGCAGGCCCAGGAGGTCCCGCCCATCCATGACATCACCACCGACATGCAGAGTCCGCCCGCCTTCGAGGTCCTGGCCGATGCCCGCAGGGCCGCACCCAACGCGCTGGACTACCCCGGCGAGGCAACCGCTCAACAGCAGCGAGAGGCCTATCCGGCGATCCAGCCACTGGTGGTCGATACGCCTCTCGAGACGGTGCGAGGCGCCGCAGAGGCCGTGGCAAAGGACGCCGGCTGGAAGATCGCCGCACTCGATGACACCCGTATCGAGGCGACCGCCACCACCCGCTGGTTCGGCTTCAAGGATGATGTGGTGATCCGCCTGACCGACGCGGATGGCGGTACACGCGTCGATATGCGCTCCGCCTCTCGGCTGGGCGCCAGCGATGTCGGCACCAACGCGGCGCGCATCCAGGGCTTTATGGAAGATCTGGTACGACACCTGGAGTCAGCTGGCTAACCGGCGTTGGCTCGCCCCGGCGACCCCTGAAATGACCACGGACTCTCCGTCAGGAGAGCCCGTGGTCAATGACGAAGGGGATTGCGCCCTTCACTGCCAGACTATTGGCATGATCCGCAGCAAACGCCATCTTCTCCATGCTTAGGCTTCTTCTCGGCAGTATCGGCGACGGAGTCGGTGGCTGAGTCGACCTCCGCCTGTTTTGCCTCAACGGGCTCATGTGTCTGTACCACCGGTTTTTCGGCACTATCTTTCTTGAATAGATTCTTGAGCAGTCCCATCGAGATGACCTCGCAGCAGCATTAAGATTCATTACACATGCATCTTATTTCGGCCCGAGCATGCCGTCAATGCCATGCGCCGCCTGGCCGAGGAATATCGATCTGCTGTGCTTATCGACGGCCGAGCCCCGGATGCCTCTCAGTCGACGGTCGACGATCCTGCTCGGGTTCGCCGGTCGGCCGGCCCGACACTGCCGGGCCGGCCGAACCGCCTCAGTCGAAGGTGGCGCAGACGTCGGTCTGCTCCTGGGGCCGGTGGGTGTCTTCATGGGTCAACGCCTCGCCGGTCGTGTCCAGCGAGACATTCCACTGATGGTCGGTACCCTTGGGATCACAGACACCTTCGCTGCCGCCGCCGAAGTTGGAGTCGATCCAGTAGTGCACCGCGTAGCTGCCGTCCTCCTTCAGCACGCCGGGAAAGTCGAACGCGAAGGCCGGTGCCTCATCGGCGGAGACGGTGCCGGACTGTGTTGCGGCCACATCGCCGGAATCGGCATCGACAACGGCCACATGGATCTCCTGGCCACCATGCGCGCCATTGAAGCTACCATCCCCCTTGAAGGTGAGGTCATGGCCGTCGGCGGCCAGGGCCAAGGGAGCGGCGAGCAGCAGAGAGAACAACAGGTACCGCAGCGGCGTCGTGCCGGGTAGGATTGACGTTGTCATTTCGCACCTCTTGAACATATTCAGATGGGCGATCGGGTCCGATGGACCTACGCCCAGCGTAGACCATCCTCGGCCCACCAGGCCTCCAGACCCGGTCACGCCCGGCGAAACTCACGCCATCACTGACAGGATACTCCCTGATGCCACGACTTCGCCCCCGGCTCTCCCGCCTGCTGGCCCCTGCCATGGTTCCCCTGCTCCTTGCCGGCTGCGGCAACGACTATGAAGTGGGCGATGTCTCACTGGGCCTGTTCACCACCAAGGACATCAAGATCGAGAGCCTCTCGGATCCCAAGATCCCCGGGGTGACCTGCCATCTCAGCAATGTCGAGGCCGATCTGGACTTGGCCGATCCTTCCGACAGCAGCCTCGCCTGCCGCCAGACCGGCCCCATCACCCCGGCCATGCTGGCCGATATCGACGCCTCGGCGAGCGGTGAACTACTCTACCGCCGCTCCAAGAGCGTACTGTTCAAGAGCCTCAAGGTGCGCCGCATCTTCGATGCCGACAACCAGACGCTGCTGTATCTGATCTACAGCACCAAAGAGAGCAGCGGCAGCTTCAAGCATGCCCTGAGCAGCGTGCCACTCTGGAATACCCAGGCCTGGCAGACGCCCGCCGGCGAGTAAGGCAAGAGGCGTGGCCGGCGGGGAGACCAGGAGGGAAGCTGTCCGGTATGGCACGCCAGAGGCCTTGCGGCACCGCAACATAAAAGCGTAACGTAATAGCCTCGCTCTATTACAAGCCAAGGAGTTGCCATGTCCCGCTCCTCCGACGATGGCGTCGGCTACCGGATTCCGCTTCCCGGCAGCGCCCTGGTGGCCGCCTGGCGCCAGGGGTACGGCCTGGCCGAGCTGCGCCGCGATCTGCTCGCCGGCCTGACCATCGGCATCGTCGCCGTACCACTCTCCATGGCGCTGGCCATCGCCACCGGCGTGCCGCCCCAGCACGGCCTCTACACCGCCATTGTTGCCGGTGCGATCATCGCGCTGACCGGCGGCTCACGCTTCAACGTCTCCGGCCCCACCGCCGCCTTCGTGGTGATCCTGTTTCCCATCGTCGCCAACCACGGCGTCGGCGGCCTGCTGATCGCCACCCTGATGGCGGGAATGATCCTGGTGGCCCTGGGGCTGGCACGACTCGGCAGCCTGATACAGTTCGTGCCCTACCCGGTCGTGCTGGGCTTCACCGCCGGGATTGCCGTGGTCATCGCCTTGCTGCAGCTGCCCGACTTCCTGGGCCTGGAGGTAGAGCTGGGCGAAGGCACACTGGGCAATGCGGCCAGCATTGTCCGGGCAGTACCCCAGCTCGACCCGGCCGAGCTGGGTGTCGGCCTGGTCACCCTGGCGACCCTGATTCTGTGGCCTCGCCTGCGCCTGCCGATACCCGCACCGCTGGCAGGGCTCGCCGTGGGCACCCTGGTGGCCCTGGCCGTCATCCCGCTGGGCATCGAGGTCGATACCATCGCCTCGCGCTTCAGCTGGAGCCTGGAGGGTGAAAGCGGCAGCGGCATTCCGCCCTTCGCCCCCAGCCTGACGCTCCCCTGGCAATTGCCCGGACCGGATGGCACGCCGCTTACGGTGGATTTCGCATTGATTCGTGAACTGATGGGCCCGGCACTGGCCATCGCCATGCTGGGAGCCATCGAATCGCTGCTCTGTGCCGTGGTGGCCGATGGCCTCACCCGCACCCGACACGACCCCAATGCCGAGCTGCTGGGCCAGGGCCTGGGCAATATCGTTGCCCCCTTCTTCGGCGGTATCACCGCCACGGCGGCCCTCGCCCGTACCGCGACCAATATCCGCAGCGGCGCCTTCTCGCCGGTGGCCGCCGTGGTCCATGCCCTGGTGGTACTGCTGGCGGTGGTCCTGCTGGCGGGTGTGCTGGCCCTGGTACCCATGGCCGCCCTGGCCGCCCTGTTGTTCATCATCGCCTGGAACATGAGCGAGGCGCGTCACTTCGTGCATACCCTGAAGAGTGCGCCGGGAAGCGATGTGACAATCCTGGTCATCTGCTTCGCGCTGACGGTGGTGTTCGACATGGTGCTGGCGGTGGCGGTCGGCATGGGGCTGGCGGCGGCACTCTTCATTCGCCGCATGGCCGAGGTGACCCATACTCGCCGACTGGACGAGCAAGGCCATGATGGCAGCGATGACTTGCCCCACGGGATAGCGCTCTATGATATCGACGGGCCGCTGTTCTTCGGTGCCGCCGAGAAGGCCGTCTCCTCACTGCAGGTCGTGGACCCGGACATCCGTGTGATGCTTCTCGATATGCACGACGTGCCCAGCCTGGACGCCACCGCCATCGTCGCGCTGCAGACCCTCGCCGAGGATCTTCACGGCCGCGGCATCGGCCTGGTATTCGTGGGGTTGCCGGCGCGGCTGGTGCTCAAGCTTCGCCGGGCGGGGCTTCGCCGCGAAGCCGGGCAACTGGCGGTAGTGGCCGACCAGCACCGGGCCTTGCGCCTGGCCGAACGCTGGCTGGCCGATGGATCATGCTGAAAAAGGGGGCGCGACATCCGTCGCGCCCCCTTGGCGTGGTCCTGAGCAAGACACCCCTCAGCTCATGTCGAGTACCACACGCCCCTCGATCTTGCCCTCGATCATGCGCTGGAAGATATCATTGATGTTCTCCAGCCTGTCGGTTGCCACGGTAGCTCCCACCTTTCCTTCACCGGCGAAGTCCAGTGCCTCCTGCAAGTCCTGACGGGTGCCGACGATGGAGCCGCGTACGGTGATACCGTTGAGAACGGTATCGAAGATAGGCAGCGGGAAATCACCCGGCGGCAGGCCATTAAGCACCAGGGTACCACCGCGGCGCAGCATGCCCTGGGCCTGATCAAACGCCTTGGGCGACACGGCGGTAACCAGTGCGCCATGCGCGCCACCGATCTCGCGTTTCAGGAAGGCCGCGGGGTCGGTCTTCAGGGCATTCACGGTGACGGCCGCACCGAGCCGTTCGGCGTGGGCCAGCTTGGCGTCATCGATATCCACCGCCGCGACATTGAGCCCCATGGCGCGGGCATACTGAACCGCCATATGACCGAGCCCACCGATGCCCGAGATCACCACCCACTGACCGGGGCGGGTGTCGGTCATCTTGAGGCCCTTGTAGACCGTTACACCGGCACACAGCACGGGGGCGATCTCGAGGAAATCCACATTGTCGGGCAACCGCCCCACGAAACCGGCATCGGCCAGGGTGTAATCGGCGAAGCTGCCGTTCACCGAGTAGCCGGTATTCTGCTGTGATTCACACAGGGTTTCCCAGCCACCCAGGCAGTGCTCACAGTAACCACAGGCCGAATAGAGCCAGGGCACCCCGACACGATCCCCTTCCTTGACGTGGCTCACACCGTCACCCACCGCCACGATATGGCCAACCCCTTCATGCCCCGGAATAAAGGGCGGCTCGGGCCTGACCGGCCAGTCACCGTGGGCGGCATGCAGGTCCGTGTGGCAGACACCGGTGGCGGCCACCTTGACCAGAATTTCGCCCTGCTGCGGCCGAGGTATCGCGGCCTCTTCGATGGCCAGCGGTTCGCCGAACTTGCGCACTACCGCGGCTTGCATCGTCTTGTCCATATCGGTTTTCCTCAGTTGCCGGGCAGCCGGGTGCCGCCCGTTACGCTCAGGTGTCAGGGGAAGAAGTACGGGGGAAGCCGCCCGGATCGGCCGGGCGGCCAGGCCTCAGAAGAAGCCCATGGGATTGATGTCGTAGCTGACCAGCAGGTTCTTGGTCTGCTGATACTGCTCGAGGGCCATCTTGTGGGTCTCGCGGCCGACGCCGGACTTCTTGTAGCCACCGAAGGCGGCGTGAGCCGGATACTGGTGGTAGCAGTTGGTCCATACGCGGCCGGCCTGGATGCCACGCCCCATCCGGAAGGCAACGTTCATGTCGCGACTCCAGACGCCGGCGCCGAGGCCGAACTCGGTATCGTTGGCAATCGCCAGCGCTTCCTCTTCGTCCTTGAAGGTGGTCACCGCCACCACCGGACCGAAGATCTCTTCCTGGAAGACGCGCATCTTGTTGTTGCCCTTGAGCAGCGTTGGCTCGATGTAGAAGCCCTTGTCATAGGCCGGGTCGAAGCTTGCCTTGTCGCCACCGGCGAGAAACTCGGCTCCCTCCTCTCGGGCGATGTCCATATAGGACATGATCTTGTCGAACTGCTCCTGGGAGGCCTGGGCCCCCACCTGGACGTCGGTATCCAGCGGGTTGCCGCGCTTGATCTGCCCGACCTTCTCCATCACCTTGGCCATGAAGGCGTCGTACATGGATTCCTGGATCAGCGCTCGGGAGGGGCAGGTGCATACCTCGCCCTGGTTGAAGAAGGCCAGCACCAGGCCCTCGGCGGCCTTGTCGATAAACGCCGGCTCGGCGTTCATGATGTCGGCGAAGTAGATGTTCGGTGACTTGCCACCCAGTTCCACGGTCGAGGGAATGATGTTCTCGGCGGCACACTTGAGGATGTGCGAGCCCACCGGGGTCGAGCCGGTAAAGGCGATCTTGGCGATGCGCTGGCTGGTGGCCAGTGCCTGGCCCGCCTCGGCGCCATACCCGTTGACGATATTGACCACGCCCGGGGGCAGCAGGTCACCGATGACCTCCATCAGCTTGAGAATCGAGGCCGGCGTCTGCTCGGCGGGCTTGAGCACCACGCAGTTGCCCGCGGCCAGGGCCGGGGCCAGCTTCCAGACGCCCATCAGCAGCGGGAAGTTCCAGGGGATAATCTGGCCCACCACGCCCAGCGGTTCATGAAAGTGGTAGGCCACGGTATTGGCGTCGATATCGGCGGCGGTACCTTCCTGGGCCCGAATGCAGCCGGCAAAATAGCGAAAGTGATCGACGGCCAGCGGAACGTCCGCATTGAGGGTCTCACGAACCGCCTTGCCGTTGTCCCAGGTCTCGGCAACCGCCAGCAGCTCGATGTTCTGTTCGATGCGCTCGGCGATCTTGAGCAGGATGTTGGAACGCTCGGCGGCCGAGGTCTTGCCCCAGGCCGGCGCCGCGGCGTGGGCAGCATCCAGTGCCTTGTCGATATCCTCGGCCCCCGAGCGGGGAATCTCGCAGAACACCTCGCCGTTGACCGGGCTGACGTTGTCGAAGTACTCACCCTTGACCGGCGGAACGAACTCGCCGCCAATATAGTTGCCGTAGCGCTTCTCGAAGCTGACGGGGGAGCCGGGCTGGCCGGGATTAGCGTAGATCATTGAGTATCTCCTGGCTGTTGTGGTTGTGGCGATACACGCCTAGTGTTGGCCAGTTACGCCCGGTGCGACATACTACGGTGGTATGAGAGGGCCTCCTCCTTCGGGAGGAGGTGGAGAGCTCAACGAGATATTGCCCATGCATACCCTGATGGTTGCCGATGACCACCCGCTGTTCCGTGAGGCCATTGCCGCCGTCATCGAGGCAGGCCTGCCCGGCAGTCGTCTGTTGGAGGCGGAGAGCCTGGGCGAGGCCCTGCGGCGCGCCGAGGCCTGTGATGAGCTCGACCTGGTGCTGCTCGACCTCGGCCTACCCGACTCCGAGGGGCTCGAGGGTCTGCGAGTATTGCGTGACACCCTCCCCTGGCTGCCGGTGGCCATCCTCTCCGCGGACCAGGAACGGCGCACCATCCTCGACGCCATCAACCTCGGGGCGGTGGGCTATATCCCCAAGTCGACGCCGCGTCGGGACCTCCTCGCGGCACTGAACCAGCTATTGGAAGGACAGCTCTACCTGCCCCCGGATATCATGCGTCGTCCTCCCCCGCCACGGCCGCCTCCCGTACCGGAGCAGAGCTCCCCCTCATTACGCCTCCACGAGCTCACCGACAAGCAGC
This sequence comes from Halomonas halodenitrificans DSM 735, assembly GCF_000620045.1. GTDB lineage: Bacteria > Pseudomonadota > Gammaproteobacteria > Pseudomonadales > Halomonadaceae > Halomonas > Halomonas halodenitrificans. The sequence goes on along the minus strand of NZ_JHVH01000028.1, from coordinate 30,308 downwards.
TCGAAGTACTGCTGCGCCTGCGCCACGGGGCCTCCAACAAGGTGATTGCCCGGGAACTGGCTATCGCCGAGACCACGGTGAAGTCCCATGTTTCGGCGATCCTGCACAAGCTCGGCGTACCGGGCCGAGTCCAGGCGATCCTCGCCGTGGGTGAGGCCGACCTCGAGGGCCTGCTGGCCGAGCGCCATGGCGTATCACCCTGAGCGACTCCCCAGCAGGTCCAGCAGGAGCATGCGCAATCGCAGCGGCTTGAGGGGCTTGAGCAAGCAACCATAGCCCAGCTGACGGGCCAGGCCCTTGATCGCCGTATCGTGGTTGGCGGTGATCACCACGACCGGGAGCCCAGGTTGACGCTCCCGTAACCTGGCCGCTGCCGCCAGGCCATCAATACCCGCTTCGGCCAGGTGATAATCCACCAGCAAGGCGTCCGCTCGCTCTCCGGCCGCCTTGTTCTCCAGGTCGCCCAGCGAAGTCGCGGTCAAAGTGCGACACCCCCAACCCTCCAGCAGTGCGGCCATCCCCGAGCAGATGCCGGGATCATTGTCGATTACCCAGATCCGCGCCTGCTCCAGAACGCTGGCTTGCCCGGGCCCGGATACCGCAAGAGGCTGGTGGACGACCGGCGACAACCGGCCATGGGGAACCAGGATCGAGAAGAGCGCGCCGCGGCCCGGCACGGTGGTCAGCCGCAGGGGATGAGCGAGCATTCCCGCGATGCGATCGACGATGGCGAGACCCAGTCCAAGGCCACGATCCTCGGCGTCGTGATGGTCGCCCAGGCGCTGAAACTCCTGGAAGATCGTCTCGCGCTGCGCCTCCGGGATCCCTGGCCCGCTGTCCGCCACCAGGACTTCGATTCCCTCGGGGCGGCGACGGCAACCCAACAGGATCTTGCCGCGCCGGGTGTAGCGGAGGGCATTGGTCAGGAAGTTACGCACGACCCGGGCCAGCAAGGCCAGGTCCGAGGCCACTACCGCGCTGCTGCCCACATAGTGCAGTTCAAGCCCCGGAGACGCGACCATCTGGCGATACTCCTCTGCCAGTACGTCGAGCAGCCGGGCGACGGGGAAGGCGGTGATATCCGGCTCGAGCACTCCGGCATCGAGCCGCGAGATATCCACCAGGGTGCCGAGCAGCGCCTCCACGTCCTTGAGTGAACGGTCGATATTGCCGACCAATCGGGTCGAAGGCGCCGGCAGGCGATGCTCTTCCAGGGCACTGGTGAATAAGCGCGCGGCATTCAGCGGCTGCAGCAGATCATGACTCACCGCGGCCAAAAAGCGGGTCTTGGAAAGGTTGGCCGCCTCCGCCTCTGCCTTGGCGGCATGCAGTTCGGCGAGGGTGTGCTGCAGCGTCTCGGTGCGCTCACGAACCTGCTCGGCGAGCAGCACCGCATGCTCGAAGGCTGCATAGGGGGCATCACCCGCCATTCCCGCCGACTCCACACGCTCCATCAGCGCCGTGACGATCCGATGCAGTCGAGCGTTCTCCTCCAGCAACGCCCGCTCCCGCGGGCCGGCGTTATCAGGCGCCTGACGCGGCTGGCCAAGATCCAATGGCAACCCCGGTGAAGGTCTGGTTGATGTGCATGCCATGGTGCTGCTCCCCGTAGGTGTTAAAGCCGATCACCCGCGAACGGGCCAACAGCTGCGAGGCCTGAGCCACCAGCCCCATGGACTCCAGCTCGAGTCGACGCAGGAAGCAGTCACAGCCGATCACCAGCACCGGCTCGCCAAGCCGCGCGGTGAGGCCGGTGAGGACGGCGTCGAGGTCCCCTAGCAGCGGCGCCGGCTGCATGGCGGTAAGCACGATACCGTTCTCCACTGCACAATAGAAACTGAGGCTGGCGTCTTCATTGACCCGCTGAATGGCGCGCACGAAATGGGCATCGCCCAGGCGTACCGCCAGTGGATGGCGGGCAAAGACCTCCGGCGTCAGGGCCTCGACCGGCAGACCCACCAGCCGGGCGTACTCCTCGGCGGCGGGCAAGGCGTTGAGCTCGAGCACCCGGCGGCGTTCGCGGTCGGCACGCGTCACCACCAGTTTCTCGCTTCGTGGCCGAAGATGATGCGTGGTAAAGACCTCGAACGGAAGCCGGGTATTGATCATCACCACCACAGCCGCCTGGCCATGAAAGCGGCCATCGGCATGGACATGGGTGTGGGCCAGGCAGTTGTCGTCGCCAGCGGAGCCCCCGAAACTGGGAATACGTCCCAGGGCGGCATCCAGGGTTGCCAGTACCTGCTCCTCGCAGCTGGAGAGGCCATCGAGAAGAGTCAGCGCGAAGCTGCTTTCCCCCACCGAACCCCGGGCCCGGTCGCGACACTCGTCAAGCAGGCCATCGACCAGCCCCTGGGCCCGGATCAGGTCGAAGCCCGTCAGGTCCTCGATCAAGGCGCAGGAAACGGCGAAGTGGCGACGGTCGAAACCGATGGCAACGATACAGCCTCGTTCGTAGCCCTCCGGTGCGATCTCCCCGGCGGTAGTACAGCCCGCTACCGCCACGCTGTCGAAGGCGTCGTTGAGGGCCGTGGAGAGCTCGTCCAGAGGATATTCGGCACTGCAGAAGAAGAGCACGAAGCCGAGCTCGGCGTGCCCAAGCGATGCGGCCAGCTCCCGCGCCGCCCCATGAGGGTCCTGTCGTCGGCTGATCGCCGTGCGCAGCGGCTGTTCCGTCTCGAGGGAGCCAGGGGCGACGGAGCGGACGGGAGAGAGATCGAACATGTCGGCCTGCCTGTGACGTTTCGGGCAGTGTATGCCACCGCAACAAGCGGCGACAACGCCGGCCTGTGTCGGGAATGGAGATCCGGTTCGGCCCGATCACGCCAGCGCCAGCCTGGGCGCCAGGCCCTCCTTCCCGAAGGACTCGAGCGGGCATGCCGAACCCACGAATAAAGGGCGGGGGCATTGCTGCCCCCGCCCTGCTGCCTGATCGAAGGCGACATGCAAGGCGGGTCAGCGATCGGGTTCCTGCCCTGCGGCCTTGGGCTTGATGATCACCAGGTCTTCATAGGCATGCCAGCTGGCGAAGCCCAGCACAGGCAGGATGAGTGCCAGGCCGATATAGAAGGTCAACACCCCGATCAGCACGCAGCCGGTGAGGATGGCCGCCCACAGCAGCATCGGGCGGAAGTTGACGCTCACGGCCTGAACGCTGGCCTCGATACCTTCCATGAAGGTCAGATCCTGATCCATCAGGGTCGGGATGGCCACCACGCTGATGGTAAAGGCGCCGAACGCCAGGATGGCACCGATCACAGTGCCCACCGCGATCATCGTCAGGCCTTCCCTGGTGGTGATCAGCGCGGCATAAAGCGTCGCCGGATCCGGGGGCTCGGCACCGAAGAACAAGGCGAAGAGCACCATGGCAATATTGAACCAGGCCATCAGCATCAGCGTCAGCATGACCCCCAGCATTGCCAGCTGACCGGCATGAGAGCGCCAGGCACCGAAGGCATCGCCCAGATGCGGGGCGCGACCGGCCTCCAGGGCACGGCTGATGCCGTAGGAGCCTACTGCCACCAGAGGGCCGATAAACATGAATCCCGCCACCAGCGGCAGCAGCCATTGCCACAGTCCCAGATAGAGGGCGCCGGCGGTAATGGCGATGCTCAGCCCTACCCAGAACATGCCATAGGCAAGACTGACGGCGGCGGCCTGCCGAAAGTCCTCGATACCGGCGGCGAGCCAGACCCTGGGACGTTCCATGCCGACCGGCTGGATGGTGATCTTCACGCCGGGCCCTGCCGACGCATCACGTGCTTTCGCGGTTGCCGCACTCATGTGTCACCTCTCTTCCCGATTGCTGCCCGACCGGCTCGGGCGCCGCAAGGATGGTTCCGGCTCGCGTCCGGCCCATCGAGAAACGTTGACGAAGGTTTTCCCCGTTAACTTCCCCTTAATCTAGTTGATCCGCGTCAACCCTGCAGGCAGCCCCTCGGTGCCCTTTTCCACGCTCTGTTCACAGCCCCAACGGCGAAGGGCCCCGACATCGAGTCGGGGCCCTCCACCTGGCCGATTGATACGAGAGAACGTCTCCCTCGTCAGCGCACGATCATCACCGACACCTTGGAGTGGTGCACGACATGTTCCGCATTGGGGCCGAGCACGTAATCGGCGAACTTGCGCTTGCTATGGGAGGCCATCACGATCAGATCCACCTCGAGTTTCTTCGCCGCCTTGACGATCGCCTCCCAGGGCGAGCCATCGACGATGACGCTCTGGACCGCGATGTCCTCGGGCACGTTCTCACGAATGAACTCGTGCTGGGCATCACCGATCGCGGCCCGGGCCTTCTTCGCAAAGTCCTTGGGAAAGTAGGAGCCGACCAGCGGCATGCGATAGTCCGGCAGCACCGTTACCACATGCAACGACGCCCCGAAGCTGCGACACAGCGCCACCGCGGTCGGCAGCGCCTTCTCCCAGGAGGCCTCCTCGTTGAGGTCTACCGTCAACATGATCTTCTGGTACATGTCTCTCTCCCTCAAGCCGAGGCCACGGCGGCACCACGGTCCCGCCGCCGACGCTGCATCATTATGATCAGGCCTAATACCAGGAAGGCCGGAATCCACATCAGTTCCTTGGTCCAGCGATCCACCGGCGCCAGCACCTGGATGATCTCCTGATCGAAGTCGAAGCCCAGATCCGAGGCCTGACTACCGAAGGCCACCATGTCGACCACGGCGGTCTCATCCTCGATGATCAGCTGCAGCCCCAGGTTGTCCAGTCGCTCCTCGCCGGTCTCGCCACTCGGCACCGGCAGCTGCATGTAGGTGGTCAGCGGATCACCGAAGTCATCTTCGCCCAGGATCTGCAGGCGCAGGGTGCTCTCGGCATCGACGTTACCCAGCGCCTCGACGAACTGTGCCGGCGGGATCTCCTGGTAGGGATCATGAATCTGATCCATCCAGAAGCCCGGGCGGAACAGGGTAAAGGCCACCAGCAGCAGCACGATGGACTCGTACCAGCGATTACGCGCGAGCATGAACCCCTGGGTGGCGGCGGCGAAGATCAGCATGGCAATGGTCGAGACCACGAATATCAGCACCCCCTGAAGCCACGAGACATCAATCAGCAGCAAATCGGTATTGAAGATGAACAGGAACGGCAAGGCGGCGGTACGCAGGCTGTAATAGAAGGCCTGGAAGCCGGTGCGGATCGGATCCCCGCCCGACACCGCCGCCGCGGCAAAGGAGGCCAGCCCCACCGGCGGCGTAACATCCGCCATGATGCCGAAGTAGAAGACGAACAGATGGACCGCGATCAACGGTACCAGCAGGCCGTTCTGTTCGCCCAGCTGGACGATCACCGGTGCCAGCAGCGCCGATACCACGATGTAGTTGGCCGTGGTGGGCAGGCCCATGCCGAGAATCAGGCTGAGCACCGCGGTGAAGATCAGGATGAGCATCAGGTTGCCCATGGAGAGGATCTCCACCACGTCGGCCAGCACCAGACCGACGCCGGTCTGGGACACCGCGCCGACGATGATGCCGGCCGTGGCCGTGGCGATACCGATACCGATCATGTTCCGAGCACCGGTGATCAAGCCGTTCCAGAGATCCAGGGCACCCTCACGGAGGTCCGCCGCCGGTGCGCTTTGCCCGCGAAACATCGCCGTGATGGGGCGCTGGGTCAGGATAATGAAGACCATGAACACCGTGGCCCAGAACGCCGACAGCCCGGGCGAAAGGCGCTCCACCATCAGGCACCAGATCAGCACGACCACCGGCAGGATAAACTGCAGGCCAACCATCACCGTGGGTCGGGTCTGAGGCAGCTGGTAGATGGGGGCATCGGGGTCATCGAGCTCCAGCTCGGGATAGTGAGAGCCCACCTTCAGAAGCCCCACATAGATCACCGCCAGCCCAGCGGCCACCACCCAGGGAGTCGCATCACCCAGTACCGGCTTCAACCAGCCCAGGCCGTTGTAGACCACGAGTGCGGTGATCATCATCAGCAGCAGGCCACCCAGGAAGCCGATCGCCTTGCGCACCAGCGGCTTGGGCGGATTACTGCTCTCCAGCCCCTGAAGACCTGCCTTGAGGGCCTCGAGATGAACGATATAGATCAAGGCAATATAGGAGATCAACGCCGGCAGAAAGGCATGCTTGATCACTTCCACGTAGGAAATGCCCACATACTCGACCATCAGAAAGGCCGCAGCCCCCATGACCGGCGGCATGATCTGGCCATTGACCGAGGAGGAGACCTCCACCGCGCCGGCCTTTTCCGAGGAGAAGCCGACACGCTTCATCATCGGCACGGTAAAGGTGCCGGTCGTCACCACGTTGGCGATGGAAGAGCCGGAGATCAGGCCGGTCATGCCCGAGGCCACCACGGCGGCCTTGGCTGGCCCACCCTTGTAGTGCCCCAGCAGCGAAAAGGCGACCTTGATGAAGTAGTTGCCCGCCCCTGCCTTGTCGAGCAGCGCCCCGAACAAGACAAACAGGAAGACGAAACTGGTGGATACCCCAAGCGCGATGCCGAAGACACCCTGTGTCGTCAACCACTGGTGGTTGACCAGGCCGAAGAGGCTGACGCCGCGATGGGACAGGATGCCCGGCATGTAGGGCCCGGCCAGGGAATAGATGATGAAGATCGAGGCGATGATCATCAGCGGCGGACCGAGCGCCCGTCGCGTGGCCTCGAGCAGCAACAGGATACCCGCCACCCCGATGATCACGTCCTGCAGGATCGGCGCACCGGGGCGCTGGGCCAACTGTTCATAGAACATGAACATGTAGGCGCCACAGAAGGCGGCGGCCGTCGCCAGGACCCAGTCCTGAACGGGAATACGATCGCGGGGCGAACGCTTGAGCGCCGGATAGGCCATGTAGGCCAGGAAGAGCGCGAAGGCCAGGTGAATGGAGCGGGACTCGGTGGCATTGAAGACCCCGAAGCCCAGCATGAACGGCAGCGGGGACGCGATCCATAGCTGGAAGAGCGACCAGGCGGCGGCAATGCTGACCAGCAGCTTGCCCGGCGCACCGGCCGGCTTGCGAGCGCCGGTATCACTCGAGGCGACCATATCCTCGAGATCCACCTCATGCCCCGCGGCCCTCTTGTTGTCCTCAGTCATAAGCGTGCCCTGCTCTGTAACATTTACCCTGAGAGGGTCCGGAATGGGGTCTTCCGGTATCCCAAACAGAATGCGCGGCCCCCTCGGGTGACCGCGCATTCCTCATCGAGGGGAGATCCCTCGTATCACTCGATCCAGCCCTGCTCGCGATAGTAGCGAGCCGCCCCTTCGTGCAGCGGTGCGGAGAGGCCGGCAGAGACCATCTCTTCCGGAACGAGGTTCTCGAAGGCCGGATGCAGCTGCTTGAAGCGGTCGAAGTTGTCGAAGATCGCCTTGACGGTCTGGTAGACGATTTCCTCGTCAGCCTGGGCGGTGGTCACGAAGGTCGCCGCCACACCGAAGGTCTCGACATCCTCGTCGTTGCCCTTGTAGAGCCCGCCGGGAATGGTCGACATGAAGTAGTAGGGATACTCGTCGACGATCCCCTGGATCGCTTCGCCATTGAGCGGAACCAGCCGAGAATCGACGGTGGTGGTGGCCTCCTGGATGGAACCGTTGGGGTGACCCACCACATAGGCCATGGCGTCGATATTGTTATCCGCCAGGGCCGAGGCCATTTCGGCGGCATCCAGCTGGGAGGCCAGCGAGAAACTGTCCTCGGTCCAGCCCTTGGCATCCATCACGACTTCCATGGTGTTGCGCTGACCGGAACCCGGGTTACCGATGTTGACGCGCTTGTCTTCCAGGTCATCGAGGGTTTCGATGCCCGAGTCGGCGCGGGCCAGAATGGTCAGCGGCTCCCCGTGGGCACGGAACACCGCACGCAGGTCTTCAAAGGCTTCGTCTTCGAAGTTGCCGGTACCGTTGTAGGCCTGGTACTGGACATCCGACTGCACCACACCCATATCCAGCTGACCGGACTTGATGCCGTTGACGTTAGCCACCGAGCCACCGGTAGAGGGTGCATTACACTTGATGTTGGCGTCGTCCAGACGGTTCACCAGGCGACAGACGGACTGGCCGACCACATAATAGACGCCGGTCTGACCGCCGGTACCGATGGTGATGAACTTCTCTTCGTCCTGGGCCATGGCCGGTGACGCGAACATCGCGGCCCCCAGGATCGCGCCGGTGAAGGCAGCAGCAGAGAATGCATGACGTTTCATGAACATACCTCGTTGACGTTGTCGGCAAGAGAGCGGAAGAGTCGCAACCGCAACGGACTCCAAATTTACCACTCCCCTCTACTTTAGCGAAAAAATTATTCCGGGGATAATAACCGGAGGCAAGGCCGGCAGCTCATGGCCGACAGGTCGATCCATCTTCTGATAATCCATGACCTAGTCTAGCCGCGCCGAGCGTTTATGAAGCGTTAATTTTATGGCGCAACACGACAAGGATGGCACGCGAAGGCTCTTGCCTCCTCTCACGACGCCTTCATGATCAGCGCCTGCTTGTCGTCCTTCATGGCGGCAAACTCGGCCTCATAGAAGAACTCGCTCTCGCCGAAGGCCGGCTCCAGATGGTTGAGCCAGGTGGCTCCCTCGTCGTATTTCGCGAAGAAGGGGCGTTGCACCCAGTCGCTGTCGCGCCCCTGGATCAGGCGCAGCACGAAGACCTTCTCGCCCTTGATCTCGGTGACGCCCTGAATTTCCACCTTGCCGGGATCGGCGGACATCGACGGCCCACGAGCCGTACGCGCCAGGCCCGGCACCTGCTTCATTGCCTCGCGATAGATCTCCCAGGCCCTCACCAGCGGCACCTCGAAGTAATGGCGGGCACCGGTGTCGCGCTCGACAAACATGTAGTAGGGAATCATCCCCAGGCGCACCTGGGTGGTCCACATCTTCGCCCACTGGTCGGCATCGTCGTTGATATGACGGAGCAGAGGCGCCTGAGTGCGAATCTCGGCGCCGGTGGCGCGGATGCGACGGATCGCCTCGCGGCAGATGGGGGTATCCATCTCCTTCCAGTGGTTGAAGTGCGCCATGAAGGCCACGTGCTTGCCGGCCGCGGTCAGCTCGCGGAACAACTCGAGGATATCCTCGGCGTCGGGGTCGGTGACAAAGCGGTAGGGCCAGAAGGTCAGGCTCTTGGTACCGATGCGGATGTCCTGGACGTGATCCAGCTCCGGCGTCATCAGCCCCTCCAGGTACTGACGCAGGTGCTTCGCCTTCATCACCATGGGATCCCCGCCGGTCAGCAGCAGATCGGTGACTTCCTTGTGCTCGGCGAGATAGCGATGCAGGGAGTCGGCTTCATTGGAGGCGAACTTGAGGTCCTTGTCGCCCACGAACTGCGCCCAGCGGAAGCAGAAGGTGCAGTAGCTGTGACATACCTGTCCCTGGCTGGGAAAGAAGAGCACCGTCTCGCGGTATTTGTGCTGCATGCCGGGCACTGGCTCGTCGTCGAGCAGTGGCAGATTGAGATCCATCTGCCCCGCCGGGTGGGGGTTGAGCTCCGAACGGATGCGCTCGACCACCGGCTTCATCTCGGCCACGGCGGCCTCGCGACGCATCAGCTCGGCCACTTCCTCGAAATGCTCGGGTAGCAGCATGCCGCGCTGGGGGAAAGTAAGCTGAAAGACCGGATCCTCAGGCACATTGTTCCAGTTGATCAGCTCCTCGATGACGTACTCGTTGACCCGGAACGGCAGTACCTGGCTGACGACCCGCATATCGAAACGCAGATCGTCAGGCAAGTTCTGGATCGCCTCGATCCTGTCGAGCTGACGATGAGTATAAACCTTGAACTGGCGGGCCTCGAAGGCCTCGGCCGCGGGGCTGCCAAGCTCGATGTTGACGCTCTGGTTCATCTCGCCTCCTCCTGCTGTCACATCCGGCGTACCCAGGCACAAGGGGCCGGGGCTTCCGCCTCGGAAGGCGGTGCCGGCATCGGTTATAAGGGGGAGGCCATTGGTACAGCGGGGAGGCGAAAGTTTCAACTTTCTGCCGCTTTTTGCAACGAATGTCGCGTAAAAAGGGAAAAACGCAACATTTTGTCCAAATATTATCTTCGCTGTCCGACGGGCCGACGAACAAGCTTGGCCGCCAGGCGCTGCAGGCGTGGCGCCCCCACCAGGATCAGCGCAAAAGCGACGGGCCAGGCGATATAGAAGGCACGCCACCAGCGGCCGATAAAACCTTCGCCCAGGCCGGTATTGACCCAGGTAATCACGCAGGTCATCAGGGACACCATATAGAGCGACATCAGCACGGCAAAGACGAAGGGGGCAAGGCGCGGCGGGAAGAACATCGAAACTCCTGATAGCCTGTAAGGAGAGAGTGAAGAGGGAAATGGCGCCGATTATAATCCGTCCATCGCGAATCACACCCGCGCCCCATCGTCGCTTATCTCAGGAGGCAGGATGATCGAGTGCATTCAGGGGGATATCGCCCATCAACCCGACATCGATGCGGTGGTCAACGCCGCCAACGCCCAGCTGCGAACCGGTGGTGGAGTCGCCGGGGCCCTGCATCGCGCCGCCGGCCCGGAGCTCGATCGTGCCTGTCGATCGCTGGCGCCGATCCGACCCGGAGAGGCGGTGATCACCGAAGCCTTCGCCTTACCCAACCGCCATGTGATCCACTGCCTGGGGCCGGTCTACGGCGTCGACAAGCCCGCCGAGGTGCTGCTCGCCGACTGCTACCGGAACGCCCTGGTGCTGGCCGAACGCGAGAGCCTGCGCTCCATCGCCTTCCCGGCACTTTCCGCCGGCGCCTTCGGCTATCCGTTGGAAGAGGCGGCGCGAGTAGCGCTCGAGACGGTGATCGCTACCCTGCCCGACTGTCCTCACATCGAGCGGGTACGCTTCGTGCTCTTCGACGCCGAGAGTACCGTCCTCTTCCAGCGTACCCAGGCCACCCTGCAGAACGAGGGCTGATCCCTTCCCTGGACATCCTACCCCACGTTGTATCCCAGGGTTCGCGGCAGCCACAGGGCGATTTCCGGAAATACGGCGACCAGCCCCAGGGCGGCGGCCATGGCGACCACGAACAGCAGCGCCCAGCCTACGGTCTGTTCCAGGCGAATCCTGGCCACCTCGGTGGTCACCATCAGGTTGACCGCTACCGGTGGCGTAAACTGGCCGATGGCAATATTCATCGCCAGCAGGATCCCGAACCATACCGGGTTCCATTCGAAATGCTGCATCACCGGAATCAGGATCGGCATCATGATCAGATAAATGGAGATGGCATCGAGCAACATGCCGGCGGCCAGTACCGCCAGCATGATCAGCACCAGCAACACGACCCCGCTGTCGGAGAGGGAGATGATCCACTCCGCCAGATGGCGGAAGGTGCCCAGCATGGTGCCCGCCCAGGCGAAGATGCCCGCCAGCGCGATGATCAACATCACCACCCCGGAGATCACCGCCGCCTCGCCGAACAGCGCCCAGAGGTCCTTCATCCCCAGCTCCCGGGTCACGAAGAGACCGACCACCACGCCGTAGGCCACCGCCACCACTGCCGCCTCGGTGGGGGTAAAGAGCCCGGAGCGTAGCCCACCCAGGATCAATACCGGCGCGAACAAGGCCGGTATCGCCTGCTTGAAGGTCTCGCCTACCCGCAGGCGCTCGACGCCCGCCTCCGCAGCGCCGCCCACCCGGCCACGTCCCTCCCAACCATAGCGACGCGAGACCAGCAGCGCGGGGACCAGCAGCGCCAGGCCGGCGAGGACCCCCGGGAAGAGCCCGGCGGCGAACAGCGCCCGCAGATCGACCCCCGGCACGACGATAGAATAGAGAATCAACGCCACCGAGGGCGGAATCAAGATCGCCGTGGAGGCCGAGGCGGCGATCAGCGTAGCGGAGAATGGCTTCGGATAGCCCGCCCGGGTCATGCTGGGCAGCATCACCATCGCCACCGCGGCGGCATCCGCCGGCCCCGAGCCACTCATGCCTCCCATGATCATGCAGACCAGCACCGCCACCAGCGCCAGGCCACCGTGGCGCGGGCCGATCATCGCCTGGGCGAAACGCACCAGGCGCAGCGCGACCCCGGAGCGTTCGAAGATCAGCCCCGTGAGGATAAACAAGGGTATGGCAATCAGCGGATACTTGGCGATGCTGTTGTAGGTATTGGTGCCAAGCGTCGCCAGCATCGCCGGCGACAGCCCGGCCAGGATGCCCGTGGCGCCGGCCAGCCCCAGGGAGAAGGCCACCGGCACCCCGGCAATCAAGAGCCCGGCGAAGGCCAGCAGCATCCACAGGTCAGGACTCATCCTCGAGACCCCCACGCAGTCGGTCACGAACCTGTTGCAGCTGGCGAACCAGCATCAACGCCGCCAGCATCGGCAGCCAGACGATATACCACCACTGCGGCAGCCCCAACCCCGGCGAGAGGGTCTCCCACTGGTACTCCTGCCAGGCCAGCCTGGCGCCGAACCAGGTGATCAACCCCAGTACCGCGACCCCACAGATACCCTGGAAGAGCACCAAAAAACGACGTGGCCCCGATGGCAGGGCACGCTCCAGCATGCCGATGCGAATATGGCCGTCGCGCCGCAGCGCCACGGCGGCGCCGCCGAAGGTCAGCACCACCAGCAGGAACACCGAGAACTCTTCGGTAAAGGCCAGCGAGCCACCGGTAATGTAACGGGTCACCACATTGCCGAGACTGATCAGCGCGATGACCACCAGGGCCAGGCTCGCCAGCCAGCGCTCCGGCCTGGCATCCGGGAAAGGCGTCATGCGTCACCTCTCAAGGCGGCGGCCGGCCACGCGGGCCGACCGGTAACGGGAAGGACAGGCGGGAATCAGCGTGACTCGACGGCGACGCGAGCGGCCTCGACGATCTCCGCCCCGATCTTCGGCACCCATTCATCATGCACGCTGGAGGTGGCCTCGACGAAGGCATCGTACTGGGCATCCGAGAGTTCCGTCACGGTGACGCCACGCTCCTGGATGGCGGCCAGGCGCTCGCTCTCTTCCTCCCGGGTCATGGCCATCTCCCACTCGCCCGCCTCCACGGCGGCCTCGCGCAGCATCGTCTGGTCGCCCTCGTCCAACGACTCCCAGACCTGGCGATTGACGGCGAAAATCAGCGGATCGTTCATGTAGTTCCACAGGGTCAGATGCGCCTGGCCCACCTGATCGATGCGCGCCACGTCGAATACCGAGAGCGGATTCTCCTGACCATCCACCGCCCCGGTCGTCAAGGCCGGCTTGGCATCGGCCCAACTCATCTGGGTCGGATCGGCCCCCAGGGCATCGAAGGTATCCTGAAACAGCGGCGAGCCCACCACTCGAATCTTCAGCCCCTCGAGGTCCTGGGGCTCATCGATCGCGCCACGCGAGTTGGAGAGCTGGCGGAAACCGTTCTCGCCCCACCCCAGCGGGATGACATCCCTGGATTCGATGGCCGCGAAGATCCTCTCACCCGCCTCACCGCCGGTAACGGCATCCACCGCCGCCTCGTCGGGCAGGAAGAAGGGCAGGGAAAAGAGATTGAGCTCCGGCACCTGGGGCGACCAGTTGATCGTGGAGCCCACCGCGGCGTCGATCAGCCCGGAACGCATGGCGGAAAACTCCCGGGTCTGATCCCCGTTGACCAGCTGGGAATTGGGATAGACGCGCATGGTGATGCGCCCATCGGAGCGCTCCTTCACCAGCTCCGCCCACTTCTCGGCGGCCTGGCCCCAGGGGAAGGCATCGGAGAGCACGGTGGAAACGGCGATTTCGCGCGCCTGGACAGAGAGCGAGGCGGTGAGTACGGCGGCACCGGCCAGGGCGGCGGCCAGCTTGGCAAGCGATCGATACGTTGTCATGGCGTGTCCTTGCAGCGACGCCCCATCCGGCGCGGCGCGGTTATGGTTATGAGTAACACGATGTGTCGGCGCGGTGGGCCGGCAGCCGTGGACGAGCCTGTCGGCAAGCCTGACGCCACCCCAGCCCATTCTAAGGGGCCCAGCGTTGAATATCAGCCCGAACACTCATTCGCAGCGTGCCTCGTGGCCCGGCCAGGCGACACAGTCCCCGGCGCCGATGCCATGCGCTTCGAAGAGGCCGGCATTGACCTCCAGCGCGGCCCGATAGGGCATTCCCGGCCGCGTCACCGGACACCCGGCAGGAGCATCCGAGCCGCAGGGCGTCATGGTATGGGTCGAGACGATGAGCCCCTCCCCGTCGATAAAGGCGATATCCAGTGGAATCAGGGTATTATACATCCAGAAACCGCTGCTGCCGGGCTTCTCCGTAGCGTAGAGAAACAGCATTCCTGCGTCCTCGGCGAGTTGCTCGCGGCCCATCAGGCCACGGCTGCGCTCGGCCGATTCGTCCGCCACCTCAACGCGGAATTCGTGTGGCCCCGTGTCGGTAGAGACGGTGAGCGGCAGGCGCTCCACGCCCGTCTCGGCAACGCTTGCCGAGACGGGCGAGAGAAGAGCCAGGGCAAGGATGGCGGTAGTCACGCAATTCTTCATGGCAAACTCATGGGTCATCGCCGGAGATGGTGGCGTCCGGCATCAGGTGGATCCCCGCGGCGAGCAGCGAGACCTGTACCGCCTCCCCCCGGGCCAGGCCATTACGGCGGGCGGCATGGGTGGCGATCTCGAAGCCGAGCCGCCGGGGCGTGTGATCGAAGGCCAGGGTAACCGAGGCCATCCCGCCGAGCACGACCAGCTCCTCGACCCGGGCTTGCACCGGATTCTCGCGCTCGCCCAGCGAGGGACGCCCCCGACGGTGCAGCACCACATCCGAGGACGGCAAATACCAGGCCACGCGGGTGCCCGGCGCCAGTGACTCGAGTCCCTCGGCCACCTCCAGGCGCCAGGGCCCCCAGGCCAGACGGCGCTTGCCGCCTACCGCCACCACCTCGCCTGCGAAGACATTGTGGCGATCGAGCAGCCGGGCCACCTGGGGTGAGGCGGGGCGCCGAAACAGCGACTCCGGTGGGCCGGCCTGAAGCGTGCGCCCGGCGTGCAGCACACAGAGGCGGTCGGCCAGCGCCGCCGCCTCATCGAGGTCATGGGTGACCAGCACGATGGGGATGGCGATCTCCTCGCGCAACAACGCCAGCTCGCGCTGCAAGCGGCGCCGAGTCACCTGATCCACCGCCGAGAAGGGCTCGTCGAGCAGCAGCACCCGGGGCTCGCGTGCCAGCGCCCGGGCCAGCGCCACCCGCTGACGCTGGCCGCCGGAGAGTTCGCTCGGATGACGCCCGGCCAGCCCTTCCAGCCGCACCCGGGCCAGCCATTCCTCGGCCCGATGGCGCCGCTCGGCGGCCGGCAGATGATGCAGGGCCACCATGACGTTACCCAGCGCCGTGAGGTGGGGGAACAGCGCATAGTCCTGGAACACCAGGCCCAGGCGGCGACGCTGGGGCGGCAGTGCCAGTCGTCTGTCGGCATCGAACCAGACCGCCTCGCCACAGGCGATGCGCCCGGCGGCCGGGCGATAGAGGCCGGCGATACTGCGCAGCAGGGTGGTCTTGCCGCTGCCCGAGGGCCCCACCAGGGCCAGCAGTTCGCCGGCCCCACAGCGAAAGTCCGCCGCCAGCGGGATGGGGCCCGACTGATGCAGGCTGACATCCAGGGGAGCCGGGGCCGCTGTGGACTCAGGCACGACGCCACCTCCTGCGTCCCGCGAGGCCGTAGACCACGCCAATGGTGATGAAGGACACCAGCAGCAGCATCGCCGACATGATGGCCGCCCCACTCTCGTCGAAGGCCTGCACTCGATCGTAGATGGCGATGGCCAGGGTGCGGGTCTCGCCATCAATGGAGCCACCCACCATCAGGATAACCCCGAATTCCCCGAGGGTATGGGCGAAAGTGAGCGCCATGGCCGACACGATGCCCGGCCAGACCAGCGGCAGCTCGATGCGCCACAGGGTGTGCAACGGCGACAGGCCGCTGCACCAGGCCGCCTCGCGCAGGTTGGCGGGCACCGCCTCGAAGGCACGCTGGACCGGCTGGACCGCGAAGGGCAGGTTAGCCACCAGGGAGGCGAGCAGGATGCCCTCGAAGGTGAAGTTGAGCCCCTCGCCGAACCATCGTGCCCAGAGCCCCCCGAACGGGGCTTCGCTGCCAAAGGCCTGCATCAGATAGAACCCCAGCACCGTGGGCGGCATCACCAGCGGCAGGGCGATCAGCGCCTCCCCCAGGGGCTTGGCGCGCAGGCGGCTGGCGGCCAGGGAGCGCCCCAGCCATACGCCCACCGGCAACAACAGCAATGCCGTGAGGCCAGCCAGGTGCAACGAGACCGAGAGCGCCGTCCAATCCATCAGCGTGGCTCGGCCTCGGCGATACGGAAACCGTAGTCGGCCAGGATCCGGCGCGCCTCTTCCCGCTGAAGCCAGGCATAGAAGGCCCGCGCGGTCTCACCGGCCCCTTTCACCAGCGCCATGCGCTGCACCAGGGGCCGATGCCACTCGGCCGGGATCATCACGAACTCGCTGCGTGCCGCCACGGCCGGCGCCAATGCCTGGGACCAGGCCACCAGGCCGCCGCGGGCATCCGCCGAGAGGGCAAAGCGGGTCGCCTGGGCGACGTTCTCCCCCAGCACTCGCAGTGGCTCGCTGGGCTCCCAGAGCCCGGCATGGGCCAGTGTCTGTCGTGCCGCCACGCCGTAGGGGGCATGCTCGGGATTGGCCAGGGCGATACGCGCCCGCCCCTCTCCGGCGGCATGCGCCGCGACCGCCTCTCGCACCGCCGCCAGCGAGTCTTCCTCGCTGGGCAGGCGCCCCGGTTCCTGCTTTCTCTGCAGCCAAACCAGCCGCCCCTCTGCATAGACCCGCCCCGCGTCCTCGAGGCGGCCCGCCTCGTGCAGCGCCAGCACATAGGCCTCATCGGCGGAAAGGAAGAGCTCGAAGGGAGCGCCCTGGCCGATCTGGCGGCGGAAATTACCCGACGAGCCGAAGTTGACCCGTAGCGACTCGCCTGTCTCGGCTTCGAATGCCTCGGCGAGGTGCGGAAAGACCGCCTGCAGGGAAGAGGCCGCCGCCACGATAGGTGGCTTGGCCAGAGTCGGTGTGGACAGCAGTAGCGCAAGGCCCATCAGCAGGGCGCAATATCCTGAGCGTATAAAGGGCCGCATGGCGGGGCTCCGCAAGGCATGAGTGGACGCATTGTCCGACAGCCCGCCGGTGCCCACAACCCACACCACCGTGAAGCCCAGTAACGATGGGGGTCAGATGCAAGCGAACCAGCCCCACCCGGGACAGGCACGGCACTCAGCTCGTGGCAACACCGGCGAAGATGCTGTGCAGGTCCGTCTCTTCCTCGCGAAGACCGAGGTCGAGCAACGCCTCGAGACTCGCCAGGTGCGCAACGATAGCCTCCCTCGCTCCCTCGGCATCGTCCTTGCCCTGCCGGAGGGCAGCCAGCAGCGAGGGATGATCTCCCTTCAGGTAGCAGGTGCCGAGATTCGGCCGCTTGTAGAGGGCAATCACGATGGAGGTGCGCAGGATCAGGTCGGTGAGCATCGTGCCCAGTACGCGATTCGGTGACTGGTCCGCCAGCAGGTGATGGATCGCCAGGGAGTGCTCGATACGCGCCGGCTCATCGCCGCGCTCGTGGGCCTCGATCTCGCGTTCGATCTCGCGCTCGAGGCGCGCCGCCGTGACGGTGTCGAGGCCACCGGCCAGCAACGCGGCCACCTCGCCCTCGACCAGACGCCGGGCGGCGAAGGTCTCGCGGGTTTCCTCGATGCTCGGCGCGCGGACCCGTGCCACCTGGTTGGGGCGCTGGTCCACCACGTGCTCGGAGGCGAGACGAGTCAGGGCCTTGCGCACCACCGACCGACTGACCCCGAAGACCTCGCCCAGCGTCACCTCCGGCAGACGCGTGCCCGGAGGGAGGCGCTGCATCAACACGGCGCGACGCACCTGGTCGACGATAAAACGATCGCTGATCCGATTGCCGGCCCTGGCGGCGGCCGCAACCTCTTCCTGCCAGGCACTGCTCATGGGCGCGCCCCTCCCGCTGCGTGACGAAAGGCCTCAGCTTGGCATGTTTTCCCATGGTGGACCACAGCCTGCGGGCATTCTGTATACAAAAATAATATAAGCCGGCGCTAGCCATCACGCGACAGTTTCTTCGGGACCTCGAGGCACCTGAATCGATCCGCAGCATTCACTTTCGAAACCAGCGCCGGGCGAGTGTTGCATTAAGAACATCTGTATCGCAGTCTTCCCTGCAGAATACTCCGTATCGTTCATACTGGGAGATTCTATCGCACCATCGATCGGGAAGAGCCCGATAGAAGCGTCGAGCCCCGGGCCTGCTCGCCGTGGTTACGCTTGGCGCAAGCATGGGGGCCTGGGGTCCTCACAATGACAATATGGAGACAATGCCATGGCTGCAAAACGCATCCTGATGCTGGTCGGTGACTTCGCCGAAGACTACGAGGTAATGGTTCCCTTCCAGGCACTGCTCATGGTAGGCCATCGAGTGGACGCCGTCTGTCCCGGCAAGGAGGCAGGCGACAAGATCAAGACCGCCATCCATGATTTCGAGGGTGATCAGACCTATACCGAGAAACGAGGCCATGATTTCATCCTCAACGCCACCTTCAAGGACGTGGAGGTAACGAACTACGATGCCCTGGTGATCGCCGGCGGGCGTGCTCCCGAGTATCTGCGCCTAGACCCCGAGGTCCTCGCGATGGTTCGCCACTTCGCGGAGGAAAACAAGCCACTCGCCGCCGTCTGCCACGGCGCCCAGGTACTCGCCGGGGCGGAAGTGATCGAGGGGCGGCGCGTGTCGGCCTACCCGGCCTGCGCTCCCGAGGTGCGACTCGCCGGCGGAATCTACGCCGACATCGCGATCGATGCCGCCGAGACCGACGGCAACCTGGTCACGGCACCGGCCTGGCCTGCCCACCCGGCCTGGCTCGCGGCCTTCCTGGAGGTACTGGGCACCCGCATTTCCCCTTGATCGCTCCCTGTCATCAGCTCCGCGAGCGCCGATCATCGGCGCTCGCGGTCGCTCCTGCCCTCCTCCTCAACGGCCACCGCGCCAGCGACACTTCCGGCTCACCAGCCATGCCAGCCGCGGATCCGAGCCCTCTCTTGACTTCCTCCCATTCCCTCGCACGACTCGAGACCTCATGCGAAGTTGTCAATCGAACAAAGAGCGCCTTTTGACTTTCAAAAAAGCAGAAAAGCGCTAATACCATGCCAGACGGCTTAGCATTAAACGAAAGCATAACCCTATAAAAACAGATTTAAAACAATACTTTAAACACAGAAACGATTGACGGCCGAGAAAGATATTGCAATGTTCGCTACCAACTCTTAGTTTTCAAAAACGAACTACACTTGCTCCCAAAACGACAATCCAAGGAACCATCATGACTCCCTTACTAGGCGAAGTCTTAGGCACCATGATCCTGATCATCTTCGGCGGCGGCGTCGTCGCCGGGGTGGTTCTCAAGCATTCCAAGGCCGAGGCAAGCGGCTGGATCGTCATCACCTTCGGCTGGGGCATGGGGGTCGCCATGGCAATCTACGCGGTCGGTCAGTTCAGTGGTGCCCACATCAACCCCGCGGTTACCATCGCACTGGCGATCAACGGTGATTTTCCCTGGTCAAGGGTGCCGGGTTATGTCCTCGCCCAGCTGCTCGGCGCCTTCATCGGCGCGATGGTGGTCTGGCTGCATTACTACCCTCACTGGGAAAAGACCGATAACCAGGACGCCAAGCTGGCCGTCTTCTCTACCGACCCCGCCATCACTCATACGCCTTCCAACCTGATGAGCGAGGTCATCGGGACCTTCGTGCTGGTGCTGAGCGTTCTGGCCATCGGCGCCAATGACTTTACCGAGGGACTCAACCCCCTGATCATCGGCCTGCTGATCCTTGCCATCGGCCTGTCACTCGGCGGCACCACCGGTTACGCCATCAACCCGGCCCGAGACCTGGGGCCGCGCCTGGCTCACTGGATCCTGCCCATCGCCGGCAAGGGCGGATCAAACTGGAAGTATGCCTGGGTCCCCGTCGTGGGGCCATTAATCGGCGGCGCTGCCGGCGGGCTCTTCTATCGCTACGTCTTTATCGAGGGAAGCTCACTGGCACTGGCGATTGCCTTGTCCGTGGTCCTGGCATGCCCGGTCATCGTGTCCCTCTTCGCGCAGCGCCGCAAGAAGCTGCATTCCCTCCCCGAGATGCCGGCGACTGGCGCCCTTGGCGCCGCCGATGTTCATCACCAGGGCTGATGGATAGCGCCACCGCAAGACGACAGCAACCGATATCCAACAAGAGCAAGGAACACATCATGGAACAACGCTATATCATGTCGTTCGATCAGGGCACCACCAGCTGCCGTGCCATCCTCTTCGACCGAGATGCCCAGATCGTGGGCATCGCCCAGAAGGAATTCAGCCAACACTACCCCACACCCGGCTGGGTCGAGCACGACGCCATGGAAATCTGGGGCAGCCAGATGGGCGTGGCCCGTGAGGTCCTGGAAACCCAGGGCATCAAGCCTTCCGAAATAGCCGCCATCGGCATCACCAACCAGCGCGAGACCACCGTCGTCTGGGATCGTCACACCGGAAAGCCCATCCACAACGCCATCGTCTGGCAGGATCGCCGCACCGCGGCCCTATGTGACGAGCTCAAGGCGCGTGGACTGGAAGATTATATTCGCGAGACCACCGGCCTGGTGGCGGATTCCTACTTCTCGGGCACCAAGATCCGCTGGATCCTCGACAACGTCGAAGGCGCTCAGGAGCAGGCCGAGCGCGGCGATCTTCTGTTCGGCACCATGGACACCTGGTTGGTGTGGAACCTGACCCGCGGCGAGCGCCATATCACGGATGTCAGCAATGCCTCGCGCACCCTGCTCTATAACATCCATAGCCTGGAGTGGGACCAGCGCATGCTCGAGGAGCTGAACATTCCGGCCGCCATGCTGCCGGAGGTGCGGCCCTCGAGCGAGGTCTACGGCACCACGGGGGCCGAGATGTTCGGCGGCGCCCGGGTGCCCATCGCCGGCATCGCCGGCGACCAGCAGGCCGCCCTGTTCGGCCAGACCTGCTTCGAGAAGGGCATGGTCAAGAATACCTACGGCACCGGTTGCTTCTTGCTGATGAATACCGGCGAGACGCCCGTACCCTCCAAGTCCGGCCTGTTGACCACCATCGCCTGGGGAGTGGACGGCAAGGTCGAATATGCCCTGGAGGGCGCCATCTTCATCGCCGGGGCGGCCGTGCAATGGCTGCGCGATGAACTCAAGCTCATCGACTCCGCCGAGGACTCGGAATACTACGCCGGCAAGGTGGAAGATGCCGGTGGCGTCTATGTGGTCCCGGCCTTTGCCGGGCTGGGGGCCCCTTACTGGGACATGTACGCCCGGGGGGCGATCTTCGGGCTCACCCGCGGTACCCGCAAGGAACACATTACCCGGGCCACCCTGGATTCCCTGGCCTACCAGACCCGGGATGTCATCGACGCCATGCAGGCCGACTCCGACATCACCCTGAAGTCCCTGCGGGTGGACGGTGGCGCCGTGGCCAACAATGTCATGATGCAGTTCCAGGCCGACATGCTCGGGGTAAACGTGGAGCGTCCCGTCGTCACCGAGACGACCGCCCTGGGAGCGGCCTACCTGGCCGGCATCGCCGTCGGCGTGTGGACCAAGCCTGAGGTGGTCGGCAAGGGCAGGCTGGAGCGCACCTTCGAGCCACACATGGACGACGAGCTGCGCGAGCGTAGCTACAAGGGCTGGAAGAAGGCCGTCCGCCGCAGCATGGAGTGGGAGCGGGAAGACGCGGAATAAATGCCGCGCCCCCTGCGCTTGCCGCGGGGGGCAGCCCAACCTCAAGGCCAGCCCCTTCCCCGCAGGGCCTCGGCTGTGTCCGCCGACCGGTGCAGAAAGCCCCATATACTCGTGATTGGAGCCCCCATGAAACTGCGTGACAGCAATATCGATAAACTGGCCAACGAGACCTTCGACGTGCTGATCATCGGCGGCGGCATCAACGGTGCCTCCGCGGCGGCGGCGCTGGCCGGCAAGGGCGTCAAGGTGGCACTGATCGACCGCGGTGACTTCGCCGGCGCCACCAGCATGCACTCCTCCAACCTGGTCTGGGGGGGCATCAAGTATATGGAGAGCTATGATTTCGCACTGGTCCGCAAGCTCTGCAAGAGCCGTAACCACCTGATCAAGAGCTTTCCCTCCACGGTCCAGGAAATCCGTTTTTCAACCACCATCGCCAAGGGCTTTCGCTATCGCCCCCGTTACCTGTGGGCGGGAACCTGGCTCTACTGGCTGATGGGCAATGGCTTCACCAAAATCCCACGCTTCTTGACGCCCTCGGCCATCAAGGCCCGGGAGTCGATTATCGACACGCGCGACACCGTGGGGGGCTTCGAGTATTCCGATGCCTACCTGCACGACAATGATGCACGCTTCGTCTTCAACTTCATTCGCAGCGGCTTGAACCACGGCGCCGTGGCGGCCAACTACGTCGAATCCCGAGGAGGAAGGCGTGAGGACGGCAGCTGGCTCATCGATGCCCGCAACGTCATGAACGACGATACCTTCGAGATCCGCGCGAAGGTGGTCATCAATGCCGCCGGCCCCTGGGTCGACCAGCACAATGCCCTGACCGAGCAGCAGACGCCGCATCAGCACGCCTACTCCAAGGGTATTCATCTGATCGTGCCCCGGCTCACCGACAGCCAGCGCGTGCTGGCCTTCTTCGCCGATGACGGCCGGCTGTTCTTCGTCATCCCCATGGGGCAACGCACCTGCATCGGCACCACCGACACGCGGATGGAAAGCCCCGAGGTACAGGTCACCGACGAGGATATCGACTTCGTACTCGACAATATCAACAAGCGCCTCGACCTGGACCAACCCCTCGAGAAGGACGACATCATCGCCACCCGCTGCGGGGTGCGCCCCCTGGCGGTCAAGCCCAGTGCCGGCGGCGCCCGAGACTTCCTGCAGCTTTCCCGCAAGCATGCCATCGACACCGATGAAGCGACGGCCCATATCAGCATCTTCGGCGGCAAGTTGACCGACTGCCTGAACGTGGGAGAGGAGATCGTCGAAGAAGTGCGGCGGCTGGGCGTGACCGCCCCCTACCCCGATGCCCTCTGGTACGGCGAGCCTCCCGAATCGGTCAGGCAGGAATTCCTGCACCAGGCACGATTGATGGACCTCGACGCCATGACCCCGCCGGAAGCCCCCGAGCCGCTGTCCACACGGCTATGGCGGCGCTACGGGATCCATGCCCTGGACATGCTCGAAGAGATCCGTGAGGACCCGCGTCAGGGCGAGCTGCTGATCGAGGGCACCGAGTACATCCGCTGCGAGCTGCGCCAGGCACAGCGCCGCGAAATGATCACACGACTCGAGGACTTCCTGCGTCGTCGCTCGAAGATCTCCCTGGTGGTCAGCAACGAGCGTATCCGCCACTCCCCCGGCCTGATGGAGGCCTGCGAGATCCTGTTCGGCGACAAGGCCCAGCAGCGCTTCGACGAGTACTTCGACGATCGGGGCGATGCACCCCAGGAGACGCTGAGCGCCTCCACCGAGGCCCATAACCCGGCGCGTTCCGAATCGCTGAAGTGGTGACCCTCTCCCCGGATTGAGCCCAGGAAAAGCGACGGGGTCATGCCTTCAACGGCATGCCCCCGTCACATCCGCCATCATCCATGGTGGTCTTTCACATCGAGGATCTTCAGCGTGTTGGTGCCGCCATGGGCGTTCATCTCGTCGCCCCGCGTCAGCATCACGTGGTCTCCCGGCTCGGCGATGCCCTTCTCCACCAGCAGCGCCAGGGCCCGGTCGTTGAGCTCCTGGGCCGTCATCTCGCTGGTGTCGAAGGGCAGCGACACCACGCCGCGATAGAGCGCCATGCGGCGCTGGGCGATGGCGCTATGGGCCAGGCCGATGATGGGCAGCCCCGAGCGGATACGCGAGGCGATCAGCGGCGTGTAGCCGGTCGATGTCATGCAGGCGATGGCCGCCACGCCGGAGAGATGGTTGGCGGCATACATGGCGGAGAGCGCGATGGTCTCGTCGACCTGGGTGAACCCCTCGTGGATGCGGTGGCCCGATTCCTGGGCGATCCTCTCGCGCTCGGCGCCCAGGCATACCCGGTCCATGGCCTCGATGGTCTCCACCGGGAAGTCGCCGGCGGCGGTCTCGGCGGAGAGCATCACCGCATCGGTGCTGTCGAGAACGGCGTTGGCGACGTCGAACACCTCGGCACGGGTGGGCAGCGGCGACTCGATCATCGACTCCATCATTTGGGTGGCGGTGATCACCGCGCGGTTCAGGCTGCGTGCCCGCTTGATGATGCGCTTCTGGGTGCCGATCAGCTGTTCGTCGCCGATCTCCACGCCGAGATCGCCGCGGGCCACCATCACCGCCTCGCAGGCCTCGATGATGCCGTCCAGCGTCGCATCGTCGGCCACCGCCTCGGCGCGTTCGAGCTTGGCCACCAGGCCGATCTCCTTGCCGGCCTCGCCCAGCAGCTCCCGCGCCTCGGTCATGTCGGCGGCGTGGCGGGGAAAGGAAACCGCCAGATAGTCCACGCCGATGTCGACGGCGGTGGTCAGGTCGGCCCTGTCCTTGTCGGTCAGCGCCGGCGCCGAGAGCCCGCCGCCCAGCTTGTTGATGCCCTTGTTGTTGGAGAGCCTGCCGCCCACCGTCACCGTGGTATGAATCTCCTGACCCACCACGGCGGTGACGTCGAGCACCAGCCGGCCATCATCGAGCAGCAGGCGGTCGCCGGGGGCGACGTCGTCGATCAGCTGCTGGTAGTCGCAGCCCACACGCTCCGCGTCGCCGTCATCGCTGCCCAGTGCCATGTCGAGGATAAAGGAAGCGCCCTCGGCGAGCTCTACCGCGCCCTCGCGGAAGCGGGCGGTGCGGATCTTGGGTCCCTGCAGGTCGCCCAGGGCGGCGACGCTGCGGCCCTGCCGGGCGGCGATCTCGCGGACCCGCTCGAGGCGGCGACGATGATCGTCGGCGCTGCCATGGGAGAAGTTCAGGCGCACCACATCGACGCCGGCGTCGATCATGGCCTCGAGCACGCCGTCGTGGTCGCTGGCGGGGCCCAGGGTGGCCACGATCTTGGTGCGGCGGATGGGGTCGTGAATGGGGGCATGGGGGGGAAGTGTCATGGCGTCCTCGGCAGGATCAGGATGGCACGGAAGTCGTTGACGTTGGTCCGCGTGGGGCCGGTCACGATCAGACGGCCCAGCCTCTGGAAGAAAGTATAGGCATCATTGCGTGACAGAAAGGCGGCCGGGTCAAGTCCCAGGCGCTCTGCCCGTGCCCGGTCACCCGCGGCAAACAGCGCGCCGGCATTGTCTTCCGAACCGTCGATGCCGTCGGTATCGATGGCCAGGGCATGAATGCCTGCCTTCCCCTCCAGCGTCTCGAACAGCCCCAGCAGGTACTCGACGTTGCGCCCGCCGCGACCATTTCCCCTCACGGTGACGCTCGTCTCTCCCCCGGACAACAGTAACAGCGGGCTCGTCGCCTCCTGCTGACAGTCGAGCGCCAGGCGCGCCTGGTCGCGGCCCAGGTCACGGGCCTCGCCTTCGAGATCATCGCCGAGCATGCGCACCTCGATACCACTCGCCTCCGCGGCCAGGCGGGCGGCCTCCAGGGCGTCGGAGGCGCGCGCCAGCACCCGGGGACGGTCGTGCTGGAAGCCTGGATCCTCCGGCGCCGGCGCCTCGCCGGTCGTTTCCAGGTGACGGCGGACCTCATCGGGAATCTCGATGCCATGGCGCTCCAGAATGGCCAGGGCATCCGCCGGAGAGCTGGCATCCGGCAGCGTAGGCCCCGAGGCGACCAGGGTGGGATCGTCGCCGGGCACATCCGAGATCAACCAGGTCAATACCCGAGCCGGATGCGCCGCCGCGGCCAGGCGCCCGCCCTTGATGGCCGACAGGTGGCGGCGCACGGTATTGATCTCGCGGATCGGTGCCCCGCAGCGCAGCAGCGCCTGGTTGAGGGCCTGCTTGTCCGGCATGCCGATGCCCGGCGGCGGCAGGCTCATCAAGGCCGAGCCGCCGCCGGAGACCAGCGCGATCACCAGATCATCCTCGCCCAGCGGCTCCACCGCCTCGAGCATGCGCCGAGCGGCCTCCTCGCTGAGGCCATCGGGCATCGGATGCGAGGCCTCGAGGACCTCGATGCGCTCACAGGGAGCCCCCGGATCTTCGGGGCCATGGCCGTAGCGAGTCACGACCAGCCCCGCCAGCGGCGCCTCGGGCTGATGGGCCAACCAGGCCCGCTCCAGCGTCACCGCCATGGCGGCGGCGGCCTTGCCGGCGCCCACCACCAGGGTACGACCGGCGGGCGGTGACGGCAGTTCGCCGGGCAGCAGGCTATCGGGATGAACGGCACGCACGGCGGCGTCGGCCAGGCTGCGCAACAACTGCAGGGCCTGTGCCTCGGACAGCGCGGCGATGGCCTCGGGGGAGGATGAGGACGGCGTGGTGACCATGAGAGTTCTCCTCTGTGGCTAATGGCCCCCGCCCGGGCGCTATCGATATTCGGGGGGCGTAAAAAAAGTCCCGGTGACGGGTCGCCCCTACCACCGGGAAGGGCCGCCATGGGCGACCCGGGAGGCGTGCAACGATCTAACACTTGCCTCCCGGAACCCGTCAACCTCGACCGGCCACTGACGACCGGCTCGGCCTCGACGGGCTCCACGGGGAGCAGTCACCTCCCCTGTCGTCGCTGACCCAGCACCGGGTCAGCAAGCGATCTCATTGCTGACCCACCTCGTGGTTGGCCAGTGTCTCCAGGGCGCGCAGGATGCCGGCGTGATCCCAATCGGCGCCACCGTTGGCGGCACAGGCCTGGAACAGCTGCTGGGCGTTGGCGGTGCCGGGCAACGACAGATCGAGGGTGCGCGCCCCTTCCAGTGCCAGGTTGAGGTCCTTCTGGTGCAGCTTGATCTTGAAGCCGGGGTCGAAGGTGCGCTGGATCATGCGCTCGCCGTGGACGTCGAGGATCTTCGACTGGGCCAGGCCACCGAGCAGCGACTCGCGCACCTTGGCCACATCGGCGCCGGCCTTCGAGGCAAACAGCAGCCCCTCGGCGACCGCCTCGATGGTCAGGGCAACGACAATCTGGTTGGCCACCTTGCAGGTTTGACCGGCGCCATGACCGCCGATGTGGGTGATCGTCTTGCCCATCACCTCGAGGATAGGCGAGGCCTGCCTGAAGCCCTCGTCGGTGGCCCCGACCATGATGGTCAAAGCGGCATTGATGGCGCCGCCTTCCCCGCCGGAGACCGGCGCATCCACGTACTCGCCGCCGGCCTCGGTGATGCGCTTGGCGAACGTCTGGGTCGGGATCGGCGCGATGGAGCTCATGTCGATCACCAGGGTGCCCGGCTTGAGGCCCTCGATGACGCCGCCCTCACCGAACAGCACCTCCTCGACGTTGGGGGTATCCGGGACCATGGTGATGACCACCTCGGCCTCGGCGGCCACCGCCGCGGGGTTATCGAGTTCGCGCATGCCTTTCTCGGCCAGGGCGGCATCCAGGGTGCCGCGCCTGACGGTGACCAGTTCGTGGCCGGCGTCCAGCAGATGCCCCGCCATGGGGCGCCCCATGATGCCCAGTCCGATAAAACCGATCTTGCTCATGATGATTCTCCTGTCACTTCACTTGCGTGATGCGTCGCTTCGTTTCTCGATCTTTCCTGGTGCGAAACGCGTTACGTTTCAGCGAACGTCGTCCAGCCAGCCCAAGCCTTCCTGGGTGCCCGCCTGGGGCTTGTACTCGCAGCCGATCCAGCCGGCGTAGCCGAGACGCTCGAGATGGTCGAACAGAAAGGGGTAGTTGATCTCACCGGTTCCCGGTTCGTGGCGACCCGGGTTGTCGGCCAGCTGCACATGGGCAATACGGTCGAAGTGCTTCTCGATGGTCGGGGCCAGGTCGCCTTCCATGATCTGCATATGGTAGATGTCGTACTGCAGCTTGAGATTGCGGGAGCCCACCTCGTCGAACAGCGCCAGCGCCTGCTCGGTACGGTTCAGGAAGAAGCCTGGGATGTCGCGAGTATTGATGGGCTCGGCGATCAGCAGGATACCGGCGGCCTCGAGCCTTTCGGCGGCGTAGCGCAGATTCTCGACCAGGACCCGACGCGCCTCGTCATCGTCGACGCCGCCGGGCTGGATGCCGGCCAGGCAGTTGACCTGGGTGTTGCCCAGCACCTGGGCATACTCGATCGCCTTGTCGACGCCGGCGCGAAACTCCTCGATGCGATCAGGATGACAGGCGATGCCGCGCTCGCCGGCCCCCCAGTCCCCCGCCGGCAGGTTGAACAGCACCTGCTCCAGGCCGTTGTCGTCGAGGCGGCGCTTGATCTCGGCGGCCTCGAAGTCATAGGGGAAGAGATATTCCACGCCCTTGAAGCCGGCCTCGGCGGCGGCCTGGAAGCGGTCGAGAAAGTCCACCTCGGTGAACAGCATGCTGAGATTGGCGGCAAACTTGGGCATATCGAACTCCTTGAGTCGTCTGTCATTGCTCGGGGTTATCTGGCGACCACCCGGGGCTGATCCGGCGACAGGTCTACGAGGAGGCGCTGTGAATACATCCCTGTACGCTACCGATTCCCTCCCTGGAATCGGACCTCCTCTTCGACCTGCCCCCGGCGCCCCTCGTCGCATCTTATCGACGTATCAGCGCAGTGCGGCGATGGAACTCGGCGCGTCGGCGGTGTTCTCGGCCAGGGCCTCGAACTCGTTGACGCCGCCCAGGTCGGTGCCCATGGAGATGTTGGTGACGCGCTCGAGGATCACTTCGACCACCACCGGCACACGGTACTGGCGCATCAACTCGCGGGCCTGCTCGAGGGCCGGCGCGATCTGGTCGGGCTCGGTAACGCGGATCGCCTTGCAGCCCAGCCCCTCGACCACGGAGACATGGTCCACCCCGTAGCCGTTGATCTCGGGGCAGTTGATGTTCTCGAACGACAGCTGCACCTGGTAGTCCATCTCGAAGCCGCGCTGGGACTGACGAATCAACCCCAGGTAGGAGTTGTTCACCAGGACGTGGATATAGGGCAGATTGAACTGCGCCCCCACCGCCAGCTCCTCGATCATGAACTGGAAGTCATAGTCGCCGGACAGGGCCACGATCTCGGTGTCCGGGTCGGCGCGACGCACGCCCAGGGCAGCCGGAATGGTCCAGCCCAGCGGGCCGGCCTGGCCACAGTTGATCCAGTGGCGGGGCTTGTAGACGTGCAGGAACTGGGCGCCGGCGATCTGCGACAGACCGATGGTGCTGATGTAGCGGGTGTTCTTGCCGAACACCTTGTTCATCTCTTCGTAGACGCGCTGTGGCTTGACCGGCACGTTGTCGAAGTGGGTCTTGCGCAGCAGGGTGCGCTTGCGCTCCTGGCACTCCTCGGCCCAGGCGCTACGGTCCTTGAGCCTGCCTTCGGCCCGCCATTCCCTGGCCACCTCGACAAACAGCTTCAGGGCCGCCCCGGCGTCGGAGACGATGCCGTAATCCGGGCCGAAGATGCGGCCGATCTGGGTCGGCTCGATATCCACGTGAACGAACTTGCGGCCCTCGGTGTAGGTATCCAGAGCACCGGTATGTCGATTGGCCCAACGGTTGCCGATGCCCATCACGAAGTCGGATTCGAGCAGGGTCGCGTTGCCGTAGCGATGCGAGGTCTGCAGCCCCACCATGCCGGCCATCAGCGGATGGTCGTCGGGAATGATGCCCCAGCCCATCAGGGTCGGGATGACCGGCACACCGGTCAGCTCGGCAAACTCGGTGAACAGCTCGCCGGCATCGGCGTTGATGATGCCGCCACCGGCGACCAGCAGCGGCTTGTCGGCGTCATTGAGCATGGCCAACGCCTTCTCGACCTGGGCGCGGCTGGCGGCGGGCTTGTAGGTCGGCAGCGGCTCGTAGGTATCCGGATCGAACTCGATCTCGGTCATCTGCACGTCGATGGGCAGGTCGAGCAGCACCGGCCCCGGACGCGCGCTGCGCATCAGGTGAAAGGCCTGCTGGAAGGCGCGCGGCACCTGGGCCGCCTCGAGCACGGTGACGGCCCACTTGGTCACCGGGCCGGCGATGGCCTGGATGTCCACCGCCTGGAAGTCTTCCTTGTGCAGCTTGCCGGTCGGCGCCTGGCCGGTGATGCACAGGATGGGGATGGAGTCCGCCGAGGCGGAGTAGAGCCCGGTGATCATGTCGGTACCGGCCGGGCCGGACGTGCCGATGCACACACCGATGTTGCCGGCCTCGGCCCCCAGTGTCAGGATGAGTGTCGCACCCTCTGATACCCTGTTCTTATAAACCGACCAGGGGGCGAAAGGAGACACTCATGCCTCGTTACTCC
>NZ_JHVH01000027.1 GCF_000620045.1 Halomonas halodenitrificans DSM 735 | reverse complement strand
GTATCGTGACTCGGCACGCCAGCCTCAAAATCGCCGTACTGGCGGAGAAAATCTAACTTCGCGTGGCCAAAATCTTCGATTTCGTCCCAACCTTCTGCACCACAGATCACCGCACAGACGATCAGAAACAGGATATCCGACAGCTGATGCTGCACTTTCCACGCCTGGCGGAAGTCGGGAACAATCGATAAATGGTGCATAAGAGACGGTGTCAGCATCGGATCATCCATGAGCGAAAGCTGCTAGATGACCACATGAGCTCCTATTGGTAAAGCGCTACGAGGCCCGTCGTAGAGCGGTTTTTCATGCATTTTCCCTGTGCCAAGCGGTTAGGCACGCTACCGCCCCAGGGTGTCCATGGCGCATCCCTGAGGCCGTTTGCTGAGTGTTAGCGAGCTGTCTTGGCTTCCTGGCGTGGGGCCGGGTGTGGGCTCAGCCCAAATTGCTGTTGGGCTGGGCTCCGGTGCTGTTCGTCAAGGGTTTCCGGCTTGGCACCTATTTATAGGAATACGCGTAATAACCGTATCCGTAGTAGGTGGAGGCCCTTTGCTCCATGGCGTTGAGGATGATGCCCTTGAGATCGACGCCCGTGGCCTGCAGGCGGCGGCTGGCGATCTGGATTTCCTTCACCGGGTTCTGCTGGAAGCGCGCCACCATCAGACTGGTATCACACTGCTTGCCGACGATGGCGGCGTCTGTGACGGCGAGAATCGGCGGGGTGTCGATGATCACCAGGTCATAGGTGGCCCCCACCTCTTCCAGAAACTCGCTGAACCGGACATTCATCAACAACTCGGACGGGTTGGGCGGCGCCTTGCCCCGCGAGACGTAATCCAGCCCTTCGATGCGGGTCTTGCGGATCAGGGCGCCGGGGCCCGACTGGCCGGAGAGCACATCGGAGAGCCCGCCTTCCGCTTTCTCACCGAAGGCGTGGTGCACGTGCCCCTTGCGCAAGTCGGCGTCCACCACCAGCACGCGCTGGCCGGCCTGGGCACAGACGACCCCCAGGTTGATGGAGATAAAGCTCTTGCCGATATTCGGGCTCGGGCCGGTGATCATCAGCCGGTTATTGCCGGCTTCCATCATGGCGAAGTGCAGGCTGGTACGCAGGCCGCGCAGCGCCTCTACCGCACTGTCGGTAGGGGCCCTTTCGGCCAAGAGCCCCCCGCTGATGCTGGATGCCTTCCTGTCGCGGCGATGCTTGACCCGCTGAGCCAGCTTGGTCTGTTCTTCGGACAGCGGAACGGTGGCGTATACCGGCATGCCGGCTTCTTCCAGCTGTTCCGGCGACTCGACCCCACGGCGCAGCAGGCCACGCAGCAGCACGAAGCCCACGCTGAGCATGCCGCCCAGTAGCGTCGCCACTATCACGATCAAGGGTTTTCTGGGCTCGATCGGGGTGCCAGCGACCAGGGCATCGTCGATGATACGCACATTACCCACGGTACCCGCGCGAGCGACCTCCAGTTCCTGGGTCTTGTTCAGCACATTGACATAGATGGCCTGGGTCACCTCTACATCCCGAGTCAGGCGCACAACCTCCTGCTGCGCGGCGGGTAGCTCGTTGACCCTCTCGTTGAGCTCGGCACGCTCCTGCTGCAGCTGGCGCTTCTTGCGCAGCAGGGTCTGATAGGCCGGGTGATTGGGCGTGAAACGCTGGGCCAGCTCCGCCTCCTGGAATTCCAGCTCGTTGAGCTGCTGCTCCAGGGCGATAAACTGCTCGATTGCCGCCTGGGACTCGCTGGAAAGATCGACGCTGTCCATTTCCACGCGATAGCTGTTCAGCTCGTCTTCCGCCTGGCTCAGCTGGGCACGCAACTCCGGGGCCTGCTCACGCAGGAACTCCAGGCTCTGCTGGGCCTCCGCCGACTGGCGCTCCACATTCTGGGTGAGAAAGGTCTCCGCCACGGCATCCAGCGCCGTGCGAATTTCCTCGCGATCGGTGCCGTTCAGGGTGAGCCTCAGCATGCCGGTGCTGCTGTTGCGCCCGCCGCCGACCTCAGCCACCGTTAACCGGGACTTGAGATTGCCGGTGGCCGCGGGGATGGAGCGCTTTTGCAACACAAATTCGGCCCCCTCGGGGGCCTGCCAGTCGGCGATGCGCAGCTGGATGCCCCCCTGCGCCAGGTCGGCCAGGCTACCCACCCGCCCTTCCCCCAGGCGTTCGTCGTCATGCCAGAGCGAATAACGCTCGCTCCCCTCCACACGCAGGGTGAGGGGCAGGCCTCGCCACTTCCTGGCCGCCTCGAAGCGGCCGACCTGAAGGGACTCGCCGGCCCAGATTTCGGGCTCCCCCTGGCGAAAATCCGGGCGCTCCACGCCGTTACGGCGGAAGAAGCCGCCGATCACCGGTAGTTGCCTGGGCGTGACCACGGTATCCAGCCCGATGCGCTCCACCACCTGGCCCAGCACCAGGCGCGACTGCAGGATCTGCACCTCGGCCGCGGTGCTCGACTCGCCCTCTTGCCCGAACACCTCGGAAAGATCCCCCAACGGGCTGACGGACGAGCGCCGCTCGACCTGCACCAGGGCATCGCCCTGATAGATCGGGGTGGCCAGCAAGGCATACGCCGCACCCGCCACCGCGAAGAGCACGGTGACCGCGATGATGAGCCATTTATGGTCAAGCAACAGGCCGAAGAGGCGGCCAAGATCGATTTCATCGGCTGCGGCCGCAGGCGTGGAGTGCTGTTGTGTTTCGCTCATGATGAAGGGTATGAAATCCGTTGGTTATGGGGCCTTGCGCAGACGACACCGGGGTGGCTAGAGGCGCTTCGCCCAGGCGCTCGTCGCATCGTTCAAGAGCCGGTGAGCGTAGGCGAAGGCGTCGCGGCTCTTGCGATAGGGGTCGGGAATCTCGGGCTCGCCGGGCAGCCATCGGCCCAGCGTCATGGTCTTGCCCAGGGCCTGGGGCGCCAATTCACCGACGGCCCGGCGCTGCCCCTGGCTCATGACCAGGATCAGGTCGGCCGCCACCAGCATCTCGCGGGTGAGCTGACGGGCCTGGTGGCCGCTGACATCCAGGCCCTCGGCCTCGGCGAGCTCCCGGGCGCCGGGGTCGACGCCCTGACCCACCAGGGCCCCGAGGCCGGCGGAGCTTAACTGCTTGGTCGGCAACGCCCGGCGCAGCATGGCCTCGGCCACCGGGCTGCGGCAGATATTACCGATGCAGACCACGAGAACATGCTCGAACATCAGTTATTAACGTCTCTTACGTCATCCACGGTGCTCGCGGCGGTACCGGGCAGGCTGATGGAGGGCAGCAGCAGGCTGATCACGCGGTTCCAGCGGGCAATGGGGGCCGTCGTCACATAGATCACATCCTGGGGCTGTAACGCGAACTGGCTACCCAGGGAGAAGGCCATGGCATTGCTGACGTCCAGCTGAAAGACCGTCGCGAGCCGGTCGCTGTCCTGCTCCGGCGACTTCGGGCGGATCACGAAGATGCCGGAGGCCTCGGCGCTTCGCTCGTCGATGCCTCCGCTCTGGGAGATCGCATCCGTCAGGGTCAGGCGCTCGTTGCCCACCGGAATATTGCCGGGGCGATTGACCTGCCCCATCACCGAGACCCCCTGGTTCTCGGCGCTGGGGATATGCAGCACATCCCCATCCTGGAGCAGGCGCTCCTGGCGCTTGTCGCCTTGCCGTAACAGGGCGTACAGGGAGAGGCGCTCCTCCTCGCCATCACGGGTCAGGATGACGTCATGCCAGTTGGCGGCCTCCTGCGCGCCGCCCGCCAGGCTCACCGCCTCGGTCAGCGTCAGCGGCACATTGGTGATCGGCAGCCTGCCGGGGTCTGCCACGGCGCCACTGACATAGACCTTCTGGGAGCGGTACGCCGCGATGCCCACATCGATCTGGGGCTCCATGATGAAATTCGACAACTGCCGCGTCAGCAGGGTGCGAACCGCTTCCAGGGTCAGGCCTTCCACCTTCAGGCGCCCCACATAGGGGTAGAAGATGGTGCCATCGCTGCGCACCTGGTTGCCGGCCTCGGCGGCGCTGCGCTCGGCCCCGGCGGGAATCGTCAGCTCGGGGTGGTCATACACGATGATGTTGAGGACATCCCCCTTGCCGATGCGGTACTCATAGGTCGCAAGCGCCCGGGCGAGATCCGCCGGCATGGCACTGGCCCCGTTGACCGATTGGCGGTAAGTGGCCACCAGCCCCGGCGTGATGGGCTCGATATCCACGAGCTCGGCAATGGGCGCTGCCTCATAGCGGTTGTCGATGTGCCCACCCGGGGCCAGCGCACAACCACTTAACCACAGGAGACCGCTCAGGGTTACCGCTAGCTTGATGGATGTTGCATTCGGCATGGCGTCTTGCCCGTCGTGAAGTCATGAAATCGGTCTAAAGATGGTGAAGCATCATACACGACGGCCCGCCCCCCCCTCCACCTCGCGTGATCAAACTCTGGGGCTATCGCCGAGCGCCGGGGTTATCACTAAACGTTATCACCAAACGTTATCCCCGATAGCCTGGCGGCTGCCTCGTTCGGGACTCACCTGGCGAGACAAGTGCCGCCAAATCCATTACCCTTGGGGTCGAACAACATCGACAACCCGGGTGATGGCATGGCCCGGGAGATCACAACGGGAAGGCCTCAGTATGAAAAAAGGTATTGCTCTGGTAGCGATTGCAGGCATGTTGACTACCCCCCTGGCCATGGCCCAGGGCGACGCACCCGACTCCGCCGTCCAGGCGTCGGCCCCGCAAAGCGGTGGCGCCTCCGGCTTCGCCAAGATGGTATCCGAGAACCCGGCGCTGACCATCGGTATCGGTGCCGCCATCGCCGTGGCCATCGGGGTGGCCGTTTCCGGCGGCTCATCCTCTTCTTCCGGTACCAACTAACACCGGAGTGAGCATGCCGTCAGCGTCTTCGCCTTCCGGCAGCGCGACGCGACAGAGCCGCCCAAGGGCGGCTCTCTTGTGTCTGCGCGCCGCCTTTTTCGTCGGCTCTGCCCTGCTGCCATTGGCCATCGCGGGCTGTGCCAGCGGTGGGGCCTCCCCCATGGCTGCCCTGTTCAGCGACGCGCTGAGCGAGGAAAAAGGCCTCGCCGACAGGGCCGCCGGGATTCCCTATGCCAGCCTACGGCTGGATGCCGGCGACCGCCAGGGGCTGGTGGTACTCGCCGCCCAGGCCAATGGCGAGACCTACTGGCCCACCGGCAACCAGGGCCTGGTCACGCTGCGCCACGAGGGCCTGCATACCACCGTGGGGCTTGCGCAAAACCTGCTGGATACGGCCTTTCCCGCCCTGCCCGATACCCAGGCCCCCTGGCGACAGCAAGACCCGACGACATTTCGCCTGATCCGCACCTGGCAAGACCCCGCTGGCCTGCCGCGCCGGATGGCCGCCACGGGCCGCCTGGCGTGTGGCGAGCCGGAAGCCCATGCGCTGCCACTGGCCACCCTGACCCTGGAACCCTGTGAAATGACCCTGCAATGGGCCAATGGCGAGGCCACCGCGGGCAAGCTGTGGCGCGACCCCCAGAGCCTGAGGCTATGGGCCGGCGAGGAGCAGGCCTGGCCGGACGGCCCCACCCTGGAATGGGAGGTGGCAAGACAATGGTGGTAACCACGCGCCTCCCGAAGGCAAGGGTAATCGGCACAGCACTGATGCTCGCCGGGCTGGTGTTGGCCGGGTTGCTATTGCCCCTGGCGGCAATCGCCCAGCAGCCGGCGCCCCGGCTATCGGATGCCTGGCTCGACACCCTGAAGCAGAGCGACCGGCGCGTGACCTGGCGCCATGCCTTCGCACTGGAGCAAGCCACCGCCGACGCGCTCGACTTTCAGCGCCGGCGGCTCATGGCGGAGCTCGGCCCCCTGGTCACCGAGGCCCGGCTCATCGATCGGCCGGCGTTGGCCGCGGGCCTGCGCGCCTGGCACGCCGAGCTCGAGGGACAACCCGCCCTGCCCGCCAGGACCCCCGGGCGCCACGATCTGCCCTGGCTAGGCGCCCATCAGCGCGGCGACCTGCCGCTCGACGATATCTCGCTCTGGGGCCATTGCCCCGTGCCCTCCTGGGTCGAGGTCTGGCATCACGGCGGGGTATCCAGGGTTGCCTGGCGCCAGGACATGACTCTCGCCCAGGGCCTTGCCGCCCTGCCGGAGACGGCCACTCGGCAGGCCGAAACGGCGACCCTGATAACGCCCGTCGGCACGCTATATACCCGGGGCATCGCCGCCTGGAACCACCAGGCCACCCCGCTCACGCCGGGGAGCCGGGTGATATTGCCGCTGCCCGAGTCCGGGCCTTACAGCGCCGCGGCCCGGGTCGTCAATCGGCGCCTTCCCGGCTATCTCGCCACCCGGCTGCCCGGAGATGCGTGTGAGGTATTCGAACACAACGACACCGGAGTGAGGGAACCAACCCAATGAGCAGCAAGCACCTCAGGGCCAACTCCCGGGTCAACTGCCGACCATTGGCTCACCCGGGCGCCCTGCTCCTGGCGGCCATGGCCTCGCCCGCCCTGGCGGATGGCCTGGCCGGCGAGCTGGGTACCGGCCAGAGTGACTTCGGCGGCGTGGGCCTGATGCAGACACCATCGGCACGCATGGCCCCCATCGGCAGCATGATGGTGGGCTTCAGCCGGACCTCGCCCTATCGTCGCTACAGCCTGTTCTTCCAGCCCGCGGAATGGCTCGAGGGCGGGTTCCGCTACGTGGAGGTCGAGGATCGCGGCTCCGAGCTGTTCGATCGCTATCTCGACAAGGGCTTCGATATCAAGCTGCGCCTGCTCGAGGAAAGCCGCTACTGGCCCCAACTGGCCCTGGGCTTGCGGGATGTGGGCGGCACTACCCTGTTCGGCTCGGAGTACCTGGTGGCCAGCAAGCGCTGGTACGACCTCGACTTCAGCCTGGGCCTGGGCTGGGGCTATCTGGGCAACGCCGCGGATGCGGACTCGCCCCTCGGCTGGGCACACGACCGCTTCGATGAGCGTCCCGATGATGCCGGTGGCGACCAGGGCGGCGAGTTCGCCCTGGATGCGCTGTTCCGCGGCCCGGTGGCGGTATTCGGCGGGGTGGAGTATCAGACCCCCTGGGATCCGCTGGTACTACAGCTGGAATACGAAGGCAATGACTACGCCAACGAACCGCTGGCCAATGACCAGGAGCAGGAGAGCCGCTTCAACTACGGTGCCCGGCTTGGCCTGACCGATAACCTGGAGGTGCGCGCCGGCTGGCAGCGGGGCGATACCGCCATGGCCGGGGTCAGCTACGCCATCGACCTGGCCGGGCTCGGCCAGGTCAAGCGCGACCCGCCACCGGCGGATCCCCAGGCCGCCCCCCGGGAGAACTGGGCGGCCGTGAGCCAGGAACTCCAGGACAATGCCGGCAT
Organism: Halomonas halodenitrificans DSM 735; assembly: GCF_000620045.1. Classification (GTDB taxonomy): domain Bacteria; phylum Pseudomonadota; class Gammaproteobacteria; order Pseudomonadales; family Halomonadaceae; genus Halomonas; species Halomonas halodenitrificans. The sequence continues at coordinate 40,720 of NZ_JHVH01000027.1, read as the reverse complement.
CGCCGTGTCATCCATCTCCCGGGATGGCCGTGACCTGACCGTGACCGGCGAACCGGTCACCTACCCCTCGCTGATGCACAGCGAGGTGCGCGCCGGGCGCATCCTCAACGCCCAGGCCGACGACGGCGTGGAACGCTTCCGCTTTCGCTGGGAGAACCGCGGCCTCTCGCTGCGCGAGGATGTCCACGACCGCCGTGCCCTGGTGGCGGCGACCCGCTCCACCGACAGCGAGGACGATCACCTCTACGGGCTCTATGCCCATGCCGAGCTGCGTGAGCCCCGCGGCGAGGTGCTCTACGAGGCGCAGCCCCGGCGGTTCGACTGGAGCCTGGGGCCGCGCCTGGATCAGAACTTCGGCGGCCCGGACGGCTATCTCTATCGGCTGATGGCGGTACTCGACGCCGAATACCGTACCGATCGCCACGGCTGGTTCTCCGGCCAGGTGGCCTGGACGGCCTTCGACAACCTCGACGACTACGACTATATCGCCGATTCCGAGCTGCCACGGGTACGCACTTATATCGGCGACTACCTGGCCGAATCGAGCCTGGGGATCGAGAACCTGCAGTACACGCGTACCGCCCAGCTGGGCGAAGACTGGTACGCCATGGGCTACGGCGGCCTGCTGGAGATGATGTACGCCGGCGCCGGCGGCGAGCTGCTCTATCACCCCTTCGACAGCCCGGTGGCCCTGGGCCTGGATGTCAACTGGGTCCGCCAGCGTGACTTCGAGCAAGGCTTCGAGCTGCGCGACTACGACGCCTGGACCGGCCACCTGACCGGCTATGTGGACACCGGCATCGAGGACGTCCTGGCCAAGTTCAGTGTGGGTCGCTACCTCGCCGGCGATGTGGGCACCACACTGGACCTGTCGCGTGAATTCAACTCCGGCGTGCGCATCGGCGCCTGGGGCACCTGGACCGATGCCGATGATGATTTCGGCGAAGGCGGATTCGACAAGGGGCTCTATCTATCGATCCCCTTCGACGCCATGTTCACCCGCTCGAGCCGCGACCGCGCCGACATCGCCTGGCGACCCCTCACCCGCGACGGCGGCGCCACCCTGGACCGACGCTACTCGCTCTACGGCATCACCGAAGAACGCGACCTCGGCCGCTACTGGCAGGAACACAAAAGCGCCGCCTGGGAGTAGGCCCGCGGCACTCTCGGGGACAGTCCCCATACCCCCGGGGACAGTCCCCCCACCATCGGGGACAGTCCCCCTACCATCGGGGACAGTCCCCCACCACCGGGGACAGTCCCCCACCACCGGGGACAGTCCCCCACCACCGGGGACAGTCCCCCACCACCGGGGACAGTCCCCCACCACCGGGGACAGTCCCCACGGCCCTTTCGGGGACAGTCCCCGATTACTTTATTTTGATAAGGAGACTCCCCCATGCGAATGATTTCTGCACTTGCCGCCAGCACTCTGGCACTCACCCTCGTTGCCGGTCAGGCCATGGCCTACCAGGCGGGTGACGTATACGTACGGGGCGAATTCGGGAAGTCGGATCTCGACACCGATGCGCTCTCCCGCGAGAACGCGTTCGGCTTGGCCGGCGGCTACCTCTTCTACAACAAACTGGGCGTGGAGCTGGGTATCGGCGAAGACGTCGAGCATGACTACGCGCTAGGCACCGGTGATGCCGGAAGCCTCGACCGCATGCCCGCCAACCTACTGCTCCAGTTCTACCCGCTGGGTGGCGTGGCGGATGCCCGCGTGCAGCCGTTCGTCGGCCTGGGCATGAACTACACCCGCTTCTCCAGCGTCAGCGGTGCCGGCATGGACGTGGACGACAGCTACGGCATCGCCGGCCAGGCAGGGATGGATCTGGTCATTACCGATAATCTCAGCGCCACCGGCTTCGCCCGCTACGCCGACGTCGACGCCGAATTCGAGAAGTCCGGCACAACCGTCGACGACGTACGAGTCGACCCGCTGACCGTCGGCGCGGGTGTCACCTACCGCTTCTAAGCAAAGGGGACAGTCCCCAGGGGTATGGGGACTGTCCCCGCCTGTGGGGGACTGTCCCCGTTGGTATGGGGACTGTCCCCGGGGTTGGGGGACTGTCCCCGGCGGTTGAGGGACTGTCCCCGGCGGTTGGGGGACTGTCCCCGGCGGTTGGGGGACTGTCCCCGGCGGTTGGGGGACTGTCCCCGGAGGTTGGGGGACTGTCCCCGGAGGTTGGGGGACTGTCCCCGGCGGTTGAGGGACTGTCCCCGGCGGTTGGGGGACTGTCCCCGGCGGTTGGGGGACTGTCCCCTTCTCTACTGTCCCCTTCTCTACCGCCGGGTGGCGTCGTAGCCCAGGTCGGCGCCGCGGCTCTCGTCGCTGCGCCGGCGCTCGCTGGCAGGCTTGCGGTTCTCTTCCTCGCAGACATCGTCCTTGCCGCCGCAGATCTCGCAACCGTCCTTGAGGCCGAGCTGGTTGAGCCCGCCACATGAGCCGGCGATGGGCTTGCGGCCCATGATCACGCCGACGGACATGGCCGCCACGATCAGCAACATGAAGGCGAAGGCCATAAGCCAGATAGTCATCAGGTTCTCTCCTTGGGACGTACAGGGTAGACAGTGTGTGTTGCTGCGCGTTCGGCCGAAAACGGGGCCTGCTCATACAACGAGGGCCGGCCTTGTGGCCGGCCCTCGTCATCACCCGAAGACGCTTGGCATCATCCGCCGAAGTCGTCCAGCATGATGTTCTCGGGCTCCACCCCGAGATCCAGCAGCAGCTTGATCACCGAGGCGTTCATCATGGGCGGTCCGCACATGTAGTACTCGCAGTCCTCGGGGGCCGGATGGTCCTTGAGGTAGTTCTCGTAGAGGACGTTATGGATGAAGCCGGTGGGGCCTTCCCAGTTGTCCTCGGGCTGCGGGTCGGAGAGCGCCAGGTGCCACTCGAAGTTGTCGTGCTCTTCTTCCAGCTTGTCGTACTCTTCGTTGTAGAAGGTCTCGCGCCAGGAGCGCGCCCCGTACCAGAAGGTGATCTTGCGCTTCGAGTCGAGGCGCTTGAGCTGGTCGAAGATATGGCTGCGCATCGGCGCCATGCCGGCACCGCCACCCACGAAGACCATTTCGGCCTCGGTGTCCTTGGCGAAGAACTCGCCGAAGGGCCCCATCACCGTGACCTTGTCGCCCGCCTTCAGGCTGAAGGCATAGGTCGACATCAGACCCGGGGGATGGTCGGTGTTGGGCGGCGGCGTGGCGATGCGGATATTGAACTTGAGGATGCCCTTCTCTTCCGGGTAGTTCGCCATGGAGTAGGCGCGGATGATTTCCTCGTTGTTCTTGTGGGAGACGTTGAACAGGCCGAACTTCTCCCAGTCGCCCCGGTACTCCTCATCGATATCGAAGTCCTTGAAGGCGATATCGTAGGGCGGCGCCACCAGCTGCACGTAACCGCCGGCGCGGAAGGCCACGTCCTCGCCCTCGGGCAGCTTGAGGTTGAGCTCCTTGATGAAGGTGGCGACGTTGGGGTTCTCGATGACCTCGCATTCCCACTTCTTGACGCCGAAGACCTCCTCGGGCACCTCGATGCTCATGTCCTGCTTCACCGGTACCTGACAGGAAAGACGCCAGCCGTCCTTCTTCTCACGCATGGTGAAGTGGGCCTCCTCGGTGGGGAGGATGGCACCGCCCCCCTCCTCGACGCGGCACTTGCACTGGGCGCAGGAGCCGCCGCCGCCACACGCGGACGAGAGGAAGATGCCGTTGGCGGCCAGGGTGTTGAGTAGCTTCCCCCCGGCCTGGGTAGTGATGGTGTTCTCGGGATCACCATTGACCTCGATCTGCACATCGCCGGTGCTGACCAGCCGGCTGCGCGCGGCCAGGATCACCGCCGTCAGACCGATGATGATCACGGTAAACATGACCACACCGAGCAAGATGACTGATGTATCAACCATGTCGGTTTCCTATTGCTAGACGTTGTCGGGTGCCCGGCGCCGCCGGCGCCGGGGCCTCAAGACGGCTCAGAGTTGGATGCCGGAGAAGGACATGAAGCCCAGCGACATCAGCCCCACGGTGATGAAGGTGATGCCCAGCCCCTGGAGGGAGCCGGGAACATCGCTGTACTTGAGCTTCTCGCGGATGCCGGCCAGCGCGGTGATGGCCAGCGCCCAGCCGGTACCCGCCCCGAAGCCGTAGACCACCGACTCACCGAAGTTGTAGTTACGCTCGACCATGAACAGCACGCCACCCAGGATGGCACAGTTCACGGTGATCAGCGGCAGGAACACGCCCAGGGCGTTGTAGAGCGCCGGCACATACTTGTCGAGGAACATCTCCATGATCTGCACGATGGCGGCGATGACGCCGATATAGCTCAGCAGGCCGAGGAAGGAAAGATCGATGTTCTCGGCGCCGCTGATGCCGGTCCAGGTCAGGGCCCCTTCCTTGAGCAGGAAGGTGTAGACCAGGTTGTTGACCGGCACGGTCACCGTCAGCACCACGATGACGGCGATGCCCAGGCCGATGGCGGAAGACACCTTCTTGGACACGGCGATGAAGGTACACATGCCGAGGAAAAACGCCAGGGCCATGTTCTCGACAAAGACCGAGGCCACGAAAAGGCTCAGATAGTGTTCCATGTTACACGGCCTCCTTCGGTTCGGTGTTGGCCTTCATCTTGAACTCGTTCTCCTCGATCTGCTCCGGGTTGAGCGAGCGCATTACCCAGATGATCAGGCCGATGATGAAGAAGGCCGACGGGGGCAGCAGCAGCAGGCCGTTAGGCACATACCAGCCGCCGTTCTGCACGGTTTCCAGCACGGTCATGCCGAAGACGCTGCCGGAGCCGAACAGCTCGCGGAAGAAGCTCACCGTCATCAGGATGAAGCCGTAGCCCAGCCCGTTGCCGACGCCGTCCAGAAACGACAGCTGGGGGCTGTTCTGCATGGCGAAGCCTTCGGCGCGGCCCATCACGATGCAGTTGGTGATGATCAGACCGACGAACACCGAGAGCTGCTTGGACATCTCGTAGGCGTAGGCCTTGAGGATCTGATCCACCACGATCACCAGCGAGGCGATGATGGTCATCTGCACGATGATGCGGATGGACGACGGGATATGATGACGGATCAGCGACACGAACAGGTTCGAGAAGGCCGTCACGAAGATCACCGCGATGGTCATGACCAGCGACACGCTCATGCTGCTGGTCACCGCCAGGGCCGAGCAGATCCCCAGGATCTGCAGGGCGATGGGGTTATTCTTGAAGATCGGCGTCGTCAGGACGCCCTTGGGGGTCGGTTCGGACATCGTCAGGCTCCTTCACTCTCATCGGTCACGGGGGACGCCGTCTCGACGCTCTGCGGCGATACCTCGGCACGGAACTTGGCCAGGTATTCACCGAAGCCGGCCGGGCTCAGCCAGAACTGGACGAGATTGGTCACACCCTTGCTGGTCAGCGAGGCACCGGACAGCGCGTCGACCTCGTTCTCGCCGCTGGCGCCACCCTTGACCAGGGAAATCGCCGGTTGAACGCTGTCGGCGTCGGCAAAGACCTCCTTGCCATCCCACTGGGCCTTCCAGCGCGGATTGTCCACTTCACCACCCAGGCCCGGTGTTTCACCATGGGAATAGAAGGTGATGCCTTCGATGGTATTGCCGTCACCCTGAACGGACAGGTAACCCCGCATCAGGCCCCACAGGCCCTGGCCGCGGACCGGCAGGATGATCTGATCGGGATCATCCGGGTCGCCGACCAGATAGACGGTGCTGTAGTTTTCCTGGCGCGACAGGCCGGCGATGTCCTTCTCGCCGGACAGCGTACGCGACTGCGCCGGATCCTTGGCGGCCTCGAAGCTGTCGAAGGTCTGCGGATCGTACTCGTCCGAGTACTCGCCGGTCTCGAGCTCGACCACGCGGGGCGTGATCTTCTCGCTGTAGGTCCCTTCGATATCGACGCCTTCCTCATACAGATCCGCCACGGCCAGGATATTGGACTTGCGGTCCCGTTCCTGGTTGAGCTGCTGCTGCGGACGCAGCGCCACGGCGGCGGTAGAGACGATGACCGAACACACGATGCAGAGTGCGAACGCCACCGTCAGGATCTTCTTGATGGAGTTATTGCTCTGTGCCATCAGGCAGTCTCCTCGGCCGGTGCACCGGTGCGCTTGAGTCGGCGCTTGATGTTGGCCTGAACAAAGAAGTGGTCGATCAGCGGCGCGAACAGGTTGGCGAACAGGATCGCCAGCATGATGCCTTCGGGGAAGGCCGGGTTCACGACGCGGATCAGCACGGTCATGGCGCCGATCAGGGCGCCGAAGATGAGTCGTCCCTGGTTGGTCATGGCGGCGGACACCGGATCGGTGGCCATGAACACCATGCCGAAGGCGAAGCCGCCCACCACCAGGTGCCAGTACCATGACATGGCGAACATCGGGTTGGAGTCGGAGCCGAGCAGGTTGAACAGCGCGCTGGTCGCCACCATGCCCAAAAAGACTCCCAGCATGATCCGCCAGGAAGCGATGCCTGTCCACAGCAGTACCGCGCCGCCGATCAGTATCGCCAGCGTCGAGGTCTCACCCACGGAGCCGGGGATAAAGCCGAGGAAGGCGTCCCACCAGCTGAACTTGTCGCTGAGCGCGGTCATGCCATCCTGGAAGGCCGTGGACAGTGCCGTGGCACCGGTGAAACCATCGGCGGCGACCCACACCGCATCACCGGAAATCTGCGCCGGATAGGCGAAGTACAGGAAGGCGCGGCCGGTCAGTGCCGGGTTGAGGAAGTTCTTGCCGGTACCGCCGAAGATCTCCTTGCCGATCACCACGCCGAAGGTGATGCCCAGCGCCACCTGCCACAGCGGAATGGTCGCGGGGAGAATCAGCGCATAGAGGACGGAGGTCACGAAGAAGCCCTCGTTGACCTCGTGGCCCCGCTTGATGGCGAACAGCACCTCCCAGAAGCCACCGACCACGAAGGTGACCAGGTAGATCGGCAGGAAGTAGGTCGCCCCCAGCACGAAGTTGGCCCACAGGCTGTCGGCGTTATGGCCCGAAGACAGCACCATCATGATGGCCTCGCGCCAGCCGGCCATGGAGCCATAGCCCTCGGCGATGGCCATGTTGGCCTGCCAGCCGGCATTCCACATGCCGAAGAACATCGCCGGGAAGGTGCACAGCCAGACGGTGATCATGATGCGCTTGAGGTCGACGCCGTCGCGCACATGGGCGGTGGTCTTGGCGACATCGGGGGGCGCGTAGAAGATCGTGTCCACCGCCTCGTAGAGCGGATAGAACTTCTCGTACTTGCCGCCCTTGTGGAAGTGCGGCTCGAGATTGTCGAGTGTCTGTCGAATACCCATCATCAAGCCTCTTTCTCGATCGTGGTGAGGTTGTCACGCAGGATGGGACCGTACTCGTACTTGCCGGGGCACACATAGGTGCACAGGGCCAGGTCCTCTTCATCCAGCTCCAGACACCCGAGCTGCATGGCGGTCTCGATATCGCCGACGATCAGCGAGCGCAGCAACTGTGTGGGCAGGATATCCAGGGGCATGACCTGCTCGTAGGCGCCCACCGGCACCATGGCGCGCTCGGAGCCATTGGTCGACGTGGTCGGTGCATAGTCCTTGAGGCCGGTCAGCTTCGAGAGATAGATGCCCATCACCGAGTGACGATGCTTGCCTGGCGAGATCCAGCCCATGAAGGCCCGCTTGTTGCCTTCCTCGAGCAGGCTGACCTGATTATGGAAGCGACCCAGATAGCGCAGGTTGCCTTCGCAGGTAAAGCCGGAGAAGACGGAACCGGAGATGACGCGGGTATCGTCCGGGTCGATGACCTCCCCCTTCAGGAACTCTTCGGTGCTGGCGCCGATGCGGGTGCGCAGCAGGCGCGGTTTCTCGGCCCGGGGCCCGCCCACGGCCACCACTCGGCTGACGTCCAGCTTGCCCTCGACGAAGAACTTGCCGAAGGCGATGACATCCTGATAGCCGATCGTCCAGACGCGCTTGTGCAGGGCGACGGGGGACAGGTGGTGGATGTGCGTGCCCACCAGGCCTGCCGGGTGCGGTCCCGCGAAGGTCTGGGCCTGGACACCGTCGATGTTGCCGCCGGGGATGCTGCTGTCCGGGCCACTGCACAGATAGACATTGCCCTCGGTGAGGCGAGTCAGCACCTTGAGGCCATCCTCGAAGGCCTGGGACCGCTCGTGGATCACCATGGCCGGATCGGCCGCCAGCGGGTGCGTATCGATGGCCGTCACGAAGATATCGGCGGGCACGCCGTCGATGGCCGGCGTACGCGAGTAGGGGCGGGTGCGCAGTGCGGTCCACAGGCCCGACTCGACCAGTTGATCGACCACGGCCTGGCGCTCCAGCCCGGCCAGCTTGTCGCGGCCATGGGCGGTGAATTCCACCGCCTGCTCGGACTCGTCGACCTCGATCACCACCGAGAGCAGCCGACGCTTCTCCCCGCGGTTGATGGCCACCACCTTGCCGGCGGCCGGCGCCGTAAAGCGCACGCCGTCGATCTTCTTGTCGGTAAACAGCAGCTGGCCAAGCTTGACGGCATCTCCCTCCTTGACCTCCATGGTCGGCTTCATGCCGACATAATCGGTGCCCAGGACCGCCACGTGGCGCACCGGCAACGCGTCGTCGACACGCTGCTCGGGCGCTCCCGTGATGGGGAGATCCAGGCCTTTCTTGACTTCGATCATAGTCTCGCCCAGTTGATGGATCGGAAAACGAAGGAAAGGGCTAGGACGCACACCCGGCCCACCCCAAAAATCCACCATATTATAAAGACAAGGCAGGGTGATGACCACCTGAGCGAAGGTCGCAGGTGGTGATCCGAGGCAAGGGGAAGAGGGTCGCAGGGGGCGGCATGCCGCGCTTTCCGGCCATGCCGCAAAATGAGAAAGGGGCAGGAAGATTTCTCTCCCTGCCCCTCGACATCACCCCTTCAAAGGCAGGCCGTCGGGCCTACGCCTTCGCCCGGGGCAGCTTGAGGAAGCTGACATTGGACATGTGCTGCAGGATACGAATCACCTGGCAGCTGTAGCCGAACTCGTTGTCGTACCAGACGTAGAGCACCGCGTTCCGGCCGTTGGCGATGGTCGCCTTGGCATCGACGATGCCGGCATGGCGATTGCCGACGAAGTCGGTAGAGACCACCTCGGGGGAGTCGACATAGTCGACCTGCTTCTGGAACGGCGAATCCAGCGACATGCGACGCAGGAAGTCGTTGAGCGCGTCGGCGTCGGTGGCTGTCTCCAGGCGCAGGTTGAGGATCGCCATGGAGACGTTGGGGGTCGGCACCCGGATGGCGTTGCCGGTCAGCTTGCCATCGAACTCGGGCAATGCCTTGGCCACCGCCTTGGCGGCCCCCGTCTCGGTCAACACCATGTTGAGCGGCGCACTGCGTCCGCGACGGTCGCCCTTGTGGTAGTTGTCGATCAGGTTCTGGTCGTTGGTGTAGCTGTGCACCGTCTCGACATGGCCATGCTCGACGCCGAACTCGTCGTTGAGCACCTTGAGCACCGGCACGATGGCGTTGGTGGTGCAGGAGGCCGCGGAGATGATGCGGTCATCGTCGCCCAGGGCATCGTGGTTGATGCCGTAGACGATGTTCTTGATATCACCCTTGCCCGGGGCGGTGAGCAGCGCCTTGGCCACGCCCTTGCACTGCAGGTGCTGGCCGAGGCCGGCCTCGTCGCGCCAGATACCGGTGTTGTCCACCACCACGGCGTTGTCGATGCCGTAGGCCGTGTAGTCGACATCGGCGGGGGCGTCGGCGTAGATCACCTGGATGACATTGCCGTTGGCCGTGAGGGTGCGCGCCTCGGCATCGACGCTGATGGTGCCGTCGAAGGGGCCATGCACGGAGTCGCGACGCAGGAGACTGGCGCGTTTCTCGAGGTCCTTGGCGATGTCACCGCGGCCGCGCACCACGATGGCACGCAGGCGCAGCAGGTTGCCGCCACCGGCCTTCTCCACCAGCACGCGGGCGAGGATGCGGCCGATGCGGCCGAAGCCGTAGAGGACCACGTCCTTGGGCTCGCCGTTGCCGGCATCGGCGCCATGGGCGTCGACGATCTCGGCGAGCTCCTCGCGCAGGAAGGCCACGGCGTCGCCACCGCCCTGCTTCTTGAAGGCCACGCCCAGCTTGCCGATATCGACATGGGCCGGCCCCAGGTTGAGCTCGGTCATGGCCTTGACCAGCGGGTAGGTATCCTGAACGGAGAGTTCGGTGCCCTCCACCTTCCGCACGAAGCGGTGATCCTTGAGAATACGGATCACGCTGCGATTGAACTGCGACCGCCCGTAGAGAGTCGTAACCACGTTGTTATGACGGTAGAGGCTACCGATCATCGGGATCATCTGTTCGACTAACGCCTGGTTGTCGTGCCATTCCTGGAAGACGATATCAGAGGGTTGCTGACTCACGTGTGGCCTCGCTGATGGAATCGAAGGGTTCCCGGTCATTATCCCGGGGCCGGGGCCCCGCGGCAATTGCTGGATGGTCGCACCCGCTGTAGGCGGGTTACAGGACCGGGCGTTTGACTACAAGACTCGGGAGGACTGGTATGATGACCGTCCTCGAGGAACCCCACAGGATCCGTCGGGCCGCGCCCGCCGACAGCCCAATACGAGACCATGCCAACATTCACGCCGCTCGATCCCCCGCCCCCCCAGGGGCTACGCGAAACACGCTACTGGCAGATGCCCCAGGGCAGCGCCGCCGCCCTGGCCCTTTCACGCCTGGCCGGCGACGCCCCGCTGCTGGTGGTCACCGCCGACACCGCCCAGGCGTTGCGCCTGGAGAATGAGCTACGCTTCTTCAGCCGGGTCCCGGTGCTGCCCTTCCCCGACTGGGAGACCCTGCCCTACGACAGCTTCTCTCCCCATCAGGACATCGTCTCCGCGCGCCTGCGAACCCTGCGCCAGCTCCAGGATGGCGCCCACGGCATCGTGCTGGTACCCATCAACACCCTGATGCAGCGCCTGGCCCCGGTCGAGTATATCGCCGGGCGCGTGATGACCCTGGAGGTCGGCCAGACCCTGGACCGCGAGGGTTTTCGCGACGCCCTTTCCCGGGCCGGCTATCGGGCCGTCGAGACCGTCTACGAGCCCGGCGAATACGCCCTGCGCGGCGCCCTGATCGACCTGTTCCCCATGGGCACGGAGGCGCCGCTGCGCATCGACCTGTTCGATGACGAGATCGACACCCTGCGCACCTTCGACCCCGACACCCAGCGCAGCGCCGACAAGGTGGAGCGCGTCGAGCTGCTGCCGGCCCACGAGTATTCGCTGTCACGCGGCGCCATCGCCTGCTTCCGCGAGGGCTTCGAGACGCTGTTCGATGTCGACCCGCGCCAGTGCCCGCTCTATCTGGATGCGCTCAAGGGCATCCCCTCCCCCGGCCTCGAGCAGTATCTGCCGCTGTTCTTCGAGGAGACGGCCACCCTCTTCGAGCACCTCGCCGAGAGCACCCGCGTCGCGCTGCTGCCGGGCTGCCTGGCCGCCGCCGAGCACCACTGGGCCTCCATCGAGAGCCGCTTCGACAACCTGGGGGTCGACCCCACCCGGCCGCTGCTGCCGCCCCATCGCGCCTTCGTGCCGGTCGCCGAGCTGTTCGCCGCGATCAAGCGCCATCCGCGCGTCGAACTCACCGCCGAGAGCGAGCATCGCCACGCCCTGGCCCCGGCCACCCAGGCCCCCCCCGAGGTGGGCATCAACGCCCGGGCCAGGGAACCGCTGGCCCCCCTGGCCCGCTTCCTGGAGGCCCGCGGCGATACCCGGGTGCTGTTCGTGGCGGAGTCTCGCGGGCGCCGCGAGGCCCTGGAGGAGACCCTGGCGCCCCTGCGCCTGGCGCTGCCCCACGTCGAGGGCTTCGCCGACTTCCTCGCAGGCGATGCCCCCACCGCCATCACCGAGGGCGAGCTCGAGGCCGGGCTCTGGCTGACCGAGCCCGACCTCGCGGTGATCAGCGAGGCCGAACTCTACGGCGAGGTGGTACGCCAGTCCCGCCGCCGGGAAAAGGCCACCGATGCCGATGAACTGGCCGTTCGCCACCTCTCCGAGTTGCGCCCCGGCGTGCCGGTCGTCCATCAGGCCCATGGCGTGGGGCGCTACCGGGGCCTGGAGACCCTCGAGACCGGCGGCCAGGCCGCCGAGTTCGTCACCCTGGAGTACGCCGACGGGGCCCGGCTCTATGTGCCGGTGGAGAGCCTGCACCTCATCTCGCGCTATGCCGGCGCCGATGACGAGCTCGCCCCGCTGCACCGACTGGGCTCCGAGCAGTGGCAGAAGGCAAGGAAGAAGGCCGCCGAGAAGATCCGCGATTCCGCCGCGGAGCTGCTGGATATCTATGCCCGCCGCGAGGCCCGCCAGGGCTTTGCCTGTGAGCCGCCGGACGCCGAATATTCACGCTTCGCCGCCGCCTTCCCCTTCGAGGAGACCCCCGACCAGCGCGCCGCCATCGAGGCCGTGATCGAGGACATGACCGCGCCGCGCCCCATGGATCGCGTGGTATGCGGCGATGTGGGCTTCGGCAAGACCGAGGTGGCCATGCGGGCCGCCTTCCTGGCGGTGCACTCCGGCCGCCAGGTGGTGGTGCTGGTGCCCACGACCCTGCTGGCTCGCCAGCACTTTGACAACTTCCGGGACCGCTTCGCCGACACCGCGGTCAATATCGAGTTGATCTCGCGCTTCACCGCCGGCAAGGGCCAGGCCGAAACACTGAAGCGCATCCAGGAGGGCCAGGCGGATATCGTGATCGGTACCCACAAGCTGCTCTCGAAATCCATGCGGCTCCCCGAGATGGGCCTGCTGGTCATCGATGAGGAGCATCGCTTCGGCGTCGCCCAGAAGGAACGCCTGAAGAGCCTGCGGGCCGAGGTGGACATCCTCACCATGACCGCCACGCCGATCCCCCGCACGCTGAACATGGCGATGAGCGGCATCCGCGACCTGTCGATCATCGCCACGCCACCGGCGCGGCGCCTGTCGGTCAAGACCTTCGTGCAGCGCCACGATCAGGCGGTGCTCAAGGAGGCGATCCTGCGCGAGATACTCCGCGGCGGGCAGGTGTATCTCCTGCACAACGACGTCAAGACCATCGAGACCACCGCCGAGACGGTGCGCGAACTGGTGCCCGATGCCCGGGTCGGCGTGGCCCACGGCCAGCTGCCCGAGCGCGCCCTGGAGCGGGTGATGTCCGACTTCTATCACAAGCGCCACAACGTGCTGGTGTGCTCCACCATCATCGAGACCGGCATCGATGTGCCCAGCGCCAACACCATCCTGATCGAGCGCGCCGACAAGTTCGGCCTGGCTCAGCTCCACCAGCTGCGCGGCCGGGTCGGGCGCAGCCACCACCAGGCCTATGCCTACCTGCTGACCCCGCCGCCCAAGGCGATGACCCGGGATGCCATCAAGCGCCTGGAGGCCATCGGTGCCGCCGAGGACCTGGGCGCCGGCTTCACGCTGGCCAGCCACGACATGGAGATCCGCGGCGCCGGGGAACTGCTCGGCGACGACCAGAGTGGCCAGATGGAGGCGATCGGCTATGGCCTCTACATGGAAATGCTCGACCGCGCCGTGGCGGCCATCCGCGCCGGCAAGACCCCCAACATCGAGGCCCCCCTGGATGAGGGCGTGGAGATCAGCCTTGACCTGCAGGCCCTTATCCCGGACGACTACCTCCACGATGTCCAGCAGCGACTGGTGATGTACAAGCGCATCGCCAGCGCCGGTAACGAGGCCGAGCTCAAGGAACTGCAGGTGGAAATGATCGACCGCTTCGGCCTGCTGCCGGGGCCGGTGAAGACCCTGCTGCGCCAGACCCGGCTCCGCCAGCGCGCCGAGCGCCTGGGTATCACCCGCCTGGAGGCCGGCCCCGAGCGGGGCCGCATCATCTTCGGCGCCCACACCCGCGTCGACCCCATGACCCTGGTGGGGCTGATTCAGCACGAACCCGGGCGCTATCGCCTGGACGGCGCCGACACCCTGCGCTTCGAGGCCGCCACCGAGAACGAGGAGGCACGCTTCCAGGCCGTGGAGCAGTTGCTCGAGACCCTGAACCACAAGGCCCAGGCCGCCTGACGCGACTGTTGCGGGAGCGCGATTTAACGGCGATCGCGCTCCCCTATACTGTTATCATACGCCGCATCTCACCGCCCACGGGCACCGGTCAAGGGAGTTACCGGTGCCCCACAAGCCCCGGGAGTTGAACGATCCTATGAACACCCTGACACCGAGCCGAAAAGGCGCCCGCCTGGCCCTGGCCTTGACCCTGGGACTTGGCCCCCTGCTTGCCTCCGGCGCACTGGCGGCCACCCCTGGCTACGACGAGGTCCATGAGCTGCCCCGCGGCCACTATGCGTTACCCGAGGAAGGCAGCGTGATCGGCGAGGACTATACGGTCACCGTCGAAGAGGGAGACACCCTGGTCGATATCGCCCGCGAGCATAACGTGGGCTACGAGGCGATCCGGATGGCCAATCCGGAGGTCAGCATCTGGGCCCCCTATGCCGATACCGAGGTCACCATTCCGGCCCGCCGGGTACTCCCCGACGCCGAGCAGGAAGGCATCGTGATCAACCTGTCGGAGCTGCGCCTCTACTACTACTCCGAGTCCGGCGTGGTCGAGACCTACCCGATCAGCGTGGGCCGCGACGAGTTCGCCACCCCCCAGGGCGTGACCAAGACCACCATCAAGGTCAAGGACCCCGCCTGGGCGCCGCCCGCCTCGATGCGCCGCGAAGCCGCCGCCCGGGGCGAGCCGGCACCGTCGGTCGTGCCCGCCGGCCCGGACAACCCCCTGGGACGCCACGCCATCCTGCTGGGACTCCCCAGCTACCTGATCCATGGCACCAACAAGCCCGATGGCGTCGGCATGCGTGTCAGCCGCGGCTGCATCCGCATGTTCCCCCAGGATATCGAGTCCCTGTATGAGCGCGTGCCCAGCGGGACGCGCGTCAATATCATCGACCAGCCCTTCAAGACCGGCTGGACGGAAGACGAGGAACTGCTGGCCGAGTCCTATCCGGCCCTGGAAGAAAACCGGGAAGGCTTCGAGCCGCTGATGTTTGCCATGGACAAGCTGGCCAAGGCCTTCGGCGAGGAGCAGCCAGCGGTGGACTACAAGCGCCTGCGGCAAGTGGTCGAGTCCCCCGACGGCATGGCGGTCTCACTGCTCAAGTCGGCCGAGGATGAATCCATGGACGAACCGCCGGGCCTCTACGAGGGCATCGCCGAGAACTGAGCGGATACAAGTCGAGCCGCCCCGAGGCGGGCAGGCGCAAACAGGAAGACCCCGCTGAGGCGGGGTCTTCCTTTTCTGCAGAACCGCCATCGCCCTGGGGCGATGCCAGCCTTCCTTGCAGTCTTACTTCTGCATGGAACGGCTGAACATGCGGTTCATCTCGTCACGGTTCTGCTCGGACATCTGCAGAGCCGCCTGGGCATCACGCTGGGCCTGGTTGGCAGTGTTCTGCGCCTGAACAGCGATGCTACGAGCTTCTGCAGCGTCGGCCTGTGCGGACTCGGCGGTGGTACGGACTTCTTCCAGGGCACCGGTGGAAGCACAGCCAGCCAGAACGGCCAGAGATGCGGCAGCGGCGGTCAGCTTCAGGGTGGTCTTCAGAGTCATGATGTTCTCCTTGGTCTTCCTTGGTACTGCATTGAAAGAAACCTGATAAGACAGGTGTCTTGCCTGCAACATGCAGGCGCGTCTTGAGCGACTCGTGCTCGGGGCACAGGGTCAGCGCTGTTTTATTATACACAACGGCGCTTGTCCATCGCTTCCAACGTCCCTTGCGCGTGATACAGCCTAGCGGATCACGACGCGTGTGCCAATATCGATCAGCCCCTCCAGCTGCTCGATCTGCTGATCGGTCACCGCCACGCACCCCTGGGTCCAGTGGAACCGGCGATGAATATCGGGGTCCCCCTTGCCGATCCCGTGCAGGCCGATGAAGCCTCCCAGCGCCGTATGCTGGGGCGGGTGGCCCTTCCTGCGATAGTAACGAAAGTAGTCATCATAGTCCTGCTGGGTATAGATGCCTTCTTCCAGGGCCACCCGCGCATGGGTCGGCGTGGGATAATCCAGCCCGATAAACAGGTGCCAGTCGCTCTCGCGGTTGAAACGATTGACGCGAAACTCCCCCTTGGGCGTGGCCCCACTGCCCTCCAGGCGCATCGGCCGGGCGCCACCCCGCCCCAGCGAGATCGGCCTGAAACGGGCCAGCTCACGGTTGCCCCGATAGACGGTCAGGGTGGCCTCGTCGTCGTCCACCAGCACCCACAGCTCCTCGCTGTGGCGCGGCAGGTGCGCCCGGGAGAGCTGTGTCTCGATCAGGTTGGCACGGGCCGGCTCGATGGCCAGCAGCGCCAGCGGCGCGGCGAGGGCGAGTCGGCTGAAGCGGCGACGGGAGAGTGAAGTCATCGTTGGGCAACTCTTGAACGTTGATCGGGCGTCGTCGAGGGTGACCGACAACACGACGGGACAAGTTATACCGCATCCCCGGACGACCCGACAGGCCGGCGAGAATATCGACCCGGCTGCGGTGGCCTCAAGCGAATACCCCCTGGCTTCTGAGGTAGTCGTCGTAGCCACCGCTGAAGTCGATGATCCCCTCGTGACTCATGTCCAGGACCCGGGTCGCCAGCGAGGAGACAAACTCACGGTCGTGACTCACGAAGAACAGGGTGCCGGCATAGTTCTCGAGCGCCAGGTTGAGCGCCTCGATGGACTCCATGTCCAGGTGGTTGGTGGGCTCGTCCATCAGCAGCACATTGGGATGGGTCAGGGCCAGCTTGCCGAACAGCATGCGCCCTTGCTCGCCGCCGGAAATCACCTTTACCGACTTGTCGATATCGTCGCTGGAAAACAGCATCCTGCCCAGGGCGCCACGCACCTCCTGCTCGCCGCCGTCGGTCCACTGGGCCATCCATTCGAACAGCGTTGCCTCGTTGGCGAAGTCATCGGCATGATCCTGGGCGAAGACGCCGAGATCGGCGCTGTCGGTCCACTTCACGCTGCCGGCCTGGGGGGCCAGCTCGCCGGCCAGGGTGCGCAACAGCGTGGTCTTGCCGATGCCGTTGGGGCCGATGATGGCGATGCGCTCGCCGGCCTCGACGGTCATGCCGAGCCTCTCGAACAGCGGGGCCTCGCCGGCGAAGCCCTGGGTGAGCCCTTCGACATTGAGCGCATTGCGATGAATCTTCTTCGCGGGCACGAAACGAATGAACGGGCTGACCCGGCTGGACGGCTTGATCTCCTCGAGCTTGATCTTGTCGATCTGACGGGCCCGGGAGGTGGCCTGCTTGGCCTTGGAGGCATTGGCCGAAAAGCGGCTGACGAAGGCCTGCAGGTCGGCAATCTGGGCCTTCTTCTTGGCATTGTCGGCGTGCTGGCGCTCCCGGGCGGCGGTGGCGGCCGTCATGTACTCATCGTAGTTCCCGGGGAAGAGCCGAATCTCGCCATAGTCCAGGTCCGCCATATGCGTGCAGACGCTGTTGAGGAAGTGCCGGTCGTGAGAAATGATGATCATGGTGCAGCTGCGCGCCGTCAGCATGCCTTCCAGCCAGCGAATGGTGTTGATATCCAGGTGGTTGGTGGGCTCATCGAGCAGCAGCACGTCGGGGTCGGCAAACAGCGCCTGGGCGAGCAGCACGCGCAGCTTCCAGCCCGGGGCGACCTCGCTCATGGGGCCGGCATGTTGGTGCAGCGGGATGCCCAGCCCCAGCAGCAGCTCACCGGCCCGGGCCTCGGCGGTGTAGCCATCGAGCTCGGCGAAGCGGACCTCCAGGTCGGCCACGGTCATGCCGTCCTCTTCGCTCATCTCGGGCTGCGCATAGATCCGCTCACGCTCGGCGGCCACCCTCCACAGCTCGGTATTGCCCATGATCACGGTATCGATGACCCGTTCGTCCTCGAAGGCGAACTGGTCCTGGCGCAGCTTGCCGAGCCGTGCCCCGGCCTCGACCATCACCTGGCCCGAGGAGGGCTCCAGGTCGCCGCCGAGGATCTTCATGAAGGTGGATTTGCCGCAGCCGTTGGCACCGATCAGGCCGTAGCGGTGACCGTTGCCGAACTTGATGGAGACATTCTCGAACAGGGGCTTGGCCCCGAATTGCATGGTGATGTTGGCGGTAGCGATCAAGGCGGGTGTCCGGTCGAAACAGTGTGGGGGCGCGATTGTACCGATTATTATCGCGCCTCACAGTGTCACGGTTTGGTTCACCCTGCGTTTTGCCACGCTCAGGGGCTGTTCTGGCGGCAAGCTTTCGAGGAGGCGCTGTGAATACCTCCCTGTACGCTACCGATGCCTTCCATGGCATAGGACCTCCTCTACGGCTTACCCCCAGCGCCCCTCGCGGCTGATGACTGCGACAGCCCTGCTGGAGCCATTGGCATCATGCCGGAGCGTGTGGGCCTCCGCTCAGTCCAGGCGCTGAACGGTGAAGATGGCCTGGAGCTTGTCCTTCTTGCCATAGAGATGCACGGTGGTGCGGTCGAAGGGGAAGCGCTCGAGGAAGGAGCTGTGCTGGTTCAGGCGCGGCTTGTGGGCGTGGATCATGGCCGCCATGAGACGCTCACGATTGACCCGGCCACAGGGGCCAATGGAATACCAGAGTTCCTCCCCCTCCTCCAGGCAGGCCTCCCACTCGGGACGCGACTCACCATGCTGGATACCGTGACGGGCGCTGCCGCTCTCGCCCACGAAGAGCAGCTCCTGGACCTCCAGGTTACCGGTTTCCGGGTCGCTGGCGGCACGATAGATGCAGTAGATACCCGGCTCGTCGGTGGCCTGGGCAATATCCTCGTCGTTCCAGTAACCCAGCATCTTGGGCGAAAGAATCTGGTCGTTCATGGCGGTCTCCTCTGTTGTCTTCTTCAGGGCAGCATATCACGAGCGAACTAGAGCAGCAGCGCCCCCTCGATGGGCACGAATTCATCCGCCGCACGCACCAGGGAGTCCGCGGTCAACGCCGCCACCCCGACGACGGTGACCCTCACCTTGAAGCGTTCTCGCAGGCGGCTCGCCAGCAGGTCGAAGTCACCGTCGCCGGAGACCAGCACCACCCGGTCGACCCCCGGCGCGGCTTCCATGGCATCCAGGGTGATCCCCACATCCCAGTCCCCCTTGGCCGAGCCATCCCGGCGCTGAATGAAGGGCTTGAGCTTCACATTGAAGCCGATGGCCCGCAGGATCCCCTGAAAGTGGCGCTGACGAGGGTCGCCGCGCTCCACCGCATAGGCATTGGCCACCACGACCTCCCGGGCGGCGGCGAACCGCGCCCAGAAGGCGTTGTAGTCGAAGTGACGGCCGTAGGCCTCACGCACGGTGTAGTAGACGTTCTGGACGTCGACGAAGACGGCCAGGCGCTCCCCCTGGCCGCTGACGCCCGGTGTCACTTGCGCTTGTCCTCCACCTGCCACTTGCTGCCGTCGTGGGTGGCCTTCCAGCCGGTGGCCTTGCCGTTCTCGTCGGTCATCACGAACTGCTCCTTGGCCTTGCGCGAGAAGCGGATCTGGGCGGGACGACCGTCGGGATCCTCGCTGGGGGCGTCGAGCAGGTACCGATACTTGTCGGGCAGCTCCTCGGCATGCGCCTTGAGCTCCTTGACCAGCGGCGGGCGCGTCTCGCGGTTCTTGGGGAACTTGCTGGCGGCCAGGAAGAGGCCGCTGGCGCCGTCGCGCAGCACATAGTGGTCGTCGACCTTCTGACAGGCCAGCTCCGGCATGTCGATGGGGTCCATCTTGGGCGGCGCCACTTCGCCACTCCTGAGCAGCTTGCGGGTGTTCTTGCAGGCGTCGCTGGTGCAGCCGAAATACTTGCCGAAGCGCCCGCTCTTGAGCTGCATCTCGCTGCCGCACTTGTCGCACTCGATGGTGGGGCCATCGTAGCCCTTGATGCGAAACTTGCCCTGCTCGATCTCGTAGCCGCCGCAGTCCGGGCTGTTGCCACAGATATGCAGCTTGCGCGTCTCGTCGATCAGGTAGCTGTCCATGGCGGTACCGCACGTCGAACAACGATGCTTGGCGCGCAGGGCATCGGTCTCGGCGGCCTCGTCGGCGTCGGCGGCCACGGCCTCCTCGCCCGGCAACAGGTCGATGGTGGTCTTGCAGCGTTCCTTGGGCGGCAGGTTGTAGCCGGAGCAGCCCAGGAAGACCCCGGTGGACGCCGTGCGGATCTGCATCTTGCGACCACAGCTGGGACAGTCGATATCGGTCGGCACCGGCTGATTGGGGCGCATGCCCTCCTCGCTCTCGGCGGCCTGAAGCTCCTTCTTGAATTCGGCATAGAAGGCATCGAGCAGCGCCTGCCAGTTGCGCTCGCCCTCGGCCACCTCGTCGAGGCCATCCTCCATGCGCGCCGTGAAGGAGTAGTCCATCAGGTCGGGGAACGACTCCTTGAGGCGCTCGCTGACGATATCGCCCAGCTTCTCGGCATAGAAGCGGCGGTTCTCCAGCTTGACGTAGCCCCGGTCCTGGATGGTGGAGATGATCGCGGCATAGGTGGAAGGACGGCCGATGCCGCGCTTCTCCAGCTCCTTGACCAGGCTCGCCTCGGTATAGCGCGCCGCCGGCTTGGTGAAGTGCTGGCGGGGGTCGAGGCTCGCCAGGCTCATGGACGTGCCCTGGGCCAGGTCCGGCAGCGACTGATCCTCATCCTTGCGGCCCATGGGCTTCATCACCCGGGTGTAGCCATCGAACTTCAGCACCCGTCCCTTGGCCCGGAGTTCATAGCCATCGGCCTCCACGGTCAGCGTCGTGGAGAGGTACTCGGCGGCGGTCATCTGGCAGGCCACGAACTGGCGCCAGATCAGCTCATAGAGGCGCTCGGCATCGCGTTCCATGCCGGCCAGGTCGGTGGCACGCCGCCCCACCTCGGAGGGTCGAATCGCCTCGTGGGCCTCCTGGGCGCCTTCCTTGCTGGAATAGCGAAGCGGAGTCTCGGGCAGGTAGCGCGCCCCGAACTCATCGCCGATAAAGTCGCGCACGCTGGCCACGGCATCCTTGGACAGGTTGGTGGAGTCGGTACGCATATAGGTGATGTAGCCCGCCTCGTAGAGACGCTGGGCCAGGGTCATGGTCTTCTTCACCGAGAAGCCCAGGCGGCCGCTGGCGGCCTGTTGCAGGGTCGAGGTGATGAAGGGGGCGTTGGGCCTGGAGCGAGTCGGCTTGTCTTCCCGGGAGGTGATGGCAAGCGCCGACTCGCGCAGCGCCGCGATGCGCTCCAGGGTCTCGGCCTCGGAGGTGGGCCGGAAGGCCTTGCCATCCTGGCGCACCAGCTCGAAACGCACCGGTTCGCCGCCGTCGACCGTCAGGCCGGCGTGAACGTCCCAGAACTCCTCGGGCACGAAGGCACGGATCTCTCGCTCACGCTCGACGATCAGGCGCATGGCCACCGATTGCACGCGCCCCGCCGAGAGCCCCCGGGCCACCTTGGCCCACAGCAGCGGCGAGAGCATGAAGCCCACCACCCGGTCGAGGAAGCGCCGCGCCTGCTGGGCCTCGACGCGGGGAATATTGAGGCTGCCGGGGTCCTGGAACGCCTCCTGAATGGCGTTCTGGGTGATCTCGTTGAACACCACCCGCTTGTAGCGCGTCTCGTCCCCGCCGATGGTCTCGCGCAGGTGCCAGGCGATGGCCTCACCCTCGCGGTCGAGGTCGGTGGCGAGATAGACGGCATCGGCCTTCTCGGCGAGCTTCTTGAGCTCGGCAACGACCTTCTCCTTGCCGGGCAGGACCTCGTAATTGGCCTTCCAGCCGTGCTCGGGGTCGATGCCCATGCGCCGAATCAGCTGAGCCTCGGCCTTCTGCCGACGATGCTCCGCCTTCTCTTCCGGCGACATCTTGCGGGTCGCCGCCGCCTGCCGGGCCCGCTCCTTGGGATCGGTGGCCGTCTTTCCCGAGCCGCTGGTCGGCAGGTCGCGGATATGACCTACGCTGGACTTCACGATGAAGTCGCTACCGAGATACTTGTTGATCGTCTTCGCCTTGGCCGGCGACTCAACGATGACCAGTGACTTGCCCATAGTGCTCCACTAAGTGTCGGTGACACGGACCCGGTGCCGTGCCTGGCGAGTTCCTGCCGCCCAACCAGGGCGTATGAAAAATGCGCTTACCCTACCCCAGCGCCAGGCATCACGCCAGTAGCACGACGGGGTCGGGCCCCTTGACCCTAGACCGAGGAACATGCCCGGGCAAGCATCCCCCAAACGACGACGCCCCCATTGCACCGGGCAATGGGGGCGTCGAATAGCGCCTGGTGAGCGATCAGCGCGAGCCGTTACCGCCCTTGGGCTTGCGGCGATTGGCACCGCCACGCCGCCGCGATGACGATGGCTTCCCCGCCGGCCTGGCCTTCTGCGACGCCTCCGGCTCCTGTGACGCCTCCGGCCTCTCGGGCTTCTCCGCCTTGCTGGCGGCCTGCTCAACGTGCGGGGCCTCGACTTCCTTCACCTCGGGCTCGACTTCCTTTACCTCTGGTTCGACTTCCTTCACCTCGGGCTCGCGTTCATCCATGAATCCCTCGAGCTCGCTGTAGGCCAGGTGCTGGGCCTGGGCCCGCTCACCCAGCCAGGCCTCGGCCTCGGCACGGGACTCCGCCTCGATCCGGGGCGCGTGATCGATGGCGCGCTCGAAGAGCTCACGCACCCGCTCGAGCCGCCTGGCGGAGCTCTCGGAGAGGCCACCACTGGCTGCCAGCACATGCTCGATATGCTCGAGATGGGCGGCAATCTGCTCGGCGCTCTGCCCCTCGAGCAGGGTCGACAGCGACTCGATGGCCGCCTTGCGATCCAGCTTGAGGATAAAGAACTGCTCGCGCATCAGGCGCTTGAAGTCGGCCAGCGAGAGCTGCGGATCCAGTTCGGCGCGGGAGGCACGCAGCCGCTTGAAGTTACGCTCATCGGTGGAGGTCGCCCCGCCCAGCACGAAGATCAAGGCCCGGATGACCGCCTCGTGGCTGCCACCATCGGCGATGCTCTCGGTGAGCTCGGCGCGACGCCGTTCGATGAAGCGACGATGCTCGGGCTCGGCGCCGGGACGCCGGCGGTGGACATGGGCATCGCCCCCCAGCCCCACCAGGGCCTGGAGGAACGGCTGACCATAGACATCCAGGAACAGGCGCTCCACGCTGCCGTCGCGCAGATCGCGCCAGGCATTGAAGCTTCGGGTGATCTGGTCCGAGGCGACCGACTCCAGCTCCCGGAAGAGGTTGGCCTCATCCAGGGCATGACGATCGGCACGAATCCGCTCGGCCAGCACCGGGACCGGCGTCATCAGCGGATTCTGATCCGAGAGCAGACGATACCCCAGGCGATTGGGATGCAGGCGGCGCATCCAGTGAGCCGACTCGGGCGTCGCCATGGCGCGAACCCAGGGCTGCACGAAGGCCCGATAGAGGCCCAGGTTGATTTCCGAGATCCGTGCCACGGTGGCGAAACGCCTGTCATCCTCGATGCTGGGCTTGACCACCTGGTCGAGCTCTTCGACGCTGCGCGGCGTGAACTCCAGCAGATGGTCACGCTCGATCAGCTCGCTGTCATCGCGCTCCTCGGCTTCCGAGATCGTGGTCTCGTAGAGGCCCGGCGGCAGCACATCGATATAGTCCATGTTGGCCGTGAACTCGGTGTGCTCCTTGCGCGACACGCTGCCGGACACGAAGATGCCGAGATGACCGGTGGTGTCGTGCACGCAGTAGACGATGGTCTGCTCGTTGGCGAGGATATCCTCGCTGCCTTCGTAGAGGTCGCGTATCCAGCCCAGCGCCTGGGGCGGTGGCGTGATGTCGTCACCCCGGGAGCAGAACACCACCACGGGCGAACGCACGTTGCGCAGGTCGATACGCCGGCCGTCGGAGGTGACCAGCTGGGCGGTGGACAGGCGGTTGCCGACGAACAGGTTGTCGACGATATACTGGATCTCGTCGCCGCCGAGCACCACATGACCGCCCCACCAGCGCTCGAAGTCGAGATAGCGCTGGGCCTCGGTATCCACCCGGGAATAGAGGCGGTATTGCTTGGACCAGAAGGTATTGGCCGGGTTGAGGTTCTCGAAGTTCTGCACCAGCCAGGCACCATCGAACTGGCCGTTGCCCAGGTCGCTGAACAGCGAGGTGAGCCAGCTGCCCCCGGTCATGCCGCCGGAGTAGCGCATGGGGGCATTGCCTCGCTCCCCGGCCCAATAGGAGAGCGGCGCCCCGGCAATCAGGATCGGTCCGAACAGGTCGGGCTCCAGGGAGGCGGCCATCATCACCTGCCAGCCCGCCTGGCAGTTACCCACCACCATGGGCTTCTCGGAAATCTCGCCATGGCGCTCGTTGACATGACGCAGGAAGGCGATTTCCGCCTCCACGACGTCCTCGACCTGCTGGCCGGGCACCGGATAGGGCAGAAACCCGATGAAATAACAGGGATGACCGGCCCGCAGCGCCACCCCGATCTCGCTGTCGGCCTTGAAGCCGCCGATGCCCGGTCCATGACCGGCACGCGGATCCACCACCACGAAGGGGCGCATCTGCGGGTCGGTGGGCTGCCCGTCGGGCGGCACGATACGCAAGAGCTCGTAGTTGACCGGCCGCGGCAGGTCGAAGCCGTCCATCAACAGCTCGGTATCGAAGCCCAGCACGCTGAGCCGGGTCTGCTCGATGTGTTCCAGATACTGGTTGCCACGCTCACGCATCACATCCAGGTAGAGGACGCTGCGTTCGAATGCGTCGAGCCAGTAGCGCCCCGCGGCACGGCCGAAGCCGAAGGGGTCGACAAGGCTGAGCGCAGCGGCCGGTGGCGTCGGCATGGGTAGGGTCATCATGGTGACCTCCTGGTGTTGGCGGTCAGGGAATTAGGATCGGCAAGAATGTAGCATTCGCCCTTTGTTGCACCGCAATATAACGCAATTAGATTCCGCCGACGAGCCCCTTCTGGTTTCCCGAGGGGTTTCCAGAGGACCAAAACGGCCGGCGCCGGTGTCGATCGAAACGCCGCTCCCCCATGCCGAGCGCGTGCAGCTATGGTAGATTGGCGCCTGTTACCAGCAACCCAACAGCGCCAAGGCGGGCCAGGCCGGACCGGCGACCCCGAGCGGGGCACCCCGGCCATGCCAGCCCACAAGACGCCGAGCGGAGGGGGTCAGACCCTATGAGCGACAGCACCCCGAAAACCACCATTTCCAGCGGCAAGAAGTTTCGCACCGAGCACGGCTTCGCCGCCATCAAGGATGGTATCAAACAGCGCCGCCAGCCTGATGCCGGCGATGAAGGCGGCGTCGACCCGGGACGCAAGCCCAAGTGGCTGCGTGCCCAGATCCCCGGCGGCGAGCGCTTCGAAGCCGTCAAGCGCAACGTCAGCGAGCATCGCCTGAGCACGGTGTGCGCCGAATCCCACTGCCCCAACATGGGAGAGTGCTGGAGCAACGGCACCGCCACCATCATGCTGATGGGCTCCGTGTGCACCCGCGCCTGCCGCTTCTGCGCCGTGGACACCGGCAACCCCGGCGGCTGGCTGGATGCCGAGGAGCCGGCCAACACCGCCAAGTCGGTGGAGCTGATGGGACTGCGTTATATCGTGCTGACCTCGGTGGACCGCGACGACATCGAGGATGGCGGCGCTACTCACTACGCCGACTGCATTCGCGCCATCAAGTCCCGGACCCCCGAGGTGGTGGTCGAGGCGCTGACCCCCGATTTCGACGGCGTCCACACCGCCATCGAGCGGGTCGTGGACTCCGGTCTCGAGGTGTTCGCCCAGAACGTCGAGACCGTCGAGCGCCTGACCGAGCGGGTCCGCGACCCGCGTGCCGGCTACCGCAAGACGCTGGATGTGCTGGCCCATGCCAAGGCCCATAATCCGCGCGTGCTGACCAAGACCAGCCTGATGCTGGGCCTGGGCGAGACCGACGAGGAGATACTGGCCACCTTCGATGATCTGCGCGCCATCGGCGTGGATATCGTCACCCTGGGCCAGTACCTGCGCCCCACTCGCAACCACCTGCCGGTGGAGCGTTGGGTGAGCCCCGAGGAGTTCGACCGTTATCGCCGCCTGGGGCTCGAGAAGGGCTTCATGGAGGTGGCGTCGGGTCCGCTGGTGCGCTCCAGCTATCGCGCCGACCGGGTGTTCGAGAAGAACAACCTGGGACTGGCCGCCCCCGCCGAGGTGCCCGGTCAGGAGCAGGACACCAACCGCATCGACGCGATCAACGTGGGGTGATCAGTTCGCGCTTCAGCTCGAGCGCCAGGCACTCCGCCAGGCGCTCGCCGGCCGTCTCCATGTCGGGGCAATCGTCGACCCGGTCGGCCAGGCGCGTCATCGCCATCCCCGCATAACCACAGGGGTTGATGCACTGGAAGGGGGACAGGTCGCCATCGATGTTGAGGGCCACGCCGTGGAAGCTGCCGCCACGGCGGATGCGCAGTCCCAGCGAGGCGATCTTGGCCTCGCCCATGGCGCCGCCATCCACATAGACGCCCGGCGCATCGGGCCGCGCCCGGGCCTTGACCCCATGGTCGGCGAGCATGGCGATCACCGCGTTTTCCAGGGCACTGACCAGCTCGCGAACGCCCATCCGGGCGCGACGCACATCGATCAGCGGGTAGAGCACCACCTGGCCCGGGCCATGATAGGTCACCTGGCCCCCGCGGTCGGTCTGGACCACCGGAATATCGCCCGGCATCAGCAGATGCTCGGGCTTGCCCGCCTTGCCCTGGGTAAAGACGGGGTCATGCTCTACCAGCCAGAACTGGTCGGGCGTGGCGGCATCGCGCCCGTCGGTGAGCTCGCGCATCGCGCGCCACACGGGTTCGTAGGGGCGCCGCCCCAGGCGATGCAGCTCGATGGGAGGCGGCTCGATGGGAGGCAGCGTGGAATCCTCGGCCATCACACGACCATATGCACGCGGCCGGTGGCCTTGAGCTCCTCGAACAGCGCCTGCAACTGGGGTTCGCCGGTGGCCGTGATGGTCAGCCGAACCGACTGAAAGCGACCATTGCGGCTATCGACGACCTTCACGGTCGCGGCATCGAATTCGGGGTCATGGCGGGTGATGATCTGGCACACCACCGCCGTGAAATCATCGGCGGCATCTCCGACCACCTTGATGGGATACTGGCACGGGAAGGTGATCCTGGGCGATTCGCCGGAGGCCGGCTTGCTCGGGCGACGCAGGTCGCGCAGCGACTTGTCGTTCATGCTTGTTCCAGAGAGTCGTGAATATACGGCCATTTTACTCGAGCCCTGCCCGGGTGACCAATGCCAGGCTCCAGACGATCAGGCCAGCAAACTGGAAGCTCGACGGCTCGGGGCTGATCTGGCGACAAGCCTGCGAGGGGGCGCTGTAAATACTTCCCTGTACGCTACCGATGCCGTCCATGGCATAGGACCCCCTCTTCGGCTTATCCCCAGCGCCCCTTGGCTCTGGGGCGCTAGCTCGATGGCTAGCCCCGCCTGACCTATCAGTCGAACCAGCCGCCGATCAGGCTGGAGAAGAAGCGCTGCACCCGGTCGATCAGCTTCTTGATAAAGCCGCCCTCTTCCACGGCGTCCAGGGCCACCAGGGGCCGCTCGCCGACCACCTCGTCACCCAGCTGTACCTCCAGGGTGCCGACGCGCTCGCCCTGCTGGACAGGCGCCTCGATATCGGTCTGGATATCCAGGCTGACGGTGAGTTCGTCGTTTCGAGCGCGGGGCACGGTCATCACCACGTCCTCGTCGACGCCGACGCGCAGCTCGTTGATATCGCCGCCCCATACCCGGGGCGTATTGAGCACCGAGCCACGATCGTAGAGCTTGAGGGTCTCGAAGTAGCGGAAGCCGTAGCTGATCAGCTTCTGGGTTTCCTGGGCACGCGCTTCCTCGGAGTTGGCGCCCATCACCACCGAAATCAGGCGCATGTCGTCGCGCTTGGCCGAGGCCACCAGGCAGTAGCCCGCCGCTTCGGTGTGACCCGTCTTGAGGCCATCGACGCTGGGGTCGCGCCACAGCAGGCGGTTGCGGTTGGGCTGGCGAATATCGCTGTAGGTGAAGTACTTCTCGGCGTAGATCTTATAGTGTTCGGGGTAATCCTGGATGATATGGCGCGAGAGCCGCGCGAGATCGCGAGCCGTGGAATAGTGATCCTCGGCGGGCAGCCCCGTGGCATTACGGAAGTGGGTATTGCTCAGCCCCAGGCGATCGGCATTCTGGTTCATCAGGTCGGCGAAGGGGGCCTCGCCGCCGGAGAGGTACTCGGCCACGGCCACGCTGGCATCGTTGCCCGACTGAATGATGATGCCGTAGAGCAGGTCGCGGATGGAGACCTCGGTATCCACCTCGATGAACATCTTGGAGCCACCGGTGCGCCAGGCGTTCTCGCTCACCGGTACCATGTCGTCCATGGCGATATTGCCACGATCGAGTTCGCGCTCCACCAGATAGGCGGTCATCAGCTTGGTCAGACTCGCCGGCGGCAGACGCTCGTCGGAATTGTGTGCGGTCAATACGCGGCCGCTGTCGGCATCCATCAGGATCCAGCCACTCGCCGCCAGCTGTGGCGGAGAAGGAATCAGGGTCCGGGGCTTGGGTACCGGCACCTCCTGTGCCACGGCAGGCGCCGCAACGACAAGTACCAGACAGGCCATCAGCATCGGCAGCAGACGGCCAGGACGTAGGGTAAACAGCTCTTTCATGGGGCGACTCTCGTCAGGTCATTCTGTAAAGGGGATCGAGGCCAGTCAGCCGACCTCATTTGACGATAAAACTCTCGGCGAAGCCGGCGCGCCGCAACGCCTCGCGCAGTGGCTCGACCTGGTCCAGGCGGGAGATGGGGCCCACCTGCACGCGATGTGTCCCCGCGGCCTCGGCGACCCGCACCGGCCGCGACAGATCACTCTCCAGGCGAGTCCGCAGGTCGCGGGCACCATGAGCGGAACTCAACGCCGCCACCTGCAGGTATAACGGAGGCTTCACGGCATTGTCCTCCGGCCGCCGGGATTGCGTGGCAGGCGCCTGGGTCGCCGTGGCGGTCGCCGCGGGGACCACGCCCTGGCGTGCGGTATCGGCCGCCCGCTTCGTGCCGGCACCGCCCTCACCGTTCTCGGCGAGCCAGCGATCGACATCGATGGCCTCGACCGTGACCCGGCCGGTGCCGTTGTCGAGAATATCCAGTCGCGCCGCCGCGGCGTAGGAGAGGTCGATCTCCCGCTCGCTGTGAAAGGGCCCCCGGTCGTTGACCCTGACGATCGCCGAGCGGCCGTTATCCCGGTTGGTCACCCGGGCGAAGGACGGCAGCGGTAGCGAGCGGTGGGCCGCCGACATCTTGTACATGTCATAGATCTCGCCATTGGAGGTGGCATAGCCATGAAACTTCTCGCCATACCAGGAGGCGGTACCCTGCTTCACGTAGCCACTCGCGTCGGGCAGGACATGGTAGGTCTTGCCCCAGACCTCATAGGTGGAGCGATTGCCGCCGCGTGAAAGCGGCTCCTTGCGAGGCACGGCATCGGGCACCCGGCTGACGTCCGGCGGCTCCTGGGGGTAGGCATCACCCGACATGGCATAGCGCCCGGAAGAAGATGCCGTGTCGGACGTATCGGCATCCGAGGGGACGGACCCGCCGTCGCCGGCACAGCCGGCCAGGACGACTCCGAGAGCGACGGGCAGCCAGCGCCACAGCATCAGGACGCCTCCTCGTTATCGGCATCCACCGCCTTGAGCCAGTGGGCCTCGAGGTCACGCGTCGCCGCGATCGCCTCGGCAAGCTCCACCGCCGCCATGGCGTAGAGATGGCTATGGTTGTAGCGAGTGATGACATAGAAGTTGAAGTCACCCAGCACATAGCGCCAGTTGCCCTCCCCTTCTTCCAGGGCCACCGGCAGCAGGCGGCGTTCATCGCCCAGCGCGGCCGGAACCTCGATGCCGGCATCACGCAACGCCTCGGCACTCACCGCGGGGCGACGCGCCGCGCGATTGAAGTCGATACCCTCGGGAGGCAACGCCGGTCCCGTGGCCTCATGCAGGATCGGCTCATCGCCGCGCCAGCCGTGTTCGGCGAAGTAGTTGGCCACGCTGCCGATGGCATCCACCGGATTGGTCCAGAGGTCGCGCAGGCCATCATCGTCGAAGTCGACGGCATAGGCGAGGTAGCTGGTGGGAATAAACTGCGGATACCCCATGGCGCCGGCATAGGAGCCCAGGGGCTCGCCCGGGGCCACCTGCTGCTCGTAGGCGATTTCCAGAAAGGCCGCCAGCTCACCGCGGAAGAAATCGCCGCGTCGCGGATGATGAAAGGCCAGCGTGGCCAGGGAGTCGAGCACGCGATGGTCGCCGGTAATGCGCCCGTAGCGGGTCTCCACGCCCAGGATGGCGGCGATGACTTCCTCGGGTACGCCATACTCCGCCTCGGCGCGGGCGAAGGCATCGGCGTGTGCCTCGATAAAGGCGACGCCATTCTGGATGCGCTTGTCGTCCAGGAAGATCCCGCGATACTCATCCCAGCGCAGGCGTCCCTCGGCGGCGCCCGACATGGCGTCGAGGACCTCCTGGCGATAACGTGCCTCTCCCATGGCATCTTCCAGCCAGGCGCGATCGGCTGTCTCGCCGGCCAGTTCATCGACCAGCGCCTGGGCCCCCTCATGACCCTCGGGGGCAAATTCCTGAGCGGCCAGTGTCGAGCTGGCCAGCAAGGCGGCGCAGGCCACCGTCGCCAGGCGCCTCTTCCTTCCATGAATACGTGACGGCGTCATGTACGATTCCCTCTGTCGATCTCTGATCCGATTGGCACCCATCGGGACTGTCCCCGGCCGCGCCATCCGGTCAATGTTTATGCTCGTCGCCAGCATCGGCACCACTGCCGGGGACAGTCCCGGGCGCCGTCAGCGAGGCAGCAGGCGGCGGTGGGCATGAATGGCCATGAGAATACCGAAACCGGCCATCAAGGTCACGCTGGAGGTGCCGCCGAAGCTGACCAGCGGCAGCGGCACGCCCACCACGGGGAGAATACCGCTGACCATGCCGACATTGACGAACACGTAGATGAAGAAGGTCAGGATGATGCTGCCCGCCAACAGCCGCCCGAAGGTCTCCTGAGCCTGGGCGGCGAGCCACAGGCCACGACACACGATCAGCAGGTAGAGCAGCAAAAAGGCCAGCATCCCCACCAGGCCAAACTCCTCGCCCAGCACCGCGACGATGAAGTCGGTATGCCGCTCGGGCAGAAACTCGAGCTGGGACTGGGTGCCTTCCAGCCAGCCCTTGCCCAGCACGCCCCCGCTCCCGATGGCGGTCGTCGACTGGATGATATTCCAGCCCGCCCCCAGGGGATCGCTGTTCGGATCCAGGAAGGTCAGCACGCGCTTGCGCTGATACTCGTGCATGTTCATCCACAGCAGCGGCAACGCCGACGCCGACAGGACGACGAGCAGGCCGATGACGCGCCAGGACAGCCCCGCCAGCAACACCACGAAGACCGCCGAGGCCGACACCAGCAGCGAGGTGCCGAGGTCGGGTTGCTTGGCGATCAGCACCACGGGCACTCCGATGATCACCCCACACACCATGATGTCCTTGAGGCCCGGCGGCAGCTCGCGGCGACTCAGGAAGGCGGCGACCATCATGGGCATCGCCAGCTTCATCAGCTCCGACGGCTGGAAGCGGATCACCCCGGGGATCACCAGCCAGCGCTGAGCCCCCATGCCCATGTCCCCCACCAGCTCCACCGCCACCAGCATCACCACACCCAGCAGGTAGGCAGGCAACGCCCAGCGCATCAGCGTGCTCGGCGAGAACTGGGCAATGATCATCATCACGCCCAGGGCCACACCAAAGCGGATGCCCTGGGAAGCGACCGTGTCGATACGCTGGCCACTGGCGCTATACATCACCACCAGGCCGGCGACCATCAGCACCAGCAGCATGCCCAGCAGCCAGGGATCCAGGTGAACCCGCTGCCAGAACCCGCGCCGCCGCGCCATGCCGCTGGCCGGCGCCCCGACCGGGTGCGATCGCCAGGAGCGCGACAGGTCATTCAGCCCCATGGGACTGTCTTCCGGCAGGCGTCCATCGTCTTGCGTCTTCTCCCCACGAACGTTCTAGGCATCGGGTTCCTCGTCTTCCAGCAGCCAGGCATCGGTCATCGCCCGCGCCAGATGCGCGGCATGGGTGCTGCCGCCTCCGGCGTTCTCGACGATCACCGCCACGGCGATCTGCGGCGCCTCGAGCGGCGCGAAGGCCACGAAGAGGGCGTGGTCGCGCAGCCGCTCGGCCAGTTCATCGGCATTGTATTTCTCGTCCTGACCCAGCGAAAAGACCTGGGCGGTACCCGACTTGCCGCCCATGCGATACTCGAGCCCCACCCCGGTGCGCCTGGCGGTCCCCTCATGGCCGGAGACCACCTTCTCCATGCCGGAGAAGACACTGTCCCACCAGCCTTCGTTGGCCAGATCGATATCCTCGGGGGTATCCGGGAGAGCCTCGGGTAACGCCTCATCGCCGAGGCGTTGGGCCAGGCGCGGCTTGACCCAGTCCCCGCGGTTGGCCAACACCGCGGTGGCAGTGGCCAGCTGCAGCGGCGTGACCTGCCAGTAGCCCTGCCCGATGCCCACCGAGAGCGTCTCGCCGGGATACCACGCCTGATCGTAACGCTCCCGCTTCCAGTCCCGGGACGGCATCAGGGCACGACTCTGGCCGAAGACATCATGCGCGACCCGAGTGCCGAAACCGAAGTTGGTCATGTTCCTGTAGATGCGATCGATGCCCAGATCATGCGCCAGGGTGTAGTAGTAGGTGTTGTTGGAGACGGCGAGGGAGCGCTCGAGGTCGACACGGCCATGCCCCCAGCTCAGCCAGTTACGGTAACGACGATCGTCGTTGGGCAGCTGGAAGTAACCGGGGTCATGAATGGTCTTGCCCGGCGTTATCACCCCCTCGGCCAGCCCGGCCATGGCCAGAAAAGGCTTGATCGTGGAGCCGGGCGGGTAATGGCCACGGATCGCCCGATTATAGAGGGGCAGATCGATGTCCTCCTGCAGCCCGCGATAGGAGGCGACATCGATGCCGGTCACGAACTGGTTGGTGTCATAGCCGGGTGCCGAGGCCATGGCCAGGATGCCGCCGGTGGCCGGCTCGATGGCGACGATGGCGCCTCGTCGGCCGTCGAGCAGCTCGAAGGCCAGTTCCTGCAGCGACTTGTCCAGTGTCAGGGTCAGGTCCTTGCCGGGCACCGGGTCGGTTCGCCCCAGCTCCCGCAACACTCGGCCCCGGGCATTCGTCTCCACCTTTCTCAGCCCGGCCTCGCCGTGCAGCTCCTCCTCGTAGAAACGCTCGACGCCGGTCTTGCCGATGAAGTGAGTGCCGGCATAGCGGCCGGCATCCAGGCGTTCGAGCTCTTCGGCGTTGATCCGCCCCACATAGCCCAGGGCGTGGGCCATCACCTCGGCATCGGGATAATAGCGAAGCAGCTGCGCCTCGACCTCGACCCCCGGCAGGAGGTGACGATTGACCGCCAGCCGCGCGATCTGTCCCTCGTTGAGGTCACTCATCAGC
Source organism: Halomonas halodenitrificans DSM 735 (assembly GCF_000620045.1). Classification (GTDB taxonomy): domain Bacteria; phylum Pseudomonadota; class Gammaproteobacteria; order Pseudomonadales; family Halomonadaceae; genus Halomonas; species Halomonas halodenitrificans. The sequence continues at coordinate 7,248 of NZ_JHVH01000027.1, read as the reverse complement.
AGCGCCGGCTGGAAGGGACGCTTACGCTGACGCGAGCGCACGCGGAACGCCTCCGCCTCTTCCTCGGAGAGCTCGAGGATCGCCACCAGGCGGTCCAGGGTGGCCTCGAGGTCCTCGACGCGCTCGCGCACCAGGGTGAGATTATAGGTCGGGCGGTTCTCGGCCAGCAGCACTCCGTTGCGGTCGTAGATCAGCCCCCGGGTCGGCGGCAGCGGCTCGACACGTACCCGATTCTTCTCCGAGCGGGTGGTGTAGACCTCGTGCTGGGCCACCTGAAGGTAGGCCAGGCGCCCCACCAGCAGGCCGGTCAGGAGCAACACGAGCAGCAGGGCAAGCAGCGCACGCACCCGAAAGATACGCAACTCCTGCTCGGGGCTCTTGAGATTGTGGCGTGACTTGCGCATCGAATGTCCGGTGTGACGAGAAAGCGGCGAGGCGTCGACTCAGCGGTGGTAGGGGTGACCGACCATCAGTGTCCAGGCGCGATAGAGCTGTTCGGCCAGCAGGATACGTACCAGCGGATGGGGCAGCGTCAGCGGTGACAGCGACCAGCGCTGGTCGGCGGCGGCGGAGAGCTCCGGCGCCAGGCCGTCGGGGCCGCCGACCAGCAAGGCCACATCCCGGCCGGCCAGGCGCCAGTTCTCGGCCTGTTCGGCGAGGCGTTCGGTGCTCCAGGCCTTGCCGCCCACTTCCAGGGCGACCAGGTGCTCATTGCCACGCAGCCGGGCCCGGATCCGCTCGGCCTCGCTCGCCATGGCTCGAGCCAGGTCGGCATTCTTGCCGCGCTGCCCGGGGGCGATTTCCTCGACCTCAAGGGCGAAGTCACGGGGCAGGCGCTTGCGGTACTCCTCGACGCCTTCCGTGACCCAGGCGGGCATGCGGGTGCCTACCGCCAGCAGGCGGACCCTCATACGCCGGAAAGCTCGTTTTCACGTTCCAGGTCGCTGGGGAGGTCGGCCCAGAGCCGCTCCAGGTCGTAGAGCTGCCGGGTCTCGGGCACCATCACATGGACGATCACTCCGCCCAGGTCCACCAGTACCCAGTCGGCCTCGGCATCGCCTTCGACGCCGAGCGGCTGCCTGCCTTGTTCCTTGGCGCGCTCCACCACACGCTGGGCCAGTGCCGATACGTGGCGGGTCGAGGTGCCGCTGGCGATGATCATCAGGTCGGTCACGCTGGTGAGCCGCGACACATCCAGCTGGACGATATCCTTGGCCTTGAGTTCTTCCAGCGCGTCCACCGCCAGGGTCTTGAGAGCATCGTTATGCATAGGGTCTTCTGTCAGGTGTCGTTGAATGACCATTGTAACGCCTTGACCGCCGTCTGACAGGGTCCGTTCCCAAGGTCATGCTTCCTCTTCGACTTTCGCCAGATTAGCCCCGGGGCGCTGGGGACAAGTCGAAGAGGAGGTCCTACGCCAGGGAAGGCGTCGGTAGCGTACAAGGAAGTATTCACAGCGCCTCCTCGTAGGCTTGTCGCCAGATTAGCCCCGGGACGCTGTAGCCCTGGGCTGTAGTCCTAGGTGCAGTCTCGGTCTGGCCTGTAGAGAGCGTTGGCGATGATATGCCGCTCCACCGCCTCGGGCAGCAGATAACGAACGCTGCGCCCGCCGGCGAGCCGTTCACGCAGCGCGGTCGCCGAGATCGCCATCCGCGAGGGCAGCCGCAGGCGCAGCAGGCCGCCGGCGGGACGCCTCATCAGCGATTCGACATCCTCGCTCTCACGCCCGTCGATCAGCTCGCGCAGCGCCGCCGGCAGCGCTGCCTGGTGGTCGGGGCGATCCATCACCACCAGGTGGGCCAGGTCGAATAGCCGTTGCGGTACGTGCCACTCGGCAAGTCGCAGGAAGGCATCATGGCCGAGCGCCATGACCAGCCGCGCATCGGGCCCCCACTCCTCGCGCAGGGAGGCCAGGGTATCGGCGCTGTACGAGGGCCCTACACGAGAGAGTTCGCGATCATCGGCGACCAGGCCCGGGGTATCGCCGATCCCCAGGCGCAGTAGCGCCAGTCGCTGTTCGGGTGCCACGCTGGGCTCCCCCCGCAGCGGCGGCGCCTTGGCGGGGATCAGGTGAACGCGGTCGAGGGCCAGCGCCTCGTGAAGCTCGACGGCACTGCGCAGATGCCCCAGATGCACCGGGTCGAAGGTACCGCCCAGCATGGCGAGGCGCACCGGGCGCTCCCCGGCGCCCGAGGCAAGGTTCCGGCTCACTGGCGAACCTGGCCGTCGCCCATGACCACATACTTGTGGGTGGTGAGGCCCTCGAGGCCCACCGGGCCGCGAGCATGCAGCTTGTCGGTGGAGATGCCGATCTCGGCCCCCAGGCCATACTCGAAGCCGTCGGCGAAGCGGGTCGAGGCGTTGACCATCACCGAACTCGAGTCCACCTCGGCCATGAAGCGCCGCGCCAGGGTCCAGGACTCGGTGACGATGGCATCGGTGTGCCGGGAGCTGTAACGCTCGATATGTGCCATGGCGGCCTCGATGCCGTCGACCACGCGGATCGCCAACACCGGCGCCAGATACTCGGTCTGCCAATCCTCCTCGCCGGCCGCCGAGGCCTCCGGGAGGATCTCCCGGGTGCGCTCGCAGCCGCGTAGCTCGACGTCATGCTCGGCGTAGGCCGCGGCCAGCTTCGGCAACAGCGCCTGCGCCAGGGGGGCATCGACCAGCAGCGTTTCCATGGTGTTACAGGTGCCGTAGCGATGAGTCTTGGCGTTCACCGCGATGGCCAGCGCCTTCTCGGGATCCGCCGTTGCATCCAGGTAGACGTGGCAGACACCATCGAGATGCTTGATGACCGGCACTCGAGCCTCCCGGGTGATGCGCTCGATCAAGGACTTGCCGCCCCGCGGAATGATCACGTCCACAAACTCGGGCATGGCGATCAAGCGCCCCACGGCGGCGCGGTCGGTGGTCGCCACCACCTGCACGGCCCCGGCGGGCAGCGCTTCGGCGGCCAGGCCCTCGCGGATGCAGGCGGCAATCGCCGCATTGGATTCGCGCGCCTCGGAGCCGCCCCGCAGGATGGCGGCATTGCCCGACTTGAGGCACAGGCTGGCTGCCTCGAGGGTAACGTTGGGACGAGACTCGTAGATGATGCCGATCACCCCCAGGGGGACGCGCATCTGACCGACCTGGATACCGCTGGGCCGGGCACGCAGGCCGTCGACCTCCCCCACCGGGTCCGGCAGAGCCGCGACCTGGCGAAGCCCCTCGATCATGGCATCGATACGATCGTCGTTCAGGGCCAGGCGGTCGAGCAGCGCGGCATCGAGGCCACTCTCGCGCCCGCGCTCCAGGTCCCGGGTGTTGGCCGCCAACACCTCGCCCCGGGAGGCTTCCAGTGCCTCGGCCATGGCGTGCAGGGCGCCGTTCTTGGAGCCGGTGGGCGTGCGACGCAGGCTCGCGGCGGCCTGCCGCGCCGACTGCCCCAGGCCAGTCATGTAGGCATCGATATCGCGAATTTCCTCGACACCGCCGGTTGCGGTACCGTTACGCTGGACTTGAGCTGACATGCCAGAAAGAGTCTCCTGTGGACTTGGCCTGATGGTACCGAAACGGCGCTATACTGGCGCTACATCGGCACACTGCGTAATAGGGAGTCATACTAAGCCACCATGCAGAGCAAGTACAAAGTCAACCTGCTGCGCTTCTATCTGCTGCTGGCGGCACTGTTTCCGACACTCATGATACCTACTGCCCAGGCCCCGTCGGAAGGATGGCTGCTCGGCCTGGCAGCGGCCTGGCTCGGCACCAGTGCCGCCCTGGTCGAGTTCAACCATCGACGCCCGCCCATGATTCCCTGGCAGCTACTCCCCAGCCTGCTGCTCGGCGCGCTGATATGGACCTTTGCCGAGCGCTACCCCTTCTGGCTTTGGGCCTGGGCCGCCCTGATCATGCTGCCTCAACCCGCCTGGATGACCGCTCTCAACACCCTGCTGGCGATGCTCTCCTGGGCCTGGGTCGCCCGCCTGCTGCCCGTGGAACAGGCAGTGGCCAGCGGCCTGGTGCTCGCCCTGTTGCTGGCCCTGGGGCTCATTCGGGCGCGGCGCCTGGCGCCCCTGTACCGACAGGCCAGGGAGCGCGGCAGCCTGGCCCCCGGAAGACGCCTCTGGCCCCAGGCCAGGCTCACCGGCGACCTGGTCCGGGAAAGCACCCGGGCCCGGCGCGACGGCACCCACACCGAGCTCCTGCTGCTCCGCACGCGCCGGCGCCACCTGTGGAGGGTAGCCGGGCAACTATGCGACATGACCCAGCGCTTCGAGCACTGTTATCGCCTCGATAGCCATACCCTGGGGGCCATACTGATCTGCCGCGATGCCGACCAGGCGCAGACCCGGCGCGAGACCCTGATGCGCCACCTGGACAGGGTGGTGCGAGTGCGACTGGTGACCCTGCCATCAACTCGCTCGATCACCCTGGAACGCCAGGCACTGGATCGACAAGAACAGCCCTTCACCACGACCCGGGGAGCCACGACCGATGTCGACGTCTGACTCGCCGCGGCTGCTGGCGGCCCTCTATGCGCTCGGCGCCCTGCTGCTGGTCGGCCAGGCCGTGTGGCACTATCTGGTCGGCGACTATCACCGGATTCTGCTGCCGGCCCTGCTTTCGCCGCTGCTGCTGACCGCCGCCCTGATGAGCCTGGGGCAACAGGAAACCGCGCGCCTCTCGGCCTACCTGGTGCTGACATGCGGCTACCTGCTGATTGCCACCATCCTGCCGGGAGAAGACCGCCTGACCCTGCTATGGCTGGGGCTGCCGGCGGTCCTGACCCTGCTGCTGCTACCGCTTGGAACCGCCACCCTGCTCAACGTCATCCTGGCACCGATCTGGCTGCTGCTGGCGAGCGAGGGCCTGTCGGCACCGACGGCCATGGCATATCTGGCCCTGGTGATGGCCGCCGGTCTCGCCCCCTGGGGCGTTCGCCATCAGCATGCCCTGTTGCTGGCCACCGACCCCTGGGACCAGGAGTGCTCCGCCCTCAAGGCGGAGCCCTTGCTGGAGCGCCTGGAGAGCGAGATGCAGCGCACCGAACTACTGGACCAACGGCTTGCCGTGGCGCTGCTGCACCTTCCTCAGCTGGAGATGGCCGGCGAACAGTTCGGCGGACCGGCGCGCCACGCCCTGCTGAACACCTTCTGCAAGATAGTGGAACAACACTGCCGCGACCACGACTTGCTGGGTCGCATCGGCGAGGCCGATTTCTGGCTGGTATTGCCCAACACCAGCGAGAGCGGGGCCCTGCTGGTTCGCCAGCGCATCGAGGATGCCGTGGCCGATGCCAGGCTCCACGCCACGGGAGGCCTGGAGGTACGGGGAACCACCTGCGCGCACACCCCTGGACAATCCTTCATGGCATTCAGGCGTCGCCTGGAGAGTACGACCCGGCGCCTCGCCGATGGCTGACGCCCTGCTCGCAGCGCTCTCCGGAGGCTCGCCATGAACCCCGCCGAGTTCCTCTACCAGCTCACCCCATCACCGGGGGTACTGCTGCTGATCATCGCCGGCATCGCCACGCTGGAATCCTTGGCGCTGGTGGGGGTGCTGGTGCCCGGCGTCCTGCTGATCACCGCCGCCGCCTCCATGGCGGGGCATCAGGAGCTGGCCCTGCCGGCGACCCTGATGGCCGCCTTTAGCGGTGCGGTCGTCGGCGATAGTGCCAGTTTCATGATCGGCCACACCCAGCGTGAACGGGTTACTCGCTGCTGGCCCTTCTCGCGCCACCCCGAGTTTATTGCCCGGGCCGCGCGCTTCTTTCAGCGCCATGGTGTGCTGTCGGTATTCCTGGGCCGCTTCGTGGGCCCCGTGCGCCCCATGGTGCCCTTGATTGCCGGCATGTTGCATATGCCACCGCGAACCTTCATCTGGGCCAACCTCTCCTCCGCGGCGCTATGGGCCCCCGCCTATGTGCTGCCGGGCTATCTGCTGGGGCGCACCTGGGAGCAGCTGCTCGACGTCCCCTCCGCCCTCCACAAGCCGCTGGCGATACTGGTCGTGATGCTGCTCGCCCTGGCGGTGGCCTTCTCCTGGCTTCGCCATCACGCGGGCCGCCACGGGCGTGCCTATCGACTGAGTGTCGGCCTGGCTCGGCGCCACCCCCTGCTGCGGGCGCTATGGCTGCGTCAGAGCAGCGATGGCGAGGTTCCCCTGGCCAGCCTGCTACTGCTGATACTCGCGCTGGGTGGCGTATCGGGCTGGACCCTGCTGGTCATGCACCAGGGCCAGCACGGCCCCTTGCTCCTGGATCGCCAGATCCAGGCACTCTTCGATGGCCTGGCCCACCCCGCTCTGACCCATGTCGGCGAAGGGCTGGCTCGAATCGGGGATCTGCTCGGTATCGCGGCACTCTGCCTGCCCTGGGGCATCTGGCTGACAGGACGGCGACGCTTCGATGCCTTCTGGCATATTACCGCGGGACTCGCGGGATGCGCGGCGCTCAACACCCTGAGCAAGGCCCTCTTCGCGCGCCCGCGACCCGATGCCCCTGCCTACCTGGCGGACTCCTTCTCCTACCCCAGCGGCCATACCTCGAGCGCCGTGGTGCTGTTCGGCCTGGCGGCCGCCTTCGCCGCCCGCGAACTCAGCCCCGCCTGGCGCCACTGGGCCTACTGGGCGGCCATCCTCGCCGCCACCCTGATGGCGCTGTCCCGCCTGGTGATCGGCGTGCACTGGTTCAGCGACCTGATCGGCGGCGCCCTGCTGGGGCTGGTCATCTGCGCCCTGGTACAGCTGGCCTGGCAGGCCCGACCACGACCCACCCTCGCCCCCTGCCCCTGGCCCTGGCTCGCGACGGCATCCCTCTGCCTGGTCGCGGCGCGAGTCGCCTGGCTGCCGCCGGTCTGATCCGAGGCTAAGGGGACAGCCAAGGGGACTGTCCCCGTGGGGTTGGGGGACTGTCCCCTCAGCCAAGGGGACTGTCCCTGAGGCCTCCCCACGAATAGAATAAGAAAATCAGTACATTAGGATTGAAAAAAGTCTGCATGGGCAGGCATGTTGTTAATCGCGAAACAAACAATATGCCGAGGAGCCCATGCAGACGCCCCAATTCTTGCACAGGATTCTGGCGACTTCAGCCACCCTTCTGCATTCAGCCCGCTTCAACGCCCTCGCGACATGTGTCGAGGCGTTATTATCGGGGCAATGCCTGTCTCTGACCGCGGTCGGACGACGGCTCCCGCGCCGGATTCAGCCCAAGCATGCGATAAAGTGTGTCGACCGCCTGCTTGGCAACCCTCATCTTCA
>NZ_JHVH01000026.1 GCF_000620045.1 Halomonas halodenitrificans DSM 735 | reverse complement strand
GGTAAGCGCTCCACCAACCCCATCTTCTGCCGCTGAATAGTGTCCGTCAGACTGGTGTCATTCGATAGCAAGGAGGACACCATGACCGACCTGACTTCGACGCAGGCCCTCTGGTTGGGCCATCTGTTCCATGCCTCGTCTCGACAACTGCCGCTGAGCGAGTACGCCGAGGAGCAAGGACTTGAGCTGGCGTCACTGCTGGCGTGGGAGCAGCGTCTGGTGGTGCAGGATGTGCCTGTGCCGCCGCGGCATCGGCCGCAGCGCTTCGTCGCCGTGGAGGTAGCGCCATGATTCGGCCAGATACCGGACTGCGAGTCTATCTGTGCCGCGAGCCGGTCGACATGCGCAAGCAGATCGACGGACTGGCCCTGCTGGTTCAGGAGGCCATGGAGCTCAACCCTTTCGAGGAGGCCGTGTTCGTGTTCGGCAACCGCCAGCGCGACAAGGTGAAGCTGCTGTTCTGGGAGCGCAACGGCTTCGTGGTCTGGTACAAGCGCCTGGAACGGGAGCGCTTCAAGTGGCCGGACCGACTGGAGGGCGACACGGTCACCCTCTCGGGTCAGGAGCTGAATTGGCTTCTGGATGGCTATGACCTCAGCGCCATGCAGCCCCACAAGGCCTTGGATTTCCAGGCAGTGGGTTGATGTTTTTGCTGCCTCCGGTGGCACTGCTTGGTAAAATATCGGCATGACTTCGTCGACCTCGACTTCCTCCGCCAGCGTCTCCCAGCTGCAGCGCCAAGTGCGTTCTCAGCAGGAGGAAATCGCGCGTCTCCATCAACTGATGGAGAAGAAGGAAGCGGAGTGGGAAGCCGCCAAGGCGGCGCTGTTCGAGCAGTTCCGCCTGGCCATCGAACGTCAGTTCGGTCCCTCCACCGAAAAGTACCGTGTCGCGCAGGGAGACCTGCTCATCAACGAGGCGGAAGTGGCGGCCGACGAGGAGGAGGCCGGCGCCCAGGATGACACGGCTGGCCACGAAGCTGATGTGCCGGTTGAACCCCAACAGCCGGCCAAGCGCCGCAGCCGTGGCGGCCGAGTGGCTTTGCCGCCCGAGCTGCCTCGCGTCGAGGTCGTCCATGAGCTCCCCAAGGAGGCCCGGCATTGCCACGATGACGGCACCGAGCTCAAGGAGATCGGCAAAGAGATCAGCGAGGAGCTGCATGTGGTGCCAGCGCGGGTCGAGGTGATCCGCCATGTGCGCGTCAAGTACGGCTGCCCCGCCTGCGAAGAGGGCGTACAGATTGCCCCGGCACCCGCCAAGCTGCTGCCGAAGAGTAACGCCAGCCCGACGTTGCTCGCCTATGTGGCCACCGCCAAGTACCAGGACGCCTTGCCGCTCTACCGGCAGAGCCAGATCTTTGCCCGTCACGGCGCCGAGATCCCGCGCAACACCCTGGCCCGTTGGATGGTGCAAACCGGCGAGCGAATGACACCGCTGATCGAGGCGCTACGCCGACACCTGCTGCAAGCCCCGCTGATCCACATGGACGAGACCACACTTCAGGTCAACACGGAACCCGACCGGCCGGCGAGTTCAACGTCCTATATGTGGCTACAGCGCGGTGGCCCACCTGGCCAACAGGTGGTGCTGTTTGACTATGACGCCAGCCGCGCCGGACGAGTGCCCGTACGCCTGCTGGGTGACTATGCCGGTCGCCTGGTCACCGATGGCTACGAGGGCTATGCCGAGGTGGTGCGCAAGAATGGTATCATCCATGCCGGCTGCTGGGCGCACGCCCGTCGCAAGTTCGTCGAGGCGCAGAAGGTGCAGCCCAAGGGCAAGACCGGCAAGGCCGACTGGGCCCTCAATCAGATTCGCAAGCTTTATGGCGTGGAAAAGCAGGCTAAGGGCCTGGCACCCGAAGCGCGCCAGTCGCTGCGCGAGCAGAAGAGCCGCCCGCTGATCACCCAGCTACGCACCTGGCTCGACAAGTCGCTGACTCAGGTGCTGCCGAAGAGCGCACTGGGCAGAGCGTTGCACTACCTGGATGGCCAATGGCAGCGCCTGACCCGCTTCCTCGATGACGGGCTGATCCCGCTCGACAATAACGCCGCGGAAAATGCCATCCGCCCCTTCGTCGTCGGCCGCAAGAACTGGCTCTTCAGCCACACACCGAGCGGTGCCCAGGCCAGCGCCGCCATTTACAGCCTGATCGAGACGGCCAAGGCCAATGGCCTCTCGTCCTACGAGTACCTGCAGTTCGTGTTCGAAACGCTACCGACACTCGGCGAGGACGACGACCTCAACACGCTGCTCCCTTGGCGCTGGAAAGACACACTACCGATCTAACTCACGCCACAGAAGGTGGGGTTGGTGGAGCGCTTACGACGTTAGGTGCCCAGCAGGTGATCAATTTGTTTCGGCATAGTGACTGCCGATGGATTGTAGCAGTCGGCATGATCAGTGAGGGAACGGATATCCCTCGTCTTCAGGTGTGCTGCTACCTCAGCCGCATCCGCACTGAGCTTCACTACCGTCAGGTGCTTGGAAGGGTGTTAAGAAGAATAGGACAGAACGATGATCACGCTTGGCTGTTTATGCTTGCAGAGCCCACTCTTCAGCGCTTTGCGAAGCGGACTGCGGAGGACCTCCCAGATGATTTAGCAGTACTGACCCAGTTGGAAAATCTTTCATCGAGATCTCATCATCCGCACGGCGGAGCAGAGGGAAAAGGAGGAGCTGATAACGTGTCGAGTGTCAGTTTTGGCCTTCTGGAGAATGATCCCCTTGCAGCTCCGTATGAGAGTCGTCGCGAGACCCAAGCTCACTACCAAGTTAGCTTTTCTAGCCATTACCGACAGGTCTTGCTCGACCTATAGTCTATACAGTATTTTCCATAACATAACCCATAGCGGAGTTATGGAAAATGATTCTGCATAATGTTTAAAGCATTTCTAGCTGCAGCAGGCAAGGTGCCATTGTGTCGGTTAACCGGGGGCGGGGCTTCCGGTCACTTTAGGTGATCCGGAAAAAGAAGCGGCTAAAATTAACAAAAATGAGAACTATTCCTGACGAATGCCGGGTCGCACAGCTCTCCTTCAAAAAGTTAAGTTTCCAAGCCAAATTGGGCCCAAAAGCGGCAAAGCTAACCAAAAATGTTGGCTTTTAGTAAAGGTAGGAGGGGGGCGGACTCTGGGTAGGCTGGAAAGCCTGTTGTTCTGGGGGCTACCCATCCTTCCATAGAAATTTAACGAAAAGAGAATGGCGCAGAGAGACGTATTGCGCCATGGAGTTCCACTTGGTTGAAGGATTGGCTGATGACCCACGGATGATAGTGCCCGCGACGGGTAAAGGCCAGCCATTGGCCCGCTGTGTCAGGGCCTCGACTCGCCCGGTGACGTCCTGGCGATAATGGCGCAGTATTGTGCGGCATGACGCTAGGCGACTGGGGTGGCGATATGCCAATGATGCTCAGGTGTGCCAGATATCATGACCAGCGACAGGCGTTTATTCCACCTCGGGCAGCCGGCTGGCGCTGGCGGCGGCGACCAGCGCCATGGCGGCGAGAATCACCAGCAGGGCCGGGCTGCCCAGCCACTGGCCCAGGATACTGACCGCCCCGCCTACCGCCAGTAACAGCACGCCGGTGAGGGTGTTGGAGAGCGCCACGTAGAGCGCGCGCTTGTCGCCATCGGCCATGTCGACCACATAGGTCTTGCGGCCCAGGCGTACCCCGGCGTGAACGATCACCAGCAGGGCATAGACCAGCGCATAGGGCCATACCGTCTGGGTCCAGCCGCCCGGCAGCCAGGCGATGGCGGCGCCGAGCAGGCAGCAGGCCGCCGCCCCCAGGCCCGCGTCGCGCATGACGCGCCGGCTGGAGGCATCGGCACGCTTTCCCCATACCGGGCTTGCCAGCATGCCGGCCAGCCCCGAGACCACGATCAGTACCCCCAGGCCCCCCAGTTCGGTGCCACTTTGTTGCTGGCCGAGCAATGCCACCCAGGGCAGTGCCAAGGCGCTTGCCAGGAGCAGGGCACGGGATACGTTGAAGTGCAGGAAGGCGCGGTCGTCGCGCAGCAGGCGCAGGCCCAGCTTGATGCTGTCCCAGGCATTCTCGCCGCCTTCCACGGCGCCGGGCGCCTCGCGAATACGTGCCGCGCACAGGGCGTTCAGCGTCCAGCCCAGCGCCGCTATCCCGAGCAGCACGGCCAGGGCGGTCTCACCGGGCCGGTCCTCGAAGAGCATCAGTACGCCGCCGGCGGCCAGGGTCACGGCGCCCGCCACGCTCCCGCTCCAGCCCATCAGGGTGCCGCGGCGCTGCTTGGCGATGGTCTTGCCCAGTACATCCTTGGTGGCGATGGAGGAGAGTCCGCGGGCCAGCGAAAGCGCCACCAGGGCGGCAAGCACCAAGGCCCCGCCGACCCCACCGGATCCGAACATCGCCATGAGTGCCAGAGCCGTGGCCGAGGCCGCTTGGAGCAGCCCGCCGGCTACCCACACCCACTTGCGCCGGGGCTTCAGTCGGATAAAGCCGGCCACGAACAGCTGGGGCAGGAGAGCGCCGGATTCGCGGATCGGTACCAGCAGGCCGATCATCCATAGCGGTGAGCCGATTACCCCCAGTAGCCAGGGCAGTACTAGACGTGCGCTGGATAGCTCGTCGGCCAGCTTGTTGCCCAGCGAGGCGACCAGATGCAGGAAGAAGCTGCGCGGTTGCTCGTCGCATGCCTCATCGGGAATGTCCTTGCACATCCGGCTGTCATCATCGCCGGTCAGCCACTCGTAGAGGCGGTGCTGGCTGATCTCGGGTTCGGTCATGGGGGCTACTCGCTGGCAGGTTCGCTGGTAGGATAGTGCCTTCATTGTCGCGACAGGGAGGCCGCCGTGTCACCTATCAGATTCTTCGACCGCACCACGCTCAGGCGGGTGTCATCATGACCCGCGACGGTCAGGCCATGCTCTACGGCCTCGGCGCCGTGGCGCTATGGTCCACCGTCGCCACCGCCTTCAAGGTGGCGCTGGGATATATGAGCCCACTGGAGCTGATGTGGCTCGCCTCGCTGGTCTCCTGGGCGTTGATCGGCGTGCTGGTGGCGCGCCAGGGGCTGCTGAGGCAGGCGCTGCGCCGGGGCTGGCGCACGGCGGCCTGGGCCGGGTTGATGAATCCGGTGGCCTACTATCTGGTATTGTTCGGCGCCTATGACCGACTGCCGGGCCAGGAAGCCATGGCGCTCAACTATACCTGGGCGCTGGCCATGGCATTTCTGGCGGTACCGCTCCTCGGCCAACGGCTGACACGTATGGATGTGCTGGCGGGACTCGTTGCCTACGCCGGTGTTTGGGTGATTGCCACCCGTGGCGCCGTATTCAACGTGGCCTTCGCCGACCCGCTCGGGGTGGGCATGGCGCTGGCCTCGACGCTGATCTGGGCGCTTTACTGGCTGCTCAATGCCCGTGATCACCGCCCGCCGCTGGTGGCCCAGTGGCAGAATTTCAGCGTCGGGGTGCCGGTGCTGACGCTGTTGCTGGTCGCCGGTCCCGGCTTGGAGTGGCACGGCTGGCCGGCGCTCGGCGCCGGGGTCTATGTGGGGCTGTTCGAGATGGGCATCGCCTTCGTGTTGTGGCAGCTTGCCGTGCACGGGATCTCGCGTACGGCCAAGGTGTCCAACCTGATCTTCCTGTCGCCGCCGGTGTCGCTGCTGCTGCTCTTCCTGGTGGTGGGCGAGCCGATCCTGCCCTCCACCCTGGTCGGCCTGGTGCTGATCCTCGGTGGACTCGGGCTGCAGCAGTGGCAGAAGGCCCCGGCGCCGGAGGGCCAGCCATAAGCCGCCTAGTCGCGGGTCTTGGCCAGGGCCATGCCACTATCCTCCAGCAGTGCCTCGAGTTCGGGCCAGACGTTGTCGAGCATGATGGGTTGGCCCGCCGCGGTGGGATGAATGCCATCGTCCTGCATCAGCGCGTCGTCAAGTGCCACGCCCTCGAGCAGGAAGGGCACCAGTGCCAGCGCGTAGTCGTCGGCCAGGCGGCGGTAGACTCCGGTGAAGGCATCGCGATAGGCGCGCCCATAGTTGGGGGGAATATCGATGCCCAGCAGCAGCACCTGGGCATCGGCCGCGAGGCTGGCCTCGATCATGCGCCGCATGTTGGCCTCGAACTGGCCGGGGGGCAGGCCGCGCAGGCCGTCGTTGCCGCCGAGTTCGAGCAGAACGATGTCGGGGGCATGCTGTCCGAGAAGCGCGGGGAAGCGGCTGGCCCCGCCGCTTGAGGTCTCGCCGCTGATGCTGGCGTTGACCACCCGCGCCTTGCCCTCCAGCCGTGCCTGCAGCAGGCTGACCCAGCCTCTGTCGGCCTCGATGCCGTAGGCCGCACTCAGGCTGTCGCCCATCACCAGCAGGGTGGGCCGCGTGTCGGCCTGGGCCACGGCGATACTCGCTACCAGCGTCAGGGCAAGAGCCAGCGTCAGCCGCCAGGCGATGAAGCGCCGCAACGCAATCTCAGGGAATCCCTTTATCATGAACGCAACCTCTCGTACGGATATGACGCCGATTCTACACGCCGAGCACCTGGTCAAGCAGGTGAGAAGCGGTGAGCGACGGCTCACCATCCTGAGTGACCTGGCGATCTCGGTGTTTCCCGGCGAGACGGTGGCGATTCTCGGCCAGAGCGGCGCCGGCAAGTCGACCCTGCTGGGGCTGCTGGCCGGGCTCGACCTGCCCTCGGGCGGCGAGCTTGCGATGTTCGGCCACCGGCTGGCCGACCTCGATGAGGATGGCCGGGCCAGGCTGCGTGCCGGTCGCGTCGGCTTCGTGTTCCAGAACTTTCAGCTGCTGCCGACCCTGACCGCCCTGGAGAATGTGCTGTTGCCGCTGGAGCTTTCCCCCCGCGCGGACAGCGAGCAGCGCGCACGGGAATGGCTGGCACGGGTGGGGCTCGGCGAGCGCCTCGACCACCTGCCCAAGCAGCTCTCCGGCGGCGAGCAGCAGCGCGTGGCCCTGGCGCGTGCCTTCGTGGTCGGCGCCGAGCTGGTATTCGCCGATGAGCCCACCGGCAATCTCGACCCCGATACCGGCGAGCGCATCATCGATGCGCTGTTCTCGCTGAACCGCGAGGCCGGCACCACCCTGGTGCTGGTGACCCACGACCACGCCCTGGCGCGGCGTTGTGATCGCTGCCTGCGTCTCGATCACGGCCGCCTGGAGGAGATGCGGCTCGACGAGGTGAGCGCATGAGTCTCTCCGTCCTGCGTCTGGCGCGTTTCTCGGCCCGGGGGCTGGCCCGCGACCTGCGTGCCGCGGACGTGCGTGCGCTGTTCGTCGCCCTGGCCCTGGCGGTCGCCGCCTCCACCATGATCGGCTTCTTCCTCGACCGTCTGGACCGTGGCCTGACCCGCCAGGCCGGCCAGTTGTTGGGCGGCGACCTGGTGCTGGAGCAGGGGCGCCCCTTCGACGCCGAGGTGCGGGCCACCCTGGAGGAGGCGGGCCTGGTGCTCAGCGACCAGGTGGACATGGTCTCCATGGTCAGCCTGAACGACGCCTTCCAGCCCGCCAGCCTCAAGGTGGTGGATGGCCGTTACCCGCTCTATGGCGGGGTGCACGTCGACCTGGGGGAGGGTGTCGAGGTGGTGGCCCACGGCCCGGCCCCGGGCGAGGTGTGGCTGGCCCCCCGCCTGGCGCTGCTGCTCGAGGCAAAGATCGGTGATCGGGTGCGCCTGGGCGAGAGCGAGCTGACGGTCGGTGGCGTGGTGGAGCGCGAACCCGATCAGTCCGCGGGCTTTGCCAGCTTCAACCCACGCTTGATGATGCATCGTGACGACATGGCAGCCACCGAGCTGGTCCAGGCCGGCTCCCGGGTGGAATTCGAGCTGCTCGGGGCGGGGCCGCCGGATATCCTCGATGACCTGGCACCGCTGATGGAGCGGCTGCGCCGCGATGGCGTCGAGGTCCGCGATGTGCGTCGTGACCGGCCCGGGCTCGGCAGCGCCCTGGCGCGTGCCGAGCGCTACCTGAGCCTGGCCGGGCTCGCCGCCGTGCTGCTGGCCGGGGTGGCCGTGGCCATGTCAACCCGCCGCTATGTCGACCGCCACCTGGACACCGCCGCGCTGCTGCGCTGTTTCGGTGCCACTCAGGGCGAGCTGAGTCGCCTGTTCGGCCTGCAGCTGCTGTGGCTGGCACTGGCGGCGTCGTTGCTGGGGGCGCTGCTGGGGCTGGCGGGCCAGGCGGCGCTGTTGGCGTTGCTCACCACCTTCCTGTCCCTGGAGCTTCCGCCACCGGGTGCGCTGCCGCTCTGGCTCGGGGTCTTCACCGCCCTGGCGGTACTGGTGGGCTTCGCCGGGCCCACCCTGTTGCGGCTCAAGAGGGTCAGCGCCCTCAAGGTGCTGCGCCGCGAGCTCGACCCACTTCCCGCCTCGGCCTGGCTGGTCGTGGCGGTGGCCAGCGGCGTCTTCGGTGGCCTGCTGTGGCTCTATTCCGGCGATCTGGGCCTCGCCGTGGGGTTGCTGTCGGGTGGCCTGGTGATGCTGGGAGTGCTGTGGGGGCTTGGCTCGCTGCTGCTCGCCGGCGTGCTGCGCCTGACCGCGCGCCTGCCGCGGGAGGGGGGCAGGGCCGGCCTGGTTCAGGCACTGCGGCTGGGCGGCGCCCAGCTATCGCGCCGGCGAACCGCCAGCCTCGGCCAGTTGCTGGCCTTCGCGGTGACCTTCTTTGCCATGGCGATGATGGCCCTGGTGCGTGGCGATCTGCTGTCCAGCTGGGAGACCCAGCTCCCCGCACAGACGCCCAACTATTTCGCCATCAATATCCAGCCCCATGAGCGCGAGGCCTTCGAGGCATCCCTCGGCGCCGCCGCCGATGCCCGCAGTGCCCTCTATCCCATGGTGCGCGGGCGCATCAGCGCCATTAACGGGATGGCGCCACGCGAAGCGGTGCCCCCCGAGGCCCGGGGTGACAACGCCCTGCGCCGCGAGCTCAACCTTACCTGGCGTGAGACCCTGCCCGAGGGCAACCGCCTGGTGGCGGGGACCTGGTTCGATGACCGGCAGGCGGGGCGCGACGCTCGCGAGACCGGCGGCTGGTTTGATGAAGTGGCCGCCGAGCCCGATACGAAACCCGCCGCCGAGCGGGTCCCGATCTCTCTGGAGGATGGCCTGGCCGAGCGCTTCGGGCTCAAGCTGGGCGATACCCTGACCTTTACCATCGGTGCCGACGATATCGTCGGTGAGGTCGCCAGCCTGCGCGACCTGGACTGGGACAGCTTTCGCCCCAATTTCTATGTGATCTTCCCGCCCGGCGTGCTGGAGCGCTTCGGCCACAGCTATATCACCGCCTTCCATCTCGATGACGCGGAGCGTAAGGTGCAGCGCGACCTGGTACGCGAATTTCCCGGCGTGACCCTGCTCGATGTCGATGCCATCCTCGCCCAGGTACGGGACCTGCTGACCCGGGTGACCCGTGCCGTGGAGGTGGTGCTGGCCTTCGTGCTGCTGGCCGGCATCAGCGTGCTCTACGCGGCGCTGACCGCCAGCCGCCCGGTGCGTGCCCACGAGAGTGGCCTGCTGCGGGTGTTCGGTGCCGACAATCGACTGCTCTCACGGGTGCAGGGGGCGGAGTTTGCCATCCTGGGCCTGGCCAGCGGGCTGATGGGGGCGCTGCTTGCCGAACTGGCCATCGCCGGGCTCTACGTGGCCTGGCTCGATCTGGTACCACGCGCCCACCCCTGGCTGTGGCTGGTGTTGCCGCTGGGCGGGGCGCTGCTGATCGGGGGCATTGGGCATCTGCTCTCCCGGGACCTGCGCCGCCAGGCCCCGGCGACCAGCCTGGGACTGCTGGGTGAGACCTGATGGCAAACACCGACCTGATGGCTCGGCCGGGGACAGTCCCTGATGGTCTGAGTTAGTCTAGACTGTGGCCTGACCCCTTGATCACCCAGGAGATGAATTGATGCGTTTCTCAAACACTGGACTGCCGCGCCTGGCGCTGCCGTTGGCGATTTCCCTGCTGGCCGGTACCCCGGCCTTCGCCGATGCCGAGCGCCTCGGCAGCGATTTGCAGGCGCTGATGGCTGACCACGGCGAGCTGGTTATCGGCGATCTCTCGACTTCGCTATTGGGCGGCGAGACCACCGCCGAGGACCTGGAGTTCATCGGTCAAGACGGCGAGACGTTGTCGATCGACCGCTACGTGGTGGAGGGAGACTACGAGCAACCCGACGCCGTCAGGCTCGAAGGCATCCGTATGGAAGGGGTCGATATCGAGGACGCCCCACAGGAACTCGAGGAGGACCTGCTGCTGAGCATCGGGGGGCTCGTGCTGGCGTCTCCGGGCAGTGCCGTACCGCCCCAGGATGACGACGCCCTGGCCGAGCAGTGGTTCGAGGAGGTGACGCTTACCGAGCTGAGTCTCAAGCACGCCGGGGAAATGCTGGCGTCCCTGGCCGGCCTCGAACTGGACGGAGACTTCGAGGATGGCGAGGGCAGGCTGTTACTCGAGACGCTCAAGGTCGACCTGAAACGCGTGATTGCGCTTTCCCCCGAGGAGGAGCGCACCCAGATGCGCATGGTCAGCAATGTGTTGACCGATGGCACCGGCCAGCTGCGCCTGGATGGCGACTTCGACGCCCGCTGGGAGCCGGAAGGCGAGCGGGATGGCCGGCTGTTCAGCGACGGCGAGCTGACCCTGCATGATGCCCTGACCCTGGCGGTCGACCTGGAAAGCCTGCTGGCTCTGCCGGAGGGCGCGGATGTCGCCGAGCTGATGGCCGACGGGACCCTGCTGGAAGAGGCCAGCCTGGGTGGTGGTCACTTCGTGCTGAGTGTTGCCGAGAACGGGCTCTTTTCCCGGTTGGTGGCCCTGGGGGCGACCA
Source organism: Halomonas halodenitrificans DSM 735 (assembly GCF_000620045.1). Lineage (GTDB taxonomy): Bacteria > Pseudomonadota > Gammaproteobacteria > Pseudomonadales > Halomonadaceae > Halomonas > Halomonas halodenitrificans. The sequence goes on along the minus strand of NZ_JHVH01000026.1, from coordinate 39,734 downwards.
TGGAGGGCATCAGCGAGGCCGAATATCTCGAGCAGGCACGCACCCAGGCCGAAGGCTTCGGGGTGATGTTCGGCCCCCAGGTGACCGACCTCTTGAGTGGCCTGGTCGACCTGATGGCCGGCAGCGCCGAAGAGGTGGTGGCCAGCTTCGACCTGCCCGCCGAGGAGCATCTTGAAAGCTTCGCCGACGACCCCCTGGCGCTGCCCGATCGATTCTCCATGCAGGTGAAGACCCGCTGAGCCACCCGGCCCGGTGCGCTGGCGCTTGCCGGGCCGACGAGCAATCGGCACATCGCATACATGAATGCCGCGCGAGCCAGGATGACGCCGATTCATGTGAAAGGAGCAGGGGGCTGGGGTATCATGCCGTGACTTACCTGTCCCCCGTGATACGAGGTTCCCCGCCGATGTTCAGCCGTGACATGACGATTGCCGGTTTCGATGATGCCCTCCTGGATGCCATGCAGAAGGAAGTGCAGCGCCAGGAGGCGCATATCGAGCTGATCGCTTCCGAGAACTATGCCAGCCCCCGGGTCATGGAGGCCCAGGGCAGTCAGTTGACCAACAAGTATGCGGAAGGCTATCCCGGCAAGCGCTACTATGGCGGCTGTGAATACGTGGATATCGTCGAACAGCTGGCCATCGACTATGCCAAGGAGCTGTTCGGCGCCACCTACGCCAACGTCCAGCCCCACTCCGGTTCCCAGGCCAACGGTGCCGTCTTCCAGGCCCTGGTCAAGCCGGGCGATACCGTGCTCGGCATGAGTCTCGATGCCGGCGGCCACCTCACCCACGGGGCCAAGCCCAACTTCTCCGGCAAGCACTACCATGCGGTGCAGTACGGTATCGACGAGTCCGGTCGCATCGATTACGCGGAAGTCGCCAAGCTGGCCCGTGAGCATCGGCCCAGGATGATCATCGCCGGTTTCTCCGCCTACTCCCAGATCATCGACTGGGGCAAGTTCCGCGAGATCGCCGATGAGGTGGGCGCCTACCTGCTGGTCGACATGGCCCACGTGGCGGGCCTGGTGGCCGCCGGTGTCTATCCGAACCCGATGCCTCACGCCCATGTGGTGACCACCACGACCCACAAGACCCTGCGCGGCCCGCGCGGCGGCCTGATCCTCTCCAGCGAGGGCGACGAGCAGATCGAGAAGAAGCTGCAGTCCGCGGTCTTCCCGGGCGGTCAGGGTGGCCCCCTGGAGCACGTCATCGCCGCCAAGGCGATCTGCTTCAAGGAGGCCATGGCACCCGAGTTCAAGACCTACCAGCAGCAGGTGGTCAAGAACGCCCAGGCGATGGCCGGCGTGTTCCTCGAGCGCGGCTATGACATCGTCTCCGGTGGCACCGAGGATCATCTCTTCCTGCTCTCGCTGATCAAGCAGGAGCTGACCGGCAAGGATGCGGACGCCGCCCTGGGGCGTGCCCATATCACCGTCAACAAGAACGCCGTGCCCGGCGACCCCCAGAGCCCCTTCGTTACCTCCGGCCTGCGCATCGGTACCCCGGCGGTGACCACCCGCGGCTTCGGCGAGAGTGAGTGCCAGGCCCTGGCCGGCTGGATCTGCGATATCCTCGACGTGATGGCGAAAGGCGAGGACTCCGCCGCCGTCGAAGCCGAGGTCAAGGCCAAGGTCGAGGCCGTCTGCGCCGAGTTCCCGGTCTACCGCTGATCACAGCAGACGGGGCGTCAGCGCCCCGTCTGCCTCCGTTGACTTTCTTCAAGACCCCGTCAGGCACCCCGCCTGACGGGGTCTTGCTGTTTGATATGACTAAAGTATAGAGGCGAGCACTCACAATCTGATCCAACCTATGTCGGACATAGCATCAGGCAGGTCGTACAGAGGTCGCTCATGCCGACACCCCGCAACCCCAGGATCGCCGAGGAACTGGCGCGTGACATCTTCGCCGGCGTCTACGCCCCGGGCAGTTTCCTGCCCCGGGAGCTCGATCTTTGCAACACCTACGGCGTTAGCCGCAGCACGGTGCGCAGCGCCCTGCAGCAGCTGGTCTCGGGGGGCATGGTGGTGCGCATTTCAGGGCAGGGCAGTCGTGTGTGCGAGCTCACGCACTGGCACCTGCTGGATCCACGGGTCAGCGACTGGATGGCCCGTTTCGCGAAGCCCAACCCGCGCATTCGGCGCGATATTTTCGCCTTTCGCGTGGCAGTTGAGCCCTTCATCGCGCGGCTGGCGGCCGAGCATGCAACCGCCGCCGACCTGCTGGCTATCGAGACGGCCTGGTACAACATGATTCGCGCCCTCGAGGCGCCCGACCGACGCTTCGAGGGACGCAGCCATGACGAGTATGACGTCGCCTTCCACGAAGCGATCTTCGCGGCCACTCACAACCTGCTTTGGGCCCAGCTTAGCCATATGCTCAAGCCAGCCATCGGTCTGCTGGTAGAGACCTCTAACCATAGCGCGGCAGAACTGAGTGACAGCATGGAGCGTCACCGCCAGCTGCTGGAGGCGATCCGCCTGCGCCAGCCGGAACAGGCGGAGAAGGCGGCGTTGTCGGTGCTGGAACGCACCGGGCTCGATCTCGGTTTTGCTAATTTCTTCGACTCATTTTCACTTCGGCCGTGCCTGCCGGGCGCGGCAGAACTCCCGTCGAGCTGAGTGCTCGACAGTCGCGGCAATCGCCGACCATGTGATAGCTCGAACGCCATAACAAGGAGTCAACCCATGCCATTGCTCAAGCCGCTACCCGCCTTTGCCCTCAAGGGACTGACCGCCGCCGTTCTCGGTGCCGTGGCCCTTTCGGCGCAGGCGGCCGAATACGAATGGACCTTCCAGACCTCCGAGACCGCCGGTGAGCCTCAGTTCGAGCTCAAGAAGGCATGGGCCGACAATGTCAACGCCATGTCCGACGGCCGTATCGAGATCGAGATCCTGCCGGTCAACGCCGTGGTCCAGGCCAACCAGACCCTGGATGCCGTGCAGTCCGGGATTCTCCAGGGCCACCTGACCGATCCCAGCTATTTCTCCGGCCGTGACCCGGCCTTCGGCATGCTCGGTAACCTGGTGGGCGCCTGGGGTGATCCGCTGGAGTTTCTCGAATACATGAATCACGGCGGTGGCGAGGCGCTCTACAACGAGCTGGTCAACCCCTACGGCGTGCAGCTGATCGGCGCCGCGGCCACGGGTCTGGAGTCCTTCCCCTCGACTCGGCCGATCCGCACCGTGGAGGACCTCGAAGGCCTGAAGGTGCGTGCCCCGGAGGGCATGGTCTACAACATCTTCGAGAAGGCCGGTGCTGCGCCGGTCAATCTGCCGGGCTCCGAGGTCTATACCGCGCTGGAGAAGGGCGTGATCGACGCCGCCGACTACACGGTATTCTCCACCAACCACAATCAGGGGCTGCACAGCTTCGCCAACTATCCTAGCTATCCGGGCTTCCATTCGTTGCCGATGGTGGCGGTGTCGCTCAACAAGGAGATCTGGGATGGCCTGCCGGAGAGCCTCCAGGCGATACTCGAGACCTCGGTGGACCGTCTTGCCTACGAAATGGTCTTCGAACTCAAGAAGCTGGACCTCGAGGCCGTCGCCGAGGCGCGCCAGAACCCGGACATCGAGCTGATCGACATGGCACCTGCGGAGCGCGCCAAGCTCCGTAACATCGCCAAGGATGAGTGGGCGGCCTGGGCCGAGCGCAGCGAGATGAACCAGAAGGTCTACGACTCCGTCGTCGACTTTCTCCAGAGCCGTAACCTGATGTAAGTCGACCCCATTCACTTCCTGACAAGCTGAGCCTCGTCCGGGCATGGTCCGGACGAGGCGTACCGAGACCCGTCATGCCCCAAGTTTCTCAAGATAGCCGTGAACCGGCCGAGAATCTCGGCCCCGAACGCACTGCCCTGGATCGCCTGGTAGCCCGGGGAGCTCGCGGTGCCGCCTGGCTGGTGCTGATCGCCATGGGCATCAGCGTGGTCGAAGTCTTCCTGCGCTACGGTTTCAACAGTCCCACTTCCTGGGTCCACGAGAGCGTGGTCTTCCTGGTGGCGGTGACCTTCGCCCTGGGTGGCCCCGCCGCCATGGCGAAAAACGCCCACATCCGCGTGCGTGTCCTCTATGACGCGGCCGGGCCTCGCCTGAAGTGCTGGATGGACCGTTTCAATGACCTGGTGACCCTGGGCTTCTGCCTGGCCATGAGCTATGCGGCCTTCCACATGTTCTGGCGCGCCTCTCACAACCCCTTTGGCGAATGGCAGCTGGAGCGCTCCGGTACCTCCTGGAATCCCCCCTTTCCCGCCATGGTGAAGGGGATGATCTTCTTCGCCCTGGCGCTGATGACCCTTCAGGCGCTGCTGCATGTGATGCAGTCGATCCGCGCCCGTCCCGATGTTTCCGAGCCCGCCGACAAGGAGGCACACTGATGGATATCGGGACAGCCACAATCCTGATGATCGCCGCCATCTTCGGCCTGCTGGTGACCGGCCTGCCGCTGGCCTTCATTACCGGCCTGGTGGCCATGGTCTTCACCTTCGGCTGGTTCGGCGAGACGGCACTGCCGCTGGTCACCAGCCGGGTGTTCAGCTTCATCACCGAGTACTCCCTGGTGGCGGTGCCGATGTTCGTGCTGATGGCTTCGCTGCTCGACCGCTCGGGCATCGCCAAGGATCTGTTCAACGCCATGCGGGTGTTCGCCGGGCGTCTGCCCGGGGGCGTGGCGGTCCAGACCATCGTGGTCGCCTTCTTCCTCGCCGCGCTGTCGGGAATCATCGGCGGGGAGATCGTGCTGCTGGGGATCCTGGCGCTACCGCAGATGCTTCGCCTGGGCTATGACAAGCGGCTCTCCATCGGCGTGGTGTGCGCCGGCGGGGCGTTGGGAACCATGATGCCGCCTTCGATCGTGCTGATCATCTATGGCCTGATCGCCAGCGTCTCCATCGCCGAGTTGTTTACCGCGGCGATCACGCCGGCATTGATACTGATGGGCTCCTATATTGCCTATGTGCTGGTGCGTTGCCTGAAGAACCCGGCGATGGGCCCGCCGCTGACCGCCGAGACCCAGGATAACCCGTTCGCCAGCAAGCTCGAGGCGGCCAAGGCGATTCTTCTGCCGGGCATGATCGCCTTTCTGGTGCTGGGTACCATCTATGGTGGCATCGCCTCGGTGACCGAAGCCGCGGCCATGGGCGTGTTTGGTGTGCTCCTGGCCATTGTGCTGCGCGGTGAGTTCAGCACTGCCATCCTGCACCACAGTCTTACCCAGACGCTCAACACCTGCGGCATGATCATCTGGATCGGTATCGGTGCCGCTGCTCTGGTCGGCGTCTACAACCTCATGGGCGGCAATCGCTTCGTCTCCGACCTGATTCTCGGCATGGAGGTGGCCCCCATCGTCATCATTCTGGTGATGATGGCGATCATGCTGGTGCTCGGCCTGTTTCTGGACTGGATCGGCATCGCCATGCTGGCGCTGCCGATCTTCCTGCCTATCGTCACGGAACTGGGCTATGACCCCATCTGGTTCGGTATTCTCTTCGCCGTGAACATGCAGGTGTCGTTCCTGTCGCCGCCGTTCGGCCCCGCGGCCTTCTACCTCAAGAGCGTAGCGCCGCCGGAGGTCAGCCTGAAGGATATCTACCTGTCGGTATTACCCTTTATGGCCATACAGCTTCTTGTGCTGGCGACGCTTCTTCTCTGGCCGCAGTTGGCAATATGGCCACTGTGAAATATTGACAATGCAATGAAGAAGGGAGGCTTTTAGCCTCCCTTTTCTTTTACATGGATAAAGGTGTAAAAAAGATTAGCGACTACGTAAATGACGAATAAAAATTTCGACAATGACCTGGGGGGAATGGGAAATGTCGAGACATAAGGCCTCGTCGACCCCCGGCGGTTCCAGGTCCTTGAGCTGACTGTTCAGCATGTGGTCACCATGGAAAAAGTGACCCTTTCTGGCGCGTAATCGAGCCAGGAGAAGCTCGCGACTACCCTGCAGAGACAGAATCTGGAGCCCCGGCGCGCCGCCGCGCAAGGTGTCACGATAGCGGCGCTTGAGCGCGGAGCAGCCGATGACCAGCGAGCGTCCCTGTCGGTGATGCTCCCGGTAGAAGTCCGACAGGGTGACTAGCCACCCTTCACGATCGCCGTCATTGAGGGGCTCGCCGCGCGCCATCTTGGCAATGCTGGTGGGACTGTGATGGTCATCGGCATCGATAAAATCGGCCGAGATAGCCTGGGCGACTTTTCGGCCGATAAACGATTTTCCCGATCCAGAAACACCCATTACAAGCACAAGCTCAGGGGTCGTCGACATCCTGTTATGACTCTCGTTAATGATATATGGCAAGGGCTTTTTTTAGCATGTTGCTAGAGTAAAACCCTCACTATGGAGAGGCAAGGCAATTGTCATTTTCTTCGCATGGAGGGTCGACGTAATGGCGATGACCCCGGCTAACGCCACCTGCCTGTGGGGCAGCATTGTGTCGAGACCGAGACTCGGGTAGGGGCTGCCCGCAGCGAGCTCCTGTCCTGTGGCAGAACGGTCGCGATCCAGGATGATCTGTATCAAGGTGCGGCCACATGTCTCATGCCAGTGGCGACGGTTCTGGTCTACGCTTCAATTAGATCGAATTTTTTCATTAGCTTATAGCTTTTGGTTATGGGGTGGTGGGGAGGCGTTGAGGTCCCCGCGTCAGGTGCCCGCCAATAGTGGATACGTTGACTACCAAGCATGAGGTGTACCAATGAGCGTTAAAAAGACCCTGACTCTGACGGCGGCGGCTGCCGCCATTGGCCTCTCCGGTGCCGCATCGGCTGACAGTCTCGGTGACAAGGACGAGAGTGGTCGGGCCATGAGTGATAAGGCGCTGGTGATCCTGACCAGCGATTCCCTGGAGACCCAGGGTATGGCGATGATCCTGTCCAATGCCATGCAGCAGCAGGGAAGCGACCTGCGGGTGCTGCTCTGCGACCAGGCGGGTGATCTGGCCGTGGAGGGTTATCAGAGTGCCGAGCCCATCAACACCCCGCCGAGCAACCCTGCCGGACAGGTAACCCCCGAGGGCATCCTGCAGATGCTGATGGACAACGGCGCCCAGGTGGACGTCTGTGCGATCTATCTGCCCAACCGTGATTATGGGGAAGAAGTGCTGCGTGATGGTATCGGCGTCGCCGCACCGGGTCCGATCGCCGAGCTGATGCGTGATCCGACGGTTTCGGTCTCCACCTTCTAGGTGGCCGCTGCCTGCCTTTCCAGGCCTTTTACCTATTCAGGAGAGTGATATGACAAGCAACGTGGGCGGTATCGACAAGAGTCTGCGCATCGTGGTGGGGGCGCTGCTGATCCTGCTCGCCCTGACCGGCACCATCGGTGTCTGGGGCTGGGTCGGCGTGGTGCCTCTGGCCACCGGCCTGTTCAACTTCTGCCCGGCCTACAAGCTGTTGGGCGTCAATACCTGCAAGTTGAAGAAATAGCCACGGCCGACTCTTCTATCGGCAACGAAGCACGGCGCCCGCGGCCCTCTGGTCGCGGGCGCCGTGCGTTCCGAGAGCTCGATATGGGTGACGGGACGCAGGGCATGTCATCGGGAAGGAGATGTCTTATATTCTAAATTGATCTATCCTTAGAACATCTATTGGGCTATGCTGGCCTCGTTCCCCGGCAAGCGACACCCGACGGAGGTTGATTTCCCATGTCCAAGCCAGTTGTGACGCATTTCTTCGACGAGCCTACCAACACCTTCAGCTACGTGGTGCAGGATCCCGACAGCAAGTCGTGCGCCGTTCTCGACTCGGTGCTCGACTTCGACTATGCCGCCGGACGCACCGATGTGCGTTCCGCCGACGAAATCATCGCCTTCGTGCGCGATAACGGCCTCGAGGTGGAGTGGGTTCTGGAAACCCACGTGCATGCCGACCACCTCTCGGCGGCGCCCTATCTGCACGGGGCACTGGGTGGCAAGACCGGTATCGGCGCGAATATCACCGTGGTGCAGGATGTCTTCGGCAAGGCGTTCAATGCCGGCACCGAGTTCGCTCGGGATGGCAGCCAGTTCGACCGCCTCTTCGAGGAGGGTGACACCTTCCATATCGGCAACCTCGAGGGACGAGTGCTGCACACGCCGGGACATACGCCGGCCTGCCTGACCTATGTGGTCGGCGATGCCGCCTTCGTCGGCGATACCCTCTTCATGCCGGATTACGGCACCGCCCGTTGTGATTTTCCCGGTGGCGATGCCCGGACGCTCTATCACTCCATCCAGAAGGTGCTGGCACTGCCGGGCGAGACGCGACTCTTCCTCTGCCACGACTACAAGGCGCCGGAGCGTAAAGAGTTCCAGCATGAGACCACGGTGGCCGAGCAGCGCGCGCATAACGTGCACGTCCACGAGGGCGTCAGTGAAGAGGTGTTCGTCAAGATGCGCACCGAGCGTGATGCCACCCTCGGCATGCCCAGGCTGATTCTGCCCTCGGTGCAGGTCAACATGCGCGCCGGCCAGATGCCTCCCGCCGAGGATAACGGCCAGATTTACCTGAAGGTGCCCATCAACACCTTCTGACCATCGACAGCCGAGGCGAATCGTGTGAATCCGAAACGTTATCTGCCGATCCTGCAATGGCTGCCCGGCTATGGGCGCAGCGCCCTGGCCAGCGATCTGCTGGCGGCGATGATCGTCACCATCATGCTGATCCCGCAGTCGCTGGCCTATGCCATGCTGGCGGGACTGCCGCCCGAAGTGGGGCTCTATGCCAGCATCACGCCACTGGTGGTCTATGCCGTATTCGGCACCAGCCGCACCCTGGCCGTGGGGCCGGTGGCGGTAGTCTCGCTGATGACGGCGGCGGCGGTGGGGCAGGTGGCCCCCCAGGGCTCGCCGGAGTATCTCGGCGCGGCCCTGGTACTGGCGCTGTTGTCCGGGGGGATTTTGACCCTGATGGGCATGGCGCGCCTGGGGTTTCTGGCCAACTTCCTCAGCCACCCGGTGATCTCGGGGTTTATCACCGCCTCGGGGCTGATCATCGCCGCCAGTCAGCTCAAGCATGTGCTGGGCGTCGAGGCGAACGGTCATAACCTGCTGGAGCTCGTGATAGCGCTGGGTAGCCGGCTGGGTAGCGTCAATCTGCCGACCCTGGTGATCGGGTCAGGCGTACTGGTATTTCTCCACGTCGCACGGCGCTGGCTCAAGCCTGGTCTGTCCCGGCTCGGCGTGCCGGCACGCCCGGCGGACATGCTGGCCAAGGCGGCGCCGATCCTGGCCGTGGCGGCCACTACCCTGGCGAGCTGGGGGCTGGGCCTGGACCAGCGGGGCGTGGCGGTCGTCGGTGAGGTACCGGCCGGTCTTCCGCCGTTGACTCTGCCCGGGTTCGACGGTGGCCTATGGAGCGAGCTGTTTGTCGCGGCACTGCTGATCAGCATCGTCGGCTTCGTGGAGTCGGTATCGGTGGGCCAGACCCTGGCCGCCAAGCGCCGCCAGCGCATCGACCCCGACCAGGAACTGGTGGGCCTGGGCACCTCCAATATCGCCGCCTCGCTGACCGGTGGCATGCCGGTTACCGGGGGGTTCTCGCGTTCGGTGGTGAACTTCGATGCCGGGGCCGAGACGCCGGCCGCGGGGGCCTTTACCGCAATAGGCATCGGCGTGGCGGCGCTGTTGCTGACACCATTGATCGCCTACCTGCCCATCGCCACGCTGGCGGCCACCATAATCGTGGCGGTGCTGTCGCTGGTCGATCTCGGCGCGATCAGGCGCACCCTGGCCTACTCGCGCGGTGACTTCGCCGCCATGCTGGCCACCATCGTCATCACCCTGGGGCATGGCGTGGAAAGCGGGATCATGGTGGGAGTGGGGCTGTCGCTGGCGCTGCACCTGTATCGCACCAGCCGACCCCACAGCGCGGTAGTGGGGCGGGTACCGGGCACCGAACACTTTCGCAACGTGCAGCGCCACCAGGTGGAGACCGACACGCGCCTGGCGATCCTGCGGGTCGACGAGAGCCTCTACTTCGCCAATGCGCGCTACCTGGAGGACACCGTGATGGAGCTGGCGGCCGGACAGCCGAGCCTCGAGCATATCGTACTGGCTTGTCAGGCGGTCAACGTCATCGATGCCTCGGCGCTGGAAAGCCTGGAGGCGATCAATACTCGCCTCAGAGACTCTGTCGTGCGTCTCCATCTGGCCGAGGTAAAGGGTCCGGTGATGGATCGCCTGCAGCGTACCGAGTTTTGCCGTGAGATGACCGGCGAAGTGTTCCTGAGCACCTATGATGCCTGGTGTGAACTGCGCGGCGAGAGCGATGGCAGCCTGTCGCGGCGTTGTGCCGAACTGCAGGCAAGCACACCACCCTAGCGTTGTTGCGAACATGTGTTCACCAGAAGGGACTATCCGCGGCAGTGGCACCGATGCTGGCGAAGAGCATCGACCGGGGACAGTCCCAGGTGGGTGAGCCCCGGATAAACAATGTTTCTATCGATGCGGTATTCCTGACAGTACCCAAGGAGAGAGAAGAGTGGACTGGAATTCATCCCTGCAGGGGCTGGCCGGCGGAATGCTGATCGGCCTGTCCGCGACCTGGCTGATGGCAACCCTGGGTCGCATTGCCGGCATCAGCGGCATCATCGGCGGCTTGATCACGACGCGACCCAAGGGTGACAGTGCCTGGCGGCTTACCTTCCTGCTTGGTCTGATCAGCGGCCCCCTGGTGCTGATGCTGCTGGGCGGTGGTCAGGGCAACGTGGCCGGTAGTGGCGTCGATGTAACGGGGCAGGTGATCGGCGAGCCCGCCGGCGGCGTGGCCCTGATGCTGGTGGCCGGCTTGCTGGTAGGCCTGGGAACCGGCGTGGGAAGCGGCTGCACCAGCGGCCATGGCGTGTGCGGGCTGGCGCGCCTGTCGACGCGCTCGATGGTTGCGACCCTCTCTTTCCTGGTGGCGGGTATCATCACCGTCTATGTGGTTAGACACCTGATCGGGGGTGGCGCATGAAAACGCTGATGGGCTATATCGCCGGCCTGCTGTTCGGACTGGGCGTCGGCATCTCCGGCATGACGGATCCGTCGCGGGTGCTGGGGTTTCTGGATATTGCCGGCGCCTGGGACCCGACCCTGATGTTTGTGCTCGGGGGTGCCGTGGTCACCAACTTTATCGGCTATCGGCTGACCTTCAGGCGAGCCGGCCCGATCTACGGCAAGGCCTTCCAGCTGCCTGGCCGTCAGGATCTGGATGGTCGGCTGATCGGTGGCTCGGTACTGTTCGGCATCGGCTGGGGGCTCTCCGGCTACTGTCCGGGGCCTGCCCTTGCCTCCGTCGGTGGGCTGACCGCTCCGCTTGCGGCGATGCTGATCGCCATGTCAGCGGGCTGGTTCCTGGCCAGGGCGATTCCTGGACGTCGTTGAACTTGAGGTTCGTCAAAACTCCCCCGCAGGCTATGTCTGTGGGGGAGTTCTTGTCTACAACCAATGGATACCGGCAATTCGCTTATCTCCAGGGAGAGATTAACGCGGGCTTAATAGTGTGGTGACAGGATATCGCCAAACAAGAGGACCTTATTCCATGCACGTATTGCTGATCGAGGATGATGCTCTGGTGGCCTCGGGCATTTGTGCCGGGCTCGCCGTACACGACTATGTCGTTGACCATGTAGCCAGCATCACCGAAGCACGTCGCGTCCTGGAGAGTGTCGATAGCGATGTGGTGATCCTCGATCGCGGATTGCCCGACGGTGACGGCCTCAACCTTCTGGAGGAGTGGCGCGATGGTGGAGTGACCACCCCGGTCCTGGTGCTGACCGCCCGCGATGCGGTCAGCGACCGGGTGGCGGGCCTGCAGGGCGGTGCCGATGATTACCTGGTCAAGCCCTTCGATCTCGACGAACTGGTGGCTCGACTGCAGGCGTTGCTGCGTCGTGCCGCGGGGCGTTCTCATCCCCTGATCGAACACGGTTCCCTGTGCCTCGACCCGGTGGCCCGCGAGGTCAGTCTCCATGGTCGTCCTGTGGCGCTGTCGCGGCGTGAGCTGGTGTTGCTGGAGGCCTTCCTGCAAGCGCCGCGCAGCGTGCTCTCGGCAGACCAGCTCAAGGATAGCCTCTACGGCATGAGCGAGGATGTGGAGAGCAATGCGCTCAATGTGCATATCCACCACCTGCGGCGCAAGCTCGGCAGCGAGTTGATCGAGACGGTACGTGGGTTGGGTTATCGGCTGGGACCGCCGCTGGATGAGTCCGCCGAGAAGGAGCGGTCGTGAGCCTGCGCACACGGCTGCTGGTCACCCTTGGCATCACCCTGGTGTTGCTTTGGGGGTTGGCGGCGGCCTGGCTGCTGCGTGATCTGGAAGAGCAGTTCGTGGCCACCCTGGATCAGCGCCTCGCCCAGTCGGCGCGCATGGTCGCGGGACTCATGGCACAGCTGCCCCAGGAGGTGTGGCTCGAGGCCGATCGGCGTGCGTTGTCGATCCCGCCCATCGAAGGGCTGGCCTGCCAGGTGCACTCGCCCCGGGGGGAGATCATGGCCCGTACCCACACCGATCTGGAGTCGATCCTGAGGGTGGGTGAGGTCGGTGGGCACGCCTACCGCGAAGAGGGCGGCGTGACCTGGCGAGTGTTCACCTACGCGCGGAACGGGCTGACCATTACCACCGCCGACCGCATGGACGAGCGCGACATGCTGCTCGGCAATGTCATCAAGGTGGCCACGGTGCCCTTCGTGGTGGCCATGCTGGGCAGCCTGGTGGCGCTCTGGATCGGTGTGGTGCGTGGCCTGTCACCCATCGCTCGGCTGCGTGACTCCCTGGCGCGTCGCCACCCGGATGCCCTGGCGCCGGTGGCCACCTACGGGGTGCCCAGCGAGCTGCGTCCGCTGGTGGAAACGCTCAACGGCCTGTTGGCACGGGTTCAGCAGGCCATCGTGCGTGAGCAGCGCTTCACCAATGATGCCGCTCACGAGCTGCGAACGCCGCTCACCGCCATCAAGACTCACCTTCAGGTCGCCAGCCGGGTCGAGGGTGAGGCGGCGCGTGATGCCGTGGGTTACGCCGAGGAGGGCGTCGAGCGCCTGGCGCGTATTCTCGACCAGCTGCTGATGCTGGCCCGCGTGGAGGGGCGGCTGGCCTTCGAGGATGGTGCCCTCTGCCGGCCCGCGGAGGTGGTGGCCCTGGCGCTACGCGACAGTGGTGCGCCGATCTCACGCTTCGAATTGCCGGAGGCGTGGCCCGAGGCACCGCTGGCGTTGCCGCGGGAGCTGGCGGTGACCGCGCTGCGCAACCTGATCGATAACGCCCTGCGCCACGGCGGCGAGGCATCGACAGTGACCCTCGATGCGGAGAGTGAAGGCCACGGGTTCCTGACGCTGCGGGTGATCGACCAGGGGCCTGGCGTCGATGACGACGCCCTGAAACAGATGGCCGGACGCTTCTGGCGTGCCAGCAAGCAGCATGGCAGTGGCCTGGGTCTGGCCATCGTGGTGGCGATCGCCGAGCGTTTCGGTGGTCACCTGGCGTTTGCCGGCCCCGAACGGGGTGGGCTGGAAGCACGCCTGACCCTTCCCGTTCAGGCCAGTGATACTGCCCCGGAGAGGGCATGACATGACAAGGAGAAGACCAATGACGAGCAAGAGGATCCTGGGTGGGCTCGGCCTGCTTCTGGGCGCCGGTCTGGCCTCTGGCCAGGCCGTGGCGATCGAGGGAGACGCCGAGCGTGGCGAAGCGGCGGCGGGAACCTGCGTGGCCTGCCATCAGGCCGATGGTGGCGGCATGAACATCCCGGGAGGGGAGTCCTGGCCGCGTCTGGCGGGGCTCGACGCCGACTACATGGTCAAGCAGCTGCATGACGTCAAGCAGGGGAGTCGCGAGGCACCCACCATGATGCCGTTCGTCGATGGGCTCGACGACCAGCAGATTGCCGATGTCTCGGCCTACTACAGTCAGCTGCCGGTCACCGACGCAGAGGGCGGTGATGTCGACGCGGAGATGCTGGCTCGCGGCGAGCAGATTGCCCTGCGTGGCGACTGGGATGAGTACATCGTCTCTTGCAAGAGTTGCCATGGGCCCGGCAATCAGGGCGTGGGCAGCACCTTCCCGGGTATCGCCGGTCAGCATGCCGGTTACATCGAGAATCAGCTGCACGCCTGGCAGGAGGGCCGCCGTGCCAACGACCCGCAAAACCTGATGGGGGCGATTGCCAAGCGCATGAGCGACGAGGACATCAGTGCCGTGGCGGCCTGGCTGTCCAGCCAGCCGGCGACCGACGAGTAAGGGGGAACAGACAATGATCAATCGCAGGAAGATGCTGGTACTGGCCGGTGCGACGCTGGCCGCCGGCGCAAGCCTGATCGCCTGGGCAGAGACCGATGGCCACCCCTATGACACGCTGGTGGAGATGGGCTATCCGGCGCCCCAGGAAGGTGAACTGGTGCATGTGCCGCCGACCATGGCGGACCTCGAGGCCGCCGACATGAAGCCGCAGGCCAAGGCCGTCATTCGCCGTGGCTATGATCTCTTCACCAACACCCAGCAGCTGCGTGGCAAGAACGTCTTCAATGACATGAACTGCTCCAGCTGCCACCTGGGAGAGGGACGGCAGCCGTTCAGCGCTCCGGTATGGCCGGCCGCGGTGACCCTGCCGGACTTTCGCGGCAAGAACCAGCACGTCAACAACCTGGAGGAGCGTATTGCCGGCTGTTTCGCCTACTCCATGAACGGTACCCCGCCGGCGTACGGCAGCGACGACATGCTGGCGCTCTCGGCCTACCACCGGTGGCTGGCCAAGGGAGCGCCCGTCTATCCGGACCAGCCCATCTACGGGCGAGGCTTCCCGGCACCGGAGCGCCCCGACGAGCTGAGCTATGCGAATGGCGAGCAGCTGTTCGTGGACAATTGCGCGGTCTGCCACAGCGAGGATGGCTCGGGTCTCTACCAGGACGGCGAGTACGTGTTCCCCGCCACCTGGGGCGATGGCTCCAACAACTGGGGAGCCGGCATCGTGCGCACCCACACCGCGGCCGGCTTCATCAAGAACAACATGCCGCTGGGGCAGCCGCTGTCGCTCTCCGATCAGGAGGCGTGGGACATCGCCTACTACATGACCCGGCAGGAGCGCCCGCAGGACCCGCGCTACACCGGCAGCGTGGACGAGGTGGTGGAGAAGTTCGGCCCTACCTTCCACAAGCACTCCAGCTATGGCCAGGAGCGTGAGGTCGATGGTCATCGCCTCGCCGATCACGCCAACTGGGGGGAGAAGGGGGACGAGGTCGAGCCCTGGAACGTCGGCGTGCCGCGCTTCGAGAGCCTCGACGTCGAGGAGTGAGTCGTACCATCAGGGACTGTCCCTTCTCGCCAAGGCCCCACCCGGCTGCCGTGCCGGGTGGGGCCTTTCGCATGCTGAAGGGTGGTTGCCGTTCAGGGCCTGGGGCCGCCCATGACCTCCTCGAGGCGCTCGGCGCTGGGCACGCCTTCGACGCGATCGACACGATCCCCGTCGCGATAGAGCGTGGTGGGCGTGGCGATGAAACCCAGCGAATCGAACAGCTGGTTGTTGGCGTAGACCTGCTCCTCGACCTCGCGTGACTGAGGGGCAGCGTCGACCTCGTCGCCTTCGCCGCTATGGGCATGGAGGGCGGCGGCGGGGTCGTCGGCGCCCAGCAGGGCGGCGGCCTTGGCCGGGCTGTCCGAGGCCAGCACGCCGATCATGATATGGCGCAGCTGCACCTCGCCGGCCTCGACCCAGGGGCGGGCCTCGTGCCAGAACTGGCGGCAGTAGGGGCAGTTGGGGTCGGTAAAGACATACACGATACGCTCGGCATCGGAGCTGCCGTCGGCGATCCAGTGGCTCGCCTCCAGGTCCTGCCAGACTTCGGCAAACTGTGCGGCACGCACATGCTTGTCCAGCGCGGCTTCGGAGAGGTTGTTGCCCTCGGCATCCACCAGGGTGCCGAGAATGGCATGCTCGCCGCCCGGCAGCAGATAGATGGCGACTTCCCCGGCCGAGTGGCTGGCACCGTAGCCGGTCAGCCCGGCCGGCGCCTCGAACTCGCCGTGGATGGTCAGGCCCTGATCGGTCAGGGCGGCCACCGGTGCCGGCAGGTCGTCGGCACTCAGGTCATCATTGGCCAGGGCGGGAGCCGTGAAGGCGAGAGTCAGGGCGCCGATCGCCGGCATCTTGAGAAGATGTCGCATGGGAAGAAGTCCTTGTGCGGTTGACATGAAGGCTCAATGGCCCTGCTTGAATTCGGGGCATCAGCGTAGGCGTTCCAGTCCCTGGCGCAGGGTAGCGTGAGAGAGCTCACCGAAATGGGTATCCACCAGTTGCCCCTTGGCGTCGAAAAACAGCGTGGTGGGCATGGCCATGGCCCCGATGACATCGCCCAGAGCGGTCCGGGCATCGAGAAGCACGTTGTCCAGTTCCAGAGACTGCTCGTTGAGGAAACGGTTCACCAACGCCACGTTCTCACCCTGGTTGACGAAGGCGAAGGTGATATCGCCGGCCTCGTCCTGGGCCTGTTCGAATACCGGCATCTCGCGGCGGCACGGCGGACACCAGGTCGCCCAGAGATTGACCACCAGAGGCTTGTTCTGACGCTCCGCCAGCTCGGGCAGGTCGGTAGCGTCGCCCGTCAGGGTGGTGAGAGGAGTGTCGGGGATTGGACGGCCCTGCTTCTCGATCAACAGCAGGGGGCCAGCGGTCAGCCCCCAGGCGAGCGTGCCGGCCAGCAGGGCGCCACTCAGCGGGCGCCGCTGGCGGGGCGAACGCCATAGCCGCCAGGCGGCATATGCCACGCCGGCCACGAGACCGCCGAGAGGGTTGAAGCCGCCATCACGGATATCCAGCAGCGAGAGGATGCCGTCATAGCTGCTCCAGTAACGCGTCACGAACACCAGCCGCGCACCGATCAGGGCGATCAACAGCAGGTTGAAGAGGGTGTCCGCCGTGGGGGTGCGGTGGCGGCGACCGATCAGCGCACCGGTCAGCAGGGCGATGCCGAAGGCCAGGATGATCAGCAGCTGGCCGATCGAGAATCCCATGGGACCCACGGCGACGCTCTGGTTCAATGCCTGCATGGGAACAAGGCTCCTTGCCGATTGATTCACTGGCACTCACGCCAGGAGCCGAGAGCCTGACAGACAACCATTAGCGGCGCATTAACTCCATCACCCTGGGGCGTTATGTCGCAAACGCGACCCTATGGCTCGATTTGCCCTATGCTGTGATCTTTGGCTTCCATTATCGTGAGGATCACCCCCATGCTGCAACGTTGTTCCCTGGCCCGGCGTGGTTCGCTGGTGGCGCTGCTTGCCACCTTGATCAGCAGCGCTGCACTGGCCGATACGCTGAGCGTCGAGGATATCCACGTGCGGGCCGTGCCGCCGGTCTCGACGACCACGGCAGCCTTCATGGTGCTTCACAATGACGGTGAAACTGAGCGTTCCCTGATAGGGGCCAGCACCCCGGGCGCCGAGGCGGCGGAGCTGCATAACCATGTCAATGTGGACGGCGTGATGCAGATGCGTCAGGTCGAGTCGATCCCGGTGCCGGCCGGTGAGCGAGTGCATCTGGCGCCGGGCGGCTATCATCTGATGCTGATTGACCTGGCCACGCCGTTGCATGAGGGTGACAAGATAGAGCTGACCCTGGAGTTCGACGGTGGCGACACCCGAACGCTCGACGTACCGGTGCGGCGTATCGAGGCCATGGGGCACTGACCTCCAGGCCATCGCAATGACGCAAATTCAGGCGTGCCGCCAGATCAGCCCCGAACGGTGTAGGCTGTCGGTGATAGCCACGGGGCACTGAGCGGCTGCGCTGTGCGAACGGGGCCTGAGTCGCTACAATGCGACGAGTCCTGTTTTCTTGTTCTGGAACCCTGCCATGCACTGTCCCTTCTGCGGCACCCACGACACCAAGGTCACCGATTCGCGGCTCGTCGCCGAAGGGGGCCAGGTGCGTCGCCGCCGGCAGTGTGTGGCCTGCAGCGAGCGCTTTACCACCTACGAGACCGCCGAACTGATCATGCCGCGGGTGATCAAGGACGACGGCTCCCGCGAGGCCTTCAACGAGGAGAAGCTCCGCGCCGGCATGCTGCGAGCCCTGGAAAAGCGTCCGGTCAGCGCCGAGGCGACCGAGGCGTCGGTGCAGCGCATTCGCCAGACCCTGCGCGCCCGAGGCGAGCGGGAGATTCATGCCCGGGACATCGGCGAAGCGGTCATGGCGGCGCTGCGGGGTCTCGATCAGGTGGCCTATATCCGCTTCGCCTCGGTCTACCGCCGCTTCCAGGATATCGACGAATTCCGTGCCGAGATCGAGCGTCTCGCCGAGGACCCCGACCAGACCTCTTCTCGCTGAATCGGAGCCCATATGGCCCATCTCAAGCCCCCCGAAGCCTGGATGGCCCGTGCCCTCGAGCTGGCTCGGCGCGGCCTCTATACCTCTCATCCCAATCCTCGAGTCGGCTGTGTGCTGGTCAAGGATGGGCGCCTGGTGGGGGAGGGGTATCATGCACGTGCCGGCGAGCCCCATGCCGAGGTACACGCCCTGACGGCCGCCGGTGAGGACGCCCGGGGGTCTACCGCCTATGTGACGCTTGAGCCCTGCTCCCATACCGGCCGTACCGGCCCCTGTTGCATGGCGCTGATCGAGGCCGGGGTGGCCCGGGTGGTGGTGGCCATGGAGGACCCCAACCCTGCGGTGGCCGGGCGTGGCATCGCGCGGTTGCGCGATGCCGGCATCGAGGTGACGGTGGGGGTGCTGGAGAAAGAGGCCCAGGCCCTCAATCCCGGCTTTATCCTGCGCATGGACCACGGCCGCCCCTTCGTGCGCCTGAAGATGGCCATGAGCCTCGATGGTCGTACCGCCATGCCGTCCGGTGAATCGCAGTGGATTACGGGGCCCGAGGCGCGACGCCAGGTTCAGCGCCTGCGTGCGCGCTCGAGCGCCGTGCTCACCGGCGTGGAGTCGGTGATCTTCGACAATTCGCGGCTGACCGTGCGTGCCGACCAGCTCGGCCTCGACGATGCCGCCGCCATCGCCGCCTGTCAGCCGCTGCGCGTCATCGTCGATAGCCGGTTGCGCCTGCCGGAAGCGGCGGCCTGCCTGACCGAGCCGGGGAGAACCCTGGTGGTAACCGTGGAGGGCGTCGAGGAGGAACGCATCGCCCGCCTGTCACGAGCCGGCGCCGAGGTGTTGACGCTGCCCGCCGGCAGCGACGGGCGGGTCGATCTCGAGGCCCTGTTGCGCCACCTGGCCGAGAAAGAGCAGGCCAACGAGGTGCTGCTGGAGACCGGGGCGACCCTGGCCGGGGCCATGCTGGATGCGGGCCTGGTCGACGAGATGCAACTGTTCGTGGCGCCGACCTTGCTCGGCGGCGATGCCCGGCCGCTGTTTCAGCTCGCCGGCATCGAGACCATGGCCCATCAGCGTGGCCTGGATATCCAGGATATCCGCGCCGTGGGGCAGGACTGGCGTATCACCGCCTGCCCGCGGCGGCGTAGTAAGCCGCAGGAATAGCTTCGTCACCCTGCACGAGGGGCGCTGGGGCAAGCAGCACGAGGGGCTCTGGGGGCAAGCCGAAGGAGAGGTCCCAGGTCCACTTTACTGGCGCCCGCTGCCGCGCCAAGGTCCACTTTACTGGTGCCCGCTGCCGCGCCAAGGTCCACTTTACTGGCGCCCGCTGCCGCGCCAAGGTCCACTTTACTGGCGCCCGCTGCCGCGCCAAGGTCCACTTTACTGGTGCCCGCTGCCGCGCCAAGGTCCACTTTACTGGCGCCCGCTGCCGCGCCAAGGTACCCTGACGCCGTTTCGAGGTGAGGTGTGGCCGGTGGGCGACGCGGCTGTCGCCACTAGCCAACATCCGCCGCGTGGAATTTCTGGAGAACTCATGGTGAACGCCACTGCCGGGGGCCTGGCCCCCATCGAAGACCTGGTCGAGGATATCCGCCAGGGCAAGATGGTGATCCTGATGGATGATGAGGATCGTGAAAATGAAGGCGATATCATCATGGCCGGCGAGAAGGTTCATGCCGAGCATATCAACTTCATGGCGCGCCATGCCCGGGGCCTGATCTGCCTGCCCATGACCCGCAGCCGCTGCGAACGGCTCAAGCTGCCCCTGATGGTCAACGACAACGCTTCCGGTTTCGGTACCAAGTTTACCCTCTCGATCGAGGCCACCGAGGGCGTCACCACCGGTATCTCCGCCGCCGACCGTGCGCGTACCGTTCAGGCCGCCGTGGCCCACGATGCCAAGGCCGAGGATATCGTCCAGCCCGGCCATATCTTCCCGCTGATGGCCGAGCCCGGCGGCGTGCTGCGCCGGGCGGGACATACCGAGGCCGCCTGCGACCTGGCCGCCCTGGCCGGACTCGACCCCAGCGGTGTGATCTGCGAGATCATGAACGACGATGGCACCATGGCGCGTCGCCCGGAGCTCGAGCGCTTCGCCGAGCAGCACGGCATCAGGATGGGCACCATCGCCGACCTGATCCACTATCGCATCCACAACGAGCAGACCGTGGATCATGTGGAGGCCACTCAGGTACAGACCGCCTACGGTGAGCTGACGCTTCACGTTTTCCGCGACAGCATCCAGGGCGCTCATCACCTGGCCCTGGTCAAGGGGCGGCCGAACCCCGAGGCGCCGACCACGGTGCGCGTGCACCTGGCCGATACCATGCGTGACCTGCTCTGTCTGCATAAGGGTGAGAGCGGTCACTGGACCTCTCATCGGGCCATCGCCGAGGTGGCGCGCAGCGAGCGCGGCGTCTTCGTGCTGCTCGATCAGGGGCGACCGGCCCAGGATCTACGCGATCAGCTGGATACCTTCCTGGAGCGCCGCCGCGCCCCGCGCACCAGTGACTCCGACGGCGCCGGCAACTACCTGACCATCGGCACCGGCTCCCAGATTCTGCGCCATCTGGGCGTGGGCCAGATGCGTCTGCTCAGTTCGCCCTGGAAGTTCTCGGCGCTATCCGGTTTCGACCTGGAAGTGGTGGAGCGACTTGGCCCCGAAGACGTGTCGGCCAGCAGCGATGATGCCGCCGGCGAGTGAGCCGTCTGCCACTCAGCAAGCTTCATTCCGAACTTTACTTAACACCCGGCGCGGATTACCGCGCCAGTGAGCCTCAGCAGGAACCCGACATGGAACCCATTTCTCAAGTGGAAGGCAGCTTCGTCGACGTCGACGGTCGCTATGTGATCGTGGTGGGACGCTTCAACCATCATGTAGTGGACAGCCTGGTAGAGGGCGCCGTGGATAGCCTGGTACGCCATGGCGTCGATGCCGAGAATATCGACATCGTCCACGTGCCCGGCGCCTGGGAGCTGCCGCTGGCGGTCAAGCAGGTGATCAAGGCGGCACGCCCCGAGGCGGTGATCGCCTTGGGTGCCGTGATTCGGGGTGGCACGCCGCACTTCGAATACGTGGCCGGCAGCTGCAACTCGGCGCTGGGCACCCTGCAGCTGGAGTTCGAGACGCCCATCGCCAACGGTGTGCTGACCGTGAATTCCATCGAGCAGGCCATCGAGCGCTCCGGCACCAAGGCCGGTAACAAGGGCGCCGAGGCGGCCATGGCGGCCATGGAGATGGTCTCGCTGATGCGCCAGCTGGGCGGCGGCGCCGAGGAGGAGGCATGAGCCGCGAGCGCACGCCCTCCAAGGCACAGCAGGGGCGGCGTGCCGCCCGTGAGCTGGCGGTGCAGTGTCTCTATCAATGGCAGATGACCGGCAAGTCGATTAGCGCGGTGGAGATGGAGTTCCGCAGCCAGCTGGCCGATGATGACCTCGAGGATCACGAGAACTGGCATAAGGTCATGGAGATCGCCGATCTGGCGCTGTTCCATGAGCTGGTGCATAACGTGGCCCGTTTCCGTGCCGACCTGGACGCTTCCATCGCCCCTCTGCTCGATCGCACGCTCGACGAACTCGATGCCATCGAGCTGGCCATCCTGCGCCTGGGAACCTATGAACTTTCGCGGCGCCTGGATGTGCCGTATCGCGTGGCGATCAACGAGGGCGTCGAGCTGGCCAAGTCATTCGGTGCGACCGATGGCCACAAGTACGTCAACGGTATTCTCGACAAGCTTGCCGGGCGCCTGCGTGGCGCCGAGGTAGCCGCCCGCCGCCGCTGAAGGGTCACCGGATGCAAAGCGAGTTCGAACTCATCGCACGCTACTTTACTCCCGCCACCCCCGGGCCCGATTCCGGTGTGGTGATGGGGGTAGGCGATGACTGCGCGCTATTGGCTCCGGCCCAGGGGCAGCGGCTCGCGGTAAGCGTCGATACCTCGGTCCTCGGGGTCCACTTTCCGTCGGACGCGCCCGCCGAGGCGGTGGGCCATCGCGCCCTGGCGGTTAGCCTGTCCGACCTGGCCGCCATGGGTGCCAAGGCTCGCTGGTGCTTCATGTCGCTGGCACTGGAGCACAGCGATGATGCCTGGCTGGAAGGCTTCTCGCGCGGCTTTCTGGCGCTCTGCGAGGCCACCGGCACGCATCTTTCCGGCGGTGACATCACCCGTGGCGAGCTCGCCATCGGTGTCACGGTGATGGGCGAGGTGGCCCCCGAGGCGGCTCTCGGCCGAGGCGGCGGCCGCCCCGGCGATCTGTTGGTGGTGACCGGTGCCCTGGGTGGCGGGGCCGGTGGCCTGGCTGCCTGGGAGGGGGGAGAGCGTGATCTCGCTCATCCGCTGCTTTGCCGTTACCTCACTCCCCAGCCGCGGCTGGCCGCCGGCCAGGCCCTGACGGGGCTTGCCACGGCGGCGGTGGACATCTCGGATGGGCTGCTCGCCGATCTGGGCCATATCCTCGAGCACTCCGGAGGCGGTGCCCATCTCGAACTCGAATCACTACCGCTGGCCGACGGGCTGGTCGAAGCCCTGGGAGAAGAGGAGGCTCGCCAGGCGGCGCTGACCGGTGGCGATGACTATGAGCTGCTGTTATGTCTGCCCGCCGGGCATCTGGACGAGGCCCGGCGGCGCCTGGCGGCGTTATCATTGCCGTTGACGGTTGTCGGCCAACTCACGAAGACACCCGGCGTGAGCGGTGTCGAGGCGTCTCGGCATACTGGCTGGCAGCATTTTCGGGCCCTGAACCCGCGAGGCACCTCATGAGTCGAGCCCCTTCCAGCGTCTGGCATCGTCCCTCGCACTTCCTGGCCTTCGGCCTGGGTAGCGGTGCCGTGCCCTGGGCGCCGGGGACCTTTGGTACCCTGGCGGCCATTCCTTTCTACTGGCTGCTTTCCGAGCTACCGCTCTCCTGGTACTGGGGCGTCATCGTTATCGCCTTCATCTGGGGCGTCTGGCTCTGCGAGAAGACCTCACGCGACCTCGGTGTCCACGATCATTCGGGTATCGTCTGGGACGAGTTCGTGGGCTACTGGATCACCATGGCGGCCGTGCCTTTCTCATGGGAATCGGCGTTCTGGGGGTTCGTCCTGTTCCGGGTGTTCGATGTCATCAAGCCGTTCCCCATTCGCTGGGCCGACCGCCGTGTCGCCGGTGGCTTCGGTATCATGATCGACGATGTACTCGCCGGCATCTTCGCCTGGAGCCTGATGCACCTGTGGTTCTGGTTACACTAGATGACAGGCCGCGACGCCAGTACCTGGCGGCTGCCTGGGCGCGACAGGGAAGGGGGTCACCATGCGCAAGGAACGACTGATCGTACCCGTGGTGGTAGGGCTGGCGTTGGTCTGGGGCGTGGCCCAATACACCGCTTCGTGGCTCTTCGAGCGCGAACTGGTGCGTACCCTGCGGGATCTGGAGGCGCGTGGTGAGCTGGTTGTCGAACGTACCGCCATCGAGCGCGGCTGGCTCTCCTCGTCGGGACGAATAGTGATTGCTCCGCTGCTGGGCAACGACTGGCAGCTTGCCTTGACCTACAACGCGCGTCACGGGGTGCTCAGCACGCGGCTGGAGGGGGACATTCAGCCGGCCCTGGGGCCGGCACGCGAGCTACTGTTCGGCGATGCCTTGCCGTCCTCGGCGCCGCGCTGGCATGCCCGCTATAAGACCCTGGGCGGTTCGCTCGAGGGCAGCATCGGGCTTGCGCCCTTTCTGATTCGTCAGGGGGATCGTGAGCTCGATTTCCAGGGGGGCCAGGTAAGCTTCGGCGGTGAATATGGCGACTGGTGGCTGCGCGCCAGGCTCAAGCCCTGGCGCCTCACCGATGGAGTCGCCAGCCTCGAGGCGGGTCCGACCAGCCTCGAGAGTCGCTATGCGTATACGGCCGGTGCCTACCACTTTACTCAGCATGACCTGCTTCACCTGGAGTCGCTGTCCTGGCGCCAGCCGGATCTCGAACTCGACGGCAGCGAACTGGTCTACCGTAGTCGCATGCAGCTCGACGACAGCGAGTTGTGCCTCGAGGGTGAGCTCGACATCGGGCAGCTGATGACGGCCGATCAGGTCCTGCTGACGGGGCGCGTCGAGGCACAGCTCTCGCGGCTGCATGCCGGGGCCCTGCGGAGTCTGTTCAGCCGCTTGCGCGATGAGGTGCTTCACGGTCGCCACCAGACGCCGCGGGAGTTGCTTCGCAAGCTGGATGCCGAGTTCAAGGCGGTGCTTCAGGATTCACCGCGCCTGGATATTACCGAAGTGGATCTCGACAGCCCCATGCTCGGCGTTTCGGCTCAAGGGGAGGGGGCGCTGATTCTTGATCCGCGCCATCTCGATGAGCTCAGCTTCCCGCGTCTCGATGAGGCCGCCGAGCAGGCCCGCTGGCGACGTCGCCTCGACGGTGACTTCATCTGGCGCGAGGTGCCTACCGTGGTGTCCCTGTGGCTCGGGTTACCGTTAGGCACCGACGACCTGGTGGTGGATGTCATCCGTGGCAAGGTCCGCGTCAATGGCCGACCGTTGCCGCCGCTGTGGAGATAGCCGGACTTGAAGTTATCGCTCGTCGCCCGCATTCCACATTGCATTGGCATCAGCCCAACTGCTTGGACACGGAGACACCATGAGCGACGAACAGGACCGCCCGAGTGCGGATGAGCCGGAATGGATTCATGATGAGCAGGACGCGGACTCTGCCTCCGACGCGGCGTCCGAGGGCGGCAATCGCTCCGTCGTGCCGGCCCGGGAGGCGCTGCCCGAGCGTATCTATCTGCTGCCCATCCATAACCGCCCCTTCTTCCCTGCCCAGGTGCAGCCGCTGGTCATCAATCGTGAGCGTTGGGACGATACGATCGAGCGCGTCGCCAAGACATCTCACCAGACCGTGGGCCTGGCCTTTGTCGGCGAGGCTGCCCCGGGAGACATGGCGGATGACGACTTTCCCGAGTTCGGTACCGCCGTGCAGATGCACAAGCTGCAGGGCGAGGATGATCAGCTGCAGTTCATCGCCCAGGGCCTGCAGCGTTTTCGGATCCAGCGCTGGATCTCCCGGGAGCCGCCCTATCTGGTAGAGGTCAGCTATCCGCGCGAGCCGGTGGATGCCGAGGCCGACGAGACGCGTGCCTATGCCATGTCGTTGATCAACGGCATCAAGGAGCTGCTGCCGATCAACCCGCTCTATGGCGAGGAACTCAAGCACTATCTCAACCGCTTCAGCCCCCATGAGCCGGGGCCGTTGACCGACTTTGCCGCCGCCATCACCTCGGCAAAGGGGCACGAACTGCAGGATGTGCTGGCCACGCTGCCCGTGCTCGCCCGCATGCAGAAGGTGTTGCCGCTGCTGCGCAAGGAGATCGAGGTCGCCCAGCTGCAGAGCGAGATCAGCGACCAGGTCAACGCCCAGATGCAGGACCGCCAGCGGGAGTTCTTCCTGCGCGAGCAGCTCAAGGTGATCCAGCGGGAGCTGGGCATCTCCAAGGACGACCGTGAGAGCGACGTCGACACCTTTCGCGACCGCCTCGAGAGCCTGGTGGTGCCGCCCAAGGTGTTGACCCGCATCGAGGAAGAGCTCGACAAGCTCTCCATGCTGGAGACCGGGTCGCCGGAGTATGGCACCACGCGCAACTATCTCGACTGGCTGACCAGCATGCCCTGGGGGGTGCACAGCCAGGACCAGCTCGACCTGGCTCACGCCCGGGGGGTGCTCGACCGCGATCACGACGGCTTGGCGGACGTCAAGGAACGCATCGTCGAGTTCCTGGCCGAGGGTACCTTCAAGGGTGACGTGGGAGGCTCGATCGTGATGCTGGTGGGGCCGCCCGGGGTCGGCAAGACCTCCGTGGGGCGCTCCATCGCCGAGGCGCTGGGCCGCGAGTTCTACCGCTTCTCGGTGGGTGGCATGCGCGATGAGGCGGAGATCAAGGGCCACCGGCGTACCTATATCGGGGCCATGCCCGGCAAGATTGCCCAGGCCCTCAAGGAGGTCGAGGTCGAGAACCCGGTGATCATGCTCGACGAGATCGACAAAATGGGGCAGTCCTTCCAGGGGGATCCCGCCTCGGCGCTGCTCGAGGTACTCGATCCGGAGCAGAACGTCGACTTCCTCGACCACTACCTGGATGTGCGCCTGGACCTCTCCAAGGTGCTCTTCGTCTGCACCGCCAACACCCTGGACTCGATTCCGCCGGCGCTGATCGACCGCATGGAACAGATTCGTCTCTCCGGCTATATCGCCGAGGAGAAGATGGCGATCGCCAGGAATCATCTATGGCCCAAGTTGCTCAAGCGCGACAACATTCCCAAGAAGCGTATCAACCTGACCGCCGCGGCACTGCGTCAGGTCATCGAGGGCTATGCCCGCGAGGCCGGGGTGCGCCAGCTCGAGAAGCAGCTGCATCGCATCGTGCGCAAGGCGGCGGTCAAGCTGCTGGAGAATGACCAGCAGTCGGTCAAGGTCTCGGTGAAGAACCTCGAGGAGTACCTGGGGGCACCGCTGTTCCGCAAGGAACAGGTGCTCAGCGGCGAGGGCGTGGTCACCGGCCTGGCCTGGACCTCCATGGGAGGGGCGACGCTGCCCATCGAGGCGGGCAAGGTTCACTCCCTGGACCGTGGCTTCAAGCTGACCGGCAAGCTCGGGGACGTGATGCAGGAGTCGGCCAATATTGCCTACAGCTATGTGCTGGGCCATCTGGCCGATTTCGGGGCCGATGCCGACTTCTTCGACTCGGCCTTCGTCCACCTGCATGTGCCGGAGGGCGCCACCCCCAAGGATGGCCCCTCCGCGGGGGTGACCATGACCACCGCGCTGCTGTCGCTGGCCAAGCACCAGGCCATCGACCGCAACCTGGCGATGACCGGCGAGCTGACCCTGACCGGGCATGTGCTGCCGGTGGGCGGCATCCGCGAGAAGGTGATTGCCGCCAGGCGCAGCGACATCTTCGAGGTGATCCTGCCCGACGCCAACCGCCGCGACTATGACGAGCTGCCCGACCACCTCAAGGACGGCGTCACCGTGCATTTCGCCAAGCGCTACGAAGACGTGGCCAAGATAGTCTTCGGCTGAGTATCCTTGGGGTCTGACCCCACCCCTTGGGGTCAGACCCCCATACCAGGCAAGCAGGCATTTGATGAACTATTCAGCAGTGTTGGGGGCCGTGGCGTTAAGCCTGGCGGCGGGGACGGCCACGGCGGGCGAACGCTCGCTGACCGTCTATACCTACGATTCCTTCGTGTCGGAGTGGGGGCCGGGGCCCGCCATCGAGGAGGCCTTCGAGGCGCGCTGCGCCGGCTGCGACCTGCGCTTCGTGGCGCTGGATGGCGGCGTCGATATCCTGCAGCGCCTGCGCCTGGAAGGGCAGGACAGCGGCGCCGACCTGGTGCTCGGCCTGGACATGAACCTGATGGCCGAGGCCCGCGGGCTCGATCTGCTGGCCCCCCATGGCGCCGATACGAGTGCGCTCGACCTGCCCATCGAGTGGGACGACGAGACCTTTCTCCCCTATGACTGGGGGCACTTTGCCTTCGTCTACGATACCGAGCAGATCGCGGAGCCGCCGGCGAGCCTTGCCGAGCTGCTCGAGGCCCCGGAGGACCTCAAGGTCATCCTCCAGGACCCACGCACCAGCGTCACCGGTCAGGGGTTGCTGCTGTGGATCAAGCATGTCTATGGCGATGACGCCCCCGAGGCCTGGGCGAGGCTCAACGAGCGGGTGCTGACGGTGACCAATGGCTGGAGCCAGGCCTACTTCTCGCTGTTCATGAACGGCGAGGCGCCCATGGTGCTCTCCTATGCGACCTCGCCGGCCTACCATATGGCGGTGGAGGAGAGCGACCGCTACCAGGCCGCCGAATTCGCCGAGGGCCACTATCTGCAGGTGGAGACCGCGGCGATGTTGCGTTCGAGCGATGAGCCCGAGCTGGCTCGGGACTTCCTGGCCTTTATGCTGACGCCGGACTTCCAGCGCCATATTCCGCTGGGCAATGTGATGAACCCGGCCATCGACCTGGGCGCTGAACTGCCGACGGTGTTCGAGCGGCTGATCGACCCCGATAGCCTTACCTTTACCCCCGAGGCGGTGCACGCTAATCGTCGTGCCTGGATTCGTGAGTGGCTGAACGCCGCGGCGCGCTGAACATGCCACGCTGGAAACGCCTTTCGCCCTGGCCGCCGGGGCTGGGCTTCGTTGCCCTGGCGCTGGTGGCGGGGCTGGGCCTCGGTAGCCTGGGGGCGCTGTTATGGCAGGCTCGCGAGGTGCATCCGGCCATGCTGTGGCAGGAGCCGTGGCTCGCCGCCATACTGCGCTTTACCCTGTGGCAGGCCACGCTCTCCACGCTGCTCAGCGTGGGGCTCGCCGTTCCCGTGGCGCTGGCCCTGGCGCGGCGTCCCGCCTTTCCCGGACGCGGCCTGCTGCTGCGAGCCATGGAGCTCTCGCTGGTCCTGCCGACGCTGATCGGGCTGTTCGGCCTGGTGGCGGTGCATGGCCGGCGCGGTTGGGCGTCGCCGCTCTGGGAGTGGCTATTTGGCCTCGAGGCGGGCTATCTCTATGGCCTCTCGGGCATCGTGCTGGCCCATGTGCTCTATAACCTGCCGCTTTCCGCGCGACTGATGCTCCAGGCACTGGAAACGGCGCCGGCGGCCCAGTGGCGGCTGGCCGCTCAGCTGGGGCTCTCGCGAGTCGCGATCTGGCGCACCCTGGAGTGGCCACGACTCGCCTCGCTGCTGCCGCGGCTGGCGGCGCTGGTCTTCACCCTCTGCTTTACCAGTTTCGCCATCGTCATGACCCTGGGGGGTGGGCCGCAAAGCTCCACCCTGGAGGTGGCGATCTATCAGTCGCTCAAGTTCGATCACGACCTGGCCCTGGCGGCCTTACTGGCGCTGACGCAGCTGACGATTTGCCTGGGCCTGTGGCTGCTGGCGCTTTCCCGGGGCGGTGCGCCCTCGCTGATGGTGGGCAGTGTGCGCCTGCCGGCCCTGGGACGCTGGCGCCGCCGCGATGCATCGGGTGCCTCGCGCTGGGTCGATGCGATTTGGCTGCTGGCCCTGGTGGCGCTGTTGGTGCCGCCGCTGTCGGCCATCGTGATTGCCGGCCTGGGAGGGCTGCCCGAGTTACCCCAGGCATCGAGCCTGTGGCCGGCGGCGGCACGGAGCCTGGTCATGGCGCTGGGAGCCGGGCTTGGGGCCCTCGCCCTGGCGCTGGCACTGCTGGCCGGCAGCCGCTGGCTGCAGCGTAGCGGACATGCTGTTTTGGGCCTGGCGATGGAGGGGGGCGGTCAGCTGATCCTGGTGGTGCCGGCGCTGGTGCTGGGGACCGGGCTCTTCCTGCTGTTGCGCCCCGCCCTGGGCAGCGGCTGGGAGGGTTATGCCCTGGTGGTGTTGGTCAACGCCTTGATGGCGCTGCCCTTCGCCATGCAGGTACTGCGTGGGGCGCTGCCGGGGCTGCCGGTGCCGGAACTACGCCTGGCGGACCAGCTCGGGGTGCGTGGTTCGGCGCGCCTGCGGTGGCTGACCTGGCCGCGGCTACGCCGCCCGCTGGCTCTCGCCCTGGCCTACGCGATGACCCTGTCGCTGGGCGATTTCAGTGTGATCGCGTTGTTTGGCAGCCCTTCGGCGCCGACCCTGCCGATGCTGCTCTATCAGCAGCTGGGCGGCTACCGCTGGCAGGGGGCCGCCGCCACGGCGCTATTGCTGCTGGCAGGAGTGGCCCTTATCTTCGCGGTGTTGGGGGGGCTAACTCGCCGCCCGCCGCGCCCGCGCTGGAGACCCTGAAATGCTCGATTGCCGCGACCTGACCTTCCACTATGACCGCGTCGACCCCGGCGAGACGCCGGCCTTCTCCTTCACGTTTCGGCTGGACCCGGGGGAGTGCCTGGCGGTGGAGGGTCCCTCAGGATGTGGCAAGAGCACATTGCTGGGGCTGCTGGCCGGTTTCCTCGAACCGGAAGGGGGGCGCCTGGCCTGGCAGGGAGAGAGTCTGCTGGAGTGCCCGCCCTGGGAGCGGGGCATGACCACCGTCTTCCAGGAGCACAATCTCTTCGACCATCTCCCGGTGTGGGCCAACCTGGGAATGGGGTTGGCCCCGAACCTGAAGCTGAGCGGCGACCAGCGCCGGCGCATCACCGCAGGGCTCGCCGAGGTGGGCCTGGCCGGCCTCGAAGCGCGCCTGCCCAGTGAGCTTTCCGGTGGCCAGCGTCAGCGGGTAGCGCTGCTGCGCGCCTTGCTGCGTGGCTCGCCGGTCCTGCTGCTCGACGAGCCCTTTACCGGCCTGGACGAAGGCACACGGGAAGGCCTGTGGACGCTGGTGAACCGTCAGCAGGCGGCTGGAGCCGCGGTGGTCCTGGTCAGCCACGATCGCGATGATATCGAAGCCCTGGCCGACAGGCGCTGCCGGCTTGAGGCGGGGCGGCTGGTCGATGTTCCGGTGCTGGTCTAGACCATGACGGTGGTAACGCCATTCATCACCAGGGTGTCGCTGAGCAACGCTCTTACGCGACCATCGTGGAAGTGCGGCCCTGAGTCACTAGCCTGATGGTCCGTCACGTGACAGAATCGTAGGTAGAACAGGGCAGTAACATTCCCATTACATGCTCGCACAGGGGCCTATGCGATGAGGTTGCTGCGAGCAGACCTTGCCAATATGGATGCCAGGGGCTGAGCAATAAGGGTATGGATAAATTAAGAGGTAAAAAAGTACTGGTAGTTGATGACATAGAGGCGGAGCGCCAGCTGATTTCGACGTTTCTGCGTCATCTGGGATGTCGAATCTATCATGCTCATGATGGCCTTGATGGTCTTCATAAAGCAAGAATGATCATTCCTGATGCAATATTGATGGACTTTGAGATGCCAAACTGCAACGGTTTGGATTCCTGTAAGTTGCTCTCTCGGGATAGCAAGACTAAAGCCATTCCCATCTTGTTTCTTTCGGGTTATTCTTCGCCGAGCGAAAAAGTGAAGGGGCTAATGGCCGGTGCTGTTGACTACATCGCAAAGCCCTTCAATTTCGATGAAGTCAAGATGCGTCTTTCTATACATTTAAAATATAGTGGGACAAAGCCATCCTGCGAAGAGGGTCGCCTTGAAGAAGGCGAGTCAGAGCAAGGTTTTTCTCATAGCCAGCTTGATGAAATACTTTTTTACAGTGCCCAGATAGAGCTCTTGAAATCGCTCGATAAGGCACCTGGGCTCGATGAGCTTGCTCGACTGGTTGGGACTAACGCCAAGCAGTTAAATATTTCATTCAAAGCATTCGTTGGGTTGACTGTTTATGAGTACCTGCGGGAAGAAAGAATGAAAGAGGCGAGAAAGCTACTGGTTTCGACTGGCATGCCAGTTACTGATGTGGCCCAGGCAGTCGGGTTCAGCACGGTAGGAACTTTTTCTACAGCATTCAAGGAGCGCTTTGAGACTCCGCCATCCAGATTTAGAAAGCTGGAAAGGCTAAACTAAAGTGCGCAAATTTTATGTTGTCGCTACTGTTTTCTCAAGATTGTGTTTTTTGATCTTTTTTGTTCTTTTTATTTTGGTCGCAGGGGCAGTAAAAGCAGAGCCCCTTGAGAAAATGGTGGGGGTCGATAATGTTGATGCAGTTATCGATATGTCTGCTGTTTTTTCAGACGATAATGTTGCTCTAGGTATGCTGGGTTTCAACTCTGAAGGGGAGAGTGGTCTATCTCTTGGTCAGGCGCTGAGAAGCGATGGCTGGAAGAAGGTCGGTCAGCGTGAAGATATTCTGGAAAGGCCGCGACAATACTCCACGCTATGGCTTAAGGCGGAGCTTGAAAATTCTAGCGACAAGTACATTAAACGTTGGTTTGAACTGTCTCCCTGGCGGCTTGATAAGGTTGATGCCTGGCTTCTGGACCCTGAAAGTGGTGAGGTAAAGAGAAAGATGGAAACAGGGTTGCAGGTGCCCTTGGAAGATCGGGAGGTTAAAAGAAACCGGCTGATTCTGCCTGTGGAAGTACAGCCTGATGAAAGCCTGCTGATGGTGATGCGAGTTTACTCGGATACCCGTCCGTACTTGAATATCACCAGCTGGGACCCTGTCGAGTTTTCGGTGGAAGAAGTAGAGAGTCGTCAGTTTCACTCTCTTTTGCTTGTTTCGATACTCACGCTTTTTGCTGTTCTTTTGCTGAAGTTTGATATTCGCTATGCTCTTCTTGGGTTTTGGTTATTAGTGGCTTTTGTTTTTGAATCGGAAAAAGAAGGATATGTTAGTCAGGTTTTATTGAGCTGGCTTTCTGACTACTCGCTTAATGTTCGTGCATTTTTATGGATTTTTACGGAGTCGCTTTTTCTGATTTCATCTGTCTTCTTGTTGAGGCTTAAGGATCTTTGTTTTAGGGTTTCGGTTTTTTCTATTGTAGTTGCCTTGTTTTTTGGTGTCATGACGTTTTTACTTGATGGCATCATTATGCGCAATATGGGAATATTTATTGAGTTTTCTTTTTCCATCGCCTGGTTATTCATGATTCCTGCCGCGCTTCGAGTAGATCGCCATTGGCATTATACTCTTCTGGGAGTTCTTTCTCTTTGGTGGCTGACGTCAAATTTCTTTTTCGTTGGTTATGTAACTAATTTTTGCTATACGGGAGCTTTTGAAGAATACAGGATTTATTCTGCTGTACTTATGATTCTTTGTCTTCTGGTTTTTTATTCTCAGCAAAAGCGCTCTCAGGAAAAAAATCTTGAGAAGAAGCTACGAAGAGCCGAGCGGGAAAAGCGTGAAGATCTGGAGAAGCTGGTGGGGCAGCGAACGTATGAGCTAAGTGTGGCCCTCGATGACGCCAAGAATGCGAATGAGGAGAAAAATCTTTTTCTTGGACGTGTGTCACATGACTTGAAGTCTCCGCTTACATCAATCAGTGGCTATGCGCAGTTGCTTAGTGCAGAGGATGGTCAGGTCGGGATGTTTGGTCGAATCATCTATTCAAGCTCAGGGCACATGAGTAACTTGATCAACCGATTGATTGGCTATTCAAGAGGCGTTGCCTCTCATGAGTGGAGAGATGCCAATGTGCATCTTGAAGAGCTTTTTTATTTTATCTCTCAGGAGGCGGATGTCCTCGTCAGGAAAAATGATAACCATTTTTCCATGAATGTTTCAGTGAATGAGTTTCCGGTTGTTATCTGCGATGAGATTTCTCTTCGCCAGGTTGCCATCAATCTGATAGATAATTCAGCAAAGCACACTTTCTCGGGTGAGGTTTACTTAAGTGTCAGCTGTTGTGAATTGAGTGATGGCAGTGGTCGTGTCGGTCTTGAAATGACGGTCAAGGATACTGGCCGAGGAATATCTAAAGAGCTACAGGAGCGTGTCTTCCAGCCTTTTTCCCGTGATTCGCAGCAGGGTTCGGGGGTTGGGCTCGGGCTTGCTATTGTAAAAGATCTGGTAGCAACGATGGGGGGAAGCATTACTCTTAATAGCGAACAGGGAGTGGGCACTGAGGTCAGCATATTGATTCCCGTTGAAATCGGTGACGAGGCGGGCTTGATTAAAGCTAGTGCCGCCACGCCTGACTGCCTGATGCCAAAGTATCATGTCGATAACTTGAGCGCATGGATAGTGGAGGACTCCAGGCCGATTCTCGATCTTTTGTGTCGAGGCATGGATGCGATGGGCTTTGTCGTTAAAGGTTTTCAAGATGGTCATGAGGCAATATCGGCTCTCAATGATTCACTCGAATCACCAGATATCATCGTGACGGACTATCGGCTCCAGGGTGTTTCTGGTGATGATGTTCTACGGGCTGCCAGGACACGAGATGCCACGGTGCCCGTGATGCTGGTTTCTGCTACCTGGAGCGTGCTTCAAAGCAGAAGACACCAGGATTCCCTCCTGGAATATTCTTCATACCTGTCAAAACCCATCGACTTCCTCGAGTTTCGTCGGGAAGTGGCGCGTCTCTGTGGCCTCGAGGCGGCCGCCGGCCAGAGCGTTTCGGGGGGCGAGGCCAGTGAGGCAACGAACGAGCCCCCTGACTTGAAAGAGCTGGAAACGTTTCTGGAGCTTGGCGCGGTCAGCGACATCATGGACTGGTGTGACGCCCTGGCTTCTGCCGACCCGGGTCAAAAGGAACTTGCCGACCGGCTCCGTAGTCAAGCAGAACGAGGGAACTTTTCCGATATAAGGAAAGCAATTAGTGCTTTAGTATAGTGCTCCAGCCCCTACCCCTGGCGGGTTTCGGCGCTCCATCCGCCTGACCTGCCATTTTTTATCTCCTGAATTCATGCGTCTACGAAAGTTTCTTCCCTTTAGGCAAACTTTCTCCCCTCTGGAAAAAGCAGTCGTTCGTTTTAAATTTTAGTCTCCCTGACAGCGTAGCGCTGTATCCGTCTGTCGCTCCTTTCAGAGCGCGAGACCGGCGAGAAATACTCAAAAAATAGAGAGCCCAGGCTGTTGGCGGTCTGTCCGGTCAGGACTACCGCTTACGGCCCCTAGGCGCATTATCTACTCGATAAAGAGAATGAGTATCTCCGTACAAGGCAGGGCTGCTTGAGACAACCAGAACGACACTTCGCAGGTGGACATGAACAAGGTCTTTAGAATTATCTGGAACAGCACCCTTGGACGTCTGGTGGTTGCCTCCGAGGCAGCCCAATCCAAGGGTAAGTCTAGCGGACAGCGGCTCCAGGTGGCGCCGACGGCCGCCGTAAAGGCTTCGCCTGCGGGTGTGCTTTGCCCCCTTGTCGTCGCGATAGGGTTGGCGGCCGGTGCGGTGATCACGCCGGCCATGCTGGCTTCCGCCGATAGCGAGGTGAAGGCAGGCAAGAATATAAACGTCTCTGAGGGTACCGGGGGTACCGGTCAAGCGGTCTATACTGTTGCTACCAAGGATGATGTTTTATTTAACGACCTCGAGGTAACCAATACAGCCCTCCTTGGTGCGCTACAGGTGACGGGTCAGGCGACATTGAACGGTGGCCTGGACATGAGTAGCAAGCAGATAACGGGCTTGGCTGCTGGCTCGGCACCCAATGATGCAGTTAACAAGAGCCAATTGGATAGCGTCCAGACTACGGCAAACCAGGGCTGGAATGTCAAGGCCAACAGTGGCAATGAGAAGAAGATCGGGCCGGGCGAGACGCTCACCTTTGCAGACGGTGACAGCAATATCCAGATTTCCCGTGACGGCAACACCATTAAAGTTGCTACCTCACCGAATCCGGAGTTCACCACGGTAACGACCACCGGTGACGCAACGGTTGGTGGTAATTTAAATGCCGATGGCGGCCTGATCGTGGCTGGCAACCAGTCGGTGGATATGGGCGGCAACAAGGTCACCAATGTTGCTGACGGCACCGGTGATTCTGATGCAGTTAACAAGAGCCAGCTGGACGACGTCCAGGCCACGGCCAGCCAGGGCTGGAAAGTTCAGGCGAACGGAGGCGACAAAGAAACGATTGCTCCTGGTGATACCGTCGTCTTCACTAGCGGCAATAACATCGAGATTAGCCGCAACGGTAAGGCGATTTCCATAGCCACATCGGCGAATCCGGAGTTCACCACGGTAAAGACCACGGGTGACTTAACCGTTGGTGGCGAGCTGAAAGCCAACGGCGGCCTGAGCGTGGCTAACGGCCAGACGGTCGATATGGGCGGCAACGCGGTCACCAATGTTGCCGATGGTAATGTTGTAGAAAACGGTAATGAAGCCGTCGCCACCGGCCAGCTGTGGGATTTGACCGAAGGCGGCGATGGCATCAAGTATTTCCACGCCAACTCTACCAAGAATGACTCCCAAGCCAACGGCACTGACTCGGTCGCCATCGGGCCGACGTCAATTGCCGACGGCAACAACAGCTTTGCTGCCGGGCTTGGTGCCATGACTAGTGGTACGGCAGACAATGGCATTGCCTTGGGTAACCAGGCCAGCGCCGGGGCGGGTAACAGCCTGGCAATGGGGTACCAAGCTAATGCGGCCTTGGAATCTGGAACGGCCATAGGCAATCAAGCGCAGGCGAGGGCTGAAAACTCGATTGCCGTCGGCAAACAAACCCTGGCTCTGGGAGAAAACGCCATCTCGATTGGCGCGAACGGTGATCCTATCACGGCGTTGGATTTGGTCGATGATGACACCAATCTGACATCGATCAACGGCGTTCCAGTGACGGCAACCGGCGTACCGCTCAGCCCCGACGGAACCTATAGCCCTGCTGGTTCAAACCAGATCACTGAAATCGCCGGGGTGCCGGTTGATGAAGCCGGCGTAAATCAGTTCATTGCTGCATTGAAGGCCGGCACCAACCTTGCTTCGGGTGATAACAGTCTATCGCTGGGTGTGGGTACCGTAGCAGCCGGCGACTCCAGCGTTGCCCTTGGCGACAGAACCACTGCGGCAGATGATGCAGTCGGTATCGGCCACAAAGCGACGGCCGCCGGCAGCGCCGTCGGCATTGGCCCCGGCGCCACGGCGGCCGGGTCAAACAGCTTCGCCGGCGGCAATAATGCCAAGGTGATCGGTGCCGGCAGCAACGGAGTAGCCATCGGTAACAACAGCCAGGCGGGGCACGACTCCATTCCAGATCCGACAACGCCCGGCCAGACCCTTGACCCCAGCGGCAAGAGTGCAGTGGCCATCGGCAACGGCGCTCAGGCGCAGATGGACCATGATGTGGCCATGGGCGATGGTGCTGGTGCAGGCTCTTATGGGCTTCCCTCCGCCGATATCAGCAACGTCTACATCGGGCGCAATGCCGGCTCAGGCGTGTTTGCCGGTGGTCGTAATGTGGCCATCGGTGCCAACGCCGGCAAGGACCGTGCCGATGACAGTGACGAAAACGTCGCCATCGGCAACCAGGCCGGCCTCGAGCGGGGCGGCAACTACAATATTGCTCTCGGCCAGCAGGCAGGCGGCAGTAGTGCTAAAAATGGCAGTTCACTTTCGACCGATGACACCGTTTCCATAGGCAGAAAAGCCAATGCGTCCGATAGCGGTGCCCTGGCTTTGGGTGCCAATGCAGTGGCATCCGGGGAAAATAGTCTGGCATTGGGGCAAGAGACCTCGACCAACAGTTCGGGCTTCATTGCCCTGGGAAGTGGTTCAGTTGCTGATAAAACTGTTAACGCACCTTCAGCCGGTGCCTATCTGACCAGTGAAACGGCGAGCTCGATTCTTTCCATTGGCAGCGGAGGCCCCACTGGCACGACTCGCCGGATTGTCAATGTCGCAGGCGGTGAGCTAGACACGGATGCGGCCAACGTCGGTCAGCTGAAGCAACTGGGCGATGAGGTGCAGGGCGTTTTCGGTGATGACGTCACCGTGAACTCCGATGGGAGCCTGTCATTCAGCCGGGATGGCAAGAACACGCTATCCGCTTACCTGAATGAAAATGGTGCACCTGGCGGCGGTAGTGGCGGGACTAGCGGCTCCAATGCCGTCGTGTATGACGGTAGCAGTCAAGACGACATTACCCTGGCCGATACGCAAATCCACAAGGTCGCTGATGGCACTAGCCCTACTGATGCCGTCAATGTCAGGCAGCTCGAGGAAGCCGGGCCGCATTTTGTCAGCGTCAATACGTCAAAGGACGATACCAACTATGACAATACCGGCGCCAGCGGTGTCGATGCTATTGCCATCGGCCCGACGGACGGGGCGAGTGGTGATTCGAGCCTGACGATTGGCCGAGATGCCAAGGCAGAAGAGCAATATAGCTTAGCGATTGGCGAACGATCCAATAGCAAGGGCCAGAGTGCGGCTGCCATTGGTGTAGGCTCGCGTGCTGACGCTGATCAGTCTATTGCCATTGGTGAAGCCTCAAGGGTCGAGAACCAGGCGGGTAAGACCGCTGCAAATAGCGGTATCGCCGTTGGCTACAAGGCCCGGGTAACCTTAGAGCACGGCTCCGCTATTGGGGAGTCTGCGCTAAGCGAAGCAGCGCAGGGCCAAGCGTTTGGCTATAAAGCCAAAGTGCATCCAGATGCCGAAAATGCCAACGCCATTGGCAACGTTGCCGTCGTTAAAGAAAATGCCGCAAGTGCCAATGCCTTTGGGGACCAAGCGGAAGTAAGTGCGGGCGCAACCAGTTCCACTGCCATCGGCACCGAGTCGAATACCAGCGCGACCAACGCCTATGCTCTGGGTACCCAGGCCCGGTCCAGCGGCAATAGCGCCTACGCCCAGGGTAACGAGGCACGTGCATCCGCAACCAATGCGTTCGCGTTAGGCAGCAAGAAGGATGCGGACAGGACAGAAGCCTCTGCCAAACATGCCTATGCCGTCGGCAGCGGCGCGCAATCCAAGGCAAGCAGAGCCTATGCCATTGGCGCCGATGCCAGGGCGAACCAGGCGACATCCGTAAGCGGCAAGGACGCTTTCGCTATCGGCACGAAGGCGACCGTCAATGAAGACAGCGCTTATGCCGTGGGTAACAAGGCCCGCTCCACCGCCGAAAGCGGCTACGCCATCGGCGATACGGCGCGTTCCGAAAAGGCAGATTCGTTTGCCGTTGGTTCGAATGCCAGCACCGATGGCCTTAATGCCTACGCGCTGGGCAATATGGCGAAGGCAAACGGTGAAAACGCCATAGCATTTGGTAAGGGCGCTATAACTGATACGACCGCTAAGAACGCTATCGCATTTGGCACCGGAAGTAAGGCTAGCGGCGAGAACTCGCTGAGTTTTGGTACCGGCAGCATCGTCACCGGCGACAACTCCGGCGCATTCGGCGACCCTAATGAGGTTAACGCGACCGGCGCTTACGCCTTCGGCAACGACAACACCATCGATATCGACGCGGACAATAGCTTCGTACTGGGCAACGATGTCACGCTCGACCAGGTTAACAGTGTGGTTCTCGGCAATGATTCCGATACGCACGAAGTCAACATCGGCACTGCCGCCACGGAATCGACCCTGAATGACGAGACCCGTGATTATGCAGGCCTGGCCTCGGAGAGCAACGGCTTCGTCAGCGTCGGCAGTAAAGAGGGCGAGCGCCAGATTCATAACGTGGCCGCAGGCCAGGTCAGCGAGACCAGCACCGACGCCATCAACGGCAGTCAGCTCCATGCTACTAATCAGGCTGTGCAGCAGCCTATCACCTTTGAAGGTGACAATGGCTCAGGTAAGGCCGTCGAGCGCACTCTGAACACCACGCTGAACGTCCAGGGCGGTGCAAGTGGCACCCCCCTATCTGCCAGCGTAGTTGTCACCCAAACGGATTGAGAGGTGATCAACGTGCGTTATCCCACAGAGCGTAAGGAAGCCATCCTCAAGAAGATGGCACCGCCCATGAGCATGACCATCCCGGAATTAGCCGAGCAGGAAGGCATCACCGCGACAACCCTCTACAATTGGCGGAAACAGGCCAGAGCACGAGGACAGGTTTTGCCATCACGTTCTACCCAGCCAGATCAGTGGACCAGCCAGGAGAAGTTCCAGATCGTCCTGGAGACAGCTCCGATGAACGAGGCTGAAGTCAGCGCCTACTGCCGCGAGCGCGGGCTCTACCCCGAGCAGGTGGAGGCCTGGCG
>NZ_JHVH01000025.1 GCF_000620045.1 Halomonas halodenitrificans DSM 735 | reverse complement strand
GATGGGTTCGCCACGGTCGACGACGCCCGTGAGTGGGTGGCCAGCTTCGTGCAGTGGTACAACCACGAGCATCGCCACAGCGGGATCCGCCTGGTGACACCGGCACAGCGACATGCTGGCGAGGATACCGGCGTGCTGGCAAAGCGGCATGCCATCAATCAGGCAGCGCGTGCGGCCAACCCCGCTCGTTGGAGCGGCAAGAC
This sequence comes from Halomonas halodenitrificans DSM 735, assembly GCF_000620045.1. GTDB lineage: Bacteria > Pseudomonadota > Gammaproteobacteria > Pseudomonadales > Halomonadaceae > Halomonas > Halomonas halodenitrificans. Next base: position 52,934 of record NZ_JHVH01000025.1, on the reverse strand, counting down.
CCGCAATTGGACGCCGATTGGCACCGTGTCTCTTAACCCGGAGCGGGAGCTCCAGGTCACCGTCGCTGAACCGGAAAAACAGGTGGCCTGAATGATCTCAGAGGCGACAGATTTCTTGACAACTACCGAAACAGGCCATAGAGCAAGAAGCGTGCACAACTGATTACCACGGGGTGGACATCCGGGAATAGCGATGGCAAGACAATGACGCCGCCCCACAAGACACCAGCCATGCCTGCATGGACTACTGCTTTCTTCATGATCTGCAGCCCTCCTGTTGATTGGAGAGCCACTTTAATGCATTACTACCCGCATTGAGTAACGACATTACCGCATCCAGGCATTCCCACATGGAATGCCTTTTAGTCGACAAGCCGTCCACTCAACAAAAAGCCGTATCCGTACACGTGCCCACATCAACAGGAAGACCACATGGCTGGACGCTTTCGTCACCTTCCGCCGCTGGAGAGCCTTGCAGCCTTCGAGGCGGTCAGTCGGTTAGGAAGCTTGACCCGCGCAGCGGACGAGCTATGCCTGACCCAGAGTGCAGTCAGCAAGCAGATTCGTGCGCTGGAGGCGTCGCTCGGCGTACGACTGTTCGTACGCAAGGCACGCGGAGTGGAGCTTTCCAGCGCGGGGGCGGTCTATCAGCATGACGTTCTCTCGGCGCTTCAAGGCCTGGAGGTTGCCGGCCAACGTCTGCGTGCGAGGCAACACCCCGATACTGTCAGCGTGCTGGCGATTCATGCCGTATCACAATTCTGGTTATTCCCACGTTTACTGAGCTTCAGTGCCGAGCATCCAGATATCACTGTGCACATTCACGCCAGCAACGAGATGCAACCCTTTATGGTGCCGGATCACGATCTCGCGATTCTCTACGGCGAGGGGGATTGGCCGGCGCTCGCGGCTACCCCACTGATTCAGGAAGACATCTACCCAGTTGCATGCCCGGAGGTTGTCCAGGATGAGGTGACATCGCTGGAAGCTCTGGCCCAGCAACCACTGATTCAACTGGATTCCTCATGGAACTGCATGGACTGGCCTGGCTGGTTTGCGCACTTCGGCATTCGCTATCATCCACCCAAGTCTGATCTCACCTTCAACCAACTGACCCTCACCTACGCCGCCATTCAGCGAGGTGCGGGCATCGGCCTGGCGTGGCACTTCATGGCCGCCGACGCCATTGCCAGCGGCAAGCTCGTACGTGTTACCGAGTATCGCACCAACACCGGCCTTGCCGAGCATATCGTGCACGATCGCAGTCAGCCGCTTTCGACCGCCGCGACCCTGTTCAGGGACTGGCTGATCGCGGATGCTTTTGGGAAAAAGATAACAGCTACCATGCTGTCTTAAACACTGATCTTGATGGTGGGCCCAGCTGGACTCGAACCAGCGACCAAGGGATTATGAGTCCCCTGCTCTAACCAACTGAGCTATAGGCCCTTATACGGAGGGTGCGCCAAAGACGCCGGCGTATGATAGCGAATGCCGCTGGCCGAGACCAGAGCGAGATGCCTTGCAGTGATGCGATGCCATCGGCGATTATGCCGAGACCGCCACACGCGGATCTTTCCTGGCCACTACCCGAGACCTCATGCTCCTGTTGATAGCCTTTGCCGCCCTCTCCATTGGCGTTTCCTTCCTGTGCTCGCTGCTCGAGGCGGCGCTGCTGTCGATGACCCCCAGCTATGTGGCCCAGGTGCGCGAGACCAACCCCAGGCTGCACGCCAGGCTCAACGAGCTGAAGCGCAATATCGACCAGCCCCTGGCGGCGATTCTCACCCTGAACACCATCGCGCATACGGTAGGCGCCACCGGTGTCGGCGCCCAGGTCGCGGTGGTGTTCGGCGAGACCTGGCTGGGCGTCGCCTCGGCGCTGATGACCCTGTTGATCCTGTTCGTCTCCGAGATCATTCCCAAGACCATCGGCGCCACCTACTGGCGCCAGCTCGCTGGCATGCTGGCCCGCACCCTGGCCGTGATGGTGTGGATCCTCAAGCCGTTTATCTGGGTGTCCGAGCAGATCACCAAGCGCATCGGCAAGGACGCCATGGATACCGACATGCGCGGCGAGATCAAGGCATTGGCGCAGATCGGCCAGGAGGAAAAGGCGCTGGCCCCGGAGGAAACCCGCGTCATCGTCAACATCCTCAACCTGCATGACATCCGGGTGAAGAACGTGATGACCCCGCGTACCGTCTCGGTCACGGCGGCCCCCGCCATGACGGTCAGCGAGTTCCGCGCCGAGCTAGGCCCCTCGCCCTTTACCCGCTTCCCGGTAATGGATGGGGGGGAGCAGGCGCTAGGCTATGTGCACAAGGCCGATACCTATAGCGCCGATGATGACGCCGACCTGAAGTCGCTGATGCACCCGGTCAGGTCGGTACTCGCCGACGACAGCATTAAGCAGATATTTACCACCATGGTGCTGAACCGCCAGCACCTCTGTGTGGTGTATGACGACCTGGCGACCTGGGTGGGCCTGATCACCCTGGAAGACATCATCGAGACCATCCTCGGCCAGGACATCGTGGATGAGACCGACAACGTCGCCAACCTGCGCAAGTACGCCCGCCAGCGCTGGACCAAGACCCTCAAGAAACGGGACCAGGCGTAGGCTGGCCCCAGCGGCCCGGCCTAACGGTCGGGAATCAGCCGACCGGGCACCCAGCGCAGATAGGCCAGCATGCCGAACAGCTCGACCAGCGACTGGCAGACGACCACCACCACCGCGGCCTGCCACCCCTCGGGTAGCGCCAGGGCGATGGGCAACATCACGAAGGAATTGCGGGTGCCGAAGCTGAACGTCAGCGTTCGCGCGACCGGCGACGCCAGGCCGAGCCCCCGGCCCAGGCCCCAGCCCAGCAACGCGGCCAGAACCAGGTAACCGATGAACAGCGGCAACACCTGCCATACCACGCCGCTCAAGCCCTGCATGCCAACGATCTGGGTCGCCGCGACCACCAGCAGCACCATGGCCAGAAGCGGCACGGGCAGCCAACCCAGCCCCTCCACCAGACGGCGCGCCGGGGCGACATGTCGTGCCAGCCGCCGGGTCAGCCAGGCCGCCGCCAGCGGCACCAGGATCAATCCGACGAAGGCACTCAGCAGCGGCATGCCCAGGGCGAGCCGCGCCCACTGCATATCCAGAAACAGCCAGAGATAGGCCGGCAGCGTTATCAGCTGCAATACCAGTAGCAGGGGCGTAGCGGCGATGGCTCGCCCGGCGTCTCCCTTGCCCAGATGGGTGAAGGTGATAAACCAGTCGGTGCAGGGCACCAGCAACACCAGCAAGACGCCGAGCCGGATAGCCGGCGCCAGCGGCAGCAGCGACACCAGCGTGCCCACCATCAGCGGCAGTATCAGGAAGTTGCCCGCCACCAGTGCCGTGGCGAAGCGCCAGTCCTGCATGGCCGGGGCAAGCCGCCCCAGCGGTACCTGGGTGAAGGTCGCGTAGAGCAGTACCCCGAGCAATGGCCAGAGCCCGCCCTCCAGGGTGGCGGTGGCGTCGGGGCGCATCAGCCCCAGGCCGAGCCCCATGATGATCGCCGCCAGGTAGAGCCATACCTGGTGGCGCTCGAGACGCTCACGCATGGGACGCCGTCTCGGCCAGCCACGTGCTGGCGGCGTTGAAGGCTGTTGGAGTCACGCTCTGGATCATAAGGGATCGCGGCTCAGGATAGTTGGTTCAGGGTAGGCGGTTCAGGATAACCGACTCAGGATAGACGACGCAGATCGGTCAGCAGCGGCGCGCCGCTCGCCGGGTCATGAATCAGGGTACAGGCGACGCCGTAGAGCTCCGCCACCAGCGTCTCGGTGACCACCTCCGCCGGCGGGCCCTGGGCGATGATGGCGCCATCGCGCATGGCGACCAGGTAGTCGGCGTAACGACAGGCGCTGGCCAGGTCGTGGAGCACCACGGCGATGGTGCGCCCGCGGGTCGCCAGCCTGCACACCAGCTCGAAGACCTCCAGCTGGTGTCCCAGGTCCAGCGCCGAGGTGGGTTCGTCCAGCAGCAGCAGTGGCGTCTGCTGGGCGATGGTCATGGCGATCCAGGCGCGCTGGCGCTGCCCCCCGGACAGCGACTCCAGCGGGCGTTCCGCCAGGGCTTCGAGGCCGGCGGCGGACAGCGCTTCGTCTACCGCCCGCCGATCATCGGACGACCACTGGCGCAGCCAGCCCTGGTGGGGCTGGCGACCGAAACGCACCAGATCCCCCACCGTCAGGCCCTCCGGCGCGCCGGCCTCCTGGGGCAGCAGCGCCAGGCGCCGAGCCATCTCCCGGGTCGGCAGGCGCTGGACATCGGTGCCGTCGAGCAGCACCGCGCCGCCGCCCGGGGCGTGCAGCCGAGCCAGGCCCGCCAGCAGGGTCGACTTGCCGCACCCGTTAGGCCCCACGATGGCGGTTACCCGACCCGGCGGCAGGGTCAGGGCCAGGTTCTCGATGATGGTCGTGCCGCCGTGGGCCAGGCGAAGCTCGCTGGCCTGCAGCAGGTTGGCGGGAGGTGCGGGGGCGTTCATGCGGGGTTCCTCGAGGGTCGCAGCAGGATCCACAGCAGCCAGGGGCCGCCGACGATGGCGGTGACGATGCCGACCGGCAGCTCGATGGGCGCCAGCAGCAGCCGGCCCACCAGGTCGGCCAGCACCATCACCAGGGCACCGGCCAGTGCCGAGGCTATCAGGGGCACGCCCCGGGATGAAGACAGCGAGCGCGCGATTTCCGGGCCGATCAGGCCCACCATGCCCACCGGCCCGGCCACCGCCACGGCCAGGGCGGTCAGCACGACCGCGAGGCTCAGCACCTGAATGCGGCGGCGCCTCAAGGGCACGCCGAAGCCCTGGGCGATGGCATCGGAGAAGCGCATATTGCCCAGCGAGCGAGCCAGCACCAGCGCCAGGGGCAGCCCCACGGCGCAGCCGCCGGCCAGCGTCAGTATCGCGCCGCCGGAGCGAGCGTTCAGCGTGCCCACGGTCCAGGGGTAAGCCGCATTGGCGCTGTCGATAGGCACCTGGGCCAGCAGCAGCTGGGTCACGGCACCGAACACCGCACCGATCCCGATGCCAGCCACGATAAAGCGATAGCCGCGGGTATCGCCGCCGCTGGCCAGGCCGAAGGTGATGGCTGCCGCGGTGGCAGCGCCGACCAGGGCCATGGCAGGCGGCGCCAGGGAGGTGCCGAGCCCCACCACCGAGGCCACCGCGAAGGCCGTGGCGCCGTTATCGATGCCGATGATACTCGGCGTGGCCAGGCGGTTGCGGGCCAGGGTCTGCATCAAGCAGCCGGCCACCGCGAAGGCGGCGCCGGTCAGCCATGCCGCGACCAGGCGCGGCAGGCGCAGTTCCTGCACCAGGAAGGTGGCGACCGGGTCCCCATGGCCGACAAGCGCCCACCAGACCGCCGGTGGCGTCAGCCGCCCGGTCCCCAGCGCCAGATAAGCCAGCGATACCACCAGCAGGGCCAGCAGCAGCAGCGCGCCGACCCACAGGGCACGGCGCTCGACCAGCAGGCTGATATCCCCCACCGCCAGGCGCCAGTGCCCGAGCGGCGGCAGAACGTCCTCCGCGGGGGCGGTTCTTGCTTCGGCCAGGATGGATCTCCAGGGAGTGAACCGTTCGAGGCTCTCCATGTTCATGCGCTTCGCCTCCTCATAGCGTCGGCAGGCGCCGGGCGCGCACGACGGCCACCAGCACCGGGGCGCCGAGTAGAGCGGTCAGCACCCCGATAGGCAGCTCCGACGGCGCCACGACCAGGCGCGAGATGATATCCGCCGCCAGCACCATCAACGGCCCCAGCGGCAGGCAGAGCCACAGGGTGCGACGGATATCGGGGCCGGCCAGGGCGCGAGCGGCGAAGGGCACCACCAGGCCGACGAAGGCGATGGGGCCGGCCACCGCCGTGGCCGCCCCCACCATCAGAGCCACCGCCAGAATCACCAGCAGGCGGACACGGCCCGGATGATGGCCCAGGCCCGAGGCGACCCGCTCGCCCAGCGCCAGGGCCGCCAGGGGCCGGGCGATGGCGACGATGATCACCAGCGCCAGGCCCAGGCTGGGCAGCACCGCCAGGAGGTCCTCGAGGCGGCGCCCCGCCAGACTGCCCACGACCCAGAAGCGGATCTCGTCGGCGGTGCGTTGATCGAACAACAGCAGCAGCGAGGTAAGCGAGGCGAGCAGCGCCGAGAAGGCGGCACCGGCCAGCACCAGGCGCACCGGATCACCGCCCATGCCACGCAGACGCACCACGCTGAGCACCGCCAGGCAACCCAGCAGTGCTCCTACCTGCCCCACCGCGATGCGCAGCGTCGCCGCGCTGGCGCCCAGCCACAGTGCCACGCCCACGGCGAATGCCGCACCGGCACTGACGCCCAGCAGTCCGGGCTCGGCCAGCGGATTGCGCGATACCGCCTGCAGCAGCGCCCCGGCCAGCCCCAATGAGATACCGACGACGATGCCGATCAGGGTGCGCGGTGCACGCAACGCGCCCACCACGAAGGTGGCCTCGTCATCGCCGTGCCCTGTCAGCACGGCCAGGGCGCGGCCCGGGGTTACCTCGCCGGCGCCCAGCATCAGGCTGACGATAGCCACCGCTGCCAACAGCGTCAGCAGGAGTATCATGACGCGCCAAAGCCCCGCCGGTCGGCGGGGCCGAAGACACAAGCCGCTCGCCGCCATCAGGGCAACAGCGCGGCTTCGATGTCGTCCAGGATCGCCTGGGCGGCCAGCGGGCCACTGGCGCTGGTCCACAGCTGACCATCCACCGGAACCACCCGATCGTTCTCCACGACCGGCAGGCGGGCGAAGGCGGCCGACTGCCGGGCCGCGTCCAGGGCCTGGTCGCCCTCTTCATTCAAGGTGGCCAGAAACAGCCAGTCGCCCTCCAGCCGCGAGAGATTCTCGAGGCTCAGCGGGTCGCTGTGCGCCCCACCTGGACTGACCAGACCGGCATCGGTCACCTCGAGGCCAACCGCCGCCAGCATGCCGGTGGAAAACAGCGCATCGGACATTACCAGCGGGCCCTGGGGCATCCAGCGCACCAGATTGGCGCTGCCGCCCTCACCTGCCTCGGCAATCGCCCCGGCCAATGCCGAGGCGCGCTCTTCCACCTCAGTGATGGCGCTGTCCAGCGCCTCCTCGCGGCCCAGGGCCTCGCCGAAGAGGCGCGCCTCCTGCTGCCAGTTGTCGGGGGCCAGTTCCCGGGCCTCAGGCACCACGGTGGGCGCGATCTTCGACAGCAGCGTGTACTGCTCGTCGGACAGCTGCGGGGCCGCCAGGATCAAGTCCGGCCGCTCGGCCAGCACCGCTTCCAGGTTGATCTCGCGCACCACCCCGACAATGGCCGGGCGGGTCTCTTCATCGAGATAGGCCTCGATATAGCGGGCCACACCATCGCCGCCACGAGTAGTGACGGCGCCCACGGGCGTCACCTCCACCGCCAGGGCGGCATCCAGGGCGCCCTCATAGAGGGTCACCACCCGCTCGGGGGAATCGGGTACCTCGACCTCGCCATGGGCGGTGGCAACGCTGGCGGCCTGGGCCGTAGAGAGGGTCAAGAGCGTGGTCAGGCCGGCCATGGCGGCGGCGAGACGTGTGACGTGCAACATGGGCAGGGACCTCCTTGGTCTCCGATGCTTAGAACTCGACGTTAATGCCCAGCCACAGGCGACGACCATCCTCGATATAGCCGTATTCCTCCTCGGTAACTTCCTCGTCAAACAGGTTGTAGAGGCCGGCATTGAGCGTGGTCTGAGGGGTCAACTGATAGCCGAGTCCGGCATCCACGAAGGTGTAGGATGGCGCGATGATAGCGTTCCGGGAGGGGCCGGTATTGGGCTGACTCTCCTCGCCTCGATAGGTCAGGCGAGTCCACTGATTCAAGCGCTCGGTGGCCTGCCAGTCGAGCGAAGCGGTAACCTGGTGCTTGGGCAGCTGGGTGAGCGGCTCACCCCGATATTCCCCACTCTTCTGTTCGGAGTCGGTATAGGTGTAGCTGGTACTCAGATCCAGGGTGTCGGACAGCGGCGTGGACAAGGAAAACTCGACGCCCTGGGTGACCGCCTCGTCGACGTTGACTCGATAGGTCGGATCGGCACCGAACCTGTTGGCGCCGTCGGTACAGACAGACGCTGGGCAATCGATTCGAGTGATCTTGTCCTCGAAGTCGGTATGGAAGAGGGTCAGGCCGGCCATCAGGCCACTCGCATCGGCATAGTGTAAGCCCAGCTCACGACTCAGTGAGGTTTCCGCTTCCAGATCCGGATTGCCATGGATGTTGCCGCCTTTGCTTATCTGGACCCAGCCGGGACTGGTATGGCGCAGGTCAGGTGCTCGAAAGCCAGAAGACACACCCCCTTTCAGGGTCCAGCGGTCATCCAGGTGCCAGACACCATAGAGGCGCGGCGACCAGTGGCTGCCATATTGCTCGTCCTCATTGAGACGCACACCGCCGGTCAGCGAGACGTCGTCGGTCAGCATCCATTCGTCCTCGGCGTAGAGTGCCCAGCGCCAGCGCGTCAGCTCACTCAGGTTGGAGGTCTTGGACTCGTTCCCACCATCCTCGAGGCGCTGATCCTCGTACTGACCACCCAGGGTCAGGACATGGGCGCCAAGCGGCAGCACCGCCTTGGAATCCATCACGGTGCTGCGGAAATTCATGTCCCGCGAGGGATTGTCGATCTCCTCCTGCTGCACATAACTTGTGGTGGTGCCGAAGTCGAAGTAGCCGTCGTGACTCAGCGCGACGTGACGGCGGTCGTACTCTTGTTCGGAACGCTCGTTAGGCTCGCCGCGAAATGTCAGGGCTGCCGACTCACCGGGGTTGGTGGTTCGACGCTGCTCGCTGTAGCCTGCCTCCAGGCCAATCTCGTGGGTCTCGTCGGGAGTCCAGGTCAGCTTCGCTGTACCGCTGGCCAGGCGCTGGTCGGCGTAGCCGCCGATGATGGCATCCTCGTCGCGCTGGTCGTACTGACCATAGACCTGCAGGCCGAGACGATCGGTGATCAGCGGGCCGGCGACGTGGAAACGGCTGTTGTGCTCGTTGCCTGAATCGGAGTCCTCCTGGATCGTCATGCTGGTAGAGACCTCGCCCCGCCATTCCCGAGGCACCTTCTGGGTGATGACGTTGATCACGCCGCCCAGGGCATCGGACCCGTACAGCGATGACATGGGCCCGCGGATCACCTCGATACGCTCGATGGCTGACAGCGGCGGCATCCAGCCCTGCTCGACGCCTGGCCCATCGCTATTGGGACGTGTCTCCCGCGAGCCCTGGCGTTTGCCATCGACCAGCATCAGGGTGTATTTAGCCCCCATGCCGCGAATGCTGATGTCCTGGGATGATCCGCCGCCGGTGACGGTCACGCCCGGCACGTTGCGAAGCGCATCGGTCATGTCACGGTAAGCGTGACCTTTCAAGTCTTCTCGAGTAATCACGCTGATCGAGGCCGGGGCATTCTTGGTTTGCTGTTCGTAACCGGCCGCCGTAACCACCACATCATCCAGCTGCCGGGCTTCCTGGGCGTAAGCCGTGCCAGTTGAGGTAGCTGCAATGGCAGCCGCCAGCAGGGTGAGATGCATGGAACGAGACATACCGACCTCCTTGATCCTCGAGCTCCGGGTGAATGTAAATCGTTATCTTTTGCCAATCTTTTCATATCACCCGCCCTTTGTGGAGGAACGCCCCGTTCCCAAAACAGCAACGAGAATACAAATAGTTAGTATTTGATATATCATCCCGACCTTGTTTCCCATGAGCCTCACATACTTCATATGCACGACTTTGACGAGCTGGCCGCGTTCGATGCGGTCTTGGCCTCGGGCAGCCTGACTCGCAGCGCCCGGAAGATGGGCCTGGCAAAGTCGACGCTCAGCCGTCGCATCACCCAGCTGGAGTCGCGGCTCGGGCAGACGCTGCTGCGCCGCCAGGCCAATCGCTTGATCCCCACCGAAGCGGGGCTGGTGTTTCACGACTACTGCCGCGAGATGCTGAGTCTGGCCAGCCGCAGCCGCGAGGCGCTGGCCGACCTGTCCGGAGTGATCCGCGGACGTCTTACCCTGGGGGTGCACTGCAGCCTGGCGCGCAGCTGGGCGGCCAGAGTGGTTGAAGCTTTCCTGGAGCGTCACCCCGAGGTGGAACTGACCCTGCAGGCACGCGAGCACCCGGAATGCTCGCCGGAGAGCCAGTGCGTGCAGGTATGGCTGGGGGAACTGCCCACCGAGACCGGTCTCAAGGCAGAGCCGCTGGGCCAGCTCACCCAGCGGCTCTACGCCAGCCCCGACTATCTGGCACACCATCAAGCACCGACACACCCCCAGGCGCTAGCAGATCACTCCTGGGTTGATCTGCTCGGTACCACCCATGACGGGCTGACCTTGCATCACGCCGAGCGGGACGCCTTCTGCTTTCGCCCGCCACGCTCGCGGCTTCGCGTCGACCTGCCGATGCTGCATGTGGATGCCATCGCCCGGGGCCAGGGCATCGGGGTACTGCCGGCGTGGCTCGTCGCGGCGCGCGAGGAGCATCATCCCGGGGAACTCGTGGCCTGCCTGCCCGAGTGGCGACCGACGCCGCTGGCGGCTACCCTGCTCTACCCCTATGGTCAGCGCCCCCGGCGCCTGGATGCCCTGCTCGAGGCGCTGCGCCAGGCGGTGCCGGCGGCATGGCGCACTCCCTCCTAGAGACACACCGTCTTGCCAGACGGTGTGTCGATTCCAGACAATGGCGGGCCCTTCACTTCTCCGAGACGCTTGCATGCTTGCCGAACTCTTCGCTGTAATGGCCCCGGTACTGGCCGGGGCGGGCCTGGGCTTTTTCTGGGTTCGCCTGGGCCAACCCTACCCGGTAGAGTTCGTGACCCGGCTGGTCTTCAATATCGGCACGCCGGCGCTGGTGATCGCCTCGCTCTCCGGCGCCGAGATCGATGCCGGCAATTTCGGCCGCACCATGCTGGCCACGGCGCTGGTGATCTGCACCATGGCGGCGATGACCTGGCCCCTGGCGCGCCTGCTGCGCCAGGACTGGCGGGTGCTGCTGGCCCCGGCCATGTACCCCAACACCGGCAACATGGGCCTGCCGGTGGTGCTCTATGCCTTCGGCAGCGCCGGCTTCGCCTACGGCATCACGGTGATGGTCACCGTCTCGCTGTTCCAGTTCACCCTGGGGTCGATGATGGCCAGCCAAAGCGGCAATCCGCTGCGCACCCTGGCACGCACGCCGACCGTCTATGCCATTCTGCTGTCGCTGGCCCTGGTGCTGACCGACACCGCCCTGCCTCGCTGGCTTTCCAACAGCGTCGAGTTGATCTCGGGCTTTACCGTGCCCCTGATGCTGATCACCCTGGGCGTCTCGCTGGCCAGCATTCAGGTGAGAAGCCTGCGTTCCGGCATCGGCTTCAGCCTGCTGCGCATCCCGGTCGCCGCGGCCTTGGCCTGGGGCATCGGTGCACTGCTGGACTTGCCACCGCTGGCCCACGCCATCGTGGTACTGCAGATGAGCATGCCGGTGGCGGTGTTCAACTACCTGTTCGCCCAGAAGGCCCGGCGTGAACCGGAGTATGTCGCCAGCCTGGTGTTCTGCTCGACCCTGCTCTCGCTGTTCTACCTGCCGCTGCTGCTGGCCTGGCTGATGTAGCTGGCTGATGTAGGGCTGATGTAGCTGGCTAATGTAGATAGCGAAGCAGAAAAGCCGCTACCATGGCCCGACTCGACCGGCACGCCAGGAGCCAACATGCCTCTTCGTGAAGTCGCCATTGGCGGGCTCTATCTTTCTCCACTGCTGCTGTATGCCCTGGCCGGATTCGGCGCCACCCTGCTGATTCGCAGCCTGCTCTTTAAAGTGCTGGGCGCCAACCGCCTGTGGTTCGAGGCCTGGTTCGATGTCTCCCTGTTCGTCATCTGCACCGCTGCCGCGGCCTATCTCTCCTGCGTGGTCACCGGAGCCCTCTCATGATGCGCACCCTGCTTCGCAGTCTCGTCACCCTCACGATCGTCGCCCTGGCCATCGCCGCCGGCCTGTGGCTCTGGCATTACTACCTCTATACGCCCTGGACCCGGGACGGCCGGATCAGGGCCGAGGTCATCACCGTTGCCTCGGATATCTCCGGTCGTGTCGTTTCCCTGGCCGTCGAGGACAACCAGCGCGTCGCCGCGGGTGAGCCCCTGTTCCGGCTCGACACCGAACACTATCAGGCAACGCTGGATCGGGCGCAGGCCCTGGTCACGCAGCGCCAGGTTGAACTCGAACGACGCCAGCACGAAGCCGCACGCCGCAGCCACCTGAGCCGTCAGGCGATCAGCGCCGAGAGCCAGGAAACGGCACGCCTCGAAAGCCGGGTGGTCCAGGCCCAGCTCGACCAGGCACAAAGCCAGCTCGCCAGTGCCCGCCTCGACCTCGAACGCACGACGGTCGAGGCCCCGGTAAGCGGCCATGTGCTCAACCTGCAGCTGGCCGAAGGCAACTACGTGAATGCCGGCACCCCAGCGATGGCGCTGGTCAAGGCCGACTCCTTCTACGTGACCGGCTATTTCGAGGAAACCAAGTTACCCCGCATCCAAATCGGGGCCCCGGCTCGAATCATCCTGATGAGTGGCGATACCGAACTGCATGGCCATGTCGACAGCATCGGCCGCGCCATCGCCGATCCTCACACCACGCCTAACGCCCAGCTGCTGCCCCAGGTGGCACCCAGCTTCAGCTGGGTGCGCCTGGCCCAGCGTATCCCGGTGCGCATCGCGCTCGACGCGCTCCCCGCCGACATCTCGCTGAGCGCCGGCATGACCGCTTCGGTGCATATCGAGCCACGGGAGTAACCCGCATGTCGCCCTGGCTGCAGGCCTATCTAACGCCCAGCGGCGCAGCCGTACGGTTCGCCATCAAGGCGACGCTGGCCATGCTGCTGGCCCTCTATGTGGCGCTGTGGTGCGACCTGGAGCGCCCCTACTGGGCGCTGATCTCGGCGGCCTTCCTGCAGATTCGACCCATGAGCGGCATGGTGGTCGAGAAGGGCCTGAGCCAGATCACCGGCACCCTGGTGGGCTGCGGGGCCGGCATCGCCATCATGAGTGCGTTCGCCCAGGCTCCCGTGCCGGCGCTGACGAGCCTGACCCTGTGGATCATGCTGTGCACCTACGGCAGCTCTCTCCTGCGTAACAACGCCGCCTATGGCTGCATCATGGGGGCCGTCACGGCGATGCTGATCGTGGTCATCGGCGCCAGCCAGCCCGACGCCATCTTCGCCATCGCCGTGGCCCGCCTGTCGGAACTGGCCCTGGGGGCGGTGTGTGCCACCCTTGTCAGCGCATTGCTGTGGCCGATCAAGGTCGGCGATCACCTGGGCCACCAGGCCGACACCGTCGTTAACCAGGTCTTCCTGCATGCGGCTCAACGACTGACCGACACGACCACGCCGGCCGAGCTCCAGGCGACTCTGACCGGCAGCCTGGAGCCCCTGACCCTGCTCGAGGGAGACAGCCAGGCGGCCCGCTATGAGGGCCCCGAGGGGCCGGCCCGGATTCGCGCCAGCCATGTGCTGACCCACCGCACCCTGATGATGATGGCCACCCTCCACGCCCTGCAGCAGCTGCTGCACCACGCGGCCGAGCGACTGTCGCCGGCGATCCATGCCCTGGCCGGCGACCTCGCCGACGGCTTTCGCGACGCGGCCCGGGACGGCGATGCCGAGACCGATCGACGCCTGCACACACTGCGCCATCGCCTGCTGGCGTGGCCCGACGAGTCGCTCTCCCCCATCGAGCTGCGCTGCCTGCTGGGCATGCGCGAGGTCCTGGGCCACGCCCTGGTGATGCTCGATGCCCGCGACGCCGTTATCTGCCCCGGCGGGAAACGCCTGCGCGGTGCCGCCCTGGCCTGGCATCGCGACCCCCTGGTCGCCGGGCTCAACGCCCTCCGGGCCGGCGCCATCTTCTGTTCACTCGCCGCCTTCTGGCTGGCCACCGGCTGGAACAACGGCCAGATGGCCATGCTCCTGGGCACCCTGTTGTCGGCTCTCTTCGCCAGCCAGGACAACCCGGTGGTGGTATGCATGATGTTTGCCAAGGGCATGCTGGTGGCGATCCCCAGCTCCCTGCTGTTCGGCCATATACTACTGGCCCAGGCCAGCGGCTTTCCGCTGATGGCGATGCTCGTTCTCACCCCGCTGTTTCTCGGCCTGCTGGGCTCGGCCAACCCGCGACTGCTGGGCTACTGCCTGGCCTTTACCATTGGCAATATCCTGCTGACCATGCCCGGCAACGGCATGGACCTCTCCTTCGCGCCTTTCATCAACCGAGTCATCGCCGTGATGATCGGGCTCGCTACGGTGGTATCGGGGTTTCGCCTGCTGCCCGGCCTGGGTGCCACCCTGCGCAAGCGCCGCTTGATGACGGCCATCGTCGGCGACCTGCAACGCCTGGCGACTCATCCGGTGAAAGAGGAGGAGGCACGCTTCATGGGCGCCATGGCCGACCGCATGCTGCGCCTGGCCAAGCATGACGACGTGCTGCCGGACGACCAGCGCCACCTCTTCAGCCTGGGCTTGGCCGGCCTGGATGTCGGCCACGCCTGTCTCCGGATACGTCGACGGCTCGATGGCCTGCCGGGAGACGATCTGAAACAGGCCAAGCGGCGCTTCATCCTGGCGCTGGCCGATGCCTACGCCGACAGCGCCCGGGGGCGGCCGCCACGCGGGGTCCGCCAGGCCGGCGATACGCTGATCGAGGCCGTGGACCATCAGCCCTCGCTAAGCGAACGCGACCGGACCCTGATCGCCGGGCTGGTGGAACGCCTGGACTTCGCCCTGACGCGTCAGGCCGAGCGCGCCCACGCCTCCCACCTGGCCCGGAACACCGCGCCGCTCGCTGGCACTGGCTGACAGATAGCGTATCCTCGGGGCGACAAGATGGGACCCGATACCGGGCCGGGCCTTTTATTTGAACAGCCGTTCAAATAAAAGTAGGGTGTAGGACCTTTCGCAACCGTCAACGCTCCCTCATGCCACACTAGGCAACATCGGCCCGGTACATACTGTGCCGCTCGTATTACGCCAGGGACTGACAAGAAGGCAAGCCAATGAACGAGAACCGAAACGTCAAGATACGGGTTCGCAACCTGAGCAAGGTCTTCGGCAATAGTCCGAAGAAGGCGCTCGAAATGCGCAACGAAGGGCTAAAGCGCCCCGAAATCCTCGAAAAAACCGGCCAGACCCTGGGCCTGTCCAATATCGACTTCGACGTCTACGAGGGCGAGCTGCTGGTGATCATGGGGCTGTCGGGTTCCGGCAAGTCGACCCTGATCCGCTGCCTCAACCGGCTGATCGAGCCCACCGAGGGTGAGATCGTCATCGATGGCGAGGACATTCCCCAGCTGGATGACAAGGCACTGCTGGAGTGCCGCCGCCGCCATTTTTCGATGGTATTCCAGAACTTCGCGCTGTTTCCGCACCGCACGGTGCAGAAAAACGCCGAGTTCGGCCTCGAGATTCGCGGCATCGACCCCCAGGAGCGCGCCGATATCGCGCGCAAGTCGCTCAAGCAGGTGGGCCTGGACGGCTGGGAAGACGCTTACCCCAACCAGCTTTCCGGCGGCATGCAACAGCGCGTGGGCCTCGCCCGGGCGCTGGCCAACGATGCCACCGTGCTGCTGATGGATGAGGCCTTCTCGGCCCTGGACCCGCTGATTCGCGGCGACATGCAGCAGGAGCTGCAGGAACTGCAGAGCCGCATGCAGAAGACCACGGTGTTCATCACCCACGACCTCGATGAAGCACTCAACATCGCCGACCGCATCATCCTGCTCAAGGACGGCGAGATCGTGCAGATCGGCACCCCGGAGCAGATCCTGACCCGGCCGGCCGACGAGTACGTGGAGCGCTTCATCGAGGGCGTCGATATGTCCAAGATCCTGACCGCCGAGCACGCCATGCGCAAGGTGCGTGCCGTGGCGCGGGATACCGACGGCCCGCGCACCACACTGCACAAGATGCGTGAAAACAACGTCGACTCCATCTACGTGGTTGGTCGCGATCGCACGCTGCAGGGGCTGCTCGAGGTGGATGCCGCGGAGCAGGCGGCCAAGCAGGGTGCCGACAGCATCGGCGAGTTCATGACCCAGGACTTCCGCAAGGTCGGCCTTCAGGAACCGATGCACAACCTGTTTGCCATGTTCAGCGAGAAAGGCTTCCCCATCGCGGTGACCGACGACGACGAGCGGCTGCTCGGCGTGGTCGTCAAGGGCGCGGTCATCGACCAGCTGGCCCGGACCACCGAGCCCACGGCGGCAAGTGACGACAATCCCACGGCAGCGGCAGGAGACCAGTAATGGCGATCGACGTACCCCGTATCCCCCTCGGCCAGTGGATCGAGGGCGGCCTCGACTGGCTGACCAGCGAATATTCCATCGTGACCCGCGGCATCTCCCGCGTCACCCAGACCGGCATCGACGGCCTCAACGATGCGCTGATGTGGCTGCCGCCCTGGGCGCTGCTGCTGATCATCGTCGGCCTGTGCTGGTGGGTGGCCAACATGCGCCTGGCGATCGGCGCCGCCGCCGGCATGGCACTGGTCTGGAACATGGGCCTGTGGGACCCGATGATCGAGACGCTCACCCTGGTGGTGATCGCTACCCTGGTGGCGGTGGTGATCGCCCTGCCGGTAGGCATCGCCGCCGCGCTCTCCGAGCGGCTCTACAAGATGATCATGCCGGTGCTCGACTTCATGCAGACGATGCCGGCCTTCGTCTACCTGATTCCGGCGATCCCCTTCTTCGGCATCGGCTCGGTCTCGGCGATCTTCGCTACCGTGATCTTCTCCATGCCGCCGGCGATTCGCTTCACCACCCTGGGTATCCGTCAGGTGCCCGTCGATCTGATCGAGGCCGCCGACGCCTACGGTGCCACCCGGGGCCAGAAGCTGATGAAGGTGCAACTGCCGCTGTCTCTGCCTACGCTGATGGCAGGGATCAACCAGACCATCATGTTGGCGCTCTCCATGGTGGTGATCGCCGCCATGATCGGTGCCGATGGTCTGGGCAGCGAAGTGTGGCGAGCGATCCAGCGCCTGCGCCCGGGCGACGGCTTCGAAGCCGGCATCGCCGTGGTCATTCTGGCCATGCTGCTGGACCGTATCACCCAGTCCCTGCGCAAGGGTCGCAAGTCCTGACGCCTTGCCGCCCCTTGAAACTCAAGGGGGATATCGTCAAGGTAAGTAAGCGAAGCATACAAATAAGGGGTATCCGATGAAGAAGCATCTTCTGAACCGTCGTATTCGTATGGCCGGCGTCGCACTCGCGGCCGGCACCGCACTTGCTGCCGGTGCCGCCCAGGCCCAGGACAAGGGTACCGTTCACCTGTCTTACGTTGAGTGGGCATCAACCGTCGCCTCGACCAACGTGATGCAGGTAGTGCTTGAACAGGCCGGCTTCGACGTCAAGACGTCCTCGCTGTCCGCCGCCGCCATGTGGCAATCGGTCGCCACGGGTGACACCGATGCCTTCCTGGCCGGCTGGTTGCCGATCACCCACGAAGACTACTTCGCCAAGCTCGGGGACCAGGTAGTCGACCTCGGCGCCAACCTCGAAGGCGCCAAGCTCGGCATGGTGGTGCCCGCCTACAGCGAAGTCGATTCCATCGCCGACATGAATGACCATGTCGACAGCTTCGATGGCAAGATCACCGGCATCGACCCGGGCGCGGGCGTCATGCGTCTGACCGAGAAGGTCGTCGACGACTATGACCTGGACTACGAGCTGGTCAGCGGCAGCGGCGCGACCATGACCGCGGCACTGCAGACCGCCATCAACAACGAGGAAGACATCGCCGTGACCGGCTGGGCGCCGCACTGGATGCTCGCTCGCTGGGATCTCAAGTTCCTCGACGACCCCAAGGAGACCTACGGCGGCGCCGAGGAAATCCACACCATCGCCCGCCAGGACCTCGAGGAAGAGATGCCCGAGGCCTTCGCCATTCTCGACGCCTTCGAGTGGGACAACGAGACGATGGGCGAAGTCATGCTGATGCAGGAAGAAGGCGACGACCCCTACGAGGAAGCCCAGAAGTGGGTCGAGGACAACCAGGACATCGTGCAGGAGTGGATCGACGCTGCGTCCTGATTGCCGCGTACCTAGGCTCTTCCCTGGATGAGGCTTGACCATGCACAGGGGAGGCACCGCAGTGCCTCCCCTTTTCATGTCCTGAAGCACGATAATGACATGTCCCGAAGCACGACAATGACATGTCCCGAAGCACGCCAATGAAGGGCATTACCGTCGACATCCCGGGCGAGCATCAGCCGTTAACGATTCGTGGCAAGAAGATCCCGTGGCAATAAAGGAGACCACCGCATGTTCAACAAGATCATGGTGCCGGTCGATCTGGCACATATCACGCAGATTGAACCTTCGCTGAAGGTATCCGCGGACATGGCGCGTCACTATCAGGCCGAAGTCTGCTACGTGGGCGTTACTGCCAATACGCCCGGCAGTGTGGCACGCACGCCCGAGGAGTATGCCCAGAAACTGGAGGCCTTCGCCCAGCAGCGTGGCGACGTGCATGGCCAGCCGGTCAGCAGCCGAACCATCAGTCGGGTCGACCCCGTGGCGGACCTCGTCGACACGCTGGTCAAGGCCATCGATGAGGTGGATGCCGACCTGGTCGTGATGCCGACCCATGCGCCCAACCACCTGGATATCGTCATTCCTGCCAACGGCAGCCAGGTCGCCAGCCGTACCGACGCCTCGGTCTTCCTGGTGCGCCCCGAGGATGACGACTAATCGCGCCGATAACGAGAGTTGCACATACCTACAATTCGAATCTGCGCTTACCATTAACCGCAAGGGAGACGTCTCGTGGCCAATTCGACCAACGATGACAACCCCCAGGAGCCGCAAAAGGGTTCCGAGGGGATTCCGGCCCCGGAGGGGGCAGCGAATCTGATCGATACGGATTACGTGATCGGTCAGGATAATATCAAGGCATCCCCGCTGGGGATCAACGTCGACCTACACAGCACGGTCTTCATGGTCTCCTCGGTCGTGATCCTGCTGTTCGTGATCATGACGCTGGCCATGCAGGCTCAGATGGAGCCGATCTTCGACGCCATGTTCAGCTTCCTGACCACCAAGCTGACCTGGGTATTCCTGCTGGGTGCCAACGTCTTCGTGATACTGGCGCTGGTGTTGATCTTCACCCCCATGGGCAGGGTGCGTATCGGCGGGGCCAACGCCAAGCCGGACTTCGGCTACGCCGGCTGGTTCGCCATGCTGTTCGCCGCCGGCATGGGCATCGGCCTGATGTTCTATGGCGTGTCTGAACCGCTGGGCCACTATGGCACCGCCTTCGGCGGCATCAGCATGGGCGAGGATGGCCTGCGTACCGACTGGGCACCGCTGGGCGGCGCCGAGGGTGACCAGGCCGGCGCCATCTCGCTGGGCATGGCCGCCACCATCTTCCACTGGGGCCTGCACCCCTGGGGCGCCTACGCCATTGTCGGCCTGTCGCTGGCGATCTTCGCCTTCAACAAGGGCCTGCCGCTGACCATGCGGTCGATCTTCTACCCGATCCTGGGTGAGCGCATCTGGGGCTGGCCCGGTCACTTGATCGATATCCTGGCGGTGTT
The DNA here is from genome assembly GCF_000620045.1 of Halomonas halodenitrificans DSM 735. Lineage (GTDB taxonomy): Bacteria > Pseudomonadota > Gammaproteobacteria > Pseudomonadales > Halomonadaceae > Halomonas > Halomonas halodenitrificans. Next base: position 33,330 of record NZ_JHVH01000025.1, on the reverse strand, counting down.
CGCCACGCTGTTCGGTCTGGCGACCTCGCTGGGACTGGGGGCCACCCAGGCCTCGGCCGGTCTCAACTATCTGTTCGGCGTCCCCGACAACAACGTCACCCTGGTACTGCTGATTCTGGGTATCACGATCGTTGCCCTGGGCTCGATCATGCTCGGCGTCGACAAGGGCGTTCAGCGCCTGTCGCAGCTCAACATGGGGCTGGCCCTGCTGCTGCTGGTGTTCGTGATCGCCGTGGGACCGACGCTGATGATCGCCAGCGGCGTGCTCGACAACCTGATGGGCTACGTGAAGAACCTGCCGGCGCTCTCCATGCCCTTCGGGCGCGAGGACGCCAGCTTCACCCAGGGCTGGACCGCCTTCTACTGGGCCTGGTGGATTGCCTGGTCGCCCTTCGTCGGCATGTTCATCGCCCGCGTCAGCCGTGGTCGTACCGTGCGTGAATTCCTGATCGCCGTGCTGGTGGTTCCCACCCTGGCCTCGGTGGTGTGGATGACCGCCTTCGGTACTACCGCCATCGATCAGGTGATCAGCTCCGGCATCACCGATGTCCAGGATGCGGCTCTTGAGCTGCAGCTGTTCACCATGCTGGAACACCTGCCCCTGGCCTCCATCACCTCCTTCGTGGGGATCGTGCTGGTGATCGTGTTCTTCATCACCTCGTCGGACTCCGGCTCGCTGGTGATCGACTCCATCACGGCCGGCGGCAAGGTCGATGCTCCCAAGCCCCAGCGCGTGTTCTGGGCGCTGATCGAAGGCGGCATCGCCATCGCCCTGCTGCTGGGTGGCGGCCTCGGCGCGCTGCAGACGGCGGCACTGACCACCGGGCTGCCCTTCACGCTGGTCCTGTTGGCGGGTTGTTACGCCATCGTCAAGGGCCTGATGACGGAGCCCAAGGCCAAGTAAGCCGGTCATCAACAAGCCGATCGTTGGCTTGGCAAGACGCAGAGAGGCGGCCCTTGGGCCGCCTCTCTGCATTTGTGGCCAATGGCCTGCACCGGTACTCTGTTTTCACAACGCCTGACTTCACAACGCCTGTTTTCACAGCGTCGGGTGTCACGACCCCTGGCTTCGCGGCCTCCGGTTCCTCAGCTCCACAACTCGCCCAGCGGCGTCTCCGCCGAGAAGCGGTTGGCCACCTGGGCCTGAAACAACTCGGCCGTGGCCAGGGCATCCACCAGGGCATGATGCCCCTGGTAGGCAGGCAGGCCATAGCGGTCGCGGCTCGCCTGCAGGCGAATCGACACCGGCGGGCGCCCCAGCCAGCGTCGAAAGCGCGCCCACGGCGACTGACGATGCAGTCGCGCCTCCAGCGACATGGTATCGATCACCGGGTAGAGCAGGCCCTCCCCCAACCGATGCTGGATCGCCGAATCGATGAAGGACCGCTCGATATGGCGATAGTGCACTACCGCCAGCCGCCCCTTCAGACCCGCCAGCACCTCCGGCAAGACGTTGGCCAGATCGGGTGCACCCCTCACCTCGCTATGGGTGATGTGATGCAGGGTGACCGAGGACGCCGTCAGCTCGCGATAGGGTTTCAGCACCCAGTATTGCGCCTCGCGCAGCGGGATGCGTGCCAGGGTAAAGGGCACCAGGCCGATGCTGACGATGGCGTGGCGACGCGGGTCGAGGCCGGTGGTTTCGATATCCAGTGCCACCAGCGGCGCCTCGCCGATGGGCGTGTCGGGCGCCGGACAACCGGCGGCAAAGTAATCGCCCAGCAGCGGATGACGGACTCGGCCGGCGCGGTCGGCGAGATACTCGGGCCAGCCCGGGGGCGAGGTGCGTGAGCGACGCAAGGCCACCTAGCGCCGCCCCCGCTCGGCGGCACTGGGGATCGGATAGCGAAACTTGAGGAACTTCTGGGCGTTGCTCAACACCTGGAAGGCATCTTTCAGGGTGTGGCGGTCGCTGTCGCTGATACTTTCCGGCTCGATATTGTTGTCCGGCTCTCCCTCCGCCTGAATATCGACCACCTGATGGTGGATGCGGGTCAGGGTCAAAAACTCCAGGGCGTGACGCAGTTTCTCTTCGACCCCATCCGGCAGCAGCCGGGTCTGGCCGATGTCGTTCAGCCGCTCGAAGCTGTTCTGGGATCGTGAACCACAGGCCAGGGCATGGACGCGTATCAGGTCGGTCAGCGGTGCGGTGCCGCGCCGCTTGAGATTGATGGAATTATTGTGCTTGCCATCCTTCTCCATCACGAAGGTGCGGAAGAAGCCCAGTGGCGGGGTGCGGTTGAGGGCATTGCGCGCCATGGCCGCCAGGAACAGCTTGCTTTGGGGGGCCTGGGATGCCACCAGGTCCTGAAGCTGCTCGACGAAGCGGTTCTCGCCGTAGACCGCATCCAGGTCGAAGAAGATCGAGCTATGCAACAGCCGCTCGGGGGTCGGGGCCTGGATCCAGTCCCGGAAGTATCCCTTCCACACCGACAGCGGCTGCCGCCAGCGAGGGTTGGTGGCCATGATATCGCCGGTACAGTAGGCATAACCACAGGCGGCGAGGCCATCACTGACCCGCTTGGCCAGCGCCAGGAAGTAGTCATCGTGGCGCTCGGGGTCGAAGTCGTCCGCGAGCACCAGGGCATTGTCCTGGTCGGTGACCAGGGTCTGTTCGTTGCGCGCCATGGAGCCCATGGCCATGTAGCAGTACTCCACCGGCGGCGGCCCGAGTTCCTCCTCGGCCAGCTCCAGCAGTCGGCGCGTGAAGCTGCGCGCGATGGTGGACAGCGCACTGCCGATCATGCGCGAGTCGGCACCGTCCTCGACCATGCGCACGAAGGTGCCTTTCACATCCGGCGCCAGCCTGGCCAACCCCTCGGCGCTGGACTGGCTGTAGATATTGCTGACCAGATAGAGGCTGGAGTGGGTCTCGTAGCGAATGATATCGGAGAGGTGCACGATACCCACCGGGCCGCGGCGGTGCATCACCGGCAGGTGATGAATGTTGTTGCGCAGCATGGTGAGCATCGCCTCGTGTACCGATTCATTGGATTGAATCGCCACCAGCCACGGCCCCACCACGTCGCCGATCGGCGTATCCGGCGCCTGCCCCTTGGCCACCGCGCGACGAAAATCGCTGTCGGTAAGAATGCCGCTCACCTGCCAGGTACGCTCTTCGCTGTCGCGAAAGACATAGCGTGCGTTCTCTTCCGGAGCATCGAGAACCAGCACCGCCGAGGCGCCGAAGTCGGTGACCTGGGCGGCGGCTTCCTGCAGCGTGGTGGCCACTTCCAGCATCAGCGGATAGCGAGTGAGCAGCTTGCGCACCCGGGTCACCATCATGTCGTTCTGCTGTTGCTGATGCTTCACCGCGGTTTCCAGCCGCGGCCGCTCCACCTCGACAAAGTCGGCGAACTGCTCGTCTTCCTCGCACAGCCGCTGGAAAACGGCATCGGGAATAAAGTAGATCAGGGAGTCTTCCAGAGCGCGTACGGGGAAGCGCACGCGCTGCTTTCGCAGCAGGCTGAAGTGGCCAAAAATATCGCCCTCGCCGCGACGATCGTAGAGATCGCCGTTGCGGCGCCGCACCTCTACGGCGCCGCTGCGCACATAGCCCAGGGCCTCGATTTCCTGGTCGGAGACGCAGATATCGCTGCCGGCCCGATAGTAGGCCACCTCGACCTGAGCGGCCACCTCGTCGAGCAGTTCATCCGAAAAGGCCTCAAAGGGCGGGAAGCGCCCCATGTGCTGCCGAACCTCCAGCCATTCCACTTCCATGCGTCCTCTCCCCTCTCAGGCATTTTCCGGCAAGTCTGTAAGAGTGCCGGCATGCTGTAAAGCAAGTATCTTCAAGGCAGATGCGCCGCCACCAGCAGGATGGCGGCAGAGATGTGATATCCGCCATTCCCTGCCGCTGTGATAGGTAATAACCGGACCTCCATCATGGTGCTCGACATCGGCAGTCAGTGGAGGCTTGCGGGGAAGACTTATGTTGCCTGGCTTGTCGGCACGATATTCTGGTTAAGATGGAAGACATTGTCCGGATCCCAGTCACGTTTTAGTGTCGCCAATCGTGTGTAGGTCACATCGCCGTATGCCGCCTGCACCCGGGCCGCACCTTCATCGCCGCTAATGAAGTTGACGTAGACGCCACCGGTGGTGAAGGGCGCCATGGCATCGAAGGTCTCCCGAGCCCAGGCGATATGGCGCTCGTCTTCTGCGGCGTCGCGCCAGCGGGCCTGAACGTTCAGCACCCAGGCCGCGTCGCGATGCGGATAGGGTGTCGATTCGGCGGGCCGGCGGGCAACTTCACCTCCCAGGGACAGCATGCCCACCACCGACTCCCTGGAAGGCATCCGTCCGGCATGCTCGCAGAGTACGTCGATACCCTCCCCGCTCAGCTCGCTGAGATAGTGGCCCTTCCAGTAGTTGCGTGCACCGGCGTTGGCGGTGGCGTCGAACATCGCCTGAAAGGCGGTGTAGGATTTCAGGCCGACCGCATCGGCGATGGGCCTACCGATCCGCCTCAGCGGAGCCAGCGCTGCCTCGCTTTCGGCGGGATCGCCGACATGAATCATTGCCAATAGCAGGATCATCTTGCCGTGAAAGGCCTCGGGAATGAACGGCGCCGGCGGTGCGTAACGTAGCACCGGCAGGCAGGAAACTTCATCCGGCGCCTCGCGCAATACATCAGCGACCTCGCGCAGCACCCGGGGCGCGTCCGCGAAGTCATGTACCACCGGACCGGCGAGCACCTGAGGACCGAGTTCGTGTAGCGCGAACTCGAAGGCAGTCACCACGCCAAAGTTGCCGCCGCCGCCACACAGCCCCCAGAAGAGTTCCGGGTGCCGATCACGGCTGATCTGGAGAAATCTAGCGTCGGCGGTGACCATATCCAGCGACGTCAGGTTATCCACGGTCAAGCCGCATCTGCGCGAAAGATAGCCGAAGCCACCGCCCAGGGTTAACCCGGCGACACCGGTGGAAGAAATGAACCCGCCGGGAGTGGCCAGCCCATGGGCCTGGGTTTCCTTGTCGAGATCGTGAATCAGGGTGCCGGGCTCGACCCGGGCAACACGTTTCTCCGGATCGACCCGGATGGAGGTCATGTCGGTGAAGTCGAGCATCATGCCACCCTCGCAGGCGGCATTGCCCGCCACACTATGCCCCCCGCCCTTGATGGCGATCTCGAGCTCCTGCTCCCGGGCGAAGGCTACCGTCGCCATCACGTCCGCCGCCCCCCGAGGGCGCACGATAATCGCCGGATGTCGGTCGATCATGGCGTTCCATACCGCTCGCGACTGATCGTAAGATACATCCTCGGGTAGCAAGGCGACGCCGCGCAAACTCTGGCGCAGCTCGGTGACGGCCTGTTCGGGTAAGGAGGAACTTGTCGTAAGGGAAGTCATGACTCCTGCTCCTCGGATAACGACGTTATCCGCTAGGTGCAGCAATATTGGTGAACCGGATTAGCGCTGCACCTGTGGCTGTTTCCTTTTCGTCCCGCTCCTGTACCCATCAGCCTGTGAAAGAATGGCCCTTGCTTCCAGTACAAGATCTGTACTGCGGATGGTACAAGGTCTGTACTGGTGAATTGTGGGTACTTGAAGTCCATTTCTTGTCAGCTTGCAAATGCTCTACTCCCTTTTACGCTCACAAGAACGCCGACAGCGCCTAGGCCGCCACCCTTTCCGATTTTCCAGAGGCCGTCGAAGTGCACCACCTCGGCCGCACGGCCTTCCGTTCCCTGGCCGCGAAACACGAAATGGCTGATTCAAAAGGGTGATTCAGGTGGGAGGAGTGTCATCAACTTGCATCAATTGGAGGTCCTCGCCGCCTTCCATGGAAACGCCCGACCCGACTTAGATTCGGCCTCAAGTTCGAATGCCTCGCCGATGGATAACGAGATTATCGAGTGGCCAGCTTTTCCACCTTGGCGAAGGGACTGAATCCCAACCATGCCTGCATGGAATCGGCCAGGTCTCTACGGCCGACGATGGTAAGCTTTCCCTCCTCGACCGCTCGCCAGATTGGCTTCAGTCCCATCCATATCTCGGTCATCGTGCGTAGATCAACCGAGACGTAGAGATCCACATCGAAGCCCGGGTCGATGTGGCAGAGATCAACGCTGCTATCAGGCTCGACGAGGAGCCACCATTTACGCTGGGACGCCGGCAACTCGGGATAGACGAACTTGATCACCGTCCGGTTCGCCGGCACCGGCTCGGTGTCGAGATTGCGACGCATATCCCACATCAAGAGTTCGGGATCGAGATTGTCGAGCGACGGCTCAGTCTCGACCCACTTCTGGCCCCAGATGCCGATGGCCTCGATGACCGACTGAAGGTCCCGGCCAGCCTGTGTCAGTCGATACACATTGATATCCGCCCCCGGCGACAGTGGCTCGCGCACGATGATCCCGGCGCTCTCGAGCTCGTAAAGGCGTTTCGACAAGAGTGCCGGTGACATCCGCGGCACGCCGCGACGCAGCTCGTTGAAGCGAGTGGAGCCGGCGACCAGCTCCCGCAAGAGAACGATCGTCCAGCGCGTGCATAACGTCTCCGCCGCCATGGCGACGGGACAGAACTGCCGATAGCTCGCATTCGTCATCGTGGGCTCTTTTCTTACCCTGGTCTTCCTCCAAGTCTGGCAGATCCACTGCTCAACGGGGAGTTCAGAAACTATATCGGCCGGGTTCAGATCGTGAACTAGCTGTGAGGCCGCCCTCGGTGCGAGCCTTTCCCATGCATCGGGTCTCATTCGATCGCACCAGAGACACTAACGACTCGAAGGAGGATGACATGACACTGCATATTGCAAGGCATCCGCTCCTGGCACTGGGAGCCCTGCTAGTGATCACCGCCGCTCCCTCGTCCTGGGCGCAGGAACAGGCCATCGCTCGTACCGCCAATGCCTCCTCGCTCGAGTGGGGCGGCTGTCCGGCCTTCATGCCCGACGGCTGCGAAATCGCCGTGCTCCATGGCGAGCCGGCCGAACCGAACGTGGACATCTTCTATCGTGTGCCCGGCAAAGCGGAGGTCGCCCGCCATTGGCACAATTCGCCGGAGCGCATGGTGCTGGTCTCGGGCGAGATGGAGGTGACCTATGATGGCCAGGAGCCGGTCATGCTTAACCCCGGCACCTATGCCCATGGCCCGGCACGCAAGCCCCATAGCGTCACCTGCCGGTCCGAGGAAGCCTGTACGCTCTTCATCGCCTTCATCGACCCGCTCGACGCCTTCAATGAATTCGATATTCGCGACATGGCGAACGACAACGCCGCCGAATAGCGGGCACGACGATGGCACGGGGTGGCGTCCGCGTAGTCAGCCTGGGCGACGGCCCTATCAGGCGCGGTCATCGCGGGAGTCATGGCCGCCCTGCCTGGCGTACCATGAAAAGGCCACCCCGTAGGGTGGCCAGGAATGCCGATGGGAGTCGGCAGTAGATCGGGCGAGTCTTACGACTGGGCCATTTCCTGAACGCGCTTCATCAGCTCGGGATTCTGCTGAATGGCCTGACCGATGGCGTTGAAGGTATCCACGTCGAGACCGCTGTCTTCCACCACGTTGACCATCTCTTCGTTGGCTTCCATGCGCACCTCCTGCTGTGCCTCTTCCCCTTCGGCGGCTTGCAGGCGCTCGGTGTAGTCCTGGGACAACACGGCGATCTCCTGAGAGGCGTCGGCGAACTGCTGGAGCTGGGCATCGGAGAAGTCCTGAGCCGGCGCAGTGGCCTGGGCCTGCCCGGTGGCATTGGCTGCGGAGTCCTCCTGGGCGTGGGCAGTGGCGGTTAGCAGGCCGGCACTGAGCAGGGCGGCGGAGAACAGAGCAGTCATGCGTTTCATAGATACCTCCAAGGGTACTGCAATATGTATGTGCCTCCCTGTGACGACCCTCGGCCGAGGGAGTTCAGATCATTTTGTGTGGGAATGTAACAAAACACCCTCAGCCATAGGCCAGATTGGGCAACCAGGTCACCAGTGCCGGGAACAGGATCACCAGCAACAGGCCCACCGCCTGCAGCGCCAGGAAGGGGAACGAGGAACGAAAGATCTGCGCCATGGTGATATGGGGGGGACACACCCCCTTGATATAGAAGAGTGCGTAGCCGAACGGCGGGCTGAGAAAGGACATCTGCATATTGACCAGATAGATGACCCCGAACCACAGCGAGACATCGGCGGGCGCCACCCCGGGAAGGCCGAATACGCCATCGAAGCTGAGCCCCTTGATCAGCGGCACGAAGATCGGCACCGCCAGCAGCAGGATGCCCACCCAGTCCAGGAACATGCCCAGCGCGACCAGCAACACCATCATCACCGCCAGCACCGCATAGGGGCCGAGGCCCGCGCCGGTGATCAGCTCCTGCACGAAGGTCTGACCCCCCTGAAGGATATAGAAGCCGACGAAGATGCTGGCACCGAAGATGATCCACATCACCATGGCCGACGCCACCAAGGTGGTCATGCAGGCGGCATGCAGGTTGGGCCATGTCAGGCGCCGGTGCATCGCGGCCACCACCAGGGCCCCGAAGGTGCCGATGCCGGCCGCCTCCACCGGCGTGGCGATGCCGGTGAAGATGATTCCCAGCACCAGTACCACCAGCACGATGGGGGCCAGCATATTGCGCAGCAGGCGCAGCTTTTCGCCCATGTCGACCCGGTCCTCGACCGGCATCGGCGGTGCCATGTTGACGTTCAGGGTGCCGCGCATCCAGCAGTAGAAACCATACATGGAGGCCAGCAGCAGGCCGGGGAGAAGCGAGCCGAGATAGAGTTCCCCTACCGACTGCTGGGCGATGACGCCGTAGATGATGGCCAGGATCGAGGGGGGAATCAGGATACCCAGGGTGCCGCCGGCCATGATGGAACCAATGGCGATCTCGGGATCATAGTTTCGCTTGAGCATCGCCGGCAGGGCGATCAGCCCCATGGTCACCACCGCGGCGCCGATCACCCCCACCATGGCGGCCAGCAGCGTCGAGGCGATGACCGTGGCGATGGCCAGGCCCGCCTTGAGTCCCCCCATCCACTTGTAGACGACATCGAACAGCTCCTCGATGATCCCCGCCTTCTCCAGCACCGACGCCATGAAGATAAATAACGGAATCGCCGACAGCTGGTAGTTGGTCATCATCGGGAAGATACGCGAGGGCATCAGGTTGAGCATGGCCTGGTCGCCGACCAGGTAGAGGAAGACGACTCCCAGGCCGCCGGTCACGAAGGCCAGGGGCAGACCCGCCACCAGCACCACCATCAGGGTGCCGAACATCAGCAGGGTCAGCCCGCCGATGCCCACGCGGCTCAAGCTGTTCTCGAGACTGCCCGCGAGGCTCTCATAGTCGGTGACGGCGATATTGACCATCTCGAACAGGGTCCAGGCGGCCAGCACCACGCCGAGGGCCACCAGCAGATGGGCGAAGCCACGCCCCCGCCCCTCCCGTGCGCGGTGATGTCGAAATGCCTGGACGTCGCGAATCAGCTGGGCAATGCCCTGCAGCAACAGCAGCAGTGCCCCGAAGAAGAGCATGAACTTCACCGGGTAGTACTGCACGGCCCACTCGGTAAAGGAGACCTCGTTGGCATAACTGGAACCGAAGAAGAGGCGGTCGCTCACCGACTGGGAAAAGAACTTCCAGCCGGTGACCAGCAGCGCCAGGGTGAAGATGAAGAAGAACACCGACGTCAGCAGGTCCAGGGCCGCCCGGGTCAGCGGCCGTGCGCGCTGGTAGAGGATATCCACGCGCACGTGGCCGCCTTCGCGCAGGGCGAAGGCGCCGGCCATCAGGTACTGCATGCCAAACATCAGGGTCATCGACTCATGAGCCCAGTTGGTCGGCGAGTTGAAGGCATAGCGCATCAGCACTTCATAGGCGAACACGAAGGGCGCAATCAGCGACCAGTAGGCCACGTAACGGCCGAAGAAGCCGGAAACGCGATCGATGAGCAGGGTAAAGACGTTGCCGGGAGGCCGGTAGCCGACCTCTACCTCCTCACCGGCCGGCACCTCGGCGATCTCGCCGCCATCGATGCTGGCTCCCCGGCGGAAGCTGCGGTCGACGAAGAACATGACCGCCAGCGGCAGGAGGACCAGCACCGACCAGTAGAGCCAGTGCGGCAGGATGAAGTTGATCTCTAGATTCATGAAGACTCCTCCGCGATGCCATCACCTCCCGGCGATAGCGACGGATCGGCGACCCGACCAATGCGGGGTTGAACGATATGCCCGGGACACCGGGTGTTACGGTCCCCGGACCGCAACACCCGGCAGTGTCGAGCCGGCAGCTCAGACGTTGAGCTCGTAGTCCTTGATGTCTTCAGGGGTGATCAGTGCCACCGCGGGATCCATCATGGTATCGAGATGCGCCTTGAACAGGCGTGCGGCATCCGGGTCCTTGTTGGCCCACTTGAACCACAGCGGAATGGAGACTTCGCGGAAGCGGGTGGCATCTTCCTCCGACAGGTGGATGATCTCCACGCCCTTCTCGCGATACTGGGGCCAGGCCTCGGCGTTGGCCTTCTGAATCGCCGCATAGTGCTCGCGGGAGTAAGCGGCTACCAGGTCATGCATCAGGTCCTGGGTCTGGGAGGACATGCGCTCGAAAACGCGACGATTGACGGCAATATCCATCAGGTCGACTGACTGGTGCAGGCAAGGCGTGGAGGGCGGGCCCATGATGATGTAATCGGCCACCTGCCAGAAGCCCAGCTCGAAGTTGACCGCCGCACCGGTGAAGTCGGCGGCATCGATGGTGCCCTTTTCCAGTGCCGGGTAGACCTCGGAACCGGGCAACAGCGTGGTGCGTGCCCCCATGGCGGCAAAGGTCTCGGCGACGATCCCGCCAGGCATGCGAATCTTGACGCCGTCGAAGTCATCGAAGCTGCGCAGCGGCACCTTGGAGTGGATCAGGTTGAGATCGTGGTGGACATAGCCCAGCAGCTCCTGGCCCTGCTTGCGGTAGAGGTCCTTGGCGATATCCAGGCCGCCGTAGGCGCCGAACATCATGTCCCATTGGTGAGGCAAGGATAGCCCCATGGGATAGGCAGTCAGGAAGACGCCGGCCGGCATCTTGCCTGGCCAGTAGACGGTAAACCAGTTCTGGCCGTCGAGCACACCGTTGCGTACGGCATCGGCGACCTCGAAGGCCCCGGCAACGGCACCCGCGGGGAAGGGTTCGATATTGACCTCGCCGCTGGTGGACTCGACGACCCCCTTGGCCCAGGCCTCGAAGGTTCGATAGCCGACGGTACCCGGCTGCCACGAGGACTGCATGCGGATGCGAATCCCCTCCTGGGCCTGGGCGTTACCGATCCAGGGAGCCGCCACCGCGGCGGCAGAACCGACGGCGGCGGCCTTGAGGAAGCGGCGACGGTCTGGCTCGCGCTGGCCAGTAATTGTATCGCCGGGTGATGTCATGATGCGTGACGGCTGCTTGTCGTCTTGCATGAGATAAACTCCAGATGACGGTGGCCGGCCCAGCGGGGACACGACCGAGTCTTGTTGTTATCTTCCCTGGATCGATTCGCCGTTCGGAGGCGCTGCAGCGACCCCGAAGACCCACGCTCGACTCCATCGAGCACGGAACGAGAAGCGCACGTGCGCTCTGTGGAAAACTAGCGAAAGCCCCGTGCTCGGCCAACGACACGATTCAACGCTGCCGCGACCGTCACCCGCCAGCATCTTCACGGATATCGGCGCCAATATATTGTAAGCAATGACAAAATGTTGGTCTGACCAATTTTCCAGAAAATAATAGCCTACGACCAAAGGACCAATGCCCGGCGCAACGACCAGAGGCTTGGCAATCTCGAAGGCGAGAGGCGAAAATGCCCCTTCCCCAACGCAAGGATGCTCGAATGTCAGCCATGCCCTCCCATCGCCTGTGGCTCGCCGCCATGCCGCTGCTGTTCGTGGCGCTATGGAGCACCGGTTTCATCGGCGCCAAGTTCGGCCTGCCCTACAGCGAGCCCTTCACCTTCCTGTTCATTCGCTCTGCCCTGACCCTGGTACTGCTGGCCCCCCTGGCCCACTGGCTCTCCGGCGAGTGGCCCCACGGCGCGCGGCTATGGGGGCATATCGCCGTCTCGGGGCTGCTGGTGCACGGGGCCTATCTGGGGGGCGTCTTCTACGGCATCTACCTGGGCATGCCGGCGGGGCTCGCCTCGCTGCTGGTAGGGCTGCAGCCGCTGCTCACGGCGGGCCTCGCCGGCCCCCTGCTGGGCGAGCGGCTGGCGCCGCGTCAGTGGCTGGGACTGCTGCTGGGACTGGCCGGGGTCGTCCTGGTGCTGGGCGGCAAGCTCGACCCGGGCGACGGCCTCTTCCAGGGCTTCGGCCTGGGGGCACTGGGCGCCGTGCTGGTCGCGCTGCTGGGCATTACCGGCGGCACGCTCTATCAGAAGCGCTACTGCACCGGCATGCCACTGCTCTCGGGCACCGTGGTTCAGTACCTGGCCACGGTGGCGCTGTTCGGCCTGGGTGCGGCGCTCTTCGAGGAGCGCAGCGTGGTGTGGACGCCCACCTTCGCCCTGACCCTGGGGTGGTTGGTGCTGGTGCTCTCGATCAGCGCCATCCTGCTGCTGATGGCGCTGATCCAGCGCGGCGAGGCCTCCCGGGTCGCGAGCCTGTTCTACCTGGTGCCCCCGGTCACCGCCCTGCAGGCCTGGTGGCTGTTCGAGGAATCCCTGCCGCCCGCATCGCTGGCCGGCATGGCCATCGCCATCGCCGGCGTGGTGCTGGTGGTCAGGACGCCGCCGGCGAGAGCCGGCAGGCCGCGTACTTGAACTCCGGTATCTTGCCGAAGGGGTCCAGCGCCGGGTTGGTGAGCAGGTTGGCCGCCGCCTCCACGAAGGCGAAGGGCACGAACACCATGCCCTCGGGCATGCCCGGGTCGGAGCGCGCCATCAGGGTGATCGTGCCGCGCCGGGTGGCGATGGTGATCGGCTCTCCCGGTGCCACCCCCAGACGCCCCAGCTCGGCGGGCGCCAGGCTGGCCGCGGCTTCCGGCTCCAGATCATCGAGCACTCGGCTGCGCCGCGTCATGGCGCCGGTGTGCCAGTGCTCCAGCAGTCGTCCGGTGGTCAGCACCGTCGGGTAGTCGGCATCCACCGGCTCATCCGGTGGCAGCGGCCGAGTGGGCGAGAACGCCGCCCGGCCGCCGGCACGCGGGAAGGCGTCGCTGAACACCACGTCCGCGCCCGGCACATCGTCGCCGGGGCAGGGGTAGGTCACCGAGCCTTCCCTTTCGAGCCGCTCCCAGCTGATATGATCCAGGGAGTGCATGCCGTGCTTCATCTCGGCAAACACCTCCCGCGGGTGCTCGTAATTCCAGCCCAGGCCGAAGCGCCGCGCCACCTCCTGGATGATCCACCAGTCGGGCCTCGCCTCTCCCGGCGGGGCCACGGCGGCACGCCCCAGCTGTACCTGGCGATTGGTGTTGGTGACGGTGCCATCCTTCTCCGCCCAGGCGGTGGCCGGCAGGATGACATCGGCGAACTGGGCGGTCTCCGTCACGAACAGGTCCTGCACCACCAGGTGCTCGAGGGCCCCCAGCGCCTGGCGGGCATGGTTGAGGTCCGGGTCGGACATCGCCGGGTTCTCGCCGAGGATATACATGCCCTTGATGGTGCCGGCCTGGATGGCATCCATGATCTCCACCACGGTGAGCCCCGGCTCGGGGTCAAGCTCGGTGTTCCACAGCTCCTCGAAGGCGGCGCGTAGCTGAGCGTCGCCTACCGGTTGATAGTCGGGCAGTACCATGGGAATCAGGCCCGCATCCGAGGCCCCCTGGACGTTGTTCTGGCCACGCAGCGGGTGCAGGCCGGTTCCCGACCGCCCGGTCTGGCCGCAAGCCAGTGCCAGGGAGATCAGGCAGCGCGCGTTGTCGGTGCCATGGACATGCTGGGAGATCCCCATGCCCCAGAAGATCATCGCCGCGTCGGCGGTGGCGTAGGCACGCGCGATCTCGCGGATGGTGGCGGCCTCCACGCCGCACAGCGGCGACATGGCTTCGGGGGTCATGTCGACCACGCTCGTCGCCAGCGCCTCGAAGCCCTCGGTATGGGCATCGATATAGGCCCGGTCGTAAAGGCCCTCGGCGACGACCACGTTCAACATGGCATTCAGCAGCGCCACATCGCCGCCCGGCGAGAAGCGCACGCTGCGCCAGGCATAGGCATCCAGCGCCTGGCCGCGGGGGTCGAGGATGATCAGCCGGGTGCCGTTCCTGGCCGCCTGCTTGAAATAGGTGGCCGCTACCGGATGATTGACCGCCGGATTGCAGCCGGTGAGGATCACCACATCGGCCTCGAGCGCCTGCATGAAGGAGGCGGTGACGGCGCCGGAACCCAGGCACTCCATCAGGGCGGCGACCGAGCTGGCATGGCACAGCCGGGTGCAGTGGTCGACGTGGTTGGAGCCGAACCCGGTACGCACCAGCTTCTGGAACAGCCAGGCCTCTTCATTGGAGCACTTGGCGCTGCCGAAGCCGGCCAGCGCCTCGGGACCCTGGCTCGCCTTGAGTGCGGTGAGCCCCTCGGTGGCGAGGTCCAGCGCCTCCTCCCAGCTCGCCTCCCGGAAGTGGGTCAGGGGGTCGGCCGGGTCGAAATCGGGGTCGACCCTCTTGGCGACGCCCTCCCGGCGGATCAGCGGCCGGGTCAGTCGCGCCGAATGATTGGGGTAGTCGAAGCCGAAGCGGCCCTTGACGCAGAGCCGCCCCTGGTTGGAAGGGCCGTCACGCCCCTCGGCGAAGAGGATCTGCTCGTCCTTGACGTGGTAGGTCAGCTGACAGCCCACCCCGCAGTAGGGGCAGACCGAGTCGACGCGGCGATCGGCCACGGCGGAGTCGCCGCGGCCCGCGTCGTCGACCAGGGTCGCCGGCATCAGCGCCCCGGTGGGACAGGCCTGGACGCATTCGCCACAAGCCACACAGGTGCTCTCCCCCATGGGGTCATCGAAATCGAAGACGATCTTGGCCGCCGCGCCGCGATGGGCCAGGCCGATCACGTCATTGCCCTGCACCTCACGACAGGCACGCACGCACAGGCCGCACTCGATGCAGGCGTCCAGGTTGACGTTCATCGCCGAGTGGCTGGCGTCATGCCCCCGGGCATGGGGCAGTGAGCTCGCCCGCTCGGCAACATGATGCACCGTTGGCGACGCCCGCTCGGCCCGGGCCGGCAGGCGCTCGCGCACCGCCGCGGCATCGATGGCAAGCCCGTCGGCCATGGCCCAGAGATGGCTCGACCGGTCGGGGCTTGCATCGCGTTCGGGCTGGTCGGCCAGCAGCAGCGCCAGCACCTCTTCCCGCGCCTCGCGGGCCCGCTCGGAGCCGGCGCTTTTCACCACCATGCCGGGGGCGGCCTGGCGGATACAGCTGGCGGCGAGCACCCGCTCACCCTCTATCTCGACCATGCAGGCGCGGCAGTTGCCATCGGCACGATAGCCGGGGGCGTCCTTGAAGCACAGGTGGGGAATGGTCTCGCCGGCACGCTTGGCCACCTGCCAGAGGGTCTCTCCGGGCCAGGCGCTGACCTCGGTGCCGTCCAGGCTCAGGGTAAAGCGCTCCATTACATTCGGGTCACTCATCTCTGCCTCCTCACCCCTTGGCGATCAGGTTGCGGCCGGCAAGCTCGCCGCGGAAGTCACGCAGCAGGCTGATCACCGGGTTGGGCGCCGCCTGCCCCAGGCCACAGATGGACGCGTCCATCATCACCCGGGCGAGGCGTTCGAGCTGCGGGACATCCCAGCTGTCGCGTTCGAGCAGGGTGAGCATCTTCTCGGTTCCCACTCGGCAGGGTGTGCACTGCCCGCAGGATTCATCGGCGAAGAAGGCCAGCAGGTTGGTGGCCAGGGCACGCAGGTCATCCTGGTCCGAGAACACGACGATCGCCGCCGAACCGATAAAGCAGCCGTGTTCCTGAAGGGTATCGAAATCCAGTGGGATATCCGCCTTGCTGGCGGGCAGGATGCCTCCGGAGGCACCGCCGGGCAGATAGCCCAGCAGGCGATGCCCCTCGGTCATGCCGCCGCAATATTCCTCCAGCAGCTCGCTCAGGGTGATGCCCGCCGGGGCCAGATGCACCCCGGGGCGCCTGACTCGCCCGGAGACCGAAAAGCTGCGTAGCCCACTCCGGCCGTGGCGGCCCTGGGCGGCGAACCACTCGGCCCCCTGCTCCCAGATTCGCGGGACCCAATAGACGGTCTCGACGTTGTTGACCAGGGTCGGACGGTCGAAGAGCCCCTTCTGGGCCACGAAGGGCGGACGATGACGGGGCTTGCCGGGCTTGCCCTCCAGGGACTCGATCAGCGCCGATTCCTCGCCGCAGATATAGGCGCCGGCGCCGCGACGCAGCACGATATAGCCCGGCGCCACCAGTCCGGCGGTCTCCAGCTCCTCGATCGCCTCGGCCAACACCCGGTGCAGGCCGGGATATTCGTCGCGCAGATAGATATAGAGCGCCTCGGCCTCCACCACCCAGGCGCCGACCAGGGCCCCCTCCAGGAAGCGATGGGGCTCACGCTCGAGATAGACGCGGTCCTTGAGGGTACCGGGCTCGCCCTCGTCGGCGTTGACCACCGCATAGCGGGGGCCGGGCTCGGCGCGGACCGCCTGCCACTTCCGATACAACGGAAAGCCGGCGCCGCCCAGGCCACGCAGCCCGGCATGCTCGAACGCTTGGCTGAGCGACTCGACGCTCACCTCGCCGTCGCGGCAGGCACTCAGCAGACGATGGCCGCCGGCCTCGCGATAGTCGGCCAGGCGCTGCCAGAGGATCGTCTCGGGATGGAAGTGACCGGTATCTACCACCGCCTCGACGCCCGCCGCCGTGGCATAGCGCACATGATGATGCCCCACCTCCACCACCGGGGCGCTGTCACAGCGCCCCATGCAGGGGGCCCGCACCACGCGCACGCTTGCGGGGTCGGCGCCGGCCTCCAGCTCGGCCTTCAGTCCCGCCGCGCCGGCCAGCTGGCAGGCGAGGGAGTCGCAGACCCGCACCGTCACCTCGGGCGGCGATGCCTGATCATCGTGGACCACGTCGAAGTGGGCATAGAAGGTCGCGGTCTCGTAGATGGCCGCCATGGGCAGGTTCATGTAGGCGGCCAGCGCCCGCAGCTCGGCCATGGCCAGATGCCCCTGGGCATCCTGAATGGCATGCAGGTGCTCGATCAACCGATCGCGACGCCGCAGGCTAGAATCACTGCGCTCGTCGCCCAGCAGACTACGCAGCCCGGCAAGCGCCAACGGGGCCAGCTCCCGGCCGCGGGTTCTGCCGCGGCGACGCTTCGCTTGAGAGTTTTCCACGGTCATAACGAGCTCATTGTCATGGTTGTTATGGGGCCTCGAGTATCGGCAGCTTCCCGCATCTCGGATGCCGGTGTGCATCATCCCTATCATAGTGGCACTTGCCCCAAGCCTGGACAATCTCCGAGCAGTGACATGCGCCTCTAAATGATGACCGCTCAATCGTTGTCGGTGGTTCCGGCCCCGGCGCCGCCGCGAGAGGCATCGGTGGACTCGACCAGAATGCGTGCTGCCAGATCCTTGAGTCGGTTCCACACGCCATCATTGATGGGAATACCATCCAGCATGGCCCGCTCGCGGCAGGCCAGCAGCGTCGACTCCTCGTGGCGGGCCAACAGGTCGTAGTCGAACTCGGAGCGCATCGAGGGCAGCAGGTTCACGTGGTTGGCAAAGACCAGCGTGATGCCGTCATTGAGCTCGTTTTCCTCGGGCACCTGGGTCACCGCGTAGACACGGATCTCGGGCACCGAGCTGTTGGCGCGAAAGCCGACGACCTGCTCGGTGAGCGGTGGCTCTCCGTTGCCGTCGCCTTGCGGGGCCTGGGCGTTGCGCCAGAAGGCGGTAACGTTCATGCCCCGCCCGGCGATACGGGCCAGATAGCCCATGATCAGCTGGCGATTGTGACAGCGCCGGATCTTGATCACCGAAAATCCCCGGGCGCGTGCCTTGGCGAAACCGAGCTCCAGCGCCAGGCTCGAGCTCCTGAGGACGCTGTGCCCCTGGCCATCGAGTACCGCGAGATCACCATCGGCATAGAGCTGCACCGGCGCCTGCTCCTGGGCATGCTGCTCGGCCAGCAGGTAATCGAGGCCGCGGTTGAGGGCCTCCAGCCCGTCAAGCTCGTGAAGCTGCATCCAGGCGACCATGTCGGCCGCGTCGCTGGCGTCGCCGTCCTCGAAGCCCATGCCCAGAAAGGCCTTGCGGCACAGCCCCTGCAGCTCGTTGTAGGAGACCTTCATGTCACGACTCCGGTGGTAATGGTGGTGGGTATGTCCTCGGCGTGGCTTGTCGATGGTTCGAGCGGAAAGCTCCAGTCGTCGAAGGCACGCAGATCCTCGGGCTCGGCGTTGAGCTCCTCGATCAGCGGTGCGCCCTGGAACAGCGTGATGCGTACCCAACGATCCGACTTGGGATCGAAGCGGCTGGCGCCGAAGAATGACAACTTGGTACGCAACAGATGCATGGGCTTCATGTCGCGGGCCCAGAGGTTGGCGCGAATCTCGCCGAAAGGCGTTTCGACCATGGTCTGAATGCGACGCACGATGTCCTTGTGGCGCGAATGCTGGATCAGGAAATCCACCGTCGTGGCACGGGGGTGATCGCTCAGATAATCGGTGATGACCCGATGGGTGTCCGCGACCCGCGGGGCGATGGCCAGCTTGAGCTCGCGGTCGGCACCGGGTTCGCTGCCGCGCACCCCGAGCCGCGGCTCCTCCTTCTCGACGGAGCGGTACCAGAACCAGTAGCGATTCTCGGGATCATCGAAGTCGTAGGAAAGCGCCCAGTCATAGTGGGTCTCGATCAGCTGCTTGAGGCGCACCAGCGGCATTTCCGGCGTCAACTCCAGACGCTCATCGACGCCCATGCGATCCTCGAAGGGTTCGACGATGTCCGGATAGATCTCCAGCAGCAGGGTATTGATCAGCTCCTGGGTCTCCAGCGACAGGCTTCGGTGCCCCCACTCGATCAGCTCCTGCCAGAGATCGTCGGTCAGCGGTACCTGCTCGAGCCAGATGCGCACCTCGGGCAGGGCCGCCGCCGTTTCGACGTTGCGCGCGCTCTGCTCCTCGTCTTCAGTGACGGTCTGCTCCAGGTGGCGCTGGGCCCGGCTGATCAGTGCCATCAGCGCGGCACGCTGTGCCTCATCGGGCTGCTGGGCACTGATCTGGGCCAGCGCCTGCTCGCGGCTCTCGACCCATTGTTCGATCAACTGAGGATGGTTGATCAGAAACGGGGCCATGCCGAGTCCGGTGGAGTTACCGATGCCCAGATAGCGTTTCAGCGAGGCGGCCAGGCCGATGGCGGTGGCCGGCGCCTGGCGATGTGCTCGATCTGTTCGATGGAGAAGTGGCGCAGCAGGTAGACCCCCAGCATCTGAGCCGAGAAGGGTCGCTGGAAGTCCGGGTTGTCACGCAGGCGGTCGAAGTCGGCGATGCCGAACTTGCCGTTACCATAGACCGCCGTGGTGCGATACAGGTAGCCGACCCGGGTGATCCATTGCGGGTCAGGCTGGCGGCCGGCACCGAGCGCCTCGGTGAAGGCCGCGAAGTTGCGCAGGCTGCGGTTGGCCCGGGATAGCACCAGCAGGCGCGGGTGCTGGCGGCCGGCCTCCTGCAGCGGCACGTTGGCCGCCATCTGCTCGAGCAGGGCGGCGTCCACATCGCCCTCGACCACGCCGAAGGTGACGTCCCAGGCCTCGGCGATGACGCGGTCCGAGCGCGCCGTGTCGGGCAGCGGCTGGGAGAAGATCACGCCATGATAACGCCCGCGCGGTGTCTGCAGACGATAGATGGCCGTGCCATGGCCATCATCATCGAGATCGAAACGCGTGGTGCTGATCTGCCAGCGCTGACGCGCCATCTGACGCATCAGGCTGCGCACGAAGCTCAGGCGGCTGGGGTGCAGGCTGCCCAGGCGCTCCAGGTCCATGACCCGCTCCGGGGCACGCAGGCGCAGACTCTCCTCGAGCGGAGAAACACGGTCGATCATCTCGAAGCTCCCGAGAGGACCCCGAACACCGGATAGGAACGAGGCCTCTGTGTGTCATTCTTATGGTTGTAACGGGTGATGCTGTCCGTTCAGGCGGCCTGGTTCAGGCATTGCCGGGGCGTGGCGGTACGCTCCAGCAGGGCCACCCAGTTCTGCCCCATGATTCCGGCGACCTCCCTTTCGCTGAAACCGACGTCACGCAGGCCGCCGATCAAACTGGGGAAGTCGCGGCTGTCGCGCAGCCAGGGCAGCGGTGCGGGCCAGCCGGCATTGGTGGCACTGCCTTCGCCGTAGTCCATGTCCTTCGACCAGCGGCCGTTGCGCATCCATTCAAGCACCGAGGTGGGCTGGTTCTGGCACAGGTCGGTGCCCATTCCCAGGTGCTCCACGCCCATCAGGTCGGCGGTGCGCGCGATCATTTCGCAGTACTCGGCCAGCGTGCAGTCCGGGCCGTTTTTCAGGTGGAACGGATAGGCCGAGAACCCCAGCAGGCCGTCGCACTCGGCGATGGCCCTGAGTACCTTGTCGGACTTGTTGCGCTTGGCCGGATGAAAGCTCGCCGGGTTGGCATGCGAGATGATCACCGGCCGGCTGGACAGCTCGATGGCCTCCAGGGTCGAGCGCTCGCCGCTGTGTGACATGTCGATGACCATGCCGACGCGGTTCATCTCGCGAATCACCTGGCGTCCGAAGCGGGTGATGCCGCTGTCCTCGGCCTCGTAACAACCGCAGGCCAGCAGGCTCTGGTTGTTATAGGTGAGCTGCATGATCAGCAAGCCCAGGTCGCGCATGATCTCGACCATGTCGATATCGTCTTCGATGGGCGAGCAATTCTGGGCACCCAGGAAGATGCCAATGCGCCCCTGTTGCCGGGCGCGCCGGATATCGCCGGGCTGACGCACCGGCATGATCAGGTCGGCGTGTTCCTCGAAGCGGCGATTCCACTCGCCCATCCGCGAGAGCGTCTCGCGGATAGTCTCATGGTAGACCAGGGTGGCGTGGACGGCGTCGACGCCGCCCTCGCGCATCTGCTCGAAGATCTCACGCGACCAGTTGGAATACTGCAGACCATCGACCGTCAGCATCGCGTTGGACATGGCGTCGGCTCCTCTCAGGCGTTGACGTGGCGAGCCCTGGCTCAGCTGGCCTTGACGTAGCAGGTCTTGACCACGGTGTAGAACTCGCGGGCATAGCGGCCTTGTTCACGCGGCCCGAAGCTCGAGTTCTTGCGCCCGCCGAAGGGCACATGGTAATCGGTGCCCGCGGTGGCCAGATTGACCATGACGCAGCCGGTTTCGGCGCGGGCCTTGAACTCGCTGGCAAGCGCCAGGGAGTCGGTGATGATGCCGGCGGTCAGGCCGAAGTGGGTGTCGTTGAGCGCCTCGATGGCCTCATCGGCGTCGGCCACCTTGATCACGCAGGCGATGGGCCCGAAGACCTCTTCGCGATTGATCGGCATGTCGTTGGTGGTATCGACGAACAGCGTCGGCGCCATGAAGTAGCCATCGGTATCGCGCTCGAGGCGCTCGCCGCCGAAGGCCAGTTTGGCGCCTTCTTTCTGGGCGCGTTCGACCCAGGCCAGGTTGGATTCCAGCTGACGGGCATCGGCGGCCGGACCGAAGCTCACGCCCTCTTCCAGGGCATGACCGACCCTGACCTGCTCGAGCCGCTTGATCAGCTTGTCGACGAAGGCGTCGTGGACCTTCTCGGTGACGATCAGCCGCGAGGACGCGGTGCACTTCTGGCCGGTGCCGGAGTAGGCCCCGTTGAAGGCGGCCTCCACGGCCAGGTCCAGGTCGGCGTCGTCGGCCACGATCAGGGCGTTCTTGGACCCCATCTCCAGCTGGCACTTGACCAGGTTGGCGGCGGTGGCGGCGGCCACGCGGCGGCCCACTTCCAGCGAACCGGTGAACGACAGCGCCTGGATATCGGGGCTCGAGATCAGTGCATCGCCGATCGAGCCGCCGGATCCCATGACCAAGTTATAGGTGCCGGCGGGCATGTCCTGGCGGCTGATGATTTCGCTCAGCGCCCAGGCGCTGCCGGGCACCAGATTCGCGGGCTTGAACACCACGGCATTGCCGAAGGCCAGCGCCGGGGCGATCTTCCACACCGCGGTGGCCATGGGGAAGTTCCACGGGCTGATGATGCCGACCACGCCCACCGGCTCGCGGCGGATATCGACCTCCACGCCCGGGCGCACGGACTCGGCGCGCTCGTCGATCTGACGCAGCACTTCGGCGCCGTAGTAGTGGAAGAACTGGCCCGAGCGATGGACTTCGCCCATGCCCTCGGCCAGGGTCTTGCCCTCTTCACGGGCCAGCAGTTCACCCAGCTCGGCCTTGCGCGCGATCAGCTCATCACCAATGGCCATCAGCACGCCATAGCGGTGCTCGAGGCCGGTTTTGGCCCACTGTTTCTGGCCCTGCTTGGCGGCACCGATGGCCTCCTCCACCTGGGCGACACTGGCCTGGGCATATTCGCCGACGATATCACTCGTGTCCGAGGGATTAATGTTGGTGATGCTGCCCTGACCCTCGACCCAGGTGCCGTTGATGTAGAGAGAGTGAACGTGGGACATGGAAACCTCCTAGAGATGATCCACGCCACTCTAGGCGATATTCGAAGATAAGAGATAATCAGTAATAAAGATAAAATGATAAACTCGCCTTATCTTACTACCTCCCAGAGAAAGCGCGAGGTTGCCATGCTCCCCGAACTCAAGACACAGCCCCTCCGCTATGTGCTGGCCATCGTCGATGAGGGTGGCTTTCATGCCGCCGCCCGCCATCTTCACCGCACTCAGCCGGCGCTTTCCATGGCGGTGCGTGAACTCGAACAGAGGCTCGGCGAGCCGCTGTTCGAGAAGGGGGGCAAGGCAACACTCACGCCCTTCGGCGCCTACTGCCTGCCGCGCTTTCGCGAGCTCGTGACACATCATGATCGCCTGAGTCGAGACCTGGCGGCCCGGGTGGAGAAGCGCGCCGGGCATATCGACATGGCGGCCGTCCCCTCGGTGGCCAGTCGGCTGATGCCGCACCTGCTCAGCGACTTCATCCAACGCTACCCGGATCTCAGGGTCAGCCTCCACGACGGCAACGCCGATTTCGTGGGCCGGCTAGTGGCGAGTGGCGAGGTCGACCTCGGCATCTCCAGCCTGTGGCAGGCCAGCGAGGAACTGGAGTTTTATCCCTTGATGCGGGATGCCGTCGGCGTGGTATGCCGCGAGGATCATCGCTTCGCCGACCGCGAAGCGCTGAGCTGGCAAGAGCTGCAGGGGGAGGTATTGATCCGCAACGGCACCTCGCGGCTGCTGTCGGGAACCGACGCCGAGCCGCTGCTGGCGCAGAGCGCTTTCGATATCTCCAACATGATTTCGCTGAATGCCATGCTGGAGGCGGGTATCGGCATCACCACCCTGCCCCGGCTGGCATTTCCCGAGGAGTGCGCCAGGCTGCGCTTCGTACCGCTGTCGGAACCTTACGTGGAGCGCCAGATCGGGCTGATCTGCCAGGTCGATGTCAGTCTGTCACCGGCGGCGACGGCAATGCGGCAGCATCTGATGGAGCGCCTCGGGAAACAGGCACCTCCTCACAATCGATCCAGATAGGCCGCACCGCCGAGATTGCCCATCTGCCGGCGGATCCAGGCGCTACGCTGGACCACATCGGAAGAGGGTCGCGCGGCATCCCGGCCCCGCGGGTCGGGCAGGATCGCCGCTAACCGGCTGGCCTGCACCGGCCCCAACCGATCGGCGGAGACCCCGAAGTAATGCTGGGCGGCGGCCTCCAGGCCGAACACGCCGGTGTCCCATTCGGCGATATTCAGATAGACCTCGAGGATGCGCTGCTTGGGCCAGATCACCTCGATCAGCAGGGTGAACCACGCCTCGAAGCCCTTGCGCACCCAGCTGCGCCCGCTCCACAGGAAGAGGTTCTTGGCGGTCTGCTGGCTGAGGGTGCTGGCCCCTCGCAGCCGTCCGCCGTTGCGGCTCGCCTCCCAGGCACGCCGAATCTCCACCAGGTCGAAGCCGTGGTGCACCGGGAAGCGTTGGTCCTCGGCGGCGATCACCGCCAGCTTGGCATGGTCGGAGAGTGCCTCCCAGGAGCGCCAGCGATG
Organism: Halomonas halodenitrificans DSM 735; assembly: GCF_000620045.1. GTDB lineage: Bacteria > Pseudomonadota > Gammaproteobacteria > Pseudomonadales > Halomonadaceae > Halomonas > Halomonas halodenitrificans. Next base: position 9,255 of record NZ_JHVH01000025.1, on the reverse strand, counting down.
CTGAATATCGATGGGCTCCCGGACGATCCAGGAGTGCACCTTGCGCTCGACCATCACCATGGAGCCGAATACCGGTGCCTGACGGAACAACAGCACCAGCAGCACCGACAGCACCACGAAGCCCAGGACGGCACGCCATAGCCATCCTCGCAACTTGCCCAGCAGCGCCCCGATCATGGCGAACCTCTGCGCATCATCTCTCTCCCCTTGTGCCAAACCGGCCCTTTATATGATGGCAGTATAAGGGCCCGGCACGCCGCACGGGGAGAGATTCGACGCCAGCGCCTCGTATCAGCGCGTCTTGTGCAGATGCTTGGCGTGGTAGCGCAGGTGCTCCTCGATAAAGGAGGCGATGAAGTAGTAGCTGTGATCATAGCCCGGCTGGCGACGCAGGGTCAGCGGATGGTCGTGCTGGGCGCACACCGCCTCGAGCCGCTCGGGCTTGAGCTGCTCCTCGAGGAAGTCATCCGCCTCGCCCTGGTCGATAAACAGCGGCTGACTGGAGGCGCCACGCGCCACCAGCTCACAGGCATCGTACTGGGTCCACTTGCCACGGTCCTCGCCGAGATAGCCGGTGAAGGCCTGCTGCCCCCAGGGACACTCGGCAGGATTGACAACCGGGGCGAAGGCCGACACCGAGCGATAATGACCGGGCCGGCGCAGCGCCATTACCAGGGCACCGTGACCGCCCATGGAGTGGCCACTGATCGACTCCCGGCCATTGACCGGAAAGTGCTGGCGCACCACCGAGGGCAGCTCTTCGGTCACATAGTCATACATGCGGTAGTGGCGCTTCCAGGGCTCCCGGGTGGCGTTGACGTAGAAGCCGGCGCCGGAACCGAAGTCATAACTGTCGTGCTCGCCGGGCAGGTCGGTGCCACGCGGACTGGTATCCGGGCAGATGATGGCGATGCCCAGCTCCGCGGCCATGCGATGCGCACCGGCCTTCTGCATGAAGTTCTCGTCGTTGCAGGTCAGGCCGGAGAGCCACCATAACAGCGGCACTCGCTCGGTCTCGGCCTGGGGCGGCAGATAGATGGCGAAGACCATCTCGCAGTCCAGCGTCCGGGAGCGATGGCGGTAGCGCTTGTGCCAGCCACCAAAACTCTTGTTGGCCGATACCAGCTCGAGGTTCTCGGTCATGGTCATGGGTATCTCTCCTGGCAGGCGCGCATCAATAATGCAGCACGGTACGAATGCTTTCGCCCTTGTGCAGCAGCTCGAAGGCCTCGTTGATCTTCTCGAACGGCATGTCATGGGTGATGAAGTCGTCGATATTGATCTCGCCGTTCATGTACTGCTCCACGTAACCCGGCAGTTGCGAGCGACCCTTCACGCCGCCGAAGGCAGAGCCCTTCCAGACCCGGCCGGTCACCAGCTGGAACGGGCGGGTGCTGATCTCCTCGCCGGCGCCGGCCACGCCGATGATCACCGACTCGCCCCAGCCCTTGTGACAGCATTCCAGGGCCGAGCGCATGACATTCACGTTGCCGATGCACTCGAAGGAGTAGTCGACGCCGCCATCGGTCATGTCGACGATCACCTCCTGGATGCTGGCGGCGTGATCCTTGGGGTTGACGAAGTCGGTGGCGCCGAACTGCTCGGCGAGCTTGAACTTCTCGGGATTGACGTCGATGGCGATGATGCGGCTGGCCTTGGCCATGACGGCGCCCTGGATCACCGCCAGGCCGATGGCGCCCATGCCGAACACGGCGACGGTGGAGCCCGGCTCGACCTTGGCGGTATTCATCACCGCGCCGATGCCGGTGGTCACGCCACATCCCAGCAGGCAGATCTTGTCCAGGGGCGCCTCCTTGGAGACCACCGCCAGGGACACCTCGGGGACTACGGTATACTCGCTGAAGGTGGAGCAGCCCATATAGTGGTGCAGCGGCTGGCCATCCAGCGAGAAGCGCGACGTACCATCGGGCATGACGCCCTTGCCCTGGGTGGCGCGTACCGAGCTGCACAGGTTGGTCTTGCCGGAGAGGCAGAACTTGCACTGGCCACACTCGGCGGTATACAGCGGGATGACATGGTCACCGGGGCGCAGGCTGGTAACGCCCTCGCCCACCTCCTGGACGATGCCGGCCCCCTCGTGGCCCAGCACCGAGGGGAACAGCCCTTCGGGGTCGGCACCCGAGAGGGTAAAGGCATCGGTATGACAGACGCTGGTGGCGGCCATCTTCACCAGCACTTCACCGGCCTTGGGGCCCTCGACGTCGATCTCGACCAGTTCAAGGGGCTTGCCCACTTCCAGGGCAACGGCGGCACGTGATTTCATGTTCGTTCTCCTCGCTTGGATGAAAGTCTCTGTGCGGCCAACCGAGGCCGCCCGGGGTCGACCCACGATGAGTCGAAGGCCCCTCGCTCAACACCGTAGCGGTGGTGCCGGGTGTGAACGTTCTGTTGCCCAGTCTAGTCAAAAGCGTCACTCGAGATAAACCGCACTAAAAGCACAACATTATTGCTACACAGCAATAATCCTGAATCCTGCGAGGGAGAGTCCATGCAACGCTGGGATCGTATCGAGGCCTTCGTGGAGGTCATACGGCTGGGTACCTTCGTCGCCGCGGCGCGCGAGCTGTCGGTATCCCCCTCCCACGTCAGCCGACTGGTGGCCCAGCTGGAGCAGCAGCTGGGCAGTGCCCTGCTCTACCGCACCACTCGCCAGATCCACCTGACCGACGCCGGGGCACTCTATTACCGCCACTGCCGCCACCTGTTCGATGGTTTCCGCGAGGCCGAGTCCGCCATCGGTGACCTTCAGGACCGTCCCCAGGGACGGCTCTCCCTGACGTCGGCCACCACCTTCGGTGAGCGCTTCATCGCGCCTCTGGTCAACGACTTCCAGCTCGAACATCCACAGCTGGAGGTGCGCATGCACTTTACCAACCGCCAGGTGGATATCATCGATGAGGGCTTTGACGTGGCGGTCCGCATGGGCCGCCTGGAGGATTCGAGCCTGGTCGCCAGGCGCCTGTGCGAGCGCCGCGAATACGTTGTCGGCGCCCCGGCGTATTTTGCCCATATTTCCCAACCCCATGCCCTGGCCGAGCTCTCCCGACACCGCTGCCTGGTGGGCTCACGCGACCACTGGCGCTTCGCCGTGGACGGCGTCCGCCGTGAGGTGCGCGTCGACGGCCCCTGGCGCGCCAACTCGGGACCCGCCCTGCTCGATGCCGCCCTGAAGGGCCTGGGGCTGGCCCAGCTACCCGACTATTACGTGAAGGAGCACCTGGCCAACGGCGACCTGGTCTCGGTGCTCGACGCCTACCGCCACGACGATAACGCCGTGTGGGCGGTGTTCCCGCGTCACCGACAGCGCTCCCCCAAGCTGCACCGCTTCCTCGACCACCTGGTCGAACACCTGCCGAAAAGCCTGCCTTCCGTCCATTGAAAAGGCGCCCCGCGGGGCGCCTCGAGTTTGCATGGCAAGACGGGACTCACTTGAAGTTCTTCTTCACGACCTTCTGGATCTCGCCGACGATCCCACTGCGGAAACTCAGCACGCAGATCACGAAGATGGCGCCGAGGATCACGCTGACCCAGTTGCCGAGCGGCGACTGGGCGAGCTGGGTCTGCAGGCTGACCACCACGCCGGCTCCCACCAGGGGGCCGAACAGCGTCCCCACCCCGCCCAGCAGGGTCATCAGGATCACCTCGCCGGACATGTGCCAATGGGCATCGGTCAACGAGGCGAGCTGGAAGACCACGGTCTTGGTGGAGCCCGCCAGGCCCGCCAGGCCGGCGGAGAGCACGAAGGCCACCAGCTTGTAGGCGTCGACGTTGTAGCCGAGCGAGACGGCGCGCGGCTCATTCTCGCGGATCGCCCTGAGTACCTGGCCGTAGGGCGAGTGAACGGCACGCCGGATGATCGCGAAGCCGATCAAAAATACCGCCAGCACGAAATAGTACATGTTGATGTTGTTGTCGAGACTGATGATCCCGAACAACTCGCCACGTGGTACGCCGTGCAGGCCATCCTCGCCGCCGGTGAAGGGCGCCTGGATGAAGAAGAAGAACATCATCTGTGACAGCGCCAGGGTCACCATGGCGAAGTAGATGCCCTGGCGGCGAATCGCCAGGGCGCCGAACAGGGTACCCAGCACCACGGAGGCGAGGGTACCGATGAGGATCCCCAGTTCCGGCGTCAGCCCCGGGTAGCTGGCCAGCATGATGCCGGTAAAGTAGCCACCGGTGGCCAGGAAGGCGGCATGCCCGAAGGAGAGCAGGCCCGCATAGCCGAGCAGCAGGTTGAAGGCGCAGGCGAACAACGCGAAGCACAGCAGCTTCATGAGAAAGACTGGATAGGCCACGAAGGGGGCCACCAGGGCGATGGCCAGTAGCACCAGATAGAGAATATTGCGACGCACCTTGGCCTTGCGGCGAAGTTTCATTGCGGGCGTCAGGGTCCGAGTTGCCGACATGACGTCAAGCCTCCTTGCCGAAGAGTCCCGCGGGACGCAGCATAAGGACCACCACCATCACCACGAAGATCACGGTATTGGCGGCTTCCGGATAATAGACCTTGGTCAGGCCTTCGATCAGACCCATGGCCAGGCCGGTGATGACCGCGCCGATGATCGACCCCATGCCACCGATCACCACCACGGCAAAGACCACGATCAGCAGACTCGAGCCCATGGTGGGCGAGACCGGATAGAGCGGTGCGGCCAGCACACCGGCGAAGGCGGCCAGCGCCACGCCGAAGCCGTAGGTCAGGGTGATCAGCTGGGGGACGTTGACGCCGAAGGCCTGCATCAGCGCCGGATTCTCGGTGCCGGCGCGCAGATAGGCCCCCAGGCGCGTCCGCTCGATGATGAACCAGGTCGCCAGACAGACGGCCAGAGCGGCAATCAGCACCCAGCCACGATAGATGGGCAGGAACATGAAGCCCAGGTTGACACCACCCTGCAGGGCCTCGGGTGTGGGATAACTCGACCCCGAGACACCGAAGAAGTTGGTCAGCGAGCCTTCGAAGATCAGCGCCAGGCCGAAGGTCAGCAGCAACCCGTAGAGATGGTCGAGATGGGCGATGCGGCGCAGGATGAAGCGCTCGATCAGCATGCCCAGACCGCCTACCACCAGCGGTACCACCAGCAGGGCCGCCCAGTAGTTGAGCCCCAGGTACTGCAGCCCCAGCAGCGCCGCGAAGGCACCCAGCATGTACATCGCACCATGCGCGAAGTTGATGATCTTCAGCAGGCCGAAGATCACCGCCAGCCCGAGGCTGAGAAGGGCATAGAAGGCGCCGTTGATCAGGCCCAGCATCAGCTGGCCCATGAACACCATCAACGGCACTCCGAAAATCATCGTCATGTATCAAGCCTCCCGGCAGGTGGCGGCGGCCGCAGCCGCCGCCGGTTCTGCATCCGATCAGTTGTTGACCAGGTCACACTGGCTTTCGGAAAGCGGACGGTAGGCCTGCTCGGCGGGGATGGTGGACAGCACCTCGTAGAGGTCCCAGTCGTGGGTGGCATCTTCCGGAGCGTTCACCTGGACCAGGTACATGTCGTGGATCATGCGACCATCCTCGCGAATGCGGCCATTGCGGGAGAAGAAGTCGTCGATCGGCTTCTCGGCCATTGCCGCACGTACCGCCTCGGGATCGTCGCTGCCGATCTCCTCCACGGTATTCAGATAGTGCGTGGTGCTGGAATAGATACCGGCATGCACCATGCCCGGCATGCTGCCGACACGCTCGTAGTAGCGCTCGGCCCACTCGCGGCTTTCGTCATCCATGTTCCAGTACCAGCCGGTAGTCAGCAGCAGGCCCTGGGTCGCTTCCAGCCCCATGGCATAGATATCATTGAGGAAGACGATAAGGCCGGCGAGCTGCTGGCCGGACTGGGTCAGGCCGAACTGGCTGGCGGTCTTGATGGCGTTGACGGTATCGCCGCCGGCATTGGCAAGTCCGACGACCTTGGCACCGGAGCCTTGTGCCTGGAGGATATAGGAGGAGAAGTCGGTGGTGGGGAAGGGATGACGCACGCTGTCGACGACGGTGCCACCACTCTCTTCCACGACCTCGGTCACGTCCTTCTCCATCGCATGACCGAAGGCGTAATCGGCGGTGAGCAGGAACCAGCTGTCTCCCCCCTGGTCGACAACGGCCTTGGCCGTGGCGTTGGCCATGGGATAGGTATCATAGACCCAGTGGATATGGGTCGGAGCACAGTGCTCGTTGGTAATGCTGGAGGCGGCGGAACCGGAGACGATGGCCAGGCCATTGTTCTCCTCGACCACCTTGGTGGCGGCAATGGCCACCGAGGATGCGACCAGCCCGGACACCAGGTCGACGTTCTGCGTATCGAACCACTCGCGCACCGTATTGGCACCCACGTCGGCGCTGTTACGGTCGTCGGCACTCAATACTTCGATCGGCGTACCATTGACCTCGCCCCCGAAGTCCTCGATCGCCATCTGCAGGGCTTCGAGGCCACCCGGGCCGGCCAGATCACGATAGGTGCCGGACATGTCGGCGAGATAGCCGATGCGCACGGCATCGTCACTCATCTCGGCCTGGGCGCCGGTGGCCATCAGGGTCGCGGCGGCAAAGGCAACGCTGGAAGCGAGAATCTTGCGGTTGAAGGTCATGCTTGACTCCGTCGCCCACGCAGGGCGGTTTGTTGTTGTCGATACGGTTGACGGTAGGGAAGTGGCCGAATAATGAGCGTACCGTCAAACGCCCAGCAGGCCGTTGAGGTGATCGCGCCGCGACGGCAGTTCGGCGGCAGTGATCTCCTCGATGATGCGGCCGTGCTCCATCACGAAGTGACGGTCGGCCAGGGGCGCGGCGAAGCGGAAGTTCTGCTCCACCAGCACGATGGTCATGCCCCGCTCCTTGAGCTTGATCAGTACCTCGCCGAGCGCCTGGACGATGACCGGTGCCAGGCCCTCGGTGATCTCGTCGAGCAGCAGCAGGCGTGCTCCGGTGCGCAGGATTCGCGCCATGGCGAGCATCTGCTGCTCGCCGCCGGAGAGTCGGGTCCCCTGGCTGCGCCGGCGCTCGTGGAGATTGGGAAACATCGCATAGATCTCGTCGATGGACATGCCGCCGGAGCGCACCGTCGGCGGCAGCAGGAGATTCTCCTCGACGTCGAGACTGGAGAAGATCCCGCGTTCCTCGGGGCAATAGCCGATACCCAGTCGCGGGATATGATGGGACTTCATCCCCATGGCCTCATTGCCATTGACCATGATCGAACCGGTACGCCGGCCCACCATGTTCATGACCGCCTTGAGGGTGGTGCTGCGCCCGGCGCCATTGCGCCCCAGCAGGGTGACCAGCTCCCCGCGCTTCACGTTGAAGTCGACGCCATGAAGGATGTGCGACTCGCCATAGAAGGCGTGCAGGTCGCTGACCCTGAGCATCTCGGCGCCGTCGAGATCCTGATACTGATGCACGGGATCCTGCTGCGCTTCGGCTGTCTGACTCATGCGCTGGCCTCCTCTTCCGCGGCGTCGCTGCCCATGTAGGCCTCGCGGACCTGAGGATTGCGCGACACTTCCTGATAGCTCCCCTCGGCGAGCACGGCACCGCGGGCCAGTACGGTAATGCGATCGCACAGCCGGCTCACCACGCTGAGGTTATGTTCTACCATCAGCACGGTGCGCCCCCTGGAGACCCGGCGTATAAGCTCGACGATACGGTCGACATCCTCGGCACCCATCCCCTGGGTGGGCTCATCGAGCAGCATCATCGTCGGCTCCAGGGCCAGGGTGGTGGCCACCTCCAGGGCCCGCTTGCGGCCATAGGGCATCTCCACGGTGAGCACATCAGCGTACTCGGCGAGGCCAACCTCATCGAGCAGCTCCATGGCGCGGTCGTTGAGATGATCGAGGCTGCGTTCGGGTTTCCAGAAATGGAATGACGTACCCAACTTGCGCTGCAGCGCCACCCGCACGTTTTCCAGGGCGGTCATATGGCCGAACACTGCGGAGATCTGGAAGGAGCGCACCAGGCCGAGACGCGCGATCTCGTTGGCCTTCATGCGCGTAATGGGCTTGCCGCGATAGAGAATCTCGCCGCGGGTCGGCGGCAGAAACTTGGTAAGCAGGTTGAAGACCGTCGTCTTGCCGGCCCCGTTGGGGCCGATCAGGGCGTGGATGTGCCCTTCCCGGACCTTGAGGTTGACGTCGTCCACGGCGGTAAAGCCACGAAACTCCTTGGTCAACCCGCGAGTTTCCAGTATGAACTCCTGGGTCATGAATCTTCCTCTTGGGGTCGCTATTCGACCCGCCTTGGTACTGTTGTCGTTATTTCCAGGCTTTACGTTAACGTAAGCTAGAGAAAGGATCCTGCTTCGGCAATAGGGCCGGCATAAAAACGCGACTAATGGTGTAGACCCCTAAAATTCAATAGTTTGCAAACAATTAAGCGACAAGGTTAGCTACCCCCCGGCGGACCGGTTAAAATACCTCTCAACTCTTACTCGTATATCCGAATTTCGCCATGTCACATAAGTCTCTGCCTCCGCCTGCCTGGCCCATCAGCTTCCGTGCTACCTGCCTGCGTGCCACGCTCTATATCCTGCTGGTGGCGGGCCTCGCCCAGGGGGTCTTCTACGAGGCCCTCCATTTCCCGGATTCGCGCTTCTCCGAGCTCAGCTTCACCGAGCTGACCCAGACCACCCTGTTGGCTCTCGCCGCCGCTCTGCTGCTCTATAGCCGGCTGGTGATCCGCATCCTGCCCAACATCAGCCTGCTGATGTTCGGGTTTCTGCTGGCTTCGCTGATCCGCGAGCAGGACGCCCTGCTGGATGCCTACGTGTTCGACGGGGCCTGGCAGCTGATGGTCAGCCTGACGGTGTTGCCGATCCTGTTCGTGACCCTTCGCCAGCGACAGCATTTCGTGGACGAATTCGCCGCCTATGCCAACAGCTTCTCCTTCGGGCTGTTCGCGGCGGGCTTCTTCCTGAATCCGTGAAGCCGGCGCCGACACTCCCCCTATCACCGCCAGCGAGCATTTTTTGACCATTCGCCCCGTGCAAGTTGGCTTTCGCAAGCCCATTATTGCCAAAACCCACCGTGCTGATCGGTGCTGACGGCCCGTTTTGTCATGCCTTTCCACCCGCCAGGCACGACATATCTGGCGATCGCGTGTCGCTTGGAACTGCTTGTGGATAGAGTGTCGCCGATTGACGGTCAGCATGGCGTTCCTCGTGGATAACGCAGTCGGCTCCGCAGCGTCTTGAGCACCGTCATGCGCCCGATATCCTGCCCGAAGTCGAGGATGATCTGCCGTGCCTT
>NZ_JHVH01000024.1 GCF_000620045.1 Halomonas halodenitrificans DSM 735 | reverse complement strand
CCGTGAGGCTTGACCATATAACACCCAAGGGGTCTGTGATGACCCACGATGCCGGATACGCCTTGAAACGTTCGCGTCAGCATGATTCACCGTTTTTCGCCTGACGACCATAGCGAGCGTGAACCACCTGATCCCATGCCGAACTCAGCAGTGAAACCGCTTTGCGCCGATGGTAGTGTGGGGTCTCCCCATGCGAGAGTAGGTCATCGTCAGGCACTTATATCGAAAAAACCCCGAACATTCACGTGTTCGGGGTTTTTTCATATCTGGCGGGCGGTAGGACGTTAGGGTCGACGAGATTATTGGCCAGTCGATCATCGTCAGGCACTGATACCGAGCTTATATCGAAAAGCGCCGAACATTAACGTGTTCGGGTTTTTTATAGGCTTTTATCCTTGCGATAACGGTAATAGAGCCGGCCGAGCGAGAAGCGGGGGAGACTGGTAGAATCGGCGCTTGTTTCATATCGCGGCAGGTCGTCATGCAAGCCACTTCTCGGCGTATCGTTACCAATCAGGCGGGCCCACATCAGGGCCTCGAGGCGCGTGTGGCGCGGGCCTTGCAGTATCCGTGGCGCAAGCCGATCGCCGATCATACCCGTGAGGCCTTTGCTGCCGCCGCTCGCTGGCGGGAGGCACGATGCGACATGCCGTTGATGCTGGATGCCGGTTGTGGGGTGGGCATTTCCACTCGCCGGCTGGCAGAGGCCTTTCCCGATCATGCGCTGATCGGGGTGGATCGCAGCGACAGCCGTCTGAGCCGCGAGCATGGGCCATTGCCCGGTAACGTCCTGCTGGTACGCGCCGACCTGGTGGACTTCTGGCGGCTCGCCTTCCAGGCAGGCTGGCGGCCGGCCCGTCACTATCTGCTGTATCCAAATCCTTATCCCAAGGCGTCGCTACTCAAGCTCCGCTGGCATGGCCACCCGGTATTGCCTTTTATCCTGGCTCTGGGAGGGCGACTGGAGTTGCGCTCCAACTGGCGGCTCTACCTGGAGGAGTTCTCCCTGGCGCTACGCCAGGCCACCGGACGGGAGGTCGCCGTGGAGGCGCATGATCCCGGGGCGGCGTATCTGACGCCGTTCGAGAAGAAGTATCACCTCAGCGGCCAGCCGCTCTGGCGACTGGTGGTGAAGCTGCCACATTATCCAGAACTGGTCGCGAAAGCCTAGGCGGCGTAACGGCAAGGAGCAGGCAATGCGTTCATGGCGAGAGCGCCTGACCCATATGGTGCTATTCGAAGCGCTGGGACTGGCAATCGTGATTCCGGCAAGCAGTGCATTGACCGGTCACGGTAGCGGCGAGATCGGTGTGCTGGCCGTGGGGCTGGCGACCGTGGCGATGCTGTGGAATCTGGTCTGGAATCGACTGTTCGATGTCTGGGTGCCGAGTCGACGCCGCAGCCTTTGGCAGAGGATCGCCCAGGCGGGTGGGTTTGAACTGGGACTGCTGCTCATGACACTGCCGGCGGTAGCCTGGTGGCTGCAGATTGGCCTGGTCGAGGCCTTCTGGCTGGACCTCGGCTTTATGCTGTTCTTCCTGTTCTACGCGCTGATCTTCAATACGGCCTTCGATCGCATCATGCATCGCCTGCTGGCTCGGGAGGAGTGCCGATGAGTTATCTGTATCTCGCCCTGGCCATCGTCGCCGAAGTGGTGGCAACCACCGCGCTGAAGGCCTCCGCGGGCTTTACCCGATTATGGCCGACGGTGATCGTCGTGGTGGGCTATGGGCTGGCCTTCTATCTGCTTGCCCTGGTGCTGCGCAGCATTCCGGTGGGCATCGCCTATGCGCTCTGGGCGGGGCTGGGCATCGTGCTGGTGACCGTGGCGGGCATCCTGTTCTATGGCGAGAAACCCGACCTGCCGGCTCTGTTGGGTATTGCCATGATCATCGGCGGTGTCTCGGTGATCCAGTTGTTCTCCACTGCCTCTGTCCATTGAATCTTGAATCAATCAACAGTCACTTCCAATGAGCTCCGCCATGCGCCTGCGTTTCCGTCTCGTTACCGTCATCCTGTCGCTGTGTTTCGTTCTGCCCGTTCAGGCGGCCGGTTTCGATAGTCTCTCGCGCCTGCTCGGCGAGGGATTTCGTATCAGTGCCGAAGCCAGGCTGCTGGATGAGGATGGCGTGCTGGCGACCATCGAGCCACGGCGCCAGCTAGCTCCGGCCTCGGTCAGCAAGAGCTATATGGCGGCGGCGGCCTTGAACCGTTGGGGCCCGCAGCATCGGTTTACCACCCGGCTGGTCAGTGAAGCGCGTCTCGACGACCAGGGTGTCCTGCAGGGCGACCTGATGCTCGATGGCGGTGGCGACCCGGCGCTGACCACCGAAGACCTATGGCGCCTGGTGCAGCGGCTGCATCAGGCGGGCGTGCGTGGGGTGAATGGCAGGCTAAGGATCAGCCAGTGGCGCTTCGGGCCGGTGGCGTGTCTGACGATCGACCGCTGCGAGGCACGGGAGCATACGCGCCACGCCTATAGTGCGTTGCTTTCCTCGGCCGGAGTCAACTACGGCAACTGGTGCGTCAATGTGGCGCCCGCCGAGACCCCCGGCGAGCCGGCGACGGTGACCGGCTGCGATAGCCAGGCGCCCATTCTGGCCATCGACAATCGTGTGGTGACCCGCCCGGACAATAGCGGCACCGAGATCAGTGCCGAGCGGGTTACCCGCGACGGGCGGGATGTGATGCATCTGAGTGGCCAGATCTCCACCAATGCCCATCCGCGGGATATCTACCGGGCCAGCTCAGACCCGGCGGACCAGATGGCGCTGATCCTGCTGGCCATGCTCAACCAGGCCGGTATTTCGGTCACGGGCGGGATGGATATCACCCAGGACCGCCCGGCCTCCACGGTGACGACGCTGGCCGCCGTTGATGGCAAGCCGCTGCAGGAATTGCTGCTGCGCACCATGAACTATTCCAACAACTATATGGCCGATATGCTGGCCCTGAATCTGGTGGCGTCGCCACGCGCCGACCTGCGCTCGGCGGGAGGGGCCATCGAGGCCTTTGTGGACGGTATTCCCGACCATGGACCGGCGACCCTGCACAGCGGCAGCGGTCTGACGCCGGAGAACCGCATCTCGGCTCATGGCGCCAATGCGTTGCTGGAGCATCTCTATTACCGGCCTTCGCTCTTTCCCAGCTTCGTGGCGACGCTGCAGTCTCCGAACAATGGGGTCATGCGTTTTATCCGTCGAGGCTCCGACACCTTTCAACGACATGTGATGCTCAAGACCGGGACCCTCAACCAGCCCGTGGCGGTGAGGGCCGTCAGTGGCTACTTCCGTACCGCCAGGGGGCGCTGGGGTGTCTTCAGTGTATTGGTCAATGGCACCGCCAGCACCCCTTACCTGAGCTGGTCCGAAGTGCTGGATCCCCTGGCGCTGGATCTCGAGCGAATGATCGACAATCACTGAGCGGCTGTATGATAGCGCCGAGGAATAGATGATGAAGCCCGAACATACCGGATGGCGCCATCTGGTGCACTCTACTCGCTACTCGTTGAAAGGACTCAAGGCGGCCTGGCGTCACGAGGCGGCATTTCGCCAGGAGTTGATACTGTTTTTGCTGCTGTTGCCGCTGGTCGTGTGGGTCGGCGCCGGACCGGTGGAGTGGGTCCTGCTGCTGGGCAGCGGCTTGGTGGTGCTGGCCGTGGAGCTGCTCAACAGCGCCATCGAGAGTGTCGTGGATCGCATCGGTCCCGAGCATCATGAGCTATCCGGGCGTGCCAAGGATCTGGGGTCTGCCGCCGTCATGGCATCGCTGCTGCTCGCCGGCCTGACCTGGCTGCTGCTGCTGGGCCAGAAGCTCTTCGGCTGATACCTTGGCCCGGCGAGTGCCAGTGGTGGCCTCGTTTCGCTATGCTGGAAGCGAATCCCTGCCATTCTGGATGCGAGACGTCGATGCCGCTACCCGATGACTTCCTGCCCTTGCATGATATTCCCGACTCCCTCAAGGCGCCCCTGGAGAGAACCCGGGGGCGGCTTGCCGAGGCGCTGGGTGAGGCCGAGCGCCTGGCACGGATGACCGACCGCGATTCTCCGCTGGAAAGCTGGCTGGGTCTCGCCGAGTCGCGTCGTGAGCAGTTGGCCCGGGTGCTGGCGGTGTCAGACTTCGTGGCCGAGACGCTGGTGCGCTATCCCGACTGGCTCGTGCACCTGGATGTCAATGGCGAACTGGATGCCGCCCCGAATGCCGAAGCCCTGCGCGACTGGCTGGTCGAGCGCCTCGAGGAGGCCGAGGATGAGGCGGCCATGCATGCCGTCATCCGGCGTTTCCGCTGCGCGCGCATGGTCGGTATCGCCTGGCGTGACCTGACTCGACCCGGCGGTATCGATATGTGGGCCACATCGGCGGCGGTGGCGCGGCTGGCCGAGACTTCCCTGGAAGCGGCCCTGACCTGGCTGGAAGACTTCCTGGCGCCTCGCTGGGGGCGCCCCGCCAAGCGCCGCGACGGCAGCGATCAACGCCTGGTGGTACTGGGCATGGGCAAGCTGGGGGCCGGCGAGCTCAATCTCTCCTCGGATATCGATCTGATCTTCGCCTTTCCCGAGAACGGCGACACCGAGGGTGGCCGCAAGTCTCTCGAGCACCAGGAGTACTTCACCAAGCTGGGCCAACGGTTGATAGGCGCCCTGGACGCGGTCACCGCCGACGGCTTCGCCTTTCGGGTCGACATGCGCCTGCGTCCCCTGGGGGATGGTGGCCCGCTGGTCGGCACCTTCAACTCGCTCTCCAGCTACTATCAGGACCAGGGGCGCGAGTGGGAACGCTACGCCATGCTCAAGGCTCGGCCGGTGGCGGGTGACCTGGATGCCGGTGCCGAACTGCTGGCCGGACTGCGCCCCTTCGTCTACCGCAAGTATCTCGACTTCGGCGCCATCGAGTCGCTGCGTGAACTCAAGGGCATGATCAACCGCGAGGTGCGCCGCAAGGGCATGGAGGGCAATATCAAGCTCGGCCCCGGCGGCATCCGCGAGGTCGAGTTTGTGGTCCAGGCCTTCCAGCTGATTCGTGGCGGCCGGGACACCGAGTTGCAGGTAACCTCCTTGAAGACGGCTCTGGAGCGCCTGCCCGAGCTGGGCCTGCTGCCCGCGGAAGTGGTCGCGGAGCTGATGCCCGATTATGTCTTCCTGCGTGACCTGGAGCATGTGCTGCAGGCCCTGGAGGATCGCCAGACCCAGAGCCTGCCCGACGATGATCTCAACCGTGAGCGGGTTGCCCTGGCGCTGGGCATGGAGGACTGGCCCGCACTGATGGCGTGTCTCGACGAGGTGCGGGCTCGAGTGCGTCGTCACTTTGATGCGGTGATCGCCGAGCCCGAAGAGGAGGTGGAAGAGGTCGCCGACGAGACCGCCGGTGGCGTTCCCCTGGAGCAGTGGCGAGCGTTGTGGCGTAGCGAGCTCGAAGCCGAGGAAGCGGCTGTGCTGCTGGAGGAAGCCGGCTTTGCCGACCCCGGCGTCGCGGCTCGGCGCCTCGGTACGCTCTATCATTCACGCCAGGTGCAGGGCATGCAACGCATCGGCTTCGAGCGTCTGGAGGCCCTGATGCCGCTGCTGCTTGATGCCATCGCGGCGAGTGATGCCCCGGACACCGCCCTCGAGAGAGTGCTGCCGCTGATGGAGTCGGTGCTTCGACGCACCGCCTATCTGGCGTTGCTGCGCGAAAACCCCGACGCCCTGGGCCACCTGATGAGGCTATGTTCGGCGAGCCCGTGGATCGCCGAACAGCTGGCTCGCTACCCGATCCTGCTTGACGAGCTGCTGACTCCCGAGACGCTGTACACGCCTGCCGACAAGTCGCGGCTCGCCGATGAACTGCGACAATCCCTGGGCCGCATTCCCGAAGAGGATGAAGAGGCTCAGCTGGAGGCCCTGCGAGTCTTCAAGCATGCCCAGACGCTACACGTGGCCGCCTCGGATATCGCCGGCACACGCCATGTGATGAAGGTGAGCGACTACCTGACCTATATCGCCGAGGTGATTCTCGAGGCGGTACTGGCCATGGCCTGGAAGCACCTGACCCGCAAGCACGGCTTCCCGGCGCTGGCCGATGGCAGCCGCGCCGGAGCAACGCCCGCCTTTCTGGTCGTGGGCTACGGCAAGCTGGGCGGCATCGAGCTTGGCTATGGCTCCGATCTGGACCTGGTGTTTATCCATGACGGCGCCCCCCAGGGCGAGACCGACGGCCGGCGCGTGCTGGACAATGCCGTTTTCTATACTCGCCTGGGCCAGCGCATCATTCATCTGCTTACCGCGGTGACGCCTGCGGGGGCGCTTTTCGAGGTGGACATGCGGCTACGCCCCTCGGGAAACTCCGGGCTGCTGGTGACCTCGCTCAAGGCATACGCCGACTATCAGCGGCGCGAGGCCTGGACCTGGGAGCATCAGGCGCTGGTGCGTGCCCGGGTCGTGGCGGGGCAGGCGCAGCTGGCCGAAGGCTTCGAGGCGGTGCGCCGCGAGATCCTCTCGCGTGAACGCGAGGCGCAGGCGCTCCGCGAGGAGGTGGTCAAGATGCGACACAGGATGCGCGACCACCTGGGAGGCCGCAGCGGGGAGGGGGAGTTCGACCTCAAGCATGATCACGGTGGCATGGTGGACCTCGAATTCCTGTGTCAGTATGCCGTGCTGTCCATGGGGCATGAGACGCCGGCGCTGCTGGAGTGGAGCGATAACATGCGTATCCTGGAGACCCTGGAATCCGCCCAGTGCCTGAGGGCCCGGGAGAGTCAACGCCTGCGGGAGGCCTATCTGGCGCTGCGCAGCGCGGCCCACCGCGCCTCGCTCACCCGGGAACCGGCACGCGGTCGCAGCGACACCTTCCAGGATCATCGTCGGGCCGTCATCGAGACGTGGCAGCGGCTGCTGGAGCCTGGCGCATCAAGCGAGTGAAAAGCCTCATCACGGATTCATCCAACCGTACCAGGAGCCATGCCATGACTCAGTATGCCGTGACCAATCCCGCCACCGGCGAGATAGAAAAAGCCATCCCCACCGCCACCGACGATCAGATTCGGTCGGCGATCGAGAAGTCGCATCACGCCTTCGGCGAGTGGCGGCGACAGGGTGTTGACGAACGCGCGGCGCTGCTCAATCGGGTGGCGGACCTCTATGCAGAGCGCCGCGAAGCGCTGGCAGCGATCATCGCCCGTGAAATGGGCAAGCCCCTGATTCAGGGTAAGGGCGAGATCGATATCGTCGTGTCCATCTATCGCTACTACGCCGAACATGGACCGACCCTGCTGGCCGATGAGCCGTTGTCTCCGGCGAGCGGCGCCAGCGCTGCGATCCGAAAACAGGGGCTTGGCGTGCTGCTGGGCATCATGCCCTGGAACTTTCCCTACTATCAGGTGGCACGCTTCGCGGCTCCCAACCTGATGATCGGCAACACCATTCTGCTCAAGCATGCGCCCCAGTGTCCCGAGTCGGCAGCGGCCATGGAGCAGATCTTCCACGATGCCGGCGCGGCCGAAGGGCTGTACGTCAACCTCTACGCGAGCAATGATCAGGCCGCCACGATCATCGCCGATCCACGGGTCCAGGGCGTATCGCTGACCGGTTCCGAACGAGCCGGTGCGGCGGTGGCCGAGATCGCGGGCCGCCACCTCAAGAAGGTGGTGCTGGAGCTGGGTGGCTCCGATCCCTTTATCGTGTTGGACGATGCCGACCTGGAGCAGGCCGTGTCGCAGGCGCTGTCTGGCCGTTTCGGCAACGCCGGCCAGGCCTGCAATGCGGCCAAGCGAATCCTGGTCGATCGTCGCCTGCATGATGATTTCCTGGTCGACTTCCAGCAGGCAATAGAGGGCATTGCGGTCGGCGCCCCCCAGGATGAAGGCACCTTCATGGGGCCGCTTTCCTCCGAGAGGGCCCTCGCGACCCTGGAGGCCCAGGTGCAGGACGCTGTCGCTCAGGGGGCGCGTGTCCTGACCGGTGGCCACAGACTGGAGCGCCCCGGTGCCTGGTATGCTCCCACCCTGCTGACCGGCGTGACGCCGGAGATGCGACTCTTTCACGAGGAACTGTTCGGTCCCGTCGCGGTGGTCTACCCGGTGGACGACGAGGAGGAAGCCGTTCGCTTGGCCAACGACTCCGCCTATGGCCTCGGAGCGGTGATCCAGTCGCGCAATATCGAACGCGCTCGCCGGCTGGCGACGCGTCTCGAGGCGGGGATGGTGCATATCAACGAGGGGCCGGGGTCGGCCGCCGAGTTGCCTTTCGGCGGGGTCAAGCGCTCGGGCTTCGGCCGTGAGCTGGGCCCCGATGGCATGGGAGAGTTCGTCAATCGCAAGCTGATCAAGGTGAGGGAATGAGCCACGCCATGCGTCACAACAAGGTCCTGGTACTCCATGGCCCTAACCTTAATCTGCTGGGCGCCCGGCAGCCGGAAGTCTACGGTCATGAGACCCTGGACGATATCAATAGCGCGCTACATGAACAGGCGGTGCTGGGTGGCTGGGACATCACCTGCCGGCAGAGCAACCATGAGGGAGAGCTGATCGACGCCATCCAGGCGGCGCGGCTGGATGACACCGCGGCGATCATCATCAACCCGGCGGCCTACACCCATACCTCGGTGGCGATCCTCGATGCCCTCAATGCCTATGATGGCCGAGTGATCGAGGTGCACCTCTCCAACGTGCACCGACGCGAGAGCTTTCGCCACCATTCCTATGTATCGCTACGTGCCGACGGGGTGATCGCGGGGCTGGGCAGCCAGGGCTATCGCGCCGCCCTGGAGGCGGTGATGCGGGGAGCCTAGCGGATCCCCATCGATCAGCGTTTGCCCGGTTCGTCTGGCTTCACCTCATAGTCTCCCTCCAGCACCTGCTGTTCGTGGTGGCGGCCGCTAGAGGTATGAGTCTCGCGATAGCGGGTCTCGCTGTACTGAAAGCCGCCGCCATCCACGTTCTCGGCCTGGTCGGCGCGCATCCTTTCCATGCGCTTCTTCAGGCGGTGGCGCAGTAATGGCATCAGCGCCCAACCCAGCAGCATGAAGATCAGGCCGAAGACCATGGCCACGATCATCAGGGTGCCGAACAGTAGCCAGGCGAGGAGCATCTTGAGGCTATTGCGCAGTCCATTACCCTGGGGCTGGCGAGCGCGTTGCTGCCACTGCTGGGCGGCACGCCAGGCGGGATTCTGACGGGGGTCCCGGTGAGGGCCTTGGGAATCGGGCATCTTGTACTCCAGAGGTCGCGTCGGGTGTGACGCAAGATAAACTGCCCCTTGGAAAGCCCGGGGGCAGAGTTCGTTCCCTATAGATTATCGCTTCCACACGTCGGCAACGAGCTCATAGCTCTTGAGGCGATCCTCCAGGGAATAGACGTCGGTGTTGAGCATCAGTTCGTCGGCGCCGGTCTGTTCGAGGAAGGCTTCCAGTTCCCGGTGCACGGTGTCGGGGCCGCCGACGATGGCGGCGCCCAGGAACTGCTGTAGTTGCGCCTCCTCCATGGGTGACATCTCGAGATGCTCTACCGGTGGCTTGGCGCTGGTGCGACGGCCGCGGATCATGCCCAGGAACTTCTGGCGCATGGTGGTCGCCAGGTAGTCGGCGTAGGCGTCGGTCTCGGCGGCGACGACCGGCAGGCCGACCATGGCATGGGGCTTGTCGAGTACCGCCGAGGGGCGGAAGTTATCGCGATAGAGGCGCAGTGCCTCATGCAGGTAACCCGGGGCGAACTGGGCGGCGAAGGCGAAAGGCAGGCCGAGGCGTGCGGCGAGCTGGGCGCTGTAGCCGCTGGAGCCCAGCAGCCAGAGGGGCACATGGGTGCCCTGGCCAGGAACCGCACGGACCTTCTGATCGGGGCGGGCCTCGCCGAGAAAGCCCTGCAGCTCCTCCAGGCGCTGCGGGAAGTCCTCCACCCCGGCATGGGCAGAGCGGCGCAGTGCGGCCATGGTAGCGCCATCGGATCCCGGTGCCCGACCCAGTCCCAGGTCGATACGGCCGGGGTAGAGGGTCTCCAGGGTGCCGAACTGTTCGGCGATCACCAGGGGCGGATGATTGGGCAGCATGATGCCGCCACTGCCCACGCGGATGCGCTGGGTGGCGCCGGCCACATGGCCGATCAGCACCGCGGTGGCGGCGCTGGCGATGCCCTCGATGCCGTGATGTTCGGCGAGCCAGAAGCGGGTATAGCCCAGGCGCTCGGCCTGCCGGGCCAGGGCCACGCTTTCTCGATAGCTCTCGGCGGCGCTGCCGTCCTCGCGGATGGGAGCCAGGTCGAGAACGGACAAGGCGGTAGTGGCAAGACGAGACATGGCGGCTCCGGTTGGAGTGGGAGTGGAAAAGTTAGCCTGCTGATGAGTATGGATGGGGACGAAGCGTCTTCGATGCAATGCCGTTAGGGCCCTGTCCGAAGCAGGCCGGGCTGGTATGATGCATGACAGATGATAAACGACAGGAGTCATCATGGCCGATCATGGAGGGAAGACGGTATTTTCCGTCTCGACGATCATCATACTCGCGTTGGTGGCGATGGGAGCGGCCTTTCCTGAAGGGTTCGGCAACGTTGCTACCGCCGCGCTTGATAGCATTACCCACGCGTTTGGCTGGTTGTATCTGTTTTCAGTCTTCGGGTTCGTCATCTTCCTGCTGGTGCTGGCCTTCAGCAAGTACGGCAAGATCCGTCTCGGGCCTCAGGATAGCTCTCCCAGCTTCAGCTTCTTCTCCTGGGTCAGCATGTTGCTGGCCGCAGGCTTCGGCGTGGGGCTGGTGTTCTATGGCATGGCCGAGCCGATGTTCCACTATATCGATCCTCCCTATGGGGATATGCCGGCAGAGACGATAGCGTCGGCGCGCTATGCCATCCAATACACCTACTTCAACTGGGGCATCCACCAGTGGGCGGCCTTCTCGGTGGTGGGCTTGATCATCGCCTACTTCCAGTTTCGCAAGGGCCAGGCCGGTCTGGTGTCATCGGTTCTCTCTTCGGTCACGGCCAAGTATCCCGAGGCGCGGCGCTATGCACCGGCTCTGGACATCTTCGCAGTGGTTGCCACAGTGATGGGGGTCGCCACCTCGCTGGGGCTTGGGGTACTGCAGATGAACGGCGGCCTCAATGCCGTGTTTGGCCTGCCCGAGTCCGTGTTTTGGCAGTTCATCATCCTCCTCGTCATGTTTCTGGCTTATATGGCCTCTACCTGGTCGGGCCTGGACAAGGGCATCAAGCGGCTTTCCAACCTCAACATGGTTCTGTGCATCGGCCTGATGCTGTGGGTGCTTTTTACCGGTCCGACACTGGCCATCCTCGAGACCATCACGCTGGGCATTGGTGACTATCTGCAGAACTTCATCGGCATGAGCCTGCGCATCTCACCCTACAACGACAACGCCTGGGCAAGCCGCTGGACCATCTTCTACTGGGCTTGGGTCATCGCCTGGTCACCCTTTGTGGGTACGTTCGTAGCGCGCGTCTCTCGCGGTCGCACCATCAAGGAATACGTGTTTGGTGTGCTGGTGGTTCCCCCCTTGCTGGCCTGCCTGTGGATCGGCGTGTTCGGCGGTGCGGCACTGAACATGGAACTGAACGGTGATATCGGGTTGGCCGCCGCTACCCAGTCCAATATCACCGTGGCGCTGTTCGAAATGTTTGAGTTGATGCCTTTCTCCGGGGTGCTCTCGGTGGTGGCAATGATGCTGATCTTTGTCTTCCTGGTGACGTCGGCCGACTCCGCTTCCTATATCGTCGCCCAGATGACCGATAACGGCTCCATCAATCCGCCGCTCTACAAACGCGTTACCTGGGGCGTGCTGATTGCGGCGATTTGCCTGACGCTTATCGCCGCCGGTGGGCTGTCTGGCCTGCAGTCGGCCTCGGTGCTTTCGGCGCTGCCCTTCACCTTCATTCTTTACGGCATGGTGATCGTCCTGGTTCGCGAGCTGCGCGAAGATCGCAAGGCGATGCTCACCCAGCTCTATCGTCGTCACGGGGAGACGCCCGTGGGCGCCGATCCTTTCGAAGCCGACCAGCTCGGCGAAGAAGAGAAGCTGCGCCGGGCTCCCAGTGTGGTCAACCGGCGTATCAATCGTCGCGACGGCATCTAGTACTGACCCGTCAGCCACAGGGACGCTGCGATGAGCACGACCGACAGTCCACCCATGCCCAGGGCGCGCGCCTCACGGCGCGAGATCTTCGGCTGGGCGATGTTCGATTTCGCCAACCAGGCCTACACCCTGCTGATCATCACGGTGGTGTTCGGCGAGCTGTTCACCACGGTGATCGTCGGCGAGCGCGGCGGTGACTACCGGCTGGCCAACTTCCTGTGGAGCCTGGCACTGGCCATCAGCTACCTGCTGGTGGTGGTCACCGGGCCGCTATGCGGGGCGGTGATGGACTACCGTGCCGAGAAGAAGCGCTTCCTGTTCGCCAGCTACCTGGCCACGGTGGCCGCCACCGCCATGCTCTACTTCGTGGCGCCGGGCTACGTGGTGCTGGGACTCGCGCTGATCGTGGTGTCCAATTATGCCTACTCCATGGGCGAGTCGTTTATCGCCTCCTTTTTGCCCGACCTCGGGCCGCCCGAGGACCTGGGCAAGATTTCCGGCTTCGGCTGGGCGCTGGGCTACGTTGGCGGACTCTTCGCCGCCGGCTTCACCCTGGTGGCGCTGGGGGAGGCGACGGCGGAGAATTTCGAGCGTATCCGCTGGGTGGGCCCCTTCGCCGCCGCCTTTTTCCTGATCACCGCCATTCCGACCTTCCTGTGGGTCAAGGAGCGCGGCACGCCGCAGCCGGCGGGCAAGCCCTACCGCGATATCGCAAGGGAGCGCGTCTCGACGACCCTGCACGAGATGCAACGCTTTCGTGACCTGGCGACCTTCCTGGTATCGCTGCTGTTCTCCATGGCCGGGGTCTACATCATTATCGCCTTCGCCTTCATCTACGGCGCCCAGGTGATTGGCTGGGACGAGTCGACCCGTAACCTGATGTTTATCATCGTGCAGATCACCGCGGCGGCCGGCGCCCTGGGCTTCGGCTTCATTCAGGACCGTATCGGCACCAAGCTCACCTACCAGTTCACCCTGGTGCTGTGGGTGGCGGCCATTCTGGCTATCTGGGCGACTCCGCAAGTCACCGCCCTGCTCAATGGGCGCTTCGGCCTCGACTGGGAGGCCCAGCACCTGTTTCTCTTCGTCGGCTGCCTGGCGGGGCTCTCGCTGGGCTCCAGCCAGTCGGCCAGCCGTGCCCTGGTCGGGCTCTTCTCGCCGACCCGCAAGGCCGCGGAATTCTTCGGCTTCTGGGGGCTGGCCAACAAGCTGGCCGGTGTCTTCGGCATCATCGCCCTGGGACTGTTGCAGACGGTGGTGGGGCTGCAGGCCTCGATCCTGCTGTGCGCGGCGCTGTTTATCGTCGCCATCCTGATCTGTCTGTTCGTCGACCAGGCCCGCGGTCAGCGCGCTGCCGCGGCCTGGGAGGCGCGCAACGGCCAACGCTAGGTGAGGCATGCGAGCCAGGGAATCCGCCTGCTTGGAATAGGTCAAAGGAGATCGAGGCCTTCGCCGGGAGCAACCGAATGAGCGATCAGGGCAGGGGAGTGAGGCGCACCGGGCTCGGCATGATGCTGCTGTTCTGGGTGTTGTTCATTGCCGCTGGAACCTGGTGGTTTCAGGGCTATGTGGAACGCCAGCGCAATCCCAACAGCCACCTGGTCAGCGCGGTGGAGGAGGGCGCGCCGGTGGTACTCGAGCGCAATCGTGGCGGCCACTTCGTGGCCACCGGGCGCATCAACGGCGAGCCGGTGGAGTTTCTGGTGGATACCGGCGCCACCTATGTGGCGCTACCCAGCGAGATGGCCGACCGGCTGGGGCTCGAGGCCACCGGCAGTGCCTGGTTCAACACCGCCAACGGCCGGGTGCGCGGTGGCCTCACCCGGCTCGATGAGGTCGGCCTGGGCGGCTATGTGGCGCGGGATGTGCGTGGTTCCATCAGCACGGGGCTGGAGGGGGATACCGCGCTGCTGGGCATGAGTTTTCTCGATCATTTCGATATCCGTATCCGCAATGCACAAATGGTGCTGGAGCCCGCCGAGGACTGAGGCGGTGGCGATCGGCCCCGGCCTGCCGTCGTCATTCGCTGGAAAGGCGGCGCCTCATGCAGCGACGCCTGTCTTGCCGGGGGACGAGGAGGCAAGCAAGCTGTAGAGCCATCCACATCCGTGTCGGAGTCCGCCATGTCCCCGTTGCCTACCCTCCATCAGCGTCTCGGCATTGCGCTGCCCATCCTCCAGGCGCCCATGGCCGGTGCTCAGGGCAGCGCCCTGGCGATCGCCGTGGCGCGGGCCGGGGGCCTGGGGGCGCTGCCCTGTGCCATGCTCGCCCCCGAGGCCATGGGCGAGGAGCTCGCCACGTTCCGCGCCGCCACCTCGGCGCCCCTTAACGTCAACGCCTTCTGCCATGCATCTCCCGAGCCGGATCCGGTGGCCCAGGCGCGCTGGCATGAGGCCCTTGCGCCCTTTTTCGCCGAGTTCGGCCTGGATATCGATGCCGTGCCCCAGGGGGCAGGGCGACGCCCCTTCGACCATCAGGCCTGCGATGCCCTGGAGCCCTTTCGCCCCGAGGTGGTGAGCTTTCATTTCGGCCTGCCGGAAGCCGACCTGCTCGAGCGGGTCAAGGCCTGGGGGGCCACGGTGCTGGCCTCGGCGACGACCGTGGCCGAGGCCGAGTGGCTCGAGGCCAGCGGCGCCGATGCGGTGATCGTCCAGGGGCTGGAGGCGGGCGGGCATCGCGGCATGTTCCTGAGCGAGGACGTCACCACCCAGATGGGAACCCTGGCCTTGCTGCCCCAGGTGCGTGAGGCGATCGACCTGCCCCTGATCGCCGCCGGGGGCGTTGCCGATGCCAGGGGGGTGGCAGCGGTTCGAGCCCTGGGCGCCGATGCCGTGCAGGTAGGCACCGCCCTGTTGTGCTGTCCCGAGACCACGATCTCCGGCCTCCATCGTCGGGCCCTCCAGTCCGAGGCGGCACGCCATACGGCCTTGACCACCCTCTACAGCGGTCGCCCGGCCCGGGGCATCGTCACTCGGTTGATGCGGGAGCTGGGTCCCATGGCGGCGGTTGCCCCGGCCTTTCCCCTGGCGACGGCGGCGATCGCTCCGCTGCGCGCCGCCGCCGAGGCCACGAATAGCGGCGATTTTTCGCCACTCTGGGCCGGCCAGAACGCCAGCCGCTGTCGCCCGGTACCCGCCGCCGACGTCATCGCCGAGCTTGCCCTCGGGGTGTGAGACGGCCGTCCACGGCCGGCAACATCGATGCCGGAGCAATGCGAGTATCGTTGCTCCCGCAATGCAACGGAGGGCCCATGGTGAAGCAGAAACACGGGCGTTACGCCAGTAAGCCGGGTCAGATTCCGACGGTTGGCTGGCTGGATATCCTGTGGCGTGTCAGGCGGGAGGTCAGTCGGGATCTTGTCGCCATGATGGCCGCCGGTATCGCCTTCAATGCCATGCTGGCGCTCTTTCCGATGATCGCCGCGATCATCTCGATCTGGGCGCTGGTGATGGACCCTCAGGACCTGGCGGGGCAGATTGTCCAGCTTAGTCATTACCTGCCGCCCGAGGCCTCCAGCCTGATCAACGACCAGGCACGCAGGATTGGCGAGAGTACCATTACCGGCCTCAGCCTGACGGCACTGGGCAGCGTGGTGGTGGCGATGTTCATCGCCTCCAAGGGCGTGCTATGGATGGTGATGGGGCTGAATGTCGTCTATGGCGAAGACGATAAACGCGGGGTGCTGCATCGTGGCATGATCGTCGCGGCCCTGACGCTGGGGTTGATCCTGATGTTGCTGGTCACCGTTGCCTTTGTCGCCTTCTTCCCCCTGGTCATCGGCATGCTGGGGCTGGATACCCTGCTGGTGAGGGCTGTCGCCTGGCTGCGCTGGCCGGCACTCCTGTTGGTGATGATGCTGGTGATCGCCGTTTTCTACCGTTTCGGGCCCTGTCGGCGGTCGCCACGCTGGCGGTGGCTCAGCGTCGGTTCTGTCGTCGCCACCTTGATGTGGCTGATCGGCTCCGGCGGACTGTCGCTCTACTTCGGCCGTGTGGTCAGCGTAAGCGAAATCTACGGGTCTCTGGGCGCGGTGGTGATGCTGATGCTGTGGTTCTGGCTCTCGGCCTTCGTGGTGCTGCTCGGGGCAGAGTTCAACGTGGAAATGGAACGCCAGACCTATCGTGATACGACTGTCGGCGAGCCTCGCCCCCTCGGCGAGCGCGATGCCTATGCGGCCGATACCGTGGGCCATGGAGGGCCATGGCGAAGCGTCAGCCCGGAGAAGCGCAAGGCCTGCGACCCGAATGATGCCTCATGATCTGGCCTGCCGGGCTTCCATCTGGCTATCGAGATGACCGTTTCGTTTTGTCCACGCTCGCTAATGGGGTGTGGGTGTCGGCCTGTTTCAGCTGTTAATATCATGAGTATATGAACAGTAAACAAGCCGCTGCCGCCTCCCTCGAAGACCCCCTGTACTATCTGACAAACTTCGAACATGTGCTGGCCTGGGTGGCTGAGCGCCACAGTGATCTGCTCCGCGATGAGGAACATGCCTTCCTGGACCTGTTCGCCGGCCTGCCGCTTGGCTCCCGCGCATTGCTGGTCCGCATGGTCATGCGCAAGGGCGAGTATTTTCGCCCCTCGCGGCTGGCCTATCCCGAGATCGGTGATACCGAGGCGGCGCTGGCGCCACTGGTGACGGCCGGGGTGGTGGAAGAGGCGCCGACACTCGATGTGGCAACGCTCTTCGCCCAGCTCCGGCTGGCTGAGCTGCGTCAGGCCCTGTCGGTAGAAATCGCCGCGACGGGGCTGCCCGGGACCGTGAGCAAGGGAGCTCTGCGTGAGGCGTTGCTGGCCCGAGAGCCGGTCCCGCAACCGCTGAACGTCTGGTGGCCGCAGGCTCCCGAGCGAGTGGTGCGAGTTCGCATCATGGCGATATGTGATCGTCTACGCCTGATGTTCTTCGGCAACTTGCGCCAGGACTGGTCGGAGTTCGTGCTTGCCGAACTTGGGCATCAGCGCTTCGAAACGGTGGCGTTCGGCGCCGACTCTCGCGCCTTTCAGCGGCGTGACGAGGTCGATGCCTACCTGTCATTGCATGATCTACGGCGGCGCCTGGATGATGGCGAGGCGCCTGGGGACCTGGCCGGGACGCTGCCCGCCAGGCCCGACAATCCCTGGCTGGCGTCGCGACATGCGCGCCTGTGCCTCGTACTGGGGCGTCGGGCGGAACGTGAAGGGCTGGCTGACCTGGCATTGACGCTCTACCGCCGAGCCGGCTGGCCGGCGCCCGAGGCCAATGGGGAGGGGCGAATTCGCTACCTGCGCCTGGCCGAGCGCCGGGGGCGCTGGCGTCAGGCACTGGCCCTGGCCGAGCCACTGGCGCGCGTCACGCGCGACGACGTGGAGGCCCAGGCGCTGGACAGGCTGCTGACGCGACTGCGTCGCCGCCTGGGGCTGGTGCCGGAGAGTTCCATTTCCGAACCAGCCCCCGAGTGTTTCACGCTGCGCCTGCCGGGTCCTGGCCGGGTCGAGCAGGCGGTACGTGACCACTTACATCGCCAGGCCGCACCGGTTCACTATGTGGAGAATACCCTGCTGACCGGCCTGTTTGGCCTGTTATGCTGGGAAGTGCTCTTCAAGCCCCTGGCCGGCGCCTTCTTTCATCCCTTCCAGTCCGGTCCTGCGGATCTCTATCGAGACGATTTCGTGATCCGTCGTCGTGACCATTTCGAGGCTTGTCTGACGCGGCTGGATGAGGGGCGGCATCGCCAGGCAATTCTTGCCACCTGGCGCGAGAAGCATGGGCTTGCCAATCCTTTCGTGCACTGGGAGGCGCTCGACGAGGAGTTGCTCACCCAGGTGCTGGCCTGTATTCCGCCCTCGCATCTGCGCATCTGCTTCGAACATCTGCTGAGTAACCTGCGAGCCAATCGTGCAGGCCTGCCGGATCTGGTGCAGCTGTTTCCTGAAGTGCCACCGGGTGAGCCGAGTTACCGGCTGATCGAGGTCAAGGGGCCGGGAGATCGCCTGCAGGATAATCAGCGGCGCTGGCTGACCGTCTTCCATCGTCATGAGATCCCGGCAGCGGTATGCCACCTGGAATGGGGGGCGGAACGATGAGCGGCACGCCGCCGCTGCCCGTTAGCGTGCGCACCCTATGCGACGTCACCGCCAGGGCAGGGGACCTGGATCATCGCTTTACCCCCTCGCCGAGTGCCAGGGAGGGGCTCGAAGGTCAGCGTGAAATTGCCAGGCGTCGAGGCGCGGACTACCTCACGGAGGTGGTACTGACCGGCGAGGTTGCCGGGATTATGGTGCGTGGACGCGCGGATGGTTACGACCCGATGGTCAATCGTCTGGAGGAGATCAAGACCCATCGCGGCGCTATCGCACGGCTGGCGAGCAATCAACGGGCCCTGCATCGTGCCCAGCTGCGCAGCTACGGCGCCTTGCTGTGCGCCGAGCGTCACCTGGAATCGATAGAGCTGACACTGGTTTATCTGGAGGTGGGCAGCAGGCACGAGACGCTGATCAGCGAACACGCCACTGCCGCCGAGCTGTGGCAGGAGCTGTCTGAGCGCTGTCGACGCTATCGTGGCTGGGCCGAGCGGGAGGCGGAGCATCGTCGCGAGCGTGATATCACGCTGTGCGAACTCACCTTTCCCTTCGCCGACTTTCGTCCCGGACAGCGGTACCTGGCCGAAGAGAGCTACAAGGCCGCCGCTACCGGTCGCGTGCTCATGGCTCAGGCTCCTACCGGTATCGGCAAGACGCTGGGTACGCTCTTCCCGTTGCTCAAGGCGATGCCGCGACACGGCCTGGATCGACTCGCCTACCTGACCATGAGAACCCCGGGGCGCCGCCTGGCTCTCGAGGCGTTGGCACAGCTGGGCGCACGCTTGAAGCAGAACGGCCTGGCACTGCGCGTGCTGGAGCTGACCGCGCGGGAAAAGGCCTGTGAATATCCGGGACGAGCCTGTCATGGCGAGGCCTGTCCGCTGGCTGCCGGCTTCTATGACCGCTTGCCGGCGGCACGCGAGGCGGCGGCCGAGCGTCGCTGGCTTGATCGCGAGTCATTGCGTGAACTGGCGGCGGAGCACGGAGTTTGCCCCTACTATCTGGGTCAGGAGATGGCGCGCTGGAGCGATGTGATCGTCGGCGATGTCAACCACTGGTTCGATGATCACGCGTTGCTTCACGGCTTGATGAGGGAGCAGGGCTGGCGAGTCGGGGTGCTGGTAGACGAGGCCCACAACCTGATAGGTCGAGCGCGAGGCATGTACAGCGTGGCCCTCGCTCAGCGCGACCTGGGAAGACTGAGGCGCACCGCCCCGGAGCGCCTCAAGGCCCCGCTGGGCCGGTTGCAGCGGCAGTGGCAGGCCCTGATACGCGCAGCTTCACTCGATGAGACCGGTGAGCCAGGGCGGCCCGCCGTGCGGCACCTGGAGGCCTTGCCACCTGCCCTGCTGGGGAGTCTCCAGGCGCTTGCCTCCACGCTCGCCGAAGCCCTGGGAGAGCACCCGGAGCTGGGGGCCGAGTGGCAGGAGCTGCTGTTCGAGGTCCTGGCTTTCATGCGCCTGGCCGAGCGCCTTGGCGACCACACGCTGTGCGAGCTGACCCGCGAGGGGCGGGGGAGAGCGAGACTGGCTCTACACAACCTGATTCCGGCGGACTTTCTCGCCTCGCGCTTTATCGCGGCACACGTCGTCGTGCTGTTCTCGGCGACCCTGGGGCCGGCCGACTATCAGCGTCATCTGCTGGGTCTGCCGGCGGGCAGCGTCTGGCGAGAGGTGCCATCCCCGTTTGCCGCCAATCAGCTGGAGGTATCCATCCGTGCCGATATCTCGACGCGGCTAAGCGACCGGGAGGCCTCGCTGGCCCCCATCGTTGCCGAGATTGCCGCTCAGCATGCGCGTCGCCCCGGTTGCTATCTGGCCTTCTTCAGCAGCTTCGCCTATCTGGAAGCGGTCTTTGCCCATTTTATCGCTCGTCATCCGGAGATTCCTGCCTGGGCCCAGGAGCGTCGCATGAACGAGGCGGCACGCGATGCTTTCCTGTCACGCTTCACCGGCAATGGGTGTGGCATCGGTTTTGCGGTGTTGGGCGGGGCCTTCGGTGAAGGTATCGACCTGCCCGGTGAGCGGCTGGTGGGAGCCTTCGTCGCGACTCTTGGTCTGCCGCCGACGGACTCCATCAATGAAGTGCTCAAGACGCGCCTCCAGGCGCGCTACGGGCGTGGCGTCGAGTACGCCTATCGAGTGCCGGGGATGGTCAAGGTAGTGCAGGCGGCAGGCCGGGTGATTCGCGGCCCCGAGGATAGCGGCACGGTAGTGCTGATGGATGATCGTTTCGTTCGCGGCGCAGTACAGCAGCACCTGCCAGGCTGGTGGGGCGAGCCTCGTGTCAGGGCCGCCGGGTCGCCAGGTTCGGCGCCGGAATGATGCGAAAGCAGTAAAATCTTAACAAGAGGCTACTGTACCCGCTGTCTACGCTGTGCTACCCCTTAAGAGTGTCAAATCATATCAATGGACGTGACAAGGAGGATGTCAAATGGGTATCGAAGTCACCGGCCTGTTGGGTCTTGTCTGGCTGATCATCGTGATCTGGGCCATCGTCAAGGTGGCCAAGAGCGCGGCCAGCGGCCTGGCCAAGCTTATCTGGATCATCGTGCTCCTGGTATTTCCGCTGGTGGGGTTGGTCGTCTGGTTCCTGTTCGGCCCCAAGGGATAGCCGTGCCGGCGTGAGCAAGGCGTCGGGGCCGCTCCCTGGCGGCCCCGGTGCCTCAGTGGACCAGCTGGCCTGTTCACGGAAGAGCGGGATTGTCCCGTGGCTCGCCTCGGTCGCACTTCACGCAGCCCAGCTTCAGGCCGAGGCGCGAACGGCGCCCCGACTCGCTGGTGACCCAGGGGCGCTCCACCCAGGGAGGCTGGTGGCGCACATGCTGGTTATGGCCACAGGCCAGCTCGGCCACCCAGTGGCCTTCCTCGTCGCGGTGGTAGTCGACGATAGGTTGTTGCATTGGACTAGCGGTGCTCCGGCGGAGCCTTGTAATGCCCCGGCACCGTGACCCGCTCGCCGGTCGGCAGGGTGCGCACATGAGTGGGAACGTAGATCCGCTTGATGACACTCTTGTCCATGATCGATCTCCAGAAGCAGGGGCTTCGCCCCGGGAGCGAGGCCAGTTCAGTGTGCGGCTCGAGAGCAGTGGCAGGCAATACCTCTCTGGTGCTATAACCCAAGGCGTTCCTCGTTGCCGCATGCATTCATGCATGCGCAAGTGACAAATTCAGGTATCCTTGAACCAAGGCGGCTGGACACCGTTCCAAGGCTGCTGCCAAGCCATCAATGGAGCACACACGAGAATGGACGATAGCCTGCAGCCTCGCGAGCAGGATCACGTGCTGATCATCGAGGATGACGAGCGCCTGGCAGGTCTTACCTGCGATTACCTCGAGGCCAATGGCTTCCGCGTCACCCTGGAAGTCGATGGTACCCACGGCGTCGAAAGAATCCTTGCCCTGCAGCCGGACCTGGTGATCCTCGACCTGATGTTGCCTGGAGAGGATGGCCTGTCGATCTGCCGGCGGGTGCGCGACGATTATCCCGGCCCGATCCTGATGCTGACCGCACGCACCGATGATATGGATCAGGTGCTGGGCCTGGAGATGGGGGCCGATGATTATGTCGCCAA
This sequence comes from Halomonas halodenitrificans DSM 735, assembly GCF_000620045.1. Lineage (GTDB taxonomy): Bacteria > Pseudomonadota > Gammaproteobacteria > Pseudomonadales > Halomonadaceae > Halomonas > Halomonas halodenitrificans. Next base: position 32,040 of record NZ_JHVH01000024.1, on the reverse strand, counting down.
GCCGGTACAGCCGCGAGTGCTGCTGGCCCGCATGCGCGCCCTGCTGCGGCGCTCCGAACCCGTCGAGGAAAGCGGCGAATCGAACCTCTCCTTCGGTGACCTGGAGATCGACAATGCGACGCGTGAGGCGTGGCTGTCGGGGGAGCGAATCGAGCTGACCAGCGCCGAATTCGACTTGCTGTGGCTGCTGGCCAGCCATGCCGGGCGGGTGCTGACCCGCGAGGAGATCTTCTCCCAGCTGCGGGGCATCAAGTACGACGGGCAGGACCGTTCCATCGATGTGCGTGTCTCGCGCATTCGCCCCAAGATCGGCGATGACCCCCACCAGCCGCATCGCATCAAGACGGTGCGCAGCAAGGGCTACCTGTTCGTCAGGGATGCCTGAGCCATGCGTCGGGTCCTGGCCGACAGCACCTTCCTGCGCGTCTACCTGCTGCTGGCGCTGGCCCTGCTGCTGACCTTCGGACTGGGCCTGATGGGCATGGCGCTGGTCGACCAGGTGCGCCGCGAGGCGCATCGCGAGCAGCTAGCCGAGGCCCCCATGCGCCTGCTGACCGCACGGCTTTCGATGCTGCCGCCCGCCGCCTACGCTGCCTGGCTCGATGCCCAGGAGCAGCGCCTGGACATGCAGATCAGCGTGGTGGCTCTGAGCGAGGCGTCTCTCGGCTATTTCTCCCGGCGTCGCCTGGCCAATGACAAGGTGCTAGTGGAGCCCAGTGATGCCCAGGGCTGGCGACTGTTGTCGCGGATGCCTGATGGTGAACACCTGCTGAAAGTCGAACTCACCAGCCTGAGCGAGCATCAGCTGCGGGGTCTGACCTATCTGCTCGGCGAGTGGCTTGCCGTGATGCCGCCGTCGGACCGCGATGCCAGGCTCGACTATCTGGCCAGCGGGCGCCTGCCGGTATCCCTCGAAGAGGCGCCCCCCCAGGGGCTGGATGACTATCAGCTGCGGCGGCTTACCGCCGGTGAAGTCGTGATCCAGCTACTGCCCGGGCGCTGGTCCGTGAGAATCTTCCTGGCACTGCAGGAGCGAAGTGGTGATGCCAACTGGCTGGTGATCGGACCGGTCCAGGCCTTCGAGCCGATGCCCGTATCGCTGCAGCTCCTGCTGGTGCTGATCCTGCTGGCCGTGCTGGGAGTGGCCATCTATCTCATCGTGCGTGGCGTCGAGGCCCGCATGGTGCGCCTGGAGCTGGCCGCATCGCGCATCGCCGCCGGCCGGCTGGATACTCGCGTCAAGGTGGAGAGTGCCGACTTCGTCGGCCGCCTCGGAATGGCCCTCAACGGGATGGCCGCCCAGGTACAGTCGCTGCTGCGTGCCCAGCAGGACATGATTCGTGCGGTCTCCCATGAACTGCGCACCCCGGTGGCACGGATCCGCTTCGCGGTGCAGATGGTCGAGGACATGACCGACGAGCCGCCGGTACGTCGACAGCTACAGGGCGTCGATGGGGATATTCAGGAGCTCGATGGTCTGATCGACGAGATTCTCACCTATGCCCGTTTGGGTAGCGAGGCCATCAACGGGCGTGAGATGGATGCCGCGCTGGTGGACTGTCTCGCCATGGCTCGACGGGTGATCGAGGCGCTGAGCCCGCTGCATGACCATCTGGTCATCGAGCTCGTCGAGGCGTCCGATGTGGAAGTGCTCGCCGAGCCGCGCTACCTGCAGCGAGCGGTGCAGAACCTGGTGGCCAATGCCTGTCGACACGCCCGGACCCGGGTGGTGATCCGTATAAGGTGTGAGCCGGGCCTGGTCAGGTTCGACGTGGAAGACGACGGCCCCGGTGTGCCCCAGACCGAGCGCCAGGCGATTTTCAAGCCCTTTGCGCGTCTCGACGATAGCCGCACGCGCAGCGCCGGCGGCTATGGCCTGGGGCTTTCCATCGTGCACAAGGTCATGAGCTGGCATGGTGGCAGCGTGAGTGTGGACGATAGCCCAGAGCTGGGCGGGGCGCGCTTTACCCTGCTGTTGCCGCTACGCGGCCAAGAGGAGCCTGCCTAGCCTCAGGCGGGCTCGATTACTCTGCTGTTGCCGCTATGCGGCCATGAGGCAGCCATGAGGAGCCTGCCTGGCCTCAGGCGGGCTCGAATTACCCTGCTGTTGCCGCTATGTGGCCATGAGGCAGCCATGAGGAGCCTGCCTAGCCTCAGGCGGGCTCGAATTACCCTGCTGTTGCCGCTATGTGGCCATGAGGCGGCCATGAAGAGCCTGCCTAGCCTCACGCAGGCTTGATGCCGTCCAGCACCGCAAAGGAGGTCTCCCGGGCCGTGCGCAGGAAGTCCTCCATCCAGGGGGCCTGTCGGGTCTCCTCGCGAATCGCCGCAAACAGCGTGCTCCACACCCCCTTTTCGCTTAGCCTCACGGCCTTCACGTAATCGCGCTCCAGGTACTCGGTGATTGCCCAGTTGGGCAGCGCGCATACCCCCCGGCCGCTGGCCACCAGCTGCATCATCATGATGGTCAGCTCGGCGGTGCGTACCTCCCGGGGCTGTACTCCCGCCGGATCGAGGAACTGGGTGAAGACGTCCAGGCGCGAGTGTTCCACCGGGTAGGTGATCAGGGTCTCATCGGCCAGGGCCTCGGGAGTGGCGAACCCCCTGCCGGCCAGGTGATGCTGGCGAGCCACCGCCAGCAAGCCCTCATAGCGGAACAGTGGTTCGTAATGAACGCCGGGAAGCGGCTGGGGGTCGGCGGTGATGACCAGGTCGAGTTGTTCCCGGGCCAGGGCCGGGAGGGGGTCGAAATGGTGGCCACCGGGAATATCGATCTCGACTTCCGGCCAGTGGTCACGGAAGTGATCGATGGTGGGCATCAGCCACTGAAAGCAGCTGTGGCACTCGATGGCCATGTGCAGGCGCCCCTGTTCGTTACCGGCCAGCCGGGCCAGGTCGCGTTCGGCCATGCGCACCTGGGGCAGCACCTGCTCGGCCAGGGTCAGCAGTCGCAGACCGGCGCGGGTGAACTCCACCGGACGCGTCTTGCGTATAAACAAGGGGCTGCCCAGTCGCTCCTCCAGGTCCTTGACCTGGTGGGAGAGGGCCGACTGTGTCAGATGCACCCGTTCGGCAGCCTCCACCAGGGAGCCGGCGTCGCGCAGGGCGATCAGGGTGCGAAGGTGTCGCAGCTCGAGCATGTGTGAGTCACTTTCATCTTAAGAATTAAAAAGCTTAGTTTTGTTCACTCCTTATGGCCAGCCCGAATTCGTCGCATCCTTCATGACAACATCGCCGCCCTCGATGCCGGTGTTATCACCATCGAGATCTATGGCTGAGGTCCCGGCTCGGCGAAGGCATGGGATACTCCGCTGTGGGGGGCCGGCGGTGGTGGGGGCTGTTATGCTGGGTCTCATTCAGAAATCATGATCCACACAAGGAGATACCGTGCCCCGTTCCTTCGTACCCGCCGCCCTGGGAATGTCGTTGCTGTTGGTGGGGTGTGCCACCACCTCGGCCCCGATTACCACGGATGACCATGCGCCGTTGATGCCCTCGACCCTCTTCCCCGGCGGTGCCGAAGCCTTCACTGCCTGGCAGTGTTCGCCTGACCAGGGGCTGGTGACGGCCGCCCTCGAGGACGAGCTGCGGCTGTGGTCAGCCCATGGTGCCTGGCGTCTGGCACCTGCCGTGGTGGCCAGTGGGGAACGCTACGAGATGGGCGAGCTGAGCTTCTGGCAAAAAGAGGAAGGCGCCATCGTTGAGTCGCCTCGAGGACGGCTGGAGTGTCAGGCAAACATGCGGCGCCTGGCGCTTACCCGCGAACAGCGCCCCGGCGTGATGTTCTACGCACGGGGCAACGAGCCCGGCTGGACGGCGAGCCTGGCTCACGACCGGCCCACAGTGCATCTCAGCCTGGATTACGGCAGCCGCGAGCAGACCCTGCCTTATCGAGTCACGCAGATGGATAACGAGACCGGGCGGGTCATCCTGGCCAGCGGGCGCGGCGACACCCCCTTCGAGCTGCGTATCGAGGCGCGAGCCTGCTTCGATGACATGAGCGGTGAACCCTTCCCGGCTCGGGTAACGCTGAACGTGGATGGAGAGCAGTATCGGGGTTGCGGCCAGGGTATTGCGCCCTGAGGAGGTGCGTCAGGCCTCCGACTGCCTGACGCACTTGTCCGGCAACGATCATTCCCGTGAACGGGTCCAGGGCGGGGCGGCCGCCAGGATGCGTGCCTGCACCGGGCAGCCGTCGCGGTGCGCGCCGGGCAGGTAGCCGGTACTCATCAGGAACTCGCCGGTGATCTCCGGTCCGGTGAACTTGAAGGTGCGCTTGAAGCACTTGACCCAGTCGCCGTGGGATAGAGGATGCTGATGGTCGAGCCAGGCGCGGAAACTGCCGTGGCTCTCCTGCAGGGCCTGGATGACGCCGGCGTTGTGGATGACCGCCTCGACCTTGAGCCGATTGCGGATGATGCCGGCATCATCCAGCAGGCGACGTCGTTCGGCCTCTCCATAGGCCGCCACTCTCTCGATGGAGAAACCGTCGAAGGCGCGTTGGAAGGCCTCGCGCTTCTTCAGCACGGTGAGCCAGGAGAGCCCCGCCTGGTTGATTTCCAGCGCCAGGCGCTCGAAGAGAATGTCGTCGTCGGCCACGGGGAAGCCGTACTCGTGGTCATGGTAGGGGCCGTGGAAGGGATGGCCGGGGGCCAGGTCGCAGTAGTCGCTCATGTTCGGGTACTCCGGATCATTCCACCTTCCTGTTGTTGGGGTTTACACTGGCTTCTTACGCTACACGATAAGGAGTCTCACATGCAGTACCTGCATACCATGGTGCGCGTCAGCGACCTCGATGCGTCCCTGCGCTTCTATTGTGACCTGCTGGGCCTCAAGGAGGTGCGTCGCAAGGAGAACGAGAAGGGGCGTTTCACCCTGGTCTTTCTGGCCGCCCCCGAGGACGAGGCTCGCTCGACGGAGCTCAAGGCACCGGAACTGGAGCTGACCTACAACTGGGACCCCGAGGAGTACGACGGAGGGCGCAACTTCGGTCATCTGGCCTATCGCGTCGATGATATCTATGCACTCTGCGAGACGCTGCAGGATGCCGGGGTGACCATCAACCGACCGCCCCGTGACGGTCATATGGCCTTCGTGAGGAGCCCCGACGGCATCTCGGTGGAGCTGCTGCAGACGGGCGAGGCCCAGGCGCCTCGCGAGCCCTGGGCTTCCATGGAGAACACCGGCACATGGTAACCATGACGCGCATGCCCCGAGTCCTGGCGCCACTGCTGGTGCTCTCCGCGACGCTCATGCTGACTGCCTGCAGCAGTCGCGACTCGGTCCCGGACGGGATGAACGGGGATGCCCTGGACGGTCCGCTGACGGAGCAGCGCTGGAACCTGCTGCTGCTGGGCACCAGCGAGCGGCTTTCCATGCCCGAGGCCGCCTGGTTCGAGGTCGACGGCGACGGTCGCCTCGTGGGCAGTGATGGCTGCAACGCGATGCAGGGTCGAGTACGCCTCGGAGACAGTCAGCGCATCGAGGTCACCGAGCTTGCCACGACGCGTCGCGGCTGCCCTCGGCTGGAAGACGCCGCCCGGGTCACCGAGATGCTGGAGACCGCGTATCGCTATCTGATCGATCACGACCGCCTGGTATTCTTCGGGCCCGATCAGCGGGTGCTGGGGGGGTGGCGCAAGGCCAGCTGAGGCCGCCAGGCGTCACCGGGTATCGGTAAACGAAAAGCGCTCCGCCGAGGCGGAGCGCTTTTCGTTGCGGCCAGGGAACTGCCGTTCAAGGCAGTTCTTCGGCTTCCGGGTCTTCCTTCTGTGTGGGGATCAGGTCCTCGCGATTCAGCTTGACGCTGAGCAGCAATGCCGAGGCCACATAGATGGAAGAGAAGGTGCCGACCACCACGCCGATGAGCAGGGCGATGGCGAATCCCTCGATCATGTCACCACCCAGCACCAGCAGGGCGATCAGCACCAGCAGGGTGGTGCCGGAGGTGGCGAGGGTGCGCGACAGGGTCTGGTTGAGCGAATCGTTGAAGATTGCCGGCATGTCGTCGATGCGCGACTTGCGGATATTCTCGCGGATGCGGTCATAGACCACGATGGTGTCGTTGAGCGAGTAGCCGATCACCGCCAGCACGGCGGCCAGCACGGTGAGGTCGAACTCGATCTGGAACAGCGAGAAGGCACCGACCACGATGATCACATCATGCATCAGGGCCAGCAGGGCACCGACCGCGAACTTGTACTGGAAACGAAAGGCCACGTAGAGCATCACGATGCCCAGCGCCACCAGTAGCCCGAGGCCGGACTGGTCACGCAGCTGATCACCCACCTGAGCGCCGACGAATTCGGCGCGCACCAGGTTGACCTCCTCTCCGCCATGGCGCAAGAGCTCCACCACGCGGTTGCCCACGTCGGCATCGAAGGCCTGCTGAAGGCGAATCAGCACCTCGTTGGCGGCGCCGAAGGTCTGCACCGAGACGTCGCGGAACTCGGCGGACTCCAGGGTCTGGCGCACCGCGTCCAGGGAGGGCGCCACGGCGTAGCGCACCTCCACCAGGGTGCCGCCGGTGAAGTCCAGCCCCAGGCTGAGCTGCTGGAACACCAGCGAGACGAGCGATGCCAGGATCAGCAGGGCGGAGACCGCGAAGGCGATCTTCCGCTTGCTCATGAAGTCAATCTGTCGATTGGCCAGGCTTTTCATGTTCACCTCTTATATCCAGAGCTTCTTGACCGGCTTGCCGCCATAGACGAGATTCACCATGGCGCGGGTCACCATCAGGGCGGTGAACAGCGAGGTGAGAATGCCCAGCGACAGCGTCACGGCGAAGCCCTTGACCGGTCCGGTACCGATCGAGAACAGAATCACCGCCACCAGCAGGGTGGTGATGTTGGCGTCGACGATGGAGGTGAAGGCGCGCTCGTAGCCGGCATGTATCGCCTGCTGAGCCGAGAGTCCCCCACGCAGCTCTTCGCGTATTCGCTCGAAGATCAGCACGTTGGCGTCCACGGCCATGCCCAGCGTCAACACGATCCCGGCGATGCCGGGCAGGGTGAGGGTCGCGCCGAGCATCGACATCACCGCCACCAGCAGGGTCAGGTTGAGCGCCAGGGCCAGGTTGGCGAAGATGCCGAACACCTTGTAGCGAATCAGCATGAACAGTACCACCAGCAGCAGGCCGATCTGCACCGACATCACGCCGCGCTTGATGTTTTCGGCACCCAGGCTCGGGCCGATGGTGCGTTCCTGCACGAAGTAGATCGGCGCGGCCAGCGAGCCCGACCGCAACAGCAGGGAGAGCTCCGCCGCCTCGGTGGGCGAGTCGAGCCCGGTGATGCGAAAGCTGTTGCCCAGGGCACTCTGGATGGTGGCCAGGCTGATGATGCCGCGCTCGGTGTAGGGGTCGCGGACCACCGTCTTCTCACCGTCGACGATCTCAACGCTGTCGCGGGTCTTGTGCTCGATGTAGACCACCGCCATGTTGCGGCCGATATTGGTGCGAGTGGCGCGGTTCATCAGCGTACCGCCGGTCCCGTCCAGGTTGATATTGACCTGGGGGCGGCCATTCTCGTCGAAGCTGCGGTTGGCGTTGGAGACCTGGTCGCCGGTGATGATCACGTCGCGTCTCAGGTCGGCGCTGCGTGACGGCGTATTGCGGAAATCCAGCGTCTCGATTTCGCTGTCGGGCGCATCGGGACGCGCCTCGAGGCGGAACTCCAGGTTGGCGGTGGCGCCGACGATGCGCTTGGCTTCGGCCGTGTCCTGAACGCCGGGCAGCTCCACCACGATCCGGTCCGGGCCCTGGCGTTGTACCAGGGGCTCCGCCACGCCCAGCTCGTTCACCCGGTTGCGCAGGGTGGTCAGGTTCTGGTTGATGGCGTAGTCCTGGATCTCGTTGACCGCCTGTTCGGTAAGGGTCATGGCCAGGGAGGCGCCGCGCCCGTCACCGAGGTTCTCGTACTGGAAATCGGGGAACTCACGGCTGATCAGGCTCCGACCGGTGTTGCGGTCGTCGGCGTCGGTGAAGGTCAGCGTCAGGGTCTGCTCTTCGATCCGGGTATCACGATAGCGAATGCGCTCGTCGCGCAGAAGCTCGCGCATGGCGCTGGCGTTGACTTCCAGGCGCTGACTCACGGCGGCTTCCATGTCCACTTCCAGCAGGAAGTGGACGCCACCACGCAGGTCGAGGCCCAGGGTCATGGGCGAGGCGGAGAGCGACTGCAGCCACTCAGGCGTGGATTCGGCCAGATTGAGGGCGACGACATACTCCTCGCCGAGCATGGCGGCGACGCGGTCGCGGGCGGCGAGCTGGGCATCGGGGTTGCGCAGGCGCAGCAGGGTGCTGGTCGTGCTGCTCTCGACGTCCTTCACTTCGATGCCGGCATCGGTCAGGGACGACTGGATACGCTCGAGCTGGCGCTCATCGACGGTGGCGTCACCGCGCTCGCTGCTGATCTGGATCGCCGGGTCTTCCGGGAAGAGGTTGGGCAGCGAATAGACCAGGCCGACGAGCAGGACGATGAGTATCAGCAGATACTTCCACAGGGGATAACGGTTGAGCATGCGGGCCCTGTCCTAGGTTGCTGACTAAGGGGGAGCTGACGCGATCGCGCCACGACGGCCCCGGCGTAGCCGGTGGCAGTCGAAGATCGGCCCCACCGATGACAGTCGCCGGGGCCGGACAACAAGCGGGTCAGATGGACTTGACGGTGCCCTTGGGCAGCACGGTGGCGACGGCGCTCTTCTGCACGTTGACCTGGGTGCCCTCGGCAATTTCCATGGTCAGGAATTCGCTTTCGTCGCTGACCTTGGTGATACGGCCGAGCATGCCGCCGCCGATGACGACCTCGTCACCCTTGGCGAGGCCGGCGATAAGCTGCTTGTGCTGCTTGGCACGCTTGGCCTGGGGGCGCCACAGCAGGAAGTAGAAGATGGCCACGAAGCCAACCAGCATGACGATCTGAGCGATGCCACCGCCGGCGGGGGCATCCTGGGCGTAGGCCGGGGCGATAAAGAAATCCAGCATTGAGGAGGGTCTCCAGATTGGGATGGGTAATGGGACTGTCTCGCTCGCGAGGCAGTGTCAGCCGGTACCGGGCCCTGAAGAATCGGCACCGGCTGCTATCAGTTCGGGGCGGGAGGCACCGGCAGGCCGCGCCGGGCATAGAAGCCTTCCACGAAGTTCGCCAATGTACCCGCTTCAATGGCACCGCGCAAACCGGCCATCAGTCGCTGATAGTGGCGCAGGTTGTGGATGGTATTGAGCATCGAGCCGAGCATTTCACCACAGCGGTCCAGATGGTGCAGATAGGCGCGGGAGAAGTGCTGACAGGTATAGCAGTCGCACTCGGTATCCAGCGGGCCGGTATCGTGGCGATGGCGTGCGTTGCGGATCTTCACGGTACCCGTGGCGGTGAACAGATGGCCGTTGCGAGCGTTGCGCGTGGGCATCACGCAGTCGAACATGTCGACGCCGCGGCGTACGCCTTCCACCAGGTCTTCGGGCTTGCCCACGCCCATCAGATAGCGGGGCTTGTCGTCCGGCATCCAGCCGGGGAGATAGTCGAGGACCTTGAGCATTTCTTCCTTGGGCTCGCCCACGGAGAGACCGCCGATGGCCAGGCCGTCGAAGCCGATCTTCGTCAGCCCCTCGAGGGAGCGCTCGCGCAGTTCGGGATACATGCCGCCCTGGACGATGCCGAACAGCGCCGACGGGGAGGTGCCATGGGCCTCGCGCGAGCGTTCGGCCCAGCGCAGCGAGCGCTCCATGGAGAGCCGTGCCTCCTGCTCGGTAGCCGGGTAGGGGGTGCACTCGTCGAAGATCATCACCACATCCGAGCCCAGCGAGCGTTGCACCGCCATGGACTCCTCGGGACCCATGAAGACCTTGGCGCCGTCTACCGGCGAGCGGAAGTGCACGCCCTGCTCGGTGATCTTGCGCATGGCACCCAGCGAGAAGACCTGAAAGCCGCCGGAGTCGGTGAGAATCGGCTTTTGCCACTGGGCGAAGTCGTGCAGGTCGCCGTGCTCCTCGATCACCTCCATGCCGGGGCGCAGCCAGAGGTGAAAGGTGTTGCCGAGGATGATGTCGGCGCCGATCTCGGCAACCGATTGGGGCGTCATCCCCTTGACGGTGCCGTAGGTGCCCACCGGCATGAAGGCCGGCGTCTCGACGCTTCCCCTGGGGAAGGTAAGGCGGCCACGGCGCGCCCGGCCATCACTGGCCAGGCGCTCGAAGTTCATGAAGCATTCGTCTCGCATGGAAAATCTCAATGCTGGGACAAGGCGTCCTGAAGAAGGTCAGACAAGGCAAACGCTGTCGAAAAACACGGAGCTTACGGGGGTAAATGCGTATCTTGAGACAGCGTGTAACGCCGAATGGCCGAACTCAGGGCGTCTTGCGGGTGAGGAACATGGCATCGCCGTAACTGAAGAAGGCATAGCGCTCGGCGACTGCCTCGCGATAGGCGGCCAGCGTCGTGTCGTAGCCGGCGAGAGAGGCCACCAGCATCAGCAGGGTGGACTCCGGCAGGTGAAAATTGGTGATCAGGGCATCGACGCAGCGCCACGCATAGCCCGGATAGATGAAGATATCGGTCTCGCCACGGTAGGGGGCGATCTCGCCATTCGCGCTCTTGGCGCAGGCGCTCTCCAGGCAGCGCACGCTGGTGGTGCCCACGGCGATGACGCGGCGGCCGGCGGCGCGGGCGGCCGCGACCTTGGCGCAGGCCGCCTCGTCGACTTCCAGCCACTCGCTGTGCATCTGGTGTTCGCGGATATCGTCGACGCGCACCGGCTGAAAGGTGCCGGCGCCCACATGGAGGGTCACGAAGGCGCTCTCGATGCCCTTGTCGGCCAGCCCCTCGAGCAGTGGCGCGTCGAAGTGAAGCCCCGCGGTGGGGGCGGCCACGGCACCGTCGCGGCGTGCATACACGGTCTGGTAGCGCTCGCGGTCGCTGCCCTCGTCGTCGCGATCGATATAGGGCGGCAATGGCATATGGCCATGACGTTCGAGCAGCTCGATCAGCGGCGTCTCGCCGAGGAAGCGTAGCTCGAACAGGGCGTCACGGCGGCCCTCTACCACGGCCCGCACATCGCCTTCGAAGATCAGCTCGGTGCCGGGTTTGGGCGACTTGCTGGAGCGTAGGTGGGCGAGGCCGCGGTGGGCGTCCAGCGGACGCTCGAGCAACATCTCCACCTTGCCGCCGCTGGCCTTGTGGCCATGCAGCCGCGCGGGGATCACTCGGGTGTCGTTGAACACCAGCAGGTCGCCGGGCTCGAGAATCTCGAGCAGGTCGGGGAAACGGCGGTGGGACAGCGCCCCGCTCGGGCCATCCACGCACAGCAGTCGGCAGTCGGTACGCTGCTCTGAGGGATAGCGGGCGATAAGCTCGTCGGGAAGCTCGAAATGGAAGTCGGCGCGCTGCATGCGGTTCGGTGTCCGGTGGTATCTGGCAAGCCGCCTAGGATACCGGCTCGTCGCACTGAAGTCAGGTCCGAGATTGACCTGTGACCGGGCGCACGTATAATGCATCGCGCGTTGCCGGCGTGGCGGAATTGGTAGACGCAGGGGATTCAAAATCCCCCGGGTGCAAGCCCTTGTCGGTTCGAGTCCGACCGCCGGTACCAGCTTCTCGAATTCTCACAGACAGCCCTCGTGTCCACTCGACGCGAGGGCTGTCTGCGTTATGTCATGATGCTGAGTGCCACCACGGCCAGGGTGCCGCCGGTGAGCAGGTAGCCCGCCAGGGCGAAGAGGCCGTCGTCGGCGAGCAGCGCCAGGCCGAACAGGGTCAGGGCGAGACCGGCGCCGTTGGCGCTGAAGGGAATGAACTCCATGGGCGGCATGGCCAGGGCAATCACCAGGCAGGTCAGGGCCACGGCGAGATGGGCCGGCGGACGGGTCAGCACCGTCAGACGCTGGCGCAGTAGTCGGTCCGTCCAGCCTGCCGGCCGCTCAAGCCAGCCGAGCACCCGCTGGAAGCGCTCTCGCGAGGCGCGCCGCTCCAGCAGCCAGTTCGGCAGCCAGATGCGCCGACGCCCGAGCAGTAGCTGAATGCCGGCGAGCACCACCAGGCTTGCCATCAGCGTCGGGACGCCCGGAATATCGCCGACCAGCGGTGCCAGTGTGATCAGGCCGGCCAGCAGCAGGAAGGGCGCGAAGCTGCGCTGGCCGATCGTCTCCAGAATGGCTCCGAGGCTGATGGTGGCTTCGTGTTGGCCGGCCTGACGGACCCGTCCCAGCAGGTCACTCAGACTGGCGGGCCCGCGCTCAACGGCCACGGCGGGTGACCAGCAACAGGATTCCCAGCAGGATCAGTGCCGGGCCGACGAAGCCGGCGGGGCTGGCGGCTTGCCAGCCCAGGATGGGTAGCAGGATGCCCAGGCCGATCATCAGCCAGGCGAAGAGTCGAACCGACATGGTATCTTCCATCGTGAAATGGGTCTCCAGTCTAGCCGGTCGGCGATACGGCTGCAGCCCGGACGGTGCGATGGTTTCGCGAGTCACAGGGCTGTTGCGGCGTCGCGGGATGTCGTATGGTGGAGGTTTACAGTCCTCCGCCCACCAGTGGGTGGAGGACTGTCTTTTGTTGGATACTTCGATAAGCGTTCAAATATCGTTTATCAGCGTGCAGGAGGTGCCATGCTGTCCCGTCCCCCTATTACCATCAACCGGCTCGATGCCGACCGTCTGCAGCGCCTGATCGATGAGGCCAGCGACAAGGACCGCTTCGTGGCCGATGCGCTCGAGGATGAGCTCGAGCGCGGAGAGGTGCTGGATCCCGAGGAAATCCCCGAGGATGTGGTCAGCATGAACAGCCGCGTTCAGTTTACCGATCTCAAGCGCGGCCGCCAGATGACGCGCACCCTGGTCTACCCTCATTCGCTCGGGGAGGTGGAGGAGGCCATCTCGGTCATGGCCCCGGTGGGTGCAGGCCTGATCGGTCAGCGAGTCGGCGATACCATCGACTGGCCGCTGCCGGACGGTGGGCAGGTTCATCTGCAGGTGGATGCCGTGCTGTGGCAACCGGAGCGTGAGAAGCAGTACCACCGCTGAGGACTCCGGCATGCCTTTCTCCCTGTGGCTATCCCTGGCGGCGGTGTGTGCCCTGGGCGCCATGTCGCCCGGGCCCAGCCTGGCCATGGTGCTGCGCCATACTCTGGGCGGGGGTCGTGCCCCGGGTGTCGTCGCGGGGCTCTCCCATGCCCTGGGCGTCGGCTTCTACGCCCTGCTCACGGTATGGGGGCTGGGAGCGCTGATCGTGCGTCAGCCTCTGCTGTTTCAGGTCATTACCTGGGGTGGGGCAGCTTACCTGGCCTGGCTGGGCATCCGTGCGCTGCGTGCCGGGCGCGGTGGCTCCCTGGATGCCGGAGGCGTGTCCACCACTCGCCGCCAGGCGGCGCGAGATGGCGTGCTGGTCGCGCTGGGCAACCCCAAGCTGATCCTGTTCTTTATCGCCCTGCTCAGTCAGTTCATCACCGCCGACATGAGCCTGGTGGCCCAGGGCGTGATCGTGCTTACCGCCATGTTGATCGATGCCGGCTGGTATGTGCTGGTGGCCCTGGGGCTCTCGCATTCGCGGGTACTGCCCTGGCTGCGGGCGCGTGCCCACTGGGTCAACCGCGCTACCGGAGTGCTGTTGCTGGCACTGGCGGCAAGGGTGGTTGCCGGCCCCGTGCTGGGCTGATGGGCTAGCCCGGCAGGCGCGCCAGTATCTCCTCGACCGGAGCCCCGGTGGGAAGCACGCCATAGGCCGGCCCGGCTTCCACCCCCAGGCGGGTTCGACAGAAGGTTTCACCCACGGCGTTCGGTGCATGGCGCAGCAACAGTGCCCCCTGCAGGCACTGGGCCAGGCGTTGAACGAGCCAGCGTGCCCGCTGTTCCAGCGCCTCGGGTGAGGCTTCGAGCAGCCGTTCCAGGTCGCTCAGGGCGGTATCCATTTCCCGTAGCCGGCCGCGAACCGGTGCCAGTTCCTGCCACAGCGCCTCCAGTGCCTCGGGATGGCGTGCCAGTGCCCGCAGCACGTCCAGGCAGATAACGTTGCCCGAACCCTCCCAGATCGAGTTGACCGGCGCCTCGCGATAGAGCCGTGCCAGTGGGGCCTCCTCCACGTAGCCGATGCCCCCCAGGCATTCCATGGCCTCGGCCATGAATCCGGGGCCGCGCTTGTTGTGCCAGTACTTGGCCAGTGCCGGCAGCAGTCGGGCCAGGGCGAACTCGGCGGCATCGCCTCGGGCCGCGCCATCGAAGGCGCGGGCGGTGCGAAACGCGAGCGCCACCCCGGCCTCTACTTCCAGTGCCAGATCGGCCATCACCATTCGCATCAGCGGCTGCTCGGCCAGGGCCCGCCCGAAGGCGTGGCGCCCCTGGGCATGGCGCCACGCCTGGACAAGGGCCTGGCGCATCATGCCCACCGGAGCAGTGGCGGCATCCAGGCGCGTCTGCTGCACCATCTCGAGGAGGGTGGCGATGCCGCGGCCGGGTGGGCCGAGGGGTTCTGCCCAGGCGCCGCGGTACTCGATCTCCGCGGAGGCATTGGCACGGTTGCCGCACTTGTCCTTGAGTCGTTGCAATTCCATGGCGTTGCGCCGGCCATCGGGGGCGAAGCGTGGCACCAGGAAACACCCCAGCCCCGCTTCGGTCTGGGCCAGTGTCAGGAAGGCGTCGGACATGGGGGCGCTGCAGAACCACTTGTGGCCGGTGAGTCGCCAGCCATCGTCGGTGGGCTCGGCTCGCGTGGCGTTGCTCCTGACGTCGCTGCCGCCCTGCTTTTCCGTCATGGCCATGCCGAAGGTGAGCCCCCGTTTCCGGCTCGCGGGCAGGGCTCGTGGGTCGTAGTCACTGGCCAGCAAGCCGGGGGCCCAGCGGGCCTCTACGCCGGCGGACTGGCGTAGCACCGGCATGGCGGCATGGGTCATGGTCACCGGGCAGCAGAATCCCGGTTCGGCCTGGGTCAGCAGGTAGAGGGCGGCAATATGGGCCTGGTGGCCGCCGCAGCCCTCCTGTTGCCAGGCCACCGAGTGCCATCCCCCTTCTATCGCCAGGCGCATCAGCTGGTGATAGGCGGGGTGATAGCACACCTCGTCCAGGCGTTGGCCGTGGCGGTCGAAGAGTCGCAGTTCCGGCGGGTGGCGATTGGCGAGGTCGCCCAGCGCCTGGATGCTTTCGCTGCCGACGTCCCGGCCCAGCGGCGCCAGGAGTTCGGTCACCCAGGCCGGCGCCTCCCGGTCCAGGGCCTCGCGCAGGGGAAGGTCCTCGGCCAGGAGGTCGCCGTCGCCGCTGGGGCCCGGCTGGTTGGTTACCTCATGGGTGGCCAGATGGGTGCGGGGGGCATGATCGGGCATGGCGGGTCTCCGCTGGGTGCCTTGTCTGAGCATGGAAGGCGCGGCGCTCGCGGTCAACGTGACGCCACGCCCGCGACTGGTTAGGCTTGGACTTTTCTCGGGGAGACGTCCATGACCGACGACACGCGCTTGCCGGCGCCGCATGTTGCCCGCGAGCGCATTCAGCTGGTGGATTCCCGCAATCGCCCATGCGGCAGCGCATGGCGGGCGGAGATGCGTCGTTTCCGCTTCTGGCACCGCGCCACCTATGTGGTGGTGTGCAACGCCCGGGGCGAGCTCTGTGTCCAGCGTCGTACCCTGACCAAGGAGGTCTTTCCCGGTGGGCTCGACCTGGCCGCCGGTGGCGTGGTGGGGGCCGGCGAGGCGGTGCACCTCGCGGCCCGCCGTGAGCTCGAGGAGGAGCTGGGTATCCGTGTCAGGACACTGATGCCGGCGGGTGGCTTCGTGCATGCCCGAGGTGGCAACCATATCTTCGCCAGTCTCTACCTGGTCCAGCATGATGGCCCCCTGGCGCTTCAGGCCGAGGAGGTGGCCGATGCCTTCTGGCTGCCGCCGGCCGAGGCGCTGGCTCAGGAGGGGGTGACACCCGACACCCGCCAGGCCGTGGAGGTGTTACGCGACAGGGGGATGCTGAAGATCACCTCGTGAGCCGGCCTGTCAGGCTCCAGGCACAGGAGGAGGCCGTGATGGTCGTCCGTGAGAGCATGAGGGGCCGATACGAGTGGCGGGTCGGCCAGGGTGGCACTGTCGCGGACGGCATGGCATCGTGAGAGATATCGACCATCAAGGCCCGAGAATGACTATTCACGATCAACAGTGCTATACCGCCGAGGGTGAGTCGTTCAACTTCGGCGCCCTACGCGGCCGGGTGCTGCTTATCGTCAATGTCGCCAGCCGCTGTGGTTTCACGCCCCAGCTGCGCGAGCTGGAACGCCTCTATCGCCGTTATCGCCAGCATGGCTTCATGGTGATCGGCTTTCCCTGTAACCAGTTTGGTCGCCAGTCACCGGAGTCGGCACGGGATTTCTGCACCCTGAGTGCTCGCGACTACCAGGTCAGCTTTCCCCTGATGGAGAAGGTCAGGGTCAACGGTCGTGACACCCATCCGCTGTTCATCGAGCTCAAGCGCCAGGCGCCGGGGCTGCTGGGAACCGGCGTGATCAAATGGAACTTCACCAAGTTCCTGGTGGGGCGCGATGGCCGGGTGATTCGCCGCTTCTCGCCCCGCGACGGCGAGGACGCATTGAGAATCGCGATAGAGCCGGCCCTGGATGAGGTATAGAGGAAGGGGGCGTCGAGTCATCATGGGGGGGCTTCGCCGCGTTGCACCATCAGGCGGCCGATGAGCTCGTTCCAGCGATGCCGGGTCATCATGGTCGTCAGCCCCGAGAAGAGCGCCCAGCTCTTGCGTCGCCACCCCTTGAGCCGCAGGTTGTGAGCCACCAGCTGCTGCATCAGCGCATAGTCGTCGAAGCGTCGCCATTCGCCGACCACCGACATCTGGTGGCGCGCCAGGACCGGTGCCAGCTCGATGCGAAAGATCCATTCCAGCTCGTTGACCGTGAGGTCGTGACGCTCGATGACCTCGAGCATCTGCGCATAGTCGCGCTCGCCCGGTTCGCGCTCGAGCCATAGCGGTGCCAGCGCCAGCCACAGCTCGCCCCGTTCGTCGACCAGAGTCTGGGCATTCATCGTTCGCTCCCGGGTATCTTCGCTAGGGTAGTCATCATCAGGCTGGCATCCTGCCCTAGCTGCCGGTCGTGCTCAAGGGCGGACAGCGGCGAACCTGGCCGCTAGAATAGAGCGATTACCACTCCATGACAGGGCGGCGGCGTCCGTCCACAACACAAGCAGCGAGGTCTGACGTGATCATCAAGCCCAAGGTACGCGGTTTTATCTGCACTACCACCCACCCGGTCGGCTGCGAAAGGAATGTGCTCGAACAGATCGAGGCGACCCGTGCCCATGACCTCGGCAAGGCCCTGGGCGATGAGGAGCCGCGACCGAAGAAGGTACTGGTGATCGGTGCCTCCAGTGGCTACGGCCTGGCGGCGCGTGTCACCGCCGCCTTTGGTTATGGCGCCGATACCCTGGGCGTGTTCTTCGAGAAGCCCGGCAGCGAGAAGAAGCCGGGGACGGCCGGCTGGTACAACAGCGCCGCCTTCGACAAGTTTGCCAAGGCCGAAGGGCTCTACAGCAAGTCGATCAACGGCGATGCCTTTTCGCATGAAGCTCGCGACAAGGCCATCGAGCTGATCCAGCAGGACCTGGGCCAGGTCGACCTGGTGGTCTACTCGCTGGCCTCGCCGGTGCGCAAGTTGCCCGACAGCGGCGAACTCAAGCGCTCCAGCCTCAAGCCGATCGGCGAGACCTACCGGGCCACCGCCATCGACACCAACAAGGACGCCATCATCGAGGCCGAGGTCGAGCCGGCTACCCAGCAGGAGATCGACGATACCCGCGCGGTGATGGGCGGCGAGGACTGGGAGCTGTGGATCGACGCCCTGGATCGCGCCGGCGTGCTGGCGCCCGGCGCCCGTAGCGTGGCCTTCAGCTATATCGGTACCGAGATTACCTGGCCGATCTACTGGCACGGTGCCCTGGGCAAGGCCAAGGAAGATCTGGATCGCGCCGCCGGTGAGATCAACCAGCGGCTTGCGGCCTCCGGAGGCAGTGCCAACGTGGCGGTGCTCAAGTCTGTCGTGACCCAGGCCAGTGCCGCCATTCCGGTCATGCCGCTCTACATCGCCATGGTCTATCGGGTAATGAAGGAGAAGGCGCTGCACGAAGGCACCATCGATCAGCTCAACCGATTATTCGATGAGCGCCTCTATCTGGCCGAAGGGCAGGGCGGCAGCGCCGATACCGACGAGGCCGGTCGCCTGCGCCTGGACGACTGGGAGCTGCGCGATGATGTTCAGCAGGCCTGCAAGGAATTATGGCCTCGTGTGACCACCGAGAATCTCTTCGAGATTACCGACTATGCTGGGTACAAGCACGAGTTCCTGAAGCTGTTCGGCTTCGAGCGGGACGACGTCGACTACGATGCCGATGTGGACCCCGTGGCGGAATTCGATGTCGTAACCCTGTAAGGGCAGGGCGCCCCCGGCGTCCTGCGCATGCACACGCAGACCCGGAGGGTGCCATGGATACCCGCGAGAGCCAGACCCCGGACGAAGAGCTTCAGCACCTCAAGGAAGTGAGCGAGCCCGAGGATTTCGCAAACCCCGAGCCCGACGAGACGCAACCCGAGGCGCGTGAGCCTTCACGCGGCCTGACCTGGGTGCTGCCGCTGGTTATTGTGGTCGCGGCAGCTGTCATTGGCTTTATGCTGGTGATGGGGATAAGCGACTAGCCCGGCGCGTTCGACAGCCAGGGCTGTCCCTGGGCGGGGCTTTGGCTACAATGGACGGCCCTGCTGTTCCGAGAGCCCCGCATGCCCGATACGACAGCCACCACCATCGCTTCACCCCGGCGTCGGGTCGGCGTGGTGGTATTGCCGGGGTTCTCGCTGCTGGCCGAGGCCTGTGCCACCGAGCCGCTGGCGGTGGCCAATCGGCTGGCCGGCACCCCCCTCTATTCATTGGTGACCCTGGGGCTGGACGACCGCCCGGTCCCCAGTGGTTCTCATCAGGTGCTGACCCCGGACCGGGCCATCGCCGATGACGACGCCCTCGATCTGCTGCTGGTCTGCGCCCCCTGGGGCGAGTCGCCGGAGGCGGCATTGCTTGCCTGGCTTGACCGTCTGGCCGCCCGGGGTCAGGCCCTGGCGGGTATCGGGGGAGGCGCCGAGCTGTTGGCCGGTGCCGGCCTGCTCGACGGCTATCGCGCCACGGTGCCCTGGCCCCGTTTCGAGGCGGTGGCCGCTTCCCATCCGAGGATTCGCCTCTCGCGTCAGCTGTTCGAGATCGACCGCGACCGCCTGACCTGCGGCGGCGGTACGGCGGCCATGGACATGATGATGACCCTGATTGCCAGCCACCATGGCAGCGAGCTTGCCGAGGAGGTCTCGGCCCACTTCGTGCTGGAGCGCGTGCGCATGGCCGACGAGCCTCAACCCTCGACGCCATTGGCGGGTGCGCCCCAGAGCCTGGTCGACGGCGTGGCGCTGATGGAGGCCAATATCGAGGAGCCGCTGACCACCCACGAGCTGGCAGAGCATCTGGGGGTTTCCCGGCGCCAGCTGGAGCGGCTGTTCAAGAAACACCTGAGTGCGGTTCCCAGCCGCTATTATATGGGCTTGCGGCTGAAGCGTGCCCGGCGCCTGCTGCGCGAGAGCGACCGGCCGGCGGGCGAGATCGCCCTGCAGACCGGCTTTTCCTCGGCGGCGCATTTCTCCACGGCCTACCGCAACCACTTCGGCTTGACGCCCCGCGAGGAGCGCCTGGGCTGATCAACCCGGCCTTGCCAACAGGGCGCGAATCAGCGAGCCCATCATCACCGGGGTGTCCTGTTCGATGATGAACCCCTGCGCCTCGAGCAGCGGGCGGGCCTGTCGGGTGATATCGGTGGCGATGGCCGAGGTCAGGGCATTGAGGGCTCGGCGGCCCGCGCCGGATGGGTGGTCATCGGTCTGAAACTTGTCCATGACGCAGAGCTGGCCGTCTCCCTTCAGCACCCGGCGGGCCTCGGCCAGGCCCTGAGCCGGGTCGGGCATCACCGCCAGGATCAGGTGCATCACCACCACGTCGAAATGATCGTCGGGATAGTCGAGGCATTCGGCGTCCATCACCCGAGCCTGTACGTCCATGCCCAGCGCCTCGGCGCGATGCTCCAGGCGTCTGACCATGGCCGGTGACAGGTCGCTGGCATGCAGTTCGACGTCCCGGGGCAGGAAGGGCAGGTCCAGCCCGGTACCGGCGCCGACCAGCAGCGCCCGCATGCCGGGGCGCCAGATCACCTGTTCCACGGCTCGGCGGCGCGCCTCGCGAAAGGCGCGCTCGGCCACCAGGTCGTAGGCCGGCGCATAGAGGTTGTAGCGCAGCCGATTCCAGCCGGTGTTATTGAACATCGTCCTGACTCCCGTCGCCTGTCTGTAGCGCATCATGCGCCTGGCATGCTCGCCTGGGAAGGCGACCATCGAGGGGGTACGGAAGTTCCGGAGCGGCGCCGAGGCGACGCCAGGGGTGACACAGGGCATACAAAAAAAGTTGCATGTTTTGAGTAAGAATTATTATCATAAGGTAATGAATTCGATAATCATTGCTTAAGGAGCCCTGTGTGAATCCTCGTCTACATCCATTGAAAGCGGCAATGCTGACGGCCAGCGCCATGTCGCTGGGGCTTGCGAATCAGGTCATGGCCAATGAGCTCGATACGATCGTCGTTACCGGAGAGCGGCTCGGGGATGAAGTGGTCATTACCGACCAGGACATCGCGCAGCGCCAGGCACGCGATCTGGAAGACCTCTTTCGTGGCGAGCCGAGCGTCGATGTGGGTGGGGGCGTTGCCATCGGGCAGAAGGTGTATGTAAGGGGCCTGGAAGATACCAACTTGAACGTCACGGTGGATGGTGCCCGTCAGGGGGGCTACCTGTTCCATCACACGGGGCGCCTGACCATCGACCCGGCCCTGCTCAAGCGTGCCGAAGTGGATACGGGACCGGCGACGGCCGATGATGGCCCGGGGGCGCTGGGGGGCAGTGTGCGCTTCGAGACCAAGGACGCTCAGGACCTTCTCAAGCCCGGCCAGGATCTGGGCGCACGGGTTTCCGTCGGTACCGAAAGCGCGGCGGACGCTTTCAGCGGCACTACCGCCGTCTATGGTCGTCTGGGCGAGAACCTGGGGCTGCTGGGGTATGTCAGTGGCCGCAACAGCGATGACTATGAGGCCGGCGATGATGACGTACAGCCGCAAACGGCCGGTCAACAGCGGGGTTACCTGCTCAAGATGTCCCTGCTGGACGTCAACGACCAGGACCTGCGATTGAGTGCCGAGCGCACCACGGATCATGGTAGCTACTTCACGCGCCCCCATATGCCGAGTTTCAGCAGCCAGGAGGCGACCTACCAGGAGATGGAGCGCGAGACCTTTACGCTCAACCATGCCTGGCATCCGAGCAATGAGCTGATCGATACCCGGGCCACCCTGTATCACACGACCCAGGAGCTGGATCGCGTCGAAAGTGGCAGCGAGAGCCGCTCCACGGATATTGGCGGTGATGTTCGCAATACCTTCCATCTCGACACGGGGCCGGTGTCCCACCGGCTGACGGCGGGGATGGACTATTACGAACAGGAAACTCGCCGCACCAACGAAGGGGCATCGGCTGGGCCCAACGATGAAGATACCTCGCGCAATCTGGGCGCCTACGTCCAGAATCGCATGAGCCTCGGCGCCTGGGAGCTGTCCGTCGGCGCGCGCCTGGACGACTACAAGACCGAGTACGGCCAAGCGGACAGCGTCAGTAGCAGCGAGGTTTCGCCCAACGCGCGGCTGAGTGTGGACGCCACCGACAACCTCACCCTGCATGCCGGCTATGGAGAGGCCGTGCGCGGCGCCAAGGCGCGTGAAGTCATCCTGATCGGCGACGACGTGACCATCGCGGATGGCCTCGAGCCCGAGCGTTCCCGTCAGCGCGAGATCGGCCTCGATTGGCACCAGCGGGATGCGCTGACCCAGGGCGACCGCCTCGGCTTCGCGCTGACCGGCTTCGATACCGATATCGAGAACTATCAGGCCTATGATCGCCGCAGCGATCCCGCCGTGCTTTACAACCTGGATGGCGAAGTCGAGAGCCGTGGCTATGAGGCCAGCCTTGACTGGGGGGTGGGTGGCTATGACACTCGCCTGGGCTACGCCAAGACCGTCATGAAGAACAGCGAAGGCAACCCGTTGGGCGATGAGATGGGCATCGGTGCCTCTACCGGCGACAAGTGGACCTGGGATCACCAGTACCGCTTGCCGAACCGCGATATCACCCTGGGGTATACCCTCAATGCGGTGGAGCGCCTGGAGCGCGTCGCGGAAGGAGACGAGGAAAAGCCGGGATACGTGACCCACGATATCCGCGCGCAGTGGACGCCGGCAGCCAATGAGAACCTGACGCTGACGCTGGCGGTGAACAATGTGTTCGACAAGCAATACAGCGATCACAGCAGCTTCCTGCTCAGCAGCGGCAGCAGCGTGATGGAGCCGGGCCGCGATATCCGGCTGGGCGCCAACTATGTTTTTTAACCCTGTGTTTTCTAACCCTGAGCTTTCTAGCCCAGTGTCTTCTCATTCCATGTTCCATGCCTTCTGACTTTTCGCCAGTGGTCGCACGACCACTGGCGGGCTGAGGCCGGCGCTCGACGGTTCGTCTCGCCAGTCCCGTGTATCGATCGTGACATCCTGCCCCGGCCTTGCCGGGGCTTTTTTTCGTGGTGCGCCAGGCATGGCGCGCCGCGGGGAGCTTTTACACAACTCGGCGTCCCATCGGTGAAAGCGGCGGGGCGTTCCGCTCTCTATACTCGAGGGTCGGCGCATTCTCGATGCGCCTTCCCGACTTCACAGGAGGATGTCATGAGCCAGACCCCGACCCGCGCCGATTTCGAACACTATATGGTGCCGAACTATGCCCCTCAGCAGGTCATTCCGGTGCGCGGCGAGGGCAGCCGACTGTGGGACCAGCAAGGCCGTGAGTACATCGACTTCGCCGGGGGGATCGCCGTCAATGGGCTGGGGCATTGCCACCCGGTGCTGGTCGAGACCCTGAAGGAGCAGGCCGACCGGCTCTGGCATCTCTCCAACGTCTATACCAACGAGCCTGCCCTCAAGCTGGCGCGGACCCTGGTGGAGCGCACCTTCGCCGACAAGGTGTATCTGTGCTCTTCCGGTGGCGAGGCCAACGAGGCGGCGCTCAAGCTGGCGCGTCGCTGGGCCTTCGACCAGGCGGGTGAACACAAGCACCGCATCGTCTCCTTCTCCCAGGCCTTTCACGGGCGGACCTTCTTTACCGTCAGCGTGGGCGGCCAGCCCAAGTACGCCGAGGGATTCGGTCCGGTGCCCGGCGGCATCGTCCACGGCGAGTACAACAACCTCGACAGCGTGCGTGACCTGATCAACGACGACACCTGTGCCGTCATGGTGGAGCCGATGCAGGGTGAGGGCGGCGTGCTGCCCGGCCAGCGGGAATTCCTGCAGGGGCTGCGCGACCTGTGCGATGCCCACGATGCCCTGCTGATCTTCGATGAGGTACAGACCGGCGTAGGCCGCACCGGGTCGCTCTACGCCTATCAACAGCTCGGCGTGACCCCGGACATCCTGACCAGCGCCAAGGCGCTGGGCGGCGGCTTCCCGGTGGGGGCGATGCTGGCCACCGACCGCGTCGCCTCGGCCTTCACCATGGGCACCCACGGCTCCACCTATGGCGGCAACCCGCTGGCCTCGGCGGTGGCCCTGGCGGCCATCGAATACATCGATACCCCCGAGGTGCTGGAAGGCGTCAATCGCCGCCACGACCTCTTCCGTGAACACCTGGAGGCGATCAACGCCAAGTACGGCGTGTTCCGGGAGGTGCGCGGCATGGGCCTGCTGGTCGGCGCCGAAATGAGCGAGGCATGGCGTGGCCGCGCCAAGGACATCCTGCCGTTGGCCATCGAGGAGGGCGTGATGGCCCTGGTTGCCGGGCCCAATGTGCTGCGCATGGCGCCCTCGCTGGTGATTCCCGAGGCCGATATCGCGGAGGGCATGGCGCGTCTGGAGCGTGCCGTGGCCCGCCTGGTCGACGCGCCGTGAGCGAGAGGGGAGAGGCCGCCATGCTCGTCGTGCGTCCCGTCGCGCCGGCCGATCTGCCCGCCCTGGAGCGACTGGCCGGGGTGGCCGTGCCGCGCCTTACCAATCTGCCGGCCCATCGCGACCGGCTGGAGGAGCGCATCGCGCGTTCGCGCCAGGCCTTCGCCGCGGCGGTGGAGTGTCCCGGCGACGAGCACTACACCTTCGTGCTCGAGGACCTGGCCCGCGGCGAGGTGGTGGGCACCGCCACGGTGCGGGCCCAGGCCGGCGCACAGGATGCCTATTACACCTACCGCCAGGAAACGCTGATACACGCCTCCCAGCAGCTCAATGTGCGCCGCGAGGTCCAGACCCTGGCACTCTCCCACGAAGCCTCCGAGGCGAGCCTGCTATGTGCGTACTCGCTGGTGCCGCGCTACCGCGGCACCGGCGGCGAGAGCCTGCTGCGCCGTGCCCGCCTGATGCTGATCGCCCAGTATCCCGAGCGGTTTGCCACGCTGTTGGCGATGGCCTTCCCGGGCTTTCTGGACGCAGACGGGGAGTCACCGTTCTGGAACAGCGTGGGGCGCCACTTCTTCATGCGCGACTTCGAGGAGATCAATACCCTGGCCGGGGTACGCTCGAAGAGCTTTATCGCCGAGGTGATGCCGCAGTTCCCGCTCTATCTGCCGCTGCTCACGCCCCAGGCGCGTGCCGCCATTGGCCGCGAGCACCCGGACCACGAGCCCGCCATAACGGAGATGCTGGCCGAGGGGTTCCAGCGCTCGCGCCACGTCGATATCTTCGATGCCGGGCCGGTGATCAAGGCCGAGCGGGAGCGTCTGCACAGCGTCCGCCGGGCCGCCTGGCACCCGGTGCGCATCCGCCCCGCCCATACCCTTCCCGACGCCGAACCGGCCATGATCGCCAATCAGCGCCTGGCCGACTTCCGCTGTGTGGTGGCGCGTTATGCGCTGTCGCCCACCGGCCAGTTGATGCTGTCGCCGGAGCATGCGGCGGTGCTGGGCGTGGAAGAGGGGCGTGCGGTGCTGGCGGCCCCTCTCGCGCTGCCCGGGGAAGATGGTGGCGGTGGCGAGGCACATGACCCGGGCTATGACGAGGGGGAGCTGTAATGCGTATTCGACCCATGGCCGAGGGTGACCTGGAAGAGCTGCAGGCCCTGGCCCGGGAGACCGGTGTCGGCTTTACGTCGCTGCCCGACAACCGCGATTTCCTGGCCGCCAAGATCGCCGCCACCCAGGAAACGTTTTTGGAGCGAACGCCCCCCGAGCGTCGCAACTACTTCTTCGTGCTCGAGGATGAGGTCAGTGGCCACCTGGCCGGCTGCTGTGCCATCGAGGGCGAGGTGGGGCGCGAGGTGCCCTTCTATCACTATCGCCTCGGGACCCTGGCCCACTCATCGGTGCAGCTCGACCTGCATCGCACCATCGATACCCTGTTTCTGTGCTCGGACCATACCGGCGACGCCGAAGTGGCCTCGCTGTTCCTGCGTCCCGCCTACCGGGGCGGCGACCGGCGCACCGAGCGCAACGGGGCGTTGCTCTCCATGGTGCGCTGGCTGTTCATGGCGGAGTTTCGCGATCGCTTCCCGGAGAAGGTGCTGGCGGAAATGCGTGGTGTCTTCGACGCGCAGGGCAAGAGCCCCTTCTGGTTCTGCCTGGGTAGCCACTTCTTTCCCATGGACTTCGATGAGGCCGACCGCTTGACCGGGCTGGGCCAGAAAAGCTTTATCGGCGAGCTGATGCCCAAATACCCGATCTACACGCCGTTCCTCTCCGAGGAGGCGCGGGCCTGCATCGGTCAGGTTCATGAACAGACGCGCCCGGCCCTGGCCATGCTCAAGAAGGAGGGGCTGCGCTGGGAAGGCTATATCGACATCTTCGACGGCGGCCCCACCGTGGAGGCTTATATCGATGACGTGCGGGGGGTACGCCTGTCGCGACGCTGCTCGACGGTGATTGACCCGGCTCTGGACGAGTCGCACGAGCGGCCGCGCTGGCTGGCCGCGACGACACAGATGGCTCACTTCCGAGCCGCCTGGGTGGGTCGCGGGCCCGATGCAGATGGCACCCTGCGCCTGACCCCCGACGAGGCGGCCCGCCTCGAGGTGACGGCGGGCGCCTGTCTGCGCATTCTGGATACCGAGGAGGAAGCATCATGAAGCCGACACAGGCGCTGCTGATCGGTGACCGCTGGCAAGCGGGGGCCGCCGAGCCCTTCACCAAGCACGACGGGGTTACCGGCGAACGGCTATGGCAAGGGGGCAGTGCCGGTGCCGATGACGTTACCGCCGCGGTGGCGGCGGCCCGTGAGGCCTTCCCGACTTGGGCCCGCACGTCCTTCGCCGAACGCCAGGCACTGGTGGAACGCTTTCGCGAGACCCTCGAGACCCACCGCGAGGACCTGGCCTCGGCCATTGCCCATGAGACCGGCAAGCCATTGTGGGAGGCGCGCACCGAGGTCGGCGCCATGATCGGCAAGGTGGCGATCTCGCTGCGCGCCTGTCAGGAGCGTACCGGAGAGCGCGAGCGTGATGTCGGAGAGGCACGCGCCGTGCTGCGTCATCGGCCTCATGGGGTGATGGCGGTCTTCGGGCCCTATAACTTCCCGGGGCATCTGCCCAACGGCCACATGGTGCCGGCGCTGTTGGCCGGCAACAGCGTGGTGTTCAAGCCCAGCGAGCAATCGCCGCTCACCGCCGATCTGACCCTGCAGTGCTGGCGGGAGGCGGGTCTCCCGGCCGGGGTGATCAACCTGGTACAGGGCGGGGCCGAGACCGGCCAGGCCCTGGCCGCGCATCCCGACATCGATGGCCTGCTGTTTACCGGCAGCGCCAAGGTGGGCGGTATCCTGCACCGTCAGTTCGCCGGTCAGCTGGACAAGATCCTGGCACTGGAGCTGGGCGGCAATAACCCGCTGGTGATCAAGGACGTGCCGGACCAGGACGCGGCGGTGCTGACCATCCTGCAGTCGGCCTTCCTCTCCGGTGGCCAGCGCTGCACCTGTGCACGACGCCTGATCGTGCCGGAGGGTGAGGTGGGCGACCGTCTCATCGAGGCGCTGGTGGATGCCATCTCGCGGCTGCGGGTGGCGGCCCCCTTCAGCGAACCGGCGCCCTTCTACGGCGGCCTGGTCAGCGTGGCCGCCGCCGATGGCCTGCTGGCGGCCCAGGAGGCCCTGGAGGCCCGAGGCGGCACGGTGCTGGCGCGCATGGAGCGTCTCGAGGAGGGCACCAGCCTGCTCAGCCCGGCGCTGATCGATGTCACCGGCCTGGAGGTGCCCGACGAGGAGCACTTCGGGCCGCTGTTGCGGGTCCATCGTTACCGCTCCTGGGATGAGGCGGTGGCATTGGCCAATGCCACCCGGTACGGGCTCTCCGCCGGGCTGATCGGTGGCGCGCGCGCCGACTGGGATGACTTCCTGTTGCGTATTCGGGCGGGCATCGTCAACTGGAACCGCCAGACCACCGGCGCCTCCGGGGATGCCCCCTTCGGCGGAGTAGGGGAGAGCGGCAATCATCGTCCCAGCGCCTACTATGCGGCGGACTACTGCGCCTATCCGGTGGCCTCCATGGAGAGCGCAGACCTGCACCTGCCCGACCAGCTGCCGCCGGGGGTGAGCCTGTGAACGAGAGCCTGAAGAGCGGGGCGGGCCTCACCGACTACCGTGAGGTCAACTTCGACGGCCTGGTGGGCCCTACCCACAACTATGCCGGCCTGGCGCTGGGCAATGTGGCATCGATGCGTCATGGGGGGCTGGAGGCCAATCCCCGGGAGGGGGCCCTGCAGGGGCTAGCCAAGATGAAGGCGCTGATGGACGCCGGCTACCCCCAGGGCGTGCTGCCGCCGCAGCAGCGCCCGGACCTCGGGGCCCTGCGAACGCTGGGCTTTACCGGCAGTGACGAGCGGGTGCTGGCGCGAGCCGCCGGCGAGGCGCCGCAGGTGCTGCGTGCGGTGTGCTCCGCGGCGAGCATGTGGACCGCCAATGCCGCCACCGTGACGCCCAGCCGGGATGCCCCCGATGGCCGCGTCCACTTCACCCCGGCCAACCTGCAGTCGAGCTTTCACCGCTTTCTCGAGCCCGCTACCACCGGCCGGGTACTGGCGGCGATCTTCCGCTCTCGGGAACACTTCGTCCATCACCCGGTGCTCCCCGCCACTCCCGCCTTCTCGGATGAGGGGGCGGCCAACCATACGCGCCTGGCCGGCGAGCACGGCGATGCCGGGGTGCACCTCTATGTCTACGGGCGTGAGGCCTTCGGTTGGGGCACCGAAGAGAGCCCGGCACCGCGTCGCTTCCCGGCGCGCCAGACCCTGGAGGCGAGCCAGGCGGTGGCGCGTCAGCATGGCCTGGCCGAGTCGCAGACGGTATTCGCCCAGCAGCACCCCGGGGCCATCGATGCCGGGGTCTTCCATAATGACGTCATCGCGGTGGGCAACGGCCCTGTGCTGCTCTACCACGAGATGGCCTTTCTGGACGAAGAGGGCACCCTGGAGGCCCTGCGCGAGCGCATGAGCACCCCGTTGATTCCGGTGCGCGTGCCCAGCGAGGCGTTGAGTCTCGAGGATGCCGTAGGGTCGTATCTCTTCAACTCTCAGCTGCTGACCAATGCCGATGGCTCCATGACCCTGGTGGTGCCCGGGGAGTGCCAGGAGAACGAGAGGGTCTGGCGAACCCTGCAGGACCATCTGCTGGCCGGGGCCAATCCCATCGGCGAGGTGGTGGTCAAGGATGTGAAGCAGAGCATGCGCAACGGTGGAGGCCCCGCCTGCCTGCGCCTGCGGATGGTGCTGGCGGCCGAGGAGCGTGCCGCTCTCTCCGGGCGCGTGCTGCTCGACGACGCCTTGTACGGCGAGCTTGTCGGGTGGGTGCAGCGCCACTACCGTGACCGCCTCGTGCCCGAGGACCTCGCCGACCCGGCGCTGGTCAGGGAGTCACTGACCGCCCTGGACGAGCTGAGCCGGCTGCTGGGCATCGGCAGCGTCTACGCCTTTCAGCGGGAAGGGGCGTGACGCGCCGGAAGAGACCCGAGGCATCGAGTGGCGCGCCGTCCCGTCCTCCAACCGGGGCGACCTCGCCGCTGGCCGTCTACCACCAGGCCCTTGCGCATCACGGCTTCGTTGCCGATGCCTCCCAGCGATCCGCCGCCGAGGCCCTCGAGGCCTGTTTCGACGCCGTGCATGGGCATGAAGAGGCGCAGGGCAAGCCGGCGACGGGCGTCTATCTATGGGGGCCGGTGGGGCGCGGCAAGACCTGGTTGATGGATGCCTTCCACCATGCCCTTCGGGTACCGGCCCGGCGCCAGCACTTCCATCACTTCATGCGCTGGGTGCATCGTCGCCAGTTTCAGCTCGGCGGCACGCCGAACCCCCTGCTCGCCCTGGCCCGAGAGCTGGCCGCCGAAGTGCGGGTACTCTGCCTCGATGAACTGTTCGTCAACGACATCGCCGATGCCATGCTGCTGGGCGGGCTGCTGACCGCGCTCTTCGAGCAGGGGGTCGTGCTGGTCTGCACCTCGAATCAGGCGCCTCATCAACTCTATGCCGACGGCTTCAATCGCGAACGCTTTCTGCCGGCCATTGCCGCCATGGAGCGAGAGATGCATGCCATCGACCTCGGCGAAGGGCAGGACCACCGTCTGCATCCGGGGCGTCGCCATCAGCGGTACTGGGTCGTGGCGGCCGATAGTGGCAACCGGGCCATGCCCGATGTCTTTGCAAGGCTCTGCGACGGCCAGGCGACCACCCAGGCTCCCATCGAACTTGGCCACCGTGCCATCGCGGTACTTGGGCGCAGCGGGTCGGTGGTGTGGTGCGACTACACCGAGCTCTGCGAGCAGCCCCTGGCGGCGCTGGACTTCATCGCCCTGGTCGACCGTTTCGAGCATATCCTGCTGGAGGGGGTGCCTCGCCTGAGCGATGCCCGCCCGATGGGTGGCATTGCCCGGGGAACCGAGGATGGCGTCGATCGAGTGGTGGCGGGGGATCGGGAACTGCCACCGCTGTCCCGCCGGGATGACGGCGTGCGACGCTTTATCGCCCTGGTCGATGAGTGCTACGACAGGCGCACACCGCTGTATCTGGAGGCGGCGGTGCCCATGGAGTCGCTCTATCCCCATGGGCATCTGGCCTTTCCCTTCCGGCGCACCCTCAGCCGGCTGCGGGAGATGCAGCTGGCGCGTTTCGGCACGGACACATTCTGACCCTTCCACCCGGCGGGAATTGGTCTATGCTGTGCGCCCATTCGAGGCGGCGCGGCGGAAGGAGACGGCAGTGAACGAATTGATCTACTGGCTGGATATGGCGGGGGTGGTCGTCTTTGCCCTGTCGGGTGTGGTGCTCGCCTGTCGTTCGCGCATGGATCCCTTCGGCATGCTGGTGCTGGCGGCAATGACCGGCATCGGGGGTGGCACCGTCCGCGACCTGGTGCTCGGCATAAGGCCGGTATTCTGGGTCACCGACCCCACCTACCTATGGGTGATCCTGGCCACGGTCGGGCTCTCGATTCTGGGGTTTCACTATATCCATCGCCTCTCTCGAGGCTTCATGCCGGTGGCCGACGCCTTCGGGCTGGCGCTGTTCGTGGTGATCGGCGCCCACAAGGCGCTTGAGATGGGCACATCGGGATTGGTGGCGATGCTGATGGGCGTGATGACCGGGGTGGCCGGGGGCATGATGCGCGATGTGCTGGCGCGTCGTATTCCCATGGTGCTGCGCGAGGAGATCTACGCCACCGCGGCCATCGCCGGTGGCGTCGTCTATGTCGGGCTGGATGCCCTGGGGGCACCCGGACCGGTCGCCGTTGCCTTCTCGCTGAGCGCGACCCTCGGCCTGCGCCTGGCCGCCATCCACTGGCGCCTGGCGCTGCCGACCTTCGCCTGGGTGATCATCCCGAGAACTCCTGAGCCAACGGCACCAACCGCAGAGGAGAAGCCGCCGGAGCCGCCTGCCGAGTCGCCGCGGCCCAAGGTAAGGGTTCGCATGATTCGGCCCGAGCAGTCACGGCGCAGGAAGAATCGCTCATGAGCCTGCCCAGCCTCCACGAGCGGCTGTTGTCGTGGCTTGCCCTGTGTGGGCTGGTGTTGCAGCTTTCGGCCTGTGCCGTGCAGCAGCCCGATGCCGGCCCGGACGAACACCACCGGCTGGCGGCGGAGCGACTCCGGGCGACCTATGACGCGGTGCTTCCCGAATTCTCCATCGGCAAGCGCCGCCACTACGCCCAGCGCCTCTACCGGGTGACCGGCGAGGAGCGCTATCTGCCGGCCAACCGCGAGTACATGACGCACCTGGCGGGGCGCCTCGAGGCCGAGATTGCCGAGCTGGGAGTGCCAGGGCAGGTCGAACGGCTCGGTAGAGAGGGCGTCGAGGGATACCCACGGCGCACCGAGAAGCAGCGTGCCCGGGCCAAGATGTTCACCCGGTGGGGCGAGATCGCCTATGCCAAAGGCCTGTTGTTCCGGCTGGTGCAGGCCCACTACCATGGCATGCTGGACGAGATTCCCGGCCATGAGCGGGCACTGGACTATCTGGGCGACCCGCCTTGGGCGGCGTTCCTGACCGACCCTGAAGTGCTGGGCGTCTATGCCGCCCAGGTCGCCAATCAGGTGCACTTCCTTCACCAGCTCGGTGTGATGGACCTGCGCCGGGAGGTGGAGGCCGCCTTCCGGCGGCGCTATCCCCTATCTGCCAGCGTAGTTGTCACCCAAACGGATTGAGAGGTGATCAACGTGCGTTATCCCACAGAGCGTAAGGAAGCCATCCTCAAGAAGATGGCACCGCCCATGAGCATGACCATCCCGGAATTAGCCGAGCAGGAAGGCATCACCGCGACAACCCTCTACAATTGGCGGAAACAGGCCAGAGCACGAGGACAGGTTTTGCCATCACGTTCTACCCAGCCAGATCAGTGGACCAGCCAGGAGAAGTTCCAGATCGTCCTGGAGACAGCTCCGATGAACGAGGCTGAAGTCAGCGCCTACTGCCGCGAGCGCGGGCTCTACCCCGAGCAGGTGGAGGCCTGGCG
>NZ_JHVH01000023.1 GCF_000620045.1 Halomonas halodenitrificans DSM 735 | reverse complement strand
CGGATAGCGCAGGCGGCTTCGCAGGGTGTTCAACACCGTCATGCGTCCGATGTCCTGCCCGAAGTCGAGGATGATCTGCCGCGCCTTTTGAACCACGAGCGCCGCACGATGCACCAGCTCTTGTAGCACGGTGCGGATCCGGCGCCGCTTGGCGGGATGGCGCACCGGGCTCAGCTCGCCGGTCATGCCCAGCTGCCCCATCAGCCGCAGGATGTTGTAGGCCAGCTGGGCGAGGTGCAGGATCAGATCGTTGGTGGCGAACTTGCCCGACGGCAGCCGCTCCAGGTCGAGATCGGTCTTGATCTCACTGTGGAATTGCTCGTGGGTGGCATGCGCCTGGTAGCGTTTGGTCACCGCCTCCGGCGCCTCGTCCAGGCTGGTCCACCAGCCTTCCAACTCATAGTCCGGTTCGAGCAGCAACTGGCCATCGCGATCGGCGGTGCGCTCTACCAGGCGCATCACGCGTTGGACGACGTATTCGGTCTTGTTGTCGTCGTGGATCGAGACGGTCTGCGTCCACAGCGCCTGGCGCTTGCCAGGACGCAGCTCTTCCCAGTAGTCCGCCGCCACAGCCAACCAGGTATCCTGATCGGCCGTGGCCGAGCCGCGCGGGTTCCATTTGACGACATAGTCGAGCCGGCGCCCCTCGTCGGCAAAGACCTGGCGCTGCTGTTCGAGAAGCGCCAGGTGCGCCTGGCTGTCGAAGCCGCTGTCCTCGCGTAACAGGATCGGTTGCTTGGTCAGGCCTTGGGCGCGAGGCAGTACCCGCTCCAGGAAGGCGTTGCTCTCCTTCATGGTGTGCTGCTTGCCAGGCCGCAGTTCCAGACCCAGGCACCATCCTTCGTTGCCCAGATAGGCGGCGATCGGGGTGTAGCCATCGACCTTCTGGTAGGTCCGCGAGACGCATTCCTTCTTCGAGTTGCTGTTGTCCATGACGAAGGTGTCGATGTCCAGGCAGACGTGCGTCGTCTCGGCGGTGATCGGTGCTTCGATCAGTGACAGCAGGGTCGTGGACCAGGTGGCGGTGCGCGCCTGCAGGTCGTTGGCGGCAAGTTTCTCCAGCCGCTGTCGCAGCGTCGCCGTGCTCGGCACCTTTTGCAGGGTCAGCAGCTGTTGGAAGGGCTTGTCGCGGCGGAAGTTTTCGATGGCGTCATAGTCGCTCATGCCCAGACACAGCAGGCCCAGGTAGCTCTTGATCACGTCACTGGTGCGCATGCCCAGCGTGGTGGGGAAGCGGCTGTCGATGCTGTCGACGCCAGCGATCTCGAAGCATTGCCCGATGATGGACAGCCCGGCGTGGCTGGTGAGGGTGCGGCGACTGGCGCGGAACTTGACGTTGGGCATGGCACTGTCTGGGTGAATGGCGATATTCGCTATATTGCCATGCAGTTCAGTAGGTTAGAAGCATTCCTGGGGGCCGGTCTCACGGATTCAGGATATCTTCAGTGACGGGGCCTTCGCCTCCTTCGCGATGAGACGATGTTGATAGATTCTGCAATATGTCAAAGCTTTTTCCATCATGCAACTTGATGACCTGCTCAGCTAACGCCCTTTCCTGATCTGAAATCATGATTTCCTCCTTGCTGCATAACGCCCGCCGCACAGGCTCGCAACTTGTTGCGAGTCCAATGAGCGAAGCGAATGTTTGTGCCGGCGCTTGTTATGAACCAGTCAAAGTTTTCAGTTTTGAGCAAGCTTTTTTGCCCTTGCTTAACATGAACATATTTCTGACTGTGCACTTATCCACCCATCCAGAAATATTGCCCTCATCTGTTGAAGTCGAAAATAAATCTTTCTTTATCTTTTCTGGGCTTTCGAATTGATAAAGCTCAACCCTTTCTCCTTCCCAAGTCCCACTCCAACCATCAATAGCGCCAATCATTTGAAATAGTTGCTGCTGCTTTTTCTTGAACCCTATACTTTCAGCTTCATTAATAGTTAATTGAGCTTCTGCATTTGAGCAAGATGCAATCAAGAAGATAGTTACTAGAGACATAAGTTTAAGTTTCATGCGATTTTCCTTTTATTCATAACAGTTTTATTATATAGCATGCTTGATATTCCACTTGAACGCGCATGCGAGTTCAACAATGTTATTCTGCGTGATCGAACATATCTCATCCTATTGAAAACTCTAGGAATCAAGTATAGCTCGGCCACATAACACAGATCATCGTGCATGCTGCATATCCCCAATGAACGCGCATGCTGCCTTTGCCGGCCTGGCCGCTTTGGGTCGTGAGCTGACATACCACCGGAGCCAGTAGTGGGGTCCTACATTGACGAGTATGAGCTTTCATTTCGCACTCCCTTGCTATGCCTAATCCTCAGTCAGATTAGCAGCATCATGCTGAGCCTGCTCGCGACCTTCGCGGTGCAAGGGCTTGGCAGGCCGGGTCGCCTGCCTGATACTGTATAAATATCAGGTATCGAGAGGAGCCCACCATGCCACACCCCAAGCTCATTCCCGCGGATCCGGCGCCGCCGGCGCAGCCCCTGCCCTTCCCTCTGCCCCTAACGCGGGCCGGGCTGTCGGGCTTTCCGAGCCCGGCCCAGGACTACGAGGGGCGCACCCTGGACCTCAACGAGCGGCTGGTGAAGCGCCCCTCCTCGACCTTCTTCATGACCGTCACCGGCGACAGCATGGAGGCGCTGGGCATCGCGGAGGGTGACCTGCTGGTGGTCGATAGCGCCATCGAGCCGCGGCCCGGGCATATCCTGGTCGCCACGGTGGAGGGGGAGCTGGTGGTGAAACGCTACGAGTTGATCGGCAACCGTCCCTACTTCACCTCGGCCAACCCCGCTTACCGCCCCATCCCCGCCGCGGACCTGGAGTGCCAGGCCTGGGGCGTGGTCCGCGCAGTAGTCCACGAGTACACCGTCTAGCCGGGGCCAGGCCCATGATCGGACTGATCGACTGCAACAACTTCTACGTCAGCTGCGAGCGGGCCTTTCAGCCGCGGCTGGAGGGCGTGCCCGTGGGCGTACTCTCTAACAACGATGGCTGCGTGATCGCTCGTTCCAACGAGCTCAAGGCGCTGGGCGTGGCCATGGGCACACCTGCCTTCGAGCTGCAGCCAATGCTCCGCCAGCGGCTCATCACGCTGTTGTCCTCGAACTATGAACTCTACGGGGATATGTCCTCCCGGGTGCAGCAGGTGCTGGAGGAGTTCTCTGCCGGCGTGGAGCCCTACTCCATCGACGAGATGTTCGTGCGCTTCGACGGCTTTGCCCCGGAGCAGATGCACCGTCACGCCCAGGAACTGTTCACCAAGGTGCGGCGCTTCACGCATATCCCGGTCTGCGTGGGGATTGCGCCGACGCGCACCTTGGCCTTATCCGTAGAAACGCAAACTTGACTAAAAGCTCTATCAAGTATGTGTCCTGACTTGTGCAAGTAGTGATATTCACTAGAACCTCAAGCCCAGCCCGTTCACCCGGCAAAGCAAAACAACTGCGTCACTTCCTTGGTGAAAGTCTGAGCGCTGAGCTTGAGCCCCTCCACTATGGTCTGGTAGGGAAACAGTGATCTTGCTCAGTCACCATTGCCCACTCGCAGGGCCACGAAGTAGGCACGGCCGTCGCGGTTGAGCAGAACCGGCACCGTTTGGTCGTCCGGCAGGTTGGTCAGCAACTCCGTCAGCTGTTGCGGGCTCTCTATCGGTTGCTGGCCCAGGCTGACCAGCACATCGCCGGGGCGAATGCCAGCGGCAGCGGCATGGCCGGTCGGATCGACCTTGGCGATGCGCACCCCGTGATCAATGCCAAGCCGGCGCTGTTCCATGCTACTCAGCGGCTGAACCACGATCCCGAGGCGCACCGGGTCGCCATCGGATTGCTCGGGGCCGGCATTCGGCCACTCGCCGACCTCTAACGTGATGCGCTCTCGCTGGCCATCGCGCAACACTCTGAGGTCGACCTCCTCACCAGGACTCGTCTGACCGACCAGGCGCGGCAGCGTGGTGGAGTGGTCTACTTCCTGACTGTTGACTTCGAGAATGACATCACCTGCCTTGATCCCGCCTTCCGCCGCAGGGCTGCCGGGCTCGACCTGGGCGATCAGGGCACCCTCGGCCTGTTCCATGCCGAAGGACTCCGCCAGGTCCTTTGACACCGGCTGTATGCTGACGCCCAGCCAGCCGCGGCTCACATAGCCCTCTTCGCGCAGCTGGTTGGCCACGTCCAGCGCCACATCGATGGGAATGGCGAAGGAGAGGCCCATGTAGCCGCCGCTGCGGGTCAGAATCTGGGAGTTGATGCCCACAACCTCGCCATCAAGGTTGAACAGTGGACCGCCGGAGTTGCCAGGGTTGATCGCCACGTCGGTCTGGATGAAGGGAACGTAGACGTCCTGGGGCAGAGTGCGGTTGATAGCGCTGATGATGCCGGAGGTCACCGAGTGGTCGAAGCCGAAAGGGGAACCGATGGCGGCGACCCATTGGCCGACTTGAAGGTCGTCGGAGTTGCCTAGCTCCAGGGTAGGCAGGTTGTCGGTGTCGACCTTGAGCACCGCCACATCGGTCTTCTCGTCGGCCCCCACGAGCTCGGCCTCGAGTTCGCGACGGTCGTTTAGTCGCACCAGGATCTTGTCGGCGCCCTTGACCACGTGGGCGTTGGTCATGATGTAGCCGTCTTCATCGAAGATGAAGCCCGATCCCAGTGACTGACGTGGCTCCTCATTGCGATTGGGCGCACCGCCGGGTGGCATCGGGATGCGGTCGCCGAAGAACTCTCGAAAGATCTCCGGCACCTCCTGCCCCCCCAAACTGCCGAGAGGACGTCATGGACCTCTCGATCTCCCGTGAGGTGGAGATGTTGACGACGGCTGGCG
Organism: Halomonas halodenitrificans DSM 735; assembly: GCF_000620045.1. Classification (GTDB taxonomy): domain Bacteria; phylum Pseudomonadota; class Gammaproteobacteria; order Pseudomonadales; family Halomonadaceae; genus Halomonas; species Halomonas halodenitrificans. Next base: position 56,665 of record NZ_JHVH01000023.1, on the reverse strand, counting down.
CGGCCTTGTCGACCAGCTCCGTGAAGTCCGGCAGTCGTGGCTCGGCGAGGGCTGGCGTCGCCTGCATCAAGAGTAAAGCTAGGCTCATCAGCCAGGTGTGCGAGTGGGGCTTGGGTATCACAATGGGCTCCTTCCGGGACATGGAACATGGTAACCATGTCTGGTACAGCGCCCACTATGCAAAGTTCCACACGCCTAGCAGTCTGTCGGGTTTTCGATAACGCCGTGAGATACTCTCAGCATGCCGCCACTACTGGAACGTCGCCATGAGCCGCTTCATCCCCGTTGACCGTCAGACCGACTATCTCCTGCCGCCTTCGGTAGACGAGTGGCTGCCCGATGGCCACCTGGCGCGGTTCGTGGTCGATGTCGTCGAACAACTGGATCTCTCGGCGCTGACGCGACGCTACGCCGGTCGAGGGCATAAGGCCCACCACCCGGCAGTGTTGCTGAGTCTGCTGGTCTATGGCTACGCCACCGGGGTGGTCTCCAGCCGCAAGATCGAGCGCGCCACCTATGACTCGGTGGCGTTCCGTTACCTGGCGGCCAATACCCATCCCGACCACGACACGCTGGCGACCTTTCGCCGGCGTTTCCTGCCGGAGCTGGAGCAGCTGTTCGTGCAGGTGCTGCTGCTGGCTCGCGAGATGAAGCTGCTCAAGCTCGGCACCATCGCCCTGGACGGCACCAAGCTCAAGGCCAACGCCAGCAAGCACAAGGCGCTATCGTATGGCCATGCCAAGAAGCTGGAAGCACAACTCCGGGCGGAGGTGAGGGCACTGACCGAGCGGGCCGAGTCGGCGGACCAGGAGGACGCGGCCGACGGCATGGATATCCCCGCCGAGATTGCCCGCCGTGAAGCCCGCCTGGCGGCCATCGCCGAGGCGAAGGCCAAGATCGAGGCGCGCGCCGAGGAGCGGGACGCCACCGAGCAAGCCGCCTACCAGGAAAAGGTGGCGCGGCGGGAGGCGCAGCGCAAGGCCGGCAAGAAACCCCGTGGGCGGGATCCCGAACCGCCCACTGGCGGCCCGCGTGACAAGGACCAGCTCAACTTCACCGACCCGCAGTCACGGATCATGCCGGTCACCGGCAAGGGGTTTGATCAGTGCTTCAACGCCCAAGCCGCCGTTGATACCGAGAGTCTGCTGGTGACCCATGTCCACGTCACTCAGGCAACCAACGACAAGCAGCAAGTCATGCCGTTGCTGACGGCCTGGCAAGGCTACCCGGAGGCGGTGGGCAAGCCCGCCCATCTGCTGGCCGATACGGGCTATTTCAACGCTGCCAATGTCCGGGCCTGCCATGAGCACGGCATCGAGCCGCTATTGGCGATGAAGCGTGATCTCCATCACCTTCCGGTCTTCGAGCGTTTCGCCGTGGATCCGCCAGTGCCGGAGAGCGATGACCCCGTCGAGCAGATGGCACATCGCTTGAAGACACAGGCGGGCCGAGCGCTTTATGCGCTGCGCAAGCACACGGTAGAGCCGGTCTTCGGGATCATCAAACACGTGATGGGGTTCCGGCAGTTCTCGTTACGTGGCCTGGATAAGGTCAGCGGCGAGTGGCGACTGGCCACCCTGGCATGGAATATCAAGCGGATGCATCGCCTGGCCGCAGGCTGAGGGGCATGCCTCAGCGATAAGGCTGCGTCACAAGCGCTCAGGCCACTCCAGGATCGCCGAATGGCGCCACACAAGAGACATGGCCGGCGCCAACACGAAAATCGAGAGAAGTGGGTGCCGTTACTATGAGCGACACCCATAACCCGACAGACTGCTAGCCCTGGCTCAGCCTTCATTATAATTCGGGCTTGAAGCTTGAGTTGGTATAGGTTTTATACTGTCGCGTCATCAGGTGACACCACAAGGATGACGCATGGGACATCATCACGATCATCCCCATCTTGACCCCACCTCTGGTGACCGTCGGGTGAGCATTGCCATCTGGGCCAACGGGATATTGACCGTTGCTCAGATTGTTGGGGGTATCTTGGCCGGAAGCCTCGCGCTGATCGCGGATGCGCTGCATAATTTTTCCGACATGGCTGCCCTTGTCATTGCCTTTGCGGCCCGCAAGATCGCGAGGCGACCACCTGACTCTCAGATGACGTTCGGCTATGGGCGAATCGAGATTGTCGCAGCGCTGATCAACTACACGACCCTCATTCTCGTTGGGTTTTATCTAATTTATGAAGGCGTCATGCGCATGATCGACCCGCCAGAGATTCAGGGCTGGATAGTCGTCATCATCGGCATTGTCGCTCTTCTTGTCGATGCGCTAACGGCCTTGCTCACTTGGTCGATGCAAAAACATAGCGTCAACATCCGCGCTCTCTTCCTGCACAATCTGTCCGATGCCTTTGCGTCCATCGCTGTGATCATCGGCGGCTCACTAATTCTGCTATATGACATGCGCTGGGTAGACCCTGCGATTACGATCGGCATTGCGCTCTATATTCTTTATCTCGCCTTTACGGAGATAGGTGGTCCTATCCGGACACTGATGTTGGGCTCGCCACCCGATATCGATGGTCAATCAGTCATTGACGCCCTGCGTGACGTCCAAGGGGTTGAGGATGTGCATCATGTTCACCTATGGCAAATGCAGGAGAACACCGCCGCGCTTGACTGCCACGTGGTGACGACGGAAGCCGGCTGGCAGCAGCTCGAGGCGGTCAAGGCGGATATCAAAGCTCAGCTGAAAGCGCGCTTTGACATTGGCCACTCCAGCTTGGAATTCGAGCATATTGATCATGCGCATCAGGGAGCCAATCTTTATGGGCATGGATAACACGCCACTATTCGCCGACTTAGGCACCCAACAGCGGTTGAGATCCACTCAGCAGCTCTCTGGTCTTGCTTTCCGCTTAACCACTTGAATTGGAGAAGTCAATGTACAAAAAAGCGACATTTATCCTGGTTGGCGCGTTGATGCTGACCGCCCTTATCGTGATGGTATCGAGACCCTCGCTATTGGGCATGGGCGCCGAGGCGGCCAGCCAGGATGAAGCCCAGGCCGAAAACTCTCTGGTGCGCTCACACTCGCCTATTCTGGGGCCGGAAGAAGCGCCGGTGACCATCGTGGAGTTCTTCGATCCGGCCTGTGAGGCCTGCCGTGCCTTCTATCCGCTGACCAAGCGCATCCTGGAAGAATACCCCGACCAGGTGCGGCTGGTGGTGCGCTACACGCCCTTCCACGGAGACGTGTCCGATACCGCCATTCGCGTGCTGGAAGTCGCCAGGCGCCAGGACGTCTTCCAGCCGGTGCTGGAAGCGTTGCTGGCCCGGCAGAGCCAGTGGGCGGCTCATGGCAGCTTCGATGAGGCCGCTATTCTGGATATCGCCAGCGAGGCCGGTCTAGACAGAACTGCAGCAGAGGAACAACTTGATTCCCCCGAGGTACAAGCGGTCATTGACCAGGACAAGGAAGACGTCAAGGCCAACCAGATCCGCCAGACGCCGACCTTTTTCGTCAATGGTGAGCTGTTGGACCCCTTCGGCATGCAGGAGCTGGTCGACGCCGTTAACCGTGAGGTGACCGAGGTCTCGGGCGAGGACGACGCGTCATGACACGGCACTGGTTGCTGGTAGGGTTGATGGGGCTGGGCCCTCTGCTGGCCGAAGCCCATTGGCAAGAGAGCGCCTCGCTATCATCGAGCGAACCGGCATCGGCCAGGGCACAAGCTCTCGCGCAGAAGGGGGCATCGCCCTTGGCCGTTCAGCCGCCCGAGAGCATCGCCCAAGAGCTAATCGTGGCACCAGGGGATACCCTGAACGCACTGCTGCTGCAGCTTGGCGTGAATGCCGAGGCGCGCACCCAAGCGTCGACATCGCTGGCGGAGATATTCGACCCAAGACGCTTGCGGCCTGGAGATCGTCTCGCTGTCACCTCTCTGACGACCGGACAGCCGGTGTCAGTGGCCATCGAGCGTGACTCGGGTATTCAATACGTCGTTACGCTAGGGGAGCAGCCGTCGACGCGGATTGTCCCGCCTCGTCTCGACACCCTGACTCTAGGCCGTGAAGTGGACGTTGAAACGTCACTCTATGCCGCCTTGGCGGCAGAGGGGATACCCACGCGTTTCGCTGTGGACCTTGAGGTGCTGCTGGGCGGACTCATGGACACACGCCGTGATATCTCGGGCGCGGAGTGCCTGCAGTTACTGTGGGAAGAGGATCGCCGAGAGGATGGCACGCGAGTTGGGCCTCCCCGTCTGACCTATATGGGGTTGGCTGACCCGTCGGCACGACTGGAGATGGTATGGCCTACGGACCAGAGAGCCACTGTGATGCTCTTCAAGGACGGTAGCCTTGTGGAGACGAAGCGGTTCCCGGTGCTCGGCGCACGCCTGACGTCCGCCTTCGGCAATCGACGTCATCCCGTATACGGTGCGGTCCGTCGTCATGACGGCGTCGACCTTGCCGCCCCTCGCGGCACCCCGGTCATGGCGACGGCGCCGGGGCGGGTCTCCTTCATCGGTCGTCGCGGCGGTTATGGTCGTGTCGTGGAGGTAGAGCACGAGATGGGCACCCTCAGCCGCTATACGCATCTCAGCCGCTTCGCCTCCGGCCTGGCGGTCGGGGACGCCATCAATGCCGGCGATACGCTGGGTGAAGTCGGGGCCTCCGGACTCACCACGGGTCCCAACCTGCACTACGAAGTGAGAGTGGATGACCGACCTGTCGATCCCCTGGAGGAGGGGCAGCGCATCATTCTGGGGGAGTCACTGAGACCCCAGAATTATCGAAGCGTGCTTTTCGAGGCTCGTGGTCGTCTGCAAAAAGCCATCGGGACCTCCGGTCTGGTCGCCTTGGATAATCGATAGGCCGACAGGCGGGCTTGTTGTATGACATGCATCGGTGGCCATGTAATGACTATCGTCGTGTGACACAACATTCCCTGCAGTACCAATCCTCCAGAAGGGAAGGGTCTATGGAAGGTGTCTCTCCGGTCACGCTGGGGTTCCTGGGTAGTCTTGCCGCCGGTTCGATGACCGCCATCGGAGCGCTACCTATCCTGATCAGCAAGGCGCCCGATCGTGCCGTTCGCGACCTGGCACTCGGGTTCGCCGCCGGTGTCATGCTGGCGGCGTCCTTCTTTTCACTGATCATTCCCTCCCTGGAAGCCTCTGGACTGCGCTATGGCGGTAGCGTCTTGCCTGCCGCCATTGCCTGCGCGTCGATACTGATGGGGATGGGGCTGGTCGCCCTGCTGAATGAGCGACTCCCCCACGAACATTTCGAGCAGGGGCGTGAAGGGCCACAGGCGGCATCGCTGCGCCGAATCTGGTTGTTCATCTTTGCCATCACGATCCACAACCTGCCAGAGGGTCTGGCGGTTGGTGTGGCCTTTGGAGCAGGGGGAAGCGAAGGGGGACTTCCCCTTGCTATCGGTATCGGCCTGCAGAATGCGCCGGAAGGCCTGGCGGTGGCGGTGGCATTGCTGGGTGAAGGCTATTCACGCTGGCGATCCTGGACCATTGCCTCCCTCACCGGGCTGGTCGAGCCGTTAGGTGGCCTGCTGGGTGCGGGGGTCGTCAGCATGTCACAAGTACTGCTTCCCTGGGGGCTGGCCTTCGCCGCCGGTGCCATGCTCTATGTCATCAGCCATGAGATCATTCCCGAGACCCACCGAAGCGGCCACCAGAACAAGGCGACGCTGGGGCTCTCGGTGGGATTGGTGCTCATGCTGTTTCTGGATGTCTCGCTGGGCTAGCATGCCGATCCGTCCAGATGCCTACCCTAGGTCGTGAGCGCCTCCGTGGGCCCGGTCGCTGATACAAAGCTGATGATCGCTCAACACTTCGATGATCCGGCAGCTTTCGACCTTCCCCCCGGCACACTGGCTGACCATCCGCCTGAGCTCGTCACGCAGTGCGGAGAGCCGCTGCAGCCGCGACTCGACCTCCTCCAGGTGGTGCTTGGCAATGGCGTCGACCTCCTGACACGGCATGTCGGGCTGGTCTGACATGGCCAGCAGTTCACGCACCGCTTCCACCGAGAAGCCGAAGTCCCGGGCATGGCGGATGAAGGTCAGCCGCCTGACGGCCTCCTCTCCGTAGCGGCGTTGACCGCCCTCGGTACGTGTCGCGTCGCTCACCAGCCCGATGCTCTCGTAATAGCGAACCGTTTCGGGCTTGCAGCCGGCACGCCGGGCCAGCTCGCCGATGCCGATTGCGTCGCTCGTCTCCGCCATCCTGAAGCCCTCCTGAATGGCTTGAATCTATAGTTGCTACAAGGTTTATCCTTCAGAAGATAACCCATCGCCAGGAGTGTCACCATGGAAAATTCGACATCCACGGCAACGTCAGCGGGCTTTACGCTACGAGTCGAAGGTATGGACTGCGGCGGCTGCGAGCGCAAGGTGGTGGCCGCGCTGGGTCGGCTGGAAGGCATCGAGGAGGTGTCGGCCAGCTCGGTGACCGGATCGGTCACCATACACCCCGAACCACACAGGGCTCCGTCTCATCAGTCGATCGAACGGATCCTTAACGAGCTTGGCTACCGGCTTGCCGCCCCTTCCGAGAAGGATGGGTCAGATACCCCCCCAGCGCCCTGGTGGCAGACCGCGAAGGGACGCCTGGTGCTCGTCACGGGGGGGCTGCTGGCTCTGGCCTTGGTCCTTCGCATGACCTGGCCGGACCTGGGGGGCTGGCCCTTCGTCGCCGCCACCCTGGTGGGCCTGGTGCCCATCGCCCAGGGCGCCTGGGGCGCACTGAAGATGCGCAACCCCTTCACCATCGAGATGCTGATGAGCATCGCCGCCCTGGGCGCCCTGGCCATCGATGCCGCGGCCGAGGCGGCGGTGGTGGTCTTCCTGTTCGCGGTGGGCGAACTGCTGGAGGGCGTGGCCGCCTCACGGGCACGCCGCAGCATCTCGGCGTTGGCCGACCTGACGCCGTCTACCGCGAGATTGATGGAGAATGGGGATGCCCGGAAGGTCTCGGCCGCTACGCTCACGCCTGGCCAGCGGGTACTGGTAAGGCCGGGCGACCGTGTGCCCTGCGATGGACGCATCCTGGCCGGCGAGTCCGATCTGGATGAGTCACCGATCAACGGAGAGTCGGTGCCCCGCTCGCGTGCCCCGGGTGACGACGTCTTCGCCGGCACGGTCAACCTCGATGCCACCCTGGAGGTGGAGGTAACCCGCGGCGCCGAGGACAACACCATCGCGCGGGTCATCCGCCTGGTGGAGGAGGCCCAGGCCGCCAAGGCACCGGTGGCCCGTTTCATCGATCGCTTCGCTTTCTACTACATGCCGGCGGTGGTGGGGCTCGCCCTGCTGATGGCGGTGGTGCCGCCGCTGGTCTCGACCATGGCCTGGTCGGAATCGGTCTATCGCGCCCTGGCCCTGCTGTTGATCGCCTGCCCCTGTGCCCTGGTGATCTCGACCCCCGCGGCGATCGCTGCCGGCCTCTCGGCGGGCGCCCGGCGGGGCCTGCTGATCAAGGGCGGCGCGGTACTCGAACAGCTGGGCAAGTTGCGCACGGTGGCGTTGGACAAGACCGGCACCCTCACCGCCGGCACTCCCCAGGTCACCGACGTGGAAGACTGGGCTACCGGCCAGGGCGAAAACGAGATCCTGAGACTGGCAGCGGCGATGGAACGTGATTCTAGCCATCCCATCGCGACGGCCATCTTCTCGCATGCACAGAAACTGGGCCTTTCCATCCCCCAGACGAACGGTAACCGCGCCCTTTCGGGGCGTGGCGTCGCCGGTTGGATCGAGGACCGAGAGCTGAGCCTGGTCGCCCCTCGGCACCTGACAGCGCCGACCTCTCTCGATGACGGTCTGCGTGCCCGAATCGCCGAGCTGGAACATGCCGGCAAGAGTCTCGCCCTGCTGGTCGAGAACGAGCGTCCCCTGGGGCTGATCGCCGTACGCGATGAGCCGCGTGAGGACGCCCGGGAGGGGCTAACGGCGCTGTCACGCCTGGGCGTGCAGGCAGTGATGCTCAGCGGTGACAATGCGCGTACCGCCGCTGCCATCGGTGACAGCCTGGGCATCGAGGCGCATGGCGAGCTGATGCCCGAGGACAAGGCGCAGCGTGTTCGTGACTGGCAGGCCGACGGCCGAGGCCCCGTCGGCAAGGTAGGTGACGGCATCAACGATGCCCCGGCATTGGCGGCAGCCGATGTGGGCATCGCCATGGGCGGCGGCACCGACGTGGCACTGGAAACGGCGGATGCGGCGCTGCTCAAGAACCGCGTCGGTGGCATCGCCGAGCTGATCGACCTGTCCCGGGCCACGCTGCGCAACGTCAAGACCAACGTCGCCCTGGCGCTGGGCCTGAAGGCCATCTTCCTGGTGACCACGGCATTGGGCATCACCGGCATGTGGATCGCGGTGATGGCGGATACCGGCGCCACCGTGCTGGTGACCTTGAACGCCATGCGGCTGCTGGGCTATCGCTTCTCGCCAGGCAATGCCACGACTGGCTCGGCAAGCCCGCGCTATCAGGCAGCCACGACATGACAACGAAGGGGATAGCGATGGTGCCGCAGAGTCGGTACTGGTTGGCACTGGCGGGCCTGGTCGGCCTGGCCGACCAGGCCATCAAGGGGCTGGTGCAAGTGCTGATGCCGTATGGCCAGGCCATCCCGCTGACCCCATTCTTAAACTGGGGTCACTGGTGGAACACGGGGGCAGCCTTCAGCTTCCTCGCCGACTCAGGTGGCTGGCAGCGCTACCTCTTCCTGTGCCTGACAGGAATGGCGGCTATCGTGCTGACGTTCCTGTTGTGCAGGCCCAGGCCCCGCCTGGAGGCGCTGGGGTACAGCTTGATACTGGGTGGCGCGCTGGGTAATGGCATCGACCGCCTGGCGCGAGGGTACGTGGTGGACTACCTGGACATCTACTGGCGAGAGTGGCACTGGCCCGCCTTCAACCTGGCGGATATCGCCCTGTTCCTGGGGGTCATCGCCTTTGCGATGGCGGCTTTGCATGAGCGCCCCTCCCCCAGATTGTCCGAGTGACGGCATGGATGCACAGAACCAGCCAGTCCGGGACATGACGCCTGTCGGACGGCTTTCTCCGGTCCTCGGCTGTTTGCTGGCCCTGACCGCCGGAGGATTGACCACCCTTAGCGCCGCGCCCTTCACGCTGTGGTGGCTGGGCCCGGTGGCGGTGGCCCTGGTCTATGTCGGCATTCATGCCCTGACACCCGCTCAGGCCGCCCTCCGCGGCTGGTGCTATGGCGTGGGCCTGTTCGGCTCCGGCACCTCCTGGGTCTTTGTCGCAATCCACGACTACGGCTATACGGGGGCGCCACTGGCGCTCTTCCTCACCGGCCTATTCGTGGCCAGCCTGGCGCTGTTCTTCGCCGTGCCTTTCTGGCTCTATCGCCGCGTCACGAGTCCGCGGTTGGCCTTCCTCAGCTTCGCCGGCCTCTGGGTAGTGAGCGAATGGCTGCGCACCTGGCTGTTTACCGGGTTTCCCTGGCTGCTGCTGGGCACGTCCCAAGTGGACTCGCCGCTGGCGGCCTGGGCCCCGGTGGGCGGCGTCTATCTGCTGTCGCTGATCACCGCCCTGACCGGCACCCTGGGCGTGGAGCTCCTGCGCCGCCGCTGGTGGGCCGCGGCGCCCATCGCCGCTCTCTGGCTGACTCCCTTGGCCCTGCCGTCCCAGTGGACCTCGCCGGCAGGCGAGCCGCTGCGGGTCGCCCTGCTGCAGGGCAACCTGGCTCAGTCGATCAAGTGGAAGCCCGAAGGCCAGCGCGAGGCGGTCAACATCTACACGTCGTTAACACGGAAGCAGCCCGACGACCTCGACCTGATGGTCTGGCCCGAGGCCGCCCTGCCGATGTTCGAGGAGAACGCGCGGCCCATACTGGAGCGGGTACAGTCCAACCTGTCGCCCGACACCGCCTTGCTTACCGGCATCCTGCAGCGCGACGGCGGCGACAACTACAACGGCGTGATCGGCCTGGGTAACGCCGAGGGCCAGTATCGTAAGGTGCGTCTGGTGCCTTTCGGCGAGTACCTGCCGCTGAAGCGCCTGCTCGCCGACACCATCGCCTTCTTCGACTTGCCCATGCCGGTCATGACCCCCGGGGCCGAGGCTCAGGGGCCGATCCACGCCGCCGGAACCACCATCGGTAACGCCATCTGCTACGAGATCATCTATGCCGATCGTGTCGCCGAGCAGGCGCGCGATGCCGAGCTGTTGCTGACGGTCTCCAACGACACCTGGTTCGGCCGCTCCATCGGCCCCCTGCAGCATCTGCAGATGGCCCGCCTGCGTGCGCTGGAGAACGGCCGGTACCTGATCCGCGCCACCAGCAATGGTGTGACCGCCATCGTCGATCCTCAGGGCCGTGTCACGGCCCGCGCACCACAGTTCCAGGCGACGAGCCTTCGCGGCGAGGTGATGCCCATGGTGGGAAACACGCCGTTCACCCGAACCGGTAGCTGGCCGACCTGGCTGTTGGCCGGCTTACTGGTGCTGCCTGGATGGCGATTCAACACACGTCGGTCTGGATGATAAGGGTCCAGCCGAAAAGGGAGAGAATGATGACGTTATCCGAATCCCACTCTGGCACAGCGAGGAAATCTCCAGGGTGGCAACTCCGGACACGCACGCTGATGGGAGTGCTGGCAGGCTGGCTCGCGCTCATCGGCGTTGCTCAGGCCCAGGAGGAGAACAAGTGGCCACTCGGCCACTATCCGCTGCCTGAAAAAGGCAATGTGATCGGCGACACCTACCGCATAACGGTGGAGGATCGAGAAGAAACCCTGCTCGATATCGCCAGGCGACACAACCTGGGGTACAGGGAGATCGTGCGCGCCAACCCGGACGTGAGCATCTGGATTCCCGGCGAGGGTACCGAGGTGACAATACCCGGGCGCTTCATCCTGCCCGCCGCAGAGCGCACTGGTATCGTCATCAACATCGCCGAGCTGCGCCTTTATTACTATCCCGAGGTGGATGACGACGAGACATCACGTGTCGAGACCTATCCTATCGGCATCGGTCGCGAGGGCTTCGATACCCCCCTCGGTGTGACCAAGACCACCATGAACATCAAGAACCCCGCCTGGTACCCACCCGAGTCGGTTCAGCGCGAAGCCAGGGCACGCGGTGAAGAGGCGCCCAGCGTGGTGCCACCAGGCCCGGACAATCCGCTGGGAGACCATGCCATTATCCTGGGTTTCGATGGCTACTTGATCCATGGGACCAACCAGCCGGATGGTATCGGCATGCGTGCCAGTCGTGGCTGTATTCGCATGTTCCCTGGGGACATCGAGTCGATCTTCGACCGCGTGCCCGCCGGCACCCAGGTCCGAATCGTCAACCAGCCCATCAAGATCGGCTGGCATGAAGGGCAACCGCTGGTTCAGGCATTCCCGCCCCTTGAGGGGGAGGGGCACAGCATGTCCACGTTGGTAGAGACCGTCACACGCCTCAACCAGCGCAAGGCCGAGGGCTGGAACTTCGATTACGAACAGCTTCGTGGCCTGTTGGATGACCCCAGCGGTCGCATGGTAGCCCTGAATCCCATGCCGGAGCCGGATAAAACACCTGACCCTGACTACCAGGGTATCTACGCAGAAATTGCGCTGCGCAGGCCATGACGACGACAACATGGCGGGTCCTGTCAGTCTCGTGACGCTGACTTCAGGCGTGGCTGATACAGGATCTATCGCCCTCTGCAGGAGCACTGGCGGTGCGTTGGCAGTATACCCAACCACTGAACTGGTGCCCTGCCTTGGGGCGCGGCCTTCCTCGCCTCCCAGGCACCGAGGTGCGGGCTCTGGCTTCATCTGCGTTTATTGTCCCACCTTGCCGCATGGCGCGGTGGGCTCCTAGTCTCATCGTTGGCATGCCGATTCTGGGGAGGGACGGGCTATCGACCTCGACGTTGCTCTGGGCTACTTGCTGCCGTGGGAGTTCTCGCTGGCCTGGTCGGGGGCCTGCCTGCTGGCCATCGTGCTCTACCTGCGTGGCCTCCGGCAGCGCCGACGGCGAGGCGAGGCCACCGGCGCAGGTCGAGTCCTTGCCTACCTGCTGGGTGTCGCCACCATCTATGGCGTCACCCAGACCCATTACGACTACCTCGCCCAGTACATGTTCTTTACCCACCGGGCACAGCATCTGGTACTGCATCACGCCGGTCCCTTCCTGATTGCCCTGGCCGCCCCCCTGCCGGTACTGGCAGACGGCTTGCCGATCCGAATCAGGCACTTCTCAGGATGGAGGCCGATCGCGCGCCTGCTGCGCCCCGTATACCGGACGCTTCAGCATCCACTGATCGCTCCCGTACTGTTCGTCGGGCTGATCTATTTCTGGTTGGTTCCCGAGGTCCACTTCGATGCGATGCTGAGTACCGACCTGTATCAAGTGATGAACTGGAGCATGGCGCTGGATGGGTTGCTTTTCTGGTGGTTGATCCTGGATCGCCGCACGCCGCAGCAGGGCGGCCTCGGCTACGGCAAGCGCATCGCCATCCTGTTGGCGGTGATTCCGCCGCAGATCGTGCTGGGGGCCTATATCGTCTTTAGCAAGAATGTCATTTTCGATGTCTATGAGGTGTGCGGGCGCGCCTGGCCGCTGGACCCTCTGACTGACCAGCTCCTCGGTGGCCTGTTGACTTGGGTGCCGGCCACGATGATGAGTGCCATCGGGGTTCTGATCATTCTCAGCTTTCTGTTCCGTGATGCCCGCAAGGAGGATGCCGCTGATGTCTCTCACGCCACACCCTAGTCTGACGCGACTAGCGAAACGCTGGTGCTCGACCTTCCTGTTGCTGATCGCGACGTCCGGCACGCTGGCGGCTGCCGAACTGGAGGTCAGCGAGGCGCGTCTTAGGCTCCTGCCCGGGGACCTGCCCGCGGCAGGCTATTTCACCCTCATCAATACCAGCGAAAAGGGCGTCACCCTGACAGGAGCGGATAGCCCCGCTTTCGGTAATGTCATGATGCACCGCAGTGTCAATCAGGATGGCGCCACCAGCATGGAGCCCGTCGCCCAGCTGGAGCTGGCGGCGGGGGAGCAGGTCGAATTCGCTCCGGGTGGCTACCATCTCATGCTCATGAAGCGGGCTCGCCCCCTCGCCGTTGGTGACGACGTCGAGGTGAATCTTCATTTCGCCGGCAATCAGCGACAGCGTGTCACGTTCCGCGCCGTGGCGCCGACAGCACAGTAGGGGGAGCAGGATGCGCCGATGCATCATGGCACTATTCGTGACGCTATGGATTGCGGGCTGCAGCGATCCAGACTGGCAGACCAAGGATATCTCGGGGCTGATGCCTTCCCTGGCGTTCGAACTTATCGACGAGAACGGGAGTACGGTGAGCGCCGATCAGTTCCTCGGCAAGACGACGCTGCTGTTCTTCGGCTTCACCCATTGCCCCGATGTCTGTCCGACCACCCTATCGCGTCTCGACGCGGCCACCCAACGCATGGATGAGACCGCGCGCGATGAAATCCAGGTGCTCTTCGTCTCGGTGGATCCTCGCCGCGATGACGCCGAGACTCTGGATAGCTACACCGACGCCTTCGGCCCCCAGTTCGTCGGCCTCACGGGGGATAAAGCGGCACTCGATAAGCTGACACGCCGCTATCGGGTGACCTACGGATATGGCGAAGAAGACAGCGAAGGCAACTATGATGTGTCGCACTCCAGCGCTGTCTTCGCCTTCAATGCGCAGGGAGAGGCGCGCCTGCTGATCCGCGACAGCGACCCCATGGAGGCCGTGGTTGCCGACCTTGAAAGGCTGACCGGCGAGGCCTAGGGTGACTGGCTCTCTTCTGCAGCAGCTCAGTCCGCGACGAGGCTACCGTTCACATCATGCGCGCCACACTGGAGCAGCATCAGGTCTGGATCTATCTCACCGCGATCCTGGCTGGCCTGGCGATCGGCTGGGGATCGCCGGATACGACCCAGCGTTGGGAGATATGGCTCTGGCCACTGCTTGGCGTGCTGCTCTATACCACCTTCACCCAGGTGCCCCTGCTTCATCTGACCCGGGCATTTCGCGACCGGCGATTCATGATGGCGCTAATGGTGGGCAATTTTCTGCTGGTTCCGCTGGCCGTTGCTGCCTTGTCGCTGCTGTTGCCAGAACAGCCTGCCATTCGACTCGGCGTGCTCCTGGTACTGTTGGTCCCCTGCACGGATTGGTTTATCAGTTTTGCCCATCTGGGTAGAGGAGATAGTGCGCGGGCGATTGCAGCCGCCCCGTTGCTGCTGCTGGTTCAACTGGTGATGCTGCCGCTGTATGTCTGGTGGTTGATTGGCGATCTGGCCATCGAACTGACAGCCGACAGCCACCTGCTGGCGGCCTTCTCAGGCCTGATTGTCACCCCCCTAATACTGGCCTGGCTGACCGAACGGGTTGCCGAGCGACACATCGTCATCGAGGAAGCCGTCGATGGGATGGGCTGGCTCCCCATCCCCCTGCTGGCACTGGTGGTGTTCCTGATTGCCGGTTCCCAGGTTAGCCTGGTGGTCGACAGCGGCATGCTACTGTGGCGGGTTGTAGCGGTTTTCGTGCTCTACCTGATGGTCGCGGCGGCCCTCGGCAAGCTGTTGAGCCAGGTGTTCCGGCTTCCTGCTGCCACGGGCCGCACGCTCACCTTCAGTCTCGGCACACGCAACTCCTTCGTCATGCTGCCACTGGCACTCTCCTTGCCTGAGGCCTGGAGCGCAGCGGTCGTTGTGATCGTTTTGCAGTCGCTGGTGGAACTGCTCGGGATGGTGGCCTTTCTGCGCTGGGTGCCGACTAGGCTGATAAAATAGTGCGTAACATCGCGTTGAGAAAAAGCATGAAGTTTCATCATTTCCCAACACTTCCTGGATAGTTAGAAGGCTCTAAACTGTTATATCTAGATCTTCTTTAAAAGATGACTTTAGACCCAGTTTTTCCTGGATGATCCGGTCGCGAAGGACTCCATTCGATTTTTCTGAGCAAGCCAGCTCCCGCTCAACAGCGATAATGCGAGCGCCCAGCTCAGCTTTCGTCAAGCGCATCAAGTAATGCATGCGTCGCCGTTCCGTGTCGGTGGGCATTTCCACCTCGCTATTCAGTAGACGCCCTACGGTACGCCGCCGGCGAACGGGTTGGGCGGCTTCTTCGTATAATTGATGGCATTCAGGATTTCGAAGAATAGTGGACTCGGAGATACCCATTCCCGTGTCGGAGAGTTCGCGCGATATTCTCGCAATTCGTCCCAGCGTCACGGGACTTCCGATCTCCTGCAACCGACTGATCGCTCGACGCACGATCGTGACGCTTCGATTGCGTCGCTGCTGATGACTGCGCTTCAAACCGGCCATTGCCGCCTCTGGACGCGCCTTACGGGATTGTGGTGTCACCTCTCCTCCCTCCCGATGGTCAGTATGACGGGATCGGCAGCCGCCTGATCAGCTTGTTCCAGCAGTTCCATCTCGGCCAATACATCGTCGCAGCTCGCCATGGCTTCCTTTGCCTTGCGCCCTTCGGCGGGCAGGTTCTGTGCTTCTGCCATCTCCGCCATCTGCGCACAGGCCTGCCGGTAGACAATGACTTGGTCACGCTTGTGCCAGTCGGGCGCATTCCCGGCACAGCCGATGCAGGCGAACTTGATGGGACACTGACTGGCCACGGTGCACCGTCCACCGATAACCGGTATCAGTGCGCCCACCTGCTCCTGTGCGGCTTCGACCTGTCGTCGGATCTGTCCTGGGGATCGCACATGGGTACGAGACAGATCCACACGACTTTCAAAGATCTTTTGTTGCAACTCCATTAGCCGGGCCGGCGTCGGCTGGGAATAGTACTCGGTCACTCGCACATCTCGCTGCTTCATGAGGAGTGCGATCACATCCACGGGCGTGTTCAACGCCCGCATTTCCGTGGCAAAGCCGTGGCGCAGCAGGTGGGAAGTGACCCGCACGGCTTCACCGGTAGCAGTTTGCAACGAGATGCCGTGCAACATGATGGACATCGTCGCATTGACATCCTTATGACTGAAATGCCTTCCGGCATGCTGCCATAAGTAGGGCGCCGGTCGAAGTTTGTGACGCAAGCTTCTGGTAGGCGGGATGGTCTCCAGGTACTGTCCTCGCTCACGCTGGAACTTCCACCAGGCGTGTAGTGCCCTCATGCAGCGCTCGTCAATATAGTAGGGCTCTTCTGCCTGGCGTCCCTTGGGGATCGCGCGGAAGGCAATCGCTTCACGATCTTTGGCGAGAAGCACTCGTGATAAGTACTCTTGACTCAATCTTATCTGCAGGAACTCGTTCATGCGAGCCCCGGTCTTGGTCATGATCTGAATGGCCGCATGCCCGACGAGAGCGGCTAGCCTGAGTGCCTCCAGTGGAATAAAGGTTATGTCAAGATCCCGTGAGATTCGCTCCAGCCAATGGGATATAGACACCCCCCAAGTTGATCGTGGCGGGAGTTGGAAAGCCGCCTTTGAGAAGCCGTTATGCCTCAGAAAGTCAGAATCGATAACTTGAGACTTAAGCACATTGGCCTGCAAAAGCTCGATGAACCAGTAAGGCTCTATCAAAGTGGCATCATCACGAGCATGGCCACCCTCATAGCTTAGGAAGTAACGTGCCTGGTTACCTACCTTCGCACGTATACGCTGACGCTGATCCTGATGATAATAGAAGTCTTCTGCCACGGGCTCATGCACAGAACGCAATGTTGCGGAATCCCAGAGCCTGAAATGCTGCTGTGTCGGTCGAGTGCGGCCTGATGTTGATACCGTTTCATCGGTGATCGAGAATGACATCGGCAGGGCTTCCCCTTCCCGTTCATGATGGGCAATGGCGTCCTGAAAGGCTGTATGCAGTCGCTCGACCTGAATGCTTCGGCGCTCGGCCACATCACGAAGCAGATAGAATTGATCATGTACAACGGCGGTCGCTGCCTTGCGACGCATCCTCTGGTCGGTTCTCACGTCTCGATGGATAGTGGAGCGGTGCCAGAAGTGGTCATCCTTCAATCCACTGAGCTGCCAGGGCGCCACGGCCCGGCGCTGCTCGGGTGTCAGTCTAAGCAAGTAATCCTCTTGTTTGCGCAGCAGGCGAAAATAGGTCTGCAGGAACCGACCGCGTTTGGGGGAGCCTTCTTCCGGCAACACCTCACCATCATGGTATCTTTGGTAAAACACCTCAGGGTCAAGTGCGTCGATATCCGGTAGCTTCAACTGTTTCAGATAGCGCGACATGTTGGAAAAGAAAGTGATGTCGTTAGGCCGGTTTCCATCGGCGAAGGTCATGACGAAGAATGCCACATCCCGAAGTTTCGGCTGCGAAATGGAGTGAATCATCCGTCGTTGGGATTCATTGAAGGGCCGTCCCATGGTCGGTGATTCCAGAAAGGTCAACGGTAGGTGATGGAGCGCCGGCGATACCCTGTCGAGCACCCTCTCCAGCGTGATCTCCTTCCATGCTCGCAGCGGCCTGGCCTGATGCCCCGTTTCTTCTTCCCAACGCCGGATTTCTTGTTTAATGTGACGATCGTTGTGCTCGGAGATCCGCAGGACCTCGCTGTAGGCGACCGTATGTCCCTCGCTATGTAGGTGCTCAATGGTCAGACGTGTGAGCCGCGTAAGCACTTCACGTGAACGCCGCGTATTGGGAAGGGAATAGCGAAAGGTGTTGAAGTCCCGACGCCAGCCCTCATAGGCCTCACGACTGTCGACTGGGGCGCTCAAGAGCTCATCGGCCAATGTTGCCACATAGTGGCGCGAATACCCCGACACGGTGGCGACGCTAAATCCTAAGCATCTACTGATGTCGGCCAGCTTGAAGGGAGTGCCGAGCCGGCGACGACGGTCCAGTTCGGCCTTGATCGATTCATTGCGCCGATTCAGCGCATGATTTTCGCCCACGAGGACGGTGGTACCGGAGGTGTCGAGAGATTTCCAGGCAACCGTGCGCGCTACCTGATGACCGGTCTCCTGCTCCCAGAGAACCAACTCCTCATTGAGGACCTGTCTTCGTCCTCCCGTAAGGACTTCAACTGCGTTCACCGTCATCACCGCGTTCTCGCGATGCAGCTGTTCGATGACCAGCCGCGCAAAGCGTCGGAACAGAACCGGACCACTTGTTGTGCGCGTAATAAAGGGGCGAAAGGTGCGGTAGTCACGTACCCAGCGTGCATAAGCTTCTTTATTCTCGACTGCCGTGTCCAACAACTCCGCTGCCAGTTCACGGACATAATGCTGGGTAACGCCACTGATCGTCTTGCGATCGTAGCCGGTTACCGCCATAATTTCCTGGTTCACGAATGCCACACCCAGCTCGCGTCGGCGATCAAGATCGGCACGTATCGTAAGCCGTCGATGCTCCGGATCGACGCGGTGTTGCCGTGCCGGCGGCGTCATGGTTTCAGCATCTCATCTAACATTTGCTGGCTCTCGGTAAGTGACTCGGGACGAGGAGCCGGTTGGGAACGGCGAGCGCGATCATGCCGGTGCTCACGTTCGATGCGAGCATGAATGCGGTGAGCCAACTCCGGCAGGTTATGCCGGCGGATAGCTTGGTCATAGATTGGCAGCATGTCGCTTGTCCAGGCCATGAGCTCACGTAGGGCACCACGCAGGCTCTGCAGTTCCTCGGCGGATCGGGCACGCTGGTGGATGTCATTGAGCGCCTGTGTCACGAACCAGTGGCGGACCTGATGGCAACGCACTTGTAGGCCCGCGGCGTTTAGCGCCGGTGCCCAATAGTCGCGGCGGAAGTGGTCCGGGTTCATTGATGTGCCGCGTCGAGTCAGAAACAGTGGAATGCGGTGAAGGGCTTCCACAGGGAGTTCAGCGAGTTCCGACAGCCCATATCCTCGGGGATCTAGCCGAGCACGCTGCTCGTCCACATATCGTCGCAAGACCTTGGCCGTGCGGTCGGTAATGAACAGCCTTTTCACTCGGCGTCCATGACTTCCCTTGCTGATCGCCAACATCTCTCGCATAAAACCACTCTGTACCCAGTCCGCCACGCTGAGTTGGCAAGCCTCGTGCACACGGCAGCCGCTATCAAAGAGGATACGTACCAAGGCGGTTTCACGTAGTGTCCACCCCCACTGCTCACCAGCTGACATGACCTTATTCATCAGGGCTGGTTCATCCAGTATCTCGGGTAACCATTGATTCCCCTTCAGCCGGAAATAACTGGCGGAAAGGCGTATCTCTCGAACGCCGTCTACGCCGCTGTCAGCAGGCATGGGCATTCGACCATGGGCATCGACAAACGCTCGGAGTTGCCGGCGGCGCTCCTCTTCGATGTAACGGCGGGCGCCGTCGGCATCCATCGGATTGCCATGGTGATAGTGACCGTGCTCATGCAGTACCGTGTAGAACGATCTCAGCGCCGCCAGGAGCCGTTCTAGGCGCCGGCCAGTCTGCCAAGTCGGTTCGATCCGACGGGTTTCGAATCCACCGCGATCTCGACCCAACGCCACGATGCACTTCATTTCCGAAGCGAGAAAGAAAGCCAACAGTGCCCGCACCTGAGCCGGTGGCCCCAGCAACTGCCAACCCTGTCGAATCACGACGGGATGATCTGTCGCCCATGAAGCAAAGGAAACCACTTCCCTCGTGTAGGCTCTTGCCGTCAGCGATGCATGGTGACGCACGGACATGCAGGCATAGAGGGTCAGCTCTGGGTGCGGCAACCCTTCTCGATCCACAACATGAAAGGGAAAGTCCCCTTCGGCACGTAGGACCCGATAAACCGGCATGAGAGAGGTTACCTCATCAGGGAAGGCGCACTGATGCTACCTGCACGTGTCCGATGACTGTGTTGTAGCATCATCAGTCAGAAAGAGTCTGCTCTGTAGTATAGGGCCAAGCTGGCCAACCGAGCGGCCAAGAAACTGCCGGTGTACGGCGGCGTCTGCGTGTTGAGAACCGACAGCGAGACATACGAGCCGCTGCTGCGTCAGGTGGAGCTGGGCGATGTGTGGGGCGTTGGCCGCCGACTGGTGGAGCGCCTGGCGTTGATGGACGTACACAGCGCCTGGGATCTCGCCCAGGCCGACCCCAAGCAGATTCGCCAGCGCTTCTCGGTCACCCTGGAGCGCACCTGCCTGGAACTGAAGGGCATTCCCTGCATCGAGATGAACGATCCTGGCGAGGCCCGTCAGCGCATCATGACGTCACGCTCCTTCGGGAAGATGACCGACAGCCGCGAGGAAGTTCACCAGGCCATACGGCAGTTTGCTCAACGCAGCGCCGAGAAGCTCCGCGGGCAGGACAGCCTGGCCCGGGCCGTCTACGTTTTCCTGAAGACCAACCGCCACCGCCCTGACCTGCCCCAGTACTCGCCCAGCGCCGTGGTGGAGCTGCCCTGCCCCACCGACGACAGCCGCGACATCCTACTGGCAGCCAGCCAGGCGTTCGCGGCCATCTACCGGCCCCGCTACCGCTTCATGAAGGCCGGCGTGATGCTGGTCGATCTGGTGGACGCCAACCGGGCCCAGCTCTCGCTGCTGGACACTCCGGAAAGCCAGGCCCAGCGCGAGCGAAGCGACCGCCTGATGGCGACGCTGGATGCACTCAACCACAGGATGGGGCGAGGTACCGTCACGTTTGGGCGCGCCTCGCCCAAGGCCGCTTGGCAGCTACGCTGCGCCAACCGCACGCCGCGTTGGACCACACGCTGGGACGAGCTGCCTCAGCTGCGCTGACAGCCGATATCGCACCGCACATGATCACTGCAGGCTTGCAATCATGCCGGCGGCGACACTATCGGGCTGCGCCTCCCTTCGTATCGCATTCCTGCAGACCGGGCGGTAACGTAGCGCTATCAGGTTCAAGAGAAGCGACAGGATGTCCAGCGAACGGCCCTACCATGAACACGCCAGGCGTTTCTTCGATCAGTATCAGTCGGTCGACTTCGAGCAGGTGCACCGCGACTGGCTGTCGTTGATGCCGGAGCAGTCCGGCCTGGCGCTAGACGTCGGTGCCGGCAGCGGACGTGACGCCCGGGCTCTGGCTGAGCGTGGGTGGCAAGTCGTAGCGGTGGAGCCTGCCGACAACCTTCGTCAGCTCGGCCGCGCCCACACAGCAGGACACAACGTCACCTGGCTAGATGATCGACTTCCCAGCCTGGCCAAGGTGCGCACCCTCTCCCAGCGCTACTCGCTGATCTTGGTCTCGGCAGTGTGGATGCACCTGCGCCCCGAGGAGCAGCAACGTGCCCTTCGCGTGCTGACCACTCTGCTGGCTCCGGGCGGCATACTGGTGATCACGGCCCGTCAGGGGGAGAGCGGCGATGAGCGTCAGTTCTTCGAGGTCAGCCTGGCCTCGCTGGATCGCTGGGCTCAAGACCTCGCCCTCCTTCCGCTTGCCGCGTCACGCAGTGATGACCAGCTGGGCCGACGCAGCGTGGACTGGCAGCTGCGTGTCTATCGCCTGCCAGATGACGGCACCGGAGCATTGCCGGTGCTGCGCCATATCATCGTCAACGACGACAAGTCATCCACCTACAAGCTGGCTCTGCTGCGCACCCTGGTGCGACTGGCCGATACCGCACCTGGCATCGTCTCACGACGGGACGATGAGTGGGTGACGCTCCCCCTGGGTGCGGTAGGCCTGTACTGGCTACACCTCTACCGACCGTTGCTGCTGGATCATCAACTGCGTCAGTCACCCGGTTCGCGTGGCTATGGGTTTGCCAAGGAGGATTTTCATCGCCTGGCAAAGCTGGCACCCGGGGACATGCGCATCGGCAGCCCCCTGGCAGAACCCGAGATGGCCGCCACCGTGCTGCGGGCCATTCGAGATGCCTGCAATACCATCGTGCGTATGCCGACGCATTACACCACCTGGCCCGGGAGTGCAGAATCAGTCTTTGCTGGAGAGCGTCGGGGGATGAGGATCAGCGATCGTCCTGCCCGGCTGGATTCCCGGACGCTGGCGGCGTTCGGCGAGTATCGGGTACCCAGGAGTCTATGGGACTGTATGAGCCGCTACGCCTGCTGGTTGGAGCCTGCAATCACGCATGAGTGGGTGCAGCTGATGCAGGGCTACAACCCACAGACCGACATAGGTCTGCTCCACCGGGCACTATCCTGGCCCGAGAGCCGGCGTGAAACTCATCAGGTCCGCCGGTTAATTGCCTGGCAACTGTTCCAACCAGCACCACTACACTGCGTGTGGTCGCACCAGGATTTGCACCGTCACCCCTATGCTGTGGACCACTGCTTTCCGTGGTCACGTTGGCAGAACAACGATCTCTGGAATTTACTACCAGCTACCGAGCGGGCTAACGCCGCCAAGTCCGATCGTCTGCCCGCCGCTGTCTTGATGGAGAGCGCCAGGCAGGATATCCAGGCCTGGTGGGAAGTGCTCGACGCTGAGCCCAACCTCGCCCAGCAGTTCCGGGACGAAGCGCAGGCTTCGTTACCGCTGCTGCCAGAGAATGCCAATCTGACCCAGCTCTTCGACAGTGTGCTGCTGCAGCGACAACGGCTCAAGGCGAATCAGCAGCTGGCGGAATGGCGAGGCCTATCCAGCTGAGAGGCTCCGGAGGCAACTATTCATCCACTCCAACGCTGGCGATATTCCTTGGTACCATTGGCTGCAACACTCAACCGACGTCCGCAGGTGACCCAATGCCGCAAGCCCCCCGAAATCTTCAAACGCAGCCTCGACGACATCAAGCTCGATGGAGTGCCGCCGCGAGATGACCCGGGTTTCGAGGATGCGGTGCTGATCACCCTCACGAGCCAGTACGCGGCCAAGGGTTACACCGCGGCGATCGTCATCCGAGACAGACATGCCCTCGGGGTCGCCGTGCCAAAAGAGGGCGTCGAACCCAAGCAGTACATCCTGGGCCTGCTCGAGCACCGTTTCCTCGAGGATGCGTTGCCGGCCCTCGAGATCATGGCCGAAATGACCGATGACCCCGAGATCCTCTACAACTACGGTGTCTGCCTCTCCGAGATGGGCCGCACCGAAGAGTCGGTCGCCCCGCTCAAGGCCTGCACCGAGGCCGAGGCGGACTATCCCCATGCCCACGCGGCCCTGGGCTTCTCATACGTGAAGCTGGGTGAGCTGGAGAAGGCCGAAGCTACCCTTCGCAGCGCCGCCGACAAGCTGCCTAACGATCTGTGGATCAACCGTAATTTGGCCGGCCTGCTGGCCAAGCGTGGCAAGCATGAGGACGCCAAGCCCTACTTCGAGCGCGCCTTGGCAGCCAATCCCAAGGATGTCGGCACCCTGTATGGCCTGGCGCTGAACCTGGAAGAGCTGGGCCCGCAGAATCACGAGCAGGCCATCGGCAACTACCAGCGCATCATCGAACTGGAGCCAAATTCTCCCATCGCTACCGAGGCCAAGAAAGCCCTGAGCCGCCTGGCCCAAGGCACCATGAAGGAGAAGGCCGACGGTGGGCTGCGCATGGACGCAGTGATGTACATGACCGGCGCCTTCGAGACCTTCGAGAACATGGAGCAACAGGAGCTGGCCAAAGTCGTGTTCGAGATCGCCAAGCTGGGCAAGAGCGGCCTCTCCATCAACGATCCTGACACGCGCTACACGCTGAAGAGCCTGGACGGCGACTTCTCCGGCCTTCAGCTGCTGTCGATGATGCACGTCGGCCTGAAGCAGATCGATCCGTCGCTGGACACCCAGTCCGGCCTCGATGCCGAGTACGATGCCGCCAAGACCATGGCAGGCAAGTAACCTGCCGGCCGGGCCGGGAGTTCAGCGCTCCCGGCCACTCCCCAGTATCACGCAGTGATGCCGTGGTCCCGCCAGGCGCATGCCGCAGCAGGCGCAGGGGCGCGAGGTGAACTCCTCGTCCCTGTCGCTATCGCCTACCGCGATCTGCCCCTCTTCACGCTGAATCTCGGCGATGGCCTCACGAATCTCCCGTTCCCGGGCCTCGGCCTCCTCCTCACCGAGCGAATAGGCCAGCCCGCTGGCATCGTCGTTGGCGATGATCATCAGGCAGTCGGTGCAGACCATGAAGTTGTCGTCGATGATCGTTGGCACGGTCCTACCCTCACTCATGCGGGCTCAGGCGGAACCGTCCACCACCCAGCACCTCCAGACGAAACCTGGGCGGGCTGCCCTTGGGCCAATCGGTGGTGAAATGCCGCTCGAGCCATTCCCGAATGCGCGGTGAGCCTCTGTCGCGAAACTCGGTGCACTGATTCCAGAAGCCCGGGGTCAGCTGGAAGGTTTGCCATCGGCCATCCATCTCCACCTCGATCGACGACCAGGCACGGTCGAAGTATGCGTCACGATTGGGGCGGCCCACACGGATGCCGTAGACGGGTCTTGCGCTGGATCCACCTCGCCAGGCACTGGCTTGCATGTGACCTCCTGTAATCGTTACCGCACCGGATAGCACGCATCGCCCCAGTGGCGGTGGGCGTTGTCCAGCAGGATGGCGATGATGGCCGGCACCACCTCGCCCATGATGTTGTTGGCGTCACGCAACTGCTCGCGGTTGACCGAGCTGCCCCAGGTGGCGCCGCCGTGGATCAGCTGGTTGCGCAGGGTGTAAAGCCGCTGGAAGACGATGCTCAGCACGGTGCCGGTGTCGTGGTTGGCCAGCGCCGCATGGGCAGCTTGTCGTGCTGAGGCGAAGCGTGCTTCCCAATCCTCACTGCCGGGCAGTCCGTTCTGGTGATCCCAGTAGGGCTGGAAGACGTAGCGGTTGTCGAGCAGCACGCGGATCGCCCCGGGGTAGCGGCTCCACACCAGCTGGTAGAGATAGTCGTGATTATCCAGCTGGCTCAGGCGCTGCAGGAACTCTCCCAACAGGCGGCTCTCAGGCACACGCATCTCGCCCAGGTCGTTGGCGTAGGCGGCGTTGAAGGCGATCCACAGGAAGATGAAGCGGCCATCGTCGTCATCGCACAACTCCGAGCGCAGCAGCCAGCTCAGTGCCCGATGGATACGCAGGCCGATACCCTCGGCGTGCTGATGGCGCTCGGCCCGCTGGCGAGCCTTTAGATGCGAGTGGGTCATCCACATGACGGCCTCCTCCTTGAGATCGTGGGTGTCACGAGAGTATGGCCCGTAAGGCGCACCCCTGCAGTGATGGCGGCAGACCTCCTGGTGTCTTGCGTAATGCCACGTACCGATTCTAGGAGTTATCCGGGACGCAGGCTGGCGTTGACATGCCTACCCGGGCTCCCGTCATCCCACAGCAATTCCTGAGCGGCGATTCTCCCCTTCTGAGCGGGAGTGAGGATGCGCCAAGTTCCCTGGCCACAAGCGACCTCGAAGCTGAGCTGCAAGACATAGTCGAGGTCGTAGTAGCCATCGAACGCCTCGACCTTGACCCCTTCGCCAGGACGAACATCGTGATAGCCGAGGTTGGCCCCCTCGATCGGCAAGGCATCGTCATCCGCCGTGATGAAGCCCCCAGTGAAAGCAGCGACATGCGCGAGGGTCTCATCGGTGTCGTTGACGAAGAACAGCTCGACGGTATTGTCGCTGGGTCGGGAAACCAGTCGAAAGAGAGGGCGTCTGGATTCACTCGCCCGAGGGCTCACCGACCCACCAAAGCGACTCTGCCTCTGATCCGGCGGTACCCACGGCGGAATATCCTGTACACGCTTGGGTTCCATGCGATTGCCTCCTGATGGGGTCATAACCTGCCGCCGCCAGTCACCCGTTGGGTCATGGCACAGGCAATGGTGCAGGTAACGCTGACTTACGCTGGTAAAGCGGGTGAGCCGGTTCACCAGTCTTGTTCACCTTGAGGCAATGCAAGCTCTTCAGCATGGCCCGTACCTGGTGGGATCGGTTGTGGAAGCTCCCATGATTGCCCCAGGCCGCTATCACCAGGTCAGCTGCCTCACACACTGACTGGAGTGCCACGTCATTGTCAGGCCCGACCGGGTCATCAGCCGACTTCATATCGCCTGGGCTGGTCGCACGAAAGGCAAACAGGTTGACCATCCATACCCCACCATAGCCCCAGGCCTCGGCGTACTGGATGCAGCGGTTCAGCGTGGGGTCGTCTTGCGTCGCATCTGCTGTCGAGGGATTGAGGCCTATGAAGGCCACGCAGGGCAGGTCAGGATCCCAGATGCGAGCCAAGGTGTAGCGATAGCGCCCACACGGGGAAATCTCCGCAGCTTTCTCCATCACTCGTTCTCCACCCAGACCATGTTGTCGGCCGTCAGCTCACTCTCGCCATTCCAGCGGTAGGCGCACAGCTTGTTCGGGTCGTCGCTGCGGTGATGGCCGCCGGCGATGCTGTAATCCAGGCAGGCGATGTAGCGATTGAGTGGGCGGGGTGTGCCGTTCAGCCAGTAGTGGCCGACAAACAGCGGCTTGTCTCCGGCATAGCCAGGCAGCACATCCTCGGGAATCGGCTTATGCGGGATGTCATCGATGGCTTCCGCCGGCACCATGGCCAGGTCGCGATAGGTCAGGCGCTCCAGCTCCCACCAGCGGGTGCGGATGTGGTGGCGCGGGTTGCCGTCCTTGTCGGAGAACTCGTATCCGGTGGGGAGAGGCACTTCCAGCCCCTTGAGCAGGGTTTCCAGGGCCTCGAAGCCTGCTCCGTCCTTACGGGCCAGATCGGGCCAGGCATCCGGCAGGATGCGCTGCTGTGAATCGACAAAGTCCTCGAGGGTGTCGATGGACGGGAGGTGCCAGCAGGCATGCACCACGCGCAGGCCCTCCAGGTCGAGATATAGCGGCAGCGTCTTGAACCAGGCGATATGCTCGCAATGCAGCTCGCTGCCCTCACCGACCTGCTCCAGGTAGTCCTGGTGCTGGCCGCGGTTCTTGTCGCTGTGCGTGCGCAGGTGCTCGCCGGGGTGCTCAGGGTCCGGTGTGGCCCAGGCCACGGCATTGAACTCATGATTCCCCATCACGGCCAGTGCCGTGCCGGCCTCGACCATGGCGCGGGCGATCTGCACCGACTCGACCTGGTGTGGGCCGCGGTCGACGAAGTCACCGAGGAAGATCACCCGGCGCTGCTCGGGATGTGACCAGACTCCCTCGGCTTCCCGGTAGCCCAAGGTGTCGAGCAGTAGCTTCAGCGGCTCGGCATACCCATGGATATCGCCAATCAGGTCATACATGCAGGCCTCCTGTGCCCGTTACTGGCAATGCGTTTGCACTCAGAACCCCGGGTATTTCTCCCATACCCAGTCGTTATCCTTGCCGCCCATCTCATCCACATCCCATTCGTTCACAGCCAACAGGTCCTGGGCCATCTCGGTGATCACCTCGCGAAGCTCCAGGGGCTCCAGCCAAGCGCTGGGGATGGCGTTGACCCCATGCATCACGCCGAGAAGATTGCCGGCGATGGCACCGGTGGAGTCGGAGTCGCCATCATGGTTGACGGCCAACATCACGCCATGCCGGAAATCCTCGGCGACGAGCGCGCAGTAGACGGCAATGGCCAGCGCCTCCTCGGCCACCCAGCCCTCGCCGAGAAAGGAAATGGCCTGCTCGGGGGATAGCGTCGAGTCGGCCAACTCGATGGCGGTGATCAGAAACTGCGATGTCTCTTCATGGTCAGCGTGCGTCTTCAGCTCCTCCATGGCCAGCTCGAGGGCTCCGCGCAAGGTGTTGCCATGCAGCAGCTGCAGGATCAGTGCCGCCAGGACGCCGGCCGGCAGGATTCCAGAAGGATGGGCATGGGTGATCGCGGCCGATTCGCACGCCAGCTCGAAGGCGGGCCCGAAATCGTGGCTGGGCCAGAGGTAGAGCCCCACCGGGGCGACCCGCATCACCCCGCCGCAGCCCTTGCTGTTGTTGATGGCCTTGTCACCGAGGCGTTTCATGGACTGCAGCGCCGAGAGGCAGGTATTCCCCGGGGCACGTCGATGGTGCAGTTCGCGATGCTGGATCAGCCACCCTGGCGCCTCTTCCAGGCTGTGCTTCAGCAGCCCTTCGCGGATTTCCGGGGTCGGCTCGCTCCCTTGGGTCACCAGCCAGCGCAGGTAGGCGTGGGCGATGACCGAGGGCGGATGACACATGCCGCGCATGCTGCCGCGCACGTCGGCACGTAACAGCCCTTCGGCGGTGAACAGCGTCATCTGGGTGTCGTCGGTGATCACCCCGAGCCCGCCGAAGGCCGGTGCATAGTCAGCGATGCCCTGCGGGCCAAATTGCTGGTGGATGCGCTGGCGGCTCATGAACTCGACCGGCGCGCCCAGGGCATCGCCAACGGCGCCCCCGAGCAGACAGCCGGTGAAACGTTCCTGCAGGGTCGGCATGTCAGGCATGGACTGGCTCCTTGTCGTTTCGGGGGACCGCGAAGGCCTGGTGCCTTCAGTCTGACGGCCTGATACGACACTTCATGTCGCATTATCCTTGTCATCACTCAGCAGGGAGATTGGCTTGCCCTTGAGGGTAATACTGGCTTGAGACAGCCCCCTTCCCGAGGTCTCCCCCCGCACCTCGCCACTCGGTGCGATCTCCAGCTGGTGATCCTCAGCGTAACAGAAGAGGTAGCGCTGGATGCGTCCCCAGACCTTCAACTCACCGCCACTCTCGGCCATGTGCTCGCGCACCCGCGCCTGGGCACGGGCCAGCTGCTGGTCCCAGGGCAGTCGACAGGTGTCCGGCGGCAGCTTCAGGCGACGGCGACGCTCCAGCAGGGCCAGGGCGAACAGCGGCATACCGGGTCGGTCACTACGGCGAAAGCCGGTATCGACGAACAGCCACGGCGGGTAGGCCTGGCGTTCGGCCTTATCGAGCGCATCACGCTCGGCGATGAATGCCCGGCAGCTGTGCTCGGGAATGCGCAAGGCGCGGCACAGGGCACGCAGGAAGTCGCGGCGGCCATGAACGAAGTCATACATGGGCGTCCCCAGCCCCAGCGCCGGATCCGCCAGCACCATGGCGAGGCGCTCACGGTGGCGACGACCTGGCTTGGCGTAGCCCATCTGGCGAAGCAGGTCATCCTCCGCTCGGAACTTGGCGCGTTGCTTGATCTGCTGCGGCAAATCACTCATGGGCATCTCCTCCCTCGCGAGGCTCGGCATCCAGCAGCTCACCCAGCGAGCGCACCAGGGGCCTTAGCCGTGCCTCGTCCACCATCTCGTCACCGAACCACACGGCCAGCGTGGTATGGAGCGCCACGGCGGGGGCGTCACCTTGTGTCAGCCGATCGACCAGGTAGCGCGCCACGGCGTCGTACTCATCGACGGCATCGTTCTCGACACAGCAGGTGTGCATCGGATCCTGGGTGAAGAGCCAGCGAGAGATGCGCTCCGCGAGGGCATCCCGACGTGCCGGATTTATAGGGGGTGTCTGCATCGCCTCGACCTCCTGTTCAGCGTGATACATCTAGGGTGACCTAGGCATGCGACACAGCATGTCGCTTTACCGGGCGAGCATGAGCCAAGTCGAGCCAGGAGGGAGAGACATGCGACAGGACAACAGACTGACTACGAGTCACGGAGTGACGGCGGCCATGGCCGCCGAACAGGTGGCGGTCTGGCGGCAGGATCGCCAGGCATGGGGTGAGCAGCGCCCCCTTACTGCGGCACTGGCGGAGCCTCTGGAGATCGTGGCCGTGGACGAGCCGTGGCTCACCACGGCCACCACCGATGGTCGACGCTTGCTGTTCCAGCCTGCCTGGAGCGCGGGCCTCGAGGGCCCGCAGCGTCGCCAGATTCAGGAGCACTTGGTGTGGCATGCAGCCGCCGGTGACTACCGGCCCTCTCACCATGAGTCGCCCCACCGCTGGCATCTGGCCTGTGATCACGCCATCAATGCCCAGTTGTTGCAGCTGGGGGCGCCCCTGCCTGCAGAAGCAGTGCTGTTCCCGGCCGCGATTACCTTGGGGCGTTAAGAGGTCTACGCCTGGCTGGCTGACCATCCCTGGCCAGAGGCCGAGCATCCCGCGGATCAGCTATACGGCCAGATCGACGCCGCCCCGGCACTCCACGACCTCGAGAAGCTCAGGGTCGAATGGCAGCGGCATCTCCGGGCAGCAGTGAAGCACTACCTGGGCACACGCTGGCTGTCGGACGATGTGGCCGCGTGGCTCCTCACGCGCGTGTGATTTGTCACTTCACTTCCCTTAGGCTGGCAGAGTGAGTCCAGCACCCCGACAAGGAACGTCCATGTCCGAGATTCGCGATACCCTGTTCCGCTACCTGGCCATGCTGCAGCTGATCCCGCGCAGTCCGGGTCGCATCAGCACGCCGGTGCTGCTGGAGAAGCTCCAGGAGCGAGGGTTCCAGATCGATACCCGCTCGCTGCAGCGCGACCTGCGCGACCGCCTCTCGCTGCACTTCCCGCTGGTGTGTGACGACAGCCAGAAGCCCTACCGCTGGTATTTCGATCGCGACTTCCATTGCAGCCTGCCGGCCCTGGACATCCCCAGCGCCCTCACCCTGGTGCTGGCCGAGGAGTACCTGAAAGGCCTGCTGCCGCCGGTGGTGGTCGACCAGCTGGCCCCGCAGTTTCGCGACGCCCGCCAGCTGCTGGATGACCTGGAGCAGAACGGCCTGAGCCAATGGGCCCGGCGGGTGCGTGCCATACCCAACGGCAAGGCACTGATTCCGGCACCGCTCAGTGCGGCGACGTGGCAGACGGTGTCCGAGGCCCTGCTGAGCCAGCGCGCCATCGATGTCACCTACCTGTCGCGCAGTGCCGAGGAAGAAAAGCAGTTCACCCTGCACCCGCAGGGGCTGGTCAGCCGCCACAGCGTCACCTACCTGCTGGCAACGGTGAACGACTACACCGATGTACGCCAATTCGCCCTGCACCGCATCGAGGAGGCACGCCTCAGCGAGGCTGCCTGGCATGACGCCGGGGACTTCGACCTGGACGACTACATCGCAAGCGGCGCCTTCGGCTATCTGCAGAGCAAGACACCCGTGTTGCTGGTGGCCAATTTCGCGCCACAGGCGGCCTGGCTGCTCAGCGAGACACCACTGTCCGAGGAACAACGACTTACGCCGCTACCCGACAGCGATTGGCAACGGCTGGAGGCGAAGGTCGCCGACGACCAGCAGACCCTGTGGTGGCTGATGGGCATGGGAGCCAACGTGGAGGTTCTTGAACCTGAAGCCTGGCGCAGCGAGATTTATGAGACTGCCAGGGCCATCGTAGAGCGCGGAAAATGAACAAAACCTTCTGTTTCACTCAACCCGACACATACGGAACTTGCCACCCTCGATCATCCCGGTAATCGGGGTGATGCGCTCGCGACGGTGGAACTCCAGTGGTGCCCGCAGGGCATCACCCACTGCCAGGCCCAACAGACAGCCTTCCCAACGGGAATGCGACTCTGACTCGGTCATGGATTCACAGACTCCACCCCCACCGTTTTCCCTGCCCCCACCTCATACCCGCTGACCAGCACATAGCAGCTGCCGGGGCGGTGGTCCGCCCACTTCCCGCGGTAGAAGCGCGCGTCACGCAGCTGCCGCCAGTACGGCGATACCGAGCGCGGCGCGGTCATCGCCAGGGAGAGCTCTCGATCCTCACGGTCGACACCCACCTGAGCGAACGGGACGCCCTTCTTCCCCTCGGGGTGCTTGTTCTTCATCCAGGTCGGCACGCCGCTGGACTGCGCCTCCGGGTAGGCGGAGAGGTACATGCCGAGCGACAGCACGTAGCGCACCACCTCGCGCAGGATCATGCCCTCCTCGTCCGCCAGCGGGGCAGCGCGACCGCCGGCATGCTCGATCGCCTCGCGGTTGATGAAGTCGCTGATCTGCTGCGGCGAGAAGGCACCGCGCAGCATGGTTGGGTTGACGCTCGGCTTGGTGTCCAGCGGGTTGTGGATCGCCACCATCAGCCACGGCTCGCCGATGCCGAGCATGTCGACGCCGTTGGGATTGCCATGGGCGCCCAGGAAGCTCTCGTAGCGTCCGGGCAGCGTGGTGGAGTCCACCCAGGTGATCAGGGCACCGTCCACCGGGTGGCCATGGAAGGTCTGGCTTGTCGGGAACGAGAGGGTGCAGAACTCCCAAGGCCACGACCAGGCGTCACCCTGCACCTGGCTGAGCTTCACCGTCTGGAGCCACTGCGAGAGGGTCGGCTCCGGCACCACCACCCTGCCCTCGCGGGCGTGGTGCCACTCGAGCATCAGCACCTCGCCATTGATGGAGAGCGCGAGCTCCTGATCCTGCAGCATGCTGGCGAAGACCTCGGCCTCGACCCTGGGCTTCTTGGGTAAGCCCATCATCTTCATCGCCGAGCGCACATAGCGGCGGGTGAAGCTGGGATAGTGTCGATAGGTGGACTGGCGCATGAGTGGCTCGGCGTGGCGGAAGCGATGGCGTCAGGGTACATCACTGAGCCTCTGCTTGCGGAAGGCAACTCAAGGACGTAGCAGGCACAAACCCACCTTAAACTCTGCTAAAGTCAATCAAAACCAGCTGCTATGGTGCAAACATGGAAGACCGTTGGCTCTCCGTCGACGAAATCGGCGAGTACCTTGGCGTGAAGCGCGACACCGTCTATCGCTGGATCTCCGAGCGGGCGATGCCTGCCCACCGCATCGGGCGGTTATGGAAGTTCAAGCGCGATGAGGTGGACGACTGGGTTCGCAATGGCGGTGCCAGCGAGGGCAACAAGACCGATGCGTGATCAGGCCACCCTCAAGCGGCTGGGCTTCATGACCCAGCAGGGCAGCACCCACACGGCCCGCACCCTGATGCTCAGCGAGTTGAACACCCTGTTCGAGCATGTCCCGGCTGAAGCGGACAAGGATGCGTACCAGGCCGCCATTCGCGATGCCAACTGTCTTGCCAAGCGCTCCGGCCGTACCCGCCAGCTGACGGCCAGCCACCTGGCCGACCTCTATGGGCTCGACCCTGCCAATCCCATCCACGCCGGCCTGCGCTATTTCTGGTCGCGGGACGAGGCCGCCCGCCCCCAGCTCGCTCTACTGGCGGCAGCAGCCCGTGACTCCCTGCTCAGGGACCTCGCCCCTGCCATTCTCGCCAAGCCGCTGGGCACCTCGATCACTCGTGAATCGGTCGAGGAAGCCATCGAGCAGCACTGGCCGGGGCGCTTCAGTCAGGCGACACGAAAGTCCACCGCCCAGAACATCAATAGCAGTCTGGTTCAGGTCGGCTACCTGCTTGGCCGCATAAAAAAGGTGCGGGTGCATCTTGAACCTGCGACAGCTGCTGTCGCCTATGCCCTCTACCTTGCCTGGCTGCAGGGGGGCCGGGGCGAGCTGTTGCTGCAGAGTCCCTGGTGCAAGCTGCTGGACGCCAGCCATGACCGCCTGCTGGAACTGGCAGCCCAGGCCTCTTCCAAGGGCTGGATGGTGATGCGCCGGGTCGACAACGTGATCGATGTCGACTTCCCAGCCTTGGCCCCGCTGGTCACCCAAGTCTTGAAGCCCGCTGAGACCGACACTGCCACCCAGCAGGAGATCTTCCATGAGCAAGGTTAAGCGCCTGATCGACTCCTACGGCCGCTTTATCGCCCTGCCCTGGCGCGACGACGCCGCGGCGGCCCAACGTGTCGTCTTCTGCGTCTACCCGGAAACCGAGGAGCTTCGCCTGCGCGCCAACCTCGGCGAGTTCGAGCTTGTCACGCGCCAGAACGGCCATGAGTGGATGGCCTTCGACCTGACCGACACCTTCGCCCTGTGGATGGCCGAGCAGAAATATGCCAAAGGGTACTTCAGGTCTCCGGCCAAGCTGGCTACGGTGATACATCGCTACCTGGATTGGCTGGAAGCACGCTTCACCGCCGAGCTCTCTAACCAGGGTGCCGGCAACAATCACGTCGTCACCCTTTATGGCGTCGGCAGCCTGTTTGGCCTGCTGAAGGTCAAGGAGGTGGTGGACCGCCTGGCTCCCCACGTCAGCGGTCGCTTGGCTGTGCTATTCCCGGGCAGCTTCGAGAACAACAACTACCGGCTGCTGGACGGCTATGACGGCTGGAACTACCTGGCCACACCGATTACTGCAGACGGGGCCCGCTGAGCCACCGCCAAGCACCAATTCGAACTTCGCTACCGCAGGGGAAAGGACGCATGCGCAACCGCGATATCTACGCCAAGGACCCATCCCAGCAGCGCCTGGTCAACGAGGGCGTCGCCTACGTCAACGACGACAGAAGCGACCGCGCCCAGAAGGTACTGCGCTACGAGCTGGAGACCTTCGTCTGCGACGGCCAGTACGCCAGAGGCATGCAGGATATTCTGGACACCTACCTGCGCAATCTGAGCGGCGGTGCCTCCCAGCAGCCCGGCGTGTGGATCAGCGGCTTCTTCGGTTCGGGCAAATCCCACATGGCCAAGATGCTGCGCAACCTGTGGGAAGACGTCACCCTCGACGATGGTGCCACCGCCCGTGGCCTCGTCCACCTGCCCCAGGAGATCCAGGACCTGTTCATGGAGCTCTCCACCCAGGGCAAACGCCATGGCGGCCTGTTCGCCGCCTCCGGCACCTTGGGGGCAAGCTCCCGCGATAAGAGCGTTCGCCTAGCGCTACTCTCGGTGATCTTCCGCGCCGCCGGTCTACCCCAACAGTACCCTGTCGCCCGCTTCGTGATGTGGCTGCGCGACGAGGGCATCCTTGAGCAGGTACGCGAGGACGTCGTCAGCCGCGGCGACGACTGGCAGGAGGAGCTCGACAACTTCTACGTCGCCGAGTCACTGCACGAGGCTCTGGTGCAGGCCAAGCCGAGGATCTTCAGCAGCGTGGAGTCCTGCGCCGAGACCCTCAGCCACCTCTACCCCCACGTCAACGACATCAGCAGCGACGAGATGCTCAAGGCCATCCGCCAGGCGCTGAGCCAGGACGGCAAGATGCCGCTCACCCTGGTGGTGCTGGACGAGGTGCAGCAGTACATCGGTACCGACGGGCAGCGCTCCATCGACGTACAGGAAGCGGTGGAAGCCTGCTGCAAGGAGATCGGCAGCCGGCTGATGTTCATCGGCACCGGCCAGACCGCCATCACCGGTACCAGCAACCTGGCACGCCTGCAGGGCCGCTTCACCACTCGCATCGAGCTCTCCGATGCCGACGTCGACGCCGTTATCCGCCAGGTGGTACTGGCCAAGAAGCCCGAGGCCAAGACACCTGTTGCCGAGGTGATGGAGAGCAATCTCGGCGAGATCTCCCGTCACCTGGCCGAGACCTCCATCGCCCACCGCCAGGAGGACACCCGCCACTTCGCCCAGGACTACCCCATCCTGCCGGTGCGCCGTCGCTTCTGGGACGCCGCCCTGCGCGTGCTCGACCAGACCGGTACCGACAGCCAGCTGCGCAACCAGCTCAGCATGATCCACAAGGCGATCCAGACCAACCTGGACGCCCCGCTGGGCAACATCATCCCCGGTGACTACCTCTATTTCGACGCCACCGACAAGCTGCTGCAGTTTCGCATGCTGCCGCGCAAGCTCCACGACGCCACCCAGCAATGGCGTAACGGCAGTGAAGACGAGCAGCTGATGGCGCGAGCCTGTGCCGTGGTGTTCCTGATCAACAAGGTCGCCAGCACCAACACCGAGCTCGGCCTGCATCCTACCCTGGCCAACATCGCCGACCTGCTGGTCGATGACCTCAAGGCCGGTAGCAGCTCGCTGCGCAGCCGCCTGCCGGATCTTCTCGATGAATGCGAGTTCATCATCAAGGTGGGCGACGAGTACCGTATCCAGACCGAGGAGAGCGCCGCCTGGAACGACGCCTTCCTCGCCCACAAGAGCACCCTGGGCAACGCCACGCACCAGATCGAGACCGAGCGCGACGACCTGATCCGCCAGCACTTCGCCAAGCAGGTCGGCAACCTCACGGTGAACCACGGCGAATCCAAGGTGCCGCGTCCGCTCTCGCCGGTCTTCGACATGACGCTGCCCAAGGATGCCGCCGAGAAGCTCTACGTCTGGGTGCGCAACGGCTGGTCGGATGACATCAGCCAGGTGCGTGCCGATGCCCGCCAGGCGGGGTCGGAATCCCCCACCCTGTTCGTGTTCATCCCCAAGCGCTCCGCTGACGAGCTACGCAACCAGCTGATCGAGTTCAAGGCCGCCAGCGCTACCCTGGAGACCCGCGGTACGCCCGGCACCCCTGAAGGGGAAGAGGCGCGAGCCGCCATGCAGACTACCCGCGATGCCGCCCAGCGGCGCATTCGCGAACTGCTCGACGAGGCCTTCAACGGCGCCCAGGTATTCCAGGGCGGCGGTAACGAGATCGTCGGTGCCACCCTGCGTGAGGCCATTCAGGAAGGCGCC
Organism: Halomonas halodenitrificans DSM 735; assembly: GCF_000620045.1. Taxonomy (GTDB): domain Bacteria; phylum Pseudomonadota; class Gammaproteobacteria; order Pseudomonadales; family Halomonadaceae; genus Halomonas; species Halomonas halodenitrificans. Next base: position 20,586 of record NZ_JHVH01000023.1, on the reverse strand, counting down.
GAAAATGCCCTGGCGCGCCTGCATCCCAAGTTTCATCAGGCCGACCACGCTGGTTGGGAGAAGGTCTATTCCAAGGCCAAGCAGGGCGCTCCCGATGCCCTCAAGGCCGTGGGCTACGAGGGCGAGCCCCAGAGCCATCCGGTGTGCAAGGCCATCCTGAGCTTTCTCGGCGGCGGTAAGAAGGGTAGCGAGATACGCGACCACTTTGAGCACGGCGATTACGGCTGGTCCCAGGACGCCATCGATGGCGCCGTGCAGGTGCTACTGGTCGCTGGCCAGATCCGCACCACCGATGGCACCTCTCCCCAGGAGCTGGATCGTCGCGCCATCGGCAAGACCGAGTTCCGTGTGGAGGCCACCACCATCTCCGCGGGGGAGCGCATCAAGATTCGCAAGGTGATGCAGAAGCTCGGCGTGCAGGCCAAGTCTGGCGAGGAGTCCGCCAAGGCGCCGGATTTCGCCGACAAGCTCCGAACCCTGGCCGAACAGGCAGGTGGCGAACCGCCGGCTCCGGAGGCTCCCCGTCTGGATGCCCTGGAAGCCGTGCGTACCAGCAGCGGTAACGACCAGCTCAAGGCCATCGTCAGCAACCAGGGCGAGCTGCTTACCGCCATCGACGAATGGCAGGCCACCGCCGAAAAGATCCAGCAGCGCCGCCCCGCCTGGGGCACACTCAAGCGCCTGGCCGACCACGCCAGGAGCCTGCCCGACGCCGAGCCGTTGCTGGCCCAGGTCAGCCAGATCCGCGAGCACCGCTCGCTGCTGGACGACCCGGATCCCGTCCAGCCGCTGCTGGCCAACCTCACCCAGCAGTTCCGCGACACCTTCAACGACCTGCAGCAGCGCTATGCGGACGAGCATGCCGCCGGCATGCAGCGCCTGGAGGCGGATGACAACTGGCAGCAGCTCTCGCCGGACCAACGCCACGACCTGCTCGCCGCCAAGCGCCTGACGGCTCACGACGCCCCCGAGATCACCCTCGGCGGCACCGACCAGGTGCTGGAGACCCTCAACCATGTGCGCCCCGATGCCCTGGCCGATCGCATCGCCGCGCTGCCCAGCCGCTTCGACGAGGTGCTGGTCAAGGCCGCTGAGGAGATGGAGCCCGAGGTACAGTTCGTCAGCTTGCCGCGTCGTACCCTCAAGAGCGAGGCTGATATCGACGCCTGGTTGGAGGACGTTCGCCGTGAGCTGCGCGAGGCCCTGCAGGACGGGCCGGTGATCACCCAGTAGGAGCGGCAAACAGACTATGAGATCACGCCGTGATATCGAAGCGCTGCTGGATGAGCTGGAGCACTGCATCGCCGACGACCTGGAAGACCAGGATCTGGACTTCAAGCAGTGGGACACCAAGAGCCGCGACAAGGCTGTGAAGAAGGTGGTGGAGATGGCCATCTGCATGGCCAATGGCGGTGGCGGCAGCGTGGTGTTCGGCGTGGCCGACCGCATCTCGGGCCGCGAACAGGCCGTGCTGGGCGTCCCGCCCGAAGTCGACATTAATATCCTGAAGCGGGCCGTCTACGACCAGACCGATCCCCACATCACCCCGGTGTTCGAGGAGCTCCACGTGCCGGAGGGCACCGGCCGTGTGTTGATCATGCAAGTTTATTCGGGTATGCCGCCCCATACCGACACCAAAGGCGGTGGCACTGTGCGCATCGGCAAGGACTGCCAACCGCTCACCGGAACCCAGCGCCGCAAGATCGGCGTGGAGACCGGCGATACCGACTACACCGCCGAGACGCTGGGTCCCGTCGACGATGCCCTGTTTTCACCCGTTGCCCTTGAGGCACTGCGCAACCTCGCTCAGCGTGAAAGAGCCCCCGACGAGCTCCTGCGCCGCTCTGACCGGGAACTGCTCGATAGTTTGGGTCTGATTCGCAAGGGGCAAGTGACCCGCGCCGCCATCCTGCTGGCCGGTACCGAAGAGGCATTGCGCGAACATGTGCCCGGGCACCTGTGGACCTTCCTGCAGATGCGCTCCGATACCGACTACGGCATACGCGAGGACCGCGTCAGCGCCCTGCCGCTATCAGTGCAGCGCATCGAGGAACTGCTGGTGCCCTTCAACCCCATCACCACCGTGCAGCAGGGCATGTTCCACTTCGAATACCGTACCTGGCCTGAGGTCGCGGTGCGCGAGGCGCTGATGAATGCTTTCTGTCATGGAGACCTGCGCCTTGCCGGCCCCGTGATGATCAAGCTTTATCCGCAGCGCCTGGAGGTCAGCAACAACGGTGGCTTTATCGCTGGGATCAGCGAGCACAACATCCTCCACCACCAGCCAGCCGCCCGTAACCCCCTTCTGGTCGATGCACTGGTCAAGCTGCGCCTGGTCAACCGCAGCAACCTCGGCGTTAGCCGCATGTTTGAGGCCATGCTGATGGAGGGCAAGGAGCCCCCGGTGATCCGCGAAATCGGCGACTCCGTGGCGGTGATCTTCCACAAGCGGGAGATCAATGCGGCGTTTCGCCAGTTCGTGGCCGAAGAGAGCGAGAGCGGCCGCAGCCTCGGAGTTGATCAGCTGCTGCTGCTGCAGTATTTCCTCCAGCACCCCGAGGTGGATACCGCCACGGCGGCGGGGCTCTGCCAGCGCACCGAACCGGAAACCCGCGAACTGCTCGCCGGTATGGAGCAGCTTGAATATGTGGAGCACGGAGGTAGCGGCCGTGGCACCTATTGGAGCCTTCATCCAGCGCTCTACACACACCTGATGGCAGATGGGAAAGCCGATAAGCGCCGCCGCATCGACTGGGATGCCGCCAAGACCCGGGTACTCAGCATCCTGATCGAGCGCGCCAGGCGCGGCGAGCCGGGTCTCAGCAACAAGGAGATCCGCCAGATCACCCGCTTCGACCGCAACCACGCCTATCGCTTGATGCGCGAACTACGGGAAGAGAACCCACAGATCCAGCCCCCCGGTAAGGGCAAGCACGCCCGTTACGAATACCGCAATACGTAGCGCAATGCGCTGCGCATTAGATTGAGCATTAAACGCCGCCCAATGCGCACAACAATGCTCACATGCAATAGAACACGCATTCGCAGGGATACTGTGGAAGGAAACAACATGGACAGCAGCATGCAGCCACTCGACAAGACACTCCGCAACCAGCTCGACCGCACCGTGCGCAAGGCCCGCCCGGTGGCCGAACAGGCCGCTGAGGCTGCCCTGGAGCAGCTCGGCGTCGGCGAGGAGACGCCGCCCAGCTACCTGAGCGAGGACCAGCGCGCCCTGCGCCGCGGGCTGCGCGCCCATGCCCGTAGCCTCGGCGACCCGCTCAAGGAGGGCGCTCAGGCGGTCACCCGGTTGATCGGCGAGATCGCCTACGAGCATTGGCACCGCATGCTGTTCGCCCGCTTCCTGGCCGAAAACGAGCTGCTGATGTACGACGGCGTGGCCGTCACTCTGGAGGAGTGCGAGGAGCTGGCAGAGGAAGAGGCTGAGCAGGGCCAGCGCACCAGCGGTTGGGCCCTGGCCGCTCGGCTGGCCAGCACCATGCTGCCCCAGGTGTTCCGCGTCGATAGCCCGGTGTTCGAGCTCACCCTGGCCGCCGAGTACCAGCGCGAGCTGGAGGAGCTGCTGGCCGGCCTTCCGGTGGAAGTCTTCCACGCCAGCGACAGCCTGGGCTGGGTCTACCAATTCTGGCAGACCGACAACAAGGAGCGCATCAACCGCTCCGAGGTGAAGATCGGCGCCGACGAGCTGCCCGCCGTCACCCAGCTCTTCACCGAGCCCTATATGGTCAGCTTCCTGCTGGATAACAGCCTTGGCGCCTGGTGGGCCGCCCGGCGCCTGTCGGAAACCGACCTGGCCAGCGCCGAGAGCGAGCAGGAGCTGCGCGACAAGGCCAGCCTGCCGGGCGTGCCGCTGGAGTACCTTCGCTTCGTCAAGGACGAGGAGACCGGCCGCTGGACACCCGCCGCCGGCACCTTCAGCGCCTGGCCGCAGAGCCTCGTCGAGCTCAAGACCCTGGACCCCTGCTGCGGCAGCGGCCACTTCCTGGTCGCCGCCCTGCTGATGCTGGTTCCCATGCGCATGGAGCTGGAGGGCTTGAGCGCCCGCGAGGCCGTGGATGCGGTGCTGCGCGACAACTTGCACGGGCTGGAGATCGACCAGCGCTGTGTGGAGCTGGCCGCCTTTGCCCTGGCTCTTACCGCTTGGCGCTACCCCGATACCGGTGGCTATCGCAAGCTGCCCGAGCTGCACTTAGCTTGCTCTGGGCAAGCTATCAATGTTCCTAAAGACGAGTGGATCAGCATTGCAAAAAACGACAAAAATATAGAAAACAATCTCCAATTCTTGTACACGCAGTTCAAAAATGGCCATGTCTTGGGAAGCTTGATCGACTTTGATGAAAGCCTGCACAAAGGAACTCTTTATGAGACAGACCCAAAAAATATACTTCCTGCCGTCATCAATAAATTAACATCTATACATAGCAACTCTAATGACTCAGAGCTTGGAATTGTTGCTTTAGGCTTAGCAAAGGCTACAGAGATTCTGTCGGAAAAGTATCACCTTGTAGCAACAAATGTTCCATATAAAAACAAAGGGGGACTAGACAAGAGGCTACAAAAACACCTTGAATCTTTTTACCCAAGATCCAAGAGTGCATTAGAAACAGCATTCATGGAGCGCTGCGCAAAAATTCTCAGCAATAACGGCTGCCTTTCTCTGGTTCTCCCACAGAACTGGCTATTTCTTAAAAGTTATGCTGATTTAAGGAAACATCTTCTTTCATCAAGCAAATGGAATATTTTAGCATGGCTTGGTACTGGTGCATTCAGAACGCCTCTCGACGTAGCCCCTGTTCTCATTTCCATCACACCAAATAAAGGCTCTTCTAGCTATTATTCTCTTGACGCATCAAGCAAAGAAGAAGTTGATGAAAAATCTGCGCACCTAAAGACACATGAACTCAAACCCATAAGCCAAGAAAGAGTGCTTAGTAACCCGGACTTCAGAGTGAGCCATACTCTCATATCTCAATCTGACCGCCTAGGCATTCGTTCTGAAGCTTATCAAGGGCTTCGAACTGGTGACAAAGATCGCTTCACAAGTTTTTTTTGGGAAGTTGAAAGCAATAGAGGAAAATGGGAGTATCTCAGAGAAACCACGCCACCCGATAAATTCTTTGGTGGGATGAGCAGCATAATCCTATGGGAAAAAGGAGAGGGAAGCCTAAGCAAGCATGCGAAAGAAAACAGGCATAAGCTTCACGACATGCATGAATCAGGAAATCTTGCATGGAAAAACAGAGGAGTTTTAATAAACGAGCAGGGCTTGTTAAGCAGCATTTATCTTGGGGAAAAATTTGACGCCAGCTTGGTGGCAATCACTCCAAAGCACGAAGACTACCTAGCTCCTTTGCTCGCTTACTCAAAGCACAACTTATTCATTGAAAACATAAGGAATTTAGACAGGAAGAGGAGCGTTACAAATGCAACATTCAAGCAAATACCTTTCGACCTTAACTATTGGACTAGCTTTGCAGACAGAGAATACCCTCACGGCCTCCCCGAACCCTACACCAACGATCCTACTCAATGGATCTTCCATGGCCACCCCTGCAGCTCGGTAATCTGGGACGAGGAGGCTAAATGGACTGCCCATGGTCCGCTGCGCACTGACGATACCGTATTGCAGGTCGCTGTGGCCCGGCTGCTAGGCTATCGCTGGCCGGCGGAGCGGGACCCGGAGATGGAGCTGGCCGATGAGCAGCGCGAGTGGGTCAAGCGCTGCGAGGCGCTGCTGGGCTACGCCGACCGCGACGGTATCGTCTGCTTGCCCGCCGTGCGCGGCGAGCGCCGCGCCGTGGATCGCCTGGAGGCCTTGCTGGCCGACGCCTACGGCGACCAGTGGTCCGCCACCACCCGCGGCAAGCTGCTGGAGAGTGTCGACCATGCCGGCAAGGACCTGGAGAGCTGGCTGCGCGACAAGTTCTTCGCCCAGCACTGCAAGCTGTTCCAGAACCGCCCCTTTATCTGGCACATCTGGGACGGCCTCAAGGATGGCTTCTCGGTGCTGGTGAACTACCATAAGCTCGACTACAAGGTCCTGGAAACCCTCACTTACACCTACCTGGGTGACTGGATCACCCAGCAGAAAAAGCAGATCAATGAGGGCATCGACGGCGCCGAGGCACGCCTAGCCGCCGCCGAGGCCCTGCAGAAGAGCCTGGAGCTGATCCTCGAAGGCGAGGAGCCCTACGACATCTTCGTGCGCTGGAAGCCGCTGGAGGAACAGCCCATCGGCTGGCACCCCGACCTCAACGACGGCGTTCGCCTCAATATCCGCCCCTTCCTGTCGGTCCCCGACGTCAAGAAGAAAGGCGCCGGCGTGCTCGTCCACAAGCCCAATATCCACTGGAAGAAGGACCGCGGCAAGGACGTGGAATCCGCCCCTTGGTACCAGCTAGGCCCCCAGCTAGGCGGCGCCAAGGGCGACCGGATCAACGACTACCACCTCACGCTGGCGGCGAAGCGCGCGGCACGAGGAGGTGCACGTGAGTAAGCTTAGCAATCCCTTTTCAACAGGTGGAGGGGGGCTCCATTTCGAAGCACAGGTCCAAGCTTCATTTGTTGCTCTGATGTTGACTGGAGGGTACGCCCCCAGCTTGCCTTGCTGGCCCATTATTGAGATCAAGCTGCAGGGAAAAATTGACGAATATGACACTGATGACTTGATCGTCTACGTGCAGAGTGCGGACTCTAAAGAGCGAAGAAAACTTATTGGCCAAGTAAAGCACGCCATTTCTATCACTAAAGGGGATGCTGTTTTCGGAGAAGTCATCCAATCCGCCTGGAACGACTTCAATAACCCCGCCACTTTTTCAAAAAATAAAGATATAATAGCGTTAATAACTGGCCCCTTAAACGGGATTGATGCCAAAAACGTTCCTTGGCTTTTGAACCAAGCAAGACATACAAAAAATGTTGATGAGTTTTTCAGAAATGTAAAGCAAGCCAACTTCAGCCCCTCAAAAAGTGCCGAAAAGCTAGAAGCCATCAAACATCATTTAAAAGCTGCAAATTGTGGAGCTGAAGTTAACAGCGACGAATTATATAGCTTTTTACGGCACTTTCACCTTTTGGGCTATGATCTTGGTGGCGAAGCAGGAGTTATTATATCGTTACTCCACTCGCATATCTCACAGTTTCATTCTCAGTATCCCCACTGGCTATGGCCTCGCCTCGTCGATATAGTTCAGTCATGGAACCAAGATGCGGGCACCATCACCCGTGAAAACTTACCCGAAGATATCGTAGATGCATTCAAACAAAAAGTGGCTTCCGAAATCCCCGAACGCCTTAAGACAGCTCGAGGGGGTCACGAAACGGCCTGGGATCAGCATCCTGACGCGTCTCATATAGCGCTCACTATTCTTATCGGCTCTTGGAACGATAAGCAAGAACATGATGTGCGCACGCTCGCTTCTTTACTCGGTATAGATTACGACGAGTGGATTCAAAAAGCGAGAGAAATACTACATCAGCCAGGTAGTCCATTATCCCTTAAGAACGGAACTTGGACCGTTCTCAAACGTCAAGAGCTCTGGCGGCAACTTGGCTCACGAGTCCTCGATCGGAATTTGCATGCTTTTAAAGAACTGGCAGTTTCCATTCTTAAGGAGCCAGACCCAGCCTTTGAACTGCCTTCAGATGAACGCTATGCTGCTAGAGTCCACGGAAAAACTCCAAGTTTCTCACCTGCAATTCGGCAGGGTATCGCAGAAGGCCTAGCCATCCTTGGGGCTCTGCCAGAGTATTGTAGCAATTGTTCTCAGGGAAATGCTGAAACGACTGCCTTTCTAGCTATTCGAGAGATCTTCGATGGTGCAGAATGGCAACTGTGGGGAAGCCTCAACAGAGTGCTGCCCACACTGGCCGAAGCGGCGCCCAAGGAATTTCTTGATGCCGCCGAGGTCGCTCTACGCTTGTCTCCGTGTCCATTTGACGAACTCTTTGCACAGGAAGGTAGTGGCATCACAGGTGGTAACTACCTGACAGGACTGCTTTGGGCTCTGGAAGGCTTAGCCTGGGATGAACAGAATCTCGTTCGCGCATGCGATTTACTTGCAGAGCTCGCCAGCCATGATCCAGGAGGACAATGGGCAAACCGGCCAGCAAATTCATTGACCAACATCCTTTTGCCTTGGATGCCACATACTCTTGCAAGCGTTGAAAAGCGCAAAGTTGCTGTACAGACCGTTATCAAAGAGTGGCCAGATATAGGCTGGAATCTGCTGCTCAGCCTGTTACCCCGTCAGCACCAAACGACTACCGGAACCCATAAACCACAGTGGAATAAAATTATACCTGACAACTGGGAAAAAGGGGTATCAAAACATGAGTACTGGCTACAGACATCGAGTTATGCTGAGCTTGCAGTGAGTACTGCCAGGCAAGATATTGTCAAACTTTCCGATTTAATTGAACGCTTTGACAGTTTGACAAAACCAGCATTTGATCAGCTATTAGTGAAACTATCTTCTGAGCCTATTAAGGCCCTCCCAGAAGAACAAAGGCAAACACTTTGGCGCCAACTCAACAAATTCACCAGAAAACACAGGCGTCATGCTAACGCAAAATGGGCGTTACCAGATGAGTTATTATCCCCTATTGAAGCTATTGCAGAGGGACTGGCGCCGATTGATCCTCTTCTTTTATATGAGGAGTTATTTTCTGGTCGAGACTTTGATCTTTATGATGAGTCAGGAAATTGGAAAGAACAGCGCATAATGCTCGAAGAGCGTAGAGCATCAGCTGTCAAGGAAATTGCAAGACAACATGGTGTCGATGGTGTGATTCGGTTTTCCGAATCAGTTAAATCTCCTCGCGATGTAGGGACTGGATTGGCAGCCATTTCAACACCAGAGATTGAGAAAAAACTGCTTCCCGGCTTCTTGGATTCGGAGAATGAAAAACACTCGGATTTGGTGAGTTCTTTTATATGGCGCCGCCATCATGATGAGGGTTGGAATTGGTGCGATAGAATAATAAGAACTGAATGGAGCCACAGTGAGACGGGGAAATTTCTAGCCTGCTTGCCCTTCACACGCGACACTTGGGAACGAGCATATCATTGGCTGGGCAGGCATCAGGATGAGTACTGGACTCAAACCAGTGCTCTCCCTTACGAGGTAGAGGAAGGACTTAGCTTTGCCATAGATAAGCTACTCGAATTTGGGCGACCGCACGCCGCAATAAATTGTCTGGCAATGATGCTGCACTCGAATATTCGGACTGATTTGCCTCAGTGCGTACGTGTTCTTCTTGGCGCACTCAAATCCGGTGAGCCAAGTCATGCTTTAGATAGTTATCACGTAACTGAGATAATAAAACGCCTTCAGTCAGATAGTGCCACCAGTGAAGATGATCTTTTCAGAGTTGAGTGGGCTTATTTGCCGTTACTAAACAATCTGAATGGGGAAAAGCCGGTTTTTCTACACAAAAAACTAGCCAATGAGCCTGATTTTTTCTGCGAAGTTATTCAGCTGATTTACCGTTCTAGAAAAAAGGAAGACAAAGTTGAAAAACTCTCAGAAGAGAAAAAGGCTATAGCTGCAAATGCCTATCGATTACTCAGTGAGTGGAGTAGGCCGCCCGGGCTAAGAGACGATGGAACGTTAGACTCTAGGCGCTTTCAGCTTTGGCTTGAAAGAGTCAGAGAAACTTGCTCAGCGACAGGCCATTTGGAGGTTGCCTTAATCAAAATTGGTGAGGTGTTAATTTACACACCGGCTGATGAAGATGATTTATGGATCAACAAAACTGTCGCTGAAGCATTAAATGATCGCCATTCCGAAGAGATGCGTAACGGCTTCAGAACTTCCTTGTACAACTCTCGTGGCGTTCACACAGTTGATCCTTCTGGCAAACCAGAAATGGATCTATCTGATAAATACAGGAAAATGGCAGAAGATGCCGAAAACGCGGGCTTCCACAGGCTGGCCAGTACTTTACGAGAATTGTCAAAAAACTATATCAGGGAAGCTCAGCGAGTCAGATCTGAGTTTGGGGAGGACAAATATGTATGAGAGCCACTGCAATTTTAGGGTGTGAAAAATGAAAATAATTGATGGCATTTTGCGTGCTATCCGCAGCGCCGCCGCCTACAACCCGGATGTGCAGGCGGCTCCCGCCTGCACCCTGTGGCCGGACCGCGAGCGGCTGTGGGAGCCGGTGATTGCCCAGGTCCAGGCTGAGCTGCCTGAGCTTCTGGTGCTGGGCGACTACGCCCCTGAGCAGCGTCGCGGCCCAGCGATCTGGCTGCGCTGTGCCATCGCCGGCACCGTGGAAGGCATCGAACTGGACGATGAGACACCTCCTATCCTCTACCTACCCGGTGTGGGCCGCCAGGACCTCCGTGCCGTCAGCGAGTGCCCGGAAGCCCTGAAGCCGCTGGCCGAGCTGCAGTACCGCGGCACACTCTGGTCTCAGGTCAACGCCAAGGACTGGACGCCGCGGGCGTTCCTCTCGTCCCAGCAGGGCGGGCTGGGTCTGGACGTGGCCGGTGACGCTGCCACACGACAGGCGCTGCTGGCTGCCCTGCCCCGGTTGCTCCGGGAGTCGCTCGCTGATCTTCAAGGCCGCCACCTGGATGCCGAGGCCTTCAATACCCTTCTCACCGGGGGCGACCCGGTGCGTGACCTGCTGGATTGGCTCAACTACCCCGACGCCATGCGCTCCAGCTGGCCTGAACATGAATGGCAGGCCTTCTGCCAGGTGTGCCACTCGCGCTATGGCATTCACCCGGAGAAACAGAGCGTGCTGGATGCCCTGGAGCGCTTCACTCAGCGCCAGGGCAACTGGAAAACAGTCTGGGCGCGTTTCTGTGAGGCTCCTCGCCGCTACCCACAGTTGATCGAGCAGCTGGCTCAGCTCACGCCTCCGGATCTCGGCCTGTTCCCCGAGCCTGACGACATGGCCGTATGGCCGCAGCTCAACCGGCAGGAGGAGGAGCGCCTCTATCACGACCTGTGTGCACTGGGTCAGCTTCCGGCCCATGAGGCGAGAGAGCGGTTGGAAGCCCTTGAGCAGGAGCACAGCCATCGCCGCGGTTGGGTGTGGGCCGAGCTGGATGAAAGCCCGCTGGCCATGGCATTGGCTCCCCTCACCGAGCTGGCCCGGGTAACTCAGCGCAGCCTGGCGGGTGGCCAGACAGAGGATATGCGTCAAGCGTACCTGGACGAGGGCTGGAAAGCTGACGACGCCCTGCTCAGGGCGCTGGATCAGGTGAATGGCCAGCGCGAGCAGGAAGCGATCTTCACGGCAATACGTGCGATCTACCTGCGCTGGGCCGACGAGGCCGCCCGCCACCTCCAGAAGGTGTGGCAACCGGGTGTCGATGGATTGAAACGCGGCGCGGTATCTCCTCATGCCCAGCCAAGTGAATGCGTACTCTTCGTGGACGGCCTGCGCATGGACTGTGGCAAACGGCTATCCCAGAGACTGGTCAGCCGTGGACTGGACGTCGCCGAGCACAGTACCTGGTCGGCACTGCCCAGCGTGACCGGTACCGGCAAGTACGCCGTAGCGCCCATCCTGGGGAATAACGCCATTCAGGAGGAACCGGACGGTTATCAGTTCACCCCCATCACCCGCCACATCTTCCAGAAACTGCTGCGCGATAACGGCTGGCAGGTGTTGGAGCGTCGCCAGGTGGAGCAGCTGCACAAGGAAACTCTGGACACCTCCCGGCCAGCCTGGTGCGAGTTCGGCGATATCGATCACGCTGGCCATGAGCGAGGCTGGAAGCTGGCACAGCATGTGGATGACATGCTGGCCGAGGTGGCAGAGCGCATCCAGGCGCTGTTGGCTCAGGGCTGGTCCCAGGTGCGCGTGGTGACCGATCACGGCTGGCTGCTGCTGCCGGGCGAACTACCCAAGACCGAGCTGCCGGCCAGCCTGGTTGAGACCAAATGGGGGCGCTGTGCCGCCCTCAAGACGGGAGCCCATACAGACGCAGCACGCTTCCCCTGGTACTGGAACGAACAGGTACACTTTGCTCTGGCAGAGAGCATCCACTGCTTCAAGGCGGGTGAGACCTACACCCATGGAGGCCTCAGCCTGCAAGAGTGCGTCACGCCGGAACTGGTGGTGACCGGCAGTGCCGGCCCCAAGCCCTCGGTGCTGATCGATGACCTGGTGTGGAAGGGGCTGCGCTGTACCCTGGTAGTGGAAGGCGACAGCGACGACCTGATGCTCGATGTTCGTCGCCATGCCGGAGACCCGGCCAGTAGCCTGGTGCTCTCGCCCAAGCCGTTCAAGGTGGGTGGCAAGGCCTCGGTGGTGGTCGAGGACGATGACCTTGAAGGAGAAAGCGCCTATGCCGTGGTGTTGGACGCCGCCGGCCAGGTGCTCGCCCAGCGCTCCACCACCATCGGCGGCAGTGAATAGCCATTGATGGAGGCCCCCTTGAGAACAGATACACGGAGACGTCATGGAACTCGATGAACTGGATCGCAAGGCGGCCGAGCTGCTGGATGGCTACCTGGTGCGCAAGGATCTGGTGCGCACCTTCGCCCGGCAGTTCCCGGTGCCCACCTACGTGGTGGAGTTCTTGCTTGGCCGCTACTGTGCCAGCACTGATCCAGAAGAGATCGAGGAAGGGCTAGAGGTGGTCCAGCGGCAGCTGAAGTCGCGCACCATCAAGGCCGGCGAGGAGGAGCTGTTCAAGGCTCGCGCTCGCGAGAAGGGCGAGATCAAGATCATCGACCTGATCCAGGCCCGTCTGGATACCAAGAACGACACCTACATGGCCAGCCTGCCCAGCCTGCGCCTGACCGACGTGCGGATCCCGGATGACCTGGTCAGCGAACATGAACGCATGCTGACCGGCGGCTTCTACGCCGAACTGACTCTGGAATACGATGCCAGCATCGCCCAGGAGCAAGGCGGGCGACCCTTCGGCATCCGCGCCCTGCGCGAAATTCAGCTCTCCAAGCGTGACGTGCTCGACGAGCTGGCCGCTGCCCGACGTCACTTTACCACCGAGGAGTGGAAGGCCTTCTTGCTGCGCTCTACCGGCATCGAGCCTGCCGGCCTCACCGAGAGGCAGAAGGACGCCATGCTGCTGCGCATGGTGCCCTTCGTGGAGCGCAACTATAACGTGGTCGAGCTCGGGCCCCGAGGCACCGGCAAGAGCCACCTCTTCCAGCAGGTCTCTCCCTACGCCCACCTGATCTCCGGCGGCAAGGCCACCGTGGCCAAGATGTTCGTCAACAACGCCAACGGCCAGCGCGGCCTGGTGTGCCAGTACGACGTGGTCTGCTTCGACGAGGTGTCTGGCATCTCGTTCGACAACAAGGACGGCGTCAACATCATGAAGGGCTACATGGAGAGCGGCGAGTTCTCACGTGGCAAGGAGAGTATCCGCGCCGATGGCTCCATCGTACTGGTGGGCAACTTCGATGTGGACGTGGAACACCAGCAGCGCATAGGGCACCTGTTTGGGCCGTTGCCGGAGGAAATGCGCCACGATACCGCCTTCATGGACCGCATCCATGCCTTTCTCCCCGGCTGGGACGTGCCCAAGGTCAGCAAGGAGCTGCTCACCGATCACTTCGGCCTGGTCAGCGACTTCCTGTCGGAGTGCTGGAGCCAGTTGCGTAGCCAGAGCCGCGTCTCCCAGTGGCAGGGACGGGTCTTCTTCGGCGGCGCCCTCTCCGGTCGCGACACCAACGCGGTCAACAAGACCGCCAGCGGGCTGCTGAAACTGCTTTACCCAGGCGATGACCTCTCACCCAGCGATGACGATCTGGAGTGGGCGATCCATATCGCCATGGAGGCACGCCGGCGGGTCAAGGAGCAGCAGAAACGCATCGGCGCCGCCGAATTCCGCAACACCCACTTCAGCTACACCATGGGCGAAGACGGCGTGGAGAAGTTCGTCGCCACTCCGGAGCTGCAGAGCGACAACAGCATCGGCAACGATCCCCTGGAGCCCGGCCAGGTGTGGAGCATCAGCCCCGGCGGCCAGGCCAGCAATGGCCAGGAGGAGCATCCGGGCCTGTTCCGCATCGAGGTCAACGAAGGCCCCGGCTCGGGGGTGAAGATCCTCAACAAGCCGGTGCCTCCAGCCTTCCGGGAAAGCATCGGATACGCCGAGCAGAACCTCTACACGCGCGCCGGCCAGTTGGTCGGCGACAAGGAGCCACGCCATCACGAGTTCACCGTTCAGCTGCGCGCCTTCGATGCCGCCAAGTCCGGCACCAAGCTGGGGGTAGCCGCGCTGATCGCCATGAGCTCATCCCTACTCAAGCGCAGCCTGCGTGGCGGCCTGATCGTAGTGGGCGAGATCAACCTCGGCGGCTCCATCGAGCCGATCCACAACCCGGTGACGTTGGTGGAAATTGCCGTGGAGAAAGGCGCCACGGCGATCCTGATGCCGGTCACCTGCCGCAAGCTGCTGTTCGACCTCTCCGACGAGATGGCCACCAAGGTGGACATCCAGTTCTACCTGGATGCCCGGGATGCGCTGTTGAAGTCGCTGGGCGAGTAGAGCAGCCCCTATACCAGCGTGAACGGCTCGATCTCGCGGAAGATGCCGGTCTTGGTCATGTCGCGGCGCAGGATGAAAGCCTCCATGGCCGCTACCGGATCCGCCTGGTCCAGCCTGTCGAAGTGGATCCTGCGCCACTGCTCGCGGGTGATACGGCACTGGAAGCAAAATCCCATGCGACCTCCTTCTCGGTAGATGCAGACAGCGCTTCATTCTGCACAGGCGTGGCGACTTGTGGGAAGTGCATACTGCAAGAACAGCAGAATCAGTAATTTAGATAGAAGGCTTTCTGCAAAAGCTGCGGTTTCTTTCTGCAGCGCCGCTTCAAGCAGGCGGCGCCACGACCCATTGAGAAACGACCTGCGCCGGCAGCAACCCTTTGCCCTTTCCCTTTGCTGTACTCACTTTACTCAGCCTTTCGGGGCAAGCCCCTTCCCCTTGAGCCCCCTTCCCTTCCGGCCTTTCGGCTTTTCACCCTTTGCCCTCGCACCTTTGTGAGCTCCGCCCGGTGGAGGCTCGCCCTTCAAGTGTCTATGCTAAAAGGCTGATGTAAAAAGGGAGGCATGCCCATGGCGCTGAAATCACTTCTGACCCGAACCTGCAGCGCTGGCCGCCAGGCAGCTCGCAGGGCTCTCGACGGTGAACAGCAGGCCGGCTGGTCCGATGGCTGGCATACCCAGGCGAGCACGACAGAGTCGCTGCGCCTGCTGCGCGACTCCGCCGCTGGCATGGCCAAGTCCACCGCCCAAACGGCCACCACCCAGGATGGGTGGCGACGACTTGCTCGTGGAGCGGGGAAGGTGGTCGGTGGTGCGGCCGTGGTGGCCGGTGGCGTGGCTCAGGGGGTGCTCCAGTCGGCGTCTGTAGATTCTGAAGAGGCAGAAGAAGTGAAAGACGGCTGGCGAGACGGCCATGCTGGTTACGGCTATTACATCGGCGAGTGGCGGATCGACGAAGACGAAGATGATTATCATGGTGGTTGGTCATAGCCCCACCCAGGCGTCTCATGCCCTGGTCGAGCGTTAGGCACTTCCAGGCGGCACGGCTGTTACAACTTTCCTCCTGATGCAGTGGATTGAGCCTTCTGACCGCCTGATTTCCCAGCTCCCTGTGCGTCACTGCTTCCCTGGCGTAAACCGCTGCCTACGGCACTTCCTATCCGCATCCCAGCCCAACTCAGCACTCCTACCCATAACGTCGGCAGCACCAGAAACATCATCCCCTCCACGAACTGCAGCACCATCCGGTCGTAGAGGTTGTTCGCGGCAGAAAGCCAGCTGAGCTTGGCGGCATCGCTGCGGTAGAGCAGGTCGACCAGGTTCGAATTGATCCAGCGAGCGAGCTCCCACCAGAAAGTCAGGAACCAGATGGCGAAGAGCCCAAAGGTGGCCATACCGGCAACCTTGAAGCTGTAGCTGGAGATAACCATCACGAACGGCAGACAGATGATGATCGCCATCACCAGGATACCCTGCACCATGGGCAGCGCCTGCTTGAGCATGTCCATGCCGGCCTGGAAGGGCAGGACCGACAGGGTGCCACCGATGGCGGAGCCGGCGGTAACGGTGGCATCCCAGAAGCTGCTGCCACCATCCAGCCCGCGGAAGCCCACCACTGCCTGGTCTAAGTTGCCACTGGCCGCACCCGAGCGGGGGCTAACCAGGCGCCGGATCACATAGTCCTCGGCGTCACTGCCGGTGAAGACGCTACGGAAGTCATCCCAGAACCCCGTGCTCACCTCACCATGCAGCCGGGCCCTCAAGCCAACGCTTTCGGCTGACCACCACTCCTGACAGGAGGGATAGCCGGGCAGGCCGGGGCCGGTGTTGGGCCGGGAAACATCTCGGCCAGCATCATAGGGGAAGCCGGCAATGGGCCGTCCCGCGTAGAAGCTGTCATAGTAGCCGGACGCGGTCTGGAAGTAGGTCGAGCCGATCCAGTCCACATCCATGGCACGAGCCGCCTCGATGGTCCCGCCTTCCTGCAGCAACCGATTGCGTGCCGGGCCGAAGCACTGGCGCTGGAACTCACCTACCTCCTGTTGCAGCCCTGGGTCTTCGATGCTGTGCAGATCCAGTTCCATACGGATGGACTCGAAGTCTGTCGCACAGGGAATGGCGTGGATTGCTGCCGCTGTGACCCCATGGGATACCGCATGCACCCCCGCCCACCACAGCGGCATCCTGGCCTGTTGGCCACCGATGGTACTCTCGGTGGCCCCGAATGCCCCCTCGGACCAGCCACCGGAGGCGAACTGGCGGGTGCCGCACTCCAGTGATCGGCTCTCATCGATATCGGCAGTAGCCAGCTGGACCTGCAGCAACGGCAGGCAGGTGAAGGCATAGGCCAGGAGCATGGCATAGAACCGAGTCTCGATACGGTTAACCGTCAGGATGCCCTTGGTCCCCGCCTCATCGCCCTCCTGCCGGGCCTTGAACCACTCGGAGAGCACCAGGGTGATGAACGGTACCGCGGCGATGCCGGTGCTCACCATGACGTTCCAGATAGCGTTGTTGATGATCCAGCCCAGCAACGTCATGGCATTGGCGAAGTAATCGAACACTACCAACGGGGCGGTAAGCAGGCCTCCCATCAGACACCTCCCAGCCGGTTGATCAGGTTGGTGGTCTCGAGAAGGCCCAGGATGCCCAGGGCCATCAGTTCGAGGCGCCTAAGCTTGGCCAGCGCCTGCCGGCCGTTGTCATGATCTCTCTGCAGCCGAGCCACCGCCCGGGGGCGCACCTTGTACCACCAGACCAGAATCAGCGTGGCGTAGAGACTCAGCCGCCAGCCCAGCAACCAAGGCCAGGCGGTCTGCCAGGCATTATGGTGGGCCTCGAGCCCACCCAGCAGCCTTACGCTGACGGCCAGAATGGCACCGCTCAGCAGGAACATGACGACCAACACTGCGATGGCCACCAGCAATGACGGCCAGCGCCGCGGATTTAGCCAGAAGAGAGAGCGTCGTGCCATCAGTCGCCACCCTCCTCGTCTGCGGGACGGCCGCGACCATCCAGAGCCGCATCCGGCCGGAAGGTCTCACCCTGGGAGGCGCCCTGGCTACGCCGAGAGGCCCGCTCAAGGGCGATGCCGGCAGCACTGTTACCCAAGGCCTGGCGAATCTCCATCTCGGAGCGCAGGGACTCGATATCCCGATCCAGGGCCACCAACTTGCGATCCAGTGCCGACATACCCTGCTCGTTGTCGGCGATGCCCGGGTCACTGCTACCCGCCAGAAGCAGCCGACGCGCCCATAACGCCTTGGTCAGGGTCCTCGCCAGGGCCATCTCGCCACTCAGGCGATGAACCAGCAATGACGCCTCGGGATCGCTGCGCAGCGATTCGACGACGCCTCGGGAAACGGTCAGGCCATCACCTGCGGAGACCTCGCGCAGGTTCTCCAGCGTCATAGGGTCGCTGCCGTCGATAAGTCTCAGTAGATTGCCGTAGACCTCATGCTGCTCGCGCTCCAACTCACGCACCAGGCCGCTGCCGGCCTGGGTCTCGCTGCGCTCGCAGCCGTCGCAGGTACGAATCGACTGCTCCCCGATCACCGTCTGGGTCCACTCGGCGGCTTCCTCCGGGCTCTGCCAGACCGTGCACATGCCGCCCAGGCAGGTTCCTGTCCCTGTCAGAGTCCCACTGGCTGACCCCGAGCTACCGGAGCCGCCAGTGCCGCCCCCAGCGGAGGAGCCGGATAATCCACCGCCACCGATCCAGGTGCCCTCATTGGTGGCCACTGATCCCCAGCCACCACCGCCACCGGCGATGGTGGCCGTGCTGGTGGTATCGCTTCGGCCATGCAGGAGGTTATAGCCGGCGCGTGCGGTGTCTTCGACCACGCGGATTGGCGCCTGACCACTGCCGCCGCGACGCTGGCCACCCACCCAGGTCACGCCCTTATTACCACCCGACTGGTCGACCTGTTCCTGGGCCGCAACGACATCAGCGTTGGACTGAGCCGCACTCTGCCAGCTTTCGGCCGCTGCCATCTGCTGCCATCCCTGGCCGGAGACCATATCGGCCATTTTTTCGGACATCTGCCGGCACGACATAGAGGCGCGATCGAAGTCGACCCGCCCCTGCAGTACGCCGTTGCTCAAGAGATCATAGAGCCCCGGGTTGGCCCTCTGAATGATCATCGCGGGCAGCGAAGCCACTGCGCCCTGGGCATTCTGGACGACCGTGCCCATCAGGTTCTGAAAGCCATTGGTAAGGCCGTTGAGCTGATTGGAGACCGTGGCACCGATATCGAAATTGCCGCAGCTGGCATTCATGTTCCAGCTGATGCCAAGCCCGCGGCTGTTGGGGTTATAGCCCCGACCGGCGGAGACGCTGAAGGGCGAGGCGCCCCCAATCTGGTAATAGAGAGCGTCCGCCGACTGTGCCTGAGCCTGGGTAGAGAGCAGTCCCACCATCAGGGCACCGACCAGCGGCGTGAGGGGGAAGCGTCGTGTGCGAGATCCTTTCATATCATCTCTCCTTCAGGGGACGGCGTAGAGCAGTTTCTGGCCACGGCGTCGGCAGCAGCGATAGGGGCGCCACAGCGACCAGGCGTAGTCACCGTCCGCATCGAGACGCTCGGCATACGAATCGGTGATGCCGCGATCCGGCCATACCCGGCAAGATTTACTCATATTGGGTGTCAGCCGCTGCCAGCGATGGGTCGAGGCATCGCCCTCCTTGACCGGCCCTGGTGGCCAATAGCCATCACGGCTGGAGGCCACCAGCGGGGTGTAGACATGAGGTTGCCCCGTGCGGGTAACGATATCGGCAGAGCGCTGGGCAGTGGTCGCCGCGGTCTTGTAGTCATGCACCTGGGTCAGGAAGCCGCTGCGCGGGAAGATGTTGCCCCACAGATCACCCGACTGGCCTAGCTCACGCATGCCAGGCGTCAGCGCCTCGGGGTAGAACGACTCGGGAATACCGCTGCGCCACGCCAGGGCATCCAGGGTCGAAAGGTGGTAGGGCTGGAAAGGTGTCGCTGCCCCAGCGCAGGTCATGCCGAAGGCATCGGCGAAGCTGCTAAAAGCACTACCGGCTGGGTGGCCGATAGCGTCGACGTTCTTGAAGCGCAGGTGCTCATGATGGGCCCGGTTGGCATCGGAGGTGCCCTGCCCACCGGCCAGCGCCTCGCCTAGAGGCGGCGACAACGTCGCTACCTCCCACCAGGGGTTGTCGCCGGTGTTCTCATAACTGGAGACCACCAGCTCGGGAATGTAGTGACGGACCTGCACCGAAGTGCGAACCGAGCAGCCCGACCAGGAGCAGTGGAGCCAGACACAGATGCCAATCACCTGATAGTCCAGGCACTGGGGTGAGAGTGAGGAGGCGACGATCTGCGGCGTGGTCAGGGCATGAGCGGACTTATCCGCCACCCCCAGACTCAGCAGCGCACCGCCCAGCACAGCCACCAGGAGCTTGAAGGGGATCATCGGCGCCCCTCCTGGCCCAAGAGACGATCGGCCTGATTCAGCGCCGCGGCAACGTCTGGCTCGCCATAGATCACATAGCGGCCATCGACCACCACCGCGGGGACATTCTCGACACCCAACTGCCAGGCCCTGGCCAGCCCGAGGTAGCTATCGGCATAGCGGTCCGCGGTCTCCTGCCACTCGGGAGTCGCCATGCGTTCGCGCATAATGGCTTCAGCCATATCGGGATCAGCAGGAAGATCACGCGATAACCTGGCATCCAGTCGGCCAGGGGCATCGAGTTCCAACACTGCTACGCCCGACGGCACATTGATCTTGCCCACCAACAGTGGACACCCCGTTAAGGTATACACTCAACGAGGTGACCCATGGCAAAGCAAGCTACTCCGATGAAGAAGACACGTGCCCGTTACTCTGATGCCTACCGCGAGGAGGCGCTTGCCCTCGCTGACCGAGTGGGGGCTGCCGCTGCTGCTCGTGAGCTGGGTCTGCAGCCAAGCCAGCTCTATCAATGGCGTGCCAAAGCTCAGCAGAAGAAGAACACCTCCGATCGCGAGCAAAAACTGGCCGATGAGAACGCTCGACTTAAGCGGCAACTCTCTGAAATGTCAGAGGAATTGGCCATAACAAAAAAGGCCGCGG
>NZ_JHVH01000022.1 GCF_000620045.1 Halomonas halodenitrificans DSM 735 | reverse complement strand
CACGGCGCTGAACTTGTCCTTGGACGACCAGCCATCGGCGCCCTTGCCCAGAGCATCCGGCAGGCACCGCCCCTCAGCGCGGGCTTCCTTGCGCCACTTGTAGACGGTGCCCAGCGAGATCCCTTCCTGCTCCGCGATCACCTTCGGGGAGAGGTTGTGGGGAGGCAGCAGCTTGGTCACTACGGCTTGCCGGCGCTCCTCGGAGTAACGAGGCATGAGTGTCTCCTTTCGCCCCCTGGTCGGTTTATAAGAACAGGGTATCAGAGGGTGCGACACTCATCCTGACACTGGGGGCCTCTCCCCGCTGAATGGCGACATGATCCGCTTCGACGCCGACGGCCTGACCCGGGAGGGCCGCCACTCCCAGCCGCCCTGTATCGTCAGCCAGGACGCCGTCGCCCCTGTCCCCGGCCTGGGCGGCCATCAGGGCAAGGAGAACCGCCATGGCAGCCTCTACCTGGCAATATCGGTGGCCATTACCGAACAAGGCGGCTGGACGCGCATCGGCCGGCTGATGCTCGACGCCGGCGAGGTACAGGCCTTCGACGAGACCGACTTCTGCGACTGGCTCGACGATGTCCTCGAGTCACTGCACGCCGAGAGCCTGGCCGACCTGCGCCTGGCCCTGCAGCCGCGGCTGATTGGCTGGTTCGCCGACCATCTGCGTCGCCTGCCGGAGATTCACCTGCAGATACTCGCCATGGAGGCCCCGATGGCCAGCCAGTCGGAGTAGCGCTTCCACCCCCTCCCACCCGATAGACGACAGCACGAAAGCACGAAAGCCGCTCATCGAGAGCGGCTTCATTTTTCTTCGGAACGCCTGTTCCTGGCGATTACTTACGGACCCTTACTGATCCTTGCCGGCGTTCTTCGGCGGACGTCCTCGCTTGCGACGCGGCGGCTCCACCACCAGGTCATCCACGGAAAGACCCGCCTCGTTGATCGCCTCGAGGATCTCGGAACGCTTGCGCTCCTTCTCGGCTTCATCCTGCAGACGCTGCCGCTCTTCATCCTTCTTCTGTTCGATGACCTCCTCGACCACCTCAGCGAGCTTGTACAGCTGCTCCATGCTGAGCTGGCGTGCCGCGGCGCGTGCCACGTTCTTGTTGCGAGCGATACGCTCCAGGGTGTCGCTGGACATCAGTCCCTCCTAGGCTGAATGCAATGAGACGAGTGACTCACGGTTACGTAGGAAAAGTATATGCTGTCGTCATCAATTGGCAAGCAAATTTGGCAAGAAGAGTCGCGTTAATTTCTCACGACATGCGGTGATAACCGGATGGATAATGCGCCGATCATTTCAAGCAAAAGCGGCGCCCTGAGGCGCCGCTGAACACAGGACGAGTCGCAGGATACGCCCGCCCGGGTAGCTCAACCACCGGTCATATTCATGAAGCGCACTACCTGAACATCGCCGTCGGTAGTGAAATGATGACGCTCCGGCTTGAGGGGCATGGCGGCGACAATGGCATGCTTCAGGGCATCCATATCCCCCGGATTAGCGCGCAATACGCGACGCAGATCCACGGAGTGTTCATTGCCCAGACACAGCAGCAGTCGCCCCTCCACGGTCACGCGGACACGGTTGCAGGTGGAGCAGAAGTTATGGCTGTGGGGCGAGATGAAGCCGATGCGCGAATCACTGTCGGCCATGCGGAAATAGCGTGAGGGCCCGGGGGTCGTCTCGGTCGTCGGAATCAGCGGATAACGACTCTCGATGACCTCCTGAACCTCGTCGCTTGAGCAGAAGGTCTCGGCACGGCTATGGTCGGAGACATCCCCCAGCGGCATCTCCTCGATGAAACTGATATCGAGTCCTTCGTGGCGGGCGAATTCCACCAGGTCGAGCACCTCGTCATCATTGCGGCCCTTGAGGATCACCGCATTGAGCTTGATGCGCTCGAAGCCCGCCTCTCGCGCGGCGCGGATGCCATCGATGACGCGCTGGAGTTCGCCGGTGCGCGTCAATCGCCGGAAGCGCTCGGGGTCGAGGGAGTCGAGGCTGATATTGAGCCGCTTGAGGCCCCCTTCGCGAAGCCGCTGGGCATGCTTGGGCAGGCTGGCCCCGTTGGTGGTCATGGCGAAGTCATTGAGCCCCGGCAGATCGCCGATCTGCTCGACGAGAGAGCCGATATCGCGCCTGACCAGTGGCTCACCGCCGGTCAGGCGTACCTTCTCGACGCCCAGCTCGATGAAGGCACGCGCCACCATCGCCAGCTCCTCCAGGGTGAGGACCTGGGCGCGTGGCAGGAAGGTCATCTCCTCGCTCATGCAGTAGACGCAGCGAAAGTCACAGCGATCGGTGACCGAGATACGCACATAGCTGACGCGTCGACCGAAATCGTCGATGAGTTCGCGAGGCAGGGTGGTCATGGGGCAATCTCCCGGTTCAGGCTTCCCAGCGACGGGCATCCGAATGATCGGAGTCACGCTCCGACACCCAGTAGTCACCGTCGCCGGCGTGTTCTTTTTTCCAGAATGGCGCGCGGGTCTTGAGGTAGTCCATGATGAAGTCACAGGCCTCGAAGGCAGCACGGCGATGAGCACTGGCAACGATTACCAATACGATAGGGTCTCCCGGGCCCAGTCGTCCAACCCGATGAATCACCGTGACCGCATCCAGGGGCCAGCGACCCCGGGCGTCCTCGACGATGGCATCCAGCGCCGACTCGGTCATGCCGGGATAGTGCTCCAGGGTCAGTGCCGATACCTCGGGATGCTCGTTGAAGTCGCGCACCAGGCCCGTAAAGCTGACCACGGCCCCGATATCGGTGCGCCCGGCCAGCAGGGCCTGCTGTTCGGCCCCGGCATCGAAGGCGGCCTCCTGTACTCGAATCATGGCCTAGCCTCCGGTCACCGGCGGGAAGAAGGCGACCTCGTCATCGTTGGTCACCGGGGTCGTATCCGAGGCCATCACCTGGTTGACGGCACACAGCACGCGGCCCTCATCGAGCCCCGCGAAGCGCGGGTCGAGCCCCTTGAGAGTCGCCTTGAGGCCGGCCACATCGGAACGTTCCAGGCTGTCGAGGGCCACCGCCACCTCGCCCACGCCGAGGCGTTCGCGCAGCTCGGCCAGGCACTTGACGCGGATACAGGGCGCGGCGATATCGCAGCGGCTGCCGACACTGACTTCGCCGCCCTGACCCTCGCCCGTGACGATGGGCGCGGCGTGCGACTCGAATGCCTCCCGGCGATAGTCCCCGGACTTGCCCCCGGTCTTGGTGTCGAGCCGGACGGCGCCGATCTCCATGGACTTGTCCACTGCCTTGCACATGTCATAGAGCGTCAGGCACGCCACCGACACCGCGGTGAGCGCCTCCATCTCCACGCCGGTACGGCCATTGAGGCGACAGGTGGCGGTCACCGCGACGCGGCTCTCGGCCTCGTCGAGCCGAAAGTCGACCGTGACCCGGGATAGCGCCAGGGCGTGGCACAGCGGAATCAGCTCATGGGTACGCTTGGCCGCCTGGATGCCGGCGATGCGCGCCGTGGCCAGCACGTCTCCCTTGGGCAGGCCGCCCTCGGCGAGCAGCGCCAGGGTCTCGGGGCGCATGCTGATATCGCCGGACGCCGACGCCTCGCGGCGACTCTCCGGCTTGTCGGCGACATCGACCATGTGGGCTTCGCCGCGCGCATTGAGATGGGTGAGAGACATGGATCGACACCTCATGGAAATCGGAACAGGGGTTGAATGGTGACGCTGTCGCCCGCGGCCACACCGCTACGGGCATCGCCTATCTCTATCAGGCAGTTGGACCGCGCCATGGAGGAGAGGATGCCGGAGCCCTGGGCGCCGCTATCGCTCACCACCAGCCGGCCGTCGGCGGTGCTCTGGTAGCGACCACGCAGGTAGTCGACGCGTCCCTCGCGGCTTCTCAGCGACTCCTGGGCCACCGCGGTCAGCCGCTGCGGCCAGGAGCCTTCGCGCCCCTGCAGCTTGGCCAGCAGCGGGGCGGCGAACTGCAGGAAGGTCACCATGCTGGCCACGGGGTTGCCGGGGAGGCCCAGGAACGGCACGCCGCGGGCCCCCAGGCGGCCGCAGGCCAGCGGCCGCCCGGGGCGGATGGCGATCTTCCAGAAACCCAGCTCACCCTGCTCGAGCAGGGCCAGCCGGGTATGGTCGGCATCCCCCACGGAGACGCCGCCGCTGGAGAGCACCAGGTCGGCCTCGGCACCGGCACGCGAAAGCCCGTCGGCGATGGCGTCGCGGGTATCGGGCAGGATGCCCAGGTCGAGCACCTCCCCGCCGTGCTCCTCCACCAGGGCCATCAGCGTGAAGCGATTGGCATCGAAGATCCCCGCCGCGGGGAGCGCCGCGCCCGGGGCGGTGACCTCATCCCCGGTCGAAAAGACAGCCACCCGGGGGCGACGCACCACCCGGGCCTCGGCCATTCCCAGCGAGGCGATCAGGCCCAGTTCGGCGGCGCCCAGGCGAGTACCGGCCTCCAGCGCCACTGCGCCGCGGGCGATGTCCTCGCCGGCCTGGCGCACGTTCTGACCGCACCTTACCCGATCGGGCTGCTCCACTCGGACCCGCACCTCGCCGCCGGCGGAATATTCCAGGCGCAGCTGCTCGCGCATGATCACGGTATCGGCCCCCGGCGGCAGCGGGGCACCGGTGGTAATGCCGATACAGGCACCGGGCGCCACGGGGTGCTCGGCGCTGTGGCCGGCCAGGATCTCCCCCTCCCGCAAAAAGCCGGCCGGCGGCATTGCCCCCGGCCGCCAGGCCAGGGCCACGCCATCCATGGCGGCATTGGTGTTCTGGGGCACATCGATGGGCGCCAGAACGGGCTCGGCCAGCACTCGGCCCCGCAAGACGCCGAGCGCAACGCTCTCGCCGGGCAGTGGCCCCTCACTCAGCGCCAGCACCGCGGTGCGGGCCTCTTCCACCGCCAGCATGCGCTCCCCCAGCTCGAAACAGGAAAGGGTCATGATGTTGTCACCTCCCCCGCCGGGCGCGGATGGCGCTCGGCGGGCCAACGCGCCGGCCAGGCGGCGATCCAGTCCGTCATGGCCTCGAGGTCATTGAGGTCCAGGCACTCGACCCCTTCGGGCAGCGCCAGGGAGGCGTCCGTCGCCACCGCACGCACCCAGGGGTCATTGTCGACCCTCAGGGGCTTGCCCAGGGCCGGTCGGTGCATTTCCAGCTTGGGCAGCGGCCAGTCCTTGAAGCCCTCCACCAGCACCAGGTCGGGGCGCTGGGCGGCCACCATGGCCAGCAGGGCCTGGAGATCCGCCTCGTCCTGATCCGGGGTTTCCATCATCAGGGCCAGCCGCGCGCGGGAGGCCACCAGCATCGGGCTGGCCCCCGCCTGGCGCAGGCGATGGCTGTCCTTGCCGGGCTGGTCGACATCGAAGCCGTGGTGGGCGTGCTTGACCACCGCCACGCGCAATCCCCGCGCGTTCAGGCGAGGCAACAGCGCCTCGAGCAGCGTGGTCTTGCCGGTACCGCTCCAGGCGGCGATGCCCAGCAGCGGAAGGTGCTCATCAAGACTCAGGGCGTTAACGGGTTGGCTCATCGCTTGACAGGCTCCTGGGCAAGCGCCTGTTCCAGCCGCTGCCTCTCTTCTTGCGTATTGAGATTGGCGAAGGCGTCGGCGCCCTCGGCGAAGTCCACCCGCACCCAGGCGTGGCGCGCGTACCAGCGATCGATCTTGCGCTCACCGGCGGCCAGGGCCTGGCCCAGATCCTCGGCCAGGGCGGTGCGGATAAGCGCCACCACGGGGTGCAGGCGCTGGCCATCCCCGGCCACGGCGATATCAGCCTCGCCGATGCCGGCCCCCAGGCGTGCCACGAGATCCTGTGGCAGTGCCGGCGTATCACAGGGCACCACCAGCAGCCAGGGCGTATGCGCCGCCAGCAGCCCGCTGTAAATCCCCATCAGCGGTCCCTGATAGCCCCCCTCGGCGTCCTCGACGATACGCTCGGCAAACTCACCATAAGCGGCATGACTGCGGTTGGCGTTGATCAGCAGCTCGGCCACCCGGCCCGCCAGGCGTTCGCGAACGTGGGCCACCAGTGGGCGTTCGCCAAACGGCACCAATCCCTTGTCGACGCCGCCCATGCGGCGCCCCTGGCCACCGGCCAGAATCAATCCGGTAAGGTCGTGTTGCGGGATCATCAAAGCCTCCTTATCGTCCGTCCATGATGCCTGAGCCGGCCCCCGGGTGCCACGCCGAAACGCGCCGCAAGTCATTGTCCTGACGAGTATCAAGACTTTTTCAGGTTGCCGCCCGCCGCGGGCTGGCCAGGATGCGTCGCAACAGGCGCCAGGCGGCGAACCCCGCCATCAGGTTGCCGATGGCGGCCCCGACCGCCAGGCCGGGAAGACCGCCCCACCAGGCGCCCAGCGCCAGACAGGGCAGATAGAAGACGAACAGCCGGACCCCCGACATCAGCATGGCCCGCAGCGGCCAGCCCAGGGCATTACCCGCGGACACCACGATCATGCACACCCCGAGGGCCGCATAGCTGGGCAACAGGAAGCGAATCAGCAGTGCCAGGTCGCCGCGCACCTCGGGGTTGCCGGTCAGGGCGAGCCCCAGCCAGGGCGCGGATGCCGCCAACACCAGGCCGAGACACAACTGCCAGACGACGATGACCCGCAGCGCCAGGCGCATCAGGCGGTGAATCTGGGCCCAGTCTCCGGCGCCATAGCAGCGCCCGAGCCAGGGCGGCAGCGACATGGTCATGGCCAGCACCACCATCAGCGACAGGGGCTCCAGGCGACTGGCCAGGCCCCAGGCCGCCACCTGTGCCTCACCCAGCCGGGCCACCACCGCAATCGCCAGCATCCCCGCGAGCGGCGGCATCAGCTGGCTGATCATGGCCGGCCCGGCAATGCCGGCGAAGGGTTTCGCCGAGGCGCGCAGCTCCTCGGCGAGCCCCTCCCCGGCCAGCCAGTCCGTCTGGCGTAGATACCAGCCCAGCACCCCCACCCCCGAACCGAAGGCGATCACCGTGGCCCAGGCGGCTCCCGGCAGCCCCAACCCCTGCCAGGGGCCGATCCCGAAGATCAGCAAGGGGTCGAACACCAGATTCACCAGGCTGGTCACCACCATCATGGAGCCCGGCAGCCGGGTATTGCCATGGGCCCGAAACAGGCTATAGCCGAAATAGACGGCCGCCCCCAGCCAGGCGGCCAGCAGCTGCGGCGCCCAGTAACCGCGAATCAGCTCGAGGGTCGGCGCATCGGCCCCCAGGCGGGCGAAGATCGGCGCCTGCAGTTTCCACAGGGCCAGCGCCAGCAGGCCGATGACGGTGGCCCCCACGATCAGCACCAGGCTTCCCAGGCGTCGGGCGCGGGCGGTATCGCCGGCCCCCAGAGAGCGTGAAATCTGGGCGGCGATGGCGATGCCCATGCCCACCTGAACGCCGATGATCAGAAAGCTCAATGGGAAGGTAAAGGACTGGGCCGCCAGCTGTGGCGTGCCCAAGCGGGCAATGAAGGCGCTGTCCACCAGCTGAAATCCCAGCAGCGCCAGCGCGCCGATGGCCATGGGCCAGGTCTGGCGCCACAGGGTCGCGCCGAGCGGCACACCATTGTCTTCGTGTTGCGTCACGATCACTCCAGGCCATTACGGGGGCCGGCCATTCTACTCCTCGGCAAAAATCGGGTAGGGGCCGGGGTTGCCCCCGGCGCCCTCCCACACCACCGGGCATACGGTTCCGTACCACGGCGGTTCACGAAGAACGGCTACGCCCTCTTACCGTATCGAGTACCGAGATCAGGCCCCGCCGATCGAACCACTTCCGTGGCAGGGCCTGATTCATGTGCGAAGCACCGGCATTCCACCAAGGGCCTCGCCCATTCCCGGCTGACTTCCACGCCCGATAGTTGTCCAGTCCCAGTGCCAAGAGCTTCCGGCGCCGGGTCCGCGGGCGCTTCCATTGCCGCCAGATCACGTCGCGTAACCGGCGACGTATCCACCCATCCAACGCTTCCAGCGGGCGCTTCACGTCGACGAGACTGAAGTAACTGGCCCAGCCCCGCAGGACGGGAGCCAGCTCTCTGGTGACGCGACGAATATGGCGTCCCCTGCCGCGTTTGAGGATCTCGCGGACACGCTGCATCAGGCGCTGCAGGCTGGCCTTGGCCAGCGTCAGCTTCGGCCGCCTGTGCCGGGTCAGCGTGTAGCCCAGATATCCACGATTCCAGGGCCGATCCACCGCACTCTTGTCGCGATTGACCGTCAGCCTGAGCGAGCTCTCGAGAAAATCACTCAGGCTGGCCATGACGCGCTCACCCGCCCGCCGACTCCTGACATACACTTGCAGGTCGTCGGCGTAGCGGCAGAAGCGGTGACCGCGGCGTTCCAGTTCCTTGTCCGCGTCATCCAGCAGGATATTCGCCAGCAGCGGGCTCAGTGGTCCACCCTGGGGCGTTCCCTGCCGGCGTGGCGCGGCCAGACCGTCCTGGAACATCCCGGCTTCCAGATAGCGACGGATCAGGCGCAGCACCCGCTTGTCGCGGACGTGGCGCGCGACCCGCGCCATCAGCAGGTCGTGGTTCACTCGGTCGAAGAAGGCCTTCAAGTCGAGGTCGACCACCCAGCGGTGGCCGGCGGTGACATGGGTCTTCATCGCCGAGACGGCCTGCTGGGCGCTGCGTTTGGGGCGATAGCCGTAACTCGACGCCGAGAACGTCGGATCGAAGAGCGGCGTCAACACCTGCAGCAGCGCCTGCTGAATCAGCCGGTCGCTGACCGTGGGGATGCCGAGCTGTCGCGTCCCGCCCTTGGGCTTGGGAATCTCGACGGCTCGGACCGGGCTGGGGTGGTACTCACCAGCCAGCAGCCGCTCGCGCAGCGTCGGCCAGTGTTGCTTCAGGTGGTCGGCCAACTGGGCCACCGTCATGCCGTCGGCACCCGGCGCGCCTTTGTTGGCCACCACCCTACGGTAAGCCTGCTGCATGTTCTCGGTGGCGACCACCGCTTCCATGAGCGGGACAGGCTCCGCTTTCGTCCACGATGACGACGCCGGGACCGTCTCGACGCCCACCGGCTGGGACTCGGGGTGCCGCCCCTGCCCCTCTGGGTGGGTGGCGGTATCAGCGCCACTTTCTGCCTTCATGATCGGTCCTCGAGACGTCATCGCCTACTCGCGGTTCTTCATGTTCGGCCCTTGGTGCCGCGGTGAACCGGCACTTACTATGGCCTCTGCTGACGTCTGGTGGCCCATCCCGTCGCCTCTCGACGCCGGTAGCACCGTGGCAGACCACCAGACCTCCCAGGGTAAGACGCGCGACCTTCCCGCTTGTGCCTGTCGGATTTACATCATGGCGTTCCGTGCAAGTACCGGGCTTTGATGATGCGTGCCATCTCACCCCGCCATGACGCCTCATATCCGCTTCCTGTTCGTCAGGCCAGCGTTTTGCCTCGGGCTGCCTTCAGATTCCCCCTCGCGGGAGACACCCTTGCCGTCGGCTAGTACTTCCCCTTGCCGGGCGTACAGGGGACTTTCACCCCCAAGTCATCCCGAGGCACCACCCTCGGGAACAGCGCCACTCAGGCGCTGCGCGCCATGCCTGGCGCACACGCGAACACCCCCGACTGGGCGGGGGTGTTCACAGGTTTACTGGGGGGAGATTGCCTTACTGGCGGATGCCCTCGAAGGTGACATAGAGCTCCAGCTCATGCATCACCTCGGGGAAGTCCCCCAGGTCGATGCCATAGTCGGCAAGCGCCAGGGTCGTGCTGCCCTCGAAGCCGGCACGGTAGCCACCCCAGGGGTCATCACCCTCACCCAGCAGGGTGACCGGCATGTCGATCTGTTGGGTCTCGCCGTGCAGGGTCAGTTCGCCGCTCAGCACGCCCTCGTTGTCTCCGGTCGGCTCGAAGCCGGTGGAGCTGAAGGTGGCGGTGGGATACTCGCCGGCGTCGAGGAAGTCGTCGCTCTTGATGTGCTTGTCACGCTCGGCGTGATTGGTATTCAAGCTGTCGACATCAACCTCGAGTTCGGCGCTTGCCGCTTCCAGGTTCTCAGGGTCGTACTGGAAGCTGCCGCTGAAGGTCTCGAAGCTGCCGAGAATATAGGAGAAGCCCAGATGACTGATCTTGAACTGGATGAAGGCATGCTGGCCTTCGCTGTCGATGGTGTAGTCGGCGGCCTGGGCCTGGTCGATGCCCATCAGGGCCGTCGTGCTCAGGGCGGCGGCAATGGCGGTCTTCTTCAGCATGTCGGTTATCTCCTGTGGATACGCAGTTCGATGACGAAGCGGGGAAAGGCAGTCGGGAAAACGGTCAGCGCCGGCTCACCCGGGGATCGAGCATTCGCTTGAGGACCGAATTTCGGTCGACAAGATGGTGTTTGAGTGCCGCGGCGCCATGGCCGGCGGACAGGATCATCAGCACCAGGGCGGCATACCAGTGCACCACACCGGCCACGCTGGCCTGATTGGGTAGACCGCTGATCACCGCCGGCACCGTGAAGGCGCCGAACACCGCGATGCCCTTGCCGTCGGCGGTGGAGATCAGGTAACCGCTGACCAACACTACCAGCATCAGGCCATAGAGTGCGATATGCCCCAGGTGCGCCGCCAGGCGCTCGAGCGGGTGGCCCAGTGCCACCGGGGTGGGATTGATCAGGCGCCAGACCAGGCGCAACAGGGTCGCGAAGAGCACCAGCATGCCCAGCGACCGATGCCACCAGGGCCCCAGGTTATACCAGGGGTCGTAGTAGCCCAGCCCGGTCATCCACCAGCCCAGAATAAACAGGCCGATGATGACAACCGCCAGGACCCAGTGCAGCAGGATGCTGATCATCCCCCAGCCGTCGTGGGTATTACGCCACATGATGCCTCCCGACTCGATTTCGATGCGACCTAGCCTACCCGACTCCAGCGAACGAGTCCGCTGAATAAAGCCAAATGCTGCATTCGAAAAAGTCAGACCAGGGCGTCGAGCCCCCGGGCCAGGTCGTTGCGAATATCATCCAGGGCCTCGAGCCCCACCGCCACACGAATCAGTCCCTCGGTGATACCCGCCGCCGCCTTCTGGGCATCGGAGAGGCGCCCATGGGTGGTGGTGGCAGGATGGGTAATGGTGCTCTTGACATCCCCCAGGTTGCCGGTGATGGAGAGCAGGCGGGTCGCATCGATCACCGACCAGGCCGCCTCGCGCCCCCCCACCACCTCGATCCCCAGCACCGCGCCGAAACCGTCCTGCTGGCGTGCGGCCAGGGCATGCTGCGCATGGCCGGCGAGGCCGCTGTAATGCACGCGACTCACCCCGGGGTGCGCGGCCAGCCACTCGGCCAGCGCCTGGGCATTCTGGCAGTGGGCGCGCATGCGCAGCTCTAGGGTCTCGAGGCCCTTGGTGAAGATCCAGGCGTTGAAGGGACTCATGCAGGGACCGCAGGTGCGGACCACGCCGAACACTTCCTCGAGCTCCGCGTTGCGCCCCACCACGGCCCCCCCGATCGCCCTGCCCTGGCCATCCAGATACTTGGTGGCGGAGTGAATCACCAGGTCGGCGCCCAGTTCCAGGGGCCGCTGCAGCGCGGGGGTCAGAAAGCAGTTGTCGATGGCCAGCAGCGCCCCGTGACGATGGGCGATATCGGCCAGCGCGGCGATATCCACCACCTCGGAGAGGGGGTTGGAGGGCGTCTCGGCGAACAGCAGACGCGTCGCCGGCGTGATCGCCGCCTCCCAGGCCTCGAGGTCCGAGAGCTCCACATAGCGGGTGGTGATACCCAGCTTGCCCAGATACTTGTCGAACAGGCTCACCGTGGAACCGAACAGCGAGCGCGAGGCCACGATCTCGTCGCCGGCCGAGAGCAGCGCCAGGGCCGTGGAGAGGATCGCCGACATGCCCGAACTCGTCGCCACACAGCGCTCGCCCCCCTCGAGCGCCGCCAGGCGGTGCTCGAAGGTGCGTACCGTGGGGTTGGTGAAGCGCGAGTAGACATTGCCGGGCTCTTCCCCGTTGAACTTGCGCGCGGCCTCGGCGGCGCTGCCATAGACAAAGCTCGAGGTCGGGAAGATGGGCTCGCCGTGCTCCTGCTCCCCGGTACGCTGGTGGCCGGCGCGGATCGCCTGGGTCTCCCGCGCCCAGGTCGATGCCGCCTCGTATTCGTCATGCATGGGGTCAGCCTCAGTGGTCGATATCGTCATCAAGGTTATGGGTGCCTACCAGGGCGTGATCCCCGGCACTCTGCTCCTTGGCGTCGTCGCTGCGCGAGGCCTCGAGGGCCGCCAGGTAGGCGGCATCGATATCCCCGGTCACGTAGTTGCCGTCGAACACCGAGCAGTCGAAGGCTTCAAGGGCCGGGTTGACCTCCCGACAGGCGGCCTTCAAGTCATCCAGGTCCTGATAGAAGATGCGGTCGGCGCCGATCAGCTCCCCCACTTCGGCCTCGCTGCGCCCATGGGCGATCAGCTCGTCTGCCGCCGGCATGTCGATGCCATAGACGTTGGGGTAGCGCACCGGCGGCGCGGCCGAGGCAAAATACACCTTGCGTGCTCCCGCCTCGCGAGCCATCTGGATGATCTGCTTGCAGGTGGTGCCGCGCACGATGGAGTCA
Source organism: Halomonas halodenitrificans DSM 735 (assembly GCF_000620045.1). Taxonomy (GTDB): domain Bacteria; phylum Pseudomonadota; class Gammaproteobacteria; order Pseudomonadales; family Halomonadaceae; genus Halomonas; species Halomonas halodenitrificans. The sequence goes on along the minus strand of NZ_JHVH01000022.1, from coordinate 51,236 downwards.
TCCACCAGCAGCACGTTCTTGCCCTTGAATTCCACACCGATGGCATTGAGTTTCTGGCGCACCGACTTCTTGCGCTGGGTCTGACCCGGCATGATGAAGGTGCGGCCAATATAGCGATTCTTCATGAACCCCTCGCGGTAGGTCACCCCCAGGTGCTGGGCAAGCTCCAGCGCCGAGGTCCGCGAGGTGTCGGGGATCGGTATCACCACATCGATATCGTGCTCCGGCCACTCGCCCTGGATGCGATCCCCCAGCTTGCGCCCCATCTGCATGCGCGTGCCGTAGACATAGGCGCCGTCGAGAATGGAGTCGGGGCGCGCCAGGTAGACGTGCTCGAAGATGCAGGAGGTCAGCCGCGGGGCATCCGCACACTGCTGGGTGTGAATCTCGCCCTGCATGTCGACGAAAATCGCCTCGCCCGGCGCCAGGTCGCGATGCAGCTCGAAGCCCCCCACATCCAGGGCCACCGACTCGGAGGCGATCATCACCTCCTGACCGTCGCCCTCGTCCCGTGTGCCGAACACCACCGGGCGAATCCCGTGAGGGTCGCGGAAGGCCACCAGCCCCACCCCGTTGATCACCGCCACCGCCGCATAGCCTCCCTGGCAGCGACGATGGACGCGACGCACGGCGTCGAAGACGTCGCCGGGGGTGAGATGCAGCCCCTGCTTGCCCAGCTCGTGGGCGAAGACATTGAGCAGCACCTCGGAGTCGGAGCTGGTATTGATATGGCGCAGATCGGAAGAGAACAGCTCCTGCTTGAGCTGGTCGGAATTCGTCAGATTGCCGTTGTGGGCAAGCGCGATACCGTAGGGGGAGTTGACGTAGAACGGCTGGGATTCCGCCTCGCTGGAGGACCCGGCCGTGGGATAGCGAACATGGCCGATGCCCAGACGCCCCTGGAGGCGTGCCATATGGCGGGTATGGAAGACGTCGCGCACCAGTCCATTGCTCTTGCGCAGCAAAAAGCGGCCCTCATGCCAGGTCATCATGCCGGCGGCGTCCTGTCCGCGATGCTGTAGCACCGTCAGGGCGTCATAGATGCCCTGGTTCACCGCCTGCTTGGCCATCAGGCCCACAATACCGCACATTCCACCTTACCTCGCTTTCCTGGACTTGCCTTGACTACTGGTAACCAGGCTATTGCAGGCGGGTCTGGCGGCAAGCCGGCGCCCCTTGACGGGTGTGACTGCAATAGTCCTGGACGGGTAACTGCTATACAGAACCGCGGAGGGCCATGCGGGCCGCCGCGGGAAAATCAACTCTCGGGGGGCGAAGACAGTGCATCCAGCGACGCCGGCGGCTCGGGAATCCGGCCATCCCAGGCCTCGACATGGCTGACGGCCCAGTCCCGCAGCTGCTCGAGATGCGGGCGCAATACCGCGCCCTGCCAGGCCTCGAGCCTGGCCAGTGGCGTCAGGCCGATCACGATGGTCACCAGCACCAGGATGGCGGCTCCCTTGGCCATCCCGAAGGCGGCACCCAGCAGGCGGTTGACCAGCCCCATGCCGACCCACTCCACGGCGGCCTGCAGCAGGCGGATGACGATGCCGCAGACCAGCACCACGCCGAGGACCACCAGCACGAAGGCCAGCACCAGGCGCCCATCGGCGCTGTCGATCATCCCGACCATCAGGTCGGCCACCGGCTGGGCCAGCACCCGCGCCGCCAGCAGGGCGACGATCCAGGCAGCCAGGCCCAGGGCCTCGCGCACCAGGCCACGCAGCAGGCCGGTGATGCCGGTCACCGCCAGCAGGGCGACGAAGATCCAGTCGAGCCAGGTAAGCGTCATGTCAATCCTTTACCCGCACCAGCAGGCCCTGGAGGTTGATGCGCGCCTTGACCTCGGCGACCGCCCGCTCGCCTGCCTCGGAGCCGCCGAAGGGCCCCACATAGACGGTGGTGAGATCGTTGCCCCGGGGGCGACTATAGGCGCTGAAGCCCTCGTCGCGCAGCCGTGTCAGCAGGCGCTCGACGTTGGCCGGCTCACCGAAGCTGCCCACCTGAACGGCCCAGTCGCCTGCCTCGACGGCGGGCTCCACTTCACCGGCACCGGCGGATGACGCCGCGGATGCGCTTTCGTTCTCGTTCTCGCTTTCGCTCTCGGCGAGGCGCTTGTCGGCCGCCTGTGCCAGGTCGGCGATGGGGTCGGCAGGCTCGGTGTCGGTCAACGGCCCTGCCGCCTCGCCTTGCGCCTCGGCCGAGTCGGCCTGGGGCGAACTCGCTCCCTGACCGGACGCCGCGTCCCCGGATGAGAGTTGCGGCGAGGGTTCGGGCACCTCGCCGCCTGAATCCGTCCCGGCCAGCGAGGCCGGGGGCGTCGGTTCGGCCACATCATGGCGCTCGACATCGATGGGGGCATCGATGCTCAGCGAGGGCTCGGGACGATCCTCCCGCGGCGACGGCTCATCGAACAGCATAGGGACGAAGATCACCGCGAGGGCGATCAGGATAATCGCGCCGCTAAGGCGCTCTCGCATACCGTACTTCACGGGGCTACCTCCCTGGAGCTCGCATCCGTATCAGTCTGACCCGATTGGACGGGGCCCGCCAGCCACTGCAATACCGCTCCTACCGTGAGGAAGGAGCCACACACCAGTACTCGGTCCTCGGCGCCCAGCCGCGGGGCCAGCCAGTCGGCCGCGGCGGCGGGCGATGCGGCGCGGTGCAGGACATGCTCACCCCGTCCGTCGAGGCGCCGGCCCAGGTCCTCGGCGCTGCGCCCACGCTCGCCCTCGAGCCCCGCGGTCACCCAGCCATCCACCGCCGGCGCCAGCGCGGCGATCACGCCATCGGCATCCTTGTCACCCTGCATCGCCAGCAGCGCCAGGGTGCGCCCCCGACAGGGCCGGTCCCGCAACCGGCCCGCCAGATACGCGGCCGCATGGGGATTATGGCCGACATCCAGGCACCACTGGCCCCGCCACTGCATGCGTCCGGGCAGCCGGACACGGGCCAGCGCCCGGCGGCAGGCGTCGATATCGAGGGTCACGCCGGACAGGGACAACGCCTGGAGCGCGGTGGCGGCGTTATCCAGCGGCAAGCCGGGATCCGGCAGGTCGCCCAGGATAACCGCGGCCTCGTCCTCCTTGGGGTCGGACCCCGGAGAGCCCCCCCTCCAGCGCCACCCCTGATCCCGATCCTCGCGAATAAACGCCTCGCCCAGCGCATGAACGCGGGCGCCGAGGCTATCGGCCACCTCGCGAACACTCGCCGGCAGCGTTCGACTGCCCAGTACCGCGGGGCGGCCGGGGCGCATGATGCCGGCCTTCTCGCGGCCGATCTGCGCCAGGTCGGTGCCCAGAAAGGCGGCATGGTCCTGGGCCACGGTGGTCACCACCGCCACATCGGGGTCGATGATATTCACCGCGTCGAGGCGCCCGCCGAGGCCTACCTCGAGAATGGCGAGATCACGGGGGCGACGGGAGATGGCCCAGAACGCGGCCAGGGTGCCCACCTCGAAGTAGGTCAGGCTGATGGGCTCGCCGGCCTGGCGCGCGCGATCCACCGCCCGGAAGCCATCGATCAGCGTCGCGTCGTCGGCTTCCTCGCCGTCGAGGCGCAGCCGCTCGTTGTAGCGAACCAGATGCGGCGAGGTGTAGGTCGCCGTGGTCAGGCCATGGGCATGCGCCAGCGCCTCCAGCATGGCCACCGTGGACCCCTTGCCATTGGTGCCGGCCACGCTGATCACCCGCCCGGCCAGGGGCCGGGCGAATAGCGCCAGGCGTCGGGCGACCTCGGCCACGCGCGCCAGGCCAAGATCGATTCCCACGGGATGGGCGGCCTCGAGACGCGCCAGCCAGGCGTCCAACGTGGTAGGCAGCGGCGACTCGCTCATGGCGCGCTCAGCGCCGCTCGTCATCGGGGGCGTCGTCGCCCGCTGCGGCCTCGTCCTCGGCACCGGCATCTGGCTCGGCGTCCTCGGGCCCGCTGGCGGGTGATTCGGCGGCAGGCTCGGCCGTGGTGGGCTCGGCGACGGTGGGCTCGCCCCCCGCCGGCGCGGCCTCCTGCTCCGCCGCCTCGACCAGGTCAGGCACCGGGACCACGGCCGGTTCGGCCTCCCCGATGGCGGGCTGATGGGTCAGCTTGCGCAGCACGCGCCCCAGACGATCGCGGATCTCGCGACGGTGCACGATCATGTCCACGGTGCCGTGCTCGAGGAGGAACTCGCTGCGCTGGAAGCCTTCCGGCAGCTTCTCGCGCACCGTCTGCTCGATGACCCGGGGGCCGGCGAAACCGATCAGGGCATTGGGCTCGGCCACGTTGAGGTCGCCCAGCATGGCCAAGGAGGCCGAGACACCGCCGAAGACGGGGTCGGTCAACACCGAGATATAGGGCACGCCGGCTTCCTTGAGCTTCTCCAGCGCCGCCGAGGTCTTGGCCATCTGCATCAGCGAGAACAGCGCCTCCTGCATGCGTGCGCCCCCCGACGCGGCGAAGCAGACCAGCGGAAGGTTCTCCTCGAGGGCAAGCGTCGCGGCGCGTACGAACTTCTCGCCGACCACCGCCCCCATGGAGCCCCCCATGAAGGAAAACTCGAAGGCCACGGTGATCACCGGCAAGCCATCCAGGGTGCCACGCATGGCGACCAGGGCATCCTTCTCGCCGGTCGCCTTCTGGGCTGCCACCAGGCGATCCTTGTACTTCTTGGAGTCGCGGAATTTGAGGCGGTCGACGGGCTCGACCTCGGCGGCGATCTCTTCGCGCTCCCCCCTGTCGAGGAACCAGTCCAGCCGCTTGCGGGCGGTCAGGCGCAGGTGATGATCACACTTGGGGCAGACGCTGTGCTGCTTCTCGAGTTCGGGAAGATAGAGCACCGACTCGCATTTGGGACACTTGCGCCACAGGCCGTCGGGGACGGTTGCGCGGCGGTCGTGCCGCTGGATACGCCCGATGGAGGGCACGATCTTGTCTAGCCAGCTCATGTCAGAAAGGGTCCGTGTTCGTGTCGGCGCCCGACTCACCCGGGCGCCTGGATCGATTCATTTCGCGAGGCTCAATCGCTCAAGGCGTCCAGGGCCTGGCGCATCTCGCCCAGCACCGCCTTGAGCTCGCCGGGAATCGCCTCGGGTGTCTCGGTATTCGCGGCGATGCGACTGACCAGCGCCGAGCCGACGATGACCCCGTCGGCCACCTTGCCCACCTCGGCGGCGGAGGCGCCGTCACGGATGCCGAAGCCCACGCACAGCGGCAGGTCGGTCATGCCCCGCAGCGGCGCCAGATGCGCGGACACATCCGCCGCATCCAGGGTGGCGGTACCGGTGACGCCCTTCAGGGAAACGTAGTAGAGATACCCCTGGCCATGGGCGCATATGGTAGCGGCCCGCTCCTCGGACGTGGTAGGGGCCACCAGGAAGATGGAGGCGAGCCCGCGGGACTCGAGCAGCGGGCCGAGCTCCTCGGCCTCTTCCGGGGGCATGTCCACGGCCAGCACACCATCGATGCCGGCCGCCGCGGCCTGCTCGGTGAAGGCCTCGAGCCCGATACGCTCCATGGGGTTCAGGTAGCCCATCAGCACCACCGGCGTGTCGGTATCGGTCTGGCGAAACTCGTGCACCATCTCGAACAGGTGCGACAGGCGCACCCCGCGCTTGAGCGCCCGCTCGCAGGCCTTCTGAATCACCGGGCCGTCGGCCATGGGGTCGGAGAACGGCACCCCCAGCTCGAGGACGTCGGCACCCGCCTCCACCAGGGCGTGCATGAAGCCCACGGTATACTCGGGCCCCGGATCGCCGGCGGTGATAAAGGGAATCAGCGCACGGCGACCCTGGGACTTGAGATTAGCGAAGCATTGGTCGATACGATTCATGGTCTGGGCCGTCATCTAGAATTCGATCCCGTCGAGGTTTGCCACCGTCATGATGTCCTTGTCACCGCGCCCGGAGAGGTTGACGACGATATTCTGATCGGGACGCAGGGTAGGTGCCAGCGTCTTGGCGTAGGCCAGGGCGTGGGCGGACTCCAGGGCCGGCATGATGCCCTCGACGTGGGTCAGCTCGCGGAATGCCTCGAGCACCTGGGTGTCGTTGGCGGCCACATAGTTGACGCGACCGAGGTCCTTCCAGAGGGCGTGCTCGGGACCCACCCCCGGGTAGTCGAGGCCCGCCGAGATGGAATGGGTATCGGACACCTGGCCGCCCTCATCGGACATCAGGTAGGTGCGGTTACCGTGGAGCACGCCGCGCGGCGCCCCCGAGGAGAGCGGTGCCGCATGGCGGCCGGTCTCGACGCCGTCGCCACCGGCCTCGACGCCGTACATGACGACATCATCGTCCTCCACGAAGGGATAGAAGAGCCCCATGGCATTGGACCCACCGCCCACGCAGGCGACCAGCGCGTCGGGCAGGGCCCCGAATTCCTCGAAGGACTGCCGGCGCGCCTCGCGACCCACCACGGCGTTGAAGTCGCGCACCAGCATCGGATAGGGATGCGGGCCGGCCACGGTACCGATGATGTAGAAGGTGTTGTCAACGTTGGTGACCCAGTCGCGCAGCGCCTCGTTCATGGCGTCCTTCAGGGTTTGCGTGCCGGAGGTGACCGGGATGACATTGGCCCCCAGCAGGCGCATGCGGTAGACGTTGAGCTTCTGGCGCTGCACGTCCGCGGCCCCCATGTAGACATCACACTCGAGCCCCAGCCTCGCCGCCACCGTGGCGGTGGCCACGCCGTGCTGGCCGGCACCGGTCTCGGCGATGACCCGCGGCTTGCCGCTCTTCTTCGCCAGCAGCGCCTGGCCGATGGTGTTGTTCACCTTGTGGGCGCCGGTGTGGTTGAGGTCTTCGCGCTTGAGCCAGATCTGTGCCCCGCCGAGCCGTTTCGACCACCGCTCGGCATGATAGAGCGGTGAAGGCCGACCCACATAATGGGCCAGGTCATAGTCGAATTCCGCCTGGAAGTCCGGATCATCGCGAAGACTCAGGTAGGTCTTCTCCAGCTCGTCCAGGGCGAAGCTCAGGGTCTCCGAGACGAACCGGCCGCCATAGGGGCCGAAGTGGCCGCGGGCATCCGGCAGTCGGGTCAGGTCACTGAACTTGCTCACGAAAGACACCTCACAGGTCGCCATTGGGCTTTGGGTTACAGGGGCTTAAGGTTACAGGGACTTGGTAGTCGGCAGTTCGGCGCGCTGCCGATCAGGCACGGCTATCGCCGTCGTTCACCGCGGCCATGAAGGCCGCCATGCGCGAGGCATCCTTGATGCCCGGCGCGGCCTCGATACCGCCGGAAACGTCCAGCGCGAAGGGCGCGACCGCCGTGATGGCCGCGGCCGCATTGGCCGCGCTCAGGCCTCCGGCGAGGATAACAGGTTTTTTCAGGCTTGCGGGGATCCGCGACCAGTCGAAGGTCTCGCCGGTGCCCCCCGGCACGCCCGGCCGGTAGGCATCCAGCAGAAGCGCCTGCGCGCCCCGGTAGGCGTCGGCGGCGGCGGCGAGGTCGAGGCCGTCGCGCATGCGCAGCGCCTTGATCCAGGGGCCCGGCCCGGCGGCACAGGTCGCGGGGGATTCATTGCCATGGTACTGCAGCAGGTCGAGATGAGGGGCGCAGCGGGCCACCCACGCCGGCTCGGCATCCACGAACAGCCCCACCCGCGTGACGAAGGCCGGCACCCGGGCGGCGAGCTCGGCCAGGCGCGCCTCGTCCACGACGCGCCTGCTGCCGGGCCAGAGCACGAAGCCCAGGGCGTCGACCCCCGCCGCCACGGCGGCGTCCACATCCGCCGGGCGGGTCAGGCCGCAGAACTTCACCCGGGTCCGGCGCCTCATGTGGCCTCCCGGTCGACGACCCCTGGCCGACCGCGGCGAGACGCCACCATGGGGCAGTCCGGCAGCGCTCGCTCGCCGGTCCACTCCCCCAGAAACGCCAGGAGATTGGGGCCCAGCGGCTCCCGGGGCAGGCCCCACCGCTCGTCGTAGAGGGAATCCACGAAGTGCAGGCCGCTGGCCGGCGCGGTCACATCGGCCAGGGAGCGATCCCTGAGGGCCATCAGCTCGGCCAGGTAATCGTCGCCCCGCTCGCCCCGCCCCACCGTGATCAGGGCGCCGGCGATATTGCGGATCATGTGATGCAGGAAGGCATTGCCCTGCACATCGATGACCACCAGCGGGCCGTGGCGATGGACTTCGATGAAATGCAGGTGGCGCCAGGGCGTCTGCGACTGACAGCCGGCGGCACGGAAGCTGGAGAAGTCATGCTCGCCCACCAGGACCTGGGCGGCGCGATGCATGGCATCGGCATCCAGGGAATCCCGGCACCAGGTCACGTTGGCACGCTCGAGTACCGGCCGGCTCGGCTGATTGAGCAGCACATAGCGATAGCGTCGCGCCAGGGCCATGAAGCGCGAATGAAACTCGTCGGGCACCTCGGTGACCCAGCGCACGGCGACATCGCGGGGCAGGTTGGCATTGGCGCCGAACACCCAGGCCTTCTGGGAACGTGGCACCGGCGGATCGAAATGAAGGATCTGGCGCGTGGCGTGAACGCCCGAATCGGTGCGTCCACTGGCGTGGATCGTCACCTTATGGCTCGCCACCTTCGACAGTGCATCCTCCAGCGAGGCCTGGACCGAGGCGGAGTGCTTGAGGCGCTGCCAGCCGCAGTAGGCGCTGCCGTCATACTCCACGCCCATGGCCAGGCGGCCGGTCATGGGGGTGCGTTCATCGAGGCGTTGAAAGAGGGTCATGCGGTAATCGGGCATCCGGTCGTCTGAGTCGCGCCAGGGCCCGGTCACGAGCCGCCGACGCTGACGGAAAGTCCCCATTATCCGCATGATGAGGCGGGAAGGAAACCCTAAAGGAACGGGGCGCCTCCTTCGAGACGCCCCGCTTTCAAGTCGCTAGCGATGCCGCGACGCGATCACTGCTGCTTGAGGATCATCAGCATCCGCTTGAGCGGCTCGGCGGCCCCCCACAGCAGCTGGTCACCCACGCTGAAGGCGGAGAGGTATTCGCCGCCCATGGCCAGCTTGCGCAGGCGCCCCACCGGTACACCCAGGGTGCCGGTCACGGCCGAGGGCGTCAGGTCACGAAGGGTCGCCTCCTTCTCGTTGGGCACGACCTTGGCCCAGTCGTTGTGCTTGGCGAGACGGTCCTCGATCTCGTCCAGGGGCACGTCCTTCTTCAGCTTGATGGTGAAGGCCTGGCTGTGGGAGCGCATGGCACCGATACGCACGCAGAGCCCATCGATGGGAATGGGATTGTCCTGGAGGCCGAGGATCTTGTTGGTCTCCACGGAGCCCTTCCACTCCTCGCGGCTCTGGCCGTTGTCGAGCTTGCTGTCGATCCAGGGCAGCAGGCTGCCGGCCAGGGGCGCACCGAAGTTGTCGGTGGGGAAGTCCCCGGAGCGCATCGCCGCGGTCACCCGGCGATCGATATCGAGGATGGCACTGCCCGGGTCCGCCAGCTCAGCCGACACGCTGTCGCGCAGGCCGCCCATCTGGTTGAGCAGCTCACGCATGTGCTTGGCGCCGGAACCCGAGGCCGCCTGATAGGTCATGGAGGTCATCCACTCGATCAGGTCGGCCTCGAACAGGCCCCCGAGGCCCATCAGCATCAGGCTGACGGTGCAGTTGCCGCCGACGAAGGTCTTGGCGCCCCTGGCCAGCTGGGCATCGATGACGTGACGGTTGACCGGGTCCAGCACGACGGTGGCGTCATCCGCCATGCGCAGGGTGCTGGCGGCATCGACCCAGTATCCCTTCCAGCCGCCCTGGCGCAGATCGGCATAGACCTTCTCGGTGTAATCGCCGCCCTGGCAGGTGACGATCACATCCAGCGCCTTGAGCGCGTCGAGGTCGAAGGCATCCTTGAGCGGCGGCACGTCCACGCCCACATCCGGACCGGCCTGGCCGACCTGGGAGGTGGTAAAGAAGACCGGCTCGATGCCCTTGAAATCACCGTCCTCGACCATGCGCTGCATGAGTACCGAGCCCACCATGCCGCGCCAACCGACAAAACCGACTGTCAACATGTTGAAGTCCTCCAGAAATCGAATGTGGGGATCATTATACAGAAAGCGGGCCCAGCTCGCAGGCGGGCCCGGGAATGGCTCAGGCTATCTCAGAGCGCCTCGAAGGCGGCCAGCACGGCGTCACCCATCTCGCGGGTGGAGACGGTGCGGGTGCCGTCGGAGGCGATATCCGCGGTCCGCAGGCCATCATCCAGCACCCTGCCCACGGCGGCCTCGATGCGCTCGGCAAGGGCCGGCGCGTCCAGGGAGTAGCGCAGCATCATGGCCACCGAGAGGATGGTCGCCAGGGGGTTGGCGATATTCTGGCCGGCGATGTCCGGGGCGCTGCCGTGGCAGGGCTCGTACATGCCCTGGCCGGACTCGTTGAGCGAGGCGGAGGGCAGCATGCCGATGGAACCGGTCAGCATGGCGGCGGCGTCGGAAAGGATATCCCCGAACATGTTGCCGGTGACCACCACGTCGAACTGCTTGGGCGCGCGCACCAGCTGCATGGCGGCATTATCGACGTACATATGGGAGAGCTCGACGTCCGGGTACTCCGGCGCCAGCCGCTCCATCACCTCGCGCCACAGGATGGTGACCTCGAGCACATTGGCCTTGTCCACGGAGCAGAGCGTCTTGTTGCGCTTCTGGGCCATCTCGAAGGCCACCCGGCCGATGCGCTCGATCTCGCTCTCGGAATACACATAGGTGTTGAAGCCCACGCGCTGCCCGTCGCGCTCCTCGACCCCGCGGGGCTGACCGAAGTAGATGCCGCCGGTCAGTTCGCGCACGATCATGATATCCAGGCCGGCGACCAGCTCGGGCTTCAGGCTCGACGCCTCGGCCAGCTGGGGATAGGTGATGGCCGGGCGCAGGTTGCCGAACAGGCCCAGCTCCTTGCGCACGCCGAGCAGGCCCTTCTCGGGGCGCTTGGCGAGGTCCTCGATCTTGTCCCACCGGGGGCCACCGACGGCGCCGAGCAGGATGCCCCGGGCGGCCCTGGCCTTCTCCAGGGTCTCGGCGGGCAGCGGCTCGCCGTGGACATCATAGGCGCTGCCACCCAGCAGCCCCTCCTCGACCTCCACGTCCAGGCCCCGGGCCTGACAGGCCGCCAGGACACGACTCGCCTGGGCGGTGATCTCGGGGCCGATACCATCGCCGGGCAATACCAGAATCTTCTGCGTCATCTTTGTTTCCTTGTATGGTCCACCTCCGGGACGGGGCTGTTCCGGCGAAAACCCTGCGAGGAGGCGCTGTAAATGATTTCCCTGAGGGGGACTGTCCCCGGGCAGTATGGGGACTGTCCCCGGGGTTAGGGGGACTGTCCCCTGCGGGAGGGGGACTGTCCCCTTTGGCCCCTTTTAGGCAGAGTCGCGAAACAGCCACGGACGCGCTTCACGATGCTTCGCCTCGAAGGCGCGAATGGCATCCTCGTCCTTCAGGGTGATGCCGATATCGTCGAGGCCTTCGAGCAGGCACTGCTTGCGGAAGGCGTCCACTTCGAACTCGATGATCTCGCCCGAGGGCGTGATGATGCGCTGGCTCGCCAGGTCCACGTCCAGGGCATAGCCTTCGCTGGCCTCGACCTCCTGGAACAGGCGCTCCACCGTCTCCTCGGGCAGGGTCACCAGCAGCAGGCCGTTCTTGAAGGCGTTGTTGTAGAAGATATCGGCGAAGCTCGGGGCGATCACCACCCGGAAGCCGAAGTCTTCCAGCGCCCAGGGGGCGTGCTCCCGGGAGCTGCCGCAGCCGAAGTTGCGCCGCGCCAGCAGCACGCTGGCGTCTTGATAGCGCGGTTGATTCAGCACGAAGTCGGGATTCAGCGGGCGCCGGGAGCAGTCCTGGCCGGGATAGCCCTCGTCGAGATAGCGCAGCTCGTCGAACAGGTTGACGCCGAACCCGGTGCGCTTGATCGACTTCAGAAACTGCTTGGGAATGATCAGGTCGGTATCGACGTTGGCCCGATCGAGGGGCGCGACGATGCCGGTGGTGCGTTCGAACTTGTTCATGATTCAGGCCTCCTGCGCCCGGGCGTCGTCGTTGGCGGCGCCACCGTTGTCGAATCCACGGACATCCACGAAGTGACCGGCGATGGCGGCGGCGGCGGCCATGGCCGGGCTCACCAGATGGGTACGCCCGCCGTAGCCCTGGCGTCCCTCGAAGTTGCGGTTGGAGGTGGAGGCGCAATGCTCGCCGGCACCCAGCTTGTCGGCATTCATCGCCAGGCACATGGAGCAGCCCGGCTCGCGCCATTCGAAGCCCGCCTCGATGAAGACCCTGTCGAGCCCTTCCACCTCGGCCTGGCGCTTCACCAGGCCGGAGCCTGGCACCACCATGGCCAGCTTGATGGAGTCGGCGACCTTCTTGCCGCGGGCTACCTCGGCGGCCTCGCGCAAGTCCTCGATGCGCGAGTTGGTGCAGGAGCCGATAAACACCTTGTCGAGGCGGATATCGGTGATCTTCTGGCGCGGCGCGAGCCCCATGTACTCCAGCGCACGGGTATAGCCGCTGCGCAGGGTATCGTCGCCCTGCTTCGCCGGGTCGGGCACCTCGCCGGAGATGCCGGTGACCATCTCGGGGCTGGTGCCCCAGCTGACCTGGGGCTCGATCTCGGCGGCCTCCAGGGTCACCACCTTGTCGAACTCGGCACCCGGGTCCGAGACGAGGTCGCGCCAGTCGGCGACGGCGGCCTCCCACTGCTCGCCCGTCGGGGCATAGTGGCGCTCGCGCAGGTAGTCGATGGTGGTGTCGTCGACGGCGATCAGGCCGACCCGGGCACCGGCCTCGATGGCCATGTTGCACACCGTCATGCGCCCCTCCATGGAGAGACCCTCGATGGCGCTGCCGGCAAACTCGATGGCATAGCCGGTGCCGCCGGCGGTGCCGATGCGGCCGATGATGGCCAGCACCACGTCCTTGGCGGTGATGCCGGTGCCGAGATCCCCCTCGACGCGCACCTGCATGTTCTTCATCTTCTGGGCCAGCAGGCACTGGGTGGCGAGCACGTGCTCGACCTCGGAGGTGCCGATACCGTGGGCCAGGGCACCGAAGGCGCCGTGGGTGGCGGTATGGGAGTCCCCGCAGACCACGGTCATGCCCGGCAGGGTGGCACCCTGCTCCGGCCCCACCACGTGGACGATCCCCTGGCGGGGGTCGTTGATCTTGAACTCCTCGATGCCGAACTCGCCGCAGTTGTCATCGAGGGTCTGCACCTGAATCAGCGACACCGGGTCCTTGATGCCGGCATTGCCCTCGGCGCGTTCCTTGAGGGTGGTCGGCACGTTGTGATCCGGCGTCGCCAGGTTGGCGTCGATGCGCCACGGCCGGCGATTTGCCAGCCGCAGGCCCTCGAAGGCCTGGGGCGAGGTCACCTCGTGGAGCAGCTGACGGTCGATGTAGATCAATGCGGTGCCGTCGTCGCGCTCCTTGACGAGGTGCTGCGACCACAACTTGTCGTAGAGTGTCTGGCCTGCCATATCGTTTCTCCCGGGCTTTGGAGCCCTGCTTATCATGTCCGGTCTTGAAACTGCGCCACCAGTGCGGCTTTCTTGCGCCACCACCGCGGCTTTCTCGGGGGCAGACCTCCAAGGAGGCGCTGTAAATACGTCCCTGTACGCTACCGACGCCCTGCTTCGCTCTCGCATCCTGCTCCGCTTGCAGGTCCGGTGCTGGCCATCCATGGCCAGCCCGTTCGAAGCAATGCTTCTCACCCTTGGCGTAGGACCTCCTTTACGGTCTGCCCCCGACGCCGCTTCTATAGGTGGCACTAGCCAATAGGGACTGTCCCCGGCCAAGCCACCAAGTCGGTGTTTATGCTCGCCGTCAGCATCGGCACCACTGCCGGGGACAGTCCCTTCTCGCTGAGTCCCTTCTCGCTCTTCTCGCTGGGGGACTGTCCCTTCTCGCTGGGGACCGTCCCTTCTCGCGAGTCTTGGCGCTTTAGGATCAGTCTCCCGCCCCTCGCCCATAAAATCAATTCATGTTATTTATGTAATGCATTCCTGAATGGAATTCGAGATGGAGGTAGCGTGGATACCCAGAGTCTGCAGGCCTTCCTCGCCGTGGCCGATAGCGGCAGCTTCTCCCGCGCCGCGGAACAGCTGCACCTGACCCAGCCGGCGGTCAGCAAGCGCATCGCCGTGCTCGAGGCCCAGACCGATGCGCGATTGTTCGACCGCATCGGCCGGCGCGTCACCCTCACCGAGGCCGGGCGCGTGCTGCTGCCCCGCGCCCGGGAGATCCTGGTGATGGTCAACGACAGCCGGCGTGCGCTGGGCAATCTCGCCGGCGCCGTGGGTGGCCGCCTCACCCTGGCCACCAGCCACCATATCGGCCTGCATCGCCTGCCGCCGCTGCTGAAGTCCTACACCCGGACCCACCCCGACGTGCGCCTGGACCTGCACTTCCTCGACTCCGAACAGGCGTATCAGGGGGTGCTGGACGGCTCCGTGGAGATCGCCGTGGTCACCCTGGCCCCCCACCCGGACGCCCAGCTCAGGGTCGTGCCGCTGTGGGTGGATCGCCTCTGCTTCGTCTGCGCCCACGACCACCCCCTGGCCCGGCGCCGGCACCTGGCGCTCGACGAGCTGTGCGACTTCGACGCCGTGCTGCCCGGCCCCCTGACCTTTACCCGCGACCTGATCGAGGAGCGCTTCGAGGCCGCCGGCCTGCGCCTGCCGGTGGCGCTCTCCACCAACTACCTGGAGACCCTTAAGATGATGACCGCCATCGGGCTGGGCTGGAGCCTGCTCCCGGAACGGCTGTTGGCCGACGGAGCCGACGAGCTCCACGAACTACGCATCGATCATCCGCCGATCCAGCGGCCACTGGGCTACCTGGTGCACCGCAACCGAACCCTGTCCAATGCCACCCGCGCCATGCTCGAGCAGCTGGACGCGGCGCGTGAACCCGAGGCGAAACACGGCTGGCATGCCGATGAATAATGCGACCCCGCGTCGCCACGTCCTGGCCGGCGGCCTGATACTCACCGGCCTGGTCCTGCAGGTCATGCGCCTGGCCGGGCTTCCCGTGATGCTGCCCGCGGTCAGCGTTGCCTTCTGGCTGGCGGTTGGCCTGCTGTGGCCGGACATGAAGCGCAGCAACCGCCGCCAGGCAGTCGTCCTGGCCGGGCTCGGCCTCGCCCTGCTGCTGGCGGCCGCGCTGTTTTACGATGCCGAGGTCGCCTGGATACACCTGCTGGATGGCAACAGCTACGTGGTGGCCATGCTGGTCGGCGTCAGCTTCATCGGCCTGGTCGGCACCCGCCAGGGGCATTCGCCACCGCCCGGCAGCGCGGTGACGGGGCCCCGCGGCACCGCCGGCACCTGGCTCGGGGTGCATCTGCTCGGCGCCATCCTCAACCTGTCCACGGTGTTCATGGTCGGCGACCGCCTGCGCCGCCACGGCGAACTCTCGCTGCCCCAGCTGCTGGCGCTCAACCGGGGCCTCTCCAGCGCCGCGCTGTGGTCGCCCTTCTTCGCCTCCATGGGGGTGGTGATGACCCTGGCGCCGCAGATGAACTATGCCACCGTCCTGGCCTTCGGCCTGCCCCTGGGGCTGGCCGCCGGCTCCCTGTCGCTGTTCGACCTGTCGCGGCGCTTCGATCTGAGCCGGGTGGCGGGCTTCTCGCTGTCGCCGAGGAGCCTGCTGTTGCCCGTGGTCATGGCGAGCCTGGTGATGCTGTTCCACTTCGGCCTGACGCCCGGGCTCTCCATCGTCAGCATCATCACCTTCCTGCTGCCCGGCGTGGCGCTGGCGATCAATCTTCGCCACGGCCCTCGCTGGACCCTGCGGCGGGTGCGCCAGCATGCGCTGGGGCGACTGCCGGCCATGCGCGGCGAGGTCTCGCTCTTCCTGTGTGCGGGGCTGCTGACCCAGGGGCTCTCGACCTTCGTCATGGCCGCCACCGGCAGCGACTGGCGGTTGTTCGAGCACTTTGCCGCCCCCCAGGCCATCGCCAGCTTCCTGACCATCGTGGCCAGCGCGGCGGCCGGGCTACACCCGATCATCGGCGTATCGGTGCTCGCCTCGATGCTCGAGCTAGGCGGCGAGCGCCAGACGCTGTTCGCCTTCGTCGCCCTCACCGCCTGGGCGGTGGGCACCGCGGTGGGGCCCCTCTCGGGCATCAACCTGTCGCTGCAGGGCCGCTACGGCATCAGCGGCGCCCGGCTGTCGCGCCATAACCTGGGCTATGGCGCCGCGCTCTCCGTGCTGGTGGTGGCAGGCATCGTGTTGCTGGATGCCTGGCTGTGACCGGGCCTACCGAGAGATGCGCCGGAAGAAGCGGTGACCACATTGGTGGCAGGGCTCGATGCGCGTGAGCTCCGGCAGGTTCACCTCGGCATCACAGTGCACACAGGCCAGCCAGCCGGGGACTGCCATTTCGCCTTCGCAGTAGTCGGCGCGGGCCGCCTCGAGCTCCTCCTCGAAGCGCTCGCGCTCCACCACGCTGCGATCGGCAATGGAGAGCAGCGACTCGCTCACCTGCCGCGACAGCGCCGAGAGGTCGATGCCCAGCCAGGTCGCCACCCCCTCGCCCCCGGCGCTCAGGTAGCGCCGCATGTCCTTGAGGTCGCGCTCCACCCAGGCGCGCAGCAGCGAGAGCTCGTCCTTGGTGAACTCCTCGAGTTCGGATTCGAACGCCACGGCATCATCCAGGTCCTGCTGCAGGTTCTCCCAGGTCAGCTCGCTGGCCCCCTCCCGCAGCCGATCCAGCATACGTTCATAGCCTTCCCGCAGCCGGTGCTCCTCGTGTTCCTTGTGTGATTCACTCATGGTGCTCTCCTCGGTATGCGAATGGGCAAACGCCGGGTCCCAACGTAGCCGGGCGACGTCGTGCTAGGGTATCCTCTGTCAACCATTTAGACGACTTCCCGCCGTCAGTTCAACGCCTTGTCATCAGGATGCACAGGCAACGTGACGCGGGACAAGCCATTCGAGCGTGCGCCGCCGGCGCGCCGAACCGACAGCCAAGGTATTCGTTGACCGCGATGGACGCACAGTACAAGCCCCAAGAGATCGAACGCGACGCCCAGCAGTACTGGGAAAAGAACCAATGCTTCCAGGCGGTAGAGGACGCCAGCCGCGAGAAGTTCTACTGCCTGTCGATGTTCCCCTACCCCAGCGGCAAGCTACACATGGGGCATGTGCGCAACTACACCATCGGCGACGTGATCTCCCGCTATCAACGCATGCAGGGCAGGAACGTGCTGCAGCCCATGGGCTGGGACGCCTTCGGCATGCCGGCCGAAAATGCCGCCATCCAGAACCAGGTCCCCCCGGCGGAATGGACCTACGCCAACATCGACTACATGCGCCAGCAGCTCAAGGCCCTGGGCTTTGCCTATGACTGGAGCCGCGAGTTCTCCACCTGCGACCTGGACTACTACCGGTGGGAGCAGTGGTTCTTCGCCAAGCTGGTGGAAAAGGGGCTGGTCTACAAGAAGATGTCCACGGTGAACTGGGACCCGGTGGATCAGACGGTGCTGGCCAACGAGCAGGTGATCGACGGGCGCGGCTGGCGCTCCGGCGCCCTGGTGGAGCGCAAGGAAATCCCGCTGTGGTTCCTGCGCATCACCGACTATGCCGAAGAGCTGCTGGAAGACCTCGATCACATCGAGTGGCCCGAGCAGGTCAAGACCATGCAGCGCAACTGGATCGGCAAGTCCCGTGGCGTGGAGCTGACGTTTGATATCACGTCCGCCGATGGGGCTGCCCGGGAGCCGCTGTCGGTCTATACCACACGCCCCGATACCCTGCTGGGGGTAACCTATGTGGCGGTGGCCGCCGATCACCCGCTGGCCCGGCAGGCCGCCGAGACCAACGCCGAACTGGCCGCCTTCCGCGAAGAGTGCGCCCGGGGCGGCACCTCCGAGGCCGAGCTCGCCACTCGCGAGAAGAAGGGCATGCCCACCGGCCATCTGGCGGTGCACCCGCTCAGCGGCCGCGAGGTGCCGGTCTATGTGGCCAACTTCGTGCTGATGGAGTTCGGCACCGGTGCGGTCATGGCGGTGCCCGCCCATGACCAGCGCGACTGGGAGTTCGCCACCAAATACGGCATTCCCATCGAGCCGGTGATCGCCGCCGAGAACGGCCAGGCGCCGGATCTCTCGGCCGGCGCCCACGACGAGCACGGCACCCTGATCAACTCCGGCGAGTTCGACGGCCTGGACTTCGAGGCCGCCTTCGATGCCATCGCCGCCAGGCTGACCGAACTCGGCCGCGGTGAGGTCAAGACCAACTACCGCCTGCGCGACTGGGGCGTGGCCCGCCAGCGCTACTGGGGCGCGCCGATTCCCGTGAAGTACGGCCCCGAGGGCCAGACGGTGCCGCTCTCCGATGAGGAGCTGCCCGTGGCGCTGCCCATGGATGTCACCGTGGATGCCACCGGCTCGCCGCTGAAGCGCATGCCGGCGTTCTCCGACCTGGGCGACGGCTGGACGCGCGAGACCGACACCTTCGACACCTTCATGGAATCCTCCTGGTACTTCGCGCGCTTCTGCTGCGCCGACAACGCCGAGGCGATGCTCGACGAGCGGGCCAATCACTGGCTGCCGGTCGACCTCTACATCGGCGGCATCGAGCACGCCATCCTGCACCTGCTCTACGCGCGCTTCTTCACCAAGCTGATGCGCGACTTCGGCCTGGTCAACGTCGACGAGCCCTTCCAGCGCCTGCTGACCCAGGGCATGGTGATCGCCGAGACCTATTACCGGGAAGCCGATAACGGCGCCAAGCTGTGGTTCAACCCCGCCGACGTCGAGGTCAAGCGCGACGACAAGGGCCGCCCGGTCAGCGCCGTGCTGCTCGAGGACGGACAGCCGGTGGAGATGGGCGGCATCGAGAAGATGTCCAAGTCGAAGAACAACGGCGTCGACCCCCAGTCGATGATCGAGCGCTTCGGCGCCGACACCGTGCGCCTGTTCATGATGTTCGCCGCCCCGCCGGAGCAGTCCCTGGAATGGTCCGATGCCGGCGTCGAGGGGGCCCACCGCTTCCTGAAGCGCCTGTGGCGCCTGGTCGGCGAACACCTGGAGGAGGGCCAGCCCGGCGAGCTGGACGCGGCCGACCTCGACGACGCCCAGCGCGAACTGCGGCGCAAGACCCACGAGACCATCAAGAAGGCCGGCGACGATATCGGCCGGCGCACCACCTTCAACACCGCCATCGCCGCGGTGATGGAGCTGACCAACGGCATCGGCCAGTTCCACAAGCAGAACGCCTCGCCGACGCCCCGGGACCTGGCCGTGGCGCGCGAGGCCGTGGAGGCCTGCGTGCTGCTGCTCGCCCCCATCATCCCCCATGCCTGCCATGCGCTGTGGTCGGCACTGGGCCATGCGGAACCGGTGATCGACGCCCGCTGGCCGGCACTCGATGAAAGCGCCCTGACCCGTGACACCATCGAGCTGGTGGTACAGGTCAACGGCAAGCTGCGCTCGCGCATCGAGATACCCGCCGATGCCGACAAGGCCACCGCCGAGGCCGCGGCCTTCGCCTCCGAGAATGTCCAGCGCCACACCGATGGCAAGACGGTCCGCAAGGTGATCGTGGTGCCGGGCAAGCTGGTCAACATCGTGGTGGGCTAAAGGGAGTAACGCATGCAGCGACGCACTTTTCTCACCCTGGGCCTGGCCGGCACCGCCGGCCTGGCCCTCACCGGCTGTGGCTTTCGCCTGCGCGGCCTGGACGCCCCATCGGCACCGGTGAGCGAGCTCGCCCTGGCGGGGCCCGACAGCGACCTGGCAAGGCTGGCCAGGCAGCGCCTGACCGACGCCGGCACCCGGGTGCATGACGACGCCGGGCTGATCCTCAACCTGGGCCGTCCCGACATTCGCCAGCGCAACGTCGGCGTGCTGGATTCGGGGCCGCGTGACGAGGTGATGGAACTCGCTGCCCCCTTCTCGGTGCAGCGCGCCGACGGCGCCTACCTGCTCGACCAGCAACGCCTGGAGGTCAGCCGCCGCTACAGCGTGGATGATGGCGACCTGCTCGGCCGTGAGCAAAACCGTGACGATGCCCGCGAGGCCCTGCGCGAAGAGGCCGCCCGCCAGCTCATCGAACGCCTGCGCTCATTATAAATTTCAAAACTTGAGATACCGGAAAAGGGGCGCCGAGGACAGGTCGAAGAGGAGGTCCTATGCCAAGGGTGAGAAGCACTGCTTCGAACGGGCTGGCCATGGATGGCCAGCACCGGTCCTGCAAGCGGAGCAGGATGCGAGAGCGAAGCAGGGCATCGGTAGCGCCCAGGGAGGGGTTCACAGCGCCTCCTCGATGGTCCGACACTTCGGGGCCTGTCCTCGGATCAGCCCCTTTGGTAAAGGATACCCTCGTTGAAAGTCTTTCCTGACAAGCTGGCCGACGCCCTGGCCAGGAAGCTGCCGCCGGTGGTGATCGTGGCCGGCGAGGAACCGCTGCAGCATGGCGAAGCCTGCGACGCCGTGCGCGCCGCGGCCCGCGAACGCGGAATCGAAGAGCGCGAGATTCTCCACGTCGAGGGCAACTTCGCCTGGGGCCGCCTCCACGAGGCCTCGGCCAGCATGTCGCTGTTCGCCAGCGCCAAGCTGATCGAGCTGCGCCTGTCGGGCAGCAATCTCGGCCAGGAAGGCACCAAGGCCCTGAGGGCCTATGCCGACGAGATGAAGGGCAGCGACAACATGCTGCTGCTGGCCATGGGCAAGCTCGACTTCCGCCAGCAGAAGAGCGCCTGGTTCCAGGCCCTGGACAAGGCGGGCCTCTTCGTGCCGGTATGGCCCGTGGACGCCTCGCGGCTGGGGTTCTGGCTGCGCGACCGCGCCGGCCGTCATGGCCTCAATCTCGACATCGACGCCGCCCGGCTGCTGGGCGAGCGCACCGAGGGCAACCTGCTGGCCGCCGACCAGGAGCTGCAGAAACTGGCCCTGCTGCTGCCCGCCGGGGCCCGGGTCTCGCCCCGCGACGTCGCCGGCGGGGTGGAAGACAGCGCGCGCTTCGACGTCTTCACCCTGGTGGACGCCTGCCTCAAGGGCGAGCGTTCCCGGGTGGCCCGCATCATGGCCGGCCTGGCCGGCGAAGGCGTGGAGCCACCCATCGTGCTGTGGGCCCTGACCCGGGAGTTGCGCACTTTGCTCTCCCTGCACCAGCACCTCGACCAGGGCCAGAGCTTCGAGCACGCCTGCAAGGCGCAGAAGCCGTCCATCTTCGAGAAGCGACGGCCCGCCTATCAGCAGGCACTCGCTCGGCTGCCGGTCAAGCGGCTGCACAAGCTGTTGATGTTCGCCCAGCGCCTGGACCTCTCCATCAAGGGCGCCGCCGCCCTGCCCCTGCAGGACGGCCTCCACGACCTGGCACTGACCCTGGCCGGCGGCCGCGGCCTGCTGGCCGAGCTGCCCTCCTCCTACCGTATCAACTGACTCTTGAACACAGGGCTATCGCGGTTACTGAAACCAAAATAGCTATCTGCGATAGCCCCGCCCTTAAACAGCAAGGGCATGAAATCGAACACCATTTCATTCTATACTGGGCGAGACTCATCGTGACGCCACAGACTCGCCGGACGCGACGCGTGGATCATCCAGGAGCCGGAAGCCCACACGAAGAAAAGGAACACTCACATGATGAAGAAACTCTGCCGCTATCTCAGCCCGCTGCTGATCGCCGCCTTGATGCTGGGCAGCCTGCCGGTCGTCGCGGCTCCCGCCCCCGCCAGCGGCATGATCACCACCCAGGATGCCCTCGCCGCACAGGGTGCCCAGTCCGATCGCGAACGCATTCATGACGTGCTGGCCCGGGAGGACGTGCGCGAACAGCTGGTCGCCCAGGGCGTGGACCCCGCCGAGGTCGAGGCGCGCGTCGCCGCGCTCTCCGACGCCGAGGCCGCCCAGATGGCCGATCGCCTCGATCAGATGCCCGCGGGCGCCAGCGTGGTCGGCGCGCTGTTCGCCGTCTTCGTGATCCTGTTGGTGACCGATATCCTCGGCCTGACCAACGTCTTCCCCTTCACGCGTTGATAGGTGACAGGTTGATAGGTAAGAGCATGATCGACTGCCCCCGGCGGCAGCCGGCCAGCCACAGGAACGCCCGCCCCGCGGGCGTTCTTGCGTTGGTGGCGCTGCTTTGTCTCCTCGCCGGCTGCGCGGCCACGCCGCGCCTCGATGACGCCACTCGCAGCGCGGTGGCCCCGCGCATGCTGATCGGCGATGTTCCCTTCCATGGCCAGCGCGACTATCAGTGTGGGCCGGCCTCCCTGGCCATGGCGCTGCAGTACCAGGGGGTCGATACCGATGTCGACACCCTGATTCCCCAGGTCTTTACCCCCGGGCGCGAGGGTAGCGTTCAGCCGGAGATGCTGGCCACGGTTCGCCGCCACGGGCGCATCCCCTTCGTCATCGACGGCCGCTTCGAGGATCTATTAACCGAGCTCGACGCCGGCCATCCGGTGGTGGTCATGCAGAACCTCTCCCTGCCTGCCTGGCCCGTGTGGCACTACGCCGTGGCCATCGGCTACGATCTACGGGACGAGGCCGTGATCCTGCACAGCGGGATGGAGGCGAAGCGCGAGGAGTCCTTCAAGCGCTTCGATGCCACCTGGGCCCGCAGCGATCGCTGGGCCTTCGTGGCGCTTCCCCCGGGCAAGCTGCCGGCCAGCATCGGCGCCGAGGCAGCGCTTCAGGCGATCGGCGACTTCGAGTCGGTCAACGGCAGCGCCGCGGCACTCCCCGCCTGGGAGGCCCTCGCCCGCCGCCATCCCGAACGCGCCATGGCCCATTTCGGCCTGGGCAACGCCCGCCATGCCGGCGGCGACCTTGAGGGAGCCATCACCGCCTTCGGTGATGCCACGGCGGCGGATGAGACACTCGCACCGGCCTGGCTCAACCTGGGGCTCGCCCAGGCCGCCGCGGGCCGCAGAGACGCGGCCCACGAGGCCCTGACCCGTGCCGCGGCACTTCCCGGCCCCTGGCAGGAGCACGGCCGCGAGGCCCTGGAGCGCCTTACCGAGGAGGAATGAATTTGAGCTATCGCATCGCCATCAAGGGCCTCGCCCAGCCCGCCGAGACCAACGAGGGTGCCCGCGTGCTGGTGGATCGACTCTGGCCCCGGGCCCGCTCCCGCGAGGAGCTCGTGCTCGACGACTGGTACCGCGATGCCTCGCCCAGCCCGGCACTGCGCCGCCAGTATCAGCTAGGCGAAATCAGCGAGGGTGTGTTCGCCGCTCGCTACCGCGGCGAGCTGCGCGACCATCCCGAGCGATTATTGCCCCTGATGCGCCAGGTCCGTTACCGAGGAGCGCTTACGCTGCTCACCGCCGAGCGCGATATCGACGCCTCGCCGTTGCCGCTTCTCAAGGAACGCATCCTGTTCGCCCTGCGCGAGGAGGATCTGGCGGACAGGGAGCCCGCCTCGCCGCCCTGCTATCGCCATCAATTCGACTAGGGGACTGTCCCCGGTGGTCGGGGGACTGTCCCCGGGGCTGGGGGACTGTCCCCGGGTTGGGGGACTGTCCCCGTGGGTTGGGGGACTGTCCCCGGGGTTATCCGGCAAGGCCCGGTACAGCCCCCAGATCAGGCAGAACCAGCCCGTATAGGCGGCCACTCCGACCGGATAGACCATAAAGGTATAGCTCAGGCCGAAGCCGGCGAAGCCAACCGGCAGCAGTATCCCGCATGTCGCCAGCGCACGTTTTCCCGGGTCACGGGCACGCAAGCCCGTCCGGAAGAGGTAGATAGGCAAAAGATAGATGGCCAACAACGCCAGCATGCCCAGGGTTCCACGCCGCACCCAGGCATCGAGCAGGTCGCTATGGGCATGCCAGTAATGGCCGGTCGCCGAATCCAGTTTGTCCGCCTCCGCGAGCTCGGCCATGCCCTGTGAGTATCCCGCATCTCCCCAGCCAAGAAGCGGGCGGTCGCCGATCAGCATCAGCGCCCCGCGCCACAATTCCAGGCGAGCCGACGTGGCCACCGAACGCTCACCGGAGAGATATCGATCGGCATGCTCCATGCCCAGCACCAGCCGCGACTGAACGCCTGTCTGCGGAATCGCGACGGCAGCGACAATCAGCAATACAGCGGCGGCCACCACCTGCACCCGTCGACGCGGCGTGAGCCAACCGGCATAGGCCATCCAGCAAATGGCCAGCAGCCCCGGCAGCACCACCCAGCCACCGCGCGTGCCGGAAAGCAGGGACGTCAGGCACCCCAGTAGCGCCCCCATGGCCAAGACACCACACCAGACGACTCGCCTGGGCTGGCGCCACCCCCAGGCGATCCCGGCAAGGCAGAAGAGCCCCTGCATCAGCGCCAGATTGCCGAACAGGATCGCATGCAGCGGATCGTGTCCCGCTACCCTGCCTGCGTCCTGTACCACTACCTGTAAGAGCGACCAGCCCCCGGTCCCCGAGGCTCCCAGAGTCAGCCCCGCCCAGAACCACGCCGGATCAGGCCGCGCCCGGTGCAGCACCCACAAGACCGGTGCCGCCAGCAGTGCCGGCCATACCAGGCCCCAGGTAGCCAACGGCTCAGCATGCCATGCGGCCACCGCTAGCCAGGTACCACCGAACAGACTCATCACCAAGGAAGGAAGCAGCACCGCGGGAATCACATCGGGCCCTGGTCGCCCCAGACAGCCGATCACACCGGCGCCCAACACCCACAGGAAAACCTGGAATCCCCCCGGCAGCAGCAGCGCGAACCCCCCTGATGCGAGTACACCCCATCCGACCAGGATACTCATCGGCGGCTCTTCTTGATCCACTAGGGAGAACCCGCCTGATGCCGTGGCAGGATCCCCACGAGGCGATCACACTTCGCCGACGCCACGCCATCCCGGGGGGCATCCCAGCCCACCGGGGGCTCGCGCCCTTCCGCCCAGGCCATCAGGGCGCCGGGAAGGTCGGCGCCGGCCTCGGCACTGAACGGATAACCGCCCCCGAAGCGAGGGTTGAGCTCCAGTACAAGGCACGCGGCCCCGTCCATAAAGAGGTCACAATCGAGATTGCCCACATGCCCCAGGGCCTCGCCGATCCGCCTGCCTACCTCGAGGAGGTCGGGGCGAGTCACGGTGACGGCCTTGTCGGTTTCCCCCCCACGCATGGCGAGCTTGCGCTTGATAAAGGTGGTCCGGTAGCGGCCATTCAAATCATTGACGATATCCAGCCCATATTCCTGTCCCGACAGGCACTCCTGGATCATCAGGCCCTCCGCTCCCCGGGATTGGCTGCCCAGGCCCAGCCTCGACAGGCGCCGTTGTCCATAACGCCAGGCCAGCCCGAGCTGCTCGAGATCATCGACCACCTCGATCCCCAGAGAGGCCGTTCCCCAGCGCGGCTTCACGACCAGGGGAAACACCACTTCGCCGCCCTCCAGGCCCCTCAGGGCCTCTTCCAGCGTGGCATAGGTCATGGGTGTCCCGAGCCCCGCCTTCTTCAAAAATCTTGCCGTCATCAGCTTGTCGGCCGCCAGCGAGACCACCTCGGGGCGAGAGACCACTACCCGCACGCCCCGGGCATGAAACCGCTCCCTGGCGGCGGCAAGGATCGGAAGCTCATGGTCATTGAGGGAAAGCAGCAGGCCGACGCCCTGGGCCAGACATAACTCAAGCAGGCCCTCAACATAGCCGGGGGCATCCACGGGCGGCACCACGAAGGCTTCATCCGCTTCCTGCAGGGCCGCGGCATGATCGGAGCAGTCGGCGGCCAGCACACGCCCTCTTCCCGCCAACGAAGCCCGGAAATAGCTCAGCAGATAATTACGTCGTCCGGCACTAGTCAACATGATATTCATGGTGGTCTTCCTCGGAGCCGACATGGGCCGGGGATAGATAAGAGGCCAGAATAGTCTCGGGAGAATCGGCCCGCTTCAGCAGGCGCCCCTGATCATCCACCACCGCCGGGCAAGGCACGATAAAGGGCGGCGTATAGTTCAGCGAGTAGGCACCGCGGTTCTCGAAGATGACGAAGTCTCCGGCCTCGAGAGGCCCGGTAACGCCTTCGCAGAGAATGTCATTTTCCATGCAGGTATTGCCCACCAGACGATACTCCCTGGCTCTCCGCCCCGCCTCCGACGGAGATGATGACACCACCTTGAGGCTGGGCCGGGTACTGGAACGAGTGGGGTTGAGGCTGTTGATACTGGTATCGAGCAGAGCCTGCCAGGCTCCTCGACGCCGACGGGTCTCGACGACCGGCGCTACCAGCGACATGCAGTTGGCGACCATCGACGTGCCGGGTTCCACCATCAAGCGCATGGATGTTGTCGGGGAACAGCGCGAGAATGCCCGACCGATAGCATCGGCATATTCGGCGAGACTCGGTACCGCATGGGCAAACTGGTCCCTGAGGGAGTCAGGCATGTCACCCAGCAGGCCACCACCGATATTGATCGTGCGGATGGGGTAGCGAGGCAGCAGTCGACCGGCCAGCCGACAGAGGCGCTCGACGCGCTCCACGGGATCCGCCACCCCCAGGGAGCGTCGCGTGGCATGGCAGTGCAGCCCCGTGACCTCCAGACCGGGGATCGAGTCCAGGGCAGCCAGCGCCTCCTCCAGCTCTCCGCCTTCCACCTCGAAGCCGAAACGACTGACGAGATCGGGGAAGTCGAAGCAGACTCGCAGGCCCACCTCGATACGACCGAACTCCGGGGCGATCCTCTTCAGTAACTGGATCTCCCGAAAGGAGTCCAGATTGAGCTGACTCCCCGCACCAAGGGCATCACGCAGATCCCGCTCGGACTTGATCGGCCCGTTGAAGATAATCCTCTCGCCCGGCAACGAGGCGCGGGCGACCCGATACTCGAACGCCGATACCACCTCGGCCCAGCCACCCAGCTCGACCAGCAACCTGCCGATGGGCGGCATATAGTTGGCCTTCATGGCATAGGCCAGCTCGGTGTCC
Source organism: Halomonas halodenitrificans DSM 735 (assembly GCF_000620045.1). Lineage (GTDB taxonomy): Bacteria > Pseudomonadota > Gammaproteobacteria > Pseudomonadales > Halomonadaceae > Halomonas > Halomonas halodenitrificans. Next base: position 24,427 of record NZ_JHVH01000022.1, on the reverse strand, counting down.
GGCCAGTGGCGGCGCAGCCGATCCCGCAGATCGACATAGTTGTCGTGGAACTTCCGCCCATCGAAGAGATAGAAGGCGCCGCCTACCCGCCGGAATATCGAAGAGAGAAAAGTGTAATCAGAGCACATGCCGAAGCCCCAGTCGCCTGCGATAGTCATCCAGTCGTCCCTGGGGGGCGGCATAGAGAATGCCCTCACGCTTGAAGACGACCCCCAGGGTGGCAAACAGGATCTTGATATCCAGCCACAATGTGTGCCGATCAACGTACTCCACATCCAGGCTGAGCTTGGCCTCCCAGCTGATATCCTGGCGTCCATTGATCTGGGCCAACCCGGTCACCCCGGGGCGAACCTCATGACGGCGCCGTTCATCGCCGATAAAATAAGGGAGATATTCCATCAACAACGGCCGGGGCCCCACGAAAGACATCTCGCCCTTCAGGATATTGAACAACTGGGGCAATTCATCGAAGCTGGCACGGCGTATGTATAGCCCGAGACGAGTGACGCGCTCTTCATCCGGCAGGGGGACACCCTGAGCGTCCACCGCATCGCGCATCGTCTTGAACTTGATGACTTGAAACGGAACCTCATCTTTCCCGGGTCGCCATTGGCGAAAGAATACCCCGCCTCTCATGGTCAACTTGATAAGCAAGGCAACCAACAACAGAACCGGGCTCAAGAGGAGGAGCATGATGGCGGCCATGGCCATATCGAAGGAGCGCTTTACCATGTCAGCCTCACCCATTCGTCGAGATTAGGAGAAAACTCCGACAGCTCGTAACGCGCCCCGGCAACGCGGCCCTGTTGGTCCACGCGCCCAGCCGCGAACCAGGCGACGATCTGAACGAACATGCGACACATCTGCAGGAAAACCCTCTGGCGATTCTCCTCGTCGCTGAGCTCGGGGTCATGGGGCCTGGCCGCCTGGAGAATCGGCTTGCCGGTATCCATGCCCTCGTCCACGAAGTGGGCGGTGGCGCCGATAAACTTGCCGCCGGCCTTCAGCGTATCGCCGAAGCCGTCCAGGCCGGGACAGGCGGGCAGGATAGCGGGATGGAAGTTGACGATACGTCCCCGATAGTGCTCCAGAAACTGCCCGGAAAGTAACCGAGAGTAGGAAGAGAGGAAGAGATCGACCTCCGGCTTGCCCAGGAAATAGTCATGGAGGGCATCCGAGAACTCCCTGCCGGTGCGACTCGGTAGCACCTCGGCGGTAATGCCATGACGTCGGGCGACTTCCCGGGCGCCACATTCGCGATCGCACACCACCAGGGCAATGTGCTGCCTGCAAGCCTCCACCCGCAGAGCCTCGTCGAGCACACTGCCGCCGGAAGACGCCAACACCACCATATTCTTCGTCATGCCATTCATGCCCCCTGAAATGTTCAGCCAGCCTGCCGCGAGTCGTCAGCCCTGCCCCTTCTGATAGAAGCGCTCCGCATCAGGCCGATACCACTCCTCCAGGCTGACCGGCACCCGGCTGTTGTAACCCAGCACCTGTCGGCTCAACGGTGAGATGCGGCGGCCATACTCCTCCCCCAGCATGCGGGCATAATCCATCTGGGGCTTGATAAAGGGGCGGGTGAAACCACTGGTCAAGGCGACACGCGAGTCGTCCGTGGTGTTTTGGCCCCCCCGGTGCCAGAGGTAGGAGTTGAAGAACACCACAGAGCCGGCTGGTCCGATAATCGGCATGTAGTTGGCCTCGAACTCCTCATCGCTGGGCTTATGCTCCTGATGGTGAGACCCCGGCAGAACCTGGGTGGCGCCCTTCTCGACGGTAAAGTCGTCGAGCATCACGATCATGTTGAGCCGTGCATTGAAGCCCGGTATATAGGTGCCGATGTCACGATGCACATTGTGTAGATAGTTGCGCTTGTGCGCATACCCCGCCGTGGGGGTACTACAGCAGAGGATATAGGGCTTGTCGTCGAAGTAGCGGGCGATATAGTCGTGAAACAGGTGCATCTGGTAGAACCTGTCGAGGCTATCGTTGCCGCCGATGGTCTGATGCGCCGTACCATCCCCGGACTCGCTCAACCCACGCTTTACCTGGTACGCCTCACAGAGCTCTATCCACTTCAGCACATCGGCCTTCATCTCTGCGACTAGCTCATCGCCCACTGCCTTCTCGAAGATGACCCACCCCGCTTCATTCATCTGGTGGTCATACTCCGCCATCGTCATTTCGATAGTCATGTCTCAATACCCCAGCTGCCGTCCTACCCATGTCGGCTTCATGCGCCGACACCCAGGGCGTCCCCACCTTCATCCCCGATGAGAATCGCTCCTTCTATCGACCTCGTAACCGGCAAGAACCGGCGAGAACCAGGAACGCACAGATACACTCTGTTACCCTTCTGCAACATACAGACTATGCCCTGTGCCGATATCTTGCCAGCCCCATCACGCGCCTGATCACCCCACACGTCCTGTCGATCTCGGCATCGGTCAGCGTGGGATGACACAGCAACATCAGACTCGTCTGCCCGAGCTCCCGGGCCACCGGTAGAGGCCGCCGAGGCCGCCAACCGGTGCCATCGAAGGCCTTCTCCCGGTAGACCTCGGAACAGGAACCGGCAAGACACGGCACCCCCCTGGCGACAATCTCGTCGATGATGCGATCACGGTTCCAGCCAGCGGCCAACTGCTTCGGCTCCACAAACAGATAGCACTTGTAGGCCGCATGCTCGACGTGTTCGGGCACTGGCGGCACCCGCAATCCAGGGCATTCGCTGGCGACCTGCCAGATACGCTCGGCATTTGCTCGTCGCGCCGCCGACCATGCGGGCATTCGCTGCAGTTGAATGCGGCCGATGGCCGACTGCATCTCGGTCAGCCGCCAGTTGGTACCGAAACTATCATGCAGCCAGCGAAACCCCGGGGGATGCTCACGCTCATGGATCGCTTCCCAGCTCTTCCCATGGTCCTTGTAGGCCCACATCCTGCGCCACAGCATCTCGTCATTGGTGGTGACCATGCCCCCTTCCCCGCCTGTGGTCATGATCTTGTCCTGGCAGAAGGACCAGCACCCCACATGGCCGATGCAGCCCACGCTCCTGCCGCGGTAGCGGGCACCGTGGGCCTGGGCGCAATCCTCGATCACATGGAGACCATACCGCTCCGCCACCCCCATCAGCGCATCCATTTCACAGGGCCAACCCGCCAGGTGAACGACAAGGATGGCCCGGGTGCTTGGCGTCAGCTTGTCGAGAACCGTCGCCGCGGTAATGTTCTGGGAGTCGCGGTCGACGTCGGCGAATACCGGCACCGCTCCCGCCGTGACGATGCTGGAAGCCGAGGCCATGAAGGTCCGCGAGGTCACGATGACCTCATCACGCCCCCGGCCTTCGCCCTCGCCAATACCCAACGCCTTCAGGGCGAGATCCAGCGCCGTGGTGCCATTCGAGACGGCGATGGCGAACTGCGTACCAACGAAGGCAGCAAATTCACGCTCGAACTCGCGGCCCTCCTGGCCGGTCCAGTAGTTGACCCTGTTGGAGAGCAGAACGCGCTGCACCGCATCGGCCTCTTCCTCAGTGAAGGAGGGCCAGGGAGAGAAGGGACCATTCAGCATTCAGCCACCGTCTTTAAACCATTAAGCTCAAGGGCCATTTGTCGCGCGACAGTACGCGCCGGAATGCCAGCCACGAACAGCATCACCATCGAGCGAAAACCGGCACTATTTTCCCGTCAACCTTATCTTTCACCTGCCGTCGAGGAGCGTCTTTGAACAAATTCAACATTCTCAATAAAGCCTGGATTTGTAAAACTCAACTAGTGCCTTCTCCAATGTGGAGGCCGGAAACTGTTCTCGGGCACGACTCATGGCACGTCTTGCCAGATCGCTTCTCAGGCCCGGCTGAGAAATCATCATCAACATCTTCTCGGTCAAGGCCTCCTCGGATCCTGGAATATGCAGAAGCCCTGTTTCGCCATCGACCACCGCATCCGAAATACCATAGATATTCGAGGCAATACTGGTAACACCGCAGGCCGCGGCTTCAATCAACACCGAGCCGAAGCCCTCCCTATGGCTGGGCAGGCAAAACACGTCGGCGGCATTGAAATAGGCTTCCGGCTCGCGGGTGTAATCGACTCGGACAAGTTTCCCGGTAAACTCCATCTCGGTCGCGCCATCGGTAAACATGCCCGCCTCATCCCTACCCACAATCATCAGTCTTGCCGTCGGGTAAACACTGGACACCGACCGAAAGGCTGAAAGCAGTTCCGGGACGCCTTTTTCGGCATTGATTCGACCCAGGAAAAGGAACACAAAATCACTGGCCGCGATGCCATGCCGTGACCTTACAGTGTCTCTTTTGCAAGAGTCCGGCCTGAATCTCTCAATATCAACACCGGAGATCGAGCCATTGAGCAGTACCAACGACTTCTCTGACTTGATCACTTTTTCTTTCAGAAGAAAATCGCGCTGAGAGTGACTATCGACCAAGGAGTAGGTTGAAAATCCATGAACCAGCTTATCCAGTGTACGAAGCAGCCAGCGCGAAAAGCCTTGACGTGTTGCCCACACCTGGCCTGTAAACGTATGCAAGCGCACCGGTATGCGAGTTAGCCAGGCAGCCGCCATTGCCAGCAGGCCCGCTTTTGGGGTAATCGAGTGCACTGCATCATAGTGCCTGCCGGCAAGGATTCTAATAAGCACCACCAAAGCCACCAGATCATGCCAAGGATGAATGTTACGCTGAATCGGCGCATAAACCTGGCACGTCACCTGAAGCGAAGCCTGGTAGTCATCGGGGAAATTGGCGATCAAATCCACATGATAGTGCTCGGCCAGAGCCGCAATGTGCCCGCGCAGAAAGCCGTCTGCCGTGGTCGGTGTGGAGACAATGAAAGCGATCCGTTTCATCCGATTACCCTTTGGCAGCTTGTCAGATTACCGCGCCCAGTTCTTCATACAGGTAGCCTGGTGCTCTTTACATGCGCTATCTCTTCTGTGAAGAAATCCTTTTCTTCTTGTGACAACGGGGTTCGATTTCTGCGTTTCCGAAGCAGCTCCAGAGCGTCGAACAGGGAGAGCGATTGGGTCACCATCAACTTTGCCAGGGTAATGGAAAAGGCATGGAATCTGTCCGCAGTCGAAAAGTTGGGCCGCGCGTCTCTGACGATGGTCCGCAAGCCTTCTCGATAAGCGGCATTCAACTTGGAGGAAACGACATTCCCATCCTCCCGATAATAATAGAGAGGCTTGTTGATAAAACCCACTTTAAGGTCATTGTTTGAATACGCTCGAATCCAGAGATTGGCATCTTGACCCGTGCGTATCTTCTCACTGTAGCGGTTACGTACAAACCAGGAGCGCCTTCCCAGTAGCGACGCATGTACGATTCCAGAGTTTGATAACAAGAGAGGTCTTGGAGCTATGCTGCCATGTTCAGGGGGCAGTCGGATGCCAATCGGCTCATTGCTATTGGTCAAGGAACAGACACCGGTAGAGACCAGATCACACTCTGGCCTGGCCTGCAAAAACTCCAGTTGCTGCCTTATTCTATCGGGAGATATCAGGTCATCGGCATCCATTCTTGCAACATGGTCGTGGGTCACCAGGTCCGCCATTTGATTGAGGCGGGCTGCCAGGCGGCGATTCTCGCCATCTGAATACACCCTTACCCTGGGATCCCTTATGCTTCTCGCCAACTCAAGAGAGTTATCGGTAGAACCATCATCCAGCAGTATGAGCTCCCAGTCGCCATGCGTTTGGGAAAACACCGAACGAACGGCATCCAGCAGCGTCTCTTCGGCATTGAAGAAAGGAATCCCAATGGATACTGGCGGAAGAGTTTGGCTCATAAAAAAAGACTCGAGTTCAATCGGTAGGGATAAAGTCCGCTAAAGCTTGATGTCGTCAATACATAATAGACAACCGCACAAATCAAGAATCCAAGCAGGAATATCATCCTGTTTCTCACTCTCCCATAGCTGACAAGCACCATGGGCCAGAGAACAATGCTGGCATGAGAAAAGTATGCGGTCAGTCTTAAAACCCCGGAGGGGTTGACACTTGCAACGATAGAAGCGAAGGCGGGGATCAGTCCCAACAGATAAATATTCAACAATCTATTGTACCAGTCTCGATGCTCCTTCACCTGTCCCTTGAACAAGAGTAACAGCATACCTTGAACGGCTAGAAAGGCCACTTGCACACGCCCTCCACCGCTTCCTTCCTCTCCATAGCTCGCGAACCGGTCGTCCAGAAAGGACGCGACAAGTTGTGCAAGGCTGGAAATGGAAGCGGCCACTATCGCCGTTCCCAGCACAACCACAAGGATATCCTTCAAGCCAACATTGGGTCTTGCAATAAAATAGAGGGGTGCCGCTATAATGGCCGTCTTGTGAAACAGGACAGCAACCGCAACCAATAAGAAATAGGGTATGGCTTCACGCTTAAGCAACCAGGGCAGTGCAGCAAAACACAACGCCACGGCAATTCCCTGGCGTGCCGCGTTAAAGAAAAAAGTGTAAACTCCCAGGCTTATGAAAACAAAGATCGCAAATTCGTAATTTTTAACGAGGGTCGCAATCGTTGTCAGGTAGCACCCCACGACCAGCACCCCGATGACAACAAGCAACAAGGCATAGCTATCTGAAAAAGACGAGCTGAACCAAATCAAAAAGTTGTAACCAATCTCTGCCTGAAACGCCAGCGCCTCCTCGAAGGAAGTGACTCTTGTCAGCCAGCTGATATAGGTACCCGTATCCGTTCCCACTTCACGATGACGGAAGCCTGCAAAGAAAATCAGCAAGCAGCCGACAAACAGCAGATTCAGACGCTTTACACCATCACCGCCATAATGCCGGCCAAGCGTACCGACAGTAGCAGCGCAAAACAGCAGTGCAAGATAAGGGGTCATGATCAACCAGCCTTGGGACGGCGGCCTCAATGGCCTGAACTCAGGCAATAAGTGCATCACGGCTTAATAAGACGATCATATTGCTAGGGTGATGCATCCATTGCCGGGTGTTGCGCGAGCCAGCCCTGGAACATGAGCACGGACCACAGCTGGTGCCCATGGTTGCGGCGCCCCTCCTGATGGGCCCGCCAGGCGCGCTCCACGACGACAGGGTCGAAGTAGCCCTCTCGCTGAATTCGCTTCGGGTCCAGCAGCTCTTCCGCCCACTCGCGCAGGGGTCCGCGCAACCAGGCATCCAGCGGCACGCTGAATCCCTGTTTCGGGCGTTCAAACATTTCACGCGGCAGGTGTTTCGCCAGACACTCGTGAAGGATCGCCTTGCCCCTGTTTTGATCCAGCTTGCAGGAGAGTGGAAGCCTGGAAGAGAGCTCCACGACCTCCTGGCTCAAGAAAGGGGCACGAGTTTCCAGCGAGCAGGCCATGGCGGAGCGATCCACCTTGACCATCACATCATCCGGCAGGTAGGTCAGGGCATCCGCTTCCATCATAAAGGGCACCAGGTCGGTTGATTCTGCTCGACTCAGCACCTGATAGACGCTGTCGCGAGGATCCTGCCCCAACCCCTTGACGACGGGGGCATCGATCCACTGCATCAGCATCCCGACATAAAGATCCCTGGCCGAATATGCACCGGCCATGCGGGGCAGGTAGTAGCGTGATTTCCGCAACAAGTCGCGCCCGCGGTTGCCGCCAAGCGCCGCGATATGATCCAGGGTGTCAGGCTGCACCAGGGCGTTGAGCGATGCTCGGATCCAGCGAGGCGTCATGCGCATTCGGCCCCATGCCTTTGGAATACGCCGGTAGCGGCCGTAGCCACCGAAGAGTTCGTCGGCACCATCGCCACTCAGCGCCACCGTGACATGCCGGCGCGCCAGTTCCATCACGCACATCGTCGGGATCTGCGAGGAGTCCGCCATCGGCTCGTCGAGCAGGCCGGGTAGCCTGGGGATAACGCCCAGGGCATCGGTTGGCGTAAGGATCATCTCATGATGATCCGTCCCCAGATGCTGGGCGATCTGCCGTGCGTGTCGGGACTCATCCGCGGAAGACTCGTCGAACCCGATCGTGAAGGTCTTGATTCGCTCGCTCGACTCGCTCTGCATCAGCGCGACAACCAGGGAGGAGTCGATGCCGCCGGACAGGAGCGCCCCGAGCGGGACATCCGACAGCATCTGACTCTTCACCGAACGTCGCAGTGCCGCGTCCACCTGCCCGAGACAAGCATCCAGCCCGCCGCTACTGGATGGGTCGAGGTGACACCCTGAGTGAGTCGCCAGGGGAAACGTCCAGTAGGGTGTCGCCTGGGCCGATTGATCGGTTGGTGCCTTCAGATGCAGGTAGGTCCCCGGCATCAACTTGCCGATTTCGCGGTAGATGGACCATGGCGCCGGAATATAGTTGAGCGATGTCAGCAGCAAGAGCGACGACCTGGAGACCGAGAGGCCAGCCCCGCCAGAGTATGCAAGAATCGCCCTCAGTTCCGAGGCAAATACGAAGTCGCCATCAATCCAACCGTAGTAGAGAGGTTTCTCGCCCATTCGATCGCGTGCCAGCCACAGCGACCGACTCGACCGATCCCAGGCGGCAACCGCAAACATTCCCACCAGCCTGGACAGGGTCTGATCAAATCCCCAAAGCGCAATGGCACTGACGAGGGTCTCGGTGTCGGAATGCCCGCTCCAGCAGCCGCCGGTTGCGCGCTCGATATCCCGCCTGATCGCATGGTGGTTATAGATCTCACCGTTGAAGACGATGACCCAGCGACCGCAGGGTGACACCATCGGCTGCTTTCCGGCCGCCGTCGGGTCCTGCACCGCAAGCCGCCGGTGCCCAAGGGCGATGCCGGCTTCACCATCGCTCCATAGCCCATCATCATCGGGTCCTCGGTGCCGGATCTGCTCCGACATCCTGAACACGGCCGCCGGCAACGCTCGGGAGGTGGCAGAGAAGGCTCCGGCTATGCCACACATTGGCGCTTCTCCCTAGTCGATGGCATGGCAGGACGCCTTGATTCGATAGAGGCTGGCCAGTCGATCCATGGCGCCGGATGCGCAGTACCCGGTCGACTCGAGGATCGCCCGGCGTTCCACCGCCGAAGGTTTATCGTCATCGCGACTGGCTATCAGCGCATCCGCCCACGCCCCTGCCAGGCGTGCCGCATCCGCCGAAGCGAGTGTATCGGGCACCGCATGAAAGGAGACCAGCCCCATGCCCAGATCCACCTCGGTGGAAACGCGGTCAGAAACGAGGCAGGGCACGCCGGCCGCCTGTGCCTCGACCAGCACCACCGGAAACCCCTCGACAAAGGAGGGCAGCACGAAAATATCGGCGGCATTGAGCAGTTGCGGAATATCGTCCCTGACGCCCAGAAGTTTCACATGTTCGTTCAGCTGGTGCCGTGCGATCGCTTCCCTGAGCTGACCCTCCATTTCCCCCCGCCCGACCAACAGGACCACAAAATCGTGGCACTGCTCTTTGAGCTGCCTGGCAACCTCGATAATAAACCGCTGGTTCTTCACCTTATCCAGACGCGCGACCTGCAGCACGATACGGGTCTCTGCGCCAATCTGGAGGTCATCCCTGAGCGCTTGTGAGGCCTCGCCACGCTCCTGAAAGTAAAGAGAACTCTCGATTGCATTGGGAAGGATCGTGACGTTATCACCGGGTCGATAGAGAAGCGCAGCCGCCCTTTCGCCACAGGCCACCTTGTGCGTGGCGAATAGGCGCAACACGACCGGTGCCACAGCCTGATAGAGGCGTTGCGTCATCGAGGAAGAGTCGACATCGGTAACGTGCGCATGTGAAATCCGGATAGGGATCCTGGCCAGGAGTGCGGCAAACAGCGGAAATATATTGCTGAAGTTGGTGTGGGCGTGAACGGCACGCCACCTGCCCTGGCGAAAGATCCGCGTCATGGCGATGGTCCGCCTGAGCCAGCCGGCATCCCCCGCTATCTGGATGATCTCGCCCCCCAGCGACCTGATCTCCGCATCATAGTCACCCGTCTCCGTGGTATAGACCAGGAAATCCAGTTGCAGGCGGTTTCGGTCGATCGCTCGATAGTAGTTCATCAGCATGGTCTCGGCGCCTGCGCGATCCATTCGGCCGACGATATGCAAGACACGCGGTGGATGCACAACAGCCTGGTGCTTCATGCTTTCGGCCCCCTTGCCCTTCACTGCTGCCCAATGAAAAGGCGCTGTCGCCATCGCCTTTAGCGAACGGATCAGCCGCAACCCCGCGCCGGAGAGGGGGGTTGGCAAGGCAAGCAGGAGCGCCATCAGCGCCGCCCGCCCCTCTCGCGGTGGCACGGTGACAACGCCCAGCAGCTCACCCCGTAGCCGCCGCGCGGCCGTTATGGCCTCGGGTAGCAGGCGATTTTCCACCCGTATCAATACCGTCCAGAAGGTGCCATGCACCTTCTGGTACAGCACCGCTACTGCCTCCCTGCCGCCCTGCTGGCGCACCATGTCCAGCACCAGCCGCTGAACCTTGAACTGATCCAGCAGCTTGCGACCCTGCGAGGCGGTGATGGAGCCGCCACGTTGGCGATAGTGGTACCACTGCCCGGGGAGCATCTGGATGGAGCCGGAGACGAACCCCAGCTGCCAATGAAACGGCCAATCCTCATAGTAGAGCCCGATGGGGAAGCGCAAGCGGGGATCATTCAGCAGCTCGGCGCGAATGAACTTCAACCACGCAAAGTGGGGCAGCGTGAAGTACTGCACTGCCGTCAGAGGCTGAGCCCCCGAGGTATCTACAACTCTGCCGATCTCGGGCGGCGACTCGCCATCCTCGAAGGGCACAAAATCGAACACCACGACATCGGCACCGGACGCCTGGGCATGAGTGAGGCAGGACTCGACGAGTGCCGGGGCGATGGCGTCGTCGGAGTCGACAAACAGCACGAAGTCGCCGGTGGCCGCTTCGATACCGGTGTTGCGTGCCGCGGAAAGGCCCGCGTTTCGCGCGTGCCTGAGCAGGCGCACACGGGGATCGGCCAGGTGTCGCTCCAGCAGGGAGAGCGAGTCATCGGTCGAGCAGTCCTCGACCATGAGGATCTCGAGCCGCTGGTAACTCTGGCCGCGGATCGAGTCCAGGCAGCCGTCGAGGTAGTCCGCCACGTTGTAGACAGGAACGATCACACTCACCAGGGGTCGCATGGCATCCCTCATGATAGAACCAGGGCCTGTCGCAGGGCGTCGTAGCGGCTGGGATCGACCGGTGAGCGGCCCGGCTCAGGCCGCTCACCAGCGAGCAACGCCTCGATGGCTGCCGGCAGCGTCTCGAACTCATCCGGCGCCAGGAACGTTATCCCTGGCTGGTCGACGAGCCAGTCGAGCCAGGTCTGACGAATCTTGTGGTTGGCGTTGGGCAACACCAGACAGGGCGTGCCAGCCACCACCGCCAGGATCATGCCGTGCAGGCGATCGGTAACGACAAGCCTGGACGCGCCAAACTGACCAAGCTTGTCGGCCAGTAACTGCGCACAACGCGCTTCATCGAGACGCGAGCCGCCGACATGGGTATCGGTGGTCTCCACCGCCAACCCTGTGCCGTCCAGGGCAGCCGCCACCCGCTCACGCTGTTTAGCGTCGAGGGCACGCTCGCGATCGTCGCGCATACACAACAGGATGCCGGAGTGCTGACAGCCTACACTCACACCGAGATCAGCGGCGGATGCACTCAGTACGATGTCTGGCGAGTAGCCAACCGTCACGTTCGCATGCCCGGCAAACATCGCTTCCAGCTTGGCACGGGTAACGGACTCACGCGCAAACACATGGATATCCGGGTGGCGGGAATAGGTGCGCACAATACGCGTCAAGGTTTTCCGCGATGCCTGGCTATCGTCCCAGTCAAGCGTTTGCGGAAAACAGACGATCCGGTTATCGGGAAACGAGCGGATGACCAGTTGCCGCAACGCCTCGATATCCGGATAGAGCGAGCCCATGTTGCCGCCGCCCACCGTCATCACCAGATCATCTGGTCTCACCTGTCGGCGTAGAGAGTGGATCACCTCACGGGTCCTGCTGATGGGAACCGGCACGATTCGATGGCCGGGTACGAGCCGAGCCAGGAATCCCTGCTGTGCGGCAGAGATCGCCAGATCGCCAATATTGCCGTAGTCGGCGGCAAGAAACACGAAGATTCGGGGCGCATCGGGAAGGTTCATGTATTCGGTACACAACACTCTTCTTGCGGCCACCTTTAAGGGGACCGGGATCCTCGCCTTGATCTCAGCCAGCATGTTGTTGTTCTAGCCTGATGTCTGACGCCCGCCGATGGACAACCAGGAACAGGGCGCCATACCCCACCACATTGACGAGCGAAAATACCGCGATGGCCATAAGATCGCCTCCCAGCCTGGCGGCAGCCAGCAGTGAAACGATTCGAGCGAAGGTGATAATAACTTCATAGACAAGGAGTTCGCGCTGAAGTCGCAGCGCCGGCATCGCCGCCACGGCAGGCCGGGTCGCCAGCACGCTGGCCATCCACAGGGCAATCCATCTGGAGTACTCACCTGCACGCAACCACTCCTCTCCGAATACCAGGGGGAAGATCACATCACCCCACAAGACGATGATTCCAAAAGGAACCGCACCGATCAGCAACATGCCAAGCGTTGCTTGCCGGATATGCGTCACGGCACCTCCTGGATGCTTCCTCACCACCTCGGTAATCCGAGGAAAGAACACCTCCAGTACCGACTGCCCAAGCAGCATGATGGGACCACCGAGCACCAGAGTGGCTATCGAGTACTGCCCCGCTACTGAAGCACCAAAAAGAGCCGACAGGGCCAGCACGGGAAAACCGAATGAAACGGCATTGATGATGCTCTGCGGCATCCGATATATCAGGAAGTCACGCTGCTCAGAAGCGGCATGGCGAATACCGTCAGCACCAAACCAGCGCCTTGCTTCGAAGGCCCCTTGCTTTGGTACGCGTGCCAATAACAGCAGAAAGTTAAGCGTCTTGACCACCATCAGGAACAGGATAAGAACCAGTCCCGAGGGTGCCAGAAAGCCGCTGGCGAGCTTACCGATATTCACCAGCAGCGTGCTGCCGACATAGGCGACCGCTTTCGCCTTGAACAGCCCCTCGCGGATGGCCGTCTGGTCGGCGACCGACAGTAGCGCCGCCATCACGAGGTAGAGCGGGATCAGGTACAGCAAGCCTGGCGTCGATGCCAGCCCGGTCCAGCTGGCCAGCTGCCCCTCGAAGAGAGTCACGGCGAGAAGCACCATGGGCGCCACGATGGCGGCAGATACCAGAGACAGGCGCGCAACCGCCGTCGCCCCCTCCTCCGTGGCGGGCATGACGATGGCGTTGGCATAGCCCAGCGTGGCCAAGGGGGTGATGATATTGACCACTGCCGTAAAGGCAGCCAGGGCCCCGAAGGCTTCAGGGCCATACAACCGGGTGAGGAAGGGGGCAAAGATCAGCGATATCGCCTGCGCCGCCGCGATACCCGTTGCCACCGTGATGACATTGCGCACGAAGTGGCTATTGCCAAACGCCCGGGTGCGGTCACGCATCCGCTGCAGTACGGCACTGCTCATGGCGTCGCGGCGCCCTTGACCCAAGCAGGGCCCAGATAAATGAAGCGCATCGGTCGTTTTATGTCTCTCCCACGCTACCGCCACGAGGTGTTGGCGCATCCTCGAGGCCTGTCAGTCATCTTGTCGCCGTTAGTCCGAAAAGCGGACCTCACCAGCCGGCGATAGTTATTCGTTCCTGCTAGCCTTGCGGCAGATCGGCGGCGCCCTCTCCACTCCAGGCCAGCACCGAGCGCAGGCGGCCGTCAGCTTCCCGGTGCCTGCACGCCCTTCCAGGCGGGAGACGCTTCGGCCGTGCCCTGGAGCAATTCGATGGCCACCGGCGATTCGGTGGTCGTCGCCTGGTCCGAGGTCTTGGCGCGAGGCGCCCGCTGCACCCAACCGATATCTACCACCTCGTGCTCGGGGACGTAGCCGACCGGAACGGAAAAGAGAATCTCGCGGACCCGATCCATATCCTGGCGCTGGCAGGCCCCATCGAGTGCCTGAAGCGACGCCTGTAGCGCGTCCCACTCGAGCATTGTCTCGTTGGCCGTCATGATCCGTGGGTGGGCCGTATACTCTACGGCCTCGGCGATCAGCAGCTCTTCATAGAGCTTCTCTCCGGGGCGCAGGCCGGTGAACTTTATGGCGATATCGCCTTTCCTGCCGGGAGTGGCGGATGGCGTGGCGAGCACCGCATCGTCATTCGAGGCGCCGGCATCGAGGTAGTAGGGCTGCAACCCGCTCAGGCGAATCATGCGATGGGCCAGATCCACGATCTTGATCGGCTGCCCCATATCCAGGATGAACACATCGCCACCCTGGGACATGGCGCCCGCCTGGATCACCAGCTGGGCCGCTTCGGGGATGGTCATGAAGTAGCGGGTGACATCAGGGTGGGTCACGGTAATGGGCCCTCCCGTTTCGATCTGCTGGCGAAACAAGGGAACGACGGAGCCGGAAGAATCCAGCACATTGCCGAATCGCACCATCGAGAAACAGGTAGCAGACTGCCGCCGGGCGAGAGCCTGGCAGACCAGTTCGGCCATGCGCTTGGTGGCTCCCATCATGTTGGTCGGTCGCACGGCCTTGTCCGTGGAGATCAACACCACCCTTCCGACCCCCGCCGACACGGCGGCCTTGGCCATGGCCAGTGTGCCGAAGACATTGTTGCGAATGCCCTCGGCCATGTTCTGCTCCACCAGGGGCACATGCTTGTACGCCGCGGCATGATAGATCGTGTCGACACCAAACATCCGCATGAGCGCCTCGAGGCGCTCGCCATCACGCACCGAGGCAAGAATGGGAAGGCACGAGACCTCTTGCCCCTCTTTCAGCTTCAACTGTGTAATATCCTGCTCTATGAGGTAGAGCGAATATTCCGACACATCCACCAGCAGAAGCTGGCGCGGGTGCTGCCTGAGAATCTGGCGGCTGAGCTCACTACCGATGGAACCGCCGGCCCCCGTGACCATGACCACCTTGTCGGTGATATCGGCGCCCATCAGCGACGAATCGGGCGGAATGGGGTCCCGGCCCAGCAGGTCTTCGATCGCCACGTCCTGTAACTCGGTTACCTTAGCCTTGCCCGATACCACATCGGCGATGTCGGGAACGGTCTGGACCGGAATCTTCAGCGTCTCGACGGACTCGATGATTTCCTGGCGCCGCGCACGCGTGGCCCCGGGAATGGCCAGGAGAAACATCTCGACACCGTAGGCCTCTATGAGGCGGCTACACGCTTCCGGCGGGTAGACCTTGAGCCCCTGGACATGACTCCCCTGGAGACGGGGGGCGAAGTCCAGGAAGGCAACGGGCTCGTATTCGCGACCATGGCGAAGCGACATGACCAGCTGGCGACCGGCCGCCCCGGCACCGTAGATCAGTACGCGCTTCTTGTGCAGCTGTTGCTGACGCAGATAGCAATAATACAGCCCGAACCGGGCACCACCGACCGTGAGCAGTGTCAGCATGGCATAGAGCACGGGGACCGAACCGGGAATCGGGAGACCGAACCACCAAACCGTCACGCCGAGTACTCCGGAGGAGGCCACCACACCGATCAAAATTGTCTGGATGGTTTCCAGGCCCAGGTGACGAATGATCGTTCGGTAGAAGCCAAGCCATGCGAACAGGGCGACGCTGATGGGTACCACTACCGGCAGCGCCAGCCAGACGCCAGGCCGGCCGAGAAAATCGACGCTATCGAGCCTCAGCCACATTGCCCCCAGGAAGCTGGCGATAATGAGAACAGTGTCTCCCACCACCTCCAGGGTCCGCTTGGTGGGGCGAGACAACCCGAACAGCTTTGACAACACTGACGGCATGGAGAAACCTTCTTGGCCCTATCGGACCCACTGGATGACTCACACCTTGACGCATATGCAATAAAGCAGGGTGTCTACGCCAAGATCTACCCGGTCAGCACAGGGCATTTACTTTACTGTTACTCACTGTAGTAAAAGAAAACATCAGTGTCGCAGATAAAATACACCTTTGAATGAGCGCATGACGCCCCTTTCACCGTGTATCACCATGCGCACGGCCACTCGGCAAGCCATGACCAGATTACCGTCAATCCGCTGATTTTAATGCAGTATTATCACCCTCCTTTAGTGCCCTCACGCCAGCCTGACCATCAACGCCGCAACGTTGACGAAGTCGTGAAACGACCTCGCCACAGATTCAACGATTTTTCTGTCTCCATATGCCGACAGAGTCAAAAGGGGACTGTCCCCGAGAGTCAAAAGGGAGTCAAAAGGGGACTGTCCCCGGGGTTGGGGGACTGTCCCCGAAAGGGAGGGGCTCGGCTACACTGATTTGAACCACCGCTCGTCATGGGAGGGGAGCGATCATGCCTCGCAGAGCGCGGCTACTCCTGCCGAACACACCGATGCATCTGGTGCAACGCGGCAATAACCGCGGGATCTGCTTTCGCTTTCACAGCGATGCCGAGCGCTATCTGGAACTGCTCGACGAGGCGCGCCAGCTGCACCGGGTGGATATACACGCCTATGTGTTGATGACCAACCATGTGCACCTACTCGCCTCGCCCCGCCAGGACCCTCACGACATCAGCGAGATGATGAAGCGCCTCGGGCAACGCTATGTGCAGTACTTCAACAAGCGCCATGAGCGTAGCGGCAGACTCTTTCAGGGTCGCTACCACTCCTGCCTGGTGGGCGAAGAAGCCTACCTCTTCGCCTGCTACCGCTATATCGAACTGAACCCGGTGCGGGCCGGCATGGTCCAGCGACCCGAGGAGTACCGCTGGTCGAGCTACGCCGCCAACGCCCTTGGCCGAGACGACCCGGTGATCACACCCCACACGCTCTATCTGGACAGCGCCCACCACCCCGAACAGCGCCAGCACCACTATCGACAGCTGTTCGAAAGCCCCCTCCACGACACCACCCTCGAGGATATACGCCAACAGACTCGTAGCGGCCGGCTCTTCGGCAGCGAGGCCTGGCGGCAACGACTCTGATAGGGACGGGGACTGTCCCCGGGGGTTAAAAGGGGACTGTCCCCGAGGTTGGGGGACTGTCCCCGGGGTTGGGGGACTGTCCCGCCTAGCGTGGCTCGCCGGGCGCTTCCCCCAAGCGTCGGAAGCCCGCCTGAAAGGGCTCGAGCATCTCGGCGAGCTCCTCCTTATCCAGCGCCTTGGGGTCGAACTCGTCACCCACCATCTCCAACAGCTCCTGGCCGAGCTTATCCTTCTTGCCGGCGGCGGCCGCCTTCAGCGCTGCATAGCCGATCGTTCCGCCGATATCCTCCGGCGGGCAGGCCATGGCGCCATCGATAAACTGCGGGCAGGGGTTGGTCTCCTCCAGCCCCGTCGCCTCGATCACGATGCGATGCTTCCAGTCATCGCCAAAGTCGTAGAGATAGTGGAAGACATTATCCTTGGCACGCGTCGCAACCGCCTTGAGCTTGGCATTACGTGCCAGGGCGATGGCGCCGTCGCCCCACTCGTCGGATTCGCCGTAGTAGCGGCCGTTGCACTCGAACTCGTAGAGATGACAATCGCCCCAAATCATCACGTCCTGGATGAGTTCGTGGAGGCGGTGCAAGTTGATCTGCTCCGGCACTACCACGCGGCGCCAGACCAGCGGGTCGGTATTGAGCAGCTCGATGCGCAGGCGAATATCGGCCATGCGGTCTCTCCATCAGGAAGTTCGCTGCCAGGGTATCGCGACACCGCCCCGAAGGGGGACCCTCCCCTTACGCGGCGCCGCCCTCTTCCTGCCGCGGCAGCAGCGCCGCCGCTTGGCTATCCATCACGATCGTCACATTGTGGTGCTGCTTCAGCGCCGAGGCGGGCAAGGCCTCATCCACGCCGCCATGATATAGCTCGGCCATGATGGCGGCTTTCTTGGAGCCCGTGGCCACCAGCATGATCTCCTCGGCCTCCAGGATGTCCTGGATGCCGAGCGTCAGCGCATGGGTGGGCACCTCGCTCTGGTCGCTGAAGAAGCGGCCATTATCGCGCCGCGTCTGCTCGGAAAGCGCGATGACATGGGTGCGACAACTGAAATCGGTATGGGGTTCGTTAAAGCCGATATGGCCATTCGAGCCGATACCCAGCAGCTGCAGGTCGAGCCCGCCTGCGGCCTGAATGGCCGTGGAATAGGCCCGACAGGCCGCGTCGACATCCTCGGCGTTGCCATCGGGCAGATGCACACTCTCCCGGGGCAGACTCAGCCTGTCGAACAGGTGCTGACCCATGTAGTAGCGGTAGCTCTGCGCATGCGACGCCGAAAGGCCGATATACTCGTCCAGGTTGAAGGTCGTCAACCGTGATAGATCCACGGCGGACTGTTCCAGCATCCCCACCAATTGGGCATACACCGGCTCCATGGTCCCGCCCGTGGCCAGACCCAGCACCGCCTCGGGCTTGGCCAGGATCGTATCCAGCAGCCGCTGAGCGGTGTACCGGGACACCTCATCTACCGTTTCGAATATCTTGTACATAGGCCATGATTCTTGTTGAGTTAAAGGGGACTAAAAGGGACTGTCCCTGAGGCCTCCCCACGAATAGAAGAAGGAAATCAGTACATTAGGATTGAAAAAAGTCTGCATGGGCAGGCATGTTGTTAATCGCCAAACAAACAATATGCCGAGGAGCCCATGCAGACGCCCCAATTCTTGCACAGGATTCTGACGAATTCAGCCACCCTTCTGCACTCAGCCCGCGTCAATGCCCTTGCGACATGTGTAGAAGCGTTATGGGCTTGGGGGACTGTCCCCGGGGCTCAGTGCTCCCAGCCCACCGCCAGCAGGCCCAGGGTTTCGTAGAGCGCGCGCTCGGTCTTGCGCAGTTCGCTGGCCGAGGGTACCCACTCCTGTAACTGTCCGGTGCGCTGATGGCGGGCAAGGTAGTGGGTGGGGGCCGCCAGCGGCTCCAACCCTGCCTGCCGAAAGTGATACATGGCGCGGGGCATATGCGAGGCCGAGGTGACCACCACCACGCGACTCCCCTCCCCCAATGCGTCACTCACGGCGCGTGCCTCCCGGCCGGTATCCGTGGGGGAATCGAGCACCACCAGCCGGGCCGCCGGCACCCCGAGATCCACCGCCGCGGCGGCATACCCCAGGGCGACCGGCGCGACCTCGGGATCGCGACTGGCCCCGGTAACGATCAGTGGTAGCTCGGGCCGCTGGCGCCAGAGGCGAATGCCCTCCACCAGCCGAAGCGCCGAGCTATCACTCAGGCGCCCCACCGTCGAGCGCGGCGAATCAGGCTCCCAGCCGCCCCCCAGCACCACCACCGCCGCCAGGTCAGGGTCTTCGGGCAGCATACCCAGCGCCGAATGGCGGCTCTCCAGCGGCGCCAGCAGACGATCCGCCACCGGCGGCCAACTCGCCAACAGCAATATCCCAAGCCCCACGGCAATGACCACACCCCCCAGCCGTCGCCAGCGCAGCAGGAGTAGCCCCAGGGCACCCAACCCCAGACTCACCGGCAGTGGCATCAGCAGGTTGGCCACCAGCACCTTCAGCAGGTCGTACATATACGCTCTCCTAACAACGCAAAAGCCGCCGCCTCGCATTGGCGAGACGGCGGCTTCGAAGTCAACTCTGGGTCAGGCCCCACCCTCTAGAGGGGTCTTATCCTATCACACCACCGCAGTGGCTACGGGGACCGTCCCCATCTGCAACGGGGACTGTCCCCGGGGTTGGGGGACGGTCCCCGTGCTACATGTCCCCGTACTACAGCCGCAGATCGACGCTGTCCTTGTCGAGGGCGTACTTGAGGTCGTAGAGCACGTGCTGGGGCTTGCCCCAGGCGCGGATGCCGTCGGCGCCAAGCGCCTTGAACTCGCGATGGGCGACGGCGAGGATCATGGCGTCGTAGGCGCCGGTGTCCGGTGCATTCACCGGGCGGATGCCGTATTCCGCCTCGGCCTCGTCCTTGTTGACCTGGGGGTCATGGACGTCGACCGCGATGTTGTAGTCAGCGAGCTCAGCGATGATATCCACCACCCGGGTGTTGCGCAGGTCCGGGCAGTTCTCCTTGAAGGTGAGGCCCATCACCAGCACTCGGGCGCCTTCCACGTGGATGCGCCGCTTGATCATCTGCTTGATCAGCTGGCTGGCCACATAGGCCCCCATGCCATCGTTGAGCCGCCGCCCAGCCAGGATCATCTCCGGGTGGTAACCCACCTGCTGGGCCTTGTGGGTCAGGTAGTAGGGGTCCACGCCGATGCAGTGGCCACCCACCAGCCCCGGGCGAAACGGCAGGAAGTTCCACTTGGTGCCGGCGGCCTGTAACACCTCCTCGGTATCGATCCCCAGGCGATTGAAGATCACTGCCAGCTCGTTGACCAGGGCGATATTGACGTCGCGCTGGGTATTCTCGATCACCTTGGCCGCCTCGGCCACGGCGATGGAGCTGGCCAGGTGGGTACCGGCGGTGATCACCCGGCGATAGAGCGCATCGACGAACTCCGCCACCTCCGGCGTCGAGCCCGAGGTCACCTTCATGATGGTGGTGACCCGGTGCTCCTTGTCGCCCGGGTTGATGCGCTCGGGGCTGTAACCGGCGAAGAAGTCGCGGTTGTAGACAAGGCCCGAGACCCGCTCCACCACCGGGATACACGCCTCCTCGGTGGCACCCGGGTAGACGGTGGACTCATAGATCACCACATCGCCCTGGCTCACCACCCGGCCCAGGGTCTCGCTGGCCTTGATCAGGGGGGTCAGGTCCGGGCTGCGGTTGTCATCGATGGGCGTCGGCACGGTGACGATATACACGTTGCACGCCCTGAGCGCCTCGATGTCACTCTCGAAACTCAGCTGGCTCGCCTCGGCCAGCAGTTCCGGCTCCACCTCCAGGGTATGATCCACCCCGTCGCGCAGCTCACCGATGCGCCTGGCATTGATATCGAAGCCCACGGTGGGCAGCACCTTGCCGAACTCCACCGCCAGCGGCAGGCCCACATAACCCAGGCCGATCACGCCCAGACGCACATTGTCCATGTTCACCATTGAAGATCCCTGACTGCGATTGCTGTTAATCGGATAAGAATACAGGGGTTGCCCAGGGCAAGGGCACCCCCGAAAACAGCGAAGCCCGGCAGAACGCCAGGCTTCGGATAATAACGAGTGGGACTGTCCCCGATCAGGCGTTGTGGAAGTGGTCGAGATACCACGGCATCGCCTCACTGATGCCCTCGACGATGGTGTGGCTGGGGTCGTAGCCCAGCAGCCGGGCCGCCTTGCCGATATCGGCCTGGGAGTGGCGCACATCGCCGGGGCGAAAGTCGCGGTAGGTGGGGTCCTGGGCGTAGGTCACGCCCTGCTCGGCCAGGGCCTCGCGCAGGTATTCGAACAGCTGATTGAGGGTGGTACGCCCGCTTACCGCCACGTTGTAGACCTCGCCCTGGGCCGCCTCATCGGCGGTGGCCGCCAGCAGGTTGGCCTGCACCGCATTGTCGATATAGCAGAAGTCGCGGCTGGTCTCGCCGTCGCCGTTGATATACAGCGTCTCGTCGGTGAGCATGGCCCCGGCCCACTTGGGAATCACCGCCGCATAGGCGCCATTGGGGTTCTGGCGCCGGCCGAACACGTTGAAGTAGCGCAGCCCCGTGGCCTTGAAGCCGTAGGTACCGGCGAAGACGTCGGCATACATCTCGTTGACCACCTTGGTCACCGCATAGGGTGAGAGCGGCTTGCCGATGCGCTCCTCCACCTTGGGCAGCGCCGGATGGTCGCCGTAGGTGGAGCTGGAGGCGGCATACACGAAGCTCTGCACTCCGGCATCCTTGGCCGCCACCAGCATGTTCAGGTGCCCGGTGATATTGGCCGCATTGGTAGCGATCGGGTCGGCGATGGAGCGCGGCACCGAGCCCAGTGCCGCCTGGTGCAGCACATGGTCCACCGGTTGCTCATCGACCAGCATCGCCTCGCGGCAAGTCTCGAGATCGCAAATATCGCCCTCGATAAAGGTGAAGCGCGCCCACTGCTCGGCGCCGACCAGCGAGCGCACCTCATCCAGGTTGGCCTGAAAGCCGGTGGCGAAGTTATCCAGCCCCACCACCCGCTGGTCGAGCCGGAGCAGGGTTTCCAGCAGGTTGCTGCCGATAAAGCCGGCGCAGCCGGTCACCAGCCAGCTGCGCGGCGCGGCCGCAAGCTCGGCCTGGAGCGTTTCGTAACGGGTCATAGGCTTCCTGATAAATATCCCAAAAAAGGAGAGAATCCTTAATTTATAATAAGAACAATCAAGCAAGGCAATAAATAACTGAAGAACTAAATCTCATTGCTTTTTTTCAATTATCTTAACATTGTATGAATACTGATTTTTTCTTTCATCATGTCTTTTAGAAAAAAACACTGCCCCTAAGATTACAGACCAAACAACAATCATAGGCTCAACTAACGTATCTGATAAGTACTTTCGATATTCCGGCGTTCCAAAACTGTTCAACAAGTCAACACTTTCGTGCAAAAAAACGTTAAGAAAAAAATAAATAAAAAGAATGATGAGTGGCACAAGCCATACATCCTCAAAATTTTTAAACTTTTCTCTAACATAAAACAGGATAACGACATTCAGAACGCCGAATAAAATAATACAAATTTCATGCATGCTGTTTACCTTCACGAATTCTATGATATTTAATCATCTTGAGAATACCCCTGGGGATTCTGCCGCTGCCAGCGCCAGGTATCGGCCATCATCTCTTCCAAGCCGCGCTCCGCCTTCCACCCCAGCTCACGCTCGGCGAGCGCCGCATCGGCCCAGCAGGCGGCCACGTCGCCGGCCCGGCGGGGCTCGATGCGGAAAGGCACCGCCCGCCCCGAGGCCCGCTCGAAGGCCCTGACCACCTCGAGCACCGAGTGGCCCTGGCCGGTGCCCAGGTTCCAGATATGCACGCCCTCACGCTCCCCCAGGGCATTCAGGGCACAGAGATGCCCCGCGGCGAGATCCATCACATGAATGTAATCGCGCACGCCGGTGCCATCCGGGGTGGCGTAGTCGTCGCCGTAGACGGCCAGCCGCTCACGGCGCCCCACGGCGACCTGGGCCACATAGGGCAGCAGGTTGTTGGGAATGCCCCGGGGGTCTTCCCCGATCTCCCCGCTCGGATGCGCCCCCACGGGGTTGAAGTAGCGCAGCAGGCCGATGGACCAGCTCGCGTCCGAGGCGGCGAGATCGCCAAGCAGCTCCTCCACCATCAGCTTGGAGCGACCGTAGGGGTTGGTGGGCTGCCCGGTGGGCAGCCCCTCATGCAGCGGCATGGGGTGGCCATCGCCATACACGGTGGCCGACGAGCTGAAGACCAGCCGCGTGACCCCGGCGGCCTGCATGGCCTGGCACAGGGTCAGGGTGCCGGCGACGTTGTTCTCGTAGTAGGCGAGCGGCTGCGCCACGCTCTCCCCCACGGACTTGAGCCCGGCGAAGTGAATCACCGCGCTTACCGCATGCTCGTGGAACAGGCGATCCAGCAGGGCGCGGTCGCGAATATCGCCCTGCACGAAGGCCGGCGTGCGCCCGCTCAGTCGCTCCACCCGGCGCAGCGACTCCCGGGAGGCGTTGCAGAGGTTATCCAGCACCACCACTTCATGCCCCGCTTCCAGCAGGGCCAGCACGGTATGGGAGCCGATATAGCCGGCGCCGCCGGTGATAAGCACGGTTGTCATTGACCTCTCCCTGTGTATCGATAAGCGGTTTCCCCGTCCACACTGCCCTCTTCCTTGGCCACCACCAGCATATTCAGCTGCCCGGTGATATTGGCCCAATGGTGGATAACGGACCAGTGATGAAGCGCGGCACCAGACCAGCTGAATTGCCATAGATCAAGAGGTATCGGTGCGCTTCTTGATGCCAAATGTCGCATCGTCGATGTACTTGCGCGCCTTGTCCCAGGGCAAGCGTCGATCACGCTGCTTCATCATTACCAGTGCCGCATGCGCGGCTTCTTTGCTCACCTGCCCGAACTCAACCAGCTCAGTGAGGATCCAGATCGTACCGCGCACCCCTGCCTGCTCTCGAACCGCAAGCAGTCGTAGGTTTTGGTCTCCGGTAAGCAGTGGACAAGACTCCTGCTTGGCCAGCGCCAAGGCCAGTCGGTCATTGAAGCAGGGAAAACGCATGAAAACTTTCAGACCGCGAGAATGTCAGCAAGATATGTCTCAACCAATGCCGCTTTCTTCTGTTTCCGCCGAATTCCGCCCTTGAAAGATTTCTCTCCTTTCAGGTAATTCAGCGCAATATGTCGGACCCTGGCGAGATTTTCCGCCGCCTGTCCGCGGTGGATTTTGCAGGCATCCTCACGAAGCGCCACGTCCAAAGACCAGTGGAGCTTGGCCTCAATATGCCAGTGCTGTCGAGCTGCTTCAGCGAGCTTTTTGGCGGTCAACTCGGCTGAACTGATGTAGTAGCGGATCATCGGCTCTTCAGGGGCTTCATCACCCTCTTGGCGAAAACTGATCACCACCCCTA
>NZ_JHVH01000021.1 GCF_000620045.1 Halomonas halodenitrificans DSM 735 | reverse complement strand
CACGGGATGTCGCTGAGTACCGACCAGTTGGCGAGCGACATCCGCATAAAGCCAAAGACGCTCACGCTGAAGATGAGGGTTGCCAAGCAGGCGGTCGACACACTTTATCGCATGCTTGGGCTGAATCCGGCGCGGGAGCCGTCGTCCGACCGCGGTCAGAGACAGGCATTGCCCCGATAATAACGCCTCGACACATGTCGCGAGGGCGTTGAAGCGGGCTGAATGCAGAAGGGTGGCTGAAGTCGCCAGAATCTTGTGCAAGAATTGGGGCGTCTGCATGGGCTCCTCGGCATATTGTTTGTTTCGCGATTAACAACATGCCTGCCCATGCAGACTTTTTTCAATCCTAATGTTCTGATTTTCTTATTCTATTCGTGGGGAGGCCTCAGGGTCTGACCCCCAAAGGTGATCGCCAGGTTAGCGGCGCCGGGTATAGAGCCCCACCATGCACAGCGCCAGACCGACCAGGGATAGCAGCATGCCGCCGTTGACCAGCCAGGGGTAGCGCTGCAGCCAGGAGGCGAAGGGCTGGGGGGCGTCGCGGCACACCCCTTCCAGGTAGTCCCAGTGGCCGCCGGAGAGCGTGCACTCGCGCACGCTCGAATACTCCCAGAAGTAGATCCCCATCAGCACCAGCATCGGGGCGATCAGTAGCAGTAGTCCGATTCTCAGCATCTCAGGACCTCGGGCAATTGGGTATGCGACCGGCCTGACGGGCCTGCTCGTAGCGACCCAGTGCCTCGCCCATGTGCGCCTGCAGGTCCTGGGTGCGCTGGCCGTGGCTGGGGTGGCTGGACATCCAGGCCGGCGGCTGGGCACCGCCCTGGGCGCTCATGTTCTCCCAGAGCGTCAGGCTGGCGCGGGGGTCGAAGCCCGCCTCCGCCATCAAGTAGACGCCCAGTTCGTCGGCCTCGCTCTCGTGACGCCGAGAGAAGGGCATCAGAATGCCGTACTGAGCGCCCAGGCCGATGGCGCCCATGAGCTGCTCGCCACCCGCCCCTTCGAGGCCTGCCGCCGAGGAGAGTACCGATAGTCCCAACTGGGTGGCGGTCTGGGTGGAGACCCGCTCGTTGGCGTGGCGGGCCAGCACGTGAGTGATCTCGTGACCGATCACCGCGGCCAGCTGGTCCTGGTTGCTGGCGACCGTCAGCAGGCCGGTGTTGACCCCCATGTAGCCCCCGGGCAGGGCAAAGGCGTTGGCCGACTCATCCTGAAAGACGCGGATCTGCCAGTTCTGGGCCTGTTGCTGCTGGGGTGGCAGGGCGCTCACCAGGGCATTGGCCACGCACTGCACATAGCGCTGGGTGCTGCCGCCCACCATGGGGCGCTCCTGCTTGTATTGTTCGAAGGCCTGGGTGCCCATTTGATCGAGCTGGTCGTCGGACGCCAGGGTCAGGCGATGGCGCCCGGTGGGCGAGGTGGTACAGGCCGCGACGGTCAGGCACAGCGCGCCGACGGCGAGGGGTTTGAGCCAGCGCATGGCGGGTCTCCTTGGTGGGCGATGATATCCAGCCGATAAGACGCTGGACGGAGGTCCGAGTTCGCCACAAGATACCCGTAACGCCTGCAATATCAAATACAGATACGGTGCGCCTTATGTACTGACTGCCCCGCAATCGACATGGAGAAGGAGAACATCATGGATGCCGAGTTGACGCGCCGCCTGCTGCACCTGCTGGATCGCGTAGAGCACTGGCTGCCACCGGCCCCGGTGGACGTGGACTGGTCGCGGGATGTGGCCGCCCTCTGGCAGCGTCATGCCCTGGGCGGACGCCTGCTGCCGGTGCCGCCCCGGGACGCGCTGAGCCTGGATGACCTGCTGGGCATCGAGCGTCAGAAGCTGGCCCTGGTCGACAATACCCGCGCCTTCCTGCAGGGACTGCCCGCCAACCATGCCTTGCTGTGGGGCTCCCGGGGCAGCGGCAAGTCCTCGCTGATCCGGGCACTGCTCAATAGCCTGGCCGACGAGGGGTTGCGCCTGGTGCAGGTGGACCGCCACGACCTCTCCGGCCTGCCGGTGCTGGTGGAGCAGTTGCGTCGTCATGATCAGCGCTTCGTGGTCTATTGCGACGACCTTTCCTTCGAGGGGCACGACGATGCCTACAAGGCGTTGAAAAGCGTGCTGGACGGTGCCCTGACCGGGCCTCCGCCCAACGTGCTTCTCTACGCCACATCCAACCGTCGCCACCTGTTGCCGGAGTCGATGAGCGACAACGAGGGGTCCCGGCTGGTGGGCGATGAGCTGCATCACGGCGACGCCGTGGAGGAGAAGATCTCGCTCTCCGACCGGTTCGGACTCTGGCTGGGCTTTTACCCCTTCAATCAGGATGTCTATCTGGAGGCGTGCTGCCACTGGGTCACCCGGCTGGGCCGCCCCGAGGACTGGGGCGCCGAGGCACGGGCCGAGGCGATTCGCTTCGCCACCCTGCGCGGCGGCCGCAGCGGCCGCGGCGCCTGGCAGTTTGCCAATCACTGGGTGGGCCGCCAACGCCTGCGGGGAAGTGGCGGCTAGCACCCCCGGGAACCGGCCTGTCCCCGTAACGGCCCCGAGCCGATCACTCTCGGGAGCTTGAACCGGAGGGGCCGGGCGGTCTTACCGGCGGCTGTTGCGGGCTTCCTTGGTGCGCGATAGCTCGCGCTTCTTGGCCTTCTCGCGGTCGCTGGCACCCGCCATCGGGTCGTAGGGATTCTTGCCGGAGCGGAACTCGAAGCGCATCGGCGTGCCGCGCACCTTGAGCACCTTGCGGAAGGTGTTGGTCAGGTAGCGGCGATAGGCCTCGGGCAGCGATTCGGTCTGATTGCCGTGGACCACGATGATCGGCGGGTTGCTGCCGCCCTGGTGGGCCATGCGCAGCTTGATGCGGCGTCCGTGCACCATGGGGGGCTGATGCGATTCCACCGCGTCCTGCAGGATGCTGGTCAGGCGATTGGTGGACCAGTGGGCGTTGGCCGAGGCGAAGGCGCGCTCCAGCGACGGATAGAGGTCGCCCACCGCGGTGCCGTGCAGCGCCGAGATGAAGTGCAGGTCGGCGTAGTCGGTGAAGCCCAGACGACGCTTGATCTCGGCGCGCATCTTCTCCTTGGCCTTGCTCTCCAGGCCATCCCACTTGTTTACCGCCAGCACCAGGGCGCGACCGGTGGTCAGCACGTAGTCGAGCAGGTGCAGGTCCTGCTCGACGAGTCCCGAGCGCGCGTCGAGCACCATGATGGCGACATGGCACTCCTTGATCGCCTCCAGGGTCTTGATGATCGAGAACTTCTCGGCGATCTCGTGAACATTCTTGCGGCGTCGCACGCCGGCGGTATCCACCAGCACATAGGGCTTGCCGCGGCGTTCGAAGGGGATCTCGATGGCATCGCGAGTGGTACCGGCCTCGTCGTAGACCACGACCCGCTCTTCACCAAGCAGGCGGTTGACCAGGGTCGACTTGCCGACGTTGGGACGGCCGATGACACCGATGCGGATGCCCTTGGTGCCGGTATCCGCCGGGATACTCTCGTCGCGCTCCGGGAAGGGCGAGAGCACCTCGTCGATCAGCAGGGTGACGTTGCGGCCATGGGCGGCGGCGATGGGGCGCGGCTCGCCCAGTCCCAGCTCCCAGAACTCGGCGGTGACGCTGTCTTCGTCCAGGCCGTCGGTCTTGTTGACTACCAGCCAGGTCTTCTTCTGGTTGACCCGCAGATGGTTGGCGATGGCCTCGTCGGCGACATTGAGGCCGGCGCGGGCATCGACCATGAACAGCACGATATCCGCCTCGTCGATGGCGGCCAGGGACTGTTCGGCCATGGCGGCGTCGATGCCCGACTCGTCGCCGCTGATGCCGCCGGTGTCGATTACCGTGTAGGCCTTTCCACCCAGCATGCCGTTGCCGTACTTGCGGTCCCGGGTCAGGCCCGGAAAATCGGCCACCAGAGCATCGCGGGTGCGTGTCAGGCGGTTAAACAGGGTCGACTTGCCTACATTGGGCCTGCCGACCAGGGCGATCACGGGTGTCATCGGATATCCAGAGTCTCGAGGGTGCCGTCATTGGCCAGCACATGAATGCGGTTATCGTCGGTGACCGGGCGTACGCCGATGCCGGAACTGTCGATGCGATCGCGGCCGACCATCTCGCCGCTGCGGGCGTCGATCAGATGCAGGTAGCCGTCGAAATCACCGAATACCAGCTTGCCATCGGCAAAGGCGGGAGAGGTAGGCTCACGCCCCTCCAGGTCGGTATTGCGCCAGACCTCATCGCCGCTGTCGGCGGCCAGGGCCAGGATGCGCCCCGACTCTTCGACCACAAACAGGAAGTCACCCATCACCAGGGGGGTATGGTAGCTGGAGAGCTCGCGGGCCCAAAGCGGCTCGCCGCGGGTTGCTTCCAGGGCCACGAGGCGACCGTTATAGCTGGTCACGAAGAGGCGGCCGTCGGGGGTCAACACCGGCTGGCCGGCGAGGTCCACCAGGCGTTCGATATCGCTGCGGCCCTGGGCCACGGCGATGCGCCGCTCCCACAGCGGCTGGCCGTTGCGGTTATCAAGGGCGGTCAGGCGACCGTTGGCGAAGCCGGCGAAGGTCACCGGGTCGATGGTGGTGGGGGTGCCGGCACCGCGCAGGGTCAGAGAGGGCTGGCTGGCCTGATAGCTCCAGCGTTCATTGCCGCTGGAACGGTCCAGGGCGGTGATGGTGCCATCGACGCTCTGCACGATCAGCAGCTGCTGATTGGGTTGTGGCGCGGCCAGCACCTCGCTGGGCACGTCGGCGCGCCAGCGTATGCTGCCATCGCGCTGGCTTACCGCCAGCACTTCGCCGTTGCGGGTACCCAGATAGAGGTCTCCGGCCACCGCGGTCAGGGCACTGGAAACCGGCACGCCGAGGTCTTCTTCCCAACGGGTGTCGCCGTCGTCGGCATCGAAGGCGAACAGTTCACCGCGGTAGTCGGCGGCAAACAGGGCGTCCCCGTCACGAGCCGGGGCGATGGGATAGGCGGCGTGTCCCAGGCCGTCACCGGCGCCCTCGCGCCAGACGCTGGCCAGTTCGGCGCTCGTCGCGATGTCTTTCAGCTCGGTGGGTGGGTACTGCGATTCCACCTGATTGCCGGCACAGCCGGCGAGCAGGGTCAGGCCCGTGAGGGCGGCGATCAGGAAGGTCGGTTTCATGAGTCCAGCCCCTGGTTGTCAAGGCGTGAAGTTTCGCGACCCGGGGCCTCGAGGCCCAGGTTGTCGAGCTTGAGTTGCACGCCGTAGAGCGGTTGGTCCTGGGTATCGGCCAGCTGCAAGGCCTCTCGCCAGGCCGTGGCGGCGTCGTCGCGACGTTCGAGGGCATGATAGGCATCGCCGCGTACCTCGGCGCGCTGGGCGGCCAGCGCCTGGGGCACGCCGTTCTGCAAGGCACTCAGTGCCCCGTCGGCGTCACCATCGGCGACCAGCAGTCGCGCCAGGCGCAGTCGTGCCAGGCCGCTGACATAGTCGCTCGAGTCGGTATCCGCCAGGGCCTGCAGCCGGTCGCGGGCGCCCGCCAGGTCGTCCTGCGCCACCGCCAGGCGGGCGTCCACCAGGCGTGCCAGGTCGGCATAGAGCGTCTCGCCGTGTTCGTCGACGATCTCCTTCACCAGGGTACGGGCCTCGGGCAGCTGTGACGCGTCGAGGTCGTTGCCGGCGGTCAGGTTGATCAACTGCTGGTAGCGCATCGATGCGGCGGTCGCCTGGTTCTCCTGGTAGCTCTGCCAGGTATTCCAGCCCAGTACGCCGGCGGCGGCGAGCGCCACCCCGGCCACCAGCGACAGGCCGTTTTCCTTCCACCAGCGCTTGAGCGCCTCGACCTGTTCTTCCTCGGTTCTAAGCTCCGCCACGGGCGGCCTCCTTGTGTGTCTTGTGTGGGCCTTCAGGCCAGCAGGTCGCGCAGCTCGCCGGCCAGGGTGTCCTGGGCCAGGTTGCGCTGTTCACGCTCCTCGCGCAGAAACTTCAGGGTCACGGTGCCGTGCGCGAGCTCTTCCTCGCCAAGCAGCAGGGCCAGGCGGGCGCCGCTGCGGTCGGCCTTCTTGATGCGGCTCTTGAAACTGCCGGCGCCACAGTGTAGCTGGGCACGCAATGTCGGCAGCTCGCCGCGCAACCGTTCGACCAGCTGCAGGGCGGTGCCGGCGGCGGTGTCGTCCATGGGCAGCACATAGAGGTCCAGCGTGTCGCGGGCGGCGTCGGGAACCAGCTCCAGGGTCTCGAGCAGCAGCACCAGGCGCTCGATGCCCATGGCGAAGCCCACCGCCGGGGTCGGCTTGCCCCCCAGCTGTTCGACCAGGCCATCGTAGCGGCCGCCGGCACACACCGTGCCCTGGCTGCCGAGCGCGGTGGTGGTCCATTCGAAGACGGTGCGACCATAGTAGTCGAGCCCACGCACCAGCCGCGGGTTGATCACGTAGTCGATGCCGGCGGCATCGAGCAGCGCGCGGAGCGATTCGAAGTGTACGCGGGAGTCGTCGTCCAGATGGTCGAGCAGCTGCGGTGCGCCGGCCAGCATCTCGGCCATCTCGGGGTTCTTGGAGTCGAGGATGCGCAGCGGGTTGCTGGCGAGGCGGCGGCGAGAGTCGTCGTCGAGCACATCGAGGTGCTGTTCGAAGTAGGCGACCAGGGTCTCGCGGTAGGCGGCGCGTGCCGCCGAGGAGCCCAGGGAGTTGAGTTCCAGGGTGACGTGTTCCATCAGCCCCAGCTCACGCCACAGGCGCGCCGAAAGCAGGATCATCTCGGCGTCGATATCCGGACCCTCGAGGCCGAAGCTTTCCACGCCGACCTGATGAAACTGGCGGTAGCGACCCTTCTGGGGGCGCTCATGGCGGAACATCGGGCCCTGATACCACAGGCGTTGTGTCTGGTTGTGCAGCAGGCCGTGCTCCATGGCGGCCCGCACGCAGCTCGCCGTGCCCTCGGGGCGCAGGGTCAGGCTGTCACCGTTGCGATCCGCGAAGGTATACATCTCCTTTTCGACGATATCGGTGACCTCGCCGATGGAGCGGGCAAACAGCGCGGTCTGCTCGACGATGGGCGTACGGATCTCGGCGTAGCCGTAGCGGATCATCAGCTCACGGACCTTGCCTTCGAAGTATTGCCACAGGGTCGACTGCTCGGGCAGCAGGTCGTTCATGCCGCGGATGGCCTGGATCTTCTTGCCGGGTGCCTTGGGGCTTGCTTGGGACTTGCTCAACGGTGACTCCTTGATGGGTGCCGGCGACTCAAGCGTCGCGGGCAATCACGTCCTGTTCGGTCTGCTCCTTCTCGCGCACCTTGTCGCGGATCAGTCGCTCGAGGTCGTCGACCAGATGGTCGTTGCGCAGCTTGGAGGCCGGCTTGCCATCGAGATAGACGAGGTTGGCCGGCGAGCCGCCGGTGAGACCGATGTCGGTCTCCTTGGCCTCGCCCGGACCGTTGACCACACAGCCGATCACCGAGACATCGAGGGGCGTCATGACGTCCTCGAGGCGTTCCTCCAGGGCATTCATGGTGCCGATGACGTCGAAGTTCTGGCGTGAGCAGCTGGGGCAGGCAATGAAGTTGATGCCCTTGGAACGCAGGCGCAGGCTCTTGAGCATATCGAAGCCGACCTTGATCTCCTCTACCGGGTCGGCGGCGAGCGATACGCGGATGGTATCGCCGATGCCGTCCATCAGCAGCATGCCCAGGCCAATCGAGGACTTGACGGTACCCGAGCGCAGTCCGCCGGCTTCGGTAATGCCCAGGTGCAGGGGCTGCTCGATGCGCGTGGCCAGGTCGCGATAGGCGGCGACCGCCATGAAGACATCGGAGGCCTTGACGCTCACCTTGAAGTCGGGGAAGTCGAGGCGGTCCAGGTGATCGATATGGCGCATGGCCGACTCGACCAGGGCCGCCGGCGTGGGCTCGCCGTACTTCTTCTGCAGGTCCTTCTCCAGCGAACCGGCATTGACGCCGATGCGGATCGGAATGCCGTTGTCGCGGGCCGCCGAGACCACGGCGCGCACGCGATCCTCGCGGCCGATGTTGCCGGGGTTGATGCGCAGGCAGTCAACGCCCAGCTCGGCGACGCGCAGGGCGATCTTGTAGTCGAAGTGAATGTCGGCAACCAGGGGGACACCGACCTCGCGCTTGATGCGGCCGAAGGCCTCGGCGGCCTCCATGTCGGGGACCGAGACGCGGACGATATCGGCGCCCGCGGCCTCCAGCTGACGGATCTGTGCCACGGTGGCGGCCACGTCGAGGGTGTCGGTATTGGTCATGCTCTGCACCGAGATGGGGGCATCGCCCCCGACGGCTACCCTGCCGACGTGGATCTGGCGCGACTGGCGACGGACGATAGGGGATTGTGCGTGCATGGTGGTGGAATTATTCTCCCAGAGTGAAGCGGGCGACGTTATTGGTACCGGCGCGCTCGACGAGGTCTACGCTTTCGCCTTGCCAGGTCAGCTCGACGCCGGTGGCGTTACCCACGGTGAGGCGGAAGGGCGGTTCGCCTTCGACGCTGGCCGTGGTGCCGGGTTCCTGCAGGCCGACGAAAACGCGCTGGTTGGTGGCGTCGAAGACTTCGGTCCATGACTGTTCGTTGAAGGTGAAGGCCAGGCGGCCGGCAGCGGCCTGGGTTGCACCCGGCTCGCCGTTGTCGGCGGCGGCGGATTCGGTGTCTGCGTTCCGCTCGCCGGCAGCGAGGGAACCGGTCTCTTCCCGTGGCTCGGCCGCGGCGATGTCGCCGCCGCCTGCCGTCATGGCGGCATCGCTACCGTCGGTGGCCTCCTCGACTTCCTCGGCGGGGGGGCGAGTGGTGGACGCCGTCTCTGCCGTCTCGTCGGGCAGTGGTGGCAGGTTAGCCGGCCCGGCAGCGTCGGGCTCCGTGGCGGCCGGCGCTGTCTCGGGCTCGGTCACGCTCGCGGAGCCATCGAGACGGTCGACGGCGACCGGGTCGCTATCGCCGATGCTCGGCGGCTCGGCCCCGCCACGGCTCTGCCACCACATCAGGGTCAGACCGATCAGGCCGGCCAGTACCAGCAGGGACACGAGACGAAACAGCCAGGCTCCCAGGCGTGAGGGTGGCTTGCTGATCTGTACCGGCTCGAGCTTGTGCTGGGCGGCATCCTGGCTGGCGTAACGAGCACGATAGGCCTCCAGCACCGGGGTGTCCTCGATGCCCAGCAGGTGCGCATAGGCGCGCAGATAACCCCGGCGGTAGGTGGCAATCGGCACCTCCTCGTAGTCATCTTCCTCCAGTCCGCGGACCACTGCCGGCCTCAGGTTGAGCGCGCCGGCCACTTCGGAAATGGTCAGGGCCTGGTTCTCGCGTTCACGCCTTAACTGTTCGCCGGGCGAGGCCGTGGCGTCAGCGTACGGATCCGGTTCGTGAGTTTCGCTCATGGCGGCGCATCCTATCGGTGGCGTTCTCGGGTCAGGGCGCGGTGCCACGCCCTTCCAGCTGCTGGGTGTAGAAGGCGGCGGTGGCGCCGTCGCCCTGGGCCCTGGCGATATCGCTGGCCAGGCGCAGCGCCTCGGGGCGGGGGCCAGCCAGGCGCATGAAGGCCTCGATCTGGGTTCGTGCCTGGGTCAGGTTGTTCTCGGCGTACTCCAGGTCGGCCAGGGTGAAGTAGCTGCGTGGCGCACGCGGGTCGATCGCCTGGGCGCGGCGCAGGCTCTGGCGCGCCTCTTGCAGCTCCCCGAGCTCGCGACGGCACTGACCGAGATTGGTGAACAGCTGGGCACGATTGAGATATTGGGTGTCCGTCGAGGCTCGCTCGAGCTGTGCGCAGGCCTCGCCGACGTGGCCTCGCGCGTACAGGAAGGCCGCATAGTTGTTGCGGGCTCGTGTGAAGTCGGAATCCTCCGTCAGTGCCCGACGGAAGGTCTCGTCGGCCAGTGACGCCTCTCCCTGACGCTGGTAGACCATGGCCATCGCCTGCAGCGCCTCGGGGTCATCGGGAGATATCTCCAGGGCCCGATCCAGTGCGCCCATGGCACGCCTCAGGTTGTCGCGCTCCAGGTAGGCTACCCCGAGCTGGGTGTAGGCAGCGGTGGGGCTGGTTTCGTTGTCCCCGCCGGCAACTCCCTGGGACTGGGTGGCACAACCGGTCAGCCACAGGCCGCCCAGCAAGGCGGTCAGGGGTAGCGATACGCTTCCGGGCAGACACAGGCGGCGCGTCATGAACTCCTCCCGAGGGTCAACGGGCTCCCTCCGGCGGCGTGCCGCGGTCTGACAGGAGCCGCGGGGAAGCAAGGCCTGCCCATCAAAGCGTTGTGCCCGGTTGAAGTCAAGGCGGGCCCCTTCAGTCGGCGTCGATCTGGATCGACTTGATATAGCGTTCGTGCCGACGGGTGCGGTCCTTCACCCGGCCCACCAGCTGGCCGCAGGCGGCATCGATGTCGTCACCGCGGGTGGAGCGGATCATCGCCGTGTAGCCCAGTTCATAGAGCCACTGCTGGAAGCGCATCACCTGGTTGCGCGACGGCTTCTCGTAGCCCGAGTGCGGGAAGGGATTGAACGGGATCAGGTTGATCTTGCACGGCAGTTCCTCGAGCAGGGCGGCGAGTTGTTCGGCGTGCTCCTGCTGGTCGTTGACGTCCTTGATCACCGTGTACTCGATGGTTACCTGGCGGGTGTCGTGGCACTTGGCCAGATAGCGCTGGCAGGCATCCAGCAGGCTGCGGATGTTGTACTTGCGGTTAAGCGGTACCAGTTCGTTGCGCAGCTCGTCGTTGGCGGCATGCAGCGAGACGGCGAGGCTCACGTCGAGCTCGTCGCCGAGCTTGTCGAGCATCGGCACCACTCCGGAAGTGGAGAGCGTCACGCGGCGCTTGGAGAGGCCATAGCCGTCGTCTTCGAGCATCAGCTTCATGGCCGGCACGACGTTGGCGTAATTCATCAAGGGCTCGCCCATGCCCATCATCACCACGTTGGTGACGGGGCGGTTGGCGGTGTCCCGGCGTGGGCCCACGCTACGTTGAGCCACCCACACCTGGCCGATGATCTCGGCGGCGGTGAGGTTACGCTGAAAGCCCTGCTTGCCGGTGGAGCAGAAGCTGCAATCCAGCGAGCAGCCCACCTGGGAAGAGACGCACAGGGTCCGGCGCTTGCCGTTGTCGGCGGGGATCAGCACCGTTTCGACATAGCTGCCATCCTCGACCTCGAGGACCCACTTGCGGGTGCCATCGCTGGAGGTGCCCTCGTAGACTACCCCGGGGCCGCGAATCTCGGCGACGTCGGCGAGCCTCTCGCGCAGTGCCTTGGAGAGGTTGGTCATGCCCGCGAAGTCATCGCTGCCCTCGTGGTGGATCCACTTCATTACCTGGGCGGCACGGAACTTCTTCTCGCCGATGGAGAGGAAGAAGGCTTCCATTTCCTGGCGGGACATGCCGAGCAGGTTGGTCTTCTGGAGTGCGGTTTCAGCGGTCATGGCGGTCAGCGGGTCGGGGAAGGAATGAGAGCAGGGGAGGCGGGGACAAATCCCCGCCCGGGGCCTCGATCAACGCGGGCAAATTTCGCTGCTCTCGAAGAAATAGGCGATCTCGCGCTCGGCGGACTCGGGGGAGTCGGAACCGTGCACGGCGTTGGCATCGATGGTCTCCGCGAAATCGGCGCGGATGGTGCCCGGTGCGGCTTCCTTGGGGTTGGTGGCACCCATCAGGTCGCGGTTCTTGGCGATGGCATCATCACCTTCGAGCACCTGCACGACCACCGGTCCTGAGGTCATGAAGCCGACCAGATCCTTGAAGAAGGGGCGCTCCTTGTGCTCGGCATAGAAACCGCCGGCCTTGTCGTCATCCAGCTTGAGCATCTTGGCGGCCACGACCTGGAGGCCGGCCTTCTCGAAGCGTGAGATGATGTCGCCGATGGCGTTCTTGGCAACGGCGTCGGGCTTGATGATGGACAGGGTGCGCTGGGTAGCCATGGGCTTGTCTCCAGTAGGTGATAAAGGGTATCGAGAGATAGCGTCGCGCTGCCCAGAGGCTCGTGAAAAGCCAGGGCAGTGCGACGAATCGGATGGTGCGGTTCGGCGTACGACGCTGCGGCGCTGCGGCGCTGCGCCGACTGGGCGGGGATTATAGCGTCCCGGGGCGGCGTTGAACAATCGTCGTCCCGGTGTGAGGTTAGACAGAAAAGCTCTCGCCGCAGCCGCACTCATCCTTGACGTTGGGGTTGTTGAAGCGGAAGTAGCGATTGAGCCCCTCGTTGACGTAATCCACTTCGCTGCCGTCGAGCATCTCCAGGGCATCGGGTGCCACGAAGACCTTGACGCCGTGTTCCTCGAAACAGGTGTCGTCATTGGCCGCTTCGTCGGCGAAATCGAGCACGTAGCTGTAGCCGGAGCAGCCGCTGGGCTTGACCGACACGCGCAGGCCGAGGCCCTGGCCGCGTTCGTCAAGCACCTGATGGATCTGTTTGGCGGCAGCGTCGGTGATAGTGAGGTGCGCCATGGGTCTCTCTCCTGTGAGTGGGCAAGGGTGATGACGCCGGTGTCGCTGAGTGTGTCAGCTGACCTGGCGGCGCAGGCCGATCAGGGCGTGGCGCAGTGCCTCCAGGGCCCGATCGATATCGGCCTCGGTGGTAAAGCGTCCGAAGCTGAAGCGCAGCGAGGCGAGCGCCAGCGCTCGCGGCAGGCCGATGCCCTTCAGTACATAGGACGGTTCCACGCTCGCCGAGTTGCAGGCCGAGCCGGTGGAAAGGGCGATGTCGCGAAGTGCCATCAATAGTGATTCTCCCCCTACGCCTTCGAAGGCCAGGTTGAGGATATTGGGCACGGCGGTTTCCATGGCGGTATTGCAATGGATGCCGCCGATGTCGGCCAGGCCATCGAGCAGTCGATTGCGCAGCGATTCGATGCGTGCCTGATCGGTCGCGCCCTCGGCGTCGGCGATGGCGAAGGCCTTTCCCATGCCAACGATCTGATGAGTGGGCAGAGTGCCGGAGCGCATGCCGCGCTCGTGGCCGCCGCCGTGAATCAACGCTTCCACGCGGATGTCGGGATGACGCCTGACATAGAGGGCGCCGACGCCCTTGGGACCGTAGGCCTTGTGCCCGGATAGCGACATCAGGTCGATACCGAGCTGCGGCGCGTCCAGGTCCAGCCGGCCGACCGCCTGGGCGGCATCGACGTGGAAGGCGGCACCGCCGGCGTGGGCCACCTCGGCCAGCGCCGCCAGGTCGTGGATGACCCCCAGTTCGTTGTTCACCGCCATCAACGACACCAGGGCGGTGTCCTCGCGCATCGCGTCACGCAGCTGTGCCGGGTTGATCCGTCCGTCTTGCCCCGGCGTCAGCCAGGTCACCTCGAAGCCCTCGTCCTCCAGTGCATGGGCGGTATCGACCACCGCCTTGTGTTCCACGATGGAGGTGATCAGGTGACGGCCACGGTGGCGGTTGGCACGCAAGAAGCCGGTCAGGGCCAGGTTGTTGGCCTCGGTGGCGCCGCTGGTCCAGACGATCTCGCGGGGGTCGGCGCCGATCAGATCCGCCACCTGGCGGCGGGCGTTCTCCACCGCCTGTTCGGCCTGCCAGCCCAGCATGTGGCTACGCGAGGCAGGGTTGGCGAAGATGCCATCGAGGGTCAGGTGGCTCGCCATCAGTTCGGCAACCCGGGGGTCGACGGGGGTCGTGGCGGCGTAGTCGAGATAAACGGGTGTAGTCATGGCCTCGGGAAGTCTCGAGTTCGGCCTGGCGATCAGGGCGCCGAGGCGAGGATGCTATCGCCATCGAGGCGACGACGTTGACGGTTGGCGATCCGCTGAATTTCCTGACGTTCGGCCAGCTTGCCGAGGGTGACGCCGTCGAGGAAGCCGTGGATGTGTTCCGACAGCTCATACCAGAGGTGGTGGGTGAGGCAGGTATCGCCCTGCTGGCAGTCGGAGAGGCCGCCGCAGCGGGTAGCATCCACGGACTCGTCCACGGCATCGATCACCCGGGCCACCGAGATCGCATCCGGAGTCTGGGCGAGCAGATATCCTCCGCCCGGACCGCGAACGCTCTCCACCAGCCCGGCGCGGCGCAGGCGCGCGAACAATTGTTCCAGGTAGGAGAGCGATATCTCCTGGCGGCGCGAGATATCGGCCAGACAGATGGGCCCGCCGGGGGCGTTCATCGCCAGGTCGAGCATGGCGGTGACGGCGTAGCGTCCCTTGGTGGTCAGGCGCATGGTGTCCTCGGCGTCGCCGGAGCGGCGTTAAGTCATCTTCGGCTCCTCGGGGAGCGCGGGTCGAACAATCATTATGGGAAAGACCCAGCATCGCGGTCAACCATTTGCGTCGCGGTCTCCGTCGCCCCTGTCACGCGACTCGGCGGATTCCGGCGCCTTCTCCGGCATCCGGCAGGCGTCGTCGAGGACCTCGGCGAAGTCCTCGTCACGCAGCTCGGGCAGCTCGCCGACACGGTAGCTGGCGTCGACCTTGCGCAGGGTCTGGCACATGCGTTCGAGGCGCTCGTCCACGGCGTGCATATGATCGAGCATCGCCTGGATGGAGTGTGCCACCGGGTCGGGCATGTCCTCGCTGACCCCGTAGGCGTCGAAGCCGAACTTGCGCCGCATCGCCTCGCGGCGCTCGGGGTCGACTTCCGGGGCATCGGCGGTATCTGGCTCCGCGCGCTTGACGATCTTGCCGGGGATACCCACCACGGTGGCTTCGGCGGGGACTTCCTTGGTGATCACGGCGTTGGAGCCGATCTTGGCCCCGGTGCCGACGCTGAAGGGGCCCAGTATCTTGGCGCCGGCGCCGACGATCACGCCATCTTCCAGGGTGGGATGACGCTTGCCCTTGTTCCAGCTGGTGCCTCCCAGGGTCACGCCCTGGTAGAGGGTGACGTCGTTGCCCACTTCGGCGGTCTCGCCGATCACCACTCCCATGCCGTGGTCGATGAAGAAGCGTCGACCGATGGTGGCACCGGGATGGATCTCGACGCCGGTCAGCCAGCGCGAGAAGGTGGAAAGGCTGCGCGCCAGCCAGCGCAGATTGGCGCGCCACAGCCGATGGCTCAGGCGGTGGATCAGCAGGGCGTGCAGGCCCGGGTAGTTGGTCAGTACTTCGAGGAAGTTGCGTGCCGCCGGGTCGCGGTCGAAAACGCTGTTGATGTCCTCACGCAGGCGTTGAAACATGCAGCGGTCCTTGGGCTTGGAGGGCAGGGCGGCAGCCGCCGCGGATGGTCTTTTCAGTGTGGGGGCGTCGTTGAGGGCCTTCAAGGCGAGCCGGGCACTTTCCGCCGGGTTCTTGCCGGAAGGCCCTCTTGCCTGGGGCTGGCCCCGGCGCCACCTGCCTTCGACAATTGCCTGATCCCTTTAGCGCGCATCGGGTGTCTGTCACCGCCTTTCGCGGGGCGGGGCGAGCTTTTCGGTGTCCGAGAGGATGCCGCGCAGGATGTTGAGCTCCATGCGTTCCGGGCGGGCACGCAGGGTAAAGCGGCGGAGTCGCGCCATCAGCTGGCGAGGCTTGGCGGGGTCATGGAAGCCGATGGCGACCAGGGTGCGTTCCAGATGCGCGAAGTAGTGTTCGAGTTCGGCATGGCTGGCGAGGGCCAGGTCGGGAGCCGGTTCGCAGGCCAGAGCCTCGTCGGCAGCGGCGGGCTCGGCCGTCAGCCAGGCCTGTCGGCACTCGTAGGCCAGTACCTGCACCGCGGCGGCCAGATTGAGCGAACTGAAGTCCGGGTTGGTGGGAATATGCACATGGGCATGGCAGCGCTGCAGCTCGGCATTGGTCAGCCCGCTGTCTTCCCGGCCGAATATCAGTGCCACTCGGGCCTCTGGTCCGGCCAGCTCCTGAGGCAGTCGGTCGCCGAGCTCTCGAGGCGAGAGCATCGGCCAGGGCAGGGTGCGCGAGCGGGCACTGGCGCCCACGGTCAGGGTGCAGTCGGCGACCGCCTCCTCGAGGGTGTCGACCACCCGGGCGTCGTGCACCACATGGTCGGCACCGGAGGCCCGAGACACGCTGTCCGCGGTAATCGGCTCGCAGCGTGGTGCGACCAGGCTCAGGTCGCTCAGGCCCATGTTATGCATGGCGCGGGCGGTGGCGCCGATATTGCCGGGATGGCTGGTGCCGATCAAAACGATTCGGATGCGCTCGAGCATGGGTCAGGATCCGGGGCTGCAGAAAGTTTAGGGGGCGCAGTCTAGCATGTGAGCGTCGTGGTGGATGGCGTGCCCCTGGCGCTTCTGCTAGGATTCGCGGCATCGTTTCGAGTGAACGTCCCGTTCTTTAACACCACCGACTCCCCAAGGCCCGATCATGCATCCGATGGTCCAATTCGCGCTGCGCGCCGCCCGCAGCGCTGGAGAACAGTTCCTGCGCATTCGTGAGCGCATCGAGAACTCTCATCAAGAACACAATCTCGAGCGCCTGCTGGAAGATGCCGCGCGCAATGCCGAGACGCTGATCGTGCGTCAGCTCTCCCGCGGCTACCCCCAGCATGGTGTCGTCGGTCGTTTCACGCCTCACCGCGAGGGTGAAGGCGAAGGGGAGGATGTGTTGTGGCGCATCGAACCCTTCCATGGCTACTCGAACCTCGAGGTGGCCGCTCCCGGCTTCGCGCTGTCGCTGGTCTGCCTGGTCAAGGGGCGTGCGGAGCATGCGGTGGTGATCTGTCCCTTCAGCGATGATGAGTATCTGGCCAGCCGTGGCCGCGGTGCCCAGCACAACGGCAAGCGTATCCGCGTGCCCGGCAAGCATGCCGTGACCGGTACGCGCATCGCCATGGGGCTGCCCGATGCCGCACTACGCAACCGTTATCTGCCCGCCTACCTGACACTGGCGCAGCAGCTGGGCCCGCTTGTCGAGGTGCAGCGTGCCTCGGGCAGTGGTCTGCTCGATCTTGCCGAGCTGGCCTCCGGGCGCGCCGATGCCGCCTTCGTGCTGGGCCTCGAGGAGCAGGATCTGCATGTCGGCAGCCTGCTGCTCAAGGAGGCCGGTGCGTTGATGGGTACCCCGGATGGTCAGCCCCGAGTAGAAGCGGGTGATCAACTGATGGCCGCCGGCCCCCGCCTCTACAAGGCCCTGGTCAAGCAGCTCAAGCCGCATTTCTGAGTCGGCATGATCCCATGAAAAGCCCCGCGACGCCTGAGCGTCGCGGGGCTTTTTTCATGGACGAAGGCTCAGGCAGGCGTCTGGCAGAGGATTTCCAGGGTCTCGGCGAGGCTCTGCATTTCATCTTCGGTGCCAATGCTGATGCGCAGATGGTCGCGCAGCGCCTCGGTATTGAAATGGCGTACCAAAATGCCGCGCTCGCGCAGCCCCACGAAGAGTTGAGCGGCATCCTGCTCGGGATGGCGCACCAGCAGGAAGTTGGTCTGGGAGGGCAGTGCCTCGAAGCCCAGCCGCTCGAGGCGGTCGCGGGTGCGCTCGCGGGTGGTGATCACCTGCTCGCGGCACGCGGTGAAGTGTTCGCGATCGGCCAGGGAGGCGATGGCCACGGCGCTGGCCAGGCTATCCACGGGGTAGGAGTTGAAGGAGTCCTTGACCCGCTCCAGCCCTTCGACCAGCTCCCTGGAACCCACCGCATAGCCGAGACGCAGGCCAGCGAGGCTACGCGACTTGGAGAAGGTGCCGGTGACCAGCAGGTTGGGGAAGCGCTCCACCAGCGGCACCGCACTCTCGCCACCGAAGTCCACGTAGGCCTCGTCGACCAGTACCACCGATTCGGTGACTCGCTCGAGCAGGGTGGCGAGGGCCTGACGAGTGTGCCCGTGGCCGGTGGGGGCATTGGGGTTGGCGAAGATGGTGCCTCCGGCCGTGGCAGAGAAGGCGTCGAGGTCCACCGACCAATCGGCGGCCAGTGGCAGGGCCTGGCGCTCGATGCCGTAGAGACGGCAGTAGACCGGGTAGAAGCTGTAGCTGATCTCGGGCATCTCCAGCGGCAGGCCCTGCCGGAAGAAGGCCTGGAAGGCCAGTGCCAGCACCTCGTCGGACCCGTTGCCCACGAATACCTGCCGGGGCTCGACGCCGAGCTCTTCGGCCAGCGCCTCGCGCAGGGCCCAGGATTCGGGGTCCGGGTAGCGGCGTAGATGGTCGCTGGGGAAATCGCGCAGCACGCTGCCGACGCCCGGGGCCGGCGGGTAGGGGTTCTCGTTGGTATTCAGCTTGATCAACTGCTCGCGGGGCTGCTCGCCGGGGATGTAGGGCGTCAGTTCGCGTACCTCGGGGCTCCAGAACTTGCTCATGGCTCTCGCTCGGATCATGGAGGGAATGCAGGCATGGTGACCCGCCCAGCCGGGCCGCGCAAGCCATGCTAGGCTGGGCCCCCTTGTTTCCTGATGACAGTGACGTCGCGATGACTACTCAGATCCTTGCCACACTGCTGCCGGTATTCTTGATTGCCGGATGCGGCACTCTCTATGGTCGCCTGCGCAATCCCGATATCACCACGCTCAACACCCTCAACATGGAGCTCTTCGTGCCCATGCTGGTGTTTGCCGTA
Organism: Halomonas halodenitrificans DSM 735; assembly: GCF_000620045.1. GTDB lineage: Bacteria > Pseudomonadota > Gammaproteobacteria > Pseudomonadales > Halomonadaceae > Halomonas > Halomonas halodenitrificans. The sequence continues at coordinate 46,545 of NZ_JHVH01000021.1, read as the reverse complement.
CTAGCCGATGGTCAGGCGCCGCTGGAAGAGTATATGGGGTTGGCACTGGGCGGGACCGTCGTGGTGCTGGGTTCCGGGCTGCTGCTGTGGCCGCTGGTGAAGTATCTGGGGCTGGAAGTGAAGACCTTCCTGCCGCCGATGATGTTTAACAATTCCGGCAATATGGGCATCCCACTGCTGCTGCTGGCCTTCGGCGAGGCGGCACTTCCCGCCGCGGTGGTGCTGTTTATCGTCGAGATGCTGCTGCATTTCACGGTGGGGCTGTGGATGCTGAGCCCCGGCTCCTCGTGGTGGCGGATTCTGCGCCTGCCCATCGTGCTTGCCACCTTCGCCGGCCTGGCGGTCAACCTGCTTGGCGTGGCGCTGCCCGGTTGGCTACTGGAAGCGCTGCATATGCTGGGCGAAGTCTGCATTCCGCTGCTGCTCTTCGCGCTGGGTGTGCGCATGCTCGATGTCGACTTCTCGGACTGGAAGGTCGGCCTGTTGGGTGCCGTGCTGTGTCCGCTGTCGGGCCTGGTGCTTGCCGCACCGCTGGTCTGGCTGCTCGAGCTCAACGGCCTCCAGGCCGCGGGGCTCTGGGTTTTCGCCGCCCTGCCGCCGGCGGTCCTCAACTATCTCGTGGCCGAGCAGTACCGCCAGGAGTCCCACAAGGTCGCCTCGTTGGTGCTGATCGGCAACCTCGGCTCATTGGTGGTGATGCCGGGGGTGCTGGCGCTGGTCTTCGCCTACGTGCATGCTGGTGTCGGCGGTTGATGGCGCCGCAGAGCTGTGCGTCGGCCGTATCAGCGGTTATGCTGTGACCCGGATGGCCGTACACACGGTGCAATGACCACTGCCCAGGAGGAGATGTATGCAAATCAGGACCCTGCTTGCCGGATCGGCCTTGCTTGCGCTGTTGGCCGGCTGTGCCACCGGACCCGCGGGTGGCCCGGATGGCACCGCCGTGGAACCCGACGAAGAGCGCTATCAGGGCACGCTGCCGTGCCGCAACTGTGATGGTATCGACCTCGATGTGCTGATGCGGGGCGATGAGCAGGCCGCCGCCGCGGATCGCACCTTCGAGCTGAGTGCCTCCTATCGCAACCATCCGCAGACTCCCCCGGACGAGACTTACGCCGGCAACTGGGAGGTGTTGGCAGGCACCGCCAACCAGCCCGAGGCTACCGTCTATGAGCTCACTCCCGATGGCGAAGGGCAGATTTACTACTTCCTGCGCCTCGACCCCCAGACCCTGGAGCTGATCGACCCCGAGCGTCGTCGCTTCCAGAACAGCGAGATGCTGCAGCTCAAGCGTCGGTAATCCCGCGTCAAGCGTGTCGGGTGATCCGATGGGGGCGGCCTTCTGGCCGCCCCTGCCGTTTTTACGACCCATCCATCGACGAGAGACACCATGGCCAAGGCAAAGAGCGCCTTCGTCTGTACCGAGTGCGGCGCCGAGTACCGCAAGTGGCAGGGGCAGTGCACGAGCTGCCGTGAATGGAACACTCTCAGCGAGGTGCGCCTGGCCCCGACGCGCCCGGGGGCCTCGGCGGCCGCCGGGAGCCCGGGGCGGGGCGGCTATGCGGGTGCCCTGACCCGCGACGTGGTGGACCTGGGCCAGGTCGATCTCAGCGAGGTACCCAGGCTCTCTTCCACCTTCGCCGAGTTCGACCGGGTGCTGGGCGGCGGCCTGGTGCCCGGTTCGGCGGTGCTGTTGGGCGGCCATCCCGGGGCGGGCAAGTCGACCCTGCTGCTGCAGACCGCCTGCAAGCTGGCTCAGGGCCGCGGCGTGCTCTATGTCACCGGCGAGGAGTCGCTCACCCAGGTGGCCATGCGTGCCCATCGACTGCAGTTGCCGACTCAGGGGCTGAAGATGCTGGCCGAGACCAGCGTCGAGACGGTGCTGGCGGTAGCCGAGCGTGAACGCCCCGAGATCCTGATCATCGACTCCATCCAGACCATGCACCTGGAGGATATCGCCTCCGCCCCGGGAGGGGTGGCCCAGGTACGCGAGTCCGCCGCGGTCCTGACCCGCTTCGCCAAGCAGAGCAATACCGTGTTGCTGCTGGTGGGCCACGTGACCAAGGATGGCAGCCTCGCCGGGCCCAAGGTGCTGGAACACATGATCGATGCCTCGCTGCTGCTGGAGGGCGGTGCCGACTCGCGCTTCCGCACCCTGCGGGGCCAGAAGAATCGCTTCGGCGCGGTCAATGAGCTGGGCGTGTTCGCCATGCTCGAACACGGCCTCAAGGAGGTGAAGAACCCCAGCGCCATTTTCCTGTCACGCCCCGAGGAGCAGGCCCCCGGCAGCCTGGTGATGGTGGTGTGGGAAGGGACCCGGCCGATCCTGGTGGAGGTGCAAGCGCTGCTCGATGATTCGCCGCTGGGCAACCCGCGGCGTGTCGCCGTGGGCCTCGATGCAAACCGCCTGGCGATGCTGCTCGCCGTGTTGCACCGCCACGGCGGCCTGTTTACCGGCGACCAGGATGTCTTCCTCAACGTGGTGGGCGGGGTCAAGGTGCTGGAGACCAGCGCCGACCTGGCGGTACTGCTGGCGGTGGTCTCCAGCCTGCAGAGCCGCCCGTTGCCCCGCGAGCTGGTGGTGTTCGGCGAGGTGGGGCTGTCCGGCGAGATCCGCCCGGTGCCCAGCGGCCAGGAACGTATCGTCGAGGCCGCCAAGCACGGCTTCACCCGTGCCATCGTGCCGCGGGCCAATGTCCCCAAGCGCGCACCGGATGGCATGGAGGTCGTCGCGGTGGACAAGCTCGCCGATGCCCTCGAGGCCCTGTGAGTCGGGGCCCTGATGTAGAATACGCGCTATCGATTGCGAGGAGACTGCGATGAGCGAACTGCCACTGGCCGAGCCTGACCCGACGTTGTTGAGCGAGGGGCGGCGCCTCATCGATGTGCGCGCGCCCGTGGAGTTCGCCCAGGGGGCCCTGCCCGGGGCAGTCAACCTGCCGCTGATGGATGACGAGGAGCGGCGTCGTGTCGGCATCGAATACAAGCAGCGTGGCCAGGAGGCGGCCATCGCCCTGGGGGAGCGGCTGGTCGGCGGCGAGCTGAAGGCGGCGCGAGTGGCCGCCTGGACGGCCGAGCTCGAGCGTCATCCCGATGCCATCGTCTACTGTTTTCGCGGTGGGCTGCGTTCCCAGATCGCCCAGCGTTGGCTTGGCGAGGCGGGAATCGATCGGCCGCGCATCCGCGGCGGCTGGAAGGCGATGCGCCAAGCGCTCTGTGCCCGCATCGATGCCGCCGCCGAGCAACCCTTGCTGGTGGTGGGCGGGCTCACCGGCTGCGCCAAGACCGACCTGGTGCTGGCACTCGACAACGGCCTGGACCTGGAGGGCTGTGCTCGCCACAAGGGCTCCGCCTTCGGCCGCCACCCGCTGCAGGCACCGAGCCAGATCGACTTCGAGCACGCCATGGGGTTGCGTCTGCTGGCGCTGCCGGGCTCGGTGGTGATCGAGGATGAGTCTCGCCATATCGGCGGCTCCAACTTGCCCCAGGCCTTCTGGGAGGGCATGCGGCGTGCTCCGCGGGTGCGCGTGGAGATGCCGCTGGATTGGCGCCTGGCCCAGATTCACCGCGACTATATCGAGGAGCTGTGGGCGGTCTATCGTGGGCAGTTCGGCGAATGGCTGGGCTGGGCCCTGATGCGCAAGCAGCTGGAGGGCGCCCTGTCCAGGCTGCGCAAGCGCCTGGGCAGCGCCCGCCTGGCTCGATTGCAGCGGCTTCAGGCGCTGGCCTTTCGCGAGCATGAGCGTGGCAATTCCCAAGCCCACGAGGCGTGGCTGGCGCCATTGCTGACCGAATACTATGACCCCATGTATCGCTACCAGCTGGAAAAGCATGAACCGGGCCACTTCCTGCATGTGGGCGACTGGGATAGCTGCCTGGTGTTTGTTCGGGAATGGTCGAGGGAGCAGCGGTAGCGCGATGGAGAAACCGGTGAATGAGCGGAGGCAGCATGCAGGCTAGCTGGCGAGAGCGGGTCCTGACCGTGATTGCCGAGATCCCGCCGGGACGGGTGACCACCTACGGGCGCATTGCCGCCATGGCCGAGGGTGCCTCGCCGCGGCTGGTGGCCCGGGCCCTGCGCGACCTGCCCGAAGGGCACGAGTTGCCGTGGTATCGCATCATCACCGCCTCGCGCCGGCTGGCCGACCATCCCGGCGCTGCCGAGCAGCGCGAGCGCCTGGCCGCCGAGGGGGTACTGCTGGATGCCCGCGGCCGTGCTCCCGTGGAGCGCATGTGGCCGTGAATCATATGGCGATCCGCCCCCGACGCCCCTCGTGATTCAGCGAGGTTTTGACAGTACATTCCAAGGAGAGCCCATGAGCGGTTTCTTTCAGCGCCTGCAGGCCCTCGAGCCGCGCCGTCAGCAGGCCTTCATGGCGGCGCTGTGCGAGCGGTTGCTGCCCAACTATGCGCTCCATGCCCAGACGGGCGGGCAGGGCAACCCGGCCGGGCTGCGCGCGATTCTCGATCTGGTCTGGGAGCGGCTGGCCATTGCCGGGGCGAAGATCGACTTCGAGCGCCAGGCCGAGAAGCTGGCCGAGCTGGCACCGCGGGAAGACGACGACAGCTTCGGGGCCCGGCGTGCCACCGAGGCGGTGGCGGCGCCGTCGGCGCTGCTCGATACCCTGCAGGGGGAGGCGCCGGAGGCGGTGCTGGAGGTGAGCCGCGCCTCGCGGAGTGGCGTGCGTGCCTTTATCGAACTGACCGAGGGCGAGGACGACGGCGAGCGCCTGGCGGTCCTGGTGCGTGAGCACCCGCTGATGGCAGACGAGAATGACTTCCAGGATGCCGTGCTGGAGGCGGTGGAGGAGGGCGCGCTGGATCGCGACGCCCTCAAGGCACTGCGTCGGCTGGGGTACAACGACGGCGTCAGCAACCTCGGCCTGTCGGCCGACTGACGCCGGCGGTCACAGACGCATAGCCACGCCGCGTTCGGCCATGTAGCGCTTGGCCTCGGGGATGGTGTGTTCGCCGAAGTGAAAGATGCTGGCGGCGAGCACCGCGTCGGCGCCGCCGTCGAGCACTCCCTCTACCAGGTGGTCGAGGTTGCCGACGCCCCCGGAGGCGATCACCGGCACGCTGACGGCATCGGCGATGGCGCGGGTGACGCCCAGATCGAAGCCGACCTTGGTGCCATCGCGGTCCATGCTGGTCAGCAGCAGCTCGCCGGCACCGTATTCCACCATCTTCCTGGCCCACTCCACGGCGTCCAGGCCGGTGGGACGGCGTCCGCCATGGGTAAAGATCTCCCAGCGTGGCGTCTCGCCCTCGGCGGAGACCCTCTTGGCATCGATGGCCACCACGATGCACTGGCTCCCGAAACGCTCGCTGGCCTCGCGCACGAACTCGGGATTGGTGACCGCCGCGGTGTTGATGGAGACCTTGTCGGCACCGGCGTTGAGCATGGTGCGGATATCGTCGCAGGTGCGGATGCCGCCGCCCACGGTCAGCGGGATGAAGACCTCGCCGGCGATGCGCTCGACCATCTCCACGGTGGTGTCACGATTCTCGTGGCTGGCCGTGATATCGAGGAAGGTGATCTCGTCGGCGCCCTGCTGATTGTAGCGCTGGGCGATCTCCACCGGGTCGCCGGCGTCGCGGATGCCGATGAAGTTGACGCCCTTGACCACGCGACCGGCATCGACGTCGAGGCAGGGGATGATGCGTTTGGCGAGTCCCATGTTCAGCTCCCGTTGGCGGCGAGTTCATCGCACAGTCGCTGGCCTTCGGCCAGGTCCAGGGTGTTCTCGTAGATGGCGCGCCCGGTGATGGCGCCGAGAATGCCCGGCTCCTGGGCGGCCACCAGGGCGCGCAGGTCGTCGAGGTTGGTGACCCCGCCCGAGGCGATCACCGGCAGGCCGCCATCCCGGGCGAGTGCCGCGGTGGCCTCGACGTTGACGCCATTCAGCATGCCGTCTCGAGCGATATCGGTGTAGACGATGCTCGAGACCCCGTCGTCGGCGAAGCGCTTCGCCAGGTCGACGGCCTTCACCTCGGAGACCTCGGCCCAGCCGTCGGTGGCCACGTAGCCGTCATGGGCGTCCAGGCCGACGATCACATGGCCGGGGAAGGCGCGGCACATCTCGCCGACGAAGTCGGGTTCCTTGACCGCCTTGGTGCCGATGATCACATGGCTGACCCCGGCGGCGAGATAGTGCTCGATGGTCTCGGCGGAGCGGATGCCGCCGCCGATCTGGATCGGCAGCTCTGGGTAGCGTCGGGCGATGGCGGTGACGGCATCGCCATTGACCGGCTTGCCCTCGAAGGCGCCGTTGAGATCCACCAGGTGCAGGCGCCGGGCGCCGGCGGCGACCCAGCGCTCGGCCATGGCCACCGGGTCGTCACCATAGGTGGTGGAGTCGTCCATGCGGCCCTGCTTGAGGCGTACGCACTGGCCGTCCTTGAGGTCGATAGCGGGAATTACCAGCATGTCAGTGTCCTGTTGATCCCGGCGCGGTTCAGGGCGCCCAGTTAATAAAGTTCTCGAGCAGCCTGAGGCCGGCCCGGGAGCTCTTCTCGGGGTGGAACTGCACGGCGAAGGTGGCATCGCGGCCGATGGCCACATGGGCCTGGGTTCGGCCGTAGTCGATGGTGCCGAACACCGTGGCCTCATCGCTGGCCGTGACATAGTAGCCGTGCACGAAGTAGAAGTGCTCGTCCTGGTCGATGCCCTCCCAGAGCGGATGCTCGCGCTGCTGGTGCACCAGATTCCAGCCCATGTGGGGGACCTTGAGGCGCTGCCCCAGGTCATCACGCATATCGGTGGGGAAGCGCCTTACCTCGCCGCCGAGGAAGCCCAGACAGTCGATGCCGCCGTTCTCTTCGCTGTGATCGAGGAGCATCTGCTGGCCCACGCAGATGCCCAGCAGCGGCTTTTCCTGGCTGGTGAGGAGCTCCTCCACCAGGCCACGCAGCTCGGTCTTTTCCAGCTCACCGATGCAGTCGCGAATGGCCCCCTGGCCCGGTAGTACCAGGCGGGTGGCGCCGAGGATGCGACGCGGATCGCGGGTGATCACCACGTTCTCGTGGGTGACGTGCTCCAGTGCCTTGGCGACGGAATGCAGGTTGCCCATTCCGTAATCGATGACGGCAATGGTCATGGGGCGCTCCTCGTGGGGTCGTCTAGCAGGTTCACAGGCTGCCCTTGGTGGAGGGCATCTGGCCGGCCATGCGGGGGTCGGTCTCCAGGGCCATGCGCAGGGCCCGGCCGAAGGCCTTGAAGATGGTCTCCGCCTGGTGGTGGGCGTTGAAGCCCTTCAGGTTGTCGATGTGCAGGGTGACCATGGCATGGTTGACGAAGCCCTGGAAGAACTCCCAGAACAGCTGGGTATCCAGGCTGCCCACGGCGGCGCGGGTGAACGCCACGTCCATGAACAGGCCGGCGCGGCCGGAGAAGTCGACCACCACCCGGGAGAGGGCCTCGTCGAGCGGCACATAGGCGTGGCCGTAGCGACGGATGCCACGCTTGTCGCCAATGGCCCGGGCGAAGGCCTGGCCGAGGGTGATGCCGAGGTCCTCGACGGTGTGATGGTCATCGATATGCAGATCGCCCTCGGCCTTGATGTCGAGGTCGATCAGGCCATGGCGGGCCACCTGGTCGAGCATATGGTCGAGGAAGGGGACGCCGGTCTCGCAGGTCAACTTGCCGCTTCCGTCGAGATTGACGCTGACACTGATGCGGGTTTCCTGGGTGTCACGGCTGACCGTGGCGATACGCTCGGACATTGAGGCAACTCCAGCGCCTGGGCGCATTCGAGGCGGGCGGCCGGTAGTGGCGGCCCGCAGAAACGGGGCGGTAGCAGGGCGCGCCTGCGACCGGAAAACTGCCATTATAGAGAATCGCCGACCCCATCCGCTACAATGCCCCATCGCGCGGCGGCGACTCACGCCGCCCCGGCCCAGGAGATCCATCTATGCCGGTGACACTGTACCCCGTCGACCGGAGCGCCTGTGACGCTGACGCCCAGGCCCGAACCGACCTCGCCCGAATCTATGCCGATGCTCCCGCCGAGCGTCTTCCCTTCCCCCCGGATGTCTTCATCGAGGAGCATTTGGCCTCGGGAGGGACATTTCTCTGCGCGCGCTTCAATGATCGCCTGATCGGTGCCGTGGCCTTGCGCGACGATGGAGACGCCTGGTGGCTATCGCACTTCTGCGTACGCGAGCCGACACGCCGCCGGGGCGTCGGTTCACGCCTGTTGACGCTGGTCGCCGAGGCCGCGGGTGCCGATGGCAGGCCGCTGCGCGCGGAGGCGTCCCAGCTGCAGATGGCCGATCAGATGATGCTCGCGCGGCTCGGCTATCGCCTCGACCGCAGCGGTGACCACTATGAGCTCGTCCTGCCGGCTGGCCATTCCCCGGAGGCGCCGCAATGAAGCGTCTGCTGAGCACTTTACTGGCCGCCATCGGCATCCTCGCCGTGTTGGCCGTGGGCGCCGTGATTTACGTTACCACCTTCCTCGACCCCGAAGACCTCAAGCCCCAGCTGGAGAATGTCGTTCAGGAGCAGACCGGGCTGACCCTCGCCCTCGAAGGGCCGATCTCCTGGTCGCTCTATCCGCGGCTGGGCGTCGGCGTGGAGAAGGCGGATGCCTGGCTACCTGAGCAGTCGGTCGACGATGACGTGCCCTTCATGGCCTTTCGGCGTGCCGAAGTCAGCCTGGCCTTCACGTCGCTGCTGCGTGGCGAGGTGGCCATCGATGGCATGACCCTGGACGGTCTGCGTCTCAATCTGTCCCGGGATGAGAGTGGTCGCGGTAACTGGGAGGCGCTGATAGAGCGGCTGGCCGCCGGTGACGAGAAGTTGCCGGCGCCGGTCGGTGCCTCGGCGGCGCCGGTGCCCGGCGGTGACAGCGGACCCTCGGTGGCGTTCAATATCGCCAGCGTGGAGGTCAAGGACGGTGAGGTCAGCTACGCCGATCATGCCGTCGGCCATTCGCTGCATCTCAAGGGGCTCTCCGTTTCCGGGCGCAACGTCAATCCTCGACAGCCCTTTCCCTTCTCGGCGAGCTTCCAGCTGCTTGGCCATGATACGCCTGCGGGCGCCGGTGACACCGTGCCGCAAGTGGCCAGTGACGTCACCCTGGAAGGACGCCTCGCCATGGACCTGGCCGAGCGCCGCTATGCCCTGGAGGACCTTTCCCTGGTGACCAGCAATCGGCTGGCGGGCCTGAAGAGCCCACAGCAGCTGGAACTGAACGGCCAGCGCCTGGTGGTCGATATGACGGATCAGCATCTGCGCCTGGAGCCCGGCACGCTGAAGGCGACACTGGAGCATGCCGCGCTGGGTGAGGAGCCGCTTTCCCTGGTCATGGAATTTGCCCTGGAGTCTGACCTTGCCGCCGGCAGCGCCCAATTGCGCGACCTGACGCTGAGCGGTGATGACGGCCTCCGTCTCAGGGGCAATCTCAACCTGGCCGGCCTCTATGATGCCCCCCGCTATGATGGTCAGTTACGCCTGGCCCCGCTCTCGCTGCGACCGTGGCTCGAACGCTTCGATAGCCTGCCGACGATGGCCGACGCCGAGGCGCTGTCCGACGTGGCGCTGACGACTCCTCTGGAGGGTGATCTCGAACGGGTGAACCTTACCGGCATGACCCTGGTGCTGGACGACAGCACCTTCACTGGACAGATGGCGGCGGATCTCGATGGTCATGGCCTGGAGGTCGATCTGCAGGGCGACAGCCTGAATCTGGACGCCTACCTGCCAGCCTCCTCGCCGGAGGCCTCGGGCGCCGCTGGCCTCGGGTTGCCCGGCATCCGGGGGGCCTATGCCCAGCAGGACGAGGGGCTGCTGCCCGTTGAGTGGCTGCGTGAGCTGGCGCTGGACGGCAACCTGGCCCTGAGCCGCCTGCAGCTGGCCGGCCTGGATTTTCGGGATGTCTCCTTGCGGCTCGAGGGTAGCGACGGCCGGCAGCGGCTGACATCGCTGGAGTCCTCCTTCTACGGAGGCAGCCTGGCCGCTACGGGTGAGCTGGACCTGACGGGAGACCCCGTTGCCTGGCGGCTGTCGCCACGCCTGGAGCGCGTGCATGTCGACACCCTGCTCGAGGCGCTGGGCGAGGATAATGAGCCAGCACCGCTGCGCGGCCGCGCCTTTGTCGAGGGGGAGCTGACGACCCGGGGCAACACCTGGCCGGCAATGAAGCGTGGCCTCAACGGGCGCCTCGACACGCGCCTGAGTGATGGTGCCATCCTTGATGTCAATGTCTCCCGGGAGCTCTGTAGTGCTGTGGCAACCCTGCAGGGCGAGAAGATCCAGCGCGAATGGGCGCCGGAGACCCGCTTCGAGCATGCCGAGGCAACGTTCAAGGTGCGCGACGGCGTGGTGGAAAGCGATGATATCGCCGTTACCCTGCCGGGTATCGACATCGGTGGCGAGGGCAGCCTCGACCTGACCAGCGAGCGCTTCGACCTGCGTGCCGCGGCACGGGTGGTGGATACCGCCGATGCGGCCTGTGAGGTCAATCCGCATCTCGAGCGCCTGCCCCTGCCGGTTCGTTGCGAGGGACGTCTCGCCGGTGACAGCGCCGAGTGGTGCCGCTTCGACCGCGAAGGCTTCCAGGCCGCCATCGGTGACGCTCTGCGCGAAGAAATAGGCAGCCGGGCCGGTGACGAAGTGGAGCAGCGCCTGGAGGGCGCCCTCGACAAGCTCGAGGAAAGCGTCGGAGAAGAGACCGGTGGGCAGATTCGTGATGCCCTGAAGGGCCTCTTTGAATGAGCGGGACCGACGCTTGGGAGGGCCAGATGCCGGCACCCGTGCTCGACCCCGCGACCTTTCAGCGGCGCCTGCTCGACTGGTTCGACCGGTATGGACGCCATGACCTGCCCTGGCAGCATGGACGCACGCCCTATCGGGTGTGGGTCTCGGAGATCATGCTGCAGCAGACCCAGGTCGCCACCGTCATTCCCTACTTCGAGCGCTTCATGGCGCGCTTCCCCGATGTAGGGTGCCTGGCGGCGGCGGACCAGGACGAGGTGCTGCACCTGTGGACCGGGCTCGGCTATTACGCCCGGGGGCGCAACCTCCACAAGGCCGCACGGGTGGTGGTCGAGGACCACGGCGGCGAGTTTCCGCTCCATAGCCTCGACGAAATGTCGGCCTTGCCGGGAATCGGCCGCTCCACCGCCGGGGCTATCATCGCCCAGAGCCGGGGGCGCCGAGCGGTGATCCTCGATGGCAACGTCAAGCGTAGCCTTACCCGGCTGCATGCCGTGGCGGGGTGGCCGGGGCGCCCGGCGGTGGAGCGCCGGCTATGGGCGCTGGCCGATCACTACACTCCCGACCAGCGCCTGGCCGACTACACCCAGGCGATGATGGATCTCGGGGCGACCCTGTGTCGGCGGGGTACTCCGGAGTGTGACCGCTGCCCCTTCAACGATGTCTGCGTGGCCCATGCGCGAGGCGAGGAGCGGCGCTTCCCGGAATCCAAGCCCAGGAAGGTGCTGCCCACACGCACGACTCGCATGCTGCTGCTGCGGGATGCGCGTGGCCGCGTATTGCTGGAGAAACGCCCGCCCAGTGGCCTGTGGGGTGGGCTCTGGGGCCTGCCCCAGTTCGATGATGCGCCGTCACTCGAGGCCTGGCTCGATACCCATGCCCCGGGCAGCCGGCTCGATGCGCCCGGCGCCGCCTTCACGCATGTCTTCAGTCACTTTCGCCTGGAGATCACGCCCCAGCCGGCGAGGGTCGAGCGCCTCGATTCGATAGGTGAGACGCGCCGCTGGTACGATCCCGATCACCCCGATGCCGTGGGCCTGGCGGCGCCGGTGAAGGCGCTGCTGGCCGGGCTGGCGACCTTCACCCTGACAACCCCGCCGGGGCCCTGAGTCTTCAACTGCCAAGGAGTTCATTCATGAGTCAGACCGTATTCTGCCGCAAGTATCAGCAGGAGCTCGAGGCCCTGCCGTTCCCGCCCCTGCCCGGAAAGAAGGGCCAGGAGATTCAGGCCAGCGTCTCGCGCCGGGCTTGGGAGGAGTGGCAGGCCCTGCAGACTCGCCTGATCAATGAGAAGCACCTCAATATGCTCGAGCCCGCCACTCGAGAGTATCTGATGGAGCAGATGGAGCGCTTCCTCGACAACCGGGAGACCGACCAGGCCGAGGGCTACGTCCCGCCCTCATCTTGATGAAAAGAAAGGGGTTGACGGAAACAGCCGATTGGGGTTTAATACGCACCGTTGGCAAGGGGCCAGATAGCTCAGTCGGTAGAGCAGGGGATTGAAAATCCCCGTGTCGGGGGTTCGATTCCCTCTCTGGCCACCAAGCTGCTGGGGTATAGCCAAGTGGTAAGGCACCGGTTTTTGGTATCGGCATTCCCAGGTTCGAGTCCTGGTACCCCAGCCATCGCCAACCCTGTTTCAGGAAGACCGTGAACACGAGTTCACGGTTTTTCTCGCCAGGGAGGAGTGGTCCTCCATGTCGCCTTCAGTGCGGCTATTGCCGACATAGCTCAGTTGGTAGAGCAACTGACTTGTAATCAGTAGGTCCCGGGTTCGACTCCTGGTGTCGGCACCATTTGAAAGCCTTGAAAATCATCGGCTTGGCAGCACGATAAGGAAGCTCTGTCAGGGTGGCTTAGCGCCGGCAGCTTCGTGAAATAGAGACAGATCATCAGCCTCACACTTGTTTCCATCTGGAACCGAGGTGAGGTTATGCGCGTTGTATCCGTTGTTTCGACCAAGGGTGGCGTGGGTAAAACCACTGTCACCGCCAACCTGGGTGGCCTGTTGGCTGATGCGGGCCTCAAGGTCCTGTTCATCGACCTGGACAGCCAACCCACGCTCTCCAGCTACTATCCCCTTCGTACCGAAGCCCCTGGCGGCACCTACGAGCTGATCGCACTCAGCGATACGGCTCCTGACCGCGTCATATCGCAGACGGCCCATCCCAACCTGGATGTGGTGATCTCCAACGATCATGCCGGTCAGCTCCCCCAATTGCTGCTCAACGCCCCGGATGGGCGCTTCCGACTCGCCCAGCTGCTCTCCAGCATGTCGGACTATGACCTCATATTGATCGACACCCAGGGGGCACGTTCGATCACCCTTGAGATGGCGGTCCTGGCCTCCGATCATGCCCTCTCTCCCATCACCCCCGAGCTGCTTTCCGCCCGTGAGTTCGTGCGCGGCACCGTTGGTCTGCTACGCGATCTCGAGGCGCTCAGCCAGTTCACCCACCTTTCTGTTCCCCCCGTTTCCGTGCTTGTGAACCGCCTGGATGAAACCGCCGATGCGCGGGGCATCCACCAGACGCTGGCGGAGATGTTCGCCGCCGGCGATCAGGGCGTCACCGTCATGCAGAGCACTATCCGCGCAGGAGTCGCCTTCCGACAGGCGGCCAGTGCTGGTCTGCCGGCTCACCAGTTCGAACCGCGCAAGCCTGCCGGCCGCAAGTCGCCCGCCGCTGCCGATCAGGTCAAGCTGATGGCCTGTGAGCTCAACGCCGACTGGCAGCGGCTGATCGACGCCATGGTCAGTACCACCACCATGCTGGGGGGGTGCCACGATGAGTGCCATTGAGAACCTGGTCGACCTTCGGATAGCCGAAGAGCGACCCGAAGCCCGCTATCTGCCTCCCCACAGCCTGGAAGCCGAACAGTCAGTGCTGGGCGGCCTGCTGCTGGATAACGTCATGTGGGATGAAATCGCCGACCGCCTGGCGCCGGCGATGTTCTATCAGCAGGCCCATCGTCTGGTGTTTCAGGCAATCAAGACGTTGGCCGAGCGGGACCAGCCCATGGATGTGGTGACCGTCTCCGAAGCACTGGAGGAGACACAGCAGCTGGAGCAGGTGGGAGGGCTCGCCTTTCTGGCAGAGCTGGCCCGCAATACGCCCAGCGCGGCCAATGTAACGACCTATGCCGAGATCGTGCGTGACCGCCATGCACTGCGTCAGCTGGTTCACACCTGCTTCACGCTTAACCAGAAGGCTCTTAGTGCCCAAGGCCGCTCGGCCGCCGAGCTGATCGAGGAAGCGGAGCAGAAGCTCTTCGCATTGACGGAGGCGCGTCATGAGCGGCTGAGCTCCATGAAGGAGATGCTGGGGGAGGCCATCAACGTCATCGACCAGGCCTTCAATGCCCAGGGTGGAGTGACGGGCCTTCCGAGCGGACTTGGTGAGCTGGATGCCATGACAGCGGGCTGGCAGCCCGGAGACCTCATCATCCTGGCCGGCCGCCCCTCCATGGGCAAGACCGCCATGGGGCTCGGCTTCGCGGAGTATGCGCTGACGGCAGAGCAGGTAGCAGGTCCGGTCTTTATCTTCTCTCTGGAGATGCCCGAATCGCAGCTGATGCTGCGGCTGATCGCCAGCCTCGGGGATGTCTCCTTGCAGAAGCTGCGTACCGGAAAGATGGTAGACGAGGACTGGCCCAAGGTAACCGCTGCGGTCAGTCGGCTCATTCAGCTGGACGGGAAGCTGCTGATCGATGATGCCTCCGGGATCACCGCCTCCAGCCTGAAGGCTCGTGCTCGCCGCATGACGAGGCGCTTCGGGCGGCCCTCCATGATCCTGGTGGACTACCTGCAACTGCTTCAGGAGCCGGGCAGCGAAAACCGCACTCTCGAGGTGGGCAAGATAAGTCGCATTCTCAAGGAGACCGCCAAGGAGCTGCGCGCCCCGGTGATTGCCTTGTCGCAGCTCAACCGCTCCCTGGAAACCCGCCCCAACAAGCGTCCCTGCATGGCCGACCTGCGTGACAGCGGTGCGCTGGAGCAGGACGCCGATGTCATCGCTTTCATATACCGCGACGAGGTCTATCACCCCGACAACGAGGAGAGTCACGGCCTGGCCGAGCTGATTCTGGGTAAGCAGCGCAACGGGCCTACTGGAACCGTTCACCTGACGTTCCAAGGGGAGTCGGCGTGCTTCAAGCCGTTAGCCTGGCAGCATCAGGAGGTAGCCTCATGAGCCAGTATCGCGTGCGTACACCCGAGCATCGCTCCCGTCTTTCACAGGCACTGGCTCAGGTCATGAATGAGACCCGTCTGCGTCAGCTTGAGGCCGAGCAGCAAGGCCTTGCCGCTCTTGAGCACTTGATCCATGCGGCCCAGGGCCATAGTGGCCAGTCTCATCACCTGCGACGCCTCCTCCTCGGACTCTACAACGGCTACCGCTGGCCCTTCGAGATGCAACGCCTGCGTGGGCTCGATGTGGACCTGCAGGAGGCAGCCCTCGCGGTGATTCAGATGGCTACCTATAGCGGCCATGAGATCCACACCTTCGTCGAGGACGGTGATGCCTTGTTGAAACGCTTCTGGGAGATCGAGGAGGCCAACGATGAATAAGTCGCTCTCAGCAGCACGTGGATGCAAGGGGATGCAGCGTCTGGTGCGCTATGCCGCAACTCGTGGCTGGGAAGTGCAGCGTACCAGCGGTGGGCACCTGAGATTCAGCAAGCCGGGCTGTGCCCCGGTCTTCACTTCCTTCACCACCAAGGATCGCCGGGCCGAGCTGAATGCACGTTCCCAGCTGCGCCGGGCGGAGTGGCAGCAGAGGTGCCGTCATGACGAGTGATTCCACTGTCATCAGCAGTCAGATGCCGGCCGCCGGCATCGCTTCTGTCAGCACCGTCACCAAGGAAATCAGTCAATGAAACGTCCTACCGACCAGCAGCTTCGCGAACGCTTGATGCAGCCGGGCCCCAGGCGTCAGGGGCAGCCCGTGGAAGCCGTGACACCACCCGATCAGGAGATGGCCGTCTGGGTCACGCTGGATATGCTCAAGCCCTACGAGCACAACCCCCGGCAGGTACAGAACCCCAAGTACGAGGAGATCAAGGCGTCGATCCGCGCTGCGGGTCTCAAGCATAAGCCACCTGTTACCCAGCGACCGGGCGAGAAGCAATACACGATCTGTGATGGAGGCAATACCCGCCTGCAGATCCTGCGCGAGCTCTATGAGGAGACCGGTGACTCGCACTTCCATGCCTTCTATGCCCTCTACAGACCCTGGCAGTCGGAAGTAAAGATGCTGACGGGGCATCTCAGCGAGAACGACAATCGTGGCCAGCTACTCTGGATCGAGCGTGCCAAGGGCGTGGTGGATGCCAAGGTGATGTATGAGGAAGAGAGCAGTGACACACTCTCGCAGCGTGAGCTGGTCAAGCGCCTTGCCGAGGATGGCTATCAGGTTGCCCAGAGTCACATCAGCAAGATGCTCTACACCGTCGAGCACCTGCTGCCCACACTGCCCAATACCCTTTACAGCGGCCTGGGGCGGCCACAGGTCGAGAAACTGATCAGCTACCGGGAAGCCTGCCGGCTGATCTGGGAGCGCTGTACCGAAGAAGTCGCACCCGAAGGCTTTGCCGAAGCCTGGCACCAGACCATGGCCTGGTTCGATGACGAGGGCCAGACCGAGATGAACTGGAGCATCGTGGTGGATCGGCTGTGCGGAATGTTGTCGGATGATACCGGGGTCCATTTCAACATCTGTGAACTGACGCTCGACAATATCGTCACCTATCGCAAGCGCCGCTGGGACCTGGAAGAGCACCAAGCCTTCGAGGCACTGGACGTTGAATTACAGCAGATGCGCGATCCTGATGCCCAGCCGCCCTCACTCTATCCACCGCTACCTGATAGCGCTGCCGATTCCTCTGCAGATAGTGCGTCGAAGGCACAGAACCCCGTGCCTGGCTCTGAACCACAAGTAGAGCAGCTGCCATCGCCGCGAACTCTTGGTAGAGAGGCGCCTGCCGATGGCGAGAGGGTGGAGAGTGCCGAGTTGCTCCGACTTCGTGAGCAGGTTGCCGCGCTGGAGCGTGAAAAGAAGCGGCTGAGCGAATCGCAGTCCGCTGTAATGCCTGAGTTTGGTGAGCCAGTCTCGGAACCTGGGCCTGTACTCATGGCCGCGGCCGCAGAGGAGGCGGTCGACTGGCCAGAGGGGGCCGCTCGGACAGAAGTTGAACGGGGCGCCCGTCTGGAGGGGCTGACTCAGTCCAGCTGGGAAGAGAGCCCGGGAAAGCGCGGCTATCGCCACCATCTGGCCAGCGAGCTCGGGGTGCCGAGCTTCGACTTCGAGCAGCTGGCCCCTCTGGCGGCACCGGTACTCTCCGGCGAGATTACCCCACCCATTGCCGACGTCTGGTTTATCGAGGGGGTAGAGGATGAGCCCCGCTCTTTGCGTATTCGTATCCGTGAACTGGTGCAGGTGATTGCGCGTTGGGGTGGCTTCGGCGGCAGCGATGTGGTGGTCGCCGATGACGAGAGTATCGGCTTCGACCTCAACCCGTTGCCGGATTCCGCCGACCGTCGTTCACGCATCGCCTGGCAGGCGCTGGCGAGCCTTCGCGGTGAGCTCAATCCCGAGTACCCCGCGGATGCCACCCTATGGGGAGCGCTGCTTGGCACCCATCGGGAAGAGGGCGATGAGAGTGCCTGGGACGACTCGGTACTGCTTCGTTTCTTTCGTCTGGTGCGGTTGATCCGCCGCCTTCGTGAACATCTTCAGGGACAGCAGGAGACCTAGTCATGAGCTCTTCATCCGCAAACTTGAATCAGGCGCTGCTCAGCCAGGTCATGGGGTTTCTTCGGGAGGGCAATATGCGCCGAGCGCTGGCCCTCGGTTTCAGCGAGGATGAGCTACGCACCTTGCGACGGCTGAGAGCGAGCGATATCGACTCGCTGGCCTGCGCAGGGCCGGTGGTGGCACGTTTTTCTGTGGACCATGCCGCCCTGCGTGGTGTTCTGGCACGCATCGATCGTGACCAGGATCGTGAGACCTTGATTGATCGCTGCCTGAGGCTGGGGGCCAGTGTCAGCATGATGGGAGCCTTCTTCGGTCTGACCGGCAACGACTGCTCGACTCGTCGCCAGCTGCTGGGCATAGCACCGCGCCAAGGTCGTCTGGCGATGCCATCGGAGCAGGTAGAGCATGATGCCTGGGAGCGCTGGCAGCACATTGCTCTGGACCCCAAGGCGGAAGACGATCTGCAGGGCATGGTCACCCTGGCCGAGGAAACCGAGATCCCGCTGGCGGTGGTGTGGCATCTGATCAAGCAGTGGGGCGACCCCGGCCAGCCGCGCACGGCGCCTCCGACCGAAGAGTGGACGTCTCCTGAGGGAGGGCGGTGATGGTGCAGCTGCGTGATGCCACTCGGAAGGGGCTGGACCGCCTGATTGGCCATGCGGCCTCCGAGATGACCCTGCGCCGGGGCGAGCCCCCGGCGTCTGACATTGTGAACAGTGAGACGGGGAGGTCTGGAGCGTCAGCATCAGATCTTGATGGCCTGCTGTTCTTCGGAAACCCTCATGAGACCGTACCACGGGCGCTGCTGCTGGACCCTCGCCTCGGGCACGTCGACAAGCTGGGCTGGCAGATGATGCGGATGCTGGTCAATCCGGACCGAACCACCGCGGTGCCGACCTATGATGAGCTGCAGCCCTTGCTGCGGGGAGCTCCGGGCCAGAAGGCTTCGAGGGCCACGGTCGCCCGCGTTATCGCTGTTCTGCGCCTGACTCGCTGGGTCAGTCTCGGCCATCGGGCGCGCAACACCCAGAACGGTCGCATCATCGGCAACGTCTATATCCTGCACGACGAACCGCTATCGCCCGCGGAAGCTTCGGTGCTGGATGCCGACTACGTGGAGTATGTCTGCCGCTGCCTGGATCACCAGAACAAGGTGGTCAAGACCGTCGCTGCCATGGTGTTCGAGGAGCTCCAGGAGGCCGGGGCCCTGCATGAGCTGCCAACGCGTCTCGAGACCCTGGTATCTCGTTCCCAAAATACCAGGGACACTTCATCGGTTAAGCGTCAGGACACACAGTTCTCCAGCGCGAGTGAGCAGAAGAACCAGGGAGGAAACCAAGTCCCGGTGCCAAGTTCTCAGCAAGAACCCGGCCGGGTCAGCAGAGAGAGTCCCCCGGGTTTTCAGAGAGAACCAAGTCTAGAATCAAAAGCTTACCTGGCTATCGGGACAGTTCTCGACGAAAACTCGGATAGTTCTTCCCGTACAGTACGTACTTCACACTGTGTAAAACCTACAAGTACCTCAGCCGTGAGCCTGCACTGGCCGGCATGTCTCTCGATGGATGGGAGCGAACGTCAGGCGATCCAGCTTCTGATGGCGGATCTGGCCGGCGACACCCAACAGGCGATTCTCGATGAGGCGGCAGGACGTGTGAGCGGTGGCTCGGTGCGAAACCCCAAAGGCTTCCTGCGAGGGCTGATCAAGCGGGCCATCAGCGGCGAGTTCGTGGTGACCGGTTATGCCCAGGCGCAGGCGGAGCGCCGGACGGGGATGGCGCAGCAGAGCCCTGCTGCCGCCGTAAAGCAGCCGGCGGTTCAAAGGATTGTATCGCCATCCCCACAGGCCTCGGCGCCATCGAGCACCGAGGTGGGTACCACCTCACCTGAGGAAGCCCAAGCAGCGCGAGAACAGTGCCTACGCTCGCTGGGCTTATGGCCTTCAGGCGGGGAAAAACCACTCAGCAGCCATTAACGATTCTCCTATTCTCCCGGCATCAACTGATTGACAGTGTCTGCCATACCGCGGGCACACATCAGCATGAGGACAACGCGACATGGCCGTTGATCGTCTGGGAGCACTACGCAGCAAGGTCGAGCTGACGCTTCATACCCACCATGCAGCACGAATCTGGAAGGGCCGAGGAGTCGAGACGGGTCGCCCACAGATCATCGGCATGCGGCAGTTCCTGCTGATCTGCGGCGCGATCAAGCAGAACGCAGCCAAGGACGACCCCTATGCAGATCATTGGCTGTTGCAGCTGGATGACAAGCTTGCCGACACGCGTACTCAACTGGATCAACGTCTCCAGGAGCTGGATAGCCTGATGGCACAGCTGCCACCGGAGCTGAATGTAGAAGAGAACCTCAACCAGCAGCCCTTGAAGCTCCCCGTCTATACCGGCGGGCAGCATGGCTGGCTCGCTCTGCGCCTGCTGATCGACTTCGATCGCTTCGTCAGGCGCGTCATGCTTGCTCACCATATTGCCCTGATTGGCCGGCGACAGATGGAAGAGTACGTCCGGCTGGGCGGTCATCTTCTGCGCAGCCTGTGCGC
Source organism: Halomonas halodenitrificans DSM 735 (assembly GCF_000620045.1). Lineage (GTDB taxonomy): Bacteria > Pseudomonadota > Gammaproteobacteria > Pseudomonadales > Halomonadaceae > Halomonas > Halomonas halodenitrificans. The sequence goes on along the minus strand of NZ_JHVH01000021.1, from coordinate 26,519 downwards.
GAGCACCCAGAAGTACCCAGGCTTCAGCGGTGCCACCCGGGACGATTTCGCTGCCAACAATGCCAAGGCCCGAGATGCCATCGAGAAATTCGGTGTACTGCCTGATGATGTGCTCTCCGGCAAGAGACGCAGCGAATTTGCACCGCCGATTGCCAGGACGGCGGAGGCCAGGGCGCCCACTAGCGAAGACGGGCCGAAAGGTACCCCGCCGGCTTCCGCTGAAGAGTAGCGAAAAATTCTTTCATGGTGATTCCACTGGAATCACATGGGCGAGGTGCCGAGGAGTCTCCCAGGAGTGATTCCACTGTAATCACCTGGGTGCGATGCCGAGGGAGTCTCCCGGAAGTGATTCCACTGTAATCACCTGGGGGCCATGCCGGGGGAGTCTCCTGGAGGTGATTCCACTGTAATCACCTGGGTGGCGTGCCGAGGGAGCCTCTCGGGGTGATTCCACTGTAATCACAGAGAGCATGGGGGCATGGTGAGCAGCGCATCGAATAGCTACGGCAATGACACATTCAATAGTTACGCAAAGGGTTTTTTAAAACCCTTTAAGGGTAAGGGGGAGCTGATTCGACTCCGTGATGAGCTGGAAGTATCGGCAAGAGCAGCACGGCAAGAGGCGATCGATATGGCATCGCAAGCGAATGGCGGCTTGCTGCGGTCGAGTGGTCTTTGGCTGACCCCATGGGGTAAGTCAGGCATTCCTGCCAGAACCCTGCAGTGGCGTGATAACAAGCAGAAGAGCATGGGGCTTTGGCTGCTGGAGGCCTTTCTTTCGCGAGACGATATCCCCGAGTCGATACGGCAGTCGATCATTGACCTGGAGGTCAGGCGCTGCGTGTTCAATGCCAAGGCGGCCACCATCAACGGGGCGATCAAGCGAATTGGCAAGGCACTGTCGGATATCGAGTATGCGGTCTCTTTTCAGCGATAACGATCAAGGAGAATTCTCATGGGCACGCGCTTCTACGGCGAGGGGAATATCGGCAGCGATCCGGAGGTTCGGACTTTTCCAGTGCGTGATAATCAGCCACCCCGCACGTTGCTCAGGCTCAATGTGCGATTCGATAACCTCGTCCCCAAGGACGGAGAGGTCGTGGATCGTGGCGGTTTCTGGGCAGATGTGGAGTGGTGGCACCGCGACGCCGAGCGCTGGTCTCGACTGTATCAGCGAGGTATGCGGATCGTGGTGGTAGGCAAGATGGTTCAGGACAGCTGGGAGCAGAATGGCGAGACGCGCACGGCGTTCAAGGTGCAGGCAGAACGGGTGGCTATCTTGCCTCACCGAGTGGCTCAGGTAAGCATGAATTCTCCCCAGGGCATCCAGCATCCTGAAGAGAACGAGAGTGTTGTAAACAACCAGGATTGACGTCTTCCTTCTTTGTTCGGTCTCTTTGATGAGCTTGCCAAGCTGCTCGCTATGTTCATGAGAGAGGTGAGCCAATGCGTTTGTTTCTGTGCGAGAAGCCCTCACAGGCTCGAGATATCGCTCGTGTGATAGGCGCCGGGAAGCGCAGTGAGGGCTTCCTGAAGGGGGAAGGCAGTGTCGTGACCTGGGGATTCGGACATTTGCTCGAGCAGGCCCCACCGGAGCAGTACGAGCCGGCGCTAAAGCGTTGGTCCCTGGAAACACTGCCGATTCTGCCTTCAACCTGGAAGATGGAAATCAAGAAGAGCAGCCGCAAGCAGTTCAGCGTGGTGAAGAAGCTGCTGGGCCAGGCGACCGAGGTGGTGGTGGCCACCGACGCCGACCGGGAAGGGGAAACCATTGCCCGTGAGCTGCTGGATTACTGTGGTTATAGGGGAAGGGTTGCCCGCCTGTGGCTCTCGGCCCTGGACGACGCCTCGATTCGCAAGGCGTTGACCAGTATCAGACCGGGAGAGGTGACCTACCCGCTATATCTGGCTGGGCTTGGGCGTAGCCGGGCCGACTGGCTGGTCGGGATGAATCTGACCCGGGCCTATACGCTGCTGGCCCAGCGGCAGGGGTATCAGGGTGTACTCTCGGTGGGGCGTGTGCAGACGCCTGCACTACGACTGGTCGTGGATCGCGACCGTGAGATTGCGAACTTCGTGCCCCAACCCTTCTGGGAAGTCGTGGCTCACTTGCAGGTGGCTGGTGGGACCTTTCAGGCTAAGTGGCAGCCGCATGACGCCTCGATCCAGGATGTCGCAGGGCGCTGTATCAGCGAGGCAGCCGCCCGGTCGCTGGCTCAGCGAGTTACCGGGCAGCAGGGGAGTGTCAACCATCTTGAAACGAGCCGCAAGAAGGAGACCGCGCCGCTGGTGATGGATCTGTCATCACTGCAACAGGAAGCCTCACGACGCTTTGGTTACGGCGCCCAGCAGGTACTGGATATTGCCCAGTCACTCTATGAAGTTCACAAGGCCACAAGCTACCCGCGCACCGACTGTCGGTATCTGCCGGAGTCGCAGCTTGAGGATGCCGACCGCATCGTGACGATGCTGCTGCACTCGGACGAGGCGCTGTCGCCGCTTCGCCAGCTTCTGGACACGAATCGCAAGAGCCGTGTCTGGAACGATAGCAAGATCACCGCCCACCACGGCATCATCCCGACGGCAACATGCGATATGATCAAGCTGAGCGATGCCGAACACAATGTCTATGACTTGATCCGTCGCCACTACCTGGCCCAGTTTCTGCCGGCTCACGCGTATGATCAGACCGAGGTGCGGGTAGGCTTGGAGGGGGAAGTGTTTGTAGCCTCGGGGCGCCAGGTGCTTGTGGAGGGATGGCGCGTACTCTTTACCCGGATGGCGGCAGAAGAGAGCAGTGAGAAGGAGCAGGGAGTGCCACCGCTGCCGCCGGTCAGCGAGGGCGAACCCTGTCAGGCCCGGCACCTCGAGGTGCTGTCCAAGCGGACCACACCGCCCAAGGCCTTCACCGAGGGCACGCTGATCGCCGCCATGAAGCATGCAGCTCGCTTCGTGACAGATGAGCGCCTGAAGGCTCGCCTCAAGGAGACTGCCGGAATCGGTACCGAGGCAACGCGGGCCGGCATCATCGAAACGCTGTTGAAGCGTGGCTTCATGAAACGGCAGAAGCGTGCCCTGGTCTCGACACCGACCGGCCAGCAGCTGATCGATGCGTTGCCTTCCGTCATCACCAACCCCGGGATGACGGCGCTCTGGGAGCAGGCGCTGGATGATGTTGCGGCAGGACGCCTGGCACTAGAGGACTTTATGACACGTCAGACCAGCATGGTGGAGAAGCTGGTGCATCATGCGAGGGAGTCCACGGTGACGATGCCTCAGCAAGAGAGCAAGGCGTGCCCGGAGTGCCAGGCGCCCATGCGCAAGCGTCAGGGCCAGTACGGTGCTTTCTGGGGATGCTCGCGCTATCCGGAGTGCCGTGGCCTGTTGCGCGACAGGGCGCCCAGGAAAGGCGCTGGCAGCCGGCGTAAGGCTCCATCGCCTTGACCGTGAAAGGGGTAGGCTCAATAATGGAACATGTACCCCGTTGGTTGCTGACGGTCATCACGCAACGCCCTTTGAGCATCAACGCTCAATCCCCCAAAGTATTCGCACCTCGCGAGACGAATACGCCCCATCCCGCCTATACGGCTCACACTGCATCATCAACAGTCGGGGTTCGAGGTTCATTAGTCCCAGGCCAGCTTGGTTAGTTGGCCACCTGTCTCATACGACGACCGGCCTGCCAGCTACCTTGAACCAGGGTAGCCGGCAGGCCGGTTGACGTCTCCACGCTGGAAACACCTGCCCTTCTGCGGAGCCCGCCGCATCACCAACGGGAGCCCTTTGTACAGGGATCTGTGCTTGATCGACCGAATGCGTCCGCGAAGAGATTCGGGTGCTACCGTGAGCGAAGCATGACAACGAGGGGCATGTCTTGGCTCTAGTTGCATGGCGGACACCCTGGTATTTGTCGGTACGGCGACGACCCTGTTAATGCCCTCTATGGTCTTCAATCCCAAGGCGTGGCGTGCCGCGTCTTGCGAGTGGAGATAGCGAGGAGATGCTGCCGGGATGACAGGCAGCTTCCCAGTGAGCAAGTGCCGCCGCTGGCGGCCCGGTGGTCTCGACCGGCTCCAACCGAGACACCCTGGCATCCTGGCGTTTCAAGGGTGCACCGCTTGGCGGTACGCCACCTCCAAAGGCCTCGCGCATCCCGAGACGAGGCCGCCCATCAGGGCAGGATGCCACTGCTACCACCCATCCGGGGAGATGCCTCCCCAGGGGGCGGACCCCCTGGAAATCTGGAGGAATGCCCCATGGCCACGATTGTCGACGACCATGTCATGGTCTGTGCTGACTGCCTGATGATCATCGCCAATGACGATGCCACCGGGCTGGATTACTTCCTGGATGAAGAGAACGCCGCCGTTCGCGAGCGAAATGTGCGTGACTCCATCGCCGCAGTGCAGCGCGATGGGGACTACCTCGTCGCCGGCGATAGCGAGCAGGATGAAGTGTTCTCGACATCGCCCTGCGATTGCTGCAACAGCACCCTGGCAGGCTCTCGGCACCACTGCGTGTTGATGAGCTGAGTCAGCGTCTGAACTCACCCCCTTGCTCACCCGGGAAGCTGCTCGACTTCCCATAGGGGGCGAGTGTCTCCCGGGCGCAGCCTGAAATCACCGAGGAGATACACCATGACAATCACTACTCACCAGAGTGCCACCACTGGCTTTTTCGACCTCCATATCACCGGCCTTGGCTATCTCAACCGGATTCGGGAGGTGAAGCCGAAGCGCGGAGAAGCGTTCTGGGCATGCGATATTGCGGCCCTGAATGGTCCCGCAGACGATGTGGGTTATACCCGCTTCGACTGTCGGATCAGCGGCCGTGATGCCGAAGTGCTCGTCAAACGCTGCCGCCAGGCGGTGTACGAGGGTCGCAAGGTGCTGATCGGCTTCAAGCTAGGCGACCTCTGGACGGATACTTTCATCTACTCGAAGGGTGACAAGGCCGGCCAGACCGGCGTCAGTCTCAAGGCACGTCTGCTGTTCATCAGCTGGATCAAGGTGAACGGCGAGATGGTTTATCAGGCCCCTCGTCGCGATGGGCAGGGTGTCGGCAACCTCAGCTCCGCTGGCTCAGCAGGGCAGTCCGAGACCGGTAGTGGTTATGCCACTGCCCACTCAGGAGAAGCGGCTGGTTCGTTCGATTCGCCGGCCATGCACTGATCAGTAACGTTTTCATCAAACCACCCAGCCGGGGAGCCACCTCCCCGCCGGGAGAGGTTCTCCCTGGATTGCCAATGACTTGGAGAGCCTCAATGGAACGCTTTGTCCCTCATCCCTATGCGGTCACTGGTGCTCTGATTCGGGAAGCGGCACTGCGAGAGCAGTTTCGTCTAACGATCCACGGGACACGCTGGGAGTACGATGATACCGACCCCTCAAACCCCTGGTTCGAGGTGACGACAATCATCAATGCCGGTTGTTTTTCGACCGTAACCGAGATCGTCCACAGGGAGCCCGAGCTCCTTGCCCATATCGGTCCCGAGGTGACACCTTCTCACGCTGAGGTACGGGACCGTCATGGGCGCCTTGCGGCAGCAGCGCGCTTTGCGCTGGGCGCCTTCGCTTGGCTTATGCCTCCGACCGCTCAGGAAGAGAGTGTGCTACATGAGCGTGAGCAAGCACTGGAGCAGCAGGCCAGGGAAGAGATTGCCCTGGCCGATAATTTCAGTTCAGCGCGCTGGCTTCGCAAGCAAGCAGAACGCCTAAGGCTGCAGCTGGCTCTGGACCATTACTATCGACCCTATGTGCGCCGAGAATTCGAGGCACTCAACGTCATGTCCCTACATTGACGATCTTCTGAATGCGGAGAACGCCCCGACCTGGGGCGTTTTTCCTCTCCCCGCCTGATTACGCTTTTCAATCGACCCGCCACCGCAAACCCGAGAACCTCCTGCCTCAACGCCATTGAATGGACTCCCTTGAGGCAACGCATGCTCTACCTTCCCACCCTTTCGACCGCTGCGCTGATCGCTGCCACGCTGCTGGCGGGCTGTGCCCATCAGCCACCACAGATTTCTGAATCCTCGAGTACCGATTCACTGGTGCTCTCGTTGCCAGACTCCGACGTCGAGGGAGAGAAGCATCAAGCCGTGATCACCGGCCCCAATCCCCCGACGATCGGGGGTGTAGCACCGGATATCTACAGCGACCATCTGCCTGCCGTTGAGGTGATTCGTACCGGGCGCTACCAGCTTGTTGCCACTCGGGCCTCGCTGGGTCAGCGCTATCTCCTGGAGCAGATCATCGACGTGCGCATTCCAGCGTCGATGACTGCCAGCGTGGGGGATGCGCTGCAGTACACCCTTCGCCATACCGGTTACTCCCTCTGTCCCACCCTGGGTCCACCTCAGCGAACTCTCTATCGCAAGCCGCTACCGGCGGCTCACTATCGGCTGGGCCCCATGCCGTTACGTGAGGCCCTGCAGGTACTGGGAGGCGATGCCTGGGAGCTGGAGGTCGATCCCGTAGCCAGAGAGGTCTGCTATCAGGTGCGAGATATCCGCTACATGCCGGAGCATGGTGACGACAGTCGCGATAAGAGCCCTGCAGCGGTGGCGGAGGTGAGCAATGAGTGAGCCCACCGAGCTGCCGCCCAACCACAAGTCTATGGAGCCGCCGCATCGCGACAAGCGAGGAGCAGGGAAAGGCAGCAGGAAGGGCAGCAGGAAGGCTCTATATGGCCTGCTGGCGGTAAGCCTGGCCGGCGCTGTGGTGTCAGGGGCCCTGCTGTTGAGAGCGGCTCCCGACGAGGTGCCGGTGGAATCCCTGGTGCAGTCCCAGGTGCAGCGGGCGGTGGTGCCCCTGGAGGAGGTACTGGCTCGAGTAGAGTCCCAGCAGGCCACTCTGGAGCAGCGCCTTACGGACCTGGGACAGCGCCTCGAACAGGCCGAGCAGCGAGTTAAGGAAAGCGCTGCCAATCAAGCTCAGCTGAAGCAGATTGAGCCCCGCTTCGCTGGGCTGGCCGAGGAACTGAGCCGCCTGGATAGCGAGCTCAACCTGCGCGTCACCGCCCAGAACGAGCAGATCCAGACGCTGAGCGAGCGCCTTGAGCAGAGCCAGCGTCAGCAGGCCGAGCCACGCCCAACACCTGCCCGCAAGATGCCGCGGTCAGCGGCTCCGCCGTCTCCTCCGTTCCAGGTTACCGGCGTCGAGTCCCGCGGTGGCCGCCTCTACGTCGGCGTGTCACCCAATGGCCTGTCGAGCCTGCTCGATATCCGGCTGCTAGGCATCGGGGATCGCCAGGGTGGCTGGGAGCTGACCAGGATTCGCGGCAGTCACGCCGTCTTCAACCGTAACGGCCGCGCGGTCGACGTCCAGATTCCCTGAGGCCCCGGAGAGCTTGAGATGAGAAACCTGAAGCGTTCTGTTGTGTCCGTGGTGACCGTCGCCATGGCACTGCTGGGAAGCCAGAGTGGTGCCGAGCCCACCCTGGAGAGACGGTCCGATGCCTCCGCCGTGATTCAAGAGGCGCAGCAGATGCTCGAGAGTGAGCGCATCCGTACCCGGACGGAGCAGGCCGAGGCCTGGAAGCTGAACGAGCGAGACTGGGAGCGCTACGAGACGCTGATGGAGGGGCCGCGAGGGATCTGGTCGCCCAACCTTGATCCCATTACCACCCTTGGTGTCGAGGCGCGCAGCCCCGAGGAGCGCCGCCGCTATGCAGAACTGCTGGTTGAGGTGGAGCGCGCCCGCACCGAGCGAGAGCTGGCATTCCAGCGTGCCTACGATAAAGCCTGGCAGCGCCTCTACTCCGATGAGATGCCCGTGAACGAGTTCACCCTGCGGCCACGATCAGCCTTTCACTTCGCCGATGAGGGCTCACTGCAGGCTCGATTGACAGTGTACGTGGCGGTCGAAGCCTGCGAGCGATGCGACAGCACCGTCAGCGAGCTGATCGCCCAGGGGGCCCAGATGGATATCTTTGTTCTCGACACCGGGGGTGACGATGCGGTGATACGCGACTGGGCGCGTCGCGTGGATGTGCCGGCTGCCCGCGTGCGGGCAAGAGATATCACCCTCAACCACGGCGAACCGAACCTAGAGCAGGGTATCACCGTCGGGTCGCTGCCCCAGGTCTATCCCAGGTGAGGGAGGCGGTCAGTATGGGGCGGAAAGCATGTCCACATCTGGTGATGGGCCTGGCACTAGGTTGTTGCCTGGCAGTGCTGGCATCGCTGGCCAAGGCGGCAGCGGTGCCTCCGGCCTATTTCGATGCAGCAAGCCTGCATCAAGTCCCGCCTGAAGTGCTCTATGCGGTGGCGACAACTGAGTCGGTGGTCAGCCTGAAGGCGGGTCGCCGTCCCTGGCCATGGACGCTGAACGTGGCGGGGGAGGGCTTCCGCTTCGCAACCCGCCGGGCGGCCTGTAGCGCCCTGATGCAGGCCCTCCAGGAGACCCGCCTGGTGGACGTGGGCATTGCCCAGCTTAACGTGCGCTGGCAGCCGCAGCTATTCGGCGCCGGCAAGCGCTTCTCGAATCCCTGCGATGCCCTCAACCCTTACGCCAACCTGGAGGAGGCGGCACGGCTGCTGCGCGGCCACTTCGAGGCCACCGGTGACTGGGTTCAGGCGGCCGGGCGCTACCACCGACCCGCCGGCGGGGAGCCAGCGGCCCGCTATCGCCGCATCGTTGCCGCAGAGCTCGAGCGCTTGAGCACGTCTCGCCAGCGGCAGCTGGCAGCCAACTGAAGGAGATGCCATCAATGACCTGTTCTGCCCCCTATCGCTGCCCCTACTGCGGGGCACTGGCCTGGCGGGAGCCCCGCGAAATCGAGCCGCCCGTCGACTACTGCCACGGAGATGCCCATGGCTCCCCTGAAGAGTATCGGGAGGAGAGCAGTGAGGTTGCGCTGGAGGAAGATCTTGATGCTGATGCGTGACTGTCGCTGCCGGGCTTTATCTGTGCTGATGGTTGGGCTCTTCGGGCTACTTGTCGCCAGTGCCCAGGCAGAAACCATGGCCCGAATGTCATCGTCTGGGCGCCCTGTGCTGGAGGTGCTCGCCGATCATGGCGGTGAACCGGCCCGTCCCTACTTTGTTGCCATCGGCATGGCTAATGTGCCGGAGGCGGAGGGCTATGTGCCGACCCCCAGTGTGCCGGTGGCGTTCAGCGAGACGGATATGCTGCCGGTGAGCAGCGAGCGGCTATCCCCCGGGGAGGTGGACTTTCGCCCGCTTGAGCTGCCCGGCCGCATGACGCCTTTCTTCCTGGTCGGAGACGATCCGCTGTCGCTGCGCTGGCTGGAGGCTCGCGGGGAGATCCTGAGCGAGCTTAACGCCGTGGGTCTGATCGTTCAGGTGGCCACGCCCGAGGGACTACAGCGCTTGCGCGAGACGGCGCCGGGGCTCGAGCTGCGGCCCACGCCAGGGGACGACCTGGCCGGCCGGCTGGGACTTGCTCACTACCCAGTGCTGGTGACGTCTCAAGGGCTGGAGCAGTAGAGGACGCGCGATGAACCAGACACACCCCCTGGAGGCGCTACTGCGCCCAGCGGTAGAGCTCAATACTGCCCTGGTCTGCCTGGCCTGTGCGGTGCTCTGCGTCATGGCGCCCTGGTCGCTGGCCTTGTCGCCCAGCGTGGGCTATGGCATGGCGGCAGGCTTTGCCGCCTTCGGGTTTTGGCGTGTTCGACAGGCCTGGTTGGTACTTCGCTACCGTCGCAACATGAAGCGCCTGCCGCGCTTCGCGCTGCGCAGTTGGCAGATTCCGGTCAGCCAGCGACTGCTGTGGATGGGCAAGGGCTTCAAGTGGGAGGCGCGCCACACCCAGCGGCTCCATGAGAGCCAGCAGCCTCACGTGCAACGCTATCTGCGTCCGGGGCCAGCCTACCGCTGGGCACGTGAGCTGGAGAATCGGCTGGAACGCTATGGGACCAGTCGGCCGCTGGTGAAGCTGCTCGCCGCGGATGTGACTTGGAATCCAGTACGCCCGCTGCCGCCGGTGGGCGGTATGCCGGCGCTGCATGCCGTTGAGTGGAGGGAGCGCGATGTCTATCTGCCCCTCGGGGAGCGGGTCGGCCATACCTTGGTGGAGGGCACCACCCGGGTCGGCAAGACCCGGCTCGCCGAGATCCTGATCACTCAGGATATTCACCGCGGCGACGTGGTGATCGCCTTCGATCCTAAGGGCGACGCCGATCTGATGATCCGCATGTATGCCGAGGCCCAGCGGGCGGGCCGGGGCGACGAGTTCTATGTCTTCCACCTGGGCTGGCCAGATATTTCGGCGCGCTACAACGCCGTAGGCCGTTTCGGGCGCATCTCCGAAGTGGCGACCCGGCTCGCCGGTCAGCTCTCCGGGGAGGGCAACAGCGCCGCCTTCCGCGAGTTCGCCTGGCGCTTCGTCAACATCGTGGCCCGGGCCCGTCATGCCCTGGGACAGCGTCCCACCTATGAACAGATCCTCTCGGACGTGGTGAACATCGATGGCCTGATGGTCGAGTACGCCCAGCAGACCCTGACCCGCCATGACCAGCACGCCTGGGAGCGCATTACCACCATCGAGGGCAAGCTCAACGACAAGAACATCCCACGCCAGTTTCAAGGGCGCGACAAGCGAGTGGTGGCCATCGAGCAGTACCTGCAGCAGATCAAGGTGGTGGACGCCGTGCTCGAGGGGCTTCGCAGCGCCGTGCGCTACGACAAGACCTACTTCGACAAGATCGTGGCCTCTCTGCTACCGCTGCTGGAAAAGCTGACCACCGGGCGCATCGCCGAGCTGCTTTCGCCGGACTATGACGACATCGAGGACCCCCGGCCGATCATCGATTGGCAGCAGATCATCCGCAAGCGCGGCATCGTCTACGTGGGGCTGGATGCCATGAGCGACTTCGAGGTAGCCCAGGCGGTGGGCAACTCGATGTTCGCCGACCTGGTCTCGGTGGCCGGCCATATCTACAAGCACGGCATCGACGATGGTTTGCCGGCAGTGAACGGCAAACGCATGGGCAAGATGCCGATCAATCTGCACTGCGACGAGTTCAACGAGTTGATGGGCGACGAGTTCATCCCGCTCATCAACAAGGGGGGCGGCGCGGGGATTCAGGTGACCGCCTACACCCAGACCCTTTCCGACATCGAGGCGCGCATCGGCAGTGCCGCCAAGGCCGGCCAGGTGGTCGGCAACTTCAACAACCTGGTGATGCTGCGGGTGCGCGAGGAGAAGACCGCCGAGCTGCTGACTCGGCAGCTGCGTCAGGTCAATGTGGCCACGCGCATGCTGGTCAGCATGGCCTCCGATTCCAGTGATATCGCCAACGATATCGACTTCACCAGCTCCGGCGGAGATCGCATCAGCACCGTACAGGTGCCGATGATCGAGCCGGCAGACGTGGTCTCGCTGCCCAAGGGGCAAGCCTTCGCCCTGCTGGAGGGCGGCCAGCTCTGGAAGGTACGTATGCCGCTACCGCTGCCCGACAAGCACGAGGATATTCCCGGCAGCATCGCCGAGCTCGCCGAGCGGATGAAGCGTGACTACACCACCGGCGAGCAGTGGTGGACCGCGGTGATGCCGCCGCCGGTAAACCTGGAACTGGGGGATCTGGGGGCTGAGCTTGCGGTGCAGCGCAATGATGCCCAAGAGGCGCCGCGTACTCAGACAGTATCTCGAGCTGAGGCGCCCTCCAGGGAGGAGGCCGAATATAAGCTGCTCGACGAGTGGCCGCTGGCTCAAGAGATGGAGAACCATGATGAGCATCGAGACAACGCCCATGACGAGTGATACCGCAGCAACCGCCATTGTCTCCAGCGTCGCTCTGGAGAGTGGCTCGTTGAGTGAGCTGCCTCAGACCCTGTTCGGGCTGCTCGACTACGTGATCATCGGCATCGACCGCATCGAGCTGACTCAGCGCGCCTATCGCAAGGGGCTCTCGCCGGTGTGGGAGCAGGGCGAGCATCCTCATGAGGGGCGGTTGATTCTGCACTACCAGGATCGTCGCTGGTCACTACTCTGTTCGCTGACGCCGGTGAGGGTGCACTGAGGTGGCCACGGCTGAGCGAGCTCAGGAAACACGCCGCGGCTGGCTGTCCATGCTGTTCGGCCTGCCGTTCCAGATCATGGCGGTGCTGGTGGTGTCGCTGCTGATGTCCGTGCTGGTCGAGTGGGCGGGGATTTACTGGCAGTGGTGGGGAGAGCCCGGAGCACAACATGCCTTGGAGACTCTGGAAGCGGAGGTGGCCCGGCTGGATACCACCTTTACCCGCTCGCTGCTGGTCTCGGACCCGGTCGCCCTGGCGACCCGGGCGGTTACCCATACCCATGAGTGGCTGTTCGTGAAGAGTGGAATATCGGCATGGCTCGAGAACAGCGCCCATCATGGCGGCTGGCTCGGTACCCTGCATATCTACGTGCAGGCGGCGCTCTACGTCACGTTGATGACCCTGACCCGGGTGGTCATCCTGTTGCTGACCTCGCCGCTCTTCGCCCTGGCGGCCCTGGTGGGTTTCGTCGACGGCCTGGTACGCCGTGACTTGCGTCGTTTCGGCGCGGGACGCGAGTCCGCCTTCGTCTATCACCATGCCAAACGAGCCATCACGCCGGTCTTTGTGGTGGGCTGGCTGCTCTATCTGAGCGTGCCCTTTGCCATCCATCCCAATGCCTTTCTTCTCCCTTGCGCGGCACTCTTCGGTCTGTTAGTCAGCATCGCCACGGGGAGCTTCAAGAAGTACCTCTGAGGTATACCCGCTTTTCAGACGTCACCCACCGGAGCCTGGACGGGCTCCGGCGCTTGCGTATCTATGGGGTTGAGCTGGCTCAGATAAACAACGTGTGCGGCGCTTATGGTTTCCTGCTGCGCTGCACCCAGGCGGGCGACAGGATGGAGGAAAACCCAGCCAACGGATGGACTGTCTTGCCATGACACTTCGCCGCTTGCCACAAGCCCTGTCGCTCCTGCTTCTGACACTGTTGGGCACACAACCTGGCTCTGTCCATGCCGCCGAGCGTGATGGGATCCGCGATGAGATTGCCCGCCAGGACCTGGCCTTGATCCAGGATCAGCTGACTCAGACCCAACGCATTGTGGATCGGCTCGAGAACCGTGTCGGCGAATTTGATCCTGATACCACTCGCGTCTTTTTGGATGTGCCGCGTCTGCGTCGTGACATCGAGTCCGTCGCCGAGGGGATCGATGAGGTACTGGCTCCCCCTCGCTTGCCGCCTCGCCAGCCGGCACCGCTCGCCGGTGATTACCTGCGGGAGCTGCACTGATGGAGGCCTTTGCCGCCGGTGCCGGCTTCGAGGCGTCTCCCTTGGGTGTCCTGATCGCCGGAGTGGGCTGCACCGTGGTGCTGCTCTGGGCGTGCTGGAGCGCCATTTCCTCCTATCGAGGCTACGCCAAGAGGCGTGTTAGCGGCGACGACTTCGGCTTTGCCGCCCTGCGTGCCGTCTTCCTGATCGTGGTGATGTTCTGGATTTTCCTCTGAGGCCACTGGCCTCGCACCTCTGTCATGCAAAAGGAGCTCGTTATGACTACCGTGCGTTCACGTTTTTCTCGTGCCCGTACCCGAAGCTTTGCCGCCCTGGCCGCAGTGGGGCTGGTACCGCAGGCCGTGGCACAGGGGCTACCCACCATGGAGGCGCCATCGCGAGGGGAGGGGGGTGGTCTGCTGACCACTCTCCAGAACTATCTGTTCGACTTCGGCGCACTGGGCGGCCTGATCCTGGCCACGGTGGCCTTCTTGATCGTCGCCATCGCCTCTATCGCCACCTTCAACGAGGCCCGGGTACGCGGCGAGTGGTCGAAGTTTGGCGTGGTAGTAGTCGTTGGGGTAGTGCTGATCATCGCCATCATCTGGCTGGCGACCAAGGCGGCGGAGATCCTCTGATGGCCAACCGTCTCGACTTTCTGCCGACCCGTCTGAACGCCGCACCGGTGGTGTTTCGGGGGATGACCGGACACGAGGTTGGGATGATGGCCCTGAGCGGCCTGGCCGTGGGCCTGCTGCCGGGCGTGATCGGTGCCTGGTTGCTGGGGGCCATCGCCATGGTGCCCACAGTGGCCTTTGCCTGTGCCGGCATGTCGCTCTACTTCGGCGGGGCCGTCATGCGGCGGCTGCGTCGCGGCCGACCCGCCTCCTGGCTCTATCGCAGGCTGCAGTTCCATCTGGCTCGGCAGGGCATCCGGCTGTGGGGCGGCGAGACCCTGATTACCCGCTCCGGTCCCTACTCGCGGCGTCGGTTGCACTACCAGCCGGGGGGACGGCCATGAGTCGCTTTCGTCACGCCCTGAGCGCCCGGGATGCCCATATCACCACCCTGCGACTGGTCATTGTGGTACTGGCACTGCTGAGCGGCGGTCTGTGGTGGGGCTGGAAGTCGGCCCCGGAGAACCTGACCATCCACAACCCGCCGGACCTGCGCTCCGGCAGCACTCGCGCCTGGTGGGAGGTCGATCCGTCGAGCGTCTATGCCTTCGGGTTTTATGTCTGGCAGCAGATCAACCGCTGGCCAGCCGATGGCCAGATCGACTACCAGCGCAATCTACAGTCTTACTCGCCCTTTCTCACCCCCTCCTGTCAGCGCTACCTGAGCAACGACTATGAGGCTCGCAACCACCGTCAGGAGCTCTCCGGGCGCGTGCGTGGCATCTACGAGATTCCCGGACGTGGGTATCGCTCCAGTGCCATCGAGGTGCTAAGCCGCGACGCCTGGGTGGTGACCCTGGATATGGCTATCGACGAGCGGTACGCCGGCACGCCGGTACGCGACCTGTTCGTTCGCTATCCGCTGCGTGTAGTACGGGCCGACGTGGACCCAGAGCGTAACCCCTGGGGGCTTCAGGTGGACTGCTTTGAGGGCACCCCGCAGCGCCTGGCCGTGCCCGGCCGCGAGGAGGAAGGAGATCTGCTATGAAGCGCGTGATATTGGCCTGCCTGACGAGTGCGGTGTTGATCGGCGATGTCATGGCGGTGGAGGTCATGCACTGGGAGCGCCGTCCTCTGGAGATACCGCTACCGGTGGGTGACGAACGCATCGTCACCCTGAAGCGCAATGTGCGGGTAGGGTTGCCATCGGCTCTGGCCAATTCTGAAGTGCTGCGCGTCCAGAGTGCCGGGGGTGTGCTTTACCTGAAAGCCTTTGAGGCCTTCGAGACTCACCGCGTGCGAGTTCAGGATGTGGAGAGTGGAGATGTGCTGCTGCTGGACCTCCTGGCCCGTGAGGGAGCTAGCAGCGAGGAGGTCCTGGTGGTGGACAGCCGCGAGGCATCTTCAGACAGCACCTCCTCGGGCAGTAGCGGTGCGGAGGTAACGAAGGCCTCGTCATCGACGAAGGACGCGTCACCCAGGGATGTCCAGCACCCGACTGCCACTCCAGTACCCGTGCGGCTTACCCGGCATGCGGCACAGTCCCTCTATGCGCCGCAGCGGACCATCGAGCCTCTGCGAGGGGCCTCCCGTGTGCCCATGCGGTTACCCGAGTCTCTGAACACTCTGCTGCCATCGCTACCGGTGACTGCCACGCCTCTGGGAGCCTGGCGGTTCGATGGCTGGACGGTGACGGCGGTGATGCTGGAGAACGACGACCGGCAGCGCGCCTTCGAGCTCGATCCGCGCTGGCTGCAGGGGGACTTCTACTCCGCGACATTCATGCACCCCTACCTGGCTCCGCGGGGCTCCCTGGAGGATACCACTACGGTCTTTCTGGTCACCCGGGGCGGTGGCCTGGACAGGGCGCTGAGCTTGCTGGAGAAAGCGCCTGACGCCAAGGAGGGCACCTTATGACGCAACGCAGTAATACCCTGCTGAAGGTGCTGGTTCCTGCGCTGCTGGTGATCGTTCTGCTGATCGTGGTGCGCAGCCTGAGTGGCGGTGGTGCTGGGACAGATGCTGAAACCGCGGAGACAGACCCGACACTGACCCTGAATGACGATGAGTTGCAGGCACTTGGCATCGAGGGGGACACCCCGCGGGATACCGTGGCCACTCTCGTTGGGCATGTGCAGGCCATGCGTCGTGACCTGGAGCGGGCACAGGCGGAAACCCAGGCGCTACGCGACCAGAACGAACGGCTGATGAGTCGCGATCAGGATGTGGATGGGGCCATCGAAGAGGCGCTGCGCCGCGAGCGTGAACGGTTGCGTCAGGAGGTTGAACAGACACAGCAGAGCAATCCACTGTTGAGCACCCTTCAGCGTCAATTGGATCAGCTGCGTCAGCAGGTGGATGACACGGGAAGTGAGGATCTGCCCATTGGCCTCGGTCTGGAAGGTGGCGGCGGTCACAACGGAACGATCTACTCAGGCCCTGGATCGACGCATTCGCTGACCTGGGTCGAGCCGCTGGACGCTCAGGAGGGTGAGCGAGGGAGTGGCGAAACGGCCTTCCCCACCCGCTTCGGCGAGGCGGCAGGTCAGTTTGGCGAAGCGGCCCAGCATGCCACCAGCGCAGTGGAGAGTCGGGTGACCGGTCGCCCCGATGAGTCCTCCGTGGAGCCTGTCTATACCCTGCCGGAGAACTCCACCCTGATGGGCTCGGTGGCCATGACGGCGTTGCTGGGCCGGGTACCTATCGACGGCACCGTCAATGACCCCTATCCGTTCAAGGTAGTGATCGGCCGCGAGAACCTCACCGCCAACGGCGTCACCCTGCCCGAGGTGGAGAGCGCCATTGTCAGCGGCACGGCGACAGGCGACTGGACGCTCTCCTGCGTGCGTGGCCAGGTCAACTCGATGACCTTCGTCTTCGAGGACGGCACCGTGCGCACCCTGCCAACTCCCGATGATGTCAATTCCGGTGATGGCTCGAATCGCGCCACCCTCGGCTGGCTCTCCGATCCGCGCGGACTGCCCTGCATTCCCGGAGATCGCAAGACCAACGCCCAGCAGTTCCTGCTGACCAGCTTCATTCTGGGCGCCGCCGAGGCCGGTGCCGATGCCATGGCGATGAATGAGGTCACCACCAGTGTGGACAGCGGCGGCGTGGTCAGCGGCCTGACCGGTGACTCTGGACGCTATGCCGCCAGCCAGGCCCTGGCCGGCGGCGTCTCCGACGTGCGCCAGTGGGTGCAGGAGCGTTTCGGCCAGACCTTCGACGCCGTCTATGTGCCACCCGGCCAGCCGGTGGCCATCCATATTGAACGCGAGCTGCCCATCGACTATGAGACACAAGGAAGGAGGGTGCGATATGACCGTTCTGGTGCGGACAACCTCGGCCTGCCGTAGCGCCGCCAGGCCACTGATGGCCCTGATGACCACTCTGGCAGTGGTTGGCTGCGCCACTTCCCAGGAGGAGCTGATGCCAGTGGGAGGTACCACCATGATGGAGATCTGGCAGAGCCAGGCCGGCTACAGCACCGACGAGCGTCGCCTGCTGGACGCGCGCAGCGCACTTCGCCGTCCGCTGCAGGGTGACGACATGATCACTGAGCAGCTGCGTTACAGCCGTGATGTGGGCAACGAGATCTACAGCCAGTTCCGCCGTCTGCCCAACCCGGATCTGGTGATGTACGTCTTCCCGCACCTGGCCGGGACGGAGCAGGTGCCGGTGCCCGGCTACTCGACGGTGTTCCCCTTCTACCAGCGCACCCAGTACGCGATGCCCGGGGAGAGCGCTCGAACCACCGCAGAGTGGGTCGACGGGAGGGCACTCTGATGTCCCAGTTCGATAATCTGGTGAATCGGCTGTTTGGTAGCGCCAAGGCTGGCCAGGGGAAGCCCCTGGATGAGGCACTGCCGATATCTCCTGCGGAGCCGTCGTCGCCCACAGAGGTGGCGGCGCTGAGCAACGATATGCATGGCAGACCTCTGAGCCTACCGCGAGGCAAGGCGCCTTCCGTGGCCGAGCTTCGCTCGCATTTCCGCCGGGCGCCGTCGTTCAGCAACTATCTGCCCTGGGTGGAGTACCTGCCGGAGTCGGGCTGCTTCCTCCTGGAGGATGGGGTGTCGGTAGGCGTGGTGGCCGAGGTCTTCCCCATCGCCACCGAGGGCCGCGCCCCGGAGTCGCTTGAGGCAATTCGTGACCAGATTGAAGCCGCCTTCCAGGACAGCCTGCCGGAGTATGATCAGCACCCCTGGGTGGTACAGCTCTTCGTCAAGGATGAAGTCGATGCCCGTCCCGACCTGGAGCGCATGCGTGATTATGTGCGGCCTCGGGCTCGAGAGACCGAGTTTACCCAGGACTGGCTGATGAGCATGGGCGCTCATCTCAGGGCCATTTCCAAGCCAGGCGGATTGTTTCAGGATGACGGCGTGACCCAGACCCAGTGGCGAGGCCAGACCCGCCGCACGCGCCTGGTGCTCTACCGCTGGCTCGGCAAGAAACGCCAGACGGGAGAACGCCAGCGGGGGCTTTCGCCCGAACAGGCCGCCAATCAGGTCTATGATCGGTTGGCTGCTGCGCTGCACGGCGCGGGCCTGCGCCTGAAGCGCTATGACGGGCGCGCCTTTCACCGCTGGTTGCTGCCGCGCTTCAATCCGCGACCGCGGCTGGCACCGGAGGATCCGTCGCGCTTCTATACCCTGTGCGACTATCCCGAGGAAGCCGATGAGGTGGCCTGGAACTACGATCTGGCCGAGGGAATGCTCTTCAACTCGCCCCAGGGCGATGTAGAGACCGGGCTCTGGTGGTTCGACGGACTACCGCAGTGCTGCGTGGTGGTGGAGGAGATGCGCCGGGTGCCGGTGGTGGGGCATCTCACAGGCGAAGTGCGTCGCTCCGACGGCCAGGCGAGCAACGCCCTGATGGACAAACTGCCCGAGGGCACCGAGGCGGTACTGACCATCGTCGCCACGCCCCAGGAGCCTCTGGAGGACCACATCAATCGCCTGCACAACAAGGCGGTGGGCGATAGCGTGCTGGCTCGCCAGGTGCGTGAAGACTGCGAGACTGCCCGCCTCTATCTGGGGCAAAACCACAAGCTCTACCAGAGCACACTGGCGTTTTACCTGATGGGCGGGGATGAGCAGGATCTCCAGCAGCGCAGCATGGAGCTGGCTACCCAGCTGCTGCAGGTAAACCTCTCACCGGTGGATCCGGAGGATGAGGTCGCCGGCCTGAACACCTACCTGCGCTGGCTGCCGATGAACTTCGATCCGGAGCAGGATCGCAAGAATCGCTGGTACACCCAGTTCAATTACGCCCACCACCTGGCCAACCTGGCGCCGGTGTTCGGGCGCGGCCGCGGCACCGGCCACCCCGGCATGACATTCTTCAATCGCGGCGGCGAAACCTTCAGCTTCGACCCACTGAATCTCGAGGACCGCTCGGCCAACGCCCATATGCTGGTGTTCGGTCCCACCGGGGCGGGCAAGTCGGCCACTCTGAACGGCGTGCTGAGCCAGGTCATGGCCATACACCGTCCGCGGCTCTTTATCATCGAGGTAGGCAACAGCTTCGGGTTGCTGGGCCAGTATTTCGAGCGAAAGGGCATGAGCGTCAATCAGGTCAAGCTGTCGCCGGGCTGCGGGGCGAGGCTGCCGCCCTTCGCGGCAGCCTCGCGGCTGCTGCAGAACGAGGTGGAAGAGAGGCGCCTGGCCCGAGACGCCGAGGATGCCAACCCCTTCGAGGAGGCGCCCCTGGAGGAGGAAGAGGGGCAGCCTGACGAGGAGCGCGATCTGCTTGGGGAGATGGAGATCACCGCCCGGCTGATGATCACCGGCGGCGATCCCAAGGAGGAGCGGGAGTTTCGTCGTGCCGACCGGCGCATGGTCCGCGATGCGATCTACCGGGCGGCGGAGCGCTGCCGAGACGAAGGTCGCGACTGCATGACCCAGGACGTGCGCGAGGCGCTCTATACGATCTCACGTGACACGGGTATCCCGGAGGAGCGTCAGCGCCGCGCCTATGATATGGGCGAGGCCATGGGGTTGTTCTGCGACGGCTTCGACGGCGAAGTATTCAACCGGCCCGGTGCCGCCTGGCCCGAATGCGACGTGACCATCATCGACCTGGCCCACTTCGCTCGGGAGGGCTATGAGGCCCAGCTCGCTCTGGCAGTGATCAGCGTGACCAACATGATCACCAACCTGGCCGAGCGCGACCAGTACAGCGGGCGACCGATCGTCCAGGTCATCGACGAGTGCCACCTGCTCACCGTCAACCCGCTGCTGAGCCCCTACCTGGTCAAGGTGGGCAAGATGGGCCGCAAGCTCTCCCACTGGATCTGGATGGCCACCCAGAACCTCGAGGACTTTCCCGATGCGGCCCGCAAGCTGCTCAACATGATCGAGTTCTGGCTGTGCCTCTACATGCCCCCGGACGAGATCGAGCAGGTCAGCCGCTTCAAGGAGCTCACTGCCACCCAGTGCAAGCTGATGGCCTCCGCCACCAAGGTCTCCAAGAAATACACCGAAGGGGTGGTGCTGTCAGGGCGTCTGGAGGCGCTGTTCCGGGTGGTACCGCCGAGCCTCTACCTGGCCCTGGCCGGCACCGAGGGTGAGGAGAAGGCCGAGCGAATGCGGGTGATGCGCGAGCGGGGCTGTTCGGAGCTCGAGGCTACGTTGGAGATCGCTCAGCGGCTGGACAAGGCCCGGGGCATCGGGTCTACGGAGTAGGCGTGGGTTTAGAAAAGTCGCTGCAATTGGCCTAACCTTCCATTTTGGGTGTTGAAGTTAAACCGCATTGGTTTAAAAATAACACCTGAATTGGCT
The DNA here is from genome assembly GCF_000620045.1 of Halomonas halodenitrificans DSM 735. GTDB lineage: Bacteria > Pseudomonadota > Gammaproteobacteria > Pseudomonadales > Halomonadaceae > Halomonas > Halomonas halodenitrificans. The sequence goes on along the minus strand of NZ_JHVH01000021.1, from coordinate 5,924 downwards.
GATTAGGCGAACTGTGGTGACGAAAATAAACCAACTGTGGCAACGGATCCCCCATGGCGCCGTGATCACCACGGTGTGGCTAGATGCCCATGGTATCAACGCTAACCATGCCGCCAAGCTCACCGATGCCGGCTGGTTGCGTCGCCTCGGGCGTGGCGCCTACTGCCGAGCAGGCGACTCGCTGACCTGGGAAAGTGGAGTGTTCGCACTGCAGGCGCTGAGCGACCCCGCTACCCCTCCGTTCTGGCCGGGCGGTCAGACCGCCCTGGCGCTTCAGGGCTTTGCCCACTACATAGCCATGGGGCATGCCGCCACTCACCTGTACGCGGCGGAGCGCCGCTCACAGCTGCCGCTGTGGCTGGAACAAGCCGACTGGGCCGGGGCTATCGACCTGCACCGGGATAAGGGGCTACCGGCTCACCTCCCCGGCAGCTTCACTGACTACAACCCGCCTAGAGTGGGGTTTTCCCTTCGGGTCTCGACGCCGGAGCGCGCTATCCTCGAGTGGGTCGCTATTACGCCCAACGAGCTGCTGTTCAGCAGTGAGCTCGTGGACACTTTCACCGGGCTCAATACACTGCGCCCGCGACGCCTACAGGCGTTGCTGGCAGGGTGTCGCTCGGTGAAAGCCAAGCGCGCTTTCCTGGTGTTGGCTCGCCATGCCGGCCACGCCTGGTACCATCGATTGGATCCAGAGGGTCTGGACCTGGGCAAGGGCAAGCGTCAGCTCTGCCAGGGGGGCCGGCTGGACAAGGAGTATCAGGTCACGGTCCCGGAGGAATTCATGGATGAGCATTGAGTCCCGCTACCACGAACAGGTGGGCCTGCTGGTCGCGCTGCTGCCCTTTCTCAACGACGAGCCCTGCTTTGCCCTCAAAGGCGGCACGGCCATCAACCTCTTCGTTCAGCCATTCCCGCGGCTTTCCGTCGACATCGATCTCGCCTACTTGCCGCTGGAGCCTCGTAACGAAGCTCTGCAACGTTGTCGTCAGGCGCTGCAGCGCTTGGCACAGGCGATCGGTACCCAACTGTCCGGGGTAAAGGCCGAGCTTCAGGATAACCGCCGTGATGAGTTGAGAATCCTGGTACGCCGCGGCCGGAGCCAGGTGAAGGTCGAAGTCTCGCCGGTGCTGCGCGGCACCGTGTATCCACCACAACGACTCGATGTTGTAGAGGCCGTAGAAGACGAGTACGGCTTTGCCTCAGTGCAGGCTGTGTCGCTGCCGGACCTCTATGGCGGCAAGCTCTGCGCCGCGCTGGATCGTCAGCATCCCCGGGATCTCTTCGATGTGAAGCTGTTGCTGGATCAAGGCGGCATGGATCGAAGCGTCTTCGAGGGCTTTCTGGTCTACCTGCTCGGTCATCCCAGGCCGATGAATGAAGTCCTCAATCCAAGGATGAAGTCCCTGGAGGCCATCTACCACAAGGAGTTTGTCGGCATGGCCATAACCGACATTCCGCTATCGCAGCTGGAGGATGTGCGCCATAGGTTGTTGAAACAGCTGGGCCAATTGGTCACCGATGATGATGTTAACTTTCTACTTTCGTTTAAACAGGGAGAGCCTGACTGGTCGCTATTTCCTATCGCGGGCGTAGGACAACTTCCCGCTGTAATGTGGAAGCTTGCCAATATCAGGAAGATGGATCCTGAAAAACATGGCCAATCTGCGTTCTTACTGGAGCAGACACTGAGCTATCTCAAGGAGTAAGCATTTTTGATTTTGATCGCTGGACAATTATCCATGCCTTGGGCTAGGGTTTTCTAGGAGTTTAAAAGGCAGCTAGCGACCCAAAGCTGTCATTCCGCAACAGGACGGTTTCAAATCATAGGGAGTTGAAAAGTGCTTGTAGAATCGCTACGTTTGCTTAATTTCAAAAAGTTCAAAGATCAAGCGTTTGAGTTCAACCCGGATGTAAATATCTTTGTTGGTGATAATAACGCTGGAAAAAGCACGGTTCTAGAAGCATTGGAAATCGTGCTCAACTTCCAGTATCGTGGCCGTCCGTTCAACAATGAGTTTTCTCCCGATTTATTTAACAGTGACGCAGTCGCTGCATTCCTAGCATCTTCGAAAACACCTGAAGACTTGCCAGTCCTTGTGATTGAGGCATATATGAAGAACGTGCCCGATTACCGAGGTGCGAACAACAGCCTGTTGAAAGATGCAATGGGGGTTCAAGTCAAAGCGAGCTTCGATCCAGATTTCTTAGGTGCCTATCAGGACTATCTAGCCACCGGAGCGCCAATAACCAGCATACCAGTGGAATTTTACAAAGTAGAGTGGATGGACTTTGCATGGAACGTCATCAAGCCGATGACCAAGAAGTTCCGAGCATTATACATCGACCCGGCTCGCATTCATCCCACCTTCGGCAAGAATCAGTATATCTCGAATGTCCTGAATACCGCACTCAAGAAGGATGAAGCGTACCGCTTGAGCCTCAATTATCGTGAAACCCTGCAATCATTTAACGACACTGAGGAGGTGAAAGAAGTCAACAGGGAATTAGATATAGATAATAGGATTACCGATAAAAAGCTAACCATTGCTGCTAACACGATGCCGGCAGGTGCACTCCAGAATGGTTTACAGCTGGAAGTGGAAACCGTGCCTTTTCACATGATAGGAAAGGGTGAGCAGAGCAAGGTCCAGATCAAACTGGCCCTCCATAATAAGTCGAAAGACATTGATCTTGTGATGATGGAAGAGCCAGAAAATCACCTATCCCACGTCGAGCTGAGCAGGCTTGTAAAAGATATCGAAGATCAGCGAGACGAGAAGCAGTTGTTCATCACTACCCACAGTTCATATGTTTTAAACAAGTTGAGCATTGACAAGATCTGCTTACTCCATGACTCATATAAGCGGCTGAACCTCTTAGACAAAGAAGTGGTGAAGATGCTGAAGCGGTTACCAGGCTACGATACTCTGCGTGTCGCTCTTTCTAAAAAGGTGGTGTTAGTAGAAGGGCCATCTGATGAGTTGGTGATCAAGAAAATATACAAAGATAATAAGGGGCGTCTGCCTGAGCAGGATGGGATCGATATCATCGTAGTACGTGGTGTGGGATTCAAAACGTTCATCGAGATAGGAAAAGAAATAGGTACTGCAATAAATGTCTTGCGGGACAACGATGGTGATTATTTAAACAACGTCGTTGAAGCGCAAAAGGAGTACGCGGCGCATCCGAATGTCAAGCTGATCTCATCTGCGGATAACAATGATTTTTCACTGGAGCCTGCAATGATCTCAGCAAATGCCACATCGGAAAAAGAGCTGATGGCGTTTGCGAAAATCGTACTCTCGGCCAAGACATATAACCTTCTAGCAAAGGAGCCAACATTCGATGACAAGCGTACTTTCATCGTTGAGTGGTTCAAGAGCAAGGATGGCGATGGCAAGGGGAAGAGAAAGGTCGACTCGGCCATTAGGTTGTTTGATACCACAGAGCGATTCAAGTATCCCGACTTCCTCTGTGAGGTGCTGAGCTTTGACTAACATATTATGTATAGCCGGAGCAGGATCAGGCAAAACCCATAAGATCATCACCGAGTCGATAGCGGAGATTGAACGCGGAGGCAAGGTTTTAGTAGTAACCTACACAATTAGTAATCAGCAGGAACTGCGGCGTCGATTTCTAGCTTCTTTTGGTAAACAAAGTGATCAGTTCGTAGTGAAAGGCCTGTTCTCTTTTTACCTAGAAGATATGGTGAGGCCGTATCAGCAAGCTCTATTTTCGCAACGGATCGACGGAATATTTTTCAACGAACGAAACCCTCACCTGAAGCCGGGATCGACACACATGTTGCCCGGACGCAAGGAACAGCTAAAAGATAAGAGCTATAACTCAAATCACTTCCTTACTCAGTGCAAAACTAAGGCTCACACAGGCTTTCTGGCTAAGCTGGTGGCCCGGATCGCAAAGGCCACGAAGAATGCTGCAGCAGTTCGGCTCGGCGATATATACAGCCGAATATATTTTGATGAAGTGCAAGATCTGGTTGGATGGGATTATGAAGTACTCAAGGCTCTGAGCAAAGAAATGAAATCACCCATCACTTGCGTAGGAGACTTCCGACAGACTGTTTACGAGACAACGTTTGGCCAAAAGGCGCCTAAAACGGCCGCAGAAAAGATTGCAGCGTTTAAGTCTATGGGCTTCAAAGAAGAGGCGCTCATGCGCAATTTTCGGAGTATCCAAACGATCTGTGCTATTTCTGACGAGGTGCATAAAGGCGCTTACGAGGCGACTATATCAGCTGTTGACGATGTGCCGAATGAGCTTAGCCATCACATTGGTGTTTTCATCGTCAAGCAATCTGACGTTACCGATTACATCAAGACATATCATCCTGTAGTCCTGCGCTGGAATATGGCATCTGGAAAAAAGATTCTTCCTGCTTGGGCTCGCTGCTATAACTTTGGTGGTAGCAAAGGATTGGGGTTTGATCGCGTGCTGATTTTGCCGGTGGACAGTCAGATGCATTTCGTCTTGGATGGCGCAACTCCTTTTCCTGCAAATGCCGAGATGGCGCAGAATAAGTTGTATGTTGCTATCACGCGAGCTAGGTACAGCTTGGGTTTCATTGTTCCGGACAAGAAAGCAATGCGATTACGCTTACCAGTTTGGGAGAATCCCCTAGCTTGACTGTGGTACTAGGTACTTCACTGAGATGAGAAGCGACTGCTTCTGGCCGTCCTTAGGTATATTAGCTTCTTGCTCCATGTGTCTAATTCTTAGTTGGGGAAAAGAATGTACCCACTTTTTTATTTCCTTGTAACTTTATTGAATTGCAGTTGTAACAATCGTTGAATGTCCGCTTCTGGCCGAAAGCAGCCCTGCCTGCTGGTGGCAGCAGGCAGGGCTGAAGCTGACTAATCTTCCGTCTTAACCAACCAGCCCTCCACGGTCTCGGCTCCGTGCTCATCCTTCCACGCCTTCAACGTCTTCTGGTTGCCGCCACGGGTCTTGACGACTTCGCCAGTGTGCGGGTTCTCGTAGATCTTCAGCTTACGCCTGGCACGGCCAGTGGGCGTGGTGCTGGTAGCCTTGGTAGACGCGGGTTTCGGATCTAGTAGCTTGATGACGTCGGCGGCTGACTTGTTGTATTCGTGCATCAGTTCTTCGAGGTGGTTCTTGAAATCCAGCTCGGTCTTCAGGCGGTCGTCATTCTTCAGCCTATCCAGCTCTTCCTGGAGCTGCTTCAGCTGCTGTTCCTTCTGCATGTAGGTATTAAGAATGGACATGCGTTTCCTCACGGTGAGTGAATGTTTGTCCCTATTATGAGGGCAGTTACAGCAAGTCTCAATGTATCTCGAAATATAAAGCTCATTGAATTGGGTCGTGGTGGGGGGAATTGATGGGCTTGCCCTTGATGGCAGCTGCAGAAAACATCTCGCAAGCGAATTAACATTTCCTGCTGCCTGTTTCGATGTGTCCGGTAATGCTCTGTCAGTTCCTTGATCTTCTGGAGTGGCAAGCATGGAGAGACACCACCCACGCCGCTGGCTAGTGGCTTTCGGGCTATCTGCCTGCCTGGCAGGTTCTGCACTCGCTGAGCCAGTTATCGAAGTTTTTACCACGGCAGGGCAGCCGGCCATCAATGTGATCTTACCCAGCATTGGTGGACACCGATCTAAGCGATCATTTGAGCTTCGAAAGCCTCTGGGCTGATCATCCCAATTGCACTGTGCCGGCGCTGCCGGTTGTAGTCCAACTCAATATATTCGAATACCTGTCGTCGCATGGCATCCCGCGTCTCGAATCGCTCGCCATGGATGGCCTCGACCTTGAGGCTGTGGAAAAAGCTCTCGGCGCACGCATTATCAAAGCAATTGCCCTTGGCGCTCATGCTGCACTGGAGTTCGTAGCGGGTCAGTAACGATTGGTACAGCATCGAACAATACTGACTTCCGCGATCG
>NZ_JHVH01000020.1 GCF_000620045.1 Halomonas halodenitrificans DSM 735 | reverse complement strand
CATCATAGTCGCTCATGCCTAGACACAGCAGACCCAGGTAGCTCTTGACCACGTCGCTGGTGCGCATACCCAGCGTGGTGGGGAAGCGGCCGTCGATGCTGTCGACGCCGGCGATCTCGATGCACTGCCCGATGATCGACAGCCCGGAATGGCTGGTGAGGGTGCGGCGACTGGCGCGGAACTTTATGTTGGGCATGGCACTGTCTGGGTGAATGGCGATAATGGCTATATTGCCATGCAGGTCAGTGGGTTAGAAGTGCTTCCGGGGGCCGGTCTCACGGATTCAGGGATCCCCCTTAGCCGTACATTTTCCGTAAGGATTTGAACGGCACTGTGTAGTAACCGCCCTAGAAAAAAAACCCAGGCCAGTAGTACAGCGACGTAACATGGCTGTGAAAATAGAAGAACCAAGCAAGCAACGTGGAAGAAAAGCGGCCACTCAAACTGGTTTGAAAGATTGGCACTTATACGCGGCTCGAACTCAGCCCATGGGTTGCTCCCATCCGGCCGACGACCGATTCCCCATACAGAGGGAGCGCGTGCAACCGTAAGCAAAACATAAAGGAATGTCGCCAAGGCGACATGCGCTGCCATTGGTACTATCAGAGTTTCCATCATCCTCTACGGCCTTCCTCTAGCATGATGTATAGGGTGCCTAACGCCTTGGCTTTGCGGCACACCGAAGCGCTAGCGTAGGTGCGTCCGACAACAGCCAATTGTTAAGAATCTATTTCATCAAAGTTAAAATCTTGATACTCACCTAGTTGGCTCAGTTCGTCTTTATAAATCTTCCTATTTGCATAAGGAATAGTGACATCATTAGAAAGCCTAGCCAGACACCTTGCTTTAATACCTTTATATTGTTTTGAGTTTTTATCTACGAAACCCTCAACGATATGAAGAGCGTTAGCAGTACTTTCTTTTTCTAGCTCTAGATTGGACTGAAGAGCAATTTTTATGTCATTTTTACTCTTTGGGAAATCAGACCTTACTTTGCTCAATTCCTCTTCAGCCTCTGCCAACTCTCCTGCTTTAATCAGAGCTTTTACCAATTGGACCCTACCAGAGAAAAATCGCTGACCACCCAGATTTGAAGCTTCTCGAGCGTGCTTTAGCGCGTGGCCCGTCCTTCCAAAGGTGAGATGGAAAGAAGAAAGCCTGAGTTTATAATGCTCCGGAGTGTCAAGTAGTTCTAGCTGCGTTATGTATCTTTTGGCTGCGTCTTCATCACCCTGTTTTATGGAAATTCGTGCTGCCATATCTATAACCTGATTATTATTTGGCTGGATCCTAAGCGCCTCATTGATGTTTTTCTGAGCAGAATCCAGGTCGCCAATCATTAGGTAGCAATGAGAAAATTCACGATAAAGAGCAAAGCCTTTTCTACCGTGCTTCTGAGCATTTGAGTATGCCTCTATGGCTTTATCCAGATCACCCTTCTTACGCTCTAAAAAGCCTTGCAGATAATAAACATTACGATATTCATCTAATGGGTATAGACCATCTAAGTACTTTTGTGCAGCATCCCATTTCTCTTCTTGAATCAATGCTTTAATAAGAAACGTTTTAGCTTTTGCACTATCAGGATTAACATTTATCGCCTCTCTGCCAATCTCTATAGCTTCTTTATATTTCCTCTGGTGATATGCGCTTTCCAGAAGCTTAATATAATCCGAGTTAAGCTTAATTCCATTCTGGGTGGCATTATCATCACCCAAAGTAAAGCCTAACCGAAACAAGACCCGGGATATTTCTAGCTTGTGCTCATCCTGTGCTGACTCGATATATTGAATAAGGTTGTTTTTTACTGCTTTTAAATCCTGAGTTGTTGGATACCCAAAAACTTCATTTATCGCACCTTTAATCGGGTCAGCAATTCTATAAAGCTGCCCATCTTGCACCCTCACTAACGAGCAGTCTATTAGTTCGTAAACTCTATCATGGGCTTCTGGCTTTGCGCATTTATATAGAGACAGCACACATGATAATGGCAAAGGAGAATAATTAGATAACACTTGAAGAACGCTTATATCCTCATTTGTGAGATTGTGATCTTGAACATGAGTTATAAATCTTTTTTGGCTAAACTGTGTCAGTTTTCTTTTATCACTCATCAACGCATCAACAGAATAGATAGACGCTTGCTTTATTGCGAAATATGCCGCAGGCGGATATCCATTTATATAATCAGTCAGGTCCCTTATATTATCTGGGCTCAAAGTGATTTCTGACCTCAGAGCCAGTTTGGAGAGTAATTGGGATGATGCCCTGCCGCTGAGCTGCTCAATTGGCACACTCTCAACTTTAATATCATTATCTCGACTGATCCTTCGGCTCAGAATTAGGCAAATATAAGCATCCGAGAGCTGCTCAACACTCTCAATAACTTTATTCATGAACCCGGACAGACAACCATTGTCAAGCGTTAGTCCTCCTGAATCTATGAATATAGGAAGTTCGTTCGCAGACATTATCGACTGGATATTATTGATAACGCGCATAAGTGCTTCCGTCTCAGTAAGCACATTTATCTCGTTAACAATGTCTCTGAGCTCCTCTTGGCATGAATATGGCTCTATGATATCTGCAAGCTTGGCACAAAGTGAATTCAATGTTTCTCCTGCTTCAACCTCAACTTCTACGCACTTATGCAGTGAAAAAAGATCTTTTGTGACATTCCTTACCAGAGATCGCCGTCCAATCCCGGGCAGTCCAAATACTGCAAGTGTTTTGGGAGGGCTGGATCCGTCGATGGGGTTCAATGCCTCTTCCAATAAGTCACGCTCTTTCGAGCGACCAAGAAAAACGGGCCGCTGAAACTCCTCAGCAGTTTCTTCGAGTCGGTGCTTTATATCTCTTGCTATCGCGCTTGGTGACTGAGCTTTTTTAATCAAGGCTGTTGTTAGCCAGCTAGGAAGCTCACCGATCGGAACATCGTCATTCAAAACAAATACAATGGAGCGCTTCAACGCTCCCTTAAGTTTTGAATAAAAGGCCTGCTCCAGTTCAAAATTACACCAATAAGAATCTAATGAATTTCTGGTAGCAAAAAAAACAAACACAGTTGAGAGGCTGAGCTTTTCTTCAATCGATTTTTGAAACTCCACGCTACTATCGAAGCTTCTCTCATCAAAGATACAGTTCAGTCTACTCAGTTGATTTGCCACTTCCCTGACAATTTCTTTGTCGATTGAAGAATGCGAAAGAAATGCTTTCATGAAATGTTCCTATATCTTTGACTAAAAGTATCTTGATAATACCGATGAATTCTTAACGCCCGGCTCTGCGGCTGGTAAAAGTGTAGGCGAAGCCGGAGCGTTACCAGTCCGACAGCAGCCGATTGTTAGATTTTCTCAAACCAAAAGTGTGTTGCTTCGGCTAAATTCCTTCGTAAAAGTATTCTATTATATACTTGTCAAATTCATCAAAGCTTTCAACAGAGTCGACTAAATTCACCATTGTGATCTCCTTGAACTTTTCAATTATTTGGTGCAAGTCACCTTCATTCTCAAAATCAATTATATTTTTATTGTGTATCTTTTTTGTGATCATTCTAGGCAGGCCGTATTCTTCAAGCTGAAAAACGGCCGGCGGTAAAAAAGCATGAGAGACCTTAGATATAAAAGGCGAAATATCAACAGGGTTATCAAGAATTCTCTTTTGTAGAATATTTATGTCATTCAGTGTTGCGGCGAGTTTAAATGTAACATTTCTCTCTAATTTGAAAAATTCGTCGACACCAATATCGTACTGATCAAGTTCGTGCAGAAGCTCCGGTATAGATTTAATCCAGTTCTGGGAAAGAACCTTTATAAATCCAACGAATTTGTTATATTCAACACCCCAGCCACCCGGATGAATTTTTATTACTTTATATAGGAGTCTTTCCCAATCATTAGTGTTGTATGAATTAAGATAACCAAGGCCATTCCATTCGCTGGAATTGTAGGCAAGATCCCTTGCGATATCTCTAATGAGGTATGAACTACTCGACTCAAAGATGCTCTCGTCTTTCATAGACTTAAAAACTTCATCACCTAGTATTTCTGCCATTTCTTCTTTATAGGCAATGATTTTTGTAATCTGCTCGTTAGTTAAATCCTGTTTAAAGTCTTCTTCGTCGATACTTCCTACAAGGTCATCTGGAAAGCTTAAGTCTAATTGAGTTTCAGTAGATACTGGCGGTTCCTCGAGGACATATATTTTACCAACAAAGTGTTTAAACATTCTTCCGCCGCGCCCAATGATGTTCTTATAGGTAAAGTCATTAAGCTTTGACTGTCCATTTCGATTTCGCCATACAACGACATTTTCAGCAGAGGTGTTAACTCCTTCAATTATTGAAGATGTGGATATAATATTATTTAGGCCTTCTTCTTCCTCAAAAAGACGAACTTGAATTTGACTAAGAGATCTATGCAATTGTCCATTGTGTATTCCACACCCTCTTTTAACCAAATTAGTTAGGTGCCAATTCCTATCGTAATTATTAACCAACCAATGCTCGAAGTTCCTCAGAACTTCGCTTTCTATCGGGTCATGATTATCAATCAGAAGGTTTGCAACCTTGTCAATATTTGAATAAGTTCCAGCATAAATTAAAGTCTTTCCGTTATTGGACTCTAGTATTCTAAGAAGCGCCTCGCTTTTAAGGTTATCATCACCTTTTATTTCATTAAATAAATCATGCTTCTCAAGGTATACAGTATTGAAGTTAATATGGACAAACTCCATATCTCTGGTAAAAATATTTTCATTAATCTTTGAAATATTAGGGGCCAGAAAATACTTCTGGCTTGCCTTACGCCCCAACTTGAGAATTACATTTATTAATGCTGAAGACCTTTCTTTATCAAATTTTTCGCTGGCCTTGTAGAATTCATCAATTACCAACATGTCAATATTTTCTAGCTCATCTACATAATGGGCGGCCCTTTCTTGAGGAAAAATAAATATATTTTTTCCAGAAATTCTGACATCAGATGTTGTGATTATTTTGTAATGATTTGAGAATTTCCTTTGAAGTCTGCGTCTAGTTTCATCGGTTAAAGCAATGGTTGGCACAATAATTACAATATTTTTTGGCTTTTTTATTGATATGAATGCGTCAATTATGAAACTTTTACCGAAGCTTGTTGGCGCACTTACAGCCAAATTTCGACCTTCAGTTAACTTTTTTAATATTAGGGATTGTTCTCTATGAAGAGTAACTCTAGCATCACCACCAATATCAGTTTTAAAAGACTCGTAAACAAATCTATCTTGCCAGCTAGATGTTTCAGTATCTAAATACGGGTACAAACCAACTTGCCTAATAAGATTGTTTATCAACGGGCTGTACGAAACCTGTTCTTGCTTGTGATAATCTAAAAGCTTTATCAATTCATCTCTTGCCTTGGGCTCATTATTTGTTTCAATAAAATCGTTAATCTTTTGGCATTCGTAAAACACATCCATGACTATTGCCCCTTGTAATGCTCTACATTCTTAACGAATTTATTTACTATTTCATCCTTACTTGGAACAGGAAAAAGAATGATATGGAATTTTACGTCCCCATACCCAAAAAGGTTGCCAATAACTTTTATCTGCTTCTTGAAATATGAATTGGCTCTAGCTCTATGATACTCAATTACTGAGTTACGATAGTCGTCTGACATTCGGTTGCATTGAGCGGTGAACTCACACTCGTGCAGTATAAATATGGGAATATGTATTCTTGGCTTGAGGTAATCTATGGACTCCTTATTAGACAAAGCGCTCTTTATTTCTTTCTTTATGCCCTCATCTTCTACTAAGCCATCCAAATCTGAAACGTTTGTGATTATACTATTCTCTTTTTTTAACTTATCTGTTTTAAGGGAGTTTCCAACTGAATCTACGATACTACTTAACCGAGCATCTTCAATTGAAGTGTAGAATTTTGCTTCCCCAAACCATAAAGAGAAATCACCATTCTCAATTACAATATGAACTCCATCTGCACCCTTTGCATTGTCTTGGGAATTCTGTTTATAGAATATTTTTGGTACTACTGGAAGGGCCTTGTAGTGGTGCTTCATAACACCATAAAGAACAATTTCTGCCAGCTCACTACCTTTCCCAATATCTTTTTCCTTATCTGTAAGCCTTAGATTCTGAGCTGCTGCAGTCAAAATAGAGTGAGATTGATCTACAAGACATTTCCGCTCTTCAAACGATAGCGCTGTCTCTGCAATATTATCCCATATAAAATTTTGAAACTTCCTATATCGCCACTGCCCATCTTCAAAGTCATTCAATAGGCTAAGAACTCTTTTATTTTCAACTGGGTGCAAACTTTCATCGTCAGATATATTGACGAAAGAATCGTTAATCAACACTTCAAAGTCCATATTTTGCCTTCTCTCGTTCAATAATTCGACAAATCTAACAGGTATTAGACAGCGTGCTCGTTTATTGACTTGAACGAGCACGCGCGTTTAACAATCTTATCAAGCGCGAATTTTTCAGCTAACTTATTGTTTTTAATGCACATGAACCATAGCTCGGCCACCTATGCAGAATTCGCGTGCTTGCGCGTTTTGCTAGAACCAATAATACTGTATGTACATCCATTAATCGAGGGCCGTGATATGGATTCGCACAGCAGACCACCGAAGCTGATGGACCGGGTCAAGGCTAGCATGCGGGTGAAACGTTACAGCCCTCGCACCGAAAAGACCTATTGCTACTGGATACGCTTCTTCATTCGCTTCCATGGGATACGTCATCCTGCCGGCATGGGTGGCGCAGAGGTATGCGCCTTCCTCGAGCATTTGGCGGTGGAGCGCCGAGTGGCGGCGGCCACGCAGAACCAGGCGCTGAATGCCCTCGTGTTCCTCTATCGTCACGTCCTCGATCAACCCTTGGGGGATATCGGGGACTTCTCGCGTGCCAAGCGCCCTCGCCGGCTTCCGGTAGTGCTTTCCCATGAAGATGTCATGCGAGTGCTGAGCCACCTGGCTGGCCCCATGCACCTGATGGCCACCCTAATGTATGGCTCAGGGCTGCGCCTCATAGAGACATGCCGGCTACGTGTTCGCGATATTGACTTCGAGCGGCAGATTATTACGGTGAGAGCTGGCAAGGGCGACAAGGACAGAACCACACTTCTCCCGGGGATCAGTATTCCCGCCTTACAGCGGAACATCACCGTGGCCAAACATCAGCTCGAGGAACGTCTGCAGCATGGAAGCGTGCCGGTGACGCTGCCCCACGCGCTCGATCGCAAGTACCCCAATGCAGGAGTATCCCTGGCCTGGCAATGGCTCTTCCCCGCCAGCCGCCCGTGTTTCGATGATGCAGGCAAGGTGGTGTTGCACCATATCCATCCATCGGCAGTACAGAGAGCGGTAAAGCATGCCATGCGGGCCGCTTCGCTGTCGCGCCCCGGCTCCTGCCATACCCTGCGACACAGCTTCGCCACCCAGTTGCTGACTCAGGGTACCGATATCCGCACGGTACAGGCGTTACTCGGCCACAAGAGCGTGGAAACCACGCAGATCTATACCCACGTACTCGGCAAGGACTTCGCTGGAGTACGCAGCCCACTTGGTTGAAGCACCGAAGGCGCCAGGCACGCTACCGCCCCTACCTGGACATGCTGACAACGTTGGGCCATCCATGCGGTAGTCCTTGCGTTCTGCGATATGTCGTCCTGGCTCCCTGCGAAGCATTCATAATGCAAAGCCTATGTGAGCCCATATGGGTTTAAAAGTAGAGTTTGGTCGCAAACACCGCCTGCTCGGCATGGCTCGCGGTGGTACCGAAGAGGGAGAGACCATTCGCCGGCCCCACTGCTCCAAGGCGTGGGTGGCTATATGCTAAGGTAGATTTCAGCTGCCTCCACAGGCGGATTACCGTTCGTATCTGGCAAGAAGGAGTGCTGACAATGGCTGACCAGTGGCATGGCGATCCACTCGTGTGGGGCCACGGCCCACGCCTGTTCGAGATCTTTCTGGAGCCGACCTGTCCGTTCTCGGTGAAAACCTTCAACAAGCTGGATGACTTTCTCAGCCAGGCCGGCGAGGACAGTGTCCGCGTGCAGATATGGCTGCACTCCCAGCCCTGGCACCTCTTTTCCGGCATTGTGATCCGCGCGATCATTGCCGCCTCGACGCTCGAGGATGGCAAGGCCAACGCCCACCGGGTGATGGCCGCCGTGGGCAAGCATCGCGATGAGTTCGTGTTCGAGAACCACTGCAGTGGCCCCAATCGGCGCATCACGCCGGATGAGCTGCTCCAGAAGCTGGAAGACTACAGCGGCGTGGCGCTTACCGCGGCGTTCGACACCCCCGACCTCGAGCGCGAAACCAAGCGCCACGCCAGGTACTCACGCCAGAACGGCATCCACGGCTCGCCCACCTTTATGGTCGACGGCCTGATCGACCCCGGCATGGGCAGCGGCGATGACGTGAGTGAGTGGGTCAAGCGCTTCCATTAACCCTCGCGGTCGGCCGTGGCGACCTACCGCTGTCTGATCAGGCATGTACGCGAGTAGGTAAAGAGTGGAGCTGGAGAGAGCGGCACTTGACACACGCCCAACATTTCCATACTTTACGAAATATGGAAACATCAAGCATCATCGAGAGCTTTTCCGCCCTGGCCCAGGAGACGCGTCTGGAGGTCTTTCGCCTGCTGGTGCGGCGGGAACCGGATGGCCTCCCCGCCGGCGAGATCGCACGGCAGTTGTCGGTGCCACATGCCACGATGTCGGCACATCTCGCCGTTCTGTCGCGGGCAGGCCTGGTGGTTTCCCGTCGCCAGGGGCGCTCGATCATCTATCGGGCGAACCTGAGCCACATGCAGGAAGCCATCCGTTTTCTGGTGCGCGACTGCTGCGCGGGGCATCCAGAGGTGTGTGAGCCCTTGGCGGAGTCCCTGCTCGATTGCCCCCCGAATCCAGACGAAAAATGAGGCGTTATGCTTCCCCAGATGTATCACAACCCGAACTGCGGCACATCGCGTAACACCCTGGCGATGATGAAGGCCTCTGGTGAGTCCCCCGAGATCATCGAATACCTCGAGACGCCCCCAAGCCGGGAACGCCTCGTGGAGCTGCTGGCGCTGATGGGTATCGGTCCTCGGGAACTGCTGAGACGCAAGGAGACTTGCTACAAGACATTGGGGCTGGACGACCCGGCCTTGACGGATGATCAGCTGATCGACGCCATGCTGGCGGAACCGGTTCTGATCAACCGGCCGCTCGTGGTGACACACAAAGGTGCCAGGTTATGCCGGCCCGCGGAGACAGTACTCGATCTCCTTGACCATCCGGTAGCGCACTTCGTCAAGGAAAATGGTGACGTCATCCGTTACCCAGGAATCGCGCCATGAGCGACATCGAGATGTTGGCAGACCTTCCCCATATCGATCCTTCGCAGTGGCGTCCCATCGACACGGCCTTGTTGGCAGGCCCCGATGCCCCCCAGCATGCGCCACGCATTCTGGTGCTCTACGGATCGCTTCGAGAACGCTCCTACTCGCGTTTCGTTGCCGAAGAAGCCGGGCGACTGCTCAGCTGGTTCGGATGCGAGGTGCGGATTTTCAATCCTGGCGGCCTGCCCTTGCCGGATGATGCCGGGGCCGATCACCCCAAGGTTCAAGAACTACGCGAGCTGGCCCAGTGGTCGGAAGGCATGCTGTGGATAAGCCCCGAGCGCCATGGTGCCATGACGGCCATCATGAAGGCCCAGATCGACTGGATTCCGTTGTCGCTGGGCGGCATTCGTCCGACTCAGGGGAAGACCCTGGCCGTGATGCAGGTCTCAGGAGGTAGCCAGAGCTTCAATGCAGTCAACCAGATGCGCATCCTTGGACGCTGGATGCGCATGGTGACAATCCCCAATCAATCGTCGGTGCCGAAAGCCTTTACCGAATTCGACGACGCTGGCCGCATGAAGCCTTCACCCCTTTACCTGCGCATCGTGGATGTTTGCGAGGAACTCACCAAGTTCACCCTGATGATTCGGGGACGCAGCGACTACCTGACCGACCGCTATTCCGAGCGCGTGGAAAGCGCCGAAGAGGTATCCCGGCGCGTGAACCAGGCCATCATTTAACGGAGAGGAAACAAACCATGAACGAACACCAGGACTCCCCGGCCACAAGCGCCGCCGAGGGAATGGGTCTCTTCGAACGCTATCTCTCGGTATGGGTGGCGCTGGCTATCGTTGCCGGGGTGCTACTCGGCCAGCTTGCTCCGGCAGTGCCCGCAACGCTCTCACGCTTCGAATATGCCCAGGTATCGATCCCGGTGGCGATCCTGATCTGGGCGATGATCTTTCCCATGATGGCGCAAATCGACTTCTCCGCCGTGCTCGGTGTGCGTCGCCAGCCCAAGGGACTGATCGTTACCACCACGGTGAACTGGCTGATCAAGCCTTTCACCATGTTCGCCATCGCCTGGTTCTTCCTGATGGTGGTGTTCCGGCCGCTGATTCCAGAGCAGCTGGCCAGCCAATACCTGGCCGGCGCCATTCTGCTCGGGGCTGCCCCCTGCACCGCCATGGTCTTCGTGTGGAGCTATCTGACCCGCGGTGATGCCGCCTACACCCTGGTGCAGGTCGCTCTCAACGACCTGATCATGCTGTTCGCCTTCGCGCCCATCGTGGTCTTCCTGCTCGGCATCTCCAACATCCAGGTGCCCTGGGACACGGTGGCGCTGTCGGTGGTGCTCTACATCGTCATCCCGCTCGCCGCCGGCGTCGTGACCCGGCGCACCCTGATCGCCAGCCACGGCAGCGACTGGTACGACAACGTCTTCATGAAACGGGTGGGGCCGATCACCCCCATCGGGCTGATCATCACCCTGGTACTGCTGTTCGCCTTCCAGGGCGACGTGATCATCGCCAACCCGCTGCATATCGTGCTGATCGCCATCCCGCTGCTCATCCAGACCTTCCTGATCTTCTTCATCGCCTATGGCTGGGCCAAGGCCTGGCGGGTGCCCCACAGCGTGGCGGCGCCCGGAGCGATGATCGGCGCCAGCAACTTCTTCGAACTGGCCGTGGCCGCCGCCATTGCCCTGTTCGGGCTGCAGTCGGGCGCGGCACTGGCCACGGTGGTTGGCGTGCTGGTGGAGGTGCCGTTGATGCTGGCACTGGTGCGCATTGCCAACCGGACTCGGCACCACTTCCCCGAGGGCGACACACCGCCGCCCACCACGGCTCGGGGCTGACTCTCGCTGCGCACTCTTTCATGCTCAACGCTACAGTAGGTTCGCCATGATCTATATCGACAACGAAGGCATTACCGACCCGCACATCAACCTGGCCATCGAGGAGCACTGCATCCGCCACCTCCCCGCCGGCGAGGACTACCTGCTTTTCTATATCAATGCACCGTCGATCATCATCGGCCGCAACCAAAACACCCTGGAAGAGATCCACCAGGCGTACATCGACGAGCAGGGCATTCATGTCGTGCGGCGCATCTCCGGCGGCGGCGCCGTGTATCACGATCATGGTAACCTCAACTTCAGCTTCCTGACCGACTTTTCCAGAGACAAACTCAACAACTTCAAGCAGTTCGCCACTCCGATCATCGAGGTGCTTAATGACATGGGCGTGTCTGCCGAGATGAAGGGGCGCAACGACATCGTGGTGGGCGACAAGAAGATCTCCGGCAACGCCCAGTTCTCCTCCACCAAGCGGATGTTCAATCACGGCACCCTGCTGCTGGACTGCGACCTTGGCCAGGTCACCAAGGCGCTCGACGTGAAGATGACCAAGATCCAGTCCAAGGGCCACAAGTCCGCCCGGGCACGGGTGGCCAACATTGCCGAGTTTCTGGAGGCGCCGCTCTCTACCGAAGCGTTCAAGGAGAAACTACTGGCAAGCCTCTTCCCGGATGGCGCCGAGCGCAAGACCTACCGCTTGACCGCCGAGGACTGGGACAGCATCAACGCGCTGGTCGCGGAAAAATACCGCCAGTGGGAGTGGAACTACGGCCGCTCGCCCGACTTCGATATCCAGCGCACCCGACGCTTTTCCGCAGGCATCATCGATTTTCGCCTCAAGGTGAAGCGTGGCGGCACCATCAAAAACGTCAAGATCTACGGCGACTTCTTCGGCCAGCGACCGGTCAGCGAGATCGAGGACACCCTGGTCGGGGTTCGCTACGACAAGCGCGATATCGAAAGCGCGCTGGAAGGCGTTGCCCTCTACCCCTACTTCGGCGAGGTGGATCGCGCCGAGTTTATCGATCTGATCTACGGGCCGGATGAGCAGTAGCTCTCCGAGCTGAAAATCGCCCGATAAATCGGGCTCCCACCTGGCTGCTCAGGCCATTTCGTATAGCGCCATCACGGTTGGCGGCGTTTGGCCAAGCCCAAGCATTAACTATCCCGCGTCGCAATATATGATCGTCGAACGGGACAGCCATGACGGCCATTCCGCCGCACTCCTGATACCATACCGACTCGGCGATGACCGCGATGGCGCCGTTCTGCCTGCGTGGTGCTTCGAGCAGCGATCCTGTCCCACTTGTATCGGTTTCCCATGTCCATCACCCGCTTCACCCGTCCGCTTCTTTCCTTGCTGCACGAATCCTGGTCGGTGTATGCCACCCTGCTCAGAATACTGGTGCCAGCCCTGCTGGTGGTGAAATTGCTCGACATGCTCGGAATGACCGCCTGGCTGAGCCACTGGCTGGCTCCGCTGATGGCGCCGCTGGGGCTGCCGGAGCCGCTCAGCCTGGTCTGGGCCGCCACGCTGCTGACCAATATCTACACGGGCCTGGTGATCTTCTTCGAGGTGACCCAGAACACCCCGCTGACGGTCGCCCAGGTGACGGTGCTGGGATCGCTGATGGCGATCGGCCACTCCCTGCCCGTGGAGGGCGCGGTGGCGCGCAAGGCCGGCGTGCCCTGGTGGCTCACCCTGCTGCTGCGAGTCGGCGGTGCCTGGCTGCTCGCCTGGGGACTGCAGTGGAGCTATGCCCTGGGCGACTGGCTGCAGCAGGCCAACCAGGTGGTGTGGGAGCCGGCGCCGCGAGACCCGTCGCTGAGCGCCTGGCTGTGGGCGCAGCTGCAGACGCTGGCGACGATCTTCTTCGTGATTCTGGGGCTGATCGCGCTATTGCGCCTGCTGCGCCGCCTGGGCATCGAACGCCTGATACATCGGCTGCTGACGCCATTGCTGCGGCTGCTGGGCATCGGCCCCGCGGCGGCCAATATCACGGTCATCGGGATCACCCTGGGACTGAGCTTCGGTGCCGGGCTGCTGCTGCGCGAGACCCGCAGCGGCTCGCTGTCCCCACGGGATATCCTGCTCACGCTGTGCTTTCTCGGCCTGTGTCACAGCCTGATCGAGGATACCCTGCTGATCATGCTGGTGGGCGCCGATCTCTCGGGCCTGCTGTGGGCCCGGCTGGGTTTCGCGCTGGTGGTGATCGCCCTGCTCGCGCGCCTGCCCTGGCTGCCGGCCACCCTGGGTGGCGGGGGCGACGAGGCGACTCGACGTGCGGCAAAACAGGAACGCTAGCGCCTTACACCTTATCGGGTGTCCGATTCGAGAGGCGGTGGTAGCAAGGTGGCAGGATGCCGCTCCCGCTCAGTCGGACGCCAGCGCCGCTGCCACCGCCTGCTCGGCGTGTATCTCGGTGGTATCGAAGAGCGGCACCTCTGTATCGTCGTCCTGAATCAAGAGTCCGATCTCCGTGCAACCGAGGATCACGCCTTGAGCGCGCTGCCCGGCCAGTGAGGCGACGATTTCGAGATAGGCGGCCTTGGAGTCCGCCCGGATCTCGCCGCAACACAACTCCTCGAAGATGATGTCATGCACCCGTTCGCGCTGGGCGTCATCGGGAATCAGCGTCTGGATGCCCTGGGCCTCCAGACGCTCGCGGTAGAAGGCCTGCTCCATGGTAAAGCGGGTGCCCAGCAACCCCACCCGGCTCACGCCCTGCCGGTGCAGCTCCCGAGCAGTGGCATCGGCGATATGCAGCAGAGGAATCGTCGCGGCCTGCTCGATCTGCGGGGCGACCTTGTGCATGGTGTTGGTGCACAGCATCAGGAAGTCGGCACCGGCCGCCTCCAGCGAGCGAGCCGCCGCCCCGAGAATCTGCGCCGTGGCCGCCCAGTCACCGCGGCGCTGCAGTGCCTCGATCTCGGCGAAGTCCACGCTGTAGAGCACCAGCCGGGCGGAGTGCAGCCCGCCCAGCTGCGCCTTTACTCCCTGGTTGATCAGCCGGTAGTAGGTCTGGGTCGACTCCCAGCTCATGCCGCCGATCAGCCCGATCGTTCTCATTTTCGTCTCCTCTGGGCTAGAGACGCCGCAAGCGCCAGTCGACATGCCTCTCCCGCTACTCGGGCTTGCGCGCCAGCAGGGTGGCAAACTGCAGCTGCGCACCATTGTGCATGGTACCGACATCCTCGTTGTACTTGACCAGCTCCCAGCCCGCGTAGGCCTCGCGCAGCTGCCCCTCGCCAAGGGTAAAGGGAAAGCCCACCGGGCACGGGTGCGCGGCGGTATCCATGGCACACACAATCGTGTTGTAGCCACCGGGCAGGGTGTGCGCCTGCATGTCGGCAATCACCGCATCGACACGGCTCGGGTCGAGAAACATCAGGGTGACGGTGCAGGCAATCAGTCCATACTCCCTCTCCAGCGCGGCACTGTTGATGTCATATACCTGGGGCTCGATGTTATCGATCCCCTCCCGGCTGACGATCTGCTGCAGCATATCGATGGCGCCGGGGTTGTTGTCCACCGCGGTCACATCGAAACCCTGCTGGCTGAGGTAGAGGGCATTGCGCCCGTTGGAGCAGCCCATGTCCAGGGCGCTGCAGGGCGCCACCACCCGGCATGTCTCGACCACCTCACTGTGCGCGGGATTCAGGCCGTAGCGGCTATTTAGATCAGATGACATCGTATTCCCCTTGCCTTTTTATCAATGCCTTTCCATCAAATGCATCACTATAAGATTCATCCATCTTACTACTTTAAAGGCACGGCGAAATAGCGACAGCCAGGAATTTTGCGGGTCGACTCGTCGACCCGGCATCATCGGCTAGAAGCGAGGATTGATCGTCAACGAGACCATCGCCGAAAGCTGGCACAGAGGCCTTCCCGATACCTGCTGCAATTCATTGAAGGCGCCCTGGACCCGCTGCTGGTCGCGTTGACTCGTCGGCGCCTGATCAACGACCCCGGCGGCTACCAGGCGTGCCACCACGTCGCTGGTCAGCAGGAAGGTATCCTTGCCGACCAGGCGCAGGAAGCCGGCGGCCGAGCGTCCCCCCAGGCGGGCACCACGCCTGGCCAGTAGCCGCCACAAGCCGATGATGTCGTGACAGGGCCAGTCGGCGATAAACTCGCCGAAGCTGCCATCCTGCTCCTGACGAATATCCAGAATAAACTGGGCGTTCCTGGGGATGGTCTGCAGCTTGGTCCGGTGGCGGATGATACGCTCGTTGTTCATGTAGCCATCGACCTGCTCCGGGGTGAGCAGGACCATCATCTCGGGGTCGAAACCCCAGAAGGCTTCCTCGAAGGCGGGCCACTTGGCATCGACCACCGAGTGTTTCATGCCGGCCCGAAACACGCGCAGGCTCATGGCGGAAAGATAGCGATCATCGCCCAGCTGCTTCAGCGCGTCCCCCGACAGCGGCTCGGGCAGGAAGGCCTCCATGGCGTCGTCGGAGTCGAAGCGGCTACGAACCGTGTCGTGGAGCCACCGATAGTCAGGTTTCGTCATTACCGTTCTCCACGTCTACTCCGATAAAGCCGCCGGACTGGCGCCGCCACAGGGCGGCATAAAGCCCACCCCGCGCCAGCAGCTCCGTATGGCTACCGCTCTCGACGATCTGGCCCTCATCGATCACGATCAGACGGTCGAGCATGGCGATGGTGGAGAGGCGATGGGCGATGGCGATCACCGTCTTGCCCTCCATCAGCGTATAGAGCTGCTCCTGGATCGCCGCCTCCACCTCCGAGTCCAGCGCCGAGGTCGCCTCGTCGAGCACCAGGATGGGCGCGTTCTTGAGCAGTACCCGGGCGATGGCGATGCGCTGACGCTGGCCGCCGGAGAGCTTGACCCCGCGCTCCCCCACATGAGCATCCAGGCCGCGGCGGCCCTGGAGATCCACCAGCTCATCGATAAAGGTGTCGGCATGGGCACGACGCAGCGCCTCCTGGATCTGTTCCTCGCTGGCCCGGGGGCTGCCGTAACGGATGTTGTCCCGTACCGAGCGATGCAGCAGCGAGGTATCCTGGGTGACCATGCCAATCTGCCGACGCAGCGACTCCTGGGTCACCCCGGTGATCTCCTGGCCATCGATCAGGATGCGCCCGCCCTCCAGGTCGTAGAAGCGCAGCAGAAGATTGGCCAGGGTCGACTTGCCGGCCCCGGAGCGGCCGATCAGCCCAACCTTCTCGCCGGAGGCGATGGTCAGATCGAGGTCATCGAAGACCGGCCGTCCCTGGCCGTCGGGCCGCGCATAGCCGAAACGCAGCGCGTCGAAGCATATCTCGCCGCGCGGCACCGCCAGCGTCCCCGCATCGGGAGCGTCCTGGACCGCTGGCTCCTGGGCGATGGTATTCAGTCCATCCTGCACGGTGCCGATATTCTCGAACAGGCTCGCCACCTCCCAGAGGATCCAGTCAGACATGAACCGGATGCGCATCACCAGGGCGATCGCCACGGCGATGACGCCCAGCGACACTGCCTCCAGATACCAGGCGCCGATGGCCATGGCCGCCACCCCGGCCAGCAGCAGGGAGTTGAGCGTCGTCAGGCTGACGGTAAGCCCGGTGGCCAGGCGCATCTGCCGATACACGGTGCCCATGAAGCCCTCCATGGCATCCCGGGCGTACGCTTCCTCGCGACGGGTATCGGCGAACAGCTTGATCGTCTGGATATTGCTGTAGCTGTCGACGATACGCCCGGTCATCACCGCTCGGGCATCGGCCTGGGCCATGGACACCGCCCGCAGGCGCGGCACAAAGACCCACATGATGGCGATATAGCCGGCAAGCCAGAGCACCAGCGGCAGCATCAGCCAGGGCTCGGCGCGGCCCATCAGCAGCATCGCGCCGCTGAAGTAGACGAGCACATAGACCATCAGGTCCATCAGCTTCATTACCGTCTCGCGGATCGCCAAGGCCGTCTGCATCACCTTCTGGGAGACCCGCCCGGCGAACTCGTCCTGATAGAAGGCCAGGCTCTGGCCGAGCATATGGCGATGCGCCAGCCAGCGGCCGATCATCGGATAGTTGCCGAAGACGCCCTGCTGGGTCACCAGCGACTGCAGCAGAGTCAACAGCGGCAGGCCGACCACCACCAGCGCCGCCATGCCGGCCAGGCGCCAGCCGTGCGCGGCGAGGAAACCCGCGCGCTCGGCGGTGGACAGCCAGTCCACCAGCTCGCCCATGTAGCCGAAAAAGACCACCTCCGCCGCCGAGACCAGCGCCGTCAGCAGCGACATCACGATCAGTAACGGCAGTACCGGCCGCGAAAAGTGCAGGATAAAGGCGAACAGTCCCCTGGGGGGTGTGTCCCGGTAATCCTCGGGATAGGGGTTCACTCGGGTTTCAAAATAGCGCAAGACGGCGCGAAGCATGACGGCAATCCGATGGCATGAGGTGGCCTGGGCCGCGCCGATGGGAGGGTCCAGGAGCTTGGTGATATGGCGCGATTAGCGGCTAGCGCGACTGAAGAATCCTCGATCAGCGCGCCGTGCAGCGCTCGATGACCTCTCCCGACGAGCCATCCGCCGCATGCCGCAGGAGCGTGCCTTCGGCGCCGGGTCCGGTACCCTTTGTCCACCACTCCAGCCCGCCGCCCGCATAGCGTGCGCCGCTGGCGGACACCGCGATCTGCATCGCGTAGCGATTGTCCTGATACTCGACCAGCGCACTGTCGGTATCGGGGTAAGCGGCCGCGATTGTTGCACCGCTCTCGCATCGGTACTGCTGCATGGGAGGCGCGGCGGCTGCCCGCTGCTTTCGAGAGTCCTCTCCTTCATGCGGGGAACTGGCACAGCCAGCGACAAACAGCAGGGCAGCGATCGATAACAGAGTCAGTTTCTTCATAACAGCCTTGGACCTCAATGATGAAGTGATCGC
The DNA here is from genome assembly GCF_000620045.1 of Halomonas halodenitrificans DSM 735. Taxonomy (GTDB): domain Bacteria; phylum Pseudomonadota; class Gammaproteobacteria; order Pseudomonadales; family Halomonadaceae; genus Halomonas; species Halomonas halodenitrificans. The sequence goes on along the minus strand of NZ_JHVH01000020.1, from coordinate 60,564 downwards.
ATGGAGATACTCTCCCCGCGCGGTGGCGCCCTTGGCGAGGTTACCGACTAGCTCCGTTTTTCGAAACAGCGCGCCACCTGGTGGCCGGGGATAAAGCAGATGATAAACACGGCGAGAAGCGCCAAGCCGGCCAGCAGATAGGCAAGAACAGGGGGCGCGCCGAGCCCCCAGGTGAAGGAGAACGCCAGCCCCTGAAAGGCTTCTCCGGGCCAACGATAAAAAGGCAAGGCAGAGCCCTGGTTCAACACGGCCATGAGCAGCATGACCCCCGTCGTGGCGGTCAGCACACCGGCAATGATTCGTTGTTTCATCATATTCACTCCTGGGCAATGCGATACCCCAGGGCATAGAGTGCCGGCACGAAAAACAGGGTAATCAGGGTGCCCACGGCCACGCCACCGATCAGCACATAGGCCAGCGGCCCCCAGAAGCTGTCCAGAGTCAGCGGGATAAAGGCGAGTATCGCCGCCAGCGCCGTCAGCACCACCGGGCGGGCCCGCTGCACGGCCGCCTCCACCACGGCATCGCGCATCGTCATCTCGGCCCTGACGTTATCCGCCACCTGCTGGGTCAGGATCAGGGTGTTGCGCATCAGGATGCCCGCCAGGCCGATCAGCCCCAGGGTGGCCACGAAGCCGAACGGCTGATTGAACAGCAGCAGCGCGGTCACCGCCCCGATCAGCCCCAGCGGGGCCGTCGCCATGACGATAAAGGTGCCGGCGAAGGAGCGCATCTGCAGCATGATGAAGATCAGCATCAGCACCACCATCAGCGGCTGCAGCGCCTGAATCGAGGCCTCGGCCTTGGCCGACTGCTCCACCGAGCCGCCAATCTGCAGCTGGTAGCCGGCAGGCAAACGATCGCGCAGCTCCCCCAGTGCTTCCCAGACCTCCTGAGTCACGTCGTTGGGCTGGGCCCCTTCGATCTCGGCACTGACGGCCAGGAACGGCTGGCGGTCGATACGCTTGATCACCGGCTCCTCGAAGACCGTCTCCAGCTCCCCCAGCTGGGCGAGCGGTATCCGCCGGCCCTCACGGTTCAGTATCTCCAGGCTCTGGAGGTCGACGCTGTCTGCCTGGGCCCCGCGCCCCACGGCAGGCACCAGCCGGATACCGTCGCGCAGCTCGGTGATGGTCATGCCATCCAGCTGGAACTGCAACTGACGCGCCACTTCGTCCGGGGTCAGGCCGATCAGCTGCAGCCGGTGATGATCGATGGCCAGGTGCAGCCGCGCCACCCGTTCGTCCCATTCGAGGTGCGGGTCCCGCGTGGCGACATGGGCGGCCATCACCTGGCGAACCTCATGGCCGATGTCGCGCAGGCGGTCGGCGTCATCGCCCAGCACGCGGATGCTCACCGGCCAGTCGACCGGCGGCCCGTAGAGCAGCTTCTGCACGCGCACCCGCGCCTCGGGGAAGTCACCGTCGGCGATATGTACCTTGAGCCTGTCGATCAGCCGCTCCCGCGCCTCGACGCCCTCGGTCACCGCGATCAGCTTGGCAAACGCCGGGTTGGGCTGTTCGGGGTTGGCGGAGATAAAGAAGCGCGGAGCCCCGGCCCCCACGTAGGCGGAGAGCGACTCCACGCCGTCGGCCTCACCGATCAGCGCCTCGAGGCGGCGTGTGGTCGCATCGGTGGCACCGATGGCCGTGCCCTGGGGATGATAGACGCTGACCAGCACCTCGGGGCGGTCGGAGCTGGGGAAGAATTGCTTTTCCACCGGCCCGGCAAGCCCGGCGGCGGCCGCCACCAGCAGCACCACCGTGAGGGCCACCACGCTCTTGCGATAGCGCACGCAGGCACTGATGAGACCCCGCAGGCGACGATAGCCTCGCGACTGATAGGCCTCGTGCTGGGCGTGGGGCGTCTTCTGTTCGGGCAGCAGCTTGACGCCCAGATAGGGGGTGAAGACCACCGCCACGATCCACGACAGCAGCAGCGCAATACACAGCACCCAGAAGATATTGCCGGTGTACTCGCCCACGGCGGATTGCGCAAAGCCCACCGGCACGAAGCCGGCCACCGTGACCAGGGTGCCGAACAGCATCGGGGCGGCGGTGACATGCCAGGCATGGGCGGCGGCCTCGAGACGATTCCAGCCCGCCTCCATCTTCACGATCATCATCTCCAGGGCGATGATGGCGTCGTCGACCAAAAGCCCGAGGGCGATGATCAGGGCACCGAGAGTCACGCGGTCCAGGTTGATCCCCATGGCCAGCATCGTCACGAAGGTCAATGCCAGGGTCACCGGTATGGCAATCCCCACCACGATGCCGGCACGCAGTCCGACCGCCAGCATGGTGACCAGCATCACCACCACCACGGCCACCAGGAACTTCACCTGGAAGAGGTTCACCGCCCCAGCAATAGCATCGGCCTGGTTGGTCATCACCTCTAGCGACATGCCCAGCGGCAGGCGCTGGCGCTCCTGCTGCCAGAAGGCGTCCAGGCGATCGCCGAAGGCCAGGCCATTGACCCCGCTCTCCATTACCACGCCCAGCAGCAGGCCCTCCTCACCGAAGGCGCGCACCAGATAGCGGGGTGGATCCTCGTAGCCCCGCGAGATCTCGGCGATATCGCCCAGGCGAATCAGCCGCTCGCCGATACGGATCGGCACATCGGCCAGTGCCTCGGGCTCCGACAGGTCGTGGGTCAGCCGCAGATAGAGGCGCGGCCCCTGGGTATCGATGCGCCCGGCCGGCAGCAGCCGGTTATGTGCCTGAATGGCGGAGAAGACGGCCTCGGGCGAAATGCCCAGGCTCTGCAGCCGGGCCAGGTCGAAGTCGACATGCATGCGCTCCTGGCGCTCGCCCAGCACCTCGGCCTTGGTGACTCCCTCAACGCGCTGCAGCCGATCACGCATGTCCTCGGCCTCGCGCACCAGCTCGCGCATCGGCATGCCCGGGGCGCTCAAGGCCGCCAGGGAGAAGTAGACGTCGCCGAAGTCCTCGTTGATCATCGGCCCCATCACGCCCTCGGGAAGACCGGGAGCGGCATCCTGCATCCGACGGCGCACCTGATAGAAGCGCTCCGTGATCGCCTGACCGGGCACGGTATCTTCGAACTCCACCTTGAGGTCGGCGCGTCCGGGTCGAATGGTCGTCTCGATGCGGTAGAGATCATCGACCTCCTGGATATCCTTCTCCAGCGGGTCCACCACGCTTGCCTGGATCTCCTGCGGCGAGGCACCGGGCCAGGCCGCGGAGACCATCATCACGCGCACGGTAAAGTCCGGGTCTTCCGCTCGCCCCAGGGAGGCGAAGGCATAGAGGCCACCCAGCAGCGCGATCACCAGGAAGAACAGCGTGACGGCGCGCTCGCGAACCGCCAGCGCCGAGAGGTTGGGAAAGCTCAAGGCGCGCCCTCCTCGCCCAGTGGCCGCACCGCCTTGCCGGCCGTGAGCAGATGGGTGCCCAGGCTGATCACCGCCTGCCCGGCCTCGAGTCCCTCGCCGCTGACCCAGGCGTATTCCCGGGTGACCCGCTCCAGGGTCACCGGCAGCGGCCGGGCCTCTCCCTCAACGATGCGCCACAGCCTGGGGCCGTCCCCGCGCTCATCCAGCGCCGCCACCGGTACCCGAAAGCGCCCCTGGGCGGCGGTGCTCGGCAGGGTAAACCGCGTCTGGACCACCTCCCCCAGGCTATGCGCCTCGAGCGGCGACTCGAGGCGATAGCGGGCGCGCCAGGTGCGGCTGGCGGGGTCGGCCGCCCCCGCCACCTCGCGGCGGGTCAGGGCGATGCGCTTCTCCCCTGCCAGCAGCTCACCCGCCTGGGGTGGCCGCGACCGGGCGGGGAAGTTGACCTCCACCTCCCGCGGCCCCTCCTGGGCCAGCCGGGCGACCGCCTGACCGACCCCCACCACCTGCCCCGGCTCGCCGCTCACATCGATCAGCACGCCATCGGCGTCGGCACGCAGGCTCGCATGACCCAGGGCGTTACGCGCCTGGGTGACCCTGGCACTGGCCGCCTCGCGGCGCGTCCTGTTCTCGCGTACCCCCAGCTCGGCACGCTCGAAGGCCTGGCGGCTGAGATACCCCTTCTCCAGCAGCTGCCGGTCGCGAGAGAGATCCGCCTGGGCCACATCCAGCGCCGCCTCAGCCGCGGCAAGCTCCGCCCGGGCGGCGGCAAGGGCCTCTTCCAGATCGCTGGGATCGAGGGTAAACAGCACCTCGCCCTGGCGAACCCGCTGCCCGGCATCGACGTGACGCGTGGCGATCTGGCCGCTGACCCGAAAGGCCAGGGGCGTTTCATAGCGAGCGCGCAGCACCCCGGTGAGCGACAGCGTATGCGCCGAGCTCGCCGCCAGCGTGGCCGTCTTGACCCAGCGCGGCGAGTCCGTCGCCGATGGCGCCGACGAGTCCTGGCAGCCGGCCATGAGTACCAGCGGCAACAATAGGAGGAGCAGATATCGCATTGGGCATCCCGGAATTTCAAACGATTATTTGAAACGATCATACCAGATGATTCCGGTGCCAACCGCTGGCCGGCTCGCCCCGGAGCTACAAGGCATCGCCCCACGCCAGGCAACCGACGCGGGGGATATCACTCGGCTAACACTGAGTAACTACGCTGACTAGGCCGGCGTCACGGCGATCCCGGCCCGGGCCGCGCGGGCGGCATGCAGCTTGCGGTAGCTCTCGATCAGGCGGTGGTGCTTTTCCAGCCCCTCCAGTGCCATGCTGGTCGGCGTGAGGCCATGGAAGCGCACGCTGCCGCTCACCGAGCCGATCACCGCCTCGATAGTCGCTTCGCCGAACATGCGCCCCAGGTTGTAACGGAAGTCCGCCACCTCGAGCGCGTCGTCCAGCACGATCTCCAGCACCGCCTGCACCGCCTGGTAGAAGAGATTGCGCTCCACGCTGTTGTCGTTGTATTGCAGGAACATCTCGACCCGCTCCAGCGCGTCCTCGTGCTGGCCCAGCGCCAGGTTGATCAGAAGCTTGAGCTCGAGGATGGTGAGCTGGCCCCAGGTGGTGTTCTCGTCGAACTCGATGCCGATCAGCGAGATGATCGTCATATGCTCGTCGAGCTGGCTCTCCTCCAGGCGCTCGAGCAGATCGGAAAGCGCCGCATCGCTCAACCGGTGCAGGTTGAGGATATCCTCGCGGTAGTCGAGGGCCATGTTGGTGTTGTCCCACACCAGGTCCTCCACCGGGTAGACCTCGGAGAAGCCGGGCACCAGGATGCGACACACCGGCGCGCCGAGCTCCTCGCGGACGGCGACATAGGCCTCCAGCTCCAACTCTTCCAGGATGCCGAACAGCGCCGCGCTCTCCTCCTCGTTGCTGAAGGTGCCGTTGCCGGTGAAGTCCCAGTCGCAGAACGCGATGTCCGAGCGCGAACTGAAGAAGCGCCAGGACATCACCCCGGACGAATCGATGAAGTGCTCCACGCCGTTGTTGGGCTCGGTGACCGCCATGGAGTTGAAGGTGGGCGGCAGGAAGTCGTTGAAGCCCTCGAAGCTGCGCCCCTGCAGCAGCTCGGTGAAGGTCCGTTCCAGGGCCACATGAAAGCTCGGGTGGGCGCCGAAGCAGGCGAATACCCCGCCGGTCTTGGGGTTCATCAGGGTCACGCAGATGAGCGGGAACTGGCCGCCCAGGGAGGCGTCCTTGACCAGCACCGGGAAGCCCTGGGCCTCCAGCGCCTCGAGGCCTTCGACGATCGCCGGGTAACGCGCCAGCACAGCCTGGGGGATGTCGGGCAGCACCATTTCCTCTTCGATGATCTGGCGCTTCACCGCCCGTTCGAGGATCTCCGAGAGGCACTGCACCTGGGCCTCGGCCAGGGTGTTGCCGGCGCTCATGCCGTTGCTGAGGTAGAGGTTCTCGATCAGGTTCGAGGGGAAGTAGACCGTCTCGCCGTCGGAGTGGCGCTCGAAGGGCAAGGCCACGATGCCGCGGTCCGCCCGGCCGGAATTGGTGTCGACCAGGTTCGAGGCACACAGCTCCCCTTCCGGATCGTAGACCTCGCGACAGTAGGCATCGAGGATGCCCTCGGGCAGGGCATCGTCGGGCCCCGGCTGGAACCACTTCTCGTTGGGGTAGTGAACGAACTCGGCATCGGCGATCTCCTCGCCGAAGAACTGGTCGTTATAGAAGAAGTTGAAGTTGGTCCGCTCGATGAACTCGCCCAGCGCCGAGCACAGCGCGCTCTCCTTGGTGGCGCCCTTGCCGTTGGTAAAGCACATCGGCGAAGCGGCGTCGCGGATATGCAGCGACCAGACGTGGGGCACGATATTGCGCCAGGAGGCGATCTCGATCTTCATGCCCAGCTCGGCCAGGATGCCGGTCATGTTGGCGATGGTCTGCTCCAGCGGCAGATCCTTGCCCTCGATCCAGGTGCCATCATCGCCGTCCGCTTCGCCCAACGCCTTGCCCATCAGCAGGGCCTGGGCGTCCTCGTCGATGTTCTCCACCGCCTCGACCTGGAACTCGGGGCCGGTCTGCACCACCTTCTTGACCGTGCAGCGATCGATGGAGCGCAGGATGCCCTGGCGGTCCTTGTCGGAGATATCCTCGGGCAGCTCGACCTGTATGCGGAAGATCTGCTTGTAGCGATTTTCCGGGTCGACGATGTTGTTCTGCGACAGGCGGATGTTCTCGGTGGGAATATCCCGGGCCTTGCAGTAGACCTTGACGAAGTAGGCCGCGCACATCGCCGAGGACGCCAGGAAGTAATCGAAGGGCCCCGGCGCCGAGCCGTCACCCTTGTAGCGGATGGGCTGGTCGGAAACGACCGCGAAGTCGTCGAACCTGGCCTCCAGGCGGAGGTTGTCGAGATAATTGACCTTGATTTCCATGGGGCACCGGGGAGCGTTGAGCGTGAACGAACGAAACCGCGCATTATCCCAGCTCTACCGCCGGGCGTCATGCCCAATCCCCCAGGTGCCAGGGCTATCGCAGATGGCCTGCATTGCTCGGGACCGCTCTGGCGGTGCCTGATTAGGCTTAATCATCCGCAACCGTGAGCGTGACTGCACCGTTGGCCAGTGGCTTGCTGGGTAAGTTCAATCCAGACCAAGAGACCTCATCACCTCACTTTCACTGACCACGTCTGTAGTGACAACTGCATCCTTCAAAAGCAGTTTTCCACTAAGCAGCCTATCTAGATGGACATCAAATGAAGCAAATTCAGGGTGCAAGGCGGTTGGAATATGGATGTACACGTCCTTTTTCTGACCAATCCGGTAAATCCTGTCAGTAGCCTGTGCCTCTTTGGCTGGATTCCAGTGGCGCTCCAGGTGAATGACATGGTTGGCGCCCACAACTGTCAGACCAACACCGGCGGCTACCGGCGACATGATGATGATATTAAAGCCGTCAACGGATTCGAACTGCTCGATCAGCCCCTTCCTTGTCAGGCTTTCACCTTTTCTTTCTACTGCGGAAGTGTCCCCATTGATAACGCTGACATCAAGGCCATAAATTTTATCGAGCCATACCTTCATAAAGCGCTGCACATTTTTTGAAAGTATAAATATAATAACTTTCTGCTGCGCTGACCTTATCTCATCAAGGACATCAAGAGTCACTTTCATTTTTGCCGACTCTGACATGATCATACGATATGAGTCAGGTTTGGAAACAAGAGATTGCAACGGTTCATTTGCTCGCGGATGAAGGGATATCGCCCTCATACTCTGAAGCGTTGACAGAGCAAATCCACGAACATCTTCTTCTTTTGCGCGACGCTTTCGATACAGGTCAATTGCCTCATTGTAAGCCGAGAGCTGGAAACCACTCATGGAGGAAGACAGCTTCGGGTTATAGGAAGCCCCATGGGAGGCATCGGGAACGCCACTAAAAATGCTTTTCGTAGGCAAGGCTGATAGCTGGTCTTCCTTAATACGACGCAGCATGAATTCACCGGCAGCCTTGCGTAAGTCGTTCCCAACCGACCCACGAACGGAATCTTTTTCGTTCTCCTCGGCACGAAGTATCGGAGTTATCCAACGATCCCTGAAATAGACCCAATCCCCCAGAAGCCCTGGCTGAGCAGTATCCATCAGGCACCAGAAGTCACCCAGCGAATTCTCAACAGGCGTACCAGTTGCCAGTATCTTGATGTCGCTATTAAGGCCTTTTGCCGCATGGGTCTGCAGGGTGTTAGGATTTTTTATATTTTGCGCCTCATCAAAGATCACCATGCCCCAATCAATGAGGCAGAAAGAGAATTGATAGTCACGAAGCGTTTGGTAGGTAGTAATCACGAGGCGCCTGTTGATATCCAGCCTCTTCACACCTGCATCAGGTCCTACATGAAGAGCAAAGCGTATCTTGTCGGACTCCATCTGCCCCTCCTCGTCCAAGAGTTCAGATGCCTGAACGGACTCCCGCTTCTCTCCCTTTTTTTTGAATTCAGCAAGATCCCTGCCGGCCTGCAATACCTTGATATCTTTGAAGGGGATGCTCTTGTAGGTCAGTGAAACCTCCTGTTCCCAATTCTCCATAAGGCTGAGGGGAGCAATGATCAGAATAGGTTTCTCCGGTAGACCTTGCAGTTTTCTGTGAGACAGATACTCATTGATGCCAACAAGTGTCATGTATGTCTTGCCCAGGCCCATGTCATCGGCGAGAATCCCTCCCTGAATGCGCTCAAAGTTCTCAGTGTCGTCGAGAGTACTTAGTTCAATTAGCCGAAGCATCCAATTCACGCCCTCTTCTTGATGAGGGAAGGGCTGCCTGGCATAAGCTTCCCAGTCAGGCTGGCGCTGAGGGTTATGGCGCTTGAGCTTATCTAATAATGTCTCGCCGATATCTCCGGCATCTTTTACAATAACACCAACCCGAGTTTCACTTGTCTCGGCAGAGTCTTTAGCAGCAGCTGCTGACTCCTCTGGCTTATTAAGCGAATTCGCCACCTTGCCAAGAATGCTTTTCACTATACCAGGATCAGACACATCGACATTCTCTCCTTGAAAGTCAACAGTCTGGGCTCCCTGAGAGTATGCTGTATCAATCTTACCCTGAAGTTCCGAAAGTTCTTCATGGCTTTTAACAAGTTTATTGATAATTTCAGGGGGTGAAGCCGAGCTTTTGACACCGAACCAGTCGCTTTCTCCTTGCCCCAGTCCCCCGAAGTCCATGTGCTTGATTTTACCTACCCCAAGCACCCGCACCGAGAAGCCAAGATCTAGATTAACAAGAGAGGCGTCAAGGAACGCAGAAGGAGATTTTATAAAATCGGCAACACTCTCTGAGGGAATTCGCCGATTATCCATAACCTCCTTGATGCCACTCATTTTCTCCTCGTCAAGTATTACAACGTTATTTTTTATTCTAATAACACCGCCACGTTCATCCAGGTCCAACTGACCTAACCGCCCCTCTATCTCATCAAGCCCATAACCATCACCTACACTGGGAAAAAGCTCCAGGCTGCCATCGGGCAATTGCTTGGCAATAACACCAACCTCTTCGGCCATTTCTACATTAATTCTTTCAAAGTGGCTAAGGTCAATATTCATTCCACTGCGTTTGGCCAATTGCAATGTTGCCAGAAGCAACAGATTCTCACTGCTTGTCTTCAAGGCTTCGGGAAGCAGTGAATGTCTATCAAGGGCCTGAAAAGCTTGAATCTGCGGCTGATCCAGCAGATAGCGGTGACCAGACCCAACTTCCATCAACGCACCTTTGCTACGACAAGGGACTTGGGCCCCATCATGCTCTGGAAATATCTTTACTGAGAAAACCTTGCTGTTGGAGTGCCCATCAATGGAAACTTTGAACTCACCAGAAAAACGTGGTGGAAGCCCCAGAATTTCTGCCTGTTCATTATCAAGAGAGCCAGCAACACTAGCATCAAGGCTAAATCCATTAGGAAAACGCGAGGCAAGACCCTGCTCTTCAAGCATCCGAAGGACAACGCCCTGTAGATTAATATTGGGCGCACCTCCTCCGGAAAGAAATCTTTCAAACTCCATCTTTTCAAGGTACAGCTTGACACCATCAGCATCAAATCTAATCTCAAAGCTTTCCGGTCCGCCTTGCTGATCGCCAGCGTCAGGAAGAAATCTCTTGATGATTTGAGCAAGTCTATTCTTCATCACCCAGCACCTCGCTATTTCTCAGCACTTTCTCGCCTTCTGCCGAGATGATCCAGTTAAAGTTGGAGACTTGTATACAGTACCCCTTCAGGTCCAAATGCATCACATGATTGATGGCCTTTAATGGAAGGCCAAAGTGCTTTGAAATATCCCTCGACTTGCTATCAGGATACCTATAAAGATAATATAATATCTTTATAGCTAGATCTGAAATAGAGCTCTGACCTTGACTCACACTTGAAGTATCACCATTTTTTTTAGCGTCAAAAGAAGCATGAAAAACACGTGCATCATTCTGTATTACAGGCCTCACAGTAGGTAGTCCAAACCTCGCAATATACTTCCTATAATCCTCCTTGCAAAGGAGAGCCTCAACATCGAGACTAATGCCATTTTTCGCTAGAAATTCAAAAACCTTATTCTGCCAATTCGAAGGACTGTGAACAACGGCAGCATACTCCAGGCTAGGGTTCTCTTGCTTGTAGACCTTAGGCACTATATTTGTTAACTCAAAGTGCGACAAACTGATCACCTCATAGCTAAGATGCTTAAGGCTTGGCGGAGCCAAGTATACCCAAAGCTTGAAGCTATGCGAGCCTTCAATCAAGTAAAAATCACCACAATCCAGATAGATAACTGCTTTATCAGAAAGCTGACCATCCAATTTTATATAATTTACTTTCAACTCATTTTTTAAAATATTCCTGACTGAGTACTCGGCCTTTTTTCCAAGCATCAGTCTGGTATTCTTGATCATCTTGAGTCGAAAAAGTCCTTCTAGAAAAGCTTTTCTAGCAGGGAACATTCTCTTCAAATCATCATTATTAGTTGACTCACCATACTGTTCTAACGCCTGAAGAAAAAGACGGAGATCCTGCTTGGAAAACCAGCCGCGCACTTTTTCCACCCTTTGCTCACCAAGGGGCGCCCACCATTCCCGGTAGCTCTTGACCCTACTTGAGACACGAGGGTCGCCGGCCAAGCTCAACATAAAATCCTGCCAAGCTTCACTAGCCTCTGTAACACGGTCAATCAACACCTCCAGAGCGGCATGGCCTATTCGCTTCCCTTCTCTTCCATATGGCGCCTTGGAGACATCGTGATGCAACAACTCATCAAAGACAGGAGACCATTCTTGTTCATCGATCTCATGAAGTTTTTCTATATAATAATATGCACGACAGACATCAGCATATCGACCGTTATCAAACCCCTTTAAGCCAAATCTTGAGAACGCATCCTCTAGTGTTATACCATTCTTTATGGCGACTCTGACAACCTGAGCCGGCCCATCAATCTTCAAAATCCAGCCGCCATATTGCTTGACAACTGAAATCAAATCATTTGTTAATAGCTCTTCATCCAGAAGTTCAACTTTCTCTACCTGGTCAACAAGGACACTCTCAAACTGTTCCCTTAGAGTGCCATCGCTTTGCGAGGCATAACGATCCAGTCTGTCAAATTCTTGAAGGTAGAGCTGGAGCATATTGAGAAGTGGCACCCTGCCTAGCCTGGGCCGCTGAGCTTCAACAATAACTTCAAGCAGCCTGGGGCTCATCAGCCTCTTGAGTACGTCCGAGTCATCGAGCCAAAGCTGGGTCAGGGCCCGAACGGACACCCTTTTCTTGAGCAAGGTCGGTAAAACTCCGAAATTTCGACTTCTTGCCACATCCAGTAACTTCTCTTCTGCCTTAAGGTAAGCATCACCGCGACCGACATCGTCTTCAATTTTCTTTGTCGATTCAATAAGTACTACCCAAGGCTCAAGAGACGAGGAACCCCAGTTTATATTGATAACTTCAAGAGGAGGCAATATCACTGAGAACCACCTACAAATGTATCCTGAACTTCTCGATAATCTTCCATCGTAGGGCGACGGATGGTAAATCTTATATCAATCCTCCTGTTAGCCCTGAGCTCTTCCTCAGTATCTTGAAACTCTGTGACAGAACGACTTTCGGCATAACCACTAACGGAAAATATCGGATGCCCATCCTGATTTATCAAGCTATCCAGTCGGCGACCCTCCGGAAGGACATCCAGCCAGTGTTGCCAAAGAGAAATGGCACGGAAAGCTGAAAGCCCCCAGTTACCCTTTCCCATCATCCCCTGATAAGGCCGATTATCGGTATGTCCCTCAACAAAAACGGTATCAATGTATTCTACTCGATTTTCCCGGAGGATCACGTCAGAAAGAACATTACCAATTTGAGTGGCAGTTTTCTGATACTGCGGACCAAGATCAAATTCAGCCGTCTCAAAGCCAAGAATATCATTGGGTATACTCAACACAGTGTCGTTTTCGCTGACGGAAACTTGTATTCCTCTCCGCTTCAGCTCCTCAGCAGCTTCATGCAATATAGTCCTCCTGACTTCCTCAGCCTGACGTAGCATCTGAATTTCTTCAGTAAACTCTTGCTGCTGCTCTTCCAGCTGCTCCCTAATCTCTATCAGCTGCACAATAAGAACGACCGACGCCAGTATGAAAATTATCAGCAGCACCGACATGATGTCTGAAAAAGACATCCAATATGGATTCTCTTCGTCTACTTGAGACTTTCCACGCCTATTAAGACTCATCAGCGACGCTCCAGGTCATCCACAACACCACTGATTGCTGTGACAGTTCTCTTCATCTGATCGGCAAACGATAGCGTATTGGTATTCCAAGCTTCCATTCTCTCCGAAACTTGCTCACGAACTTCTTGGCTATATGTCCTAAGCCACTCTTCAGCTTGCTTCTCAATATTTTCCACCTGTTCACTCAGTGAGTCACCCAGCTGCGTAAACTCATCACGCAACTTACGGATAAATTCGTCATTACTGCTTCCAAGCTCGCTGAACCCTTCATTGGCGAATTTAGCAGCAGCATCAAGCTGACGAGCAGCGTCACTGATGGCTTCCTGCATGCTCACAAGTGTGCGCGCGTGCTCGGAGATACCAGAAAGCACTTCACTATTCTTATCTGACACTTGCTCCAGACTTTCTGTAACGGAATTTATCCTCTCATCAAGAAGCACTGCGGTCTTGTGAAGATTGGCTGACAAGGTGCCTAGCTGGGCAGAGCTATTTGTCATGTTCTGGCTACTACGTTCAGCATAATGTGCCACTTCGCTTAGCGAAGTGGACAGCATTTCGTATTGGGACGATATGCTTGTCAAATGCTGATTGGCACTTCTGGATGCCTCCCCCACCTGTCGCATCAACTCTTGCTGTTCATTGACAAGCTTTTCTACAAGACCACCGAACCGTTCTTCGATAGCTTTTTGCTGCTCATCAAACTGAGCTGCACGTACCTGATCCCGCTCCTCTGCCAAGGCAACTTGATTTTTAATCGCTGCAGCCTGGTCGTCAGATAACTTCTGTAGACTTTCTTCATGTGCTCGCTTCCGTTGCTCATCCCGCTCAGATGCTTGATGAAACTGGGTGTCCATCGACTCTGACATGCGCTCCATGAAGGACTCAAACTTTTCCGCCAACGCAGACTGCTGCTCCAATGATGTCTCTCGCTGTCTATAAATCTGCTCAGCCAGCTCGCGCGATGTACTCTCGACATGCTCACCGCTTTTCTGTTGCTGCTCGGTTAGCTTTGTAAAGAGTTCGTCCATCCTTGTACTCATTGAATTAACCGCTTGGTTTACCTCCTCAGAAGCAGTTCCAAGCGCCTTGCTTTGCTCACTTCCAGCCGTCTTCATGCCCTCCATAAAACTGGAAACAAGCTTCTCAAGAGTTTCAGTTGACTGAGTGCTTGCATTATCAACAAGTGACTGTATGGCTGGAGCCATGACATTGTTAAGCGAATCTGAAATAGCCTGCTGCATGGCCTCGCTCATTCCAGACACGGTTTCCTGAAGCCTGTCTCCAATACGCTCGTGAAGTTCCTGGAGTGCCTCCTTGCTTGCCTGACTGGACTCGGCAATATGAATAAGGGAATGCTCGGCAGGCATACGCGGATAAAGAAAATCGATTTCATGCTGAAGCTTATTAATACGCCTCAACGCACGCCTTTCCACCAGTTTCTCTATAACATTCAAGAAAAGACTTAGCCCAACCCCCCATACTGATGTCAAAAAAGCAATAGCGGCTCCGTTTATCATGCTCGCGATACCCACCCTGAGGGTATCGACATCATCAGCGTCGACCTGAAGGCCTCTCAAGCCAATTGTTAGGCCAATAAAGGTACCCAGAACACCGATCGCAGTAAGAAAGGTTGGTGCGGCTGCCAGCAGCCGACTTGATGTCAATCCGTAAGCTAATGTTTTTCCATTGAAAAAATGGTCGGCGTCCAAAGTATTGTAAAGCTTATCCTTATCAGAAGAATATACTAGACTCTCGTCAAATTCTTCCCACAGATTTCCGGCCTTGATACCTGACCTTTGAGCCTTTTCAAGAATTTCCTGACGTTTCCAGGCCAGTTCTTCTCGTGTCTGCCCTTTTATTAAACTTTCAACAAGACTTACATTCTTTCGATATTTATTGCAATAGTATAAAATTGAAGAAGTGGCGATAACCATGATCACCATCATTCCCAGCCAGAAAAAATCGCTCACCACTAGCTCTTGGTACCGGGAAAGATTCATGGCGTAAAAATTGGGAAGAAGATGCGAAACTGACTCAATCATTCTGTATACTACCCGATAGCTTTAAAATAAAAATCATCCAATATTGATGTACAGTATCGAATTGATACTACCCTTCTCGAACCACCCTGACACATCCATGCCCTTATATCTATCTTTCTCACGCTCGCTAGCCACTTTACCCATGAACTCCCAGCGACCGTCGGTGCAGACATCGCTGAAAGCTATCGTAAGGTACGGAGTGGAGCCTGCCGGGTGTAAGGTGCCTGGCGCACCTCTTCCAGGTGATAGAGGCGCCAGCCAGCCAAGGTTGGCAGGATTGAGGATGCCTTGCCCTGTTCGTTCCAGATGCCCACTCTATACTCCAGTCAGGCAAGCTCGAAGTTCCCCACGACCTCCCTCCCCCCTTGCCATCCTCCACGTCCTACCCGATGACCGGCTCAGGCAGATCCTTGTCGACAATCCACTCTACAACAGACAGAGCCACCATATCGTCCAGGTGGTGCGCCCAGGTGGGAGGCACCACCAAGGGGGGTCATCAAGAATCTTTTAAGCCACATAGTGCCTCAGGTGTAGTGGTCAATTTCCTCGAACACTAGATAGCCGGCACGATTCCATACACATTCGCGCTGGAATCCGGGTAGAGCTGTCTGGCCGTTATCGATCTGGTCGAGTAGCGTCGAAATCTTCATGATGATCCAATTCCCTGCGGATCAGTTCTTTCCATAGTTATTAATCTGCATACCGCCCCTTCAAATAAAGAGCCACGGCCCTTCAGAGTTTAAAGCGGAGACGGTACCCACATGATCATAGCCACGGTTTGAAAGGTTCTTTTCCCTCCAGCAGTTGCCGTTGATCCCGCAAGCGACGTAGATCCCGAGCGAAACCATGGGAGCTAAGGCACCAATACTGCTGTCAACGGGTAACATAAGCCAGCACAATCACTGCGACAAGCAAACCGCTACCAAGACCCCACATCTTCTTGACCATGGCCCAGAGAGGGCCAAAGAAAAAGCCTGGCCAGGACCAGCCCTTTTTGATAGCCACTTTGCGACTCTCTAGGTACTCCTAGACCTCCTTCTAGTGCCAGCCTATGCACTACATCATGCTGACTCAGTTAATCTGTAAGCGGCCGCTGAACACATCTTCCGCAGAAGGCCAGTCAGCTCCACGAACTTCTGCCCCACCACTGGCAAAAACCCGCCTGATCATGCGCCGGCGGTGATGACCGTTCGCTTACGTTAATCTAGATACCGCACTGCTTTCAGCTGAGCTTTACCCTGCCCCCACGTAAAGGCCGTGATGCCTTGCTCCTCGACAGATTCCACGATAATGGCATCCGCACCGCATGCGCACGCATCAGCATGGGCATTATTGATGGCGGCAGAGGCGCTCTTGTCATGCCCCAGCGTTGTCCCGGTGCGCGAACTGATCGTGCAGGCCACCTCATAAGGACGTTCAATATCTCGATCGTTGACATATCTATCGAGTTGGCAGTTGGATGGCTTGGTCTCACCCATGGAAACAGGCTGTACACCAACGGAGCCGCAGCCGGTCAGGCTAATGGCTGCCAGACCGATAGCAGCGAAAGTGAGCACTCTTCTGGGTATCACCTTGGATTCTCCATCATCACACTTTAAGAATGGCATCACCCGAAGGCGATGCCAGTACAAGATTATATCTTGCCGAGGTACTGCATCTTGTCGAGCATGTTCGAAGGTACATCCTCGACCAGTACCAGAGTGATTTCGGAGTTACCATCTTCGGCGGTAGCTACGCTCTCACCCAGAGAGGCGTTAAGAGTATCCGGAGAGAGGTTATACATGGAACCGGTGAGCGGATCGACTATCAACCAACCGATCAGTCCACCGAAGAGCAAGTTGCCGCCGACGTACCAGCCGTTGGGGCTGGAGTTGATCATCATGGTGCGACTTTCATATCCATCCTTGGAAAGCTCGACGGTGTAGGTCTTGCCGCCGAAGTAGCTACCGTCCGACTTGCGCAGCTGCACAGTGGTCGGCGTGGTATCCGAGTGCACTTCCATGCTGCGCTCGTCGGTAACCAGCACATTTGCATTGCTCGGACTGCTATTAATCGTCACTGTCTGCTCTTTTTCACCGACGATTGAGGCACAGCCAGTCACCACGGATAGGGTGGCGATGGCAGCAGTCAGCTTAAGCATTTTCATTTTCATGTTCCCTTCTTTCCTTTGCGTTGTTTGGCAACATCATGTCACCGTCCGTTGCATGGCTCTTACGGCCGCGTATTTGGCATCATGCCAAATTCTTTTTTATCTCTTGCTCACACTCCCACAACTCGATAGTTCTCTTTCCTGCCAAGGCGAAAGAGCGGGATCCCAGACGCTATCGGGGAAGATGTTCTGGTCTCTCGAGGAGGCCCTACTTTCGTCACGACCCACGCTCAGGAGCTACCTGCGACGCCGAGAAAGGTAATGGCGAACCTGTCGGTGGGGCTGGCGGCAATCCCGACATCCTCTGTCTGTTGTGGTCAAGTGTAAAATTCTGCACCGCACCCTGGTGTCGCAAAATGGGGTCAACTTCAGGCGACTTGTCGTCCCTAGGGGACACTCTAATGCGTAGATTAGCATTCTCGAAGGGGGCAGCACAGTAAGGCGAAAGGGGAATATTCTGACTTGTAGCGTTCACTTGATTCAGGACGGCACTTGATTCAGGACAGGCGCGCATTGACGGACCGATGCTCGACAGTGTCTCTCCTTCACGGCGGCAAGGCGACAGAAGACAGAGAATGCCTTGGCAGGCAGACTGGGCAGTCGGCGACAAGCGACTCCGGAGACCCCATGACGGCAAACCTGATCGACTTTCAACACCCGACCGAAGCCAGGCGCTGGCGGGCCATCAACGATGACGTGATGGGCGGCGTCTCCCGCGGCGGCCTGCATGTGGAAGACGGCGTCGGGGTGTTCCGCGGCGAGACCTCTCTCGAGAACAACGGCGGTTTCGCCTCGGTGCGCCGCGAGTCCGAGGCCATGGACCCGAGCCATGCCCCGGGCCTGGTGCTCCGGGTGCGTGGCGATGGCCGCCGCTACCAGCTGCGCCTGCGCACCGACGAGCTGTTCGACGGCGGCGCCTACCGGGCGCTGTTTCAGCCACCCGCCGGCGAGTGGCAATGCGTTGCCCTGCCCTGGCACGCCTTCGAGGCGGTGTTCCGTGGCCGACAGCTTGAAGATGCCCCGCCCCTCGATCCCGCGGCGCTCCGGCAGGTGGGGTTGCTTATCGCCGACCGGCGGCCAGGGCCCTTTCGGCTGGAGCTGGCGTGGGTCGGGAGGATGGATGGTTAGGGCTACGCCACCGGCGCGAACAGCAGCGCCAGGTCCTCCTCGTCGAACAGCGGGCCATCGCTCTTGTGCTCGGCACCGCCCTCGAGGATAGAAGCGGCCAGGTCCGCCTTGCGCGCCTGAAGGTCGAGGATGCGCTCCTCCACTGTGCCGGCGCACACCAGTTTGTAGACGAAGACCGGGTTCTGCTGGCCCATGCGATGGGCACGCCCGGTGGCCTGGGCCTCTACCGCCGGGTTCCACCAGGGATCGTAGTGAATCACGGTATCCGCCGCGGTCAAATTGAGCCCGGTACCGCCGGCCTTGAGGCTGATCAGAAACACCGGGATCTCGCCCTGCTGGAAGAGTGCCACCCGCTGGGTGCGGGTCTTGCCCGGGGTATCGCCGGTCAGGGTGGTGAAGGGAATACCGTCCTTCTCCAGGGCCTCGCCGATCAGCGCCAGCATCTCGGTAAACTGAGAGAAGACCAGGATGCGCCTGCCCTCCTCCACCAGCGGCGGCACCAGCTCGCGCAGCTGCTCCAGCTTGGCCGAGCGCCGCGTCTTGCGCGCACTCTGAAGCTTGACCAGCCGTGGATCACAGCACACCTGGCGCAGCTTGAGCAGCGCATCGAGCATGACGATCCCCGAGCCGGCCAGGCCACGCTCGGCCACCGCCTGCTGCACCCGCTGGTGCTGGGCCAGGCGCAGGCTCTCGTAGAGTTCACGCTGGGCGCCGTTCAGGGTGATCTCGCGGCGGGTCTCGGTCTTCTCGGGCAGCTCGGTCAACACCTGCTGCTTGGTCCGGCGCAGCATCAGGGGCGCGATGCGTCGGGAGAGGCGCTGGCGCAATTCGACGTCGCCTTCCTTCTCGATCGGCGTGCGGAAACGCTGCCCGAACCACTGCTGGCTGCCCAGCGCTCCGGCCGCCACGGCGTCGAGCTGGGCCCATAGCTCACCCAGATGGTTCTCCAGCGGCGTGCCGGTCATGGCGATGGCGCGCTCGGTATCGAGTTCGCGCACGGCCCGCGCGGTCTGACTGGCGGCATTCTTGATCGCCTGGGCCTCGTCGAGCACCAGCAGCCCGAACCGATAGTCACGCAGGCGCTCCAGATCACGCATCAGCAGCGCATAGGTGGTGATCACCAGGTCCGCATCCGCCAGCCCCGCGTCGAACTGGCGCTCGCGCTGGGCCTTGCCGCCCTGCAGGGCCACCACATCTAGCTCAGGCGCGAAACGTGCCGCCTCGGCGCACCAGTTCCCCACCAGGCTGGTCGGCGCCACCACCAGGCTCGGCCCTTCCAGTGCGCCACGGGCTCGCTCATCGAGCAGGTGCGCCAACACCTGTATCGTCTTGCCCAGGCCCATATCATCGGCCAGGATGCCGCCGGTACCGAGCTCCGAGAGAAAGCGCATCCAGGCGATGCCGCGGGCCTGGTAGTCACGCAGCTCGCCGACGAAGCCAGGGGGCGCCGGCAGGCTGACCGGCAGTGCATGCAGGCGCCGGGCCAGGTCGGTGACATCCTCGCGCCCCGCCCAGCGCTCATGCTCGGCCAGCGGCGCGACCCTGTCGGCGGCGGTCACTGGCAGGCGCAGTGCCGCCTCCGGGTCACTCTCGTCGCCCAGCCAATCGAGAATCGGCGCCATCAGCGAACGCAGCCGGGCAAGGGGCATCACCAGGCGCCGGTTCTCCGATAGCCTCAGCGTCCAGGTGGCATCGTCCGCTTCATCCGCGGCGGGCTCCAGCGGAAACGCCGGGTCCCGGAACAGGCGGCGCAGGATCGGCAGCAGGTTGAGGCGCTCGCCCTCCACCTCGATATCCAGCGCCAGGTCGAACCAGCCGTTGCCCGCCGGCTCCAGTTCGCCGTGCCAGTCGTCCGGCGCCACATAGGTCGGCTCCTCGGGGAAGTCGTCGTCGAACGCGACCAGGCAACCCGCCTGGCGCAGCTTGCCGATCATCTCCCACCAGTCATTGGGGCCGGCCAGGTGCGTGGGCCACTCGGCGGCGGTGGCCGGCGGGGTCCCCTCCTGGGGCAGCAACAGCGTCCACTCGGGCAGCTCGAGATGGGCGGGCACCGCCTCGATCTGCTGCAGACGCTCCAGGGTCACCATACCGGGGGGCAATGATCTCACCAGTGCCAGTTCCGCCTTCGCGTCGCGCATCACGGTCAGCCGCTGCCCGTCGCGAAAGGCCCGCACGCTTTCGCCCTCCTCCGGCGGCACCTCGATGCCGGCGTAATCGAAGCTCACCACGGCGGCTCCCACCTCGACCCAACGAGGAACCGGAACGCCATCACCGTAGCCCAGTTGCCCGGATCCCACCTGCATGGTGACCTTCAAGCGCGGGGCGACGCCGTCCAGGGTGCGCTCTTCTATCGCCCGGGGTGCCGGCAGCGCCTCGGCCAACGCCGGTGTCTGGTGCAGGCGCTCGTTGAGCCAGCCGCTCATCTCCGGCGGCAGCGGTGGCGAGTGGCGCAGGCGCATCAGCAGGCCGGGGTCTCCCTCCAGACGCCCGAAGCGACCGCGGCTCTCATCGAGATAGCAA
This sequence comes from Halomonas halodenitrificans DSM 735, assembly GCF_000620045.1. Lineage (GTDB taxonomy): Bacteria > Pseudomonadota > Gammaproteobacteria > Pseudomonadales > Halomonadaceae > Halomonas > Halomonas halodenitrificans. The sequence continues at coordinate 40,101 of NZ_JHVH01000020.1, read as the reverse complement.
AGCTCGGTACCGGCGCGCACGATCACGGCCTCGTCGGAGATGACCTCGGCGGGGTCGGTATCGGCACGCAGATGCTGGTTGCCGTCGGCGTCGGGCTCCCAGGCAAGGGTCAAGCGGGCGGCCGGGCCAGGGTCGAGCATGGTGCCGGTCTGCTTGGGATGAAACAGCAGCGGCGCTGCATCGCTCTCCAGCAGCGACCATAGCGCCCGGGCCTGGAAGGCGTGGGTGACCGAGCTCCAGGTGTACTCGTATCCCGTGCCGGAGAGCTGGCGGCGCTTCTCACCGAGCATCAGCAGTTCCAGGGCCTCCTCCAGGTCGGGAGCCAGCCCTTGAGATGGCCTGGGCGTCAGGCCTCCACCGCGTCGCATATTGATGGGGCGCGGCTTGACCCAGCCATTACCACGGGCGCGCTGCTTGGTGGGCCGCACCCAGACCGGCGATACCTGGAGCGTCGGCGTGCGTGGGTCCGCGCCAACATCCAGGAACAGCGCCAGGCGGCAGTCCTCCTCAAGCTCTTCGACATATCGCTTGCCACCGAGCGGCGACTGGAGCTCGGCCAGCCACGCCTCCCAGCGCTGCTCCAGCATGGCGGCATCGTCCTGTGGCGGTATGCCCTCGGCCTCCATGGCATCGATGAAGCCCTGGATCACCGCCACCGCATGCTTGCATTGGCGCCCCACCGGGCAGCTGCAGTCGCTGACCACACCCATTCCGGGATTGTCGGGATCCACGGCCAGGCTGGTGAGATAGCGGCGACGCCCGCTGCCATTTACCTGGGCCCGCAGCACCAACATCTCGCCCTCATGCTCGATACGCGTGCCTTCGCGCACCTTGCCCTGCTGCGCATAGGCACGCCCGCGGGCAAACGATCGCATATCGAAGCTCTGTTTCCAGTGGCTGTCATTCAGGCTGTGGTACAGGCTCAGCTCGGTAAGGCGGGCATCCGGCACGACGATTCCTCGAGGCATAAAGACGAGGCCGGTATTGGAACGAAACTCGACACCCGAAGCAACGACGGGAGGCAAGACGGGCGAGTTATCTCATCCCTCACGGCGCGTTCAGGGCCATTGTAGATAGAGGCAGGCTCAGGGCATCACGGTAACGGCGATAGCCCTTCGGCGCGTCAAGCAAGCATATTCTCGCGCAGTTAAATTTAGTATGGTGAGCGACTTTATTTGCCTGCCTGGCCGCTAGCGTCGACCGGGCATTCACGGTCGTCTGACACGCGCCTTCGGTGCCGAGTCGCGTGTCTGAACAGCCTGGATCACTACCACGTCTGCCTTCGGATCAGCAGCCACAGGCCATCTCATGACCCAGCCCTCCCCTTCCGCCGCGCCGACCCGCACCATTCCTGCCAAGTACCTGGCGGCCCTCGGTCCCGGTTTCCTGTTCGCCGGCGCCGCCATCGGCACCTCCCACGTGGTTCAGGCGACCCGTGCCGGCGCCGAGTATGGCATCGGCTTGCTGGGCTTCATCCTCCTGGCCATCCTGATCAAGTATCCCACCTTCTTCTTCGGCCCCTTCTATGTCAGCGTCACCGGCAAATCGCTGATCGAGGGCTACCGCCAGACCTTCGGCAAGACCGTGGTGGCGCTCTTCGCGCTGGTGCAGCTGCCGATGCTGGCGATCATCATCGCCGCCATCGCCATCACCACGGCGGGCCTGGCCGGCAGCCTGCTGTCGCTGCAGCTGAGCGCTCCAACCATCGCCACGGCGCTGATTGCCGGCGGCTGCCTGTTCACCTTTACCGGCGGCTACCGAATGCTCGACTGGGTCAACAAGGTGTTCATCGGCATCCTGATCGTGACCACCCTGCTGGCCACGCTGGCGGCGCTGCCGATGGTCGACTGGAGCCTTTATCCCGCCACCGCCGTCTCGCCCCTGTTCAGCACCGCCACCCTGGTGACCCTGGTGGCCGTGCTCGGCCTGATGCCTTCGGACATCACCCTGGCGATCCTGAACTCGCTGTGGTCGGAGGCTCGCAACCAGTCCCGTGGCGAACGCTGTGATACCGAAGCGGAGAAGGTCGACTTCGATATCGGCTATATCGGTTCCGGCATCCTCGCCGCGTGCTTCGTGATCATGGGCGCCGGCGTCATGCACAGCCAGGGCATCACGCCGGCCGACGGCGCCGTGGGCTTTGCCAGCCAGGTTATCGGCCTGTACACCTCGACTCTGGGTGAGTGGAGCGGCTTTGTGGTGGGGGTCTCCGCCTTCACGGTGATGCTGACCACCCTGCTCACCGTGCTGGACGGCTTTCCGCGGATGCTGACCGCCGCCTACCATGCCATTACGCGCCCCGAGGCGGTCGAGGAGGAAACGCGCAGGACCGAGGGCAGCCATGCCTACTTGATCGCCATGCTTGGCCTGTCGCTGCTTGCCATCCTCATTCTCTTCACCCTGATGGGCAGCTTCCGGCTGTTCATGGACTTCGTGATGGTCTCGGCCTTCCTGCTCAGTCCCATTCTGGCGGCACTCAACCACTTCACCGCCAACGGCGCCAGCGTGCCCGTGGAGCAACGGCCTTCACGACTGATCAATGCCTGGAGCTGGCTGGCCATCGCCACCCTGGTGCTGCTCTCACTGGGCTATCTCTACGTGCGCTTTATCCATTGAGACCAGGAACGCCTCAGCATGCCGAGGGCCATCTGCCTCGGCGATCCACGTCGGGTGATATTCATGTTGTCGATGCGCGGGAACCGGGATAGGCCGTCCTAGTTTCGCGGGGCGTTTCGGGCCTCGAACCGGCGCCGTAGCCAGGCCCCCACGAGCAGCATCAGGGTGAGCGCTATCAGCGGCAGAAGCACGCTGAAGCTGATTGCCTCCTCGTTTTCTACCGCTTCCAGGGCGCCGTAGATGGCGCTGGAGTAGACCGCCCATTTCACCCCCAGGCCGAGAGTCGCCGCCATCACGAAGGTGACCAGCGGCAGGCGCAGCAGGCCTGCGGCGACATTGATCACGGTGTGGGGAAACCCCGGCAGCATGCGCAGGGCGCACTGGGTCAGGAAATCACCGCGCGCCTCGAACTTGCCCATTATCCTGCCGGCGAAGCCCCTTGACGCCCACCGTTCGCCGAGGCGAGAGGAGAGATAATAGGCGCCCAGGGAGCCCACCACGCTGCCCAGCGTCAGCATCGGGGTGGCAGCCAGCGGCGTATAGAAGGGGGCGATCAGCCACAGCCCGATGCTGCTGGAAAGCCCTATCGTCAGGGTGACCGCCATGATCAGGATCACCGCGACGATCACCGCGGGATGCTGGGAGGCCTCGGTAGCCCAGCGCTGCACAGCGGCCAGTTCGGGCGAGTGCCAGACAAATAGATAGCCGGCCATCAACAGCATGGCGGCGATCATCATCGCGTACCAGCGGCGACCCGGTGAAGTGTCGTTAAACATGCAATTCTCGTTGGTCCATCGACGTCATGGTGGAACACCCATTGTGCCATTCCCCTTTAGACCTAAGTAAAAGGTTGCTAGAATCCGTTCGCTCTGGTCGGCACTCCCCTCTCCCTGTGCCATCATTCTCACAACTAGAGCATTTCCCCATGCCTCCGAATCCTCCCTCCGCTTCCACGCGAAGCTCGGCACTGTCGTATCTGGGCGACCCCATTGTGCTGCTGCTGACGGTCGGCTTCATCGTCGCCTTCATCGGTCTGTCGATTTACGACATCGACATGGTGGCCAATGGCATCAGCGCCGGCTTCGCCTGGACGGCCGTGACCCTGGGTACCTACTTCCAGCTTCTGCTGCTGCTGACCTTCCTGATCGCCATCGGCGTCGCCATCTCGCCGGCGGCCAGCGCCCGGGTCGGGAATCTCGACAGCCCTCAGATCGGCACCTTCAAGTGGCTGGCGATGATCATGTGTACCCTGCTGGCCGGTGGTGGCGTCTTCTTTGCCGCCGGTGAGCCCATCTATCACTTCGTGGTGACCCCGCCGGCCTTCGATACCGAGCCGGGCACCGCCGATGCCGTCGCCGGCGCCCTGGCCCAGTCGTTCATGCACTGGGGCTTTCTGGCCTGGGCGGTGCTGGGCACCTTGAGTGCTCTTGTACTGGCTCATGCCCACTATGTGAAGGGCCAGCCGCTCCAGCCGCGTACCCTGCTCTACCCGGTATTCGGCGAACGCATCATGCGCGGCGCCCTGGGCAGCGTGGTAGACGCCTGCTGCGTGATCGCGGTGGTCGCCGGCACCGTCGGCCCGATCGGCTTTCTCGCCACCCAGGTGAGCTTCGGCCTGCATGAGATATTCGGCGTCAGCGAAGGCTATGGCACCAAGCTCGGCATCCTGGTGGTGCTGGCGGGGGTCTACATCACCTCGGCCATGACCGGCGTGCACAAGGGCATCCAGATCCTGTCACGCTTCAACGTCTTCCTGGCCCTGGCGATTGCCGCGGTGATCCTGATCGCCGGCCCGACCCTGTATCTGGTCAACGCCTTCAGCCAGGGCTTCGGCGAGTACCTGTCATCGTTCTTCAGCATGGCCACCATGAGCGCCGAGACCGCGCCGGCCTGGTGGATGCAGTGGTGGACGGTATTCTTCTTCGCCTGGTTTATCGGCTATGCACCGCTGATGGCCATCTTCGTGGCGCGCATCTCTCGCGGGCGTACCATTCGCGAGATGATCCTGGCCGTGGCGGTGATGGCGCCGGTCGCTACCACCATCTGGTTTACCCTGCTGGGCGGTTCCGGCATCCACTACCAGCTGATCGGGGCGATCGACCTCACCGAAGCACTGAACAACTTCCAGTTCGACGTGGCGACCCTGACCGTGGCCCAGGCCCTGCCGGGTGGCTCCATGATGGCATTGGCCATCCTGCTGCTGACCAGCATCTTCGTGGCGACCACCGGCGACTCCATGAGCTACGCCATCGCCGTGGTATGCGCCGGCCACGATGCACCGAGCCCGATAGTCCGCGCCTTCTGGGGCCTCGCCATGGCAGTGATGGCGGGTATCCTGCTCTATATGGGCGCCGGACAGATCGGTGCGCTGCAGCAGTTTATCGTGATCACCGCGATTCCCGTCTCGCTGGTGCTGTTGCCCTCGCTGTGGGCCGGCCCCCAGGCCGCCTACGCCATGGCACGCGAGCAGGGCGTTGTACCGCCTCGCTCGATGGCTACCGCCAAGACCAGCTGATTCGCCTGCGACGATCGGCATCATGCAAGGGAGGCACCCGGTCGGGTGCCTCCTTTCTTGTATCTACGCCCTGGGGCATCTTTAGCCCGGGATGGTTTGTGTATCATCTGGCGTTCCCGACCGGGGACATTCTTACGTTGAGGGAGTCATCATGAAGGTCTTTTCTGCCTTGATTCTCGCCGTCGCCACCATCGTGGCGGCTTCATTCATTGGCGATGGTCTTACCGACCTGCGTACCGGCGACCGCTATGTCACCGTCAAGGGGCTGGCCGAGCGGGAGGTCAAGGCGGATCTCGCCCTCTGGCCGCTGCATTTCGTGGCCTCAGGCACGACCCTGGAGCAGGCCCGGGAAGAGGCCCGCACCAGCCGCGAGGCCATCCTGGCCTTTATCGAAGACCATGGCATCGATGCTCGGAAAGTCGAGCTGCAGCGCCTCAACGTCAACGACACCGCCGCCGATCCCTATAGCAGCGGCGATGCCGAACAGCGCTTCATCATCAACCAGACCCTGATGGTACGCAGCACCGAGATCGAGCAGATTCGTGACACCGCCCAGGCGGTGGGTGAATTGCTCGACGCCGGCGTGGTGCTCTCCTCGAACTACGGTCCCAGCGGCCCGATCTATCTGTTCAACCGCCTGAACGAGATCAAGCCGGAGATGATCGCCGAAGCCACGGCGGCGGCCCGGGATTCGGCCGAACAGTTTGCCCACGACGCCAATGCCAGGATCGGCACCCTGCGTCGCGCCAATCAGGGGGTATTTGAAATACGCGCTCGCGACCAGGCGGCAGGCACCTCCGAAGAGCAGCAGCCGATCAAGACCGTCAGGGTCGTCACCACCATCGAGTATTACCTCGACTAGAGCGGCAACAGGCCGGCGAAGCGGACGCCGCTGAGCCGGGCCATCTCGTGCTTCCAGGTGGCCAGGTCGTCGACGCCGAAATCGGCCAGGCTGGCGTGGCCACAGGCCCTCGCCATCACCTGCATCAGTGCCACCGAGGCCTGCAGGAAGCGTTCGAGCTGAGCGGCGGAGCGGTCGACATCGAGACGCTGACGCAGGTCGCCGCGTTGGGTCGCGATTCCCGCCGGGCAGTTGTTGGTATGGCAGATCCGCGCCGCCACACAGCCGATGGACTGCATGGCGCTGTTGGCCAGGGCGACCCCGTCGGCCCCCAGCGCCAGGGCCTTGACGAAGTCCATGGGCAGGCGCAGTCCGCCGGTAACGATCAGGGTCACGCGCCCGCTGGCGCCCTCGTCGTCCAGGTAGCGTCGCGCCCGGGCCAGGGCCGGAATGGTGGGCACGCTGATATGGTCGCGGAACATCAGGGGCGCCGCCCCGGTGCCACCGCCGCGGCCATCGAGGATCAGGTAGTCGGCGCCGGCGTCGAGGGCGAACTGGATATCGCGCTCGATATGGTTGGCGCTGAGCTTGAAGCCTATCGGGATCCCCCCGGTGATCTCGCGCACCCGGTCGGCACAGCGGCGAAAATCGTCGACCGAGTGCAGGTTCTCGAAGGTCGCCGGTGACACGGCGGGCTCCCCCTCCTTCAGGCCTCGTACCTCGGCGATCCTGGCCGACACCTTGCTGCCGGGCAGATAGCCCCCGGCGCCGGTCTTGGCCGCCTGGCCGCCCTTGAAGTGGAACGCCTGCACTTTCGCGAGCAGGCCCTCGTCGAAGCCGAACCGACCGCTGGCCAGTTCATGGAAGTAGCGGGAGTTCTCGGCCTGCTCCTCGGGCAGCATGCCGCCCTCGCCGGAACAGATGCCGGTACCCGCGCGCTCGGCACCCCGCGCCAGGGCGATCTTGGCCTCCTCGGAGAGGGCCCCGAAGCTCATGTCGGAGACCAGCAGCGGCATCTCCAGGGTCAGCGGCTTCTGCGCCTCGGGGCCGACCACCAGCCGGGTCGCGACCGGGACGTCATCGAGCAGCGGCCGAGTGGCCAGCTGCGCCGTCATGATCTGCAGGTCGTTCCAGTCGGGCAGGCCGTGGCGCGGCACGCCCATGGCGTCGATGGGTCCCTGCGGCCCGACGCCGTCCAGCCCCTCCCGGGCCAGGCGGTGGATCAGCGCCACCGTGGGCTCCTCCTCGGTGGCCTTGGCCTCCGGCATCCGGTCGCCGCGCGTTTTTTCGGGTGCCGGCGCCTCCTGCCCCACCTGCTCCTTGCTGAAATTCTGGTGGGTACCATCGCAATAGGGGGCATTGCCCGTCTGCTTGCACTGACAGAGATAGGTCTCGCCGTCCTGTTCGGCGGTAAAGATCAGCGGCGTGAAACCGGTCCCCTGGTGGGAACCATCACAGAACGGCTGGTCGCTGGAGCGGCCACAGCGGCAGAAGGCGTACTCCTTGCCCTTCTCCAACATGACGTTTTTAGGCTTGTTGTCGGCGATGATCGGCTGGTTCATGAAAGGCTCCTGTGATCCGTGACCCACGTGGCGAGCCCGCTGCCGGGTCCCTACCCGGCAGACAGATGACCCCTATCAGTCTGGAAGAGGCCCCGCAAGGCCGCCAGTCACTACAGCCGCGTCATGCGCCATCGCTTCAGTGGACGAGACTCGACAAGGCTTCACCGCTGGCCCAGCCATTCTCGGATTGCATGGCCCGCTCCTCCGCTTCCAGCTTGAGCAGGTGGGCCAGCGCCGAGCGTGTTGCCAGTCCCTGTTTCGCTTCAGGCACGTCGTCATAGGCCAGCCGCGTCAATGTCTCCAGGGACACCGGCCCATGGCGCGACAGCGCCAAACGCACCTTGTGTTCGCGGGCCAGGCGATGGGTGATCAGGAAATCGATGGCACCATGGGCCTCACCGATCAAGAAGCCGTGGCCCGGGGCTATGGTATCGAACGCTTCCTCGCCCAGGGCGCTCAGGGCCGTGATATAGGCGGCCATATCGCCGTCCGGCGGGTTGATCACCACGGTGGAGCCCTGCATGACCTGATCCCCCGAGAAGAGCAGGCGCTGCGACTCCAGCAGATAACAGAGGTGATTCGAGGCATGGCCCGGGGTGTGCAGCACCTTGAGCGTACCCGCCGGTGTCGCGATGCGCTCACCGTGCCGCGGGCGATAGTCGGGCACGAAGGCGGCGTCCTGGCCGGCTCCGGCCGGTGGCGGCAGGCCAACCAGCCGGGCGCCGGTGCGGGCCTTGAGCCAGGCGGCTCCCGGTGAGTGGTCGATATGGGTATGGGTCACCAGCACACGGGAGATGTGCCCGCCGGCCAGGGTCAGCAAACGCTCCAGATGCCCGGGGTCTTCAGGACCGGGGTCGATCACCAGGTGCTCCCGGCCGTCGCCGAGCAGATAGCTGTTGGTACCGGGGCCGGTCATGGCGCCGGGGTTGGGAGCGGTCACCCGGATCACCCCCGGGGCCAGGGTCACCGCCCGGCCGGGCACGATCTCGGCGCTGGCCGTGGCATACCGATCGGGATCGAGACGACGCACCTCGGCATAGGCCGGCGCATCCGGCTCCACCTGGCAGGCCTCTCCCTGTCGCTGTGCCGGCCAGGGACGACCGGGCCGCGGCGTCGGCGGATTGGCGTGACCGTGACGCAGCAGTGACTCGGCGGTGGGGAAATCACCGATCAGTCGCAGGGTACGCAGGGTGGGATAGCTCAGCGCCATCTCCCCCCTCCGATGGGCCTGCAGGGCGTGCGCCACGCTGACCCAGGCGTGGTCGATGATCTCGCTGCCGTCCGGGACGACACACTGCCCCGGCGGCGCCAGGGCCACAAAGAAATGGGTATCGAAGCGCCGTGGCGGCCCCGGCGGCGTCACCCAACGTCCCAGATGGGCAAGACGGTCCAGGGGCAGACGCAGGCCGTGATGCTCGCACAGTGCCCCAAAGCTTGTCCGTTCACGACGCAGGGCCTCACGCCCCTCGGCAAGAACGGGATGCCTCCCCGTCGGCAGCGCGCCCTCGGCATCCCGGGCCAGTAATACCCCCGCCTCCTCCAGGCACTCGCGCAGAGCCGCAATCATGTAATCAACGCCGCCCTCATCCAGGCTCAGCACCTGGCTTATCTCGGCGTCATCGCGCCCTTCGACCAGGGCCCGCAGATCGGCGTCTCCCGCATCCACCGCGCCACCCGGAAAGACGTGGTAGCCGGGGAGAAAGGCCGCCTGCCAGGTGCGCTGAAGCAGCAATACTTCCAGGCCCGTCTCGCCATCACGCACCAACGCCAGGGTGGCGGCGGGACGAATCCTCTTGGCTCTATCATGCTGGGGCATATTCGACATGTTCTCTTTATGAGATATCAGGGCTGGCCGGGGCGGCCACTGTTCGCGGCGGCGCCCTCGGCGAGGGCCACATCGTGGCGGCCGATGGCGACCACCTCACGGGGCCACCATTCGGGATGCTCGTCGCGGATAAAGGCCAGCAGCTTCTCGCGCAGGTTGTTCTCGGCGACCCAGCCGCCTACAGGCTCCCGTGTCATCAGATAGCACCTCACCTCGATCGTCGCCTCGCGCTGGGCCGTCGCGTAGCAGCACAGCTTGTCCGGCTCGACCACATCCGGTTCCTGCTCGGCCAGCTCGATAAAGCGCTGGCGCAGGCACTCGATATCGGCACTGACGTGCAGGGTCAGCACCACCTGGCCATAGAGGCGCGCATCCTTGGCCGACAGGTTCTGAAAGGGCTGCGAGACGAAGTGCTTGACCGGCACGATCAGGCGCCGTCCATCCCAGCTGCGCAGGCGAATAAAGGTGTAGAAGATGCCCTCGACATAGCACCACTGCCCCTCGAACACGACCAGGTCCCCCATCCGGATCGGCTTGGCCAGGGACACCTGGAAGGAGGAGAGAATATTGCCCAGCACCGCCTGGCCGGCGATACCCACCAGCACCGTGAGCACGCTGGCCGAGGCCAGCAACGACAGGCCAAGGGTGCCGAACAGGTCGATCTCCGCCAGGATATAGAGCGCCACGGCGACGACCGTGACCAGGATGATGCCGCGCCTGAGCGCGTAGAGCGAGGTGAGCAGCTTGCGCTCATCCCGGTGGCGGGTGTCGTCGATCTCCCCCACCAGGCGCCGGGTCATTCGGTGCAGGAAGGTGTCCACCAGGCGCAGGGCGGCGAGCCCCATGCCCCAGGCCATGATCACGATCAGCAGGATGCGCAAGCCGGCGGTCGCGACACCGGAGAACGACACCACGCCGTCCAGCAGCACCTGGGCCATCAGCGACATGGCGATAAAGGTCAGCGGTGCCGGTATTCGATGCACGAAGCGCTTCGCCGTGCCCGCCGGCAGCCGGCGAGCCAGGGCCTCGGTCAGCCGATACACCGCCCATCCCAGCAGGCCGATCACCCCCAGGAAGACGGGAATCGCCAGCCACTCCCATAACCGCAGCATGCCCAGCGAGCGCTGGAACCGCTCGGGAATGTGCCGCTCGATCCAGGAGGACCCATAGGTCTCGTACAGCACGGGAATAAACGCCAGCGTATCGGGGGTGATCAGCCACACCGGCTCCCGTTCGCCGGCCCGGTAGCGGGCGATGCGAATCGCGTGGGACTCGCCCTCGGCCTCCAGCGAGGAGAGCAGAAGGTTGCGACGCGTCTGCCCCGTCCGGGGGTGCTGACCCGACATATCCTCGACCATGGCATCGCGCCGGCTGGAGAGGTCCGAGGGCTGCAGCCAGTCCCCCCGCCGCAGCACCGAGGCCAGTTGGCGCGCCAGCTCGCTGCCCCGGGCGGCCTGCTCCGTCGCCGGCAGATCGGCGAGATTGAGCAGGTGTGCCGCCGCCGAGTAGTTCTCCTCCCCGGTCAGGGTAAAGAAGCTACGCAGCGCCCCACGGGGCGTTTGACGGCGCACCTCTTCAGGCGGCTCGCCGAGCCCGCTGTTGATCGCCTCGACGGAAAACCAGCGGCCCCCGCCACTCTCGGAGGATTGCCCCGCCGACGCGCCGGCCATCGACAGGCCGAACAGCAGCAGGCACCAAGCAAGACAGCGTCTCATATCGACCCCTCCCTACCAGGCCAAGGCATCTCCCACCCGGCCATGCCGGGCCGGGCCCAGTGGCAGTACACCCCATGCTCGCCGCGCCGTCCACCCGTCGAAATCAGTCATGCTGCGCCGCGCCGGTACGCGCCCGGCAGGGGCCGAACAGGCAGGCGGCAAGCAGGATCAGGCCCGCCACGGTCGCGATCATCCCCGCGGCGCTGAGCGAGACCTCGAAGCCCAGCCAGAGCGGCGCCTCGCCGGCCAGCAGGTAGCCGGCCACCGCCGCCAGCAGGGCGAAACACTGGCTCCAGGCGATCTGGGCGCCGAGGCGATTGGTCATCAGCCGGGCGGCGGCGGCCGGGCAGATGAACATGGCGATCACGATGATCGAGCCCACCGCCTCGAAGGCGGCAATCGCCGCCACCGCCACCAGGGTCACCAGCAGCAGGTCCACCAGCGCCGGGCGGGCGCGCATGCTGGCGGCGAAATCCGGGTCGAAGCTGGCCAGCACCAGCGGGCGGCGCATGACGATCACGAAGGCCACCACCGCCAGCGCCACCCAGGCGACGCGCCCCAGCTGGGGCGGCAGATCGGCCAGGGCGACCGGGTCGATCAGGGCGGCGAGGCCCACGCCCTCGAACCAGATCAGGCTCTCCAGATTGCCGTAGAGGGCATGCTCGACGTCCAGGTGCACCCCGGCGGCGCCATGCCACTCCAGCAGCAGCACCCCCACGGCAAACAGGCTGGTAAATACCACGCCCATGGCCGCGCTGCCCTCGACCCGTCCCAGGCGCCGGATCAGCTCGATCAGCGCCACCGTCACCAGGGCGGCGACCCCGGCGCCGAGCATCATGGCAAACGACGCCAGGGTGCCGGTGATCAGGAAGCTGACCACGATACCGGGCAGGGCCACATGGCTGATGGCATCGCCGATCAGGCTCTGGCGGCGCAGCACCAGGAAGTTGCCGAGCAGCGCACAGGTCATCGAGATGATGATCGACACCGCGAGCGGCACCAGGCTAAAGACCATGAACTCATTCATTGTGCGACCTCCGCGGGCGGCAGCTCCGCCTCCAGGACCATGATGGCATCCGCCGAGAGCACCTGGCCGATGGGCGTCAGCCCGGCATGCTCGCGATGCAGGGCATCATCCGGATAGCGCCGCCGATAGAGCGCCCAGAGTCGCTCCTCGTGCACGGCATCCCTGGCCACCGCCCGGCCCGCCGGCGTGGCGACCCCGTCGCGACGCATCAGGCCGCGGCGGCGCAGCAGCGTCAGCGTGAGGCCGTCGAAGATGGGCTCGTCGCGCCCCAGGGCCAACAACCCCTGGCGCAGATGCACCCGGCGACGCAGGCGACGATAGGCAAGCAGCGATGCCAGCACGCCGCGGCGCGGCGAGAAGAGGAAGGAGACCAGGAACAGGGCGAAGGCCGCCAGCACGATCAGGGGCCCCGTCGGCAGCCCCTCACGCACGCTGGAGAGCGTCACCCCGAGATAGCCCGCCAGGGCACCGAGCAGTGCGGCCAGGGCCACCATGCGCATGGGCTGGTCGGTCCAGAAGCGTGCCGCCACCGGCGGAATGATGGTCAACGCCACGATCAGGATCAGCCCGGTGACCTTGAGGCCGATCACCACGACCGCCATCAGCAGCACCAGCAACAACAGGTCGAGCCTGCCGGTGTCGTAGCCCTGGGTGCGGGCGAAGGCCGGATCGAAGCACAGCAGCAGCAGGTCACGGCGCCATATCAACAGCGCCAGCAGCAACCCCATGGCGCACGCGGCGATCAAGAGCGCCTCGGAATAGAGCATGCCGGCGGTGGCTCCCACCAGGTAGCCGGTCAGACCCGACTGGCCGCGTACCGAGAGCGACTGGATCACGGTGATCAGCACCACCCCGAAGGCGAAGAAGGTGGAAAGCACGGCGCCGATGGCGGCATCCTCGCCCAGCCGGGTGCGCTCGCCGATGCGCTGCACCATCCATAGTCCGATGCCGGCGCTGCCGGCGGCACCGACGAGCAGCGCCGGCAGTACGCGGCCATCCCCCTGCCACACGCCCATGATCAGAAAGGCCAGCGCCAGCCCCGGCAAGGTGGAATGGCTGATGGCATCGCTCACCAGGGCACGCTTGCGCAAGAGCACGAAGCTGCCCACCATGCCCGCCGCCGCGGCCAGCAGCATGGCGCCTACGGTCACCAGGCTGGTGTTGTAGCCCAGCGTAAAGGTCAACGCTCGCCACCAGATCTCCATCAGCGCCTCTCCGTCCCTTCTTGCCACCCCGCCGGCGTCGGCTCGACCAGGCGTGCCAGCTGCACCGGGCTCAACCGCCCCCCGTAGGTGGCCTGCAGGTTATCCTCGGTGAAGGCCTCGTCGACCGGGCCGGCCGCCACACGGCGGACGTTCATCAACAAGACATGATCGAAGTACTCACGCACCGTGGCGAGATCATGGTGCACGCACAACAGCGTTCGGCCCTCGTCACGCAGCGACTTCAGCACCTGGATGATGGCCGCCTCGGTGGCGGCATCGACCCCGGCGAAGGGCTCGTCGAGGATGGTCAGGTCGGCCTCCTGGACCAGCGCCCGGGCCAGGAAGACCCGCTGCTGCTGGCCGCCGGACAGCTGCCCGATCTGACGCTCGGCGAAGCCCTCCATGCCGACCCGAACCAGGCTTTCCATGGCGCGCCGGCGCAGCTTCCGGGAGCCGAACTGCCACCAGCGCAGGTCACGATAGAGCCCCATGCCCACCACATCGATGACGCGTGCCGGGAAATCCCAGTCGATGCTGGAGCGCTGGGGCACGAAGGCCAGGTGACGGGTCTCCTGCTCCAGGGGGCGGCCGAACACCCGCACCTCGCCGGACAGTCGCCGGGTAATGCCCAGCGCCGCCTTGAGCAAGGTCGACTTGCCGGCACCATTGGGGCCGATGATCGCGCTCATGCTGCCCGGCGGCGTGACGAAATCCACCGAGTGCACCACCGGTCGATGATCGTAGCTGACCGTGACCCCCTGGAGCGCCAGGGGACTGGCGATCACCGCCTTGCCGAGTCGTGAATCGGGCATGGGTCATTCCTCCTCGTCGGTATGGGACGCATCCATGCCCAGGCGACCCTGCCAGCCGGCCTCCGGCGCGTCGCCGCCCAGGGCCCGGGCGATAGTGGTGATGTTGTGGTCGAGCATCCCCAGCCAACTCCCTTCATAGCTGCCTTCCGGTCCCATGGCATCGGAGAAGAGCTCGCCGCCGATGCGCACCTCGTGGCCCACGGCGGCGCTACCCTCGATCAGCGCGCGAATGCTGCGCTCCGATACCGAGGTCTCCACGAAGATGGCGCCGATCTCGCGCTCGACCAGCAGATCGACCAGGGTCTCGATGCGCGAGAGCCCCGCCTCGCTCTCGGTGGAAAACCCTTGAATGCCCATTACCTCAAGCGCATAGGCCTCGCCAAAATAACCGAAGGCGTCGTGGGCGGTGACCAGCGCGCGGGAGGTGTCGGGAATGCTGGCCAGGACCTTGCGAGCATAGGCGTCCAGATCATCGAGTTCTTCCAGGTAGGCCTCGGCATGAGCCTCGAAGGCATCGCTGCCCTTGGGGTCCAGCTCGACAAGGGCGTCGCGCGCCGCCACTACCGCATGGCGCCAGCGGCCGGGATCCATCCAGATATGGGGGTCGGGCTGGTCGGCGTAATCCTCGTCGGCGAGCAGCACCTCTCGAGGCACCGCCTCGCCCACGGCAAAGACGGGGCTACGCTTGCCCAGCCGCCCCAGCAGCTCGGCAAGCTGCACCTCGAGGTTCAAACCGTTCCAGAACACGGCATCGGCGCGGCTCATGGCGACCACATCACTGCGGGTCTGGCGATAGAGATGCGGGTCGACGCCCGGCCCCATCAGCCCCTGGACCTCAACCCGTTCGCCACCGATCTGGCTTACAATATCGGCGACCATGCCGGTGGTCGCCACCAGATTGAGGCGTGCGTCGGCGAAGGCCGGCACGCCGGTCAACATCAGCGAAAGCCCCAGCAGGGAGGCGAATCGATGGCAGAATCTCGGCACGGAAGGCTCCTGAATCATGGTCAAGACGGCATACGAACAACAATGTTAGCTTATATAATAACGCGAATTACTACGATTTGTAGTCGACCGCATTGGCTACCATATCAGACAAGTTCGTCGCTTTCTCTGGATGTCGATCGCGCGAGTTCTTCCCCCTCAGGAGACGCCATGCTGCGCCGCCCTCTGCTTGCCGCCCCCCTTCTCGCCTTGACCCTGGCGGGCTTACCCGCCCCGGGCCTGGCCAACGAATGCCCGCCGCCCGGCGAGTGGCAGCGCGACGGCGATGCCGTGCCCGCCGACGCCTTGATGCGCGAGCTGGCCACCCGGCGGGTCGTCCTGCTCGGCGAGCAACACAAGCGCCTGGCTCACCATCGCTGGCAGCTGCACACCCTGGCGGCACTGCATGCCCACCAGCCGGACCTGGCCATCGGCCTGGAGATGCTGCCCCGCAGCGCCCAGCCGGCGCTGGATGCCTGGGTGGCCGGCGAGCTCGATGTGGCAACATTTCTGGAGGACAGCGGCTGGCGCGAGGCCTGGGGCTATGACCCGGCGCTTTATCTGCCGATTCTGCACTTTGCCCGCATGCATCGCCTGCCGCTACTGGCGCTGAACGTCGCGCCGGCGCTGCGCCGACGCCTCAGCCAACAGGGTTGGGAAGCGGTCCCCCCGGCGCAACGCCACCACTTGACGCCGCCGGCACCGCCGTCTTCCGGGTATGTCGACGCGCTCACCGAGGTCCATGCCCGACACCCCGAGGACCCCGACAATCCGAACGGCCTCGAGGATTTTATCGACGCCCAGCTGGTATGGGACCGCGCCATGGCCGAGGCCCTGGCCCAGGCCACGGAACACGCCTCGCTGGTGGTCGGGTTGATGGGCGAGGGCCACATCCGTCACGGCCACGGCGTGCCCCACCAGCTCCACGACCTCGGCATCGAGGCCCAGCGCACGTTGCTGGCCTGGTCGCCGCCGCAGGAGTGCCCGCCGCCCGAGGCGGTCGCCGATGCCCTGTTCGGCCTGGGTGACGAAGCGCCCCATGAACCGGCGGCAGCGCTTACCGGCCGCCCCCCTGACCACTGACTGGTAGAGAGAAGAGCGAGAAGGGACTGCCCCCAGCGAGAAGGGACTGTGCGATAGCTCGGGTGGTCGCTCGCCAGGGGGCGTGGCATCATGGCGGCCCCTTGATCACCCGACTTGACCACCCAAGAGGATACCGAGACGCCATGCGCCCCCTGATTCGCCTCTTCTTCCGCGGCCTGCGCCAGGTACTGGCCCCGATCGTGCTGATTTCCGAAAAACTCTCGACGCCCAAGTCCGTGGAGCGCTCCCCGGAGGCCCAGGCCGAGATCGATCGCGCCTGTGAAGGCCTCGCTCTCTACCAGTTCCGCACCTGCCCCTTCTGCGTCAAGGTGCGCAAGGAGATCGCCCGTCTGGGGCTGCCCATCGAGGTCCGCGACGCTCAGCTGAACCCGGATCATCGCCGGGAGCTCGCCGAGGGTGGCGGACGCGTCAAGGTTCCCTGCCTGCGTATCGCCCAGGACGACGGCGGGGTCGAGTGGCTCTACGAGTCCGATGATATCAACGCCTGGCTGCAGCGGCGCTTCGCCACCGCCTGATCCTCCCTCCGGCGGGTCCGCCACGCCACTAAGGCGCGTCCCGATCACGCCCCCGGCTGGACCTCCATGGCCCTGGCGCCTACACCTTGGATATGGAGATCCATGGCCCACCCACACCGCGCGGCCTTGTGCCGGTGCTGCGCTTTCTGGGACTGGTGGTACTGGGCGCCACGGTGGGTGGCGTGGCGGCGCTGTTTGCCGCCGGTTTCGTGCGCGGCGTACTGTGGCTCAACGAGATACTGTTGATCTCGCCGCGCAGCCGCATGATGTTTGCCTGGCCGGAGTGGCTGACGCTGACCACCGTGGCCGTGCCTGCCCTGGGCGGGTTGATCGTCGGCCATCTGCACCAGACCCTGCCCGAACGGCGCCCCCACACGCCGACCGATGCCATCGCCGCCGTCCAGACTCGTCGCGGCCGACTGCCGGTCAAGGCCGGGGCAGTCTCCGCCCTTACCGCCATGCTCTCCCTGGGTGCCGGAGCCTCGGTCGGCCAGTACGGCCCGCTGGTGCACCTGGGGGCCAGCCTGGGCTCTTTCGGCGCACGGCTGTTGCACCTGAGCCGGTCCGACGACAATATCACCATCGCCTGTGGTGTGGCCGCGGCGATTGCCACCGCCTTCAATGCCCCCCTGGCGGGCATTGTCTTCGCCCATGAGGTGGTGCTGCGCCACTATGCACTGCGTGCCTTCGCCCCCATCGCCGCCGCGGCCCTGGTCGGCCATGTGATCGCCACCCAGGCACTGGCCCAGGGCGCCCTCTTTCATGTCGCCGAGACCGTGATCCCCCAGGCCTGGGAGTTTGCCCTGTTCGTCGCCATCGGCGGCCTGGGCGCCCTGCTGGCCGGTGGCTATATGCATGCCATTCTCGGCCTGAGCCGTGTCGCCCAGCGCCTGCCACTGCGCCCCGCGCTACAACCGGCCCTGGCCGGCGCCCTGCTGGGCGTGGCGGCACTCTGGGTACCCGATATCCTCGGCATGGGCCAGGAGACCCTGCGCTTCGCCACCATCGCCGGGGCCTTCGGCAGCGGCGAGCTGCTGCTGGTGCTGGGCCTGAAGGTGGCGGCCACCGCCCTCTGTCTGGGCATGGGTTTCAGCGGCGGCGTGTTCAGCCCCGCCCTGGTGGTCGGCATGCTGTTCGGCGCGCTCTGCGGCACCCTGGTGGCCAGCCTGACCGGCGCCTCCCAGGATACCTTCGTCTTCTATGCGGTATGTGGCATGGTCGCCGTCACCGCCCCGGTCATCGGCGCCCCGCTGACCAGCCTGCTGATCGTCTTCGAGCTTACCGGCAACTACGCCCTGACCACCGCGGCCCTGGCAAGCGTGACCCTGGCCAGCCCCATCGCCGCTCAGCTGTTCGGGCGCTCGCTATTCGATATCCAGCTGCTCGAGCGTGGCCTGGATCTCTCCTCCGGGCGTGGCCAGGCCCTGCTGATGGACACCCGGGTAACCGACTACCTGACCAAGGAGTGCGTCACCCTCTCTCTCGAGGCGTCGCTGGACGAGGCCATTGTCGATATCGCCCGGCAGCACCATGCCGAGGCCTACCTGGTGGATGCCAGAGGGCACTTTCATGGCTGCGTGACACTGGCCGGCCTGGAGGCGACGCGGCAGGAGACCGGCAAGCCCCGACGGGTTCGACAATGCCTGGACGAAAGGCGGCCGACGCTCCGCCCCGACAGCACCCTGTGGGCGGCGATGGCCCTGCTCGAGGAGGTCACCGGCGAGGCCCTGGCGGTGGTGGACGACACGGGCCTCTTCCATGGCGTGGTCTATGAGGTCACGATCGCCCACGCCTATCTCCACCAGAGCGAGGCCCTGCGCCGGGAGGAGCATGATCATGGGTAGGCTGGCCGTGGCTCTACTGCTGACGATGATCGCCTGGGGCTCCCCGGCCCTGGCCGAGCCCCTGCGGGTGCTCAGCTGGGGCGGGGCCTACGAGCGCGCCCAGCGCGAGGCCCTGTTCACCCCGTTCACCGTGCAGAGCGGGATCGAGATCGAGGTGGCCCGCTACGCAGGGGGCCTGGACGCGCTGCGCCGTGCCGTCGCCGCCAACGAGGTGCCCTGGGATGTGATCGACATGACCCGCAGCGAGGCCATGGCCGCCTGTGACGAGGGCCTGCTACAGCCCCTGCCGCCGAGCCTTGCCGCCCCGGCCCCGGACAGCACTCCCGCCGACCGGGACTTCATCTCCGGAGCCATGGGCACCTGCGCCCTCACCCATACGCTGTTTGCCACGGTGGTGGCCTATCGCGCCGACGCCTTCCCGGGGCGGCGTCCCGCCCGCATCGCCGACCTCTTCGACCAGCAGCGCTTTCCGGGTCCCCGGGCCCTGCAGCGCACGCCGGCGGTCAACCTCGAGTGGGCACTGCTCGCCAGCGGCGTCCCCCGGGAGGAACTCTACCGGCTGCTCAGCACCCCACGGGGCCTGCGACTCGCCTTCCAGCGGCTGGACAAGCTGGACACCATCCACTGGTGGGAAGAGGGCGAGGCACCCGTGGAGCTGCTCACCACTGGCCAGGTGGTCATGGCCTCGGGCTACAACGGACGCTTCTTCGAGGCGATGGTCCAGCGCGGCGTACCCATCGAGATTCTCTGGGATGGCCAGATTCAGGAGCACGAGACCTGGGTGATTCCGCGTCATGCCCGCCATCCCCAGGCCGCCCGCGACTTCATCCGCTTCGCCACCTCCACCGAGCGCCTCGCCGCCCTGGCCGGGCGCATTCCCTACGGGCCGGCCCGTGCATCGGCGGCCGTGCAGGTGGGCCGCCATCCGGAAAGCGGCGTGGACATGCGCCTGCATATCCCCACGCACCCACTCAACGACAAGCGCGCCATCATCAAGGACGAGGACTGGTACGCCCGCACCCTGACTCGCATGAACGACTACTTCGCGGCCTGGCTGGAAGCTCGAGAGGCCAGAGGCGACGATACTCCAACCGCTCCCGGGCCCAGCACGGCCGCGCCGGGTGAATCCGAGCCCGACACCCAACCCCAAAGGTTCCCGTAACCCTCCGAGGCCGAGTCGACCACCGCCTTAACGCGGACCACCGCGCCGCGCCCGAATCAGCAGGTTGCGTGGGGTAAGCTCGCGCTCGCAGAAGGTGCCGAGTTCGGCGACGTAGCCGGCCTCCTGGAGAAATACCAGGCGATCCAGCGCCAGCCAGACCTCCAGGGGGCGGCGGAACAGGTGGCGCACCAGCTCCAGGCGCGTTACCTCCGCCTGGCGGCGCCACCCCCAGGCCTCATGGCCGGCCCAGTCGATGCCATCGGGCAGCTCGATGCCCTTGCGGGCGGCAGCCCAGCGGCAGAAGTCCTCGAAGGTATCGGGCATGCGGCCATAGGCCAGGCTCGGCACCGGCAGATAGTCATCGCGGCCCCGTACCTCTCGCTGCAGCCGATCGAAGCCGAGCCGCCAGGCACCCGCCCGCCAGCGGTGGCGCCGGTGATGCCGCGGTGCGGTGACCGTCTCCTGCACCGCCATGGCCAGGTCTTCCCGGGTCAAGGCCAGGTGATGGCGTGCCATGGCCCGGGCGCCGAGCCGCGAGAGCGGCCGGTACCGGGTATCGGCGGTACGCTGATAGCAGCACGGCGCCAGGGTCACCGCCGAGCCCGCCGCGACCGCCTGCTCGAGCAGGCGGCGATGCAGGTCCCCGCAGGCGTGCAGGGCGCAGGCATGGGTGGTCGGTGCCAGCCAGCGCTCGACGCCGGGCGCCATGACGTCCTGTCGGGCCAGCACCACCGCCGCCCCCTGGGACTCGGCCAGGCCGGCACCGCTCTCGCACAGGCCGCCATCCCACTCCAGCGCCGTGACGCCGACCCCGTGCCGGCGCGCCAGGGTGCGGGCCAGGTGCCCCTTGCCGGCACACCATTCCAGGGGCGTCTCCTGCTCGCCCAGGCGCACCCTGGGCAAAAAGGCCTGGATCTGGCGCCACTTGCGCCCGCCCATCTGGGCCGCCCAGCGCTCCGGCAGGGCCTCCCCCTCCGACGCGAGCCGCGGCAGCTCGGCCAGCGCCTCGAGCTCCGCCACCGGCAGGCAGTCGGCCAGGGGTGAATCGCTGAAGGGGGCCTCCTGCAGACGCACCGCTTCAGCATCGGAGAGCGCCAGCAGCGCCTCGGCCATGGCGGACCACTCGGCCGGCCAGGGCAGCCGAGGATGCTGAAACGGCAGGGGCTGCCAGAGCGGTCGCCATTCGGCGAGCAGCTCGGTCAGGCGCTCGAAGCGCCGGGCCGGATTCCATGGGTGGGACACAGGCTCTCCCGAGACAGGCCGCGGGTCAGAGGGTATTGCGCAAGCCCAGTTCGTAGGGGTGCGGGTCGAGATAGGTCTGGGCACGAATATAGTCGGAGCCGTAGCGCTTGAGATAGTGATTGAGCAGGCGAATGGGCACCGCCAGGTGCACATGCCCCCGGCGATAGTCATCGATGGCCGCCAGCAGGTCCTGCTTGGTCTCCCCGTCCAGCGCCGTCTTGAGATAGCCGAAGACGTGCATCAGGGCATTGGCGTGGGTCTTGCGCGTCGCGGGGGTCGACAGGGCCGCCATGAAGCGTTCCAGATAGTGGGCCATGGACGCCTCGAGGGGGCGCTTGCTGGATTCGGCCAGATAGCGTCCCAGTGCCCGATAGGCCTCCACGTCATGGGCCATCAGCAGGTACTTCTGGCGGCTATGGAACTGCAGCAGCTCATGGTAGCTGGGCTCGGCCGCCACGCGGCGCAGCCAGTCGTCGTAGGCATAGACCCGGGTGATGAAGTTCTCGCGCAGCACGGCGTCGTTCATGCGCGCCTCCTCCTCCAGCGGCAGCTCGGGGAAGTGGCGGCGCAGCTCGCGCACGAAGGCCCCGGCATCCGAGTGGCTAGGCATGCCATTATCGGGGCGATAGACCTTGACCCGCTCCAGGCCGCAGCTGGGCGAGCCCTTCATCAGGATAAAGCCGCGCAGATGACGGTGGCGAGCGATGAACTCGCGACTCACCGTGGAGAGCCGTTCGGTGACATCCATCTCAGGGTTACGGGTGCCCACCACCCGGGGCGCCTCCCCCTCGACGCCGACCAGGCGGATGGGCTCGCGAGGCACCCCTAGCCCCGCCTCCAGCTCGGGGCAGAACGGCTCGAAGGCGAAGCGCTCGCCCAGCACCTCCAGGCAATAACGCGAACGCTTGTGGCCGCCGTTATAGCGCACCTCCTCGCCCGTCAGGCAGGCACTGATGCCCACCGGTATCCGCCGCTCATCCTGCACCGCGTCGCTCATGGTCGTGCTCCTCGATCACTCGCCGCCTACCACCCTACACCAGCCTGGCATCAGCCTGGCCTCGTGACTCCCATTGTCTCATAGCCGCTATCCCCATGCGCCTGACGCCCCATGGCCCCCAGGGCCATTCTTTCGATCGGTGATATTCCGGCGGTCGGTATGGCATCATCAGGACTCACTCATCAAGCAAGGAGTCCTGCCGTGGCCCAGATCGTCACCCCGGATATCTGCGACGCCCACCCCGAGGTACGCGTCCTCGATCCGCTGTTCATCAATGTCGGTGGCCGCGAGGCCTTCTGCGGCCCGATCCGTACCGTCAAGTGCTTCGAGGACAACTCCCTGGTCAAGCAGGCCGTGGCCGAACCCGGTGACGGCGCGATACTGGTGGTGGACGCCGGCGGATCACAGCGCTGCGCCATGCTCGGCGATATGCTCGCCGAACAGGCCGCCGCCAACGGCTGGAGCGGCGTGGTCATGTACGGCTGCGTGCGCGATGTCGACGTGCTGGCCGAGATCGAACTGGGCGTTCAGGCCATCGGGGTCCACCCCCGCAAGAGCGAGAAGCATGGCGAGGGGCGCCGCGATGTCCCGGTGACCCTCGCCGGCACGACGCTCACCTCCGGAGAGTGGCTCTACGCCGACAACAACGGCATCCTGGTCGCCGACCGGCGCCTGCCCCTCGAATAAATGCTGGCGTTCGCGAACCTGAGCCGTGATGTCCTGTATAACCTGCGGGAGCATCTTCGCCCCCTGGTGGCCTACCACCTCTTCTTCACCCTGCTGGCCTCCAGCCTGCTGCTGCCGGCGGTGGCCTGGAGCCTGGCCGGGTTCGTGGGCCGCTTCGGGCGCACGGTCATCAGCGGCGCCGAGCTGCTCGACCTGCTGCTGACCCCTGGCGGGGCGCTGTGGCTGCTGGCCGCCATTGGACTCGCCTTCCTGGTGCTCTACCTGCAGCAGGCGGGCATGATCCTGGTGGCAGCTCGCCCGCGGGACCGTCACCTGCGCCTCGCCCTCGAGGCATTATGGTGGTCCGTGCATCGCCTCCCGGCGCTGGCCGGCCTGGTCGTGATCCAGGTGGGCACTCACCTGCTGCTGGTGCTGCCGGTCGCCATCGGCCTGGTCTGGCTGTATGGCGTCCTGCTGGGGGATCTCGACCCCTACTATGTGCAACGCGTTCGCCCCGCGGCGCTGTGGCAGTTCCTCGCCCTGGCCCTGCCGCTGGTGGCGGGCTGGGCCTGGCTCGCCGCCACGCTTTACGTGCGCTGGATACTGGCGCTGCCCCTGGTGGCGCTGGAGGCGCTGTCGCCGCGTCGGGCCCTGACGCGTAGCGGCGAGCTGACCCGCGGCCGCCGGCGCTTTATCGCCGTGACCACCCTCGCCCTGCTGGCGCTGATCTTCCTCCTGCCGGTCCTGACGACCCTGATCTTCGACCGGCTGTTCAGCCCGCTGCTGTGGTGGCTGCCCGAGCGCAACGCCGTGCTGGTGCCGGCCACCCTGGCCTACCTGACCGCCTATGTACTGCTGACCCTGGCCATCACCTTCGCCGGAATCGCCGCCAACGCCCTGCTCTCGGCGAGTCTCTACCGGCGCCTGACCCATCGCGAGCCACGGCCGATCCCGCCCCCCCGCGATGCCCACCCGGGGCGCCTGGCCTGGGGGGTAGAACTGGGTGTGGTGCTGTTTGCGCTGTGGCAGGCGTGGCTGATCGTCAACAGCTTCACGTTGCACGACGAGGTGACAATCATCGCCCACCGCGGCAGCTCCCTGGATGCCCCCGAGAACACCCTGCCGGCGATCCATCACGCCCTGGAGGATGGCGCGGACATGGTCGAGCTCGACGTACGCCTGACGCGGGACAATCAGGTGGTGATCTATCACGACAGCAGCCTGCAGCGCCTGGCCGGCGATCCTCGGCGGCTGGGCAAGCTCGACCGCGAGGCGCTGGCCAACGTCGATGTCGGCAGCTGGTTCGGCGACGCCTATGTGGGGGAATCGATTCCCGGCCTGGATGAGGCCCTGGCCGCGGTGCGGGGCCGCAGCGGCCTGATGATCGACCTGAAGACCGACCTCGGCCGTGAGGCGGCGCTGGTGGAGGCGGTGGTCGCCGCCCTCGATGCCGAGCGGGCCGAACGCCTGCGCTGCCTGGCGGAAGCGGTGGCGGACACGACCCGGGCGCCCACGGCGGTGCGGGCCTGCGGCAACCCCGATGTCGCCGCCGAGACCCGCCTGGCGACCACCTCGCCCAGGCTGGCCCGCGTGATTCAATCGGGCCACCCCGAGCTGCGCGTGACCCTGCTGGCCCAGCTGATCCTGCCCGGCTCCCTGGAGCGCCGACACCTGGACGCCCTGGGGCTGCGCCATAATCGCATCGACGAGCGCGAGGTCAGGCTGGCGGCAGACTATGGCTACGAGCTCCATGCCTGGACGACCAACAGCCGCGCCCGGATGTCACAGCTGATCGACCTGGGCGTTGACGCCATTATCACCGACCACCCGGCCCGGCTCGCCAGGCTGGTCGCCGAACGCCGGGAGCTCGGCGATGGTGCCCTTCTGCTGATCAAGCTGCATAACTGGTTACGCCATTAATCCCCCATCACCACCCCTTCGCGGCGGGGGTCGGCGCCGCCGAAGAAGCCTTCATCGGTCCGCTGGATCGCCTGCAGGCCACTGGTCAGCTCTCTTTCCTCCACGTCATGACCCCGCTCGCGAAGCGCCTGCTGGATGGCCGACGGGAAGCGACCCGCTTCCAGGTAGACCGACCCGCCCAGGGTGATGGCGTGGGGCAGATCCAGCGCCTGCTGGGCATTCAGCCCCCAGTCGAGCATGGCCACCAACGAGCGGGCGGTGTAGTGGATGATCGCCGCGCCCCCCGGGGAGCCGAGGCTCGCCACCAGCTCGCCTCGCTGGTCACCCTCGCGTTCGAAGACCAGCGTCGGGCTCATGCTCGAGCGCGGGCGCTTGCCCGGCTCCACCCGGTTGGCGATGGGTGTGCCGGCGTCGTTCGTGGGGCTAAAGGAGAAGTCTGTCAGCTCGTTGTTGAGCATGAAGCCGCCCCGCAGGTCGGTACCGCCATCGGAGAGGATTCGCGCGCCGAAGGCCTGCTCGATGGAGCTGGTCATGGCCAGGGCATTGCCCTGGGCGTCGACGATGCTGATATGGCTGGTACCGTATTCCGGCTGCGTTGGCTGCACGGCCCAGGCGGTGGACAAGGTACCGGGATTGCCCGGGCTGGCGCCACCGCTGCCCATGCTCTGCTCCGCCTCGATCAGCTCGGCACGCTCTTCCAGGTACTCAGGCGCCAGCATCAGCGACCAGTCGCCTCCGGGCGCCTCGACGAAGTCCGGATCGGCGATATAGCGCCCACGATCGGCGAAGGCCAGCCGCGATGCCTCGAGGAAACGGTGCAGCCAGTCGACGTCGGGAAGCCCGTCGTCCAGCGCGACCTCGAGAGCGGGCAACTTCTCCAGGGTGCCGAGAATCTGCATCACGGTCAGGTGACCCGAGGAAGGTGGCGGAAAGCCGCAGACTCGATAGGCGCGCCAGTCGGTACAGAGCGGGTCGCGTTCCAGCGCTCGATAGGTCGCCATGTCCTCGAGGCTCAAGGTACCGGTGATATCGGGATGGTGGCGGACCCGAGCCACGATATCCTCGGCCACCTTGCCGGTATGCAGCGCCGGGCTTTTCTCGGCGGCGATCTTCTCGAGGGTCACGGCGAGCGCCGGGTTCGTGAGTCGATGCCCTTGCGGCAGCGGCTCGCCCTCTTCTGTGTAGTAGTACTCTGCCGCATGCTCGTCATCCCGCAGGGCATCGGTGGCGGCGATGCTCTGGTGCAGCCGCGGACTCACGGGAAAGCCTTCATCGGCCAGGGTAATGGCCGGCTCGAAGAGCTTGGCCCAGGGCAGCTTGCCGTGGGCCCCGTGGGCCATCTCCAGCATGCGCAGGGTGCCGGGCACGCCGACGGAGCGGCCACTGGCCACCGCCTTCATGAACGCCAGGGGCTCGTCGTCCCCGTCCAGGAAGAGGGTTTCATCCACCGAGGCGGGAGCGGTCTCGCGACCGTCATAGGCCCTGACCTCCTCCCCATCGTAGTACACCAGAAAGGAACCGCCGCCGATGCCGCTGGACTGGGGCTCGACCAGGGTCAGCACCATCTGTACTGCGATGGCCGCATCGATGGCCGAACCTCCCGCCTTGAGGATCTGGTAGCCGGCATCGGTAGCCAGGGGGTTAGCCGCGGCCACGGCGAACTCCTGGGTGGACCAACCGGGCTTCTCTTCATTGCCGGAGCTGGTTTCAGGCGAGATATCCGGACGCTGGTATTCAAACGCCGTCTCGCTCAGGGCGGTAAGCGGCAGGCCGAGGCTCAAGGCGGCGGTCAGCGTCAGCAGCCGCTGACGCCAGGGAAGAGCGGTGGGTCGAACGCGCATGGGACGAGCTCCTTGTCGCGATGATTGACGTAAGAGAGTCTGACAGCATAGACGAAAGACGCCCGGCCGAGGGGAGTCGGCCGGGCGTCTTGCCTGTCCGTCAACCGGCGCGGGCTAGCCCAGCGTTTCCCCGGCCAGCATGAACCAGGTCTCGAGCACGGCATCGGGGTTGAGCGATACCGAGTCGATCCCCTGTTCCATCAACCACTTGGCCAGATCGGGATGGTCCGAAGGGCCCTGGCCACAGATACCGATATACTTGCCCTGGGCCTTGCAGGCCTGGATGGCCATGGCCAGCAGCTTCTTCACCGCCGGATTTCGCTCCTCGAACAGATGCGCCACGATACCGGAGTCACGATCCAGCCCCAGGGTAAGCTGGGTCAGGTCGTTGGAGCCGATGGAGAAGCCGTCGAAATACGCCAGGAACTCCTCGGCGAGCAGGGCGTTGGCCGGCAGCTCGCACATCATGATGACCTTGAGGCCCTGGGGATCTTCGGAGCCACCGCGCTTGAGGCCGTTGGCGGCCAGCAGGTCGATCACCTCGCTGGCCTCCTCGGTGGTGCGCACGAAGGGCACCATGATCTCGACGTTATCCAGGCCCATCTCCTCGCGAACCCGCTTGAGGGCACGGCACTCCAGCTCGAAGCACTCGCGGAAGGTATCGGAGACGTAGCGTGATGCCCCGCGGAAGCCCAGCATCGGGTTCTCTTCACCCGGCTCGTAGAGCTTGCCGCCGATCAGGTTCTCGTACTCGTTGGACTTGAAGTCCGACAGGCGCACGATAACCCGCTCGGGATAGAAGGCCGCGGCCAGGGTGGAGATGCCCTCCACCAGCTTGTCGACGTAGAACTCCACCGGGCTGTTGTAGCCGGCGGTGCGCAGGTCGATGGTCTGCTGCAGATCCTCGGGCAGGGTGTCGTAGTCGAGCAGTGCCTTGGGGTGCACGCCGATCATGCGGTTGATGATGAACTCCAGGCGCGCCAGGCCCACACCGGCATTGGGCAGACTCGCGAAACCGAAGGCACGGTCGGGGTTGCCGACGTTCATCATGATCTTGAAGGGGATCTCGGGCATGGCATCGACACTGGTGACCTGGCGATCGAACTCCAGCAACCCTTCGTAGACATGACCGGCGTCGCCCTCGGCACAGGAGACGGTGACGTCACGGCCATCGGCGAGTACTTCGGTGGCATCACCGCAGCCCACCACCGCCGGGATGCCCAGTTCCCGGGCGATGATCGCCGCATGGCAGGTCCGGCCGCCACGATTGGTCACGATGGCCGAGGCACGCTTCATGATCGGCTCCCAATCGGGATCGGTCATGTCGGTGACCAGCACGTCGCCGGTGTTGACCTTCTCCATGTCATCCGGCGAGAAGACCACCTTGACCGTACCGCTACCGATGCGTTGGCCGATGGCACGGCCGGTGACCAGGTTGCGTCCCTTCTCCTTGAGCTGGAAACGCTCGAGCTGGCCGCCCTGCTGCTGGGAGACCACGGTCTCGGGGCGTGCTTGAACGATATAGAGCTCGCCGTCGTCGCCATCCAGGGCCCACTCGATATCCATGGGCCGCTGATAGTGCTCCTCGATGGTGACCGCCTGGCGGGCCAGCGCCATCACCTGCTCATCATCGACGCAGAAGCGCCCCCGCTCCTTGAGCGGCACGTCCACGGTTTCCACCGACTTGCCGGCGCTGGCCTCCTGACCATAGACCATCTTGATGAGCTTGGAGCCCAGGTTGCGGCGCAGCACGGCGGGCCGGCCGGCGGCGAGTGTCGGCTTGTGAACGTAGAATTCGTCGGGGTTCACCGACCCCTGTACCACGGTCTCGCCGAGGCCCCAGGAGGCGGTGACGAAAACCGCATCGCGGTAGCCCGACTCGGTGTCGAGAGTGAACATCACCCCGGCGGCCCCGGTCTCGGAACGCACCATTTTCTGAACGCCGGCGGAGAGCGCCACGTTCTCGTGGGCGTAGCCGCGGTGCACGCGATAGGAGATGGCGCGGTCGTTGAACAGCGAGGCAAACACCTCGTGGACGGCACGCTTGATGTTGTCGAAGCCCTCGATGTTGAGGAAGGTCTCCTGCTGGCCGGCGAAGGAGGCGTCGGGCAGATCCTCGGCGGTGGCCGAGGAACGCACCGCCGCCTTGAGGTTGGGGTGCCGGGCGAGCAACGTATCGTAGGCGCTGCGCAGGTGCTCCTCGAAGACCGGCGGCAGCGGGGTGTCGATCACCCACTGGCGAATCTGGGCACCGACACGCGACAGCTCGGCGACGTCGTCCACGTCCAGGGTCGCCAGTGCCTGATTGATGCGCTCGTTGAGGCCCTCGTGGGAGAGAAATTCGCGGTAGGCGTGGGCAGTGGTGGCAAAGCCGCCGGGCACGGTAACACCGGCACCGGCCAGGTTGGAGATCATCTCGCCGAGAGAGGCGTTCTTGCCCCCCACACGCTCGACATCATCCATGCCCAACTCATCGAACCACAGAATGTAATCGTCCACGGGACCCCCTTGGCTTGCGACGAAGATGCGTCATGCCGACGGACACGACGGAATGCTGGCGACTCTACCAAGCGATGGCCATATTCGCCATTGGTCTAATAGCGAAGTCACTGGAGGATTTTTACAACAGCGCCCACTTTCCGCCTCATCCTGTAGTCCGCTGCACGAGCATGAGTGGCGCCGGGCTGCCGTCAGGGCTATGACAATTACCGGAACCCAGGGTGCGCTGGGGATAAGCCGTAGAGGAGGTCCTACACCAGGGGTGAGAAGCACGGCTTCGAACGGGCTGGCCATGGATGGCCAGCACCGGTCCTGCAAGCGGAGCAGGACGCGAGAGCGAAGCAGGGCGTCGGTAGCGTACAAGGACGTATTCACAGCGCCTCCTCGAAGGCTTGTCGCCAGATCAGCCCCGAGCTACCGAGCTACCGAGCTACCGAGCTACCGAGCTATCTGCGATAGCACTGGGGGGCGGCTTGTCGCGGGAGGCATGGAGGCCGACAATGGGGCTTTTGTCGACCAAGCGATCCCACCATGACCCGCACCGCCTTCTTTATCTCCGACGGCACCGGCATCACCGCCGAGAGCCTGGGCCGCAGCCTGCTGGCACAGTTCGAGAACGTCGAGATACGCATGATGACCAAACCCTATATCGACACCCTCGAGAAGGCCCACGGCCTGGTGGAGATCATCAACGGCGTGGCGGTGCGCGACGGCGAAGTGCCGATCATCATCGACACCATCGTCGATAGCGAAATCCGCCAGATCATCAGCGACTCGGAAGGCTTCAATATCGATATCTTCTCGACCTTCCTCGCGCCTCTGGAACAGGAACTCAAGACCCACTCCAGCTACACCGTGGGCCGCACCCACTCCATCGGCAAGGATGAGGCCTATATGGACCGTATCCAGTCGGTGCACTTTGCCCTGGACAATGACGATGGTGCGCGCACTCACCAGTACGACAAGGCCGACGTGATCCTGATCGGCGTATCACGCTGTGGCAAGACCCCCACCTCGCTCTATCTGGCGCTGCAATTCGGCATCCGGGCGGCCAACTATCCGCTGACCGAGGACGACCTCGACGAGGACGGCAGCCTCAAGATACCCAAGGTGCTGGCACCCCACCATCACAAGCTGTTCGGCCTGACCATCGATGCCAGACGACTCGCGGCGATCCGCCACGAGCGCCGCCCCAACAGCCGCTACAGCTCCATGGACCAGTGTCTTCAGGAAGTGGGCCAGGCCGAGGGGCTCTACCGCCAGCTGCATATCCCCTTTATCGACACCACCCGCTTCTCGGTGGAGGAAATCTCCACCCGGATGATCGCCGAAATGGGGCTGACGCGGCGGTTTTCACCCCGCTGAGACCGAGCGCCGAGCGCCGAGCGCCGAGCGCCGAGCAAGATACTAAACGGAAACCTCCAGCAGACGACTCTGCTGGAGATTTTTCCTGGCCGCTTGGCTGCCGAATCCTAGTTTACCACCCCTGCCCTTCTCAGCCTGGCAATATCATCGGCGCCAAGGCCCATCTCGGCGAGCAGGGCATCGCTGTCCTGACCCAGGCGTGGCGGCGCCAGCTCGCTGGTCGCCGAAGCGCCATCGAAGCGCAGCGGGTTGGCCACCTGAGGCACCTCCAGCGCATCGCGGTGCAGGGTGCGATACATCTCGCGATGCCGCACCTGGGGGTCGTCGAACACCTCGCTGAGGGTATTGATGGGGCCACCGGGAATGCCGCGGGCCTCCAGTTCGTCCAGCCATTCGTCCCGCGGTCGAGTCACCAGGATCGCCTGGATCATGGGAACCAGCACCTCACGGTTGCCGACCCGGGCGGCGTTGGTGGCATAGGCAGGATCCCGGGCCCACTCCGGCCGTCCCAGCAGGGCGGCCAGGCGGGAGAACTGGGCGTCGTTGCCCACGGTCAGTACCAGGTGACCGTCGGCACAGGCGAAGGCCTGATAGGGCACGATATTGGGATGGGCGTTGCCATGACGATCCGGATCGTTGCCGCTGACCAGCACGTTGAGCGCCTGGTTGGCCAGCGTCGCCACCTGGACATCGAGCAGCGCCACGTCCACGTGACGCCCCACGCCGGTGCGGTTTCGCTCCTGGAGCGCGGCGAGGACGCCGACGGTGGCGTAGAGCCCCGTCATCACATCGGTGATCGCCACCCCGGTCTTCATCGGCTGGGCATCGGCGTCACCGGTGAGGCTCATCAGCCCGCCCATGGCCTGGATCATGAAGTCATAACCGGCACGATGGGCGTAGGGACCATCCTGGCCGAAGCCGGTGATCGAGCAGCCGATCAGCCGCGGATTGAGCGCCTTCAGGCTGGCGTAGTCGAGGCCGTACTTGGCCAGGCCGCCGACCTTGAAGTTCTCGAGCAGGATATCGGCGCCCTCGGCCAGCTTGTGCACCAGTGCCTGGCCCTGTTCGGAGGCGATATCCACGGCCAGGGAGTGCTTGCCTCGATTGGCACAGAGATAATAGGCGGCGACCCTGTCGCGCTCGCTCTCCTCGGCCAGCCAGGGAGGGCCCCAGCCACGCGTATCATCGCCGCGCTGGGGGTGTTCGACCTTGATGACCCGGGCACCCAGGTCGGCGAGCAGCTGGCCCGCCCAGGGGCCCGCCAGCACCCGCGACATATCGAGCACCGTGATGCCCTCAAGCGGTCCACTCATTTCGAGCTCCTTGCTCACTCTCGGCTCACTCGGGCTGATCCGGCAACCAGCTTGCGGGGAGGCGCTGTGAATACGTCCCTGTACGCTACCGACGCCCTGCGGCGCTCTCGCATCCTGCGCCGCTTGCAGGGCCGGTGCGGGCCATCCTTGGCCCGCCCGTTCGGAGCAGTGCTCCTCACCCCTGGCGTAGGACCTCTCCTTCAGCTGGTTCCCGGCGCCCTCGTCAGACGCATGTCATGTGACCTACCGGCTTAACCGGTAAAGGCCTGCAGGCCGGTCTGGGCGCGCCCCAGGATCAGGGCGTGGACGTCGTGGGTGCCCTCGTAGGTGTTCACCGCCTCGAGGTTCATCACATGGCGAATCACGTGGTACTCGTCGCTGATGCCGTTGCCCCCGTGCATGTCCCGGGCTACCCGGGCGATGTCCAGCGCCTTGCCGCAGTTGTTGCGCTTGATCAGCGAGATCGCCTCGGGCACGAGCTGGTCGTCGTCGATCATGCGTCCCACCCGCAGCGCCGCCTGCAGGCCCAGGGCGATATCGGTCTGCATGTCGGCCAGCTTCTTCTGGATCAGCTGGTTGGCGGCCAGGGGGCGGCCGAACTGCTTGCGCTCCAGGGTGTACTCTCGGCCGGCATGCCAGCATGCCTCGGCGGCCCCCATGGCGCCCCAGGCGATACCGTAGCGGGCGCGATTGAGGCAGGAGAACGGCCCCTTGAGCCCCTTGACGTTGGGCAGGCGCTGCGCGTCGGAGACCTCCACGTCCTGCATGGCGATCTGGCCGGTGATGGAGGCACGCAGGCTGAACTTGCCCTCGATCTTGGGCGCACTGAGACCCGGCATGTCCTTCTCGAGGATAAAGCCGTTGATCACGCCTTCTTCATCCCGGGCCCACACCACGAAGACATCGGCGATGGGCGAGTTGGTGATCCAGGTCTTGGTGCCGTTGAGGCGCCAACCATTGTCGGTGCGAACGGCTCGCGTCGACATGCCACCCGGGTCCGAGCCGTGATCCGGCTCGGTCAGGCCGAAGCAGCCCACCCACTCACCGGTGGCGAGCCTGGGCAGATACTTCTCGCGCTGCTCCTCGCTGCCGAAGGCATGAATGGGATACATCACCAGGCTCGACTGCACACTCATGGCACTGCGATAACCGGAGTCGACCCGCTCCACTTCCCGGGCGATCAGGCCGTAGCTGACGTAGTTGAGGCCGGCACAGCCATAGCCATCGATGGTCGCCCCGAGCAGGCCCAGTGCCCCCATCTCGCTCATGATCTCGCGGTGGAAGATCTCGTGACGATTGGCCTCCAGCACCCTGGGAAAGAGCTTCTCCTGACAATAGTCACGAGCGGTCTGCTGGACCATGCGCTCTTCTTCGGAGAGTTGGTCGACGAGGCGAAGGGGGTCGTCCCAGGTGATGGGGGTGATCTGGCTCATGCGGAATCCTCGGTGGCGTGGTGATGCTTTAATATCTACATTTTAACTAAATGTAGAACAGAAACCCTGCCCTGCCAAGTCCCCATCGCTAAAAATCGGCTAGCGATAACGCGCGAGCACCACGCGAATCTGCCACCAGGCGACCAGAGCCGTCAGCAGATTGGCCGTGAGCATGCCGACGAAGACCCCGGTGGTGTCGGCCAGGCGCCCTCCCAGCCAGGCCAGGGGCACGCTGAGCACGAAGAGCCGCACCACCGAGAGACGCATGGCCCGGGCCGGACGATGCAGGGCATTGCACGAGGAAATCGACAGGATCACCACGCCCTGGGCCCCGAGCCCCAGGGGCACCAGCCACAGGAAGTGTCGCAGTACCTCGCCGACCGCCTCGCGCTCGGCGTAGGCGTCCACCAGCCAGGGGGCCAGCGCCTGCAGCAGCCCCCAGACCAGCAGCTGCCAGGCCAGCACGAAGGCGAAGCAGCCGAAGATGGCGCGGCGCACTCGCGCATACTGACCGGCCCCGGCGTTCTGACTGATCAGCGGCGAGAGGGTCATGGAGAGCCCCAGCACGGCGATCTGGGCGAAAGCCTCGAGGCGGGTGCCGACGCCGAAGCCGGCCACGGCATCGTGACCGTGACCGGCAACAATGCGCGTCAGCAATCCCATGGCCAGCGGGGTGAAGACGCTGGTCAGCGCCGCGGGACCGGCGATACGCCCCAGCTCGCGCCAGGATTCGAGGAGCCCGTGTCGCGTCAGGCCGGCCAGGTCGAACAAGCCACGCAGTTCACGCTGGAAGACCAGGGCCACCGCCATCAATCCCCAGCTGAGTACCGTGGCCAGGGCCGCACCGGAGACGCCCATGGCCGGTAGCGGCCCCGCGCCGAAGATCAGCAGCCAGTCCAGCAATACATTGGACACGGCGGCCAACGCCATCATCAGCCCCTGGGTCGCCGTATTGCCATGGGCGCGCAGCAGGCTGTTGAGCACTCGCGGGATGATCACCACGGCGGCACCGAAGTACCAGACCCCCATGTAGTCACGGATATGCGGCATCAGGATGTCATCGGCGCCCAGCAGCCGAAACAGCGGTTCGAGGGTCGTCAGGCCGAGCAGGGTCATGATCAGGCCGACCCCCAGCGCCAGCAAGGCAGCATCGGTGGCTCGGCGACGCACGGTGTCGAACTCGCCGCGCCCCAGCTGTCGCGCCACGACCGCCGAGGTGCCGATACCCAGGCCAATGGCCAGGCTGATCACGGTAAACACCACCGGGAAGGTGAATGACACCGCCGCCAGCGGCTCGGTGCCCAGCCGGGAGATGAACCAGGTATCCACCAGGTTGAAGCTCATCATGGCGATCATGCCGCCGATCACCGGCAGGGTCTTGCGCAGCAGGGTGGCGGCGATGGGGCCGTCCAGCAGCTCGCGGCGGACCGGGCGCCGCGGCGAGGCGGTGGAGAAAGTGCTCATGGAACCTACTTGGTGTCGATATAGCGGTGGTCATTGAAGGTCGCCACCCAGCCCGGGTGATAGACCAGCAGGATGCTCAACAGCATACCGGTGATAAACGCCTCGGAAGGCATCAGCAGCGGCAGGAAACGCGCATACTCCAGCGCCTGATAGAGGGCGTAGGCATCATTGGCCCCGAGCCGCATCAGCCCCACCGCGGCAAGCCCCGCGGCAAGCGAGGAGAGCGCGGCGCCGAAGAAGCCGCAGACAAACAGAAACACCATCAGGTTATCGGGCAGGAAACGATCCACCAGTCGCCAGATGATCACCATGGTCAGTGCCGGCATGACACCGGTCACCAGCAGATTGATCCCCAGCAGGGTCCAGTCCACCCGGCCGGTCACCACCATCGCCAGGTTGACCAGCAGCAGGGAAAGCAGCGCCAGGGGCGCCTTGAACACCAGCACCAGCAGCGCGGTAAACATCAGGTGCAGGGTCAGCCAGTCCACCGCCTGGGCGCGCAGCTGCCACATCAGCAGTACCGCCACGGTGGCGGCCAGCCAGCGGTGCTGCAGCCCGGTATCGGCCAGCAGCAACCGCCAGGGGCGCTGGGCCAGCGCCAGCCCCAGGACGACGAAGGCCA
This sequence comes from Halomonas halodenitrificans DSM 735, assembly GCF_000620045.1. GTDB lineage: Bacteria > Pseudomonadota > Gammaproteobacteria > Pseudomonadales > Halomonadaceae > Halomonas > Halomonas halodenitrificans. Next base: position 5,012 of record NZ_JHVH01000020.1, on the reverse strand, counting down.
CCAGGCTGGTCACTACCAGCAGCCAGTGAGCCAGTACCGGCTCGGCGAAGGACATGATTCTCTCCCCTCAGGCGAAGACCACGGTCTTGTTACCGTGGATCAGTACGCGATCCTCGAGATGCCAGCGCAGGCCCCGAGCCAGCACCGCCTTCTCCACGTCGCGGCCGAAACGCACCAGGTCATCGGGCGTATGGCAGTGGCTGACCCGATGAATGTCCTGTTCGATGATCGGCCCGGCATCGAGCTCGGCGGTAACATAATGGCAGGTGGCACCGATCAACTTGACCCCACGCTCATAGGCCTGATGATAGGGCCTGGCCCCGGCGAAGCTGGGCAAGAAGCTATGGTGGATATTGATCACGCGGCCGGCATAGCGCTCGCACAACGCCGGGGGCAGGATCTGCATGTAGCGCGCCAGCACGATGCAGTCGGCTCGCAGCTCCTCGACCCGCTGCTCCACCGCCGCGAAGGCGGCCTGCTTCTCGTCCGGCGGTATCGGCACATGGTGATAGGGTATTCCATGCCACACCACCAGGCCACGCATGGTCTCGTGATTGGAGACAACCGCCGCGATCTCGCAATCGAATTCACCGGTGCTCCACCGGTAGAGCAGGTCTACCAGGCAGTGGGACTCCTTCGATACCATCAGCACCACCCGTGGCCGTTGACGGGTATCGGTCAGTGCCCAGGTCATGTCGAACTCCTCGGCAATGGGCGCAAAGGCCTCACGCAGCGTCTCGGGCGGCATGCCAATGGAGCCGGCCAGGATCTCGTAGCGCATGAAGAAGCGTCCCGTCTCCAGATCGGAGTGCTGGCTGGCCTCGGTGATCGAGCCGCCGTGCCCGGCGATAAAGCCGGAGACACGGGACACGATCCCCACGCGGTCGGGACAGGAAACCACCAGGCGGTAGTAATGTGACATCAGAGGCTCCAGGCTGGGTATTGCGGGCGCGACAGTGTAGCGAAAACAGCGGATTCCGGCACGCCTCCGCGATTGGGCTGAAGAAGGGCGATAGCCGGTGGCAAAGCATTTAATAACCAAACGCTATTTGAATTTAACACCCTTATTCTTTATTTTGGTCACCCTTAAACACCGTCGCCCTCATGGCCCACCACCCTTCAAGCCATTACACGGGAGCACGTCATGCTCAAGCATATTACCCTCGCCGCCCTGGCCGCAGGCATTCTCGCCGCCGGCCAGGCCCAGGCAGACGCTGATGTCATCAAGGTCGGCATGTCCGGCAGCTACTTCCCCTTCACCTTCGTCGAGCAGGACGAGCTCCAGGGCTTCGAGGTGGATGTCCTGGAGGCCATCGCCGAGGAGATGGGGGTCGAGGTCGAGTTCGTCACGGCCAGCTTCTCCGGGCTGTTCGGCATGCTCGAATCCGGACGGATCGACACCATTGCCAATCAGATCACCATTACCGAGGAGCGTAGCGCCAAGTACGCCTTCACCGAGCCCTACGTCTACGACGGTGCCCAGGTCGTGATCAAGGAGGGCAACGAGGCGGTCCAGTCCGTCGAGGACCTGAAGGGCAAGACCGTGGCCGTCAACCTCGGCTCCAACTATGAGGAGCTGCTGCGCGAACTCCCCTATGCCGACGAGATCGATATTCGCACCTATGAAAGCAATATCGAACAGGATACCGCCCTGGGCCGCGTCGACGCCTTCGTCATGGACAGGATAAGTGCCAGCCAGGTCATCAAGGACAAGCCGATGCCCCTGGCGCTGGCCGGAACGCCGTTCTCCGAGATCCGCAACGCCCTGCCCTTCCGGGATACCAAGGAAGGCCGTGCCCTGCGTGACCGGGTCGATACCGCCCTGGACACTCTGCGCGAATCAGGCACATTGCAGACGTTTTCGGAAGAGTGGTTCGGCACCGACGTCACCCGCCTCTAAGGTGCCGAGCGGCTCTCATGTCACTACTCGACCTCGACTACATGCTGGGGCTCGCCCCCATCCTGATGCGCTACCTGCCGTTGACCCTGGAGATGGCCGCGGCAGGGATGGTGCTGGCCCTGGCGCTCGCCTGTGGCCTCGCCGTGATCCGCGTCCTGCGGATCCCGGGCCTGAATGCCGCCACCCTGCTGTTCATCTCCTTCTTTCGCGGCACGCCGCTGCTGGTACAGCTGTTCCTGTTCTACTACGGCCTGCCGCAGTTGCTGGCCTTCCTGACCCAGATCAATGGCATCACCGCCACCATCATGGGCCTGACCCTGCACTTCTCGGCCTACATGGCGGAGTCCATCCGTGCCGCCATCGTCGGTGTCGACCGCAGTCAGACGGAGGCGGCGCTGTCCATCGGCATGACCAACGGCCAGCTGATGCGGCGCATCGTGCTCCCCCAGGCGACGCGGGTCGCCGTCCCCACGCTCATGAACTACTTCATCGACATGATCAAGGCCACGTCCCTTGCCTTCACCCTGGGCGTTACCGAGCTGATGGGCGCCACCCAGAAGGAGGCCGCCGGCAGCTTCCTCTACTTCGAGGCCTTTATCACCGTGGCCATCTTCTACTGGGTCATCGTCGAGCTGCTGGCCTGGTTCCAGCGGCGCCTGGAAACCCGACTTAACGAGGCCTATCGCCGATGATCAAGGTAGCAGGACTCATCAAGCGCTTCGGCGGGGCCGCGGTGCTCGACGGCATCGACCTGGCCATCGAGCAGGGCGAGATCATCGTGGTCATCGGCCCCTCCGGCACCGGCAAGTCGACGCTGCTGCGCTGCCTGAACTTCCTCGAGCGCCCGGACGCCGGCCGCCTGACCATCGGCGATCTCGACGTCGATGTCACCCGGGCCAGTCGGCGCGATATCCTGACAGCACGGCGGCGAACCGCCTTCGTGTTCCAGAACTACGCACTCTTTGCCAACAAGACCGCACTGGAGAACATCGCCGAGGGGCTGATCGTGGTCAACCGCTGGCCCAAGGAGAAGGCCCATGCACGCGCCCGGGAGATCCTGGAGCGCATCGGGCTGGCCGACAAGGCCGACGCCTACCCCGCCTCCCTGTCCGGGGGACAGCAGCAGCGCGTCGGGATCGGCCGCGCCATGGCGGCCCAGGCCGAGGTCATTCTCTTCGACGAGCCCACCTCATCGCTGGACCCCGAGTGGGTCGAGGAGGTCCTGGAGCTGATGAAGCAGCTGGCCAGGGAACGCCAGACCATGCTGGTCGTCACCCATGAGATGAGCTTCGCCAGGGACGTGGCGGATCGGGTGATCTTCATGGAAGGGGGACGCATCGTGGAACAGGGTCCCCCCGACCAGCTCTTCGGAACTCCCCGGGATCCGCGCACCCGGAACTTCCTGCGCAAGGTACTCGCCACCCAGGCGTCGCCGGAGGGCGTGAACTAGCGTCGGCGCGTTGTGGCCCCCGGTGGCCTTCCCGTATAGTGAAAGCGTCATATATCAGGAAGCCTCCTCCGCGATGCTCAAGCCCCGAGTCCAGATCCGCCCCCGACGACGCCCTCCCCTGCGCTTCTTGCCGCTGGGCGGCTGTGGCGAGATCGGCATGAACCTCAGCCTCTACGGCCACGGTGAGGGCCCGGAGGCTGTCTGGATCGCAGTGGACTGCGGCATGATGATCCGCCAGGACCTCCCCGATTCGCCGCTGCAGGTGCCCAACCCGAGCACCCTGGACGCGCTGGACATCGTGCCCCGGGCGCTGGTCATCACCCATGGTCACGAGGATCATATCGGTGCCGCTGCCTGGCTGTGGCCGAAATGGGGCTGCCCCATCCACGCCACCCCCCTGGCGGCCGGCCTGCTGCGCGCCAAGTTCAACGAGCGGGGCCTCGTCACCGACGCCATTCGGGTGATCGAACCCGGCGAGGCCATGGAGACGGGCCCCTTCACCCTGCGCTTCCTGCCGGTGACCCATTCCATCCCCGAGAGCTGCTCGCTGCTGATCGCCGTCGGGGAGCATCGCGTACTGCATACCGGCGACTGGAAGCTTGACCCGGACCCGCTGCTCGGCGCGCCGATCTCCCCGACGACCTTTCGCGCCCTGGCCCCGGTGGACCTGGTCGTCGGCGATTCCACCAACGCCCCGCTGCCCGGCGACTCACGCAGCGAGGGCGAGGTCGCCAGGGCCCTGGCACACACCATCGCCCGCTGCGAGGGCCGCGTCATCGTCTCCTGCTTCGCCAGCAATCTGGCCCGGATACTGGCCATCGGCCGCGCCGCCGAGCGCTGCGGACGCCGAGTCAGCCTGATGGGACGCTCCATGGAGCGCATGGTGGCGATCGCCCGCGGCCTCGGCTACCTGGACGACTTTCCCCCCCTGGTGCCCAGCAGCGACCTGGGCTATCTGCCCCCCGAGGAGGTGCTGGTGATCGCCACCGGCAGCCAGGGCGAATCACGCGCCGCCCTCCAGCGACTGGCGCGTGGCCGACACCGTTCTCTGGAACTGGGGCCCGGCGACAGCGTGATCTTCTCGGCCAAGGCGATCCCCGGCAATGAGCTGCTGATCGAACGCCTCAAGAAGGGGCTTCGCCATCAGGGCGTCGAGGTCCTCGACGAGTTCAATCACCCCGAACTGCACGCCTCGGGGCATCCGGCCCAGGATGAACTGCGCACCCTCTATGGCTGGATACGGCCCCGCTACCTGCTGCCGGTACACGGCGAGCCACGCCATCAGCAGGCCCACCGCGACATCGCCGAGGAACTGGGCATCCAGGCGCCCCTCCGGTAGTTGTCAAGAAATCTGTCGCCTCTGAGATCATTCAGGCCACCTGTTTTTCCGGTTCAGCGACGGTGACCTGGAGCTCCCGCTCCGGGTTAAGAGACACGGTGCCAATCGGCGTCCAATTGCGGGTCTTGCCGCTCCAACGAGCGGGGTTGGCCGCACGCGCTGCCTGATTGATGGCATGCCGCTTTGCCAGCACGCCGGTATCCTCGCCAGCATGTCGCTGTGCCGGTGTCACCAGGCGGATCCCGCTGTGGCGATGCTCGTGGTTGTACCACTGCACGAAGCTGGCCACCCACTCACGGGCGTCGTCGACCGTGGCGAACCCA
>NZ_JHVH01000019.1 GCF_000620045.1 Halomonas halodenitrificans DSM 735 | reverse complement strand
TTGTTAATGGCCAAGTAAATTGACCCAGTACCGGCCAACGCTTCTGACCCACCCCCGAGGTGGCAGCGCTGCCACCATCCACCTACCGTGTCGGCTCAGCCAAGGGTCGGGACGGAGATGTGAAGGACTGGGGAATGATTCACAAGATCAAAGCGTTACACGATGACGGACAGGGCCTGTCGATCCGTGCCATCGGCCAGGAGTTGGGCATCTCCCGCAACACCGTCCGCAAGTACCTCCGCCAGGACGAGGCGACCATCGAGGCGGCGCAGTCGAACCGCGAGCGCGAGAAGAAACTCGACGCCCACCGCGACTACATCGTCTACCTGCTGCGCACCTTTCCCCGGCTGAGCAGCGTCAAGGTGGCCCGCAAGCTGCGCGAGAAGGTCGGCGAGCTGGCGGTCTCGGAACGTACCCTGCGTCGCTACGTGCAGCAGGTGAAGAGCACGGTGGCCAGCCGGCAGCGGCGCTACTACGAGCCAGTGCTCGACATGGTGCCCGGCGTCCAGTGCCAGGTGGATCCGGGTGAGCTGCGTGAGGTGATGATCGGCGGCGAGCCGCGCCCCCTGTACTTCGTGGTGTTCGTGCTCTCCTACTCGCGCCTGACCTATGTCGGCATCAGCCTGTCGCCGCTCGATACCACCACCTTCATTCGCCTGCACGACGAGGCCTTCCGCTACTTCGGCGGCCTGCCGGAGGAGTGCGTCTACGACCAGACCAAGATGGTGGTGATCAGCGAGCAGTTCCGTGAGCTGGAGGTGAACCAGCGCTTCCACGAGTACGCCACCACCGCCGGCTTCCGGATCCATGCCTGCTGCGGCTACGACCCGGAGAGCAAGGGCAAGGTCGAAGCCGGGGTGAAGTACGCCAAGCAGGATGCCTTCTATGGCGAGGTATTCCGCGACGAGGCCGACTTGCGCGCTTACGTGCGGCAGTGGCTCGACGAGGTCGCCAACGTGCGCACTCATGGCACCACCGGCCAACAGCCGAGGGCGCTGTGCGACGCCGAAGAACGGTGCCACCTGCGCCCCTACCTGACGCCGGCCTGCGTGGGCCGCGAGGCCGACGGCATGGCCCCGCGCCGGGTCGACAAGACCGGGCTGATCGCCTGGAAGGCCAACAAGTACTCGGTGCCGATGGCCTACCAGCAGGGCCGTGTCGGCGTCCGGGAAGCGGAAAACCGCCTGGCGATCCATGACCTGGAGAGCGGCGACGAGATCGCCACCCATGCCCTTCACCTAGGCAAGGGCCGCACGCTGCGCAACGAGAGCCATTACCGCGACCACCGCCAGCAGGAGGCGGAGCTTGAGACGGCCATCATCCGCTGCCTTGGCGCCTCGTTGGGGGAGCAGCTCTGTGCGCGCCTGCGTGCCGCCATGCCGCGCCACTACAAGGACCAGCTGCGCGCCGCCAAGCAGCTGCTGGAGGGCGAGGACATGCTGGACCTGGCGCTGATCGGCGACTGGGTCACCCGGGAGCGCCTCACCGCCGGCGGCCTCAAGGAGCGGCTGGCGGCGGCGCGGCTCGCCAAGGCGCGGGGCCGGGATCCAGAGGGCGACACCCCCAGCGGTCCATGCACGACACCGGTGGAGTTGGCTCAGTACGGCCGGCTTGGCCACTCCAGCGGCCAGCAGGAGGTGATCCATGGGGCAGCTTGAGCTGACCGCCGGGCGCTACCGCAGCCTGCGCCTGGGCGCCATCGCCGGCGACCTCACCGCGCTGCTGGCCCAGGCCGAGGCCAACGAGGTCTCCTACCTGGCCTTCGCCGACATGCTGGTCGAGCATGAGCGCCAGACCCGCGAGGCCAAGCGCATCGACCTCTACCAGCGCCAGGCCGGCTTCCCCAGCGACAAACGGTTGGAGGGGTTCGACTACCGCCACCAAACCACCATCACCAAGCGCCAGGTCAACGCCCTGCTGGACTTCGCCTTCCTCGACAACCGCGAGAACCTGGTGTTCATCGGTCCGCCGGGAGTGGGCAAGACCCACCTGGCGATCGGTATCGGGCAGAAGGCCATCGAGGCCGGATACCGGGTGCTGTTCCGCAACGCCCTGGATCTGGTCGAGGAGCTAGAGCTGGCGGAGATGAAGGGCGAGCTGAAGAAGACGCTGCACAAGCTCGCCAAGGTTGACGCCCTGGTGATCGATGAGCTGGGCTACCTGCCGATGAGCCGGCAGGCGCGCTACGCGCTGTTCCAACTGATCAATCGGTTCTACGAGCACCGGTCACTGATCATCACCACCAACAAAGACTTCACCAGCTGGGGGGAGTTCTTCCACGACGACAACGTGGCGGTGCCGATCGTCGACCGGATCATCCACCACTCGCACCTCTACCTGCTCGGGGGGGAGAGCTACCGGCTGAAGCAGAAGACGCTCAGCTGACGATCACGGGTGGGTCAATTTTGTTGGCCGCTGGTGGGTCAGTTCTGATGGCCATTGACACAATTGAAGTTACGGCTGAGTTGGCACGACGTCATGGTGCCGACATTCATGAGTTTAGTCCCATATCTAAAATTGATGTCGTGAGTGATCCTGTCAGAATAATGACTCCCACTGGCTGGGAGATGTTTGATCGAGTCGTGCTGGCTTGTGGGGGATGGTCGACGAAACTGATACCCCACCTTCGAAAGGAAGTCGTCACCAGGCGCTTGACCTCAATGTGGTTCAATGAATTTCATGATGGGGGGCTTGCAGGACTTCCACCATTCCTTAGATCAGCACCACATTATTGCTATGGAATTCCTTCTCGTGACTGCCGATCCATAAAACTTGGGCTCGGTTTCAATAATCACTATATCAGCGGTGATGCCGATCGATTTCCTAGGCAGCTAGAGGGAGGCGAACTTCTCAATGAGCTAAAAAAGTTCGAATGGATTCAACAGGAAATGCTGCCAGTACTCAGCCGGCGCCCATACCGTACCGAGACTTTTGTTGAAAACTATACACGATCCATGCTTGAGTATATCCGTACGCATCCTCAGAATTCTAATGTGTTAATTATGACAGGGTTTTCTGGACACGGATTTCGTGTGTCTCCTGTAATGGGCGAAATTGGTTGCCAGCTTGTTGTCAATGGAAAGTCTGATATGGATGTCAGTTTTCTTGAGAAAGCCAGCCCCTTTTTTTCTATATTGGACCCTGAGAAAGGTATCACTACGGATAATCCGGTCATGACCAATAGTTAATGTTTAACTGCCTCCGTATGCTTAACAACGTATTTGGTAAGTGTTTCAAAATATCGAGCTGAATATGAGGGGCAAGTTAGGTGAGCCAGGCTGATTGGTGGCTAATGTGCATAATGAAGTTGAGGTCAGTTAACAAAGAGGAAGTTTACCATTCCATCTTATGTTGATCTTTCTGGGCCTTGATCGTACTGCTAATCAGGGCTTCAGATTCTTGTATGTGGCGGCTGGCGGCTTCTGCGGTCGCGTCAGGATCCCCTGTCCGAAGAGCATCCAGTAGTTCCTTATGTTCTTGGACGATGATTCGGGGTGAAGTATCTGCTGTTCGATAATAGGAAAGGGCCAGCCGCTTTTCGGCAGAAATACTACGATAAAAGCGTTGTAGCCGGGGGCTGCCGGTAGCATCAATGATGGCCTGATGAAATTTGAAGTCGAGCTTGAGTATCTCATTCCAGTCATTCTCGTCGTGTAAAACTTCCATGAACCGCATGGCATTCTCGGCTTCCTTGGGGACAATTTTGCGATTCGCGAGAATACGGATGGCTTCCATTTCGACCAACCGACGAACGGCGAAAAGGTCATGGAGATCTGCTTCGGAAAATTCTGGAACGTATACGCTCTTGTTGGGTACACGACAGAGGATGCCATCATGAATAAGGACCACGATGGCTGAGCGGATGGTCTGTCTCGGTACCTGATAGAGTGTCGCTAGCTGCGATTCTACCAGTACTTCTCCGGGCTGAAAGGTACCGTCAAAAATTGCCTCGCTTAGTTGCTCGGCTACAGCATCCACGACTGAGATAGTGCGAAGCTTGGTTGTACTCATAGAGGTGTGGGCTCTGGGCTGTGGAGCCGGGATCGGCGTGCAACATGCAAGGAATGGTGTTGGATGTGCGCTCCCGGCTCCTGTTATCTGGAATAGTGAACTCCTCAATGATAGCGGGTCTGAGTCATGACTTGTACCACGCGCTTGCGTTGCAGGAGTGGAGCCAAGGCCCAGCCCTATAACTACTCTTGACCTAGCCTACAGCACTTGACGGAGGATTGGTTCTAACACTGCTGTAGGCTGGATGGAAAAGGTGAGGCTCTGAGAAAAGGCGTATCAGTCGGTATGACGTCGCGCAATGTTGTAGTAGCGAACCTCTTGGTACTCTTCGAGACCCTCGTGGCTGCCCTCGCGGCCAAGGCCTGACTGTTTCATTCCACCGAACGGAGCCGCCGGATTGGAGGGTATCCCGTTATTGATGCCTACTAGGCCGGTCTCTAGCTCATCGGCGACATTAAGCGCGCGATCGAGATTTTCTGTGAACACGTAACCTGCTAAGCCGAAGGGCGTATTGTTTGCCTTCCAGAGCACTTCCTCTTGAGTGGTGAAGCGAGATATGGCTGCTACAGGGCCGAAAATTTCAGCGTTGGCGATATTGGCTTCCGCGGGGACTCGATCGAGCACAGTGGGGGAGAAGAAGTAGCCGCTTTGTGCCGGTTTTTTGCCACCGGTTTTTAGCTCTGCCCCTTGGGCGGTGGCATCGTCTACAAGGTGCTGGAGTTTGTCGACAGCCGCTTGGTTGATTACCGGGCCAAGACCAACGCCCTCGGTGATGGCGTTACCGGTAACGACTTTTGACATCTTCTCGGTGAAAGCCTCAATGAAGGCGTCGGCTATGCCGTCCTGGACATAGAAACGGTTAGCTGCGACGCAGGATTGCCCACCATTACGCAGTTTAGCCAACATGGCTCCTTCTACGGCACGCTCTAGGTCAGCATCGTCAAACACGATGAATGGGGCATTACCACCCAACTCCATGGAGCTTTTGACGATGTTTTTGGCCGCCAAGCTCATCAAAGTGCTGCCTACGCCGGTAGACCCAGTGAAGGATAACTTCCTGATGCGAGGATCTGAAAGCACTGCTTCACTGAAGGCTGCAGGCTCTATGGTTGTCACCACGCGCATCAATTCGCGTGGCACACCAGCTTCCTCCATCAGGTCGACGGTGAGAAGAGTGGTCAGCGGGGTTAAGGCCGCCGGCTTAATCAGCGACGCGCACCCGGCCGCGATGGCAGGGGCAATCTTACGGGTGATCATCGCCATGGGAAAATTCCAAGGCGCGATAAGCAGTGTCAGGCCGACGGGAGCGCGGCAGGTCAGGATCGTTGAGGCCCCTGCCGGATTGTCGCGATATCCACCGGCGGGGCGCAGCAGTTCTTCGGCGTACCACCTGACATAATCAGCAGCATACTGTACCTCACCTAGAGCTTCCCCCAGGGGTTTCCCCATCTCGCGGCTGATCACATAGGCCAGTCGCGACTGGTTTTCCATTAGCACCGTATACACGTTCTGGAGGGTATCTGAACGATGCCGCGGTGTCGTTTTTGCCCAGGTACGCCCTTCGCTTTCTGCCGTTTCGACCTCAACGAGGGCCTCCTGGGCCGTCATGTTTCGTAAGGTTGCAATGCGCTGCTCTGTTGAGGGGTCGAAAACCGAGAACTCCTTGTCAGTGGGCGTGTCGTTGCTGTAACCCGGCAGGCTCGTCAAAGCCTGCTCAGAAGCTGCAAGGCGCTCTCGTGACGGAGGCATTAGGCTCATGTTCTGATTCTCTTTTCTTGTTTAAGTCAATCGGTACGCATCTCACGCATCCCACGCATCGTTGCGCAGGATGCGTGGGATCACTCACCAATCTCTAGGCTCGGATCCGGGCAGGCTGGATATCGTCCAGCAGATACCTAACAGCCTCGACGAAACTGCGCACTTCTTGATCCGTAGAGATGAGAGGAGGGCTGAACTGCACGCTATTTCCCCTCAAGGGACGGCTGATGAAGCCCAGATCAAGAAGTTGATCGGTGATCAATTCGGCCTGGGCCATATCGCGGAGTTCTATCGCGCCAAGGAAGCCCCCTACACGAGTGCTGGCTACCAGCTCGTGTGACTCGATTGCTGATAGCGCATTGGACAAGACCTGCTCGAGATGTACTGAGCGTTCCAGCAAGCTCTCTCGCTCGAGTATTTCAAGGTTTTTCAGTGCCAGAGCGGCTGTGACCGGGTGTCCGGAATAGGTGGTGCCGTGGCGGTAGACCGGAGCATCAGCGTTCTGTTCGAAGAAGGGTTGCCACAGGCGAGGAGCAACGAAAATGCCACCAAGTGCTGCATACCCCGAGGTGACCCCCTTCGCGAAGGTAACGATATCCGGCTGCAGGCCATAGCGCGTAGAAGCAAACATGCTGCCGGTGCGGCCGAAGCCAGTTATAACTTCGTCGGCAATAAAGAGGATGTCGTTGTCACGGCACATCCTTTGAATTTCTTCAAAATAACCCTTTTGAGGAGGGTGTACACCACCGGTTCCGAGGATGGGTTCGGCAATATAGGCTGCGATGTTCTCCGCCCCGATGCGCTCGATAGCTTCGGCGAAGGCGGTGGTTGAATGCTTTTCGACTCGCTCGGTACCGCTAACTAGCGAATCAGTGCCGTAACCTTCTCGGTTGAAATCCAGGCCTGCAACACTAGTGCCGTAGGCGTGAAGCCCATGATAGGAGTGCTCCCGGCTGATGATTACCTTCTTGGACTTGCGGCCAACGTGGTTCCAGTAGCGACGTGCAAGCTTCAGGGCTACGTCGATGGCATCGGAGCCGCCGCTGTTCAGAATCACCTTGGCGTTATCCATTGGTGCGATGCTGACCAGCTTTTCTGACAGCTCAACGGCACGATCATTTGTGTAGCGACCGAACACATGATACGCATCGAGCGTTTTCATCTGCTCATAGGCGACTCGGGCCATTTCTTCACGTCCATGGCCAATGTTGGTGTACCACAGTGACGATGTGCCATCGAAGAGCCGTTTGCCCTCGTCGGTGGTGAGATAGGCGCCCTGCGCGGATACCACGCGAATTTGCCGGTCGATAACGGAGGGCATGTGCGCCTGGGCGCTCCATAAGGCAGGAGTTTTCATAGTTGGCACCTATTTGGTCAGGAGCAGAGCGGAGAAAATGGAGTGTAAATTGTCGTACAATCCATAAGGCACTATAGCATTGCTAGCCTGTATGCTGTCCAGCTCATGCTCTCCAGTGTCGGTATGAGAGCTATACCCCACTGGTGTGCTGCTCTTCGCACCTCCTGCGACGGCTTGCTAGGCTGAGCGTCGTGAACATCAAAGTCAGAAAGCATCGATAGTGTACCTTGACATAGAAGGGCCAATGCCATCTTGGAGGGCTTCTATGGCTCATCTTGTCGGCCCTATTTTGCTCTGATCTACTAGGCGCTAAAGGGAGTTCAATTAGCCGCTGCGGCGACTACTTTTTCTGGGCCACATCACATAACAGGCTTACGACTCGACGCGATAAGCGGCGGTCGCTTCTCCCGGTGGCGGTCGAGGGCCCAGCGTACATGCTCGCGGACCAGGTCGGAGGGGTAGGGCAGGCGCGCCCTTAGCGCCGATTCGACCGCTTCGCTCCAGGGGGCGTTGCCCAGCCCCACGGCGAGGTTGCGCAGCCAGCGTTCGTAGCCGATGCGTCGTATCGGGCTGCCGGCGGTCTTCTCCAGAAACTCCTCTTCGCCCCAGGCGAACAGCGAAAGCAGGCTGGCGCGGTCGAGGTCGTGGCGGGGCGTGAAGTCCGTCTCGGCGGTGGGCGTGGCGAAGCGGGTGAAGGGGCAGAACAGCTGGCAATCGTCGCAGCCGAAGACCCGGTTACCCATGGCCGCGCGGTAGCGTTCGGGGATGGCGCCGAACAGCTCGATGGTCAGGTAGGAGATGCAGGCCCGGGCATCGACCACGCGGTCCTCGACGATGGCATCGGTGGGGCAGGCCGTGCGGCAGGCGCTGCAGCTGCCGCAGTGCTCGCCGGCAAAGGGCTCATCCACGGGGAGCGGCAGGTCGGTATACAGCTCCCCCAGGAAGAACAGCGAGCCGGCCCTGGGGTTGATCAGCATGGCGTTCTTGCCTACCCAGCCGAGGCCTGCCTTGCGGGCCAGGGCACGCTCCATGACCGGCGCCGAATCGACGAAGGCGCGGTAACCGAAGGGGCCCGTCTCGGCCTCGATCCACTTGGCCAGGGTCGCCAGGCGCTTGCGCATCAGCTTGTGATAGTCGCGGCCGGTGGCATAGCGCGACACATAGGCCGTCTCGGGCCGGGACAGGGTCGCCACGGTTTCCACCTCGGCGGGGAGATAGTCCAGGCGTGCGCTGATCACCCGCACGGTGCCGGGCACCAGCTCGGCAGGGCGGGTGCGCTTGGTGCCGTGCTTGGCCATGAAGCCCATCTCGCCATGCCGGCCGGCCTCGAGCCAGCGTTCGAGCCGTGTCTCATCTTCGCTCAGGTCGATATCGGTAATGCCCAGCTGCTGGAAGCCGAGCTCGCTGCCCCAGGCCTTGATGCGACGGGCCAGGGCGTGGAGGTCGAGGGCGTCGTCGTGGGGAGACGAGGAAGACATGATCGCGGAAACACCGTGCAGGGGGCCGGCGCTACTTGGCGCGGGCCGCGAGGGCTTTACACTGTTCGATAGGATCGTCTATCAAACGACTACCATGATAAAGCATTGCCACCGAGGAGACACCGCATGACCGATGCCAGCCAGGGGCCCAGGCCGGGGATGCGTCCGCTCTATCGTGCCGCCCAGGTGCGTGAGCTCGACCGGCGTACCATCGCCGGCGGCACCGCGGGCTTCGCCCTGATGCAACAGGCCAGCGCCGCCGCCTGGCGGGTGCTCAGGCAGCGCTGGCCCGGGGGGCGTTCACTGTCGGTGCTGTGTGGTGGCGGCAATAACGGCGGTGATGGCCATGTGCTGGCCGCCCTGGCCGCCGCCGAGGGGCTGGCGGTGCAGCGCATCCTGCTCAAGGGCATCGATGAGCTGAGCGGCGATGCGCGGCTGGCCGCCGACATGGCCACGGCGGCCGGCGTCGGAGCCGAGGCCTGGCGGCCCGGCATATCGCTGTCCGGTGAGCTGGTGGTCGACTCCCTGCTCGGCACCGGGCTGGCCGGCGAGGTGCGGGGTGCCTTTCGCGAGGCGATCGCCGCGATCAACGCCAGCGCCAGGCCGGTGCTGGCCATCGATATTCCCTCGGGGCTGCATGCCGATACCGGTGCGGCGCTCGGAGAGGCGGTGCGAGCCGACGCCACCGTGACCTTTATCGGCGACAAGCTGGGCCTGCATACCGGGACGGCGCCGGGGCATGTCGGCGAGCTCTACTTTCGCGATCTGGGCGTGGATGCCCGGGCCGAGGGGGATATAACACCCGCCGCCTGGCGGCTCGACAGGCATCTGCCGGCCGCCTGGCTGCCGGCGCGGCGTCGCACCGCCCACAAGGGCGACTGCGGCCATGTGCTGATCCTGGGGGGCGCGCCCGGGTTCGGCGGCGCGGCGCTGTTGGCCGCCGAGGCCTGTGTGCGTCTCGGGGCCGGCAGGGTGAGTCTGGCGACCTCGCCTCGGCACGTTACCGCCAGCCTGGTGCGCCGCCCGGAGGTCATGGTTCACGGCGTTCGCGGTGCCACCGACCTCGGCGAGCTGCCGGCACAGGCCGATGTCCTGGTCGTCGGGCCGGGGCTGGGGCAGGGCAGTTGGGGGCAAAGCATGCTGCAGGCGGCACTCGAGGCCGGCAGGCCGCGGGTGGTGGATGCCGACGGGCTCAATCTGCTGGCCACGCGCTTCTCCGGGAAGCGCCACGATGACTGGATCCTGACGCCGCACCCCGGCGAGGCGGCGCGGCTGCTGGGCCAGGATACCGCGGCGATCGAGGCGGATCGCCTGGCGGCGGTCCTGGCCCTGCGTGAGCGCTTCGGCGGGGTCGTCGTTCTCAAGGGCGCCGGCACCCTGGTCGCGGGGCCCGAGGGAGTCGTCGTCTGCCCCTTCGGCAATCCGGGGATGGCCAGCGGTGGCATGGGGGATGTGCTTTCCGGCGTGATCGGTGCCCTGCTGGCCCAGGGCATTGAACTTGAGATGGCTGCTCGACTGGGTGTGCTGGTGCATGCCAGGGCCGCGGATCTGGCGGCCGACGATGCCGGAGAGCGTGGTCTGCTGGCCGGCGATCTGGCATCCTATGCGCGAATTTTGGTCAATCCGACCATGGGTGAACGCAAGGGCAAAGGCGAGGACGATGCGGCTGCGACTCGATGATGAAGAGTGCCAGGTAGGCCTGGGCGAATGTCTGGGGCGTGCCCTGGAAGGGCGTGGGCGAGTCTATCTCGTCGGCGAGCTGGGTGCCGGCAAGACCACTCTGGCTCGAGGGGTGCTGCGTGCCTATGGCCATCGGGGGGCGGTAAAGAGCCCGACCTATACCCTGGTGGAGCCCTACGAGCTCGACGGCGTGAGAGTCTATCACTTCGATCTCTATCGTCTGGGCGACCCCGAGGAGCTCGAGTTCATCGGTGGCCGCGACCTGCTCGGGGATGATGCCCTGAGCCTGATTGAGTGGCCGGCGCGCGGCGAGGGCTGGTTGCCGGGGCCCGATCTGCGCATCGAACTGCGCGTGGCGGGGAGCGGTCGGGAGGCTTGGCTGGAGGCACACAGTGCCCATGGCCGGACGGTCCTGGCTCGCCTGGCGGCGATGCCTGAGGCTACCCGGTGGCGCCTCGGTGAAGAGAGTCATGGGGAGAGCGCATCATGAAATTCGGTGCTGTGCGACGCCTGCTGGCCATGAGCCTGCTGCTGATCCCCCTCGCCGGCGTGCAGGCCGGCGAGGTGGAGAATCTGCGCCTGTGGGCGGCCCCCGACCATGCGCGACTGGTCTTTGATCTGGCGTCGCCGACCCAGGCCCAGGTGTTTCCTCTCGAGAACCCACGGCGCCTGGTGATCGACCTTGACGATAGCCGGATGGGGGCCGATCTCGAGGGGCTCGATCTGACCGGGAGTGCCATCAGCCGCATTCGCTCCGGCGTGCGTGAGGGAAGCGATTTGCGTGTGGTGCTCGACCTCGAGCGTGAGGTGGCGCCACGCCACTTTGTCCTGGCGCCCAACGATCAGTACGGGCACCGCCTGGTGGTGGACCTGGAGTATCCCGGCGCGAGCGCCGTGGAGGATCCCATCGATCCCATCGAGGCGATGATCCGTGAACAGGAGATCGCCGCCAAGCGAGCCCAGGCCCAGGCCGATCTGGGCGGAGCGGCGGCGGCTCCCGAGCCTGAAACCGCGGTTCAGCGTGCCCAGCCCCATCCCAAGCGCGACATCATCATTGCCGTCGATGCCGGCCATGGCGGTGAGGACCCCGGTGCCTCCGGCCCCTCGGGCACTAATGAAAAGGACGTCGTGCTGCAGATCGCCAAGCGCCTTCAGCAGCAGGTTGATGCGGCCAAGGGCTTTCGTGCGGTGATGATCCGCGACAGCGACTACTATGTGGGGCTGCGCCAGCGCACCCAGATCGCGCGTGAGCAGAAAGCGGACTTCTTCGTTTCCATCCACGCGGATGCCTTCAACAGCCCGCGCCCCAGTGGCAGTTCGGTCTATGCGCTCTCCCAGCGTGGGGCGACCTCCGAGACCGCCCAGTGGCTGGCGGAGACCGAAAACCAGGCCGACCTGATCGGCGGCGTGGACGGCAACCTGTCGCTCAAGGACAAGGACGAAGTGCTGCGCGGTGTGCTGCTCGACCTGACCATGACCGCAACGCTCAACGACTCCCTCTCCATCGGCGGGCAGGTGCTGGATCGCCTGGGGCGCATCAATCGACTGCACAAGCCGCGGGTGGAGCAGGCCGGCTTCGTGGTGCTCAAGTCGCCGGATATTCCCTCCCTGCTGGTGGAGACCGGTTTCATCTCCAACCCCGGGGAGGAGCGGCGCCTGCGCGACCCCGGCCACCAGGAGAAGATGGCGCGTGCTATCTTCGCGGGGCTGGAGGAGCATTTTCGCATCAATCCGCCGCCGGCCAGCCTGCTGGCCTGGCAGCGGGATAACCGGCGCAGCACCGCCGGAAATGAATACCGTATCCGGCCGGGGGATACCCTTTCCGAAATCGCCACACGCCATAACGTGCCGGTGCGCCGCCTCAAGCAGGCCAACGAGATCAACGGCGACGTGATTCGCGTGGGGCAGGTGCTGCGCATCCCCCGCTCCTGACCCTCCGCCGGGGCCTGGCCCCGGTGGAGTCGGCTTCCAGCTTTCGTTTCGTGGAGTGATATGTCAGAGCAACGTCACATTCGCATTCTCGATCCTCGCCTGGCCAACCAGATCGCCGCCGGGGAGGTAGTCGAGCGGCCGGCCTCGGTGGTCAAGGAGCTGGTGGAGAACGCCATCGATGCCGGCAGTTCGCGCATCGACGTGGAGCTGGAGGCCGGGGGTGCCCGGTTGATCCGGGTGCGCGATGACGGCAGCGGCATCGGTGAGGATGACCTGCCCTTGGCGCTGTCGCGCCACGCTACCAGCAAGATCGTGTCCCTGGAGGAGCTCGAGGGCGTGGCGAGCCTGGGTTTTCGCGGTGAGGCGCTGGCCTCGATCAGCTCGGTGTCGCGTCTCGAGCTGGTCTCCAATCCCGATGACGACCCCACCGCTGGTTGGCGAGTGGTGGCCGAAGGGCGCAACATGGAGCCGCGGGTCTCACCGGCGCCTCATCCTCGCGGCACCTCGGTGACCGTGCGCGATCTTTTCTTCAATACGCCGGCCAGGCGCAAGTTTCTGCGCACCGAGAAGACCGAGTTCGGCCATGTCGAGGAGGCCTTCCGCCGCCAGGCGCTGTCGCGCTATGACATCGGCTGGACCCTGCGCCATAACCACAAGACCGTTCATCAGCTGCGCTCCGGTGAGGATGTCGCCAGCCGCGAGCGGCGCGTCGCCGCGCTGCTCGGCAAGGCGTTTCTCGACAACGCCCTGCATCTGGATCTCGAGGCCTCCGGCCTGAGGCTGTGGGGCTGGGTGGGACTGCCGACGCACTCTCGTGCCCAGGCCGACCAGCAGTACTTCTTCGTCAATGGTCGGGTGGTGCGCGACCGCCTGGTGGCCCATGCGGTGCGCCAGGCCTACCGCGACGTGCTTTTCCATGGCCGCCACCCGGTGTTCGTGCTCTACCTGGAGGTCGACCCGACGGTGGTCGACGTCAACGTTCACCCGACCAAGCACGAGGTGCGCTTCCGGGACGGCCGCCTGGTCCACGACTTCCTCTTCTCCAGCCTGCACCGGGCGCTCGGTGAGGCCCGGGCCGGAGGACAGTCGGAAGAAGAGGGCGACGAAGCGCCCGGCGCGCAAGACGGTGAGGCCAGCGAAGCCGGCGCCCCGCCGCCGGGGGTGACCGAGTCCGCCGTGCGCTGGCAGCAGCAGCCCATGTCGCTGCCCGACCAGGACGCGGGCGAGCGGGTCACCCCGGATCGTGTCAGGGCCTTCATGGACGGTTATCGCCGCCTGCACCCGGATCACGAGGAGACGCTGCTCACCCCGCAGCCGGCAGCCACCGGTGCCGGCGGTGGGGCGGCCGGCCTGGCCCTGGCCGAGCGTCAGGCGGAGTCGACGCCGCCCCCCGAACCGCTGCCCGAGCCGGATGATACCCGGGCGCCGCCGCTGGGCTTCGCCGTGGCACAGCTGCACGGTGTCTATATCCTCTCCCAGAGTGAGCGTGGCCTGATCCTGGTAGACATGCATGCCGCCCACGAGCGCATCGTGTACGAGCGCATGAAGACCCAGGTTCACGGGGGACGCCTCGAGGCCCAGCCGCTGCTGGTGCCGGTGTCCCTGGCGGCGAGTCACGCCGAGGTGGCCACTGCCGAAAGCGAACGGGACGCCTTCGTCCGGCTGGGAGTCGAGCTTGACGCCGCCGGGCCCGAGACCCTGCTGGTGCGTCAGGTGCCGGTGCTGCTGGCCGACGCCGATGTGGAGCCGCTGATTCGCCAGATGCTCGCCGACCTGGAGCGCTATGGGCGTTCCAACCGCCTCGAGGCGCATATCAACGAGTTGCTCTCCACCATGTCCTGCCACGGCAGCGTGCGTGCCAACCGCCGTCTGACGATCGCGGAAATGAATGCCCTGCTGCGTGACATGGAACGCACCGAGCGTAGCGGCCAGTGCAATCATGGACGCCCTACCTGGACCGAGATGAGCATGAAGCAGCTCGACCGGCTCTTTATGAGAGGGCAGTAGAAAAATAGAAGCCACCCGAACTCCGAGAAGCGCCGGGGGCAGACCGAAGAGGAGGTCCTATGCCATGGATGGCATCGGTAGCGCCCAAGGATGGGTTCACAGCGCCTCCTCGTAGGTCTGCCCCCGGATAAGCTTCCCGGTTCAAAGCCCGACAGACCTCGAGAACTAGATGCCTGATAAGCGTCCGCCCGCCATTCTGCTGATGGGCCCCACCGCCGCCGGCAAGACCGATCTTGCCATCGAGCTCCATGAGCGCCTCGGCGTGGAGCTGATCAGCGTCGACTCGGCCATGGTCTATCGTGGCATGGATATCGGCAGTGCCAAGCCGTCGGCGCAGGAGCTGGCCCGCGCGCCGCATCGCCTGATCGATATCCGTGACCCGGCCGACCCCTATTCGGCGGCCGACTTTCGCGAGGATGCCCTAGGCGAGATGCGCGAGATCAGTGCCCGCGGCGGCGTGCCGTTGCTGGTCGGGGGGACCATGATGTATCTCCACCAGTTGCTGTATGGTGTGTCTAACCTGCCGAGTGCCGACCCGGTCGTGCGTGGCGAGCTCGAGATCGAGCTCGCCACGCGTGGCATGGCCGCTCTGCACCAGGAGCTGGGTCGCATCGATCCGGACTCCGCGGCGCGGATCCATCCCAACGATCCGCAGCGGCTGCTGCGTGCACTGGAGGTGTTTCGCCTCAGCGGTCGCACGCTCAGCGAGCTGTGGGCCGAGCAGCGCCCGGAAACCTTTCCCTGGCGCACGCTGTCAATTGGGCTCGCACCCGGTGAACGGCGCGTGCTGCACGAGCGCATCGCCATGCGGTTTGCCGCCATGCTGGAGGGCGGGTTCATCGAGGAGGTGGCGGCCCTTCGCTCGCGAGGCGACCTGGTAGCGTCGTTGCCCTCGATGAAAAGCGTTGGTTATCGTCAGGTATGGGAATACCTCGACGGTGAGATCGATCGCGCCGGCCTCGAGCACCGTGGCATCGTGGCGACTCGGCAGCTGGCCAAGCGGCAGTTGACCTGGATGCGCAGCTGGGAGGCGATGCACTGGGTCGATACCCTGGGCGACGCCCCGCTGGCACGGGTGCTGAAACTGGTGCGCCATTTCGGCACTTAGCGTAAGATAGCGATTTCCGCTGGCCACTGGCCGGACGGCTTGAAAAGCCCCCATAAGCCCCAATAACCCAACCCCAGAGACACATCCAGGGAGAGTAAAATGTCCAAAGGGCAGTCGCTTCAAGATCCGTACCTGAACATCCTGCGCAAGGAGCGTATCCCGGTATCGATCTTCCTGGTCAACGGCATCAAGCTGCAGGGCCAGATCGAGTCTTTCGATCAATTTGTCATCCTGCTGCGCAATACCGTCAGCCAGATGGTCTACAAACATGCCATTTCTACCGTGGTACCGTCGCGTAACGTACGCCTGCCGGTCCAGGATCCTGCCGCGCCGCAGGAAGATGAGTGAGGTCGTGATTGTTTTTTGAACGCCCCGACGCCGGTGAAACGGCGGTACTCGTCCACGTCGATTTTCAGGATGAGCAAGAGCGCGAGGATCCGGGAGAATTCCTGGAGCTCGTGCGTTCTGCCGGCGCCGAGCCGGCGACCCTGCTGACCGGTAGTCGCAAGCGTCCCGACTCGCGTACCTTCCTGGGCTCGGGCAAGCTCGAGGAACTGCGCGAGACGCTCCGTGTTCATGCGGCCGAGCTGGTGATCTTCAATCACGGCTTGAGCCCCTCCCAGGAGCGCAATCTCGAGCATGATCTCAAGTGTCGCGTGCTCGACCGTACCGGGCTGATCCTCGATATCTTCGCCCAGCGGGCACGCACCCATGAGGGCAAGCTGCAGGTCGAGCTGGCCCAGCTGGAATACATGTCGACCCGCCTGGTGCGGGGCTGGACTCACCTGGAGCGTCAGAAGGGCGGTATCGGCCTGCGTGGCCCCGGCGAGACCCAGCTGGAGACCGACCGGCGGCTGCTGCGTGGGCGAATCAAGTCGATTCACAAGCGCCTCGACAAGGTGCGTGGCCAGCGGGATCAGAACCGCCGTTCCCGGGCCCGTGCCGAAATTCCCAGCGTCTCGTTGGTGGGCTATACCAACGCCGGCAAGTCAACGTTGTTCAACGCGATCACCGAGTCACGGGTCTATGCGGCGGACCAGCTCTTCGCTACCCTCGACCCGACGTTGCGACGCCTGGAGATCGAGGACGTGGGGCCGGTGGTGATGGCCGATACCGTCGGCTTTATCCGTCATCTGCCGCACAAGCTGGTGGAGGCCTTCCAGGCGACCCTTCAGGAAGCCGCCGAGGCCAGCCTGCTGGTGCATGTCATCGATGCCGCCGACCCCGACCGCGAGCTCAATGTCGAGCAGGTCGAGGAGGTGCTCGACGAGATCGGCGCCCTGGATGTGCCGACGCTCAGGGTAATGAACAAGATTGACCTGCTCGATAGCGCGCCGCGCATCGAGCGTGATGGCCAAGGGCGCCCCGAGGTGGTCTGGCTCTCGGCCCAGGAGGGCAGGGGGCTCGAGCTGCTGGAACAGGCGCTCTCGGAGTGCCTGGCCGAGGATGTCATCGAGTTCTCGCTGACCCTGGAGCCCCAGCAGGGGCGCCTGCGTGCCGGCCTGCACGAGCTGGGTGCGGTACGCGAGGAAAGCTTCTGCGAAGAGGGGCAGACGCGCCTGCAGATACGCCTACCGCGCCGGGACTTCCTGCAGTTGATGGCGCGGCTGGGTGAGCGGGCCGAGGATTACCTGCCGGCGTCGCTGAGCGAACGCGAGGCGTGGGAAGAGATCCCTTAGGCGGGATAAGCACAGGACAGGATCGCAACCGAGGCTCCGGCTGGCACTTCCGGCCGGGGCAGCAATGCATAGTGGAGAAGACCTATGGCCTGGAATGAGCCTGGTGGTGGTGGCAACCAGCACGACCCCTGGAGTGGGGGCGGTCGTCGCGGCGGCGGTAGTGGCGGCGGTGGCAATGGCGGTGGCAATCAGCCGCCGGACCTGGACGAGGCCCTGAAGAAGTTTCAGGACAAGCTGAACGGCATGTTGGGTGGCCGAGGCGGCAAGAAGAAGGGCGGTTCCGGTGGCAAGGGCGGTGGTGGCAAGCCACGCAATGCCTTTACCCTGCCGGGCCTGCTGATCGTGGTGGCGCTGGCTATCTGGGCCGCTTCGGGCTTCTATCTGGTCGACCAGTCGGAGCGTGGCGTGGTGCTGCGCTTCGGCAAGTTCCAGGAAGTGGTCACGCCGGGCCTGCAGTGGAATCCGCCGCTGATCGACGACGTGCGCATGGTGAATGTGACCCGCGTGCGTTCGCTGACCCAGACCCAGTCGATGCTGACTCGCGACGAGAACATCGTCGAGGTCGAGATCTCGGCCCAGTATCAGGTGGCCGACCCGCGCGACTTCATGCTCAACGTGCGCAATCCGCAGCTCTCCATCGAGAATGCCCTGGACAGTGCCCTGCGCCACGTCGTTGGTGGTACCGACATGATCGATATCCTGACCTCGGGTCGTGAGATTCTCGGCAGCTCGGTGGCCAGTCGTCTGCAGACCTACCAGGATAACTACGGCACGGGTATCCGCCTGCAGACCATCAACATCGAGTCCACCTCGGCGCCGGATCAGGTCATCGATGCCTTCGATGACGTTATCCGGGCCCGTGAGGACCGCCAGCGCACCATCAACCAGGGCATGGCCTACGCCAACGCCATCATCCCCGAGGCCCAGGGTCAGGCGCAGCGCATCGTCGAGCAGGGCCAGGGCTACCGCGAATCGGTGGTCGCCGAGGCGCGCGGTCAGGCGAACCGCTTTACTGCCCTGTTGGATCAGTATGAGGATACGCCCTCGATCATGCGTGAGCGCCTCTATCTGGACGCCATCAGCGAAGTGTTCGGCAACACGTCGAAGGTGATGGTGGATGTGGCCGACGACGCACCGCTGATGTACCTGCCCCTGGACAAGATGGGCCAGGGCGGCACCGGCGCTGCACAACAGCAGGGTGAGCAGGGCGAGCTCGACCCCCGCGTGCTGGAGCGTCTGCGGGGCTCCCAGGGCGGCGCGTCATCCAGCAGCACCAGTACCAGCAACAGTAGCAATACCGGTGGTATCCGCAGGGAGGGCCGCTAAATGATCAATAATCGTTCCCTGCTCATTGTCGGCGGCCTGGCGGCCGTCGCCTGGCTGGCCAGCAACAGCCTGTATGTGGTCGACGAGACCGAGCGCGCGGTCAAGCTGCGCTTCGGCGAGATCGTCGAGGAGAACATCCAGCCCGGCCTGCATTTCAAGGTGCCGATTACCCAGACGGTGCGTACCTTCGATACGCGACTGCTGACGCTGGACACCGATCCCAGCCGTTACCTGACCCTGGAGCAGAAGGCGGTGATCGTCGACTCCTACGTCAAGTGGCAGGTGGTCAATCCGACGCAGTACTACGAGGCCACGGCGGGCGACGAGCTGATGGCCAGCCGCCTGATTCAGCCACGGGTCGACGAGAGCCTGCGTAACGAGTTCGGCCGGCTCGACCTGCAGCAGATCATCGCCGAGCGTCGCGATGACCTGATGACCGGGCCCACGGAAGAACTCGATGCGCTGCTGCGCGACGAGCTGGGGGTGGCCATTCGGGATATCCGGGTCAAGCGCATCGACCTTCCCGAGGACGTCTCCTCGGCGGTCTATGAGCGCATGCGCTCCGAACGTGAGCGCGAGGCCCGCGAGTGGCGCGCCCAGGGTCAGGAAGAGGCCGAGCGCATTCGCGCCAACGCCGACCGCCGACGCCAGGTGCTGCTGGCCCAGGCCAACGAGCGCGCCGAGACCCTGAGGGGTGAAGGCGACGCCGAGGCGGCCGCCATCTTCTCCCAGGCGTATGGCAAGGATGAGGAGTTCTTCTCCTTCTGGCGCAGCCTGAACGCCTATCGCGACAGCTTCGCCGGTGATGACAATATGCTGGTCCTCGACCCGTCCAGCGACTTCTTCCAGTACCTGAAGAGCCCCACGCCCACCGGGGGGGAGTAAGCCAACCGGCCGGGTCCGCGGATTCAGGGCTGATGACGTTATCAGCCTCGAGCTGCCAAGCTATCTACGGCAGCGCCGCGGGTCCGGTCGGGGTTCATCCCCGGCGCAAACGTGATAGACTCCTGAAACCGGGCGTGGCCCGGTTTTTTTGTGGCCGTCCATCGCAAGACGCTCGCCGGGCCACGGGGAAAAAGCGTCTTTATCACGGCCATTCATTGCCTTGCAGGATGATTGACATGACCATCGCTGACCGCTGGCTGCTGCCCGACGGCATGGACGAAGTGCTGCCGCCCCAGGCGAACCGCATGGAAGAACTGCGCCGTGGGCTGCTCGACCTCTACCACCGCTGGGGCTACGACCAGGTGATGCCACCTACCGCGGAGTTTCTCGATTCCCTGCTCACCGGTACCGGCTCCGACCTTGCCTTGCAGACCTTCAAGCTGACCGACCAGCTCACCGGCCGTATGATGGGCATCAGTGCCGATGTCACCCCCCAGGTGGCACGCATGGATGCCCACTCCCTCAAGCGCCAGGGGCCGGTACGTCTGTGCTACTGCACCGATGTCCTGCGCGCCACGCCGGACCAGCACCAGAGCGGTCGCAGTCCGGTCCAGGTCGGGGTGGAGCTGTTCGGCCACGCCGGCCTCGAGGCCGATCTGGAGATCCTCAACCTGGCGCTGGCTTCGCTGACCGCCGCCGGCGCCGGGGAGATACACCTGGCACTGGGGCATATCGGCATCTATCGTAGCCTGGTGGAGGCCTCGGGCCTCGAGGGTGACGCCGAGCGCGCCATGTTCGAGGCGCTGGAGCTGAAATCGCCGGGGGATCTGGCGGCCCGCGTCGAGGCGAGCGTCAGCGATCCGGGGCTGGCCGAGATGTTCATGGCACTGGGCCGCCTGCATGGTGGCGTCGAGGTGCTGGAGGAGGCCCGCGAGGCGTTTGCCGAGGCGCCCGCCGCCGTGACCTCCGCCCTGGAGCAGCTGCGTGCCCTGCAGCGCGGCGTGCTGGCCGCGCACCCCGGTGTCTCGCTTTACCTCGACCTTGGCGAACTCCGCGGCTATGCCTATCACACAGGCATGCTGTTTGCTGCCTATGTGCCCGGCTACGGCCAGGCACTGGCCAAGGGCGGGCGCTATGATGATACCGGGCGTGCCTTTGGCCGGGCCCGACCGGCGACCGGCTTCTCCATGGACCTCAAGCAGCTGGCTTCGCTGTCACCCGCCGAGCCGCCCCATGAAGGCATCTGGGCGCCCGCCGAGGGTGAGGGTCTGGTAGACGCCGTGATGGCGCTACGCGGCCGGGGCGAGCGTGTGGTTCATGCGCTGCCGGGGCAGCGCACCGGGCCTGCCGAGCACCGCTGCGATCGTCGGCTGGTGCTTCATGATGGGAACTGGCAGGTCGTGACACTGTAGACTGGGATATCACCTTGGCGCGACGGCCCGCCGCCGCGCGGCAACGAGAGACGAGAGAGCAATGGGCAAGAATGTAGTCGTACTGGGCACCCAGTGGGGTGACGAGGGCAAGGGCAAGGTCGTCGACCTGCTGACCGAATCCGCCGATGCGGTGGTACGCTTCCAGGGTGGCCACAATGCCGGCCACACCCTGGTGATCGACGGCGAGAAGACCGTCCTCCACCTGATTCCTTCCGGCATTCTGTGGCCCGGCAAGATGTGCGTCATCGGCAACGGCGTGGTGTTGTCACCGGAGGCGTTGATCAAGGAAATCCACGAACTGGAGGCCAGGGACGTGCCGGTGCGCGACCGCCTGCGTCTGTCGCCGGCCTGCCCGCTGATCCTGCCCTACCATGTGCGTCTCGATCAGGCCCGCGAGAAGGCACGCGGTATTGCCAAGATCGGCACCACCGGACGTGGCATCGGTCCCGCCTACGAGGACAAGGTGGCGCGTCGTGGCCTGCGCCTGGGCGACATGCTTCACCGCGAGCGCTTCGCGTCCAAGCTCGGCGAGGTGCTGGATTACCATAACTTCGTGCTGACCCAGTACCATGGCGAGCCCCCGGTCGATTTCCAGGAAGTGCTGGATAGCGCCTTGCAGATGGCCGAGGAACTGCGTCCCATGGTGGCCGACACCGTCAGCCTGGTGCATGGCGTGCGTCGCGACGGCGAGAACATCCTCTTCGAGGGTGCCCAGGGCTCGCTGCTGGATATCGACCACGGCACCTATCCCTTCGTGACCAGCTCCAACACCACCGCCGGAGGGACCGCGACCGGCTCCGGCGTCGGCCCGCTCTACCTGGACTATGTGCTGGGCATCACCAAGGCCTATACCACTCGCGTCGGCTCCGGCCCGTTCCCCACGGAGCTGTTCGACGACCATGGTCGCCATCTGGCCGAGAAGGGTCACGAGTTTGGTGCCACCACCGGCCGCGCGCGTCGTTGCGGGTGGTTCGATGCCGTGGCGCTGCGCCATGCGGTCCAGATCAACTCGGTGTCGGGGATCTGCCTGACCAAGCTCGATGTTCTCGATGGCCTGGAGAACATTCGTGTCTGCATCGGCTATCGCGGCAAGGATGGCGAGGTGCTGGACAACCCCGTGGATTCCGAGGGCTATGAGGCCGTCGAGCCCCTCTACGAGGACCTGCCGGGCTGGAGCGAGTCGACGCTGGGGGCCCGGCGTGTCGAGGACCTGCCGGCTAATGCCCGCGCCTATATCAGCTTCCTCGAGGAAAAGACGGGCGTGAGCATCGATATCATCTCCACCGGTCCCGACCGCAACGAGACCATCGTGCTGCGCAACCCGTTCAAGTAAGCGTCTTTGCGCGCTGAATGGCCGAAGGCCCCGCTCATGCGGGGCCTTCGGCGTTTTACAGCGGGCTTGTCCAGTGGACTCAGTAGTCGATGCCGCGCCGAGCCTGCACGCCGGCGTTGAAGGCGTGACGGACCTCCTGCATCTCGGTGACGGTGTCGGCCATGGCAAGCAGGTCGCGGTGGGCATTGCGACCGGTGATGATCACGCTCTGCTCGGCGGGGCGGTTGTCGATGGCGCGCTTGACCGTGTCGATATCCAGGTAGCCGAACTTGAGCATGTAGGTGATCTCGTCGAGGACCACCAGATAGGTCTCCGGGTCGGCCAGCATGCGCTCGGCCTCGGCCCAGACTTCCCGGCAGGCGGCGGTATCCGACTCGCGATTCTGGGTCTCCCAGGTAAAGCCGGTGCCCATGATGGCAACCTCGAAATTGGGGTCCTCGACCAGTCGCTCGCGCTCGCCGCACTCCCACTGTCCCTTGATGAACTGAATAACGCCGACCCGATAGCCATAGCCCAGCGCGCGGGTCACGGTGCCCCAGGCGGCGGTGGTCTTGCCCTTGCCGTTGCCGGTGAAGACCATCATCAGGCCGCGCTGTGTGGTGGCGGCGGCGACCTTCTCGTCGACGTGGGACTTGAGCTTCTGCATCGATTGCTTGTGGCGGGTATCGCGATCGCTCATTGGAGATCCTTTTTTCTGTACGAGGCCTGTCAAGGTGGCTCGCAGCATACGCGAGCCATGACGAGGCGTCAGCCTCCTCGTCTGACGAAAGCCGGGAATCGGCGGCGCTGCAAGGAGAGGGCTGGTAGAATCCAGGCCTCTATTCCCTATTGGCAGGAGCCGCCATGCCTTCCTTCGATATCGTTTCCGAGTTTGACAAGCACGAGGCCAGCAACGCCGTCGATCAGGCCAATCGTGAGATCCAGTCGCGCTTCGACTTCAAGGGCGTCGACGCCAGCTTCAGCCTCGAGGGCGACCGTGTGAGCCTCGAGGCCGAGGTCGACTTCCAGCTCAAGCAGATGCTCGACGTGCTGCGTAACAAGCTGATCGCTCGCGGCATCGATGCCCGCTGTCTCGATGTCCAGGAACCGGTGCTTTCCGGCGTGCGTGCCCGTCAGGAGGCAGATCTCAAGCAGGGTCTCGAGCAGAAGGAAGCCAAGGATATCGTCAAGCGCATCAAGGATGCCAAGTTCAAGGTGCAGGCCCAGATCCAGGGCGAGAAGGTGCGCGTTACCGGCAAGAAGCGCGATGACCTCCAGGCGGTGATGGCGATGCTGCGCGGCGAGCAGGGCCCCGACCTGCCGTTGCAGTTCGATAACTTCCGCGACTGATGCCATCCGGCTTCCGTTCGCCAGGGAGCCCCATAGTCATCTCCGATTGGCGTGGCGGGCGTGCCTGCGCTTCAATGACCGTATCACCGGGGAAAGGAGCGCGGGATGTCAGAGCTGAAGCGCCTCGTCTTGATCGCCATCGCCGGCATCAGCTTCGTGCTGGGTGTCGTCGGCATGTTCCTCCCGCTGATGCCCACTACCTGCTTCATGCTGCTGGCGGTATGGGCGGCCTCGCGTAGCTCGCCGCGCCTGGCTCGCTGGATACGCGAGCACCCGCGCTTCGGCCCCGCCGTGATGGCCTGGGAGGGCGAGCGTGCCATCCCGCGCCATGCCAAGCGACTTGCCGCCGGCATGCTGGCTCTTTCCATGCTGGTCCTGATGCTGACCGTCAGCCTGTTGTGGCTCAAGCTGACCCTGATCATCGGGCTGGCGTTGCTCGGTGCCTGGATCCTGACCCGCCCGGAACCAGCGCTGGACGGCTGACGAGCGTGCTTTGAGCTCGGGGGGTGTGGCGCCGTACAATGGTCGCAATTCTCGACAGGAGCACCATGCATGTCTGATCCCCAGGCGACCTACCTGAGCGACTATCGCCCCCCCGCCTACCGCGTCACGCATACCGACCTTACCTTCGACCTGGATCCCGCCGCCGCGAGGGTCAAGGCGCGCCTGCATCTGGAGCGCCACCCGGCACGCGAGCCCGGCGAGCCACTGGTGCTGGAGGGAGAAGGGCTCGACCTCAAGGCGATCGCCGTCGACGGAGAGTCGTTGCAGGCGGATGAGTACATGGTGGACGACAAGTACCTGACGGTGCATCGAGTGCCCGAGGCCTTTCACCTGGATACCGAGGTGGAGATCGCCCCCGAGGCCAACACCGCCCTGGAGGGGCTCTATCTCTCCAACGGCATGTACTGTACCCAGTGCGAGGCAGAAGGCTTTCGGAGAATCACCTTCTATCCGGACCGTCCCGACGTCATGGCGACCTTTTCCACGACCGTGGTCGGTGACAGTGACCGCCAGCCGGTGCTGCTGTCCAACGGCAATCCGGTGGAACGCGGCAGCCTGCCGGGGGGGCGTCACTTCGTGACCTGGCAGGACCCGCATCCCAAGCCCAGCTATCTGTTTGCCCTGGTGGCCGGCGACCTGAAAAAGGTCGAGGATGGCTTCACCACCATGAGCGGGCGCGAGGTGACCCTGCAGATCTGGGTCGAGGAAGAGAATCTCGACAAGACCGACCACGCCATGGCCTCGCTCAAGCGTGCCATGCGCTGGGACGAACAGGCCTATGGCCGCGAGTATGACCTGGACCTGTTCATGATCGTGGCGGTCAACGACTTCAACATGGGCGCCATGGAGAACAAGGGGCTCAATATCTTCAACTCCGCGGCGGTGCTGACCCACCCGGATACCGCCACGGATGCCGCCTTCCAGCGGGTCGAGAGCATCGTCGCCCATGAGTATTTCCACAACTGGTCGGGCAATCGGGTGACCTGCCGTGACTGGTTCCAGCTCTCCCTCAAGGAGGGCTTCACCGTCTTCCGCGATCAGTGCTTCTCCGCCGATACCAACTCCCCGGCGGTCAAGCGTATCGAGGATGTCACCTTCTTCCGTACTGCCCAGTTCGCCGAGGATGCCGGGCCGACGGCTCACCCGGTGCGCCCCGACCACTATATCGAGATCGGCAACTTCTACACCCTGACCATCTACGAGAAGGGCGCCGAGGTGGTGCGCATGCTGGCCAACCTGGTGGGCGAGGAGGCCTTTCGCCGGGGCAGCGACCGCTATTTCGAGCGCTACGATGGCCAGGCGGTGACCATCGAGGCGTTCGTGAACTGCATGGCCGAGGCCTCGGGCCTGGACCTTTCGCAATTCATGCACTGGTACTCCCAGGCCGGGACCCCCGAGATTGACGCCTACGGCGAATACGATTACGCCAAGTGCGAGTATCGCTTGATCCTTCGCCAGCGGACCCCGGTGACCCCCGGTCAGCCCGACAAGCAGCCGCTGCATATTCCGGTACGCCTGGGCCTGGTGGGTACCAAGAGCGGCCGTGACCTGCCGTTGACCCTGGAGGGTGAGGAGCTTGGCAAGGATGCGGTGATCCATCTGCGCCAGGCGGAGCAGGAGTTCGTGTTCACCGATATCTCCGAGGCCCCGGTGCCCTCATTGTTGCGCGGCTTCTCGGCGCCGGCCAAGCTGCGCTTCCCCTATGGCCGCGAGGACCTGGCCTTCCTGCAGGCCAATGACTCCGACGGCTTCAACCGTTGGGATGCCGGCCAGCGCCTGGCGATGCTGGCCCTGGATGACCTGATTGCCGCCCACCGCAACGGCGTCGAGAAGGTCATGGACACGCGGGTCGTCGAGGCCTTCCGCGGCCTGCTCGAGGGGGAGCCCGAGGATCGCGCCGTGCTGGCGGAGATGATCGTGCTGCCCAGCGAGGCCTATATCGCCGAGCAGCAGCCGCTGGTGGACGTCGATGCCATCCATGCGGCACGCGAGTTTATGCGCCAAGGACTGGCGTTGGCGCTGCGCGACGACTTCCTGCGCGTCTATCGCGAGAATCAACTCGATGCGGCCTATGCGCCGACGCCCGAGCAGATCGCCCGGCGTAGCCTGAAGAACGTGGCGCTCTCGTACCTGATGGCCATCGAGGATGAAGAAGGGGTGGCGCTGGCGCATGAGCAGTTCACGGCCGATCACAACATGACCGACGTGCGCCATGCCCTGACCCTGCTGACTCACAGCCGCCGGGATGAGCTGAGTGAGCCGGCGCTCAAGGCATTCGGCGAGAAGTGGGCCCATGACCCCCTGGTCATGGATCAGTGGTTCGCCATCCAGGTGACCCGCCCGCAGCCCGACGTGCTGGAACGGGTCAAGTTCCTGATGGAGCACCCGGCCTTCTCGCTGAAGAATCCGAACAGGGTACGGGCCCTGATCGGCACCTTTATCGGCCAGAACCGCGTCAACTTCCATCGCCTGGACGGCGAAGGCTATCGCCTGCTGACCGATGCCGTGATCGAGCTCGACCGACTTAACCCGGAGATCGCGGCTCGCCTGATCATTCCGTTGACGCGCTGGGCGCGCTTCGACGAGCAGCGCCAGGCACTGATGAAGGCCGAGCTCGAGCGCATCCGCGCCGGCGAGCTCTCGCCCAATGTCTATGAGGTGGTGGAAAAGGCCCTGGCCTGAGGAAAGGGTAATTTCCTGCTGTGCTCGGGCTCTTATAAAAGAAGCTGGCCGCCGGCGGTGCCGGTGCGCCGGCCCGGTCGTCTCCTCATGTAGCAGGCTACACTCCGGCAGCTGCGCTCCGGCGCCGGCCAGCCTATTCTCGCTCGCGACGGAAATTCCACCTTTCCTGACAGCGTAAAAAGCGCCGTCCTTCGGGGCGGCGCTTTCACGTTGCAGGGAGTCAGTAGATCAGCCAGCTCAACACGACGAACCCCAGCAGCAACCAGATAACCGTGGCGACGATGGCGCGGCGGGTCAGGGCGCGGAAGGCCTTCCACAGCATCCACAGGCCCACCACCGGGATCAGCAGGCTGGCGATCGAGGTAGAGATGCCGAGTGAGCCGGCCAGTCCCTGGAGGAAGCCGCGGGCGGAATCGCCGAAGTTGCCGAAGAAGCCGGTCAACAGGTCGACGACGAAACGAATGATCTCGCCGAGGGTGCGGCCGATCCAGGTGAAGAACTCTTCCATGTGCGGGTTCTCTCGTGGTTCGCTAGGGTGCCAAAGGTAGCATGCCGGAGGCGATCATCGTCACCGGCATGCGCCATGCTTCACCCCAGCTGGCTCGAAATCGGCTCGATATCCGACTCTTCGGCGGCGCTGTCCGCCAGGGCGCTACCGGCCTGGTCGTAAACGTGAAAGACGGCACTGGCGCCCAGCTCGCGAATGGGCTCGATCTCCTCGGGAAACTCGACCACGGCGGTGATCCTGCCATTGAAATGGCGTAAGCGTAGTTGCTTGAGGGCGAAGAGGTTGCCGGTATGGTGTGGCATCGACAGCACCACCATGGCAACGTCGGGAGACATCAGCAGCTTGTCCCAGAAATCGGAGTCCATGGCATCGCCTTCGACGATATTGAATCCACGCTCGGCCAGCAATTCGACGCTGGTCGGGTTGCTGTCGATGCCGAGTACACGCAGGCCGTAATGCTTCTGCAGGCGGCGGTAGACGCTGCGACCGATGCGCCCCATGCCCAACACGACCGCCTCGGCATCGCCGACCTCGATGGGGCGGTCGCTGGTGGTGAGCTGGCTCGGGTCGCGCTCGGGCAGGCGTGGCTCGAGCCAGCGGTAGATGCCCTCGCTGACGGCGTTGAGCAACGAGGAGGCGACGAAGCTCAGGGCGACGGCCAGCGAGATGACGATTAGCCAGTTTTCGTCGAACAGGCCCCCGGAGACGGCAATGGCACCGACGATCAGCCCGAACTCTGAGTAGTTGGAGAGGCTCAGGGTGGTCAGAAGCGAGGTGCGATTGCGCATCGGATAGCGCATGAATATCACGAAATAGAGCAGGCTCTTGAGAGGCAGCAGGGCGACCAGCAGCAGCGCCATCAGGACATGGCTGACGTTCGGCATGGCGGTGAGGCCGATGTTCAGGAAGAAGCCGACCAACAGCAGCTCCTTGATATTGAACATCGCCCGCGAAAGATTCCGGGCAGCCGGGTGGGGGGCCAGCAACAGGCCCACGAGCAGCGCGCCGAGGTCCCCCTTGAGGCCCAGCATCTCGAACAGCGTATAGCCCAGCACCAGGGCCAGCAGCATGCCGAACAGGATCTGCATTTCGCCGTGACCCAGGCGGTCCAGCAGCTGGCGCAGCAGCGGTGCCAGCGGAATCAGCAGCACCAGGCCCAGCGCCCATGGGCTCGGCAGCTCGCCGGTGGAAGCGGTGATAAACAGCACGGCGAGGACGTCCTGCATGATCAATACGCCAATGGCCAGTCGCCCATAGGCGGTCTGCGTCTCGCTGCGTTTCTCCAGCGTCTTGATCACGAAGACCGTGCTGGAGAATGACAGGGCGAAGCCCAGCAGCAGCGTATGCCAGTGGCTATCGACCAGCAGCGTCAGGCCAAGCCCCTTGAGCCCCACCAGCAGCCCACAGAACAGCAGTGATGAGCCGATCATGTGCAGGCTGGTGCCGGCCCAGACTTCACGGCGCAGCAGAGTCCGTACGTCGAGCTTCAGGCCAATGGTGAACAGCAGCAGGGTGACGCCGATCTCGGAGATCATGGCGAGGAGGGGAGAGTCGTCGTAGCCTATTGCGTTGAGCACGAAGCCGGCGGAAAGGAAACCGACCAACGGCGGTAAGCGGGTGGCCAGGGCGGCGGCGCCGCCCAGGAAGGCGGCGACAAGAAATGCCGGTTCGATCATGCTCGCTCCGTGTTCGTTAAATCACGCCAGGGCGGTAGTCTACGGAAGACGGTCGAGTAATGGCATGCTTTCCTGGTGTGAGGCCTGGATCGCCTTGCGAGGAGTGGGCCGCTCTGCTGCAATATGGCTTTTTCGTGACGGAGACGCTTGATGAGATTCACACACTGGAAGCCGACCCTGCTGGGCATGCTGCTGGCCCTGGGCCTGGCGGGCTGTGGTAACGGCGATGAGCAGGCGTCCGATGCCGAGACGCCCCAGGCGGCGGAGGAAAGCACCGACGCAGAGGCGCCGGCCACGGCTGAGTCGGAGGGCGAGGCCGCCGAGGAACGGGGCGAGGAAGCGCCCGTGGAAGCGTCAGGAAGCGAAGAGGCCGCGCCTGCCGGCGAGGATACAACCGAGTCGGCCCCGGTCGACGCGGAAGTGTCCGCCGACGCCGATACCCTGGGCGAGTCCCCCGAGGCCACCTTGGAGGGTGAGGCCGCCTTGCCCGGCGAGGCGACCCGCGAGGACGTCGATGCCATCATCGAGGAGAACGAGCGGCGCTTTCAGGAGGCTCAGCAGCGTATCGACGAGCAATTCGAGCAGGCGGAGCAGCAGACGGTGGCGCCCGAGCCCATGGAGGGCGACGATGCCGACAGTGGTGTCGACCTCGACTCCTCCCTCGGCGGTGGTTCCTTGAGCGAAGAGGAAACGACCGACTCGGATATCGACGCCATTATCGAGGAGCAGGAGCGCCGCTTCGAAGAGGCGCAGCGGGAACTGGAGCAGCAGTTCGAGGATATCGAGCGGGAAGTGCCCGAATTCGAGGGCCTCGACACGGAGTCAGTGGGCAGCGAGGCCTCGGCACCCGCGTCTGCAGAGTCCGCCGAGGAGTAGCGCGCGGTGCGTCTGCCTCACCAACAAGAAGGCCCACCCTGGGGTGGGCCTTGCTCGTGGGTCCGGCGCTGCCGTTCCGTCGAGTATACGCTCAGTCTTCGGCGCGGATGTTGGAGGCCTGAAGGCCCTTCTTGCCCTGGGTGACCTCGAAGGTGACCTTCTGGCCATCCTGCAGGGACTTGAAGCCTTCAGCCTGAATCTCGGAGAAGTGCGCGAACAGGTCATCGCCGCCGTCGTCAGGGGAGATGAAGCCGTAGCCCTTGGTGTCGTTGAACCACTTGACAGTGCCAGTTGCCATTTATCGATTTCCTTAACTTACGGATAGTGTTTCCGGCTCGAATGCTCGGTGCACTCTTGCCGCGGTGCCCGACAGGGAGGAGAGGCCTGTGTGACCCCGGCCGCCTGCCAGCGCATCGTTGGCGGTTCCTCGGCCAGGCTTGCGCCCATTGGGTGGCGCAGGGAAACTATGCCGAGCCCGCAGGGTCACTCTAGTTGGAAAGCTCGAGGGCGTCCAGCGCGCTCGTTGCCACCACCCCTACTTCACTCGAGATCCCCATGACTGCCACTTCCCTTCCTTCCCGCGATACTCACAGCATGTTGCTTGGTTACCTGCTCTGGCTGTTCGGCTTCCTGGGCGCCCACCGCTTCTACTACGGCAAGCCGGTGACCGGAACCATCTGGTTCTTTACCCTGGGGTTGCTGGGTATCGGCTGGTTGATCGATCTGTTCCTTATCCCCGCCATGGACCGCCAGGCCGACCTGCGCTTTCGCCCGGGCCCCATCAACTATTCACTGGCCTGGTTGCTGCTGACATTTCTGGGTATCTTCGGGTTGCATCGGTTCTATCAGGGCAAGTGGTTGACCGGCATCCTCTACCTGTTGACCTTCGGGGTGTTCGGGCTGGGCGTGCTCTACGACTTCTGGACGCTTAACGACCAGATCTCGATGCGTCACTCGCAGCGCGCGGCATAGGACCAGGGATGATGCTGGTCGATGCCCAGTTCTGGTCATTTCTGGTGGCCATCACGCTGCTTTCGATCACTCCGGGCGTGGACACCCTGCTGGTGATCCGGAATACCTCCCGTGGCGGGGTGCGTGACGGGGCACTCACGAGCCTGGCGATCTGTTGCGGGCTCTTCGTGCACGCCGCCGTCTCGGCCCTGGGCATCTCACTGATCCTGCTGCAGTCGGCCTGGGCCTTTGGTGTGCTCAAGCTGGCCGGGGCCGTCTATCTGATCTGGCTGGGGCTACAGGCCCTCCTGGCCGCGCGGCGCGGCCAGGGGCTGCCGGTGGCGGGGGTGAACGGCGCGCGCCGTGGTGTGTCTGTCTGGAGGCCTCTGCGCGAGGGACTGCTCTCCAATGTGCTCAACCCCAAGACCGTCGTCTTCTACATGGCCTTTCTGCCGCAGTTTATCGCGCCGGGTGACCCGGCCCTGGTCAAGTCGCTGTTTCTGGCCGGCGTGCACTTCGTGATTGCCAACCTCTGGCAGATCGGGGTGGCGTCCATGGTGGGTGGGGCAGGGCGGCTGCTGGCCAGCCCCGCCTTCGCACGTGGGCTCAACGGGCTGACCGGCATGGTGCTGATCGTCTTCGGCATCCGGCTGGCGCTGGAGCGCCAGCCCTAGCCCGGCTTACGGCTATTGCCGTGCCAGCAGTGAGCTATCGTAGCGGGCCGTCTTCTCCGCCTGGGTCAGCATCGAGACGCCTTCGCTGTTGCCGCCGTTGGCCAGGCTTTCAAAGATGGCGCGATAGGTCAGTACGGCCTGCACGTAGTGGCGCGTCTCGCGAAAGGGAATGCTTTCGACGAAGAGGTCGAAGGGGACGGTGGCGCTGCCTCGCAGCCAGCGGTCCACACGGCCGGGGCCGGCGTTGTAGGCCGCGGTCGCGGCCAGGCGGTTGCCCCGATAGCGTTCCAGCATGTCGCGAATATAGGTACTGCCCAGGCGAATGTTGGTCTGTGGATCGAGGATCCCGTAGGCCCCCGGGTCGGGGATGCCCAGCTGGCGCGCCAACTGGGTCGCGGTGGCGGGCATCAATTGCATCAGCCCACGGGCACCGGCCGGTGACAGGGCCTCGGGGTTGTAGGCGCTCTCGCGTCGAGCGATACCCATCAGCAGATAGGGGTCCACACCGGTCCGGCGACCCCACTCCAGGAAGTCGTCACGATAGGCCTCGGGAAAGCGCCATTCGAGGGCGTCCCAGAGCTGACCGACGATGGTGGTCTGTACCAGCCTGGCGTTCCAGCCGCGCTGGTGGGCGTAATCCCCCAGGGCGCGGGCGTCGTGTGGGCTTGCCCGGCGCACCGCCATGTACCATTCGCTGGCGGCCAGTCCCGGTTCATTGATGCGCAACAGGGCTTCGGTGCGCCTTACCGCCGGCCAGCGTGAGACCCGCTCCCGGTCGGCGGAGTCGACCGGGTTGCGCTCCATATTGAGCGAGTAGTCGCGGCCGAGTCGGTCGGCGGCGGCGAAGCCGTAGAAGCTACGCTCGCCGGCGGCGGCGGCATAGGCGCGCTCGGCGGCGCTCTTGTCGCCGAGCCGTTCCAGGGCCCGGGCCTGCCAATACTGCCAGCGCTCGTCGCGACGGTTTTCGTCCGGCAGGCGCTGGGTCCAGTCGAGTACGCCACGCCAGTCGCGATCGGCCAGGGCCGTGCGCACCCGAAGTTCGAGCAGCTCGGATCGAGAAAATGCCGGCTTGACGGCATGCGGCTCTTCCAGCTTGGGGAGGA
This sequence comes from Halomonas halodenitrificans DSM 735, assembly GCF_000620045.1. Taxonomy (GTDB): domain Bacteria; phylum Pseudomonadota; class Gammaproteobacteria; order Pseudomonadales; family Halomonadaceae; genus Halomonas; species Halomonas halodenitrificans. Next base: position 59,485 of record NZ_JHVH01000019.1, on the reverse strand, counting down.
CGGCGTCGACCCAGGCGCGGTTGGCATCGACGTCGCGTACCAGTGAGTAGAAAATCAGATCGCCTTCGATCGCTCGGCGATATTCGGCGTCGAGGGAGAGTCGGGGGGCGAGCCGGCGCCAGGCTGCCAGCGCTTCTCGCGTGTCGGCGCGCACGTAGCCGTGCAGGGCGGCGGCGAAGAAGGGACCGCTGCCGCGGCACTCGGGACCCATGCAAGCGGGTGCCGCGGTCACCGCGGAAAAGTCCCGCTGAACACGAGCCTGGGCATCGAGAGGGTCCTGCCAGCGGCTGCCGAGCAGGCGACCGAGGTACGCTACCAGGCCGCTTTCGCCGGCCTGCCAGGCGAGCATCTGGCGCTCCCAGACCCGCTGTTCGTCGATCGCGCCGCGGGCGCGCAGGGTGTTGAAGAGGCTGTCGCAGGCCTCGGGCTGGGAGTGGCCGACCCGCCACAGCCGGCGGCCTCCCTCGGCGGCCGTGGCGGGGTCGCGGTCGAGCAGGGCGGTGTAGTAATGACAGCGTCGTGCGGTGTCCTCGGGTTCCCCGTCGGCGATCTCCAGCAGGTCGGCATGGCGCCCGGCATCTCCGTAACGATCGATGGCCTGGCCACGCATCCAGCCGGCGAGGGGAGAGTCGGCATGGCGCTCGATAAAGCTCAGGACTCTCCGAGGCTCGGCATCCGGCAGGCGGTTGCGCAGGCGATGATAGGCCACGTAGCCGGCCAGCTCGTGCCCGGCGATGGCGGCTTCATCGATCTTGTGCCAGTCGCCGGCTCGGGCGGCATGCAAGGCGTCGCGCATGCTGCGATCATCGGCCTGGCCAAGGAGGGGCAGGCAGCACAGGGTGGCAGTGGCGAGAGCACGCCAGGGCACAGGGAAACGCAGCGACATAGGAACCCTCCAGCGTCGGTTCTCGAGTAAAACGACCATCGTCGCCGATGGGGTGGTGTCGGGATAGTGTCGGGATAGTGTCGCCTGTTCATGTCAGCAGCGTCCATGCTGTTGTCGTGCCCATTAATCGCTTATCGTGACATTCTGTTCGTTGAGATCGGCAAGGAGGGTGCTCATGGCAGGCAAGGGCGACAAGCTGAAGACGCGACTACGCGGGCGCTCCAGGGTGATCGGCCAGATCACCCGGGCCCTGAGGCTATTTGTGCCGATGTTGGGGGATGTGTTGCGTGGCCGCTTTCGCCCGGTGCCCTGGACGGCCATCCTGTGGATGCTCGCCGCGCTGGCCTATCTGGTCTCGCCCCTGGATTTGATTCCGGATTTCCTGGTGCTGGTGGGCGTGCTGGATGACGCGGTCATCGTCGGCTGGCTGCTGACCCGGGTGGATACTGCCCTGGGGCCCTATCGCGCCTGGCGGGAAGCGAGCGTTGACGCCGACAAGGATCATGCCGGTGATTTCTGATACGGTCGTTTGATTATCGGATATTCACAACAACATCCCTAGCGAGGCGCTCCATGCACGCCGATTCTCATTCCGCCGCCATCTGGCGGCGAGCCCTGATGCGTTTCGTCAACGTGATACCCCATACGCGTGAGTTGGGGCTGGAGGTGCTCGAGGCCTCGCCGCGACTCGCCCGCCTGCGCCTGCCCTGGCACGATGATCTGCTGGGTGACAGCGAGCGAGGACTGGTCCACGGCGGAGTCTTGACCATGTTGCTGGACACCGCCTGCGGTTCGGCGGTCCTGCCGGCGCTACCGGCGCCGGAAATCTGCCCGACCCTGGACCTGCGCGTTGATCACTTCCGCCCGGCGGTGGCCGGTCAGGACCTGCTGGTGGAGGCGCGCGCCGTGCGTGTCACCGCCTCGGTGGTGTTCACCGAGGGACGAGCCTGGCAGTCGGCCGAAGGCGATGTGGCCCGCGCCGTCGGCAGTTTTGTGCGGCTCGGAGCGCATAATACCCCACCGGAATTTGCCGAGGCGCTATTCGCCGAGGAGGATGACCATGCCTGAAGGCATTCGTGGAGTGGAGGGGCTGTCGGGACCTCGTAACGGTGTCGATCTGTCGGCGTGGCTGGAGTTGATGCCCTACGCCCGACGCATTGGCGTCTCGGCGCTTTCGGACCCCGAGGGCGAAGGCCTGTTGTTTCGCCTCGATCCTCGCCCGGGCAATGTGGGCAATATCATGTTGCCGGCGCTGCATGGCGGGGTGGTGGCGGCCTTCATGGAGACGGCGGCGACGCTTGAGCTGATGCTCGCCACCCGCGAGCCGCGACTGCCGAAGGTTGTCGATGTCTCCGTCGACTATCTGCGCACCGCCCGCCTGGTGCCGACCCATGCTCGCTGTTCGCTGCTGCGCGAGGGGCGGCGCCTGGCCAACGTCACGGTCAGTGCCTGGCAGAAGGAGGAAACCGCGCCGGTGGCTACCGCCAGGCTGCATTTCGTGCTGGGTGATCCCGGCAGCGATCCGGCCTGAGTCACCCCGGGGCTTGAAAAGCCGCACTGCGACCCCATATCGACTGCCAGTTCCGAATCGATGGTTCACCACCGTTGTCATGTCGAAAGGAGGGGTTCACGCCACATGACTACTGCCACGCAACATGAAGAGACCCTTGGCTTCCAGACCGAGGTGAAACAGCTGCTTCACCTGATGATCAACTCCCTGTATTCCAACCGGGAGATCTTCCTGCGCGAGCTGATTTCCAACGCCGCCGACGCCTGCGACAAGCTGCGCTATGCGGCCCTGGACAATGACACGCTCTACGAGGGTGACAGCGAGCTGCGCATCGAGATCGAGCATGATCTCGAGGCGGGTACCGTGACGGTGCGTGATAACGGCATCGGCATGAGTCGTGATGAGGTAATCGAGAACCTCGGCACCATCGCCCGCAGCGGCACCGCCGAGTTTCTCCAGCAGCTTTCCGGCGAACAGCAGAAGGATGCCCGCCTGATCGGCCAGTTCGGCGTCGGCTTCTATTCCGGCTTTATCGTCGCCGACGACATCACCGTGCGAACCCGTAAGGCGGGCACCGGGCAGGATGACGGCGTCGAGTGGCGCTCCAGGGGCGAGGGCGAGTTCACGGTGTCCGACGTCGAGCGTGAGGTCCATGGCACCGAGATCGTGCTGCACCTCAAGGAAGATGCCAAGGAGTTTGCTGACGACTTCCGCCTGCAAAGCCTGGTGCGCAAGTACTCCGATCATATCGAGGTGCCGGTACGCATGCCTCGGGTCGAGAAGGCCCGCGATGAGGAAGACAACGAGATCGAGGGCAGCGAGACCGTTACCTGGGAGACCGTCAACGAGGCTACCGCCCTGTGGGTGCGGCCCAAGAGCGAGCTCACCGATGACGAGTACAAGGCGTTCTACAAGCACGTCTCCCACGACTTCAGCGACCCGTTGACCTGGAGCCACAACAAGGTCGAGGGCAAGCTCGAATATACCAGCCTGCTCTATGTGCCGGGGCGCGCGCCCTTCGATCTCTACGAGCGCGACGGCGCCCGGGGCGTGAAGCTCTACGTTCAGCGCGTCTTCATCATGGACGACGCCGAGCAGTTCCTGCCGCTCTACCTGCGCTTTATCAAGGGTGTGCTCGATACCCGCGACCTGTCTCTCAACGTGTCCCGCGAGCTGCTGCAGCAGGATCCCCAGGTCGAGAAGATCAAGAGTGCCCTGACCAAGCGTTCCCTGGACATGCTCAAGAAGCTGGCCAAGGATCCCGAGGCCTATCAGACCTTCTGGAATACCTTCGGCAGCGTGCTCAAGGAAGGACCGGCGGAAGACCACGGCAACCGCGAGAAGATCGCCGGCCTGCTGCGCTTCTCCACCACCCATACCGACAGCACCACCCAGGACCAGTCCCTCGCCGACTATGTGGGTCGCATGCAGGAGGGGCAGCAGAAGATCTACTATATCGTCGCCGACGGCTTCAACGCGGCGAAGTCCAGCCCGCATCTGGAGATCTTCCGCAAGAAGGGCGTCGAGGTCCTGCTGCTTCACGACCGCATCGACGAGTGGCTGATGAGCCATCTCCATGAGTACGACGGCACGTCCTTCGTCGACGTGGCCAAGGGCGAACTCGACCTCGGCGAGATCGAGGACGAGGAGGAGAAGCAGGCCCAGGAGGAAACCGCCAAGGCCAAGGAGGGCCTGGTCAAGCGGGTCAAGGAGGCGCTGGGCGAGACCGTCCAGGAGGTCAAGGTGACCCACCGGTTGACCGATTCACCGGCCTGTGTGGTGCTTCCCGAGCACGAAATGGGGTTCCAGATGCGGCGCATCATGGAAGCCGCGGGTCAGGCCCTGCCGGAGGTCAAGCCGATCCTCGAGCTCAACCCCGAGCATGCGCTGGTGGCGCGTCTCGAGGGCGTGGAGGGCGAGGCCTTCAGCGACCTGACCCATATCCTGCTCGATCAGGCGATCATCGCCGAGGGGGGGCATCTCGACGACCCTGCCGCCTACGTCAAGCGACTCAATTCCTTGTTGAGTGCTTGATTCCATTATACATTCTGTACCAACCTTCAGGCCGCCTCCGGGCGGCCTGTTGATGTCTGGCACTTGCCTTTTTACCGGTTTGCGTTCAGCGTTACCCGCCTTCAGCTTTTCGTTCGACGGTGCTGCATTTTCTGACCCTCGATAGTCCAAACGGCGGTTGTGCAATGCGGCATTGTCAGGTATGAATAAAAAGACTAACCCATGCACAAATTCGATAACTAAGCGGGAGATCCAACGTGAAGATTGGTGCACCCAGGGAGCTCGCCAAGGGCGAGGCGCGCGTCGCGCTGACCCCTGACAGCGCGAAGTTCATTCAGAAGCTTGGGCACGACTGCCTGATCGAGACCGGCGCCGGCGTGGCCGCCGGCTTCGATGACGAAGCGTATCGCAATGCCGGCGTCACCGTCGTCGAAGCTGCCGATGCGCTCTGGAACGAGGCCGAGGTGGTGATCAAGGTCCGCGAGCCCGAGGAAACGGAGGCCGAGCGCCTGCGCGAGGGACAGACCCTGATCAGCTTCTTCTGGCCGGCCCAGAGCGAGGCGCTGCTCGAGAAGTGTCGTGCCCAGGGCGCCACCGTGGTGGCCATGGACATGGTGCCGCGTATCTCGCGGGCCCAGAAGATGGATGCCCTGTCATCCATGGCCAACATCGCCGGCTACCGCGCGGTGATCGAGGCGGGCAACAACTTCGGGCGCTTCTTCACCGGCCAGGTGACGGCCGCCGGCAAGGTACCGCCGGCCAAGGTGATGGTGATCGGTGCCGGCGTGGCGGGGCTTGCCGCCATCGGTACCGCTACCAGCCTGGGCGCCGTGGTACGCGCCTTCGATGTGCGCCCCGAAGTGGCCGAGCAGATCGAGTCCATGGGCGCCGAGTTCCTGTTCCTCGATTTCGACGAGAGCCAGGATGGTTCCGAGACGGGCGGCTATGCGGCTCCCTCCAGCCCCGAATTCCGCGAGAAGCAGCTCGAGTGCTTCCGCGAACAGGCCCCGGATATCGATATCGTCATCACCACGGCGCTGATTCCCGGCAAGCCGGCGCCCAAGCTGTGGCTGGAAGACATGGTCCAGGCCATGAAGCCGGGCTCGGTGGTTATCGACCTGGCCGCGGAGAAGGGGGGGAACTGTGACCTCACCGTGGCCGACGAACGTGTGGTGAGCGACAACGGCGTGGTGGTGGTCGGCTACACCGATTTTCCGTCGCGCATGGCGACCCAGTCATCGCTGCTTTACGCCAACAACATTCGCCATATGCTGACCGACCTGACCCCCGAGAAGGACGGTCAGATCAACCACGATATGGAGGATGACGTCATCCGTGGTGCCACGGTGGCCCATGCCGGCGAGGTCACCTTCCCGCCGCCGCCGCCCAAGGTCAAGGCGATTGCCGCGGCCAAGCCCAAGCCCAAGGAGAAGGAGCCGACGCCGGAGGAGAAGAAGGCCGCCGAGCTGGCGACCTTCAAGGCCCAGACCAAGCGTCAGGTCACCCTGCTCGGGGTGGGGGGCGCGCTGATGCTGCTGCTCGGTCAGGTGGCGCCGGCTTCCTTCATGCAGCATTTCATCGTCTTCGCGCTGGCCTGCTTCGTCGGCTTCCAGGTGATCTGGGGCGTCAGCCACTCGCTGCATACGCCGCTGATGGCGGTAACCAATGCCATCTCCGGGATCATCATCCTGGGGGCAATACTGCAGATCGGTTCGGGCAGCGGGCTGGTAACGCTGATGGCGGCCATCTCGGTGCTGGTGGCGACTATCAATATCGTGGGTGGCTTCCTGGTGACACGCCGGATGCTGGCCATGTTCCAGAAATCGTGAACCGCGGAGACAACCCATGCTGAGTCAAGGATTCGTGTCTGCCGCGGCGATCGCGGCGAGTGTACTGTTCATCCTCTCCCTGGGGGGGTTGAGCAATCAGGAGAAAGCCAAGCGGGCGGTGTGGTACGGCATCGTCGGCATGGCCGTGGGGGTATTCTTTACCGCCTTCGGGCCGGGTATCGGTGCCTACACCTGGATGATCCCGATGATGGTCATCGGCGCCGGTATCGGTGTCTATGTGGCCAAGAAGGTCGACATGACCGAGATGCCGCAGCTGGTAGCGGCGTTGCACAGCTTCGTCGGTCTGGCCGCGGTGTTTGTCGGCTGGAGCGCCGACCTGGAGCGCCGTCGTGTGCTGGCGGCGCGCGCCATCGAGGCGGGTACCGACCAGTTCTCGGCCTTCGCCGGCCTGGTGGCCACCAAGGCGCCGGACGAGCTGATGTTCCTGCAGGTTGAGGTCGTGCTGGGCGTGTTCATCGGCGCGGTGACCTTCACCGGCTCGATCATCGCCTTCGGCAAGCTGGCCGGCAAGATCGACGGCAAGCCCCGTCAGCTGCCCGGTGGGCACATGCTCAATGCCGGCGCCGCGGTGCTGTCGCTACTGCTCGCCATTCTCTACCTCGGCGGTGCGGGCTTCTGGACCCTGCTGCTGATCGCCGCCCTGGCATTCTTCATCGGCTACCACCTGATCATGGGCATCGGCGGTGCCGACATGCCGGTGGTGGTATCGATGCTCAACAGCTACTCCGGTTGGGCCGCGGCCGCCATCGGCTTCACGCTCTCCAATGATCTGCTGATCGTTACCGGGGCCCTGGTCGGTTCTTCGGGTGCCATCCTCTCGTACATCATGTGCAAGGCGATGAACCGCAACTTCCTCAACGTTATCCTCGGCGGTTTCGGTGGCACTCAGGGACCGGCGGCGGAGATCGAGGGCGAGCAGGTCGCCATCGATGCGGGTGGCGTGGCCAGCGCTCTCAACGATGCCGACAGCGTGATCATCGTGCCGGGCTACGGCATGGCGGTGGCCCAGGCCCAGAACGCGGTCAGCGAGCTGACCCGCAAGCTGCGCGCCTCGGGCAAGAACGTGCGCTTCGGCATCCACCCGGTGGCGGGGCGTTTGCCCGGGCACATGAACGTGCTGCTGGCCGAGGCCAAGGTGCCCTACGATATCGTGCTGGAGATGGACGAGATCAACGATGACTTTCCCGACACCGACGTGGTGATCGTCATCGGCTCCAACGATATCGTCAACCCGGCCGCCGAAGAGGATCCCAACAGCCCCATCGCCGGCATGCCGGTGCTGAAGGTCTGGGAGGCCAAGCAGGTGTTCGTCAGCAAGCGTGGCCAGGGTACCGGCTACTCCGGCATCGAGAACCCGCTGTTCTTCAAGGAGAACACCCGGATGTTCTACGGCGATGCCCGCCAGAGCGTCGACTCGCTGCTGTCGCAGGTCGACTGACGCTCTCTTCGATCTCGGCTCCAGACGGGGCCGTATTCCGGGACGCCCGGGCCGATCACGGTCCGGGCGTCTTTTTCGTTACAATCCCCCTTACATTCATTCATCGCCTTCGGGGTTTATCATGGCAGACGAACGCATGCGGGTGGCGGTGCTGGGGGGTGGCAGTTTCGGCACCGCCCTGGCCAGCATTGCCGCGGACAACGGTGCCGAGGTGCGTCAGTGGCTGCGCGACCCGGCGCTGGCCGAGCAGATCAACCGGGAACACGTCAACGGCCGCTACCTGCCCGACTATGTCATCAATTCGGCGGTAGTGGCCTCCACCGAGATGGTTGATGTCCTGCCGGGCGCCGGCCTGGTGCTGGTGGCGATCCCCTCCAAGGCATTCGGCGAGGTGGTGCGACAGGCACGCACGCATCTGAGCCCCGATCAGATCCTGGTCAGCACCACCAAGGGGATCCAGGAAGCGGGTTTCAAGCTGATGAGCCAGATCCTCGAGGAGGAGACCGGCTTCCCGCATATCGGCGTGATCTCGGGGCCCAACCTCGCCTCCGAGGTGGCCGACAAGCAGCTCACCGCCACGGTGATCGCCAGCGACGACCCCGAGACCCGCACCCGGGTCCAGACGGCACTGGGCTGCGACTACTTCCGGGTCTATGCCAGCAATGACCGCTATGGCGTGGAGCTCGGCGGGGCGCTGAAGAATCTCTATGCCATCGTCGCCGGCATGGCCGCGGCCCTGGGCATGGGCGAGAACACCCGCAGCATGCTGATGACCCGGGCGCTGGCCGAGATGAGCCGCTTCGCCGTGGCCCTGGGCGCCAACCCCATGACCTTCCTGGGGCTGGCCGGGGTCGGGGACCTGATCGTCACCTGTTCGTCGCGGCTGTCACGCAACTATCGCGTCGGGTATGCCCTGGGTGAGGGGCGCAGCCTGGACGAGGCGGTCGAGGCCCTGGGGCAGGTAGCCGAAGGGGTCAACAGCGTGCGCCTGGTGCGCGACAAGGCGTGTGACGAAGGCATCTACATGCCGCTGGCCGAGGGGCTCTATCAGGTGCTGTTCAAGGGGGTGCCGGCCGATGAGATGGCGCGGCTGCTGATGCTGGGCGAGCAGAGCAGCGACGTTGAATTCGTGCTGGCACGCGAGGACGTGCAGCGAGCGCATCGCGAGCAGGGCGGTGACAGGGGCAAGGACCATGACTGAGCGGCTGCTGATCATGCGCCATGGCGAGGCGGACCCTGGACGTCCCGACGCCGAGCGGGAGCTGACACGCCATGGCCAACAGCAGGTGCGGCGCATGGCGGCCTGGCTGGCCGGCCGCGATGACCTGAGCGGCCTGCGCCTGCTGGCCAGCCCCTATCGGCGCGCCCAGCAGACCGCCGCCCTGGTTGCCGAGGCACTGGGCGGTGCCGAGATCGGCATCGAGGTTGAGACGCTGGGCTGCATCACCCCCGACGACTCGCCCCAGGCGGTGGCCGACTGGCTGATCGAGCAGCCACCGGGATGTTCGCTGATGCTGGTCAGCCATATGCCGCTGGTGGGCGCAGTGGCCGGGCTGCTGGTGGAGGGGCGCGAGGATAGGGGCCTCGGCTTTCCCACGGCGGCGGTAGCCGAGCTCGAGGCCGATGTCTGGGCGGCGGGATGCGCGCGGCTGGCGCGGTTTATCCCCCCGGCGGAGCTTGGCTGAGCGGGAACGGCGCTAGATCAGCCCGGCCATCTGCAGGCCGAAGGCTCCCAGGGTGATGGTCACGCTGGCCATCAGCGTGGTCAGGGCAATGATATTGGCGGTAAGCACGGCGTTGCCGCCCATGGCCCTGGCCATCACGAAGGCCGCCGCCGCGGTGGGGCTCGAGAAGAAGAGAAACATCACGCCCAGCTCACGCCCCTCGAAGCCGGCCAGCCAGGCCGCACCGGTCGCCAGCATCGGAATCACCACCATCTTCATCAGGCTGGCGCTCAGCGCCACGGCCCCGGACGCCCGCAGGGCGCCGAAGGAAAGGCTGGCGCCGATGCAGATCAGCGCCAGCGGCAGGGTCAGGGAGGCGAAGTAATCGCCGGTGGTGATCAGCCAGCCGGGCAAGGGTGGTTCCGCCACGGCCACCGGCAGTGCCGCCACCACGGCCAGGATCAACGGGTTGCGCACGATGTTCGCGAGGATGTCGCGCCAGTCGACCCGAGCCTCGTCGCGGTAGCTCGCCAGGGCGACGACGGAGAAGATGTTGTAGGTCAGGATCACCACGCCGAGCAGCAGGCCCCCGGCGGAGAGGCCGTAGTCGCCGTACATGCCCGCCGCCAGGGCCAGCCCGACGATGCCGACATTGCCGCGAAAGGCGCTCTGGATATAGCTGCCGCGATCATTCCGGGGAATGCGCAGCTCCGCCCAGCCCCAGGCAAGGAGGAAGCTGCCCAGGGTAGCCAGGGCGAAGACCCCGAGCAGCCGCGGGTTGAGGGTGGCTTCCAGGTCGGCACGGATGATGCTGAGAAACACCAGCGTGGGCAGAGTGGCCTTGAACACCAGCTGAGAGGCGGTGGTGACGAAGGCCGCATCGATCCAGCGGACGCGTTTGAGGCCCAGGCCGATAAAGACCATGGTGAAGACCGGCAGGGTGACCTCCAGGGTGGCCTGGAAGATCGCCAGGGCCTCCATCAGCGTACCAACCAGAAGCCGACCAGCATGGCGGCGATCACGGTAGCGAAGAAGATTCGATTACGCAGGCGAGTATCGCGGGGCTTGCGAGCAGACACACTGACTCCATCAGGGTAAGAGACGACTTGGCGAAACATGGTAATCCCGTTAGCCTGCTATCACCAGGCGCGCGACTCGCGCCGTGCTCGTAACTGGATCAGGAAACGCTGATGACGCCCGCCGATACCGATCATTCCACGCTGCTGTTCGCCCACGCCAACGGGTTTCCCGGCGCCAGCTACCGCAGCTTCCTGGCGCCCCTGGGTGAGCGTTTCATGCTGCGTCCGCTGGACCGCCTCGGCCATCATGCCGACTTCCCGGTGGGACACAACTGGCTGGCGCTGCGTGATGAGCTGCTGTATTCCCTGGAGGGACTCGAGGCGCCGGTGATCGGCGTAGGGCACTCCATGGGGGGAGTGCTGATGGCCATGGCCGCCGAGGCGGCGCCGGAGCGTTTCCAGTGCGTGGTGATGCTCGACCCGCCGTTGATGCTGGGCCTCGATGCCTGGGGAATGAAGGCCGCCAAGTGGCTGGGCATGGCGGATCGCGTCACCCCCGCCGGCAAGAGTCTGGGGCGGCGTACCACCTGGCCGGATCGTCAGGCGATGCACCACTATCTGCGCCGCCGGGGATTGTTTCGTCGCTTTACCGACCAGGCCCTGGAGGACTACGTCGAAGGCGGTACCCGCCTGCTCGACGACGGCCAGGCCGTGCTGGTCTATGACCCCGATATCGAGGTGGAGATCTTCCGTCATCTGCCCGACCACCTGGGGGATCTACCGCGGCGGCTGCGCGTTCCCCATGCGGTGGTGGCCGGCGAAGATTCCGATCTCCTGACCCCCGCTCGCTGCAGGCGCATCAGGCGCCACGGCATTCCCCTCAGCGTGGTACCGGGCACGCACATGTTCCCCATGGAGCATCCCGATGAGGCGCGTCAGGGCCTTCTGGCGGTGCTGGATGAGTTGCTGGGAGAACCATCATGACGTCGCCACAGGCCCTGAGCCTGGCCGAGGGGCGCCTTTCGGGGCTGGCCTGGGGCGAGGCAGGGGCCCCGCTCTGGCTGGCGCTTCACGGCTGGCTCGATAATGCCGCCAGCTTCTCGCGCCTGGCCCCCATGCTGACCAGACGGCTGGGGGTACGAATTGTCGCCATCGACTTCGCCGGCCATGGCCACTCGCGCCATACGCCCGGTGACTATGCCATCTGGGACTACGCCGACGATGTGCTCGATGCGTCGGACTCGCTGGGAAGCACTCGGCCGACGCTGTTGGCGCACTCCATGGGGGCCGGGGTGGCGTGTCTGCTGGCCTCCGCCCTGCCGGAACGGGTCGCGCGGCTGGCGCTGATCGATGGACTGGGGGCGGTGACCACGCCTGCCACCGAGGCACCGCGGCAGCTGCGCCGAGGGCTGCTGGGCCACCGCCGCTCGCCTTCTCTGCCGGCGCGCTATGCTGACGAAGAGACGGCCGTGGTGGCGCGAGTCCGGGGAGGGGCGACGCCGGTTGACGCCGAGACCATCCGCCCCGTGGTGGCCCGCAACCTGGGGGCATTCGGGGACGGGGCGTTGGGATGGCGCACCGATCCCTATCTGATGCGCCCCTCACCGGTGCGACTGACACCCGAGCAGGTGGTGGCCTGTCTCGCCGAGATTGAGTGTCCGGCGCTGCTGGTCGAAGGGCAGACGGGTATCCTCGGCGAAGGCGAGCCCGCCCGCCGGGCGCGCGCGGCACTAGCGGGGCTCGAGCGTCGGGTACTGCCGGGGGGCCACCACCTGCACCTGGAACCCGAAGCGATGCCGGCGGTGGCCGAGACCATCGGCGGCTGGGCCGAGGGCAATACGCAGCCGTCAGGTAAGCGAGGAGACGCAAGCGCATGAGTGACAGAACGGTCGCCGGTGGCGAGGGGAAGCGTGTGGCGTTGATCCTGGGCAGCGGTGGGGCACGGGGTTATGCGCATATCGGGGTGATCGAGGAAATCGAGCGGCGCGGCTACGAGGTCGTCTCGATTTCCGGTTGCTCCATGGGGGCGCTGGTGGGCGGCGTCTATGCTGCCGGTCAGCTCTCCGCCTATCGTGACTGGGTGTGTCGTCTCGACTACTTCGATGTACTGCGGCTGGTGGACGTCAGCTGGAGTGCCATGGGCGCCATGAAGGCCAACAAGGTGATGGGCAAGCTGGAGAGCCTGGTGGGGGACGTTCACATCGAGGATCTGGCGATCCCGGTGACCACCGTTGCCACCGACATGACGCGCCAGCGTGAAGTCTGGTTCCAGGGCGGGCCGCTGCTCGAGGCGATTCGCGCCTCCATCGCCGTTCCCGGGGTGATCACGCCCGTATGCCGGGGGAATCAGGTGCTGGTCGACGGCGGCCTGCTCAATCCGTTGCCGATCATTCCTTCCGTCTCGGCCGACGCCGACCTGGTGGTGGCGGTCAACGTGACGGCCCATAGCCCGCGTCCGGTGACCCTGGAAGAGCTGTTGCCCCCCGAGGCCGCTCGCCGGGAGCGTGAGGCCGCTCGCAGTGCCTCGGGCAACGAGTTCAGTGCCTGGATCGATGAGGTGAAAAGCGCCGCGAGCCGTTGGATCGATGGCCTGGGGGGCAGCAGCGGGGAAGAGGGGGACGACGATCAGAGTGAGGTGAGCAGCCGTCGTCGCCAGTGGGGGCGCCTGGATATGGTGCTCGCTTCCTTCGATATTACCCAGGCGGCGCTGGCCAAGTACAAGGTGGCGGGCTACCCACCGGATGTGCTGATCGAGGTACCCAAGACGGTATGTGGCGCCTATGAATTCCACCGTGCCGAAGCGTTGATTACCCTGGGCCGCCAGCTGGCGGTGGAGGCGCTTGATCGCTATGAGGCGCCAAGCCATCCGGGGTGGAGCGAGCGTGGCATCATCGTCGGCCCGCGGCTGCCGGATGAGACACCATCCGTCGAATAGCGGCCCTCAAGGCCCGCGGTGACGACGCAGCAGTACGTAGACGGCGCCGGTACCGCCCTCGGCGTCCACGGCGGAGCAGAATGCCAGCACCCCGGGCCACTCGCGCAGCCAGGCATTGACGTGGCTCTTGAGCACCGGATAGTTGCCGTCCGCCCCCCAGGCCTTGCCATGCACCACCAGCAGACAGCGGCGTTGTTCCACGGCGGCATCGCGCAGAAAGCCTTCCAGCTGCTCGCGCGCCTCCTCCAGGGTATAGCCGTGCAGGTCCAGGCCCGCCTCCCAGGTCATGTCGCCGCGCTTGAGACGGCTGCGGGTGCGCCAGGGCAGGTCGGGCAGGGCAAAATCGAGATACTCCGAGGGACGCACCGCCTCAACGCGACCGTCCGAGGTGCGCCCGCTGGTGGCGTCGTCGCCCGCCGCCTGGGCCGCTGCTCGCCGTGCCGCGGCGGATGCCGCCTCTCGGCGCGGGCGGCCGGGGTCGGCGCGATTACGCTCGATGGGTTTGACGCCGGCCTGCTGCAGGGCCTGACGGAAGGCGCTGACCTCGTCATCGTCGGGGCGGTGGCGGTTTTGGTTCATGGGGCAGGGCTCATGGGCGCTGTCGGTTGGTTGGCCTGGGAACGACCAGTATACCCGGCATGGCGTGGCTGTGAACCGGCGGAGCGGGTTACAATCATTGACCCTTATTTCACGACGTTCAGGTGCCCCCTTGGCCGATCAGCACGCCCCGCGCGCGACCTCCACTCTGACACTCACCGACGACCGGCTCGCCGCCGAACTCCTCAGCCTGCGCGACTGCCTGCGCTGGGCGGCGAGCGAGTTTCATCTGGCCGGGCTGTTTCATGGCCATGGCAGTGATTCGCCCTGGGACGAGGCGGTGGCCCTGACCCTGGGGGCGCTGCATCTGCCCTGGAACACCGACCCGGCGGTGCTCGATGCCCGGCTACTCCCCATGGAACGCGAGCGGGTCGTGGCCCTGGTGCGCGAGCGTATCACCGGTCGGCGGCCGCTGCCCTATCTGCTGGGTGAGGCGTGGTTCGCCGAGCTGCCCTTCGACGTCGACGAACGGGTGCTGATCCCACGCTCGCCCATCGCCGAACTGGTGGAAACGGGCTTCGGCGCCTGGTTCCCCGAGGAGCCGCCGCAGCGGGTGCTCGACCTGTGTGCCGGCTCCGGTTGCATCGGCATCGCCACGGCGCTCTATCTGCCCACCAGCGAGGTGGAACTCGCCGATATCAGCCAGGAGGCGCTGGCGGTGGCCCGCCAGAACATCAGTCGTCACGATGTCGGCGAACGAGTGAGGGCGATGGCCTCGGATCTGTTCGACGGGCTATCCGGCCGCTACGATCTGATCGTCTCCAATCCGCCCTATGTCGACGCCCGTGACCTGGCCACCATGCCCGCCGAGTTCCGCCACGAGCCCGCCCTGGCACTGGGGGCGGGTGACGATGGCCTGGATATCGTGCGCCGCATTCTGCGTGAGGCCCGCAAGCACCTCACCGACCGCGGCGTGCTGATCGTCGAGGTGGGCAACTCCGACCACCATCTGGAGGCCGCCTTCCCGGAAGTGCCCTTCCTGTGGATCGATTTCGAGCGTGGCGGCCAGGGGGTATTCGCCCTGACCGCCGATGAACTCGACGCCCATGCGGCGTCCTTCGCCTGATTTCACCGGCTCCGAACACTCGAGGAACGCTCATGTCCGGCAACACCTTCGGCAAGCTGTTTACCGTTACCACCTTCGGCGAAAGCCATGGCCCGGCGCTGGGCGCCATCGTCGACGGCTGCCCGCCGGGTCTGGCGCTCAGTGAGGAGGACCTGCAGCGCGACCTGGATCGCCGTCGCCCCGGGACCTCACGCCATACCACCCAGCGCCGCGAGCCCGATCGGGTGAGGATCCTCTCCGGGGTCTTCGAGGGGCGCACGACCGGCACCGCCATTGGTCTGCTGATCGAGAATACCGACCAGCGCTCCAAGGACTACTCGAAGATCAAGGACCAGTTCCGTCCTGCCCATGCCGACTACAGCTATCACCACAAGTACGGTATCCGCGACTACCGCGGTGGCGGACGCTCCAGTGCCCGGGAGACCGCGATGCGGGTCGCCGCCGGGGCCATTGCCAGGAAGTATCTCGAGGCGCGAGGCATCCGCGTCCGGGGCTACATGAGCCAGCTGGGGCCCATCGAGATCGCCTTCAAGAGCTGGGACGCGGTGGGCGACAACCCCTTCTTCTGCCCCGATGCCAGTCGCGTCGAAGAGCTCGAGGCCTATATGGATCAGCTGCGGCGGGATCAGGACTCGGTGGGGGCGAAGATCACGGTGGTGGCCGAGGGCGTGCCGCCGGGGCTCGGCGAGCCGGTGTTCGACCGCCTCGACGCCGAACTGGCGCATGGCCTGATGAGCATCAATGCGGTGAAGGGCGTGGAGATCGGTGACGGCTTCGCCTCCGTGGCCAGCCGTGGCAGTGAGCACCGCGACGAGATGACGCCCGAGGGCTTTCTCTCCAACCACGCCGGCGGCGTGCTGGGTGGTATCTCCAGCGGCCAGACGCTCGTGGCGCATCTGGCGCTCAAGCCCACGTCCAGCATCACCATCCCGGGCCGCAGCATCGATACCCATGGCGACCCGGTGGAGGTGATCACCAAGGGACGCCATGATCCCTGTGTGGGTATCCGGGCTACCCCGATCGCCGAGGCGATGATGGCCCTGACCCTGATGGATCATCTGTTGCGTCATCGCGGCCAGAATGCCGACGTCAGCGTCGAGACGCCGGTACTGCGTTGAGAGCACTGACGGCCATGAGGTGAAGGGCAAGCCGGAAGGGACTGCTACACTGCCAGTCGGATCAACGGACAGGGCATATATCATGAAGATCAACGTCGAATTTGACCTTACCCCCGATGAGTTTCGCCAGGCGCTGGGTCTGCCCGATGTGGCGGCCTTCCAGAAGGACCTGTTGGACCGGATACAGAAGCAGATGGAATCCGGCGTGGAGGGCTATGACCCGATGAGCCTGATGCAGCCCTTCCTTCAGCAGACGGGCATGGGGCAGGGCATGCCCCAGGATCTCTCCCAGGGCTTGTCCCGGGGGCTTTCCCAGGGACTGTCCAGCTTCGGTACCTATCAGCAGATGATGCTCGATATGCTCAAGCAGGCCGGCCAGTCCGGTGGGCAGTCTGGCGCCGAGGACGAGGAAGGCGCGGAGAATGACAAGAACCATGGCAAGAGCGAAAAGAGCGGCGCGAAGTCCAGGAGTGCCTCCAGCACGGCAAGCGGCAAGTCTTCCAGTCGTGCCAAGGCCAGCAAGGGGACGGCCACGGCCCGTTCACGGACCAAGCGCGATAGCTGAGGGAGGCGCCTCGGGGGGCATCACCTTGTCGATATGGCCTTGCAACCCCGGCGGTGGCAGTCTAGGCTTTTTGCGGTGCAGCATTGGTGGATGAGTCGGCCACCGCCTACGGCAAGGGCTGACCTCGAGCGCTGCCATGCAGCGCAATCCGATCCCTGACGGGGTCGCTGATCAGGCCGCCGTCCTCCGTGGGAGGGCGGCGGATCGTGCTATCTGACGTCGGCATGGCGTGGCCGGCGGACCGGGAGGGTTCTATGCAGCCAGGGATTCAAGCACCGACACAGGCCGAGCTGGAGGCGTGGAATTCCCACCTCCAGCAGGTCGGCGACGAGTACCGTCATCTGATGGGGGACCTGCTGGAGCGCATGGTGCCAAGCGACGCCGCCGATTCGGTATATGGAGACATGCGGGACAGCTTCCAGGCAGCGGCAGAATCGCTGATGCGCAATCCTCCCCAGCTCTGGCAGGCCCAGGCCCGACTGATTCAGGACCAGTGCCAGTTGTGGCAGAACGGCCTGCGGACCATGGCCGGCGAGCGGGTCGAGCCGCTGGTGACGCCGAGCAAGGGCGATCGCCGCTTCAAGGATGAGTCCTGGACCAGCGACCCTTACTACCTGGCCATCATGCAGCAGTATCTGCTCTTCTCGCGGCTGGTCGAGGAGCTGGTCGACGGACTGGACCTCCCCGACGAGCAGAAGAGCCGGCTGGCGTTCTATGCCCGTCAGATGGTCAATGCCATGTCGCCCACCAACTTCGTTGCCACCAACCCCGAAGTGATGCGCAAGACGCTGGAGACCCGCGGCCAGAACCTGGTGGATGGTCTCGCCAGGCTGCGCCAGGACCTTAGCAACTCCGCGGAGGGGCTCAACGTCACCATGACCGACCGCAGCGCCTTCGAAGTGGGCAAGAACATCGCCGTGACTCCCGGCTCCGTGGTCTATGAAAATGAACTGATTCAGCTGATCCAGTACGCTCCCAGCACCGAGCGGGTCTACAAGGAGCCGCTGCTGGTCGTGCCGCCCTGGATCAACAAGTACTACATCCTCGATCTACGCGAGGACAATTCCTTGGTCAGATGGCTGGTCGACCAGGGGCACAGCGTCTTCCTGATCTCCTGGCGCAATCCGGGGCCGGCACAGCACGATGTGACCTGGGCCGACTATATGCAGCTGGGACCCATCGCCGCCCTCGAGGCGATCGAGAAGGCCACCGGAGAGAAATCGGTTAACCTGCTCAGCTACTGCGTCGGCGGCACCCTGGCGGCCGCTACCGTGGCCTATCTCACCAGCACTCGCCGTGGGCGGCGGATCAAGTCGGCCACCTACATGACGACGCTGCAGGATTTCCGCGACCCCGGCGAGATCGGCGCCTTCCTCAGCGAGCCGGTGCTGTCCGGCATCGAGGCCCAGATGGCGCGCGACGGCTATCTCGACGGGCGTGTGATGGCCTTCAGCTTCAACCTGTTGCGCGAGAATGATCTCTTCTGGTCGTTCTACATCAGCAACTACCTGAAGGGGGATGTGCCGGCCCCCTTCGACCTGCTCTACTGGAACACCGATGGCACCAACCTGCCGGCGGCGACCCACGGCTGGTACCTGCGTCATATGTACATGGAAAACAAGCTGGTCGAGCCCGGTGGTATCGAGCTCGACGGCGTCAAGATCGACCTGCGCAAGATCTCCACACCCAGTTATTTCCTCTCCACCCGGGAGGACCACATCGCCAAGTGGAACAGCACCTACTACGGGGCCCTGCTGCCGAAGGGACCGGTGACCTTCGTGCTGGGCGGGTCGGGGCATATCGCCGGGGTGGTCAACCCGCCGCACAAGAACAAGTACGGCTACTGGACCAACGATGCGCTGCCCGAGACCCATGAGCAGTGGCTGGCCGGCGCCGAGCAGCATGAAGGCTCCTGGTGGCCGCACTGGCAGGCGTGGATGACCGACAACGGCTATGTGGATGCGGAGAAGGTGGTGACGGCGCGCCAGCCCGGCGACGGTGAGCTCTCCGTCATCGAGCCGGCACCCGGCCGCTACGTCAAGATGACCATTCCCGAGGTACTCGGCGAAGTACCGGTCGCGCCGGAGTCCTGAGCTATAAGCTATAAATAGAAGCGCTCAGCCGATCCATCGGCTGAGCGCTTCTTGGTTTTCGCTGCCATTTATATGGAGCTCCGGGCTTACGGCTTACGGCTTACGGCTCCCGGCTTACAGCTCCCGGCGAAGCCGGGCGTGGCGCAGTCGCAGGCCGGGCAGCACCAGCGCCGCGGCGAGTAGCCAGACGGGCCAGCTGCCGGTGCGGGTGAAGGGAGTCAGCCCCGTCATGGGCTGCACCTCGCCGGTCAGGCTGGTGACCTCGAACTGGGGGGCCCGGGCGGTGACACGGCCGCGGTCGTCGATGGTGGCGGTGACGCCATTGCTGGTGGCGCGAATCACATGGCGGCCGTTCTCCAGGGCGCGTAGCCGGGCCATCTGCAGGTGCTGCAGGGGCCCGATGGAGCGCCCGAACCAGGTGTCATTGGATACCGTCAGCAGGAGCGCCGAATGGCGCGCCTGGGCGGCGACACGGTCGGCATAGATGATCTCGTAGCAGATGGCATTGCCGATGGTGGTACCGGCCGCGCGCAGCGGCGGCTGGCTCTCCGGCCCGGGTGTCATGGCCGGCATCGGCAGGTTGAAGAAGGCGATGGTATCGGCGAGCAGGCTCTCCAGGGGGAGATATTCGCCAAAGGGCACCAGGTGCGTCTTGCGGTACTCGCCCTGCGCGTTGCCCAGGCCGACCACGCTATTGTAGTAGAGCCCCTCGCCGTCACGCTGCAGGATGCCGGTCAGCAGGGCGGTGTCGGGGGGCAGTCGGGACTGGACCCGTTCGAACACCGGCCGCGCCTCACGCTCGAACATGGGTAGCGCCGCCTCGGGCCAGATGATCAGGTCGTAGGCCTCATCGCCATGGGTTCGGGTCAGCTCGGTGTAGCGGTGGACCGCTTCCCGCTGGCCGTCGGCGGTCCACTTGATGGCCTGGTCGAGGTTGCCCTGGAGCAGGGCCACGCGAAGTGGCTGGCCGCTTGGGCTCGTCCACTGGGTGGGCAGCGCCAGAGGGGCGAGCCACAGGGCGGCGATGGGCAGGGCGGCCCACCAGCGGCGGCGAAGCAGCTCGACGCCCAGGGTGCCGGTGAGCGCGGTGATCAGCGAGAGCAGATAGACGCCGCCTATCGGGGCCCAGGGGGCGAGCGGAGAGTCAACCTGGGAGGTGCCCAGCAGCAGCCAGGGAAAGCCGGTGAACAGCCAGGTGCGCAGCCACTCTCCCAGGACCCAGGCACCGGCAAAGCTGAGCCAGGCCAGGCGCGGGCCGGCAAGGCGCCGGTAGAGCCACAGGGTGACCGCGGGGAAAAGCGCCAGGCCCGCGACGAATAGCGTGGTGAGCAACAGGGCCAGGGGGACGCCGGTATAGCCGTAGTCATGGATCGATACATAGACCCAGGAGGCACCGGAGCCGAATAGCCCCAGGCCGTAGCACCAGCCGCGCAGGGCGGCCTGGCCGGGTGTCAGGGACACGATGCCCAGATAGATCAGCCCCGCGGCCACCGGGCCTAGCCACCAGAGCTCGAAAGGGGAGGCGGTAAGCGTGGTGAGGCCGCCGGCGGCAACTGCCAGCAGGCAACCGAGGGCGGGGGAGTGGCGGAACGCTGGCATCTTGGCCCTCCGTGGCAGGCGTGTCAGTCGTTGTCGTCGGGGGTGTCGTCGGCGTCTGTGTCGCAGATTTCGGCTTCCAGCAGGCGAATACGCCGGTTATCGGCGTTCAGCACCGTGAAGCGCCAGCCACCGATAATGGCGTGTTCGCCGCGAGCGGGCAGGTGGCCGAAGCGCTGCATCACCAGGCCGCCGAGAGTGTCGAACTCCTCGTCGGAGAAGTGTGTCTCGAAGCGGTCGTTGAAGTCCTCGATGGGCGTCAGGGCACGGATCGCGTAGCGCTGCTCGCCGAGGTCGCGAATGTCCTCCTCGTCGTCGGCGTCATGCTCGTCCTCGATATCGCCGACGATCTCCTCGAGAATATCCTCGATGGTGACGATGCCGGCGGTACCGCCATACTCATCCACCACGATCGCCATATGGTTGTGAGTGCTCTGAAACTCCTTGAGCAGGCTATTCAGCCGCTTGGATTCCGGTACGAAAAGCGTCGGTCTTACCACCTCCTCGAGGCGGAAGGGCCTGCCGTTCTCCTGATTGTTGCGCAGCAGCGGCAGCAGGTCCTTGGCCAGCAGGATTCCCTTGACGTCATCGAGATTCTCGTCGATGACCGGATAGCGAGAGTGGCCGGTCTCGAGGATGACCGGCAGATATTCCTCCAGTGGCTGGTCGATGGCGATGGCGGTGACCTGGGAACGGGGCACCAGCACCTCGCGGACCTGCTGGTCACTGATCTTCAACGCCCCCTCGATGATCATCATGGCGTCCTGTTCGAGCTTCAGGCGGCTCGCCGCCTGGCGCAGAAACTCCAGCAGCTCGTCTCGCGAGCTGGGCTCGTCGCTGTCGCTGGAGAGTGCCCCCAGCAGTTTCTCGAGCCAGGAACGGCTGCCCTGGCCACTCGATCGATCTTCGCTCATGAGTCGGTTCTCTCGTCCTCGGATGCGGTCCGATAAGGGTCGGTGATGCCAAACTCGGTCAAGATCTCGCGCTCGAGGGTCTCCATGACGTCTGCCTCATCCTCCTCGAGATGATCGTAGCCAAGCAGGTGCAGGGTGCCGTGCACCACCATGTGAGCGTAGTGGTCGCCCAGGGGCTTGTCCTGCTCGGCGGCCTCTGCCACCACCACGGGGTGGCAGATAACCAGGTCGCCGAGCAGTGGCAGGCTGACGCCGGGGGGATTCTCGAAGGGGAAGGAGAGCACGTTGGTCGGCTTGTCCCTGTCGCGGTAGTCGCGGTTCAGCGCCTGGCTCTCCGGCGCGTCCACCAGGCGCACGGTGAGCTCGTGGCGCTCCTCGTCGTGATGGGCGAGCACTTTGCCGACCCAGCCCTCCAGTTCGGCCTGGGTCGGCAGGGTGTCGGCATCGATGGCGACCTGGCGATCCACCTGGAGGTGATTCATGATTCGCCCTGCTCGCGGTCGATGCGCGCCCGGCGCTCCTGGCGCAGGGTCTCGCGTTCCTGTTCCCGGGCTTCCTTGCGGGCGCGTTCGGCGGCCTCCTGGTCGGCCTCGAAGCTGTCGTAAGCCTCGATGATGCGCTGCACCAGAGGGTGGCGAACCACGTCCTTGGCAGCGAAGTGGGTGACGCCGATGCCGGGTGTGCCCTTGAGCACCTCGAGCACCTGAATCAGACCCGAGCTCTGGCCCCGGGGCAGGTCGACCTGGGTGACGTCGCCGGTGATGATCGCGGTGGAGCCGAAACCGATGCGGGTCAGAAACATCTTCATCTGCTCGCGGGTGGTGTTCTGGCTCTCGTCGAGGATGATAAAGGCGTTATTGAGGGTGCGCCCGCGCATATAGGCCAGCGGGGCGATCTCGATGACCTGGCGTTCGATCAGCTTGGCCACTTGCTCGAAGCCGATCATCTCGTAGAGGGCATCGTAGAGCGGGCGCAGGTAGGGGTCGATCTTCTGGGCGAGGTCGCCGGGCAGGAAACCGAGTTTCTCGCCGGCCTCCACCGCCGGGCGTACCAGCAGGATGCGGCGGACCTCCTGCTGATTGAGGGCCTCCACCGCCGCCGCCACCGCCAGGTAGGTCTTGCCGGTACCCGCGGGGCCGATGCCGAAGTTGATGTCATGGGAGCGAATGCTCTGCACATAGCCCTGCTGATTGAGGCCGCGAGGCTTGATCAGGGTGCGTGGCGTGCGAATCAACACCTCGGAGTCGCCGCTATCTCCCTCATCCTCCTCGAGCGCCTGCTGCCCGGATTCCTGCAGGAAAAGGTGCACGGTATCCGGTGTCAGGTCGCTGGCCTCGGTCTCGCGATAGAGATGCTCGAGGATATTGGCGGCGGCCTTGACCCGATGCATGGGCCCGGCCAGCTGGAAGATGTTGCCGCGGTTGCGCAGTGTAATGCCCAGGCGCGACTCCACCAGCTTGAGGTTCTCGTCGCGTTGGCCGCAGAGGTTGGCCAGGCGGCGGGGGTCGTTGGGTTCGAGGGTCAGAGTAATGATGCGGTTGGCCTGAGAGGATGGCTGGCTCAAGACGGACGAGTCCCCTGGATGATGAGTGTGCATTCAGCTTACTGCCGCGGCGGGCGCCGCGGCAAACGGAAGTGCCGGTCGCCGGGTCAGTAGACCGCCGGTGAGGCCAGCTCGCCGCGCAGCGAATTGGGCAGTGCCTCGCTGATCACGACGTCGACGAAGTAGCCGATCAGTTCGGTGGGGTTGGGCGCACGGAAGTTGACCACCCGGTTATTCTCGGTGCGACCGGAGAGCTGCCCCGGATCCCGCGGCGAGAAGCCGGTGACCAGGATGCGCTGGGTGGAGCCCACCATGCGCCGGCCGATCTGCGCGGCCTGCTGGTTGATGCGCTCCTGGAGAATCGCCAGGCGCTGCTTCTTGACGCTCTCCGGCGTGTCGTCGTCGAGGCTCGCCGCCGGCGTGCCGGGCCGTGCCGAATAGACGAAGCTGAAGGAGTGGTCGAAGCCAATGCGGTGAATCAGGTCCATGGTGGCCTCGAAATCCGCGTCGGTCTCGCCCGGGAAGCCGATGATGAAGTCCGAGGAGAAGCTGATGTCGGGCCGAAGCGCGCGAATGCGCTCCAGTTTCTCGACATATTCCTCTACACCATGACCCCGCTTCATGGCGGCGAGCACCCGGTCCGAGCCGGCCTGTACCGGCAGGTGCAGATGGCTGACCAGCTCGGGAATATCGCCATAGGCCTCGATCAGGCTGTCGGAGAACTCCACCGGGTGGGACGTGGTGAAGCGGATGCGATCGATGCCTTCCACCGCCGCCACGCAGGCGATCAGCTCGGCCAGGTCGATTTCATCTCCCAGCTGATTCATGCCGCGGTAGGCGTTGACGTTCTGGCCCAGCAGGTTGATCTCGCGAACGCCCTGGTCGGCCAGGTGAACGACCTCGTCCATCACCGCCTCGAAGGGCCGCGAGACCTCCTCGCCCCGGGTGTAAGGCACCACGCAGAAGGTGCAGTACTTGGAGCAGCCTTCCATGATCGACACGAAGGCGGTGGCGCCATCGGAGCTCGGCTTGGGCAGGTGGTCGAACTTCTCGATCTCCGGGAAGGTCACGTCGACCACCGAGATCTGATCCTGCTGGCGGGAGTCGAGCATGGAAGGTACCCGGTGCAGGGTCTGGGGCCCGAAGACCATATCGACATGGGGAGCGCGCTTGCGCAGTGCCTCGCCTTCCTGGCTCGCCACGCAGCCGCCGACCCCGATCACCAGGTCGGGGTTGCTCTCCTTGAGCTTCTTCCAGCGCCCCAGCTGGTGAAACACCTTCTCCTGAGCCTTCTCGCGGATCGAGCAGGTATTCAGCAGGATGACATCCGCCTCCTGCTCGCTGTCGGTGAGTTCGAGACGGTGAGATTCGCCGAGCAGATCCGCCATGCGGGCAGAATCGTACTCGTTCATCTGGCAGCCGTGTGTCTTGATGAAGAGTTTCTTCGCCATAAGAGTTGGGGTCGTGGCGCAAGGCGCCCGACGTATATCACCGGTGGGTTCTGGGATGCGCGTCGCTCACGGCAGTGGACCGCCGGGGCGCGGCAATGGATGGCGGTGGCCGTCTGGACCATCGTTGACAACAGGCGATCATTATACGTGTCGTGAACGCCGGGAGCCAGCCCGGGGGCGGGGCCTGGGCTGGAGAGCGTCAGGAGTGTGGTAATCTAGCGGCCCCGGCGAACGGTGCCAGGCATCCGCATATTGGTTACGCAGTGACCGCCGGCTCGCCGACAGAGTGGTGACGGCGGTGAGAGACGACTTTCCCAGGGTTGTCCCGGGGGTTGTCCACAGAAGCTGTGAATAACCATCCGGATACGCATCGGCCGGAGCCGTGGCGGTCAGGATCATGACTCGCATATACCACAACACACGAACAGGACCCGCTGATGTGCAACGTCAATCTACCGCGATGTCCCAAGCGCGACCGCCGGTGCTGAGCTGTCATGGAAAATGAATGGTTGTCTCGCTGGCGGGAAGGGCGCATTGGGTTTCATCGTGATGCCCCGCATCCCGCGCTCTGCCACCACTGGCCTCTGTTGGGTGTGTCGCCTGGCGTCAAGGTGCTGGTGCCCCTGTGCGGCAAGAGCCACGATATGCGCTGGCTGAGTCGTCATGAGCACCCGGTGCTGGGTATCGAGCTGGCGGCCCAGGCGGTCGAGCAGTTTCTCGCCGAAGGGAGTGAGCCCGTCTCGCGCTATCGACAGGCCGGGTTCGAGATAAGTCGACAGGTCAACGTCGAGCTCTGGTGTGGCGATTTCTTTCACTTCCATATCGACCAGGCGGCCGAGGTCGGCGCCTTCTATGACCGTGCCGCCCTGATTGCGTTGCCGCCCGCTACCCGTCAGCGTTATGCCTTCCATCTGGCGCAGCTGGTTCCGCCCGGGGCCAGGGGGCTGTTTATCAGCCTCAATCGTGCCGCGGGAGAGGAAGGAGCCGGCCCGCCGTTCCATGTGTCGGAAGCGGAACTGCGCGAGCTGTTCGCCCCCAATTTTCGAATGACCCTGCTGGAACAAGGCGCCCCGGAACCGGGCAGCGGCTTCCGGGAGCACGTCTGGGCCATGGTTCGCCGCGGCCCCGTCGAATAGCCCTTCAGCGGGCCAGAAGACGACCCAGTTCCGGGTCGCGGAAGGCCCGGTCCAGGCCGTCGGCGAGCAGGTCATTGACCATGCGGGTATTGGTCTTCTGACTCGGCTTGACGGCATAGCCCTGGGTGCGCCGAGAGGTATAGGTGCCGGTGTAGGTCGTGCCGCCATTGATCGCCTCGGCAACATACACGGCCTCCAGGCGTGCCTCGCCAATCACCGGTTGGCTCTTGCCGCGTTCATAGCCGAGGTGGTCGAGGGTCAGGACCAGGCTGGGGCGGCCTTCGGCTCGCTGGGTGGTGGGCGTAAAGCCCATGTCGCGCACGGCCCGCTCGGCTTCGTGCTGCAGCTTCGGCATCAGGTCGTGGGCGTAGACCGTGATCGTGGCGGTGGACATGGCGCTGCCGGTGCGGGTGCCGATGACGTCACTGTCGCGGCCATCGGCGGCAATGACCGTGACCGACTGGCCGCTGCCGGCCGTCGGCACCTGAGTGCTGCGCTTCGGGTCAAGCTGCAGGGTCTGAGGGGCGGCACAGCCGGCCAGCCAGCCGGCGGCGATCAGGGGCAGGGCCAGGCGCATAAGGCGTCGACGCAGCATTAAGTAGCTCCCGTATGAAGGATGAATGTCGGCCGAGCAGTATAGCGCCCACGGCGTCCTTTTTGGGTGTCGCCAGTGTGGGTGTCACGAGTGTGGGTGTCACAAGCCCCCTTCGGGATGGGGCGTTGACGAAGTCCCGGGCGCCCCGGAGTCGATAGCGCCTCCGGGGCGGGGGCGGGCCACCGAGCTCAGGCGGCGATGGCCCGGAACTCTCGGCCGGGGGTATCACTGAAGCGGTGCCAGTGGCGCGGAATGACATACAGCCGCTGGCCGCGGGTGAGGGCGAGGCGCTCGTAGTCGGCGTGGCGTACGGTGGCCAGCCAGGGGGCGGCCAGCCAGTCCGCGGCGACTTCGATGCGTACCTCGGCACCCACCGGGGAAATGGCCGTGACGGTCACCGGCAGCTGGGCCTCCGGGGTGGGCGCCTGGGTCAGGCGTACCTCGTGGGGCCGCAACAGCAGTTCCTGGTGGCCGTCGGGCAGGTCTACTGCAAGCCGCGCGTCACCACAGGTCAGGACGCCATCCTGCACCTCGCCTTCCAGATGATTGACATCGCCCAGGAACTCGAACACGAAGCGGTTGGCCGGCGTACGGTAGAGGGCATCCGGGGTATCGATCTGTTCGATGCGGCCGTGACTCATCACCGCGACGCGGTCGGAGAGCTCCAGGGCTTCCTCCTGGTCATGGGTCACGAACAGGCTGGTGAAGCCAAGCTCATCGTGCAGCTGGCGCAACCAGCGGCGCAGCTCCTGACGCACCTTGGCATCCAGGGCCCCGAAGGGCTCGTCGAGGAGCAGCACGTCGGGGCGCAGGGCCAGCGCCCTGGCCAGAGAGACGCGCTGCTGCTGGCCGCCGGACAGCTGAGCCGGATAGCGTCCGGCGAAGCGCTCGAGCTGCACCATCTCCAGCAGGCGGTGGACCCGGGCCCGAATCTCGCCGCTGGAGGGCCTTTCACGCCGTGGCAACACGGTGAGGCCGAAGGCCACGTTGTCGAACACCGTCATATGCCGGAATAACGCGTAGTGCTGAAAGACGAAGCCGATGCGCCGGTCGCGCACGTGAACGTCGGTGACATCGCGGTCGCCGAACAGGATGCGCCCGGCCGGGTCGCGGTCGGGGGATTCGAGGCCGGCGATGATGCGCAGCAGGGTGGTCTTGCCCGAACCCGAGGGGCCGAGCAGGCCTACCAGCTCGCCGTCGGCGACCTCCAGGTTCACCGGCTCCAGGGCGCGGTTCGCGGTATGCCCGGGACGGCCCTTGCCTGTATGACCCCCGCTTGTATGACCATAGTGCTTGGCGATATCGGTCAATCGGATGCTCATGGGGTAACCTCCTGGCGTGCGGTGCGCCATTCCAGGCCGGCCTTGGCGGCCAGGGTGAACAGGGCGATCAGCGCCAGCAGGGCGGCGCTGGCGAAGGCGCCCACGGCGTTATAGTCCTGGTAGAGCTGCTCCAGGTGCAGGGGCAGGGTCATGGTCTGGCCGCGAATGGCACCGGAGACCACCGAGACGGCGCCGAACTCGCCAACCGCCCGGGCATTGGTCAGGACCACGCCATAGAGCAGCGCCCAGCGGATGTTGGGCAGGGTCACCCGGCGGAAAATGGTCCAGCCCGGCGCGCCCAGGGTCACGGCGGCCTCCTCCTCGCGGGAGCCCTGGGCCTGCATCAGCGGGATCAGTTCCCGGGCGACGAAGGGGCTGGTCACGAAGACCGTCACCATCAGGATGCCCGGCCAGGCGAACATCAGCTGGATATCATGGGCATCGAGCCAGCCGCCGATCCAGCCGTTGCGTCCGTAGAGCAGCAGGTAGATGAGGCCGGCCACCACCGGTGATACCGCGAAGGGAATATCGATCAGCGTCTGCAGCAGGCGCCGTCCGGGGAACTCGAAGCGTGTTACCAGCCAGGCCAGGGCTACCCCGAACGTCAGGCAGATGGGGATGGTCAGCGTGGCGATCAACAGCGTCAGGCCGATGGCGGCCAGGGCGTAGCGATCGCTGATATTGCTCCAGAACACGCCGACTCCCTGGGAGAAGGCCTGGGCGAAGATGGCCACCAGCGGCAGCAGCAAGAAGAGTCCCGCCAGGAGCACGGCGGCGCCGACCAGCAGGCGGCGCACGGCGGGGGCATCACCGATACGCTGCATCAGCCGCGTCCTCCGTGTAACCGCTTGATAAAGTGCCCCTGCCAGACGTTGATCGCCAGCAGCAGGGCGAGGGAGACGGCCAGTACCACCGAGGCAATCGCCGAGGCGCCGGCATAGTCGTATTCCTGCAGCTTGACGAAGATCATCAGTGCGGTGATCTCGGTCTCGAAGGGGGCGTTGCCGGCGATGAAGATGATCGCCCCGAACTCGCCCAGCGAGCGCACGAAGGCGAGCCCGGTGCCGGTGACCAGTGCCGGCCACAGGTAGGGCAGGATCACGCGGCGAAAGCCGGTGGCGTCGGAGGCGCCCAGGGTCATGGCGGCTTCATCCACCTCGGGGGGAAGGTCCTCCAGCACGGGTTGCACCGTGCGCACCACGAAGGGAATGCTGGTGAAGGCCATGGCCAGGGCGATCCCGACCCAGGTGTAGGCGACCTTGAGGCCCAGGGGCTCGAGCAGGCCGCCGACCCAGCCGTTGCCCGCATAGAGAGTGGCCAGGGTGATGCCCGCCACCGCCGTGGGCAGTGCGAAGGGTAGATCCATCAGGGCGTCGAGCAGGCGCTTGCCGGGGAAGTCGTAGCGCACCAGCACCCAGGCCAGCAGCAGGCCGAAGGCGGCGTTGGCCAGCGCCGCCAGTGCGGCGGCGCCGATGGTCACCGTATAGCTGGCCACCACCCGGCCATCGCTGATGATGGCCCAGTACTCGGCGAGGCTGAGCCCCTTGAGCTGGCCCACCAGGCCGGTCATCGGCAGCAGCAGTACCAGTGACACGAATGTCAGGCTGATGCCCAGCGACAGGCCGAAGCCAGGCAGTACGCGGCGACGGGGCAGGGGAAGAGCCAGGGCACTCATCGGTCGTCTCCCGAGGCTCAGCGGCGTTGCAGCTGGTCGAGCTGGCCGCCGCTGCCGAAGTGGGTATCCATGGCCGCGTCCCAGCCGCCGAAGACATCCTCGACGCGCAGCAGCTCGGTCTCGGGGAACTGCTCGGCGAATTCCTCGGCCACCGTCTCGTCGTGCACGCGGTAGTTGAAGCCGGCCAGCTGGCGCTGGGCCTCTTCGCTGTAGAGGTACTCCACATAGGCCTGGGCCAGCGCCTCGGTGCCGTTGCGCTCGGCGTTGGGCTCGACCACCGCCACCGGGAACTCGGCCAGGATGCTGACCGGCGGCACGATCACCTCGTAGTCATCGCTGCCGTACTCGCCGCGGATGTTGTTGACCTCGGACTCGAAGCTGATCAGCACATCGCCGATGCCCCGCTCGATGAAGCTGGTGGTGGCGCCGCGGCCGCCGGTATCGAACACCACCACGTTGCTCAGGAAATCGCCCATGAAGTCCTGAATCCTGGCCTCATCCCCGTCGAACTGATTATCCGCGAAGCCCCAGGCGGCCAGGTAGGTATAGCGGCCGTTGCCCGAGGTCTTGGGATTGGGGAAGACGATTTCCACGCCTTCATCGTCCAGGTCATCCCAGCTTTCGATGCCCTTGGGGTTGCCCTTGCGCACCAGGAAGGCGGTGGTGGAGTAGTAGGGCGAGGCATTGTTGGGCAGCTGCTGTTGCCAATCCTCGGCCACCAGGCCGTCGTCGGCCAGCACCTGGACGTCGGTGACCTGATTGTAGGTCACCACGTCGGCGCGCAGCCCCTGAAGAATGGCGCGAGCCTGGGCGGAGGAGCCGCCATGGGACTGCTGGATGGCCACGTCCTCGCCTTCACTTTCCTGCCAGTGGGCGATGAATTCCGGATTGACCGCCGCGAACAGCTCCCGGGCAATATCGTAGGAGGAGTTGAGCAGTTCGCGCTCGGCGGCGGCGGCCGGGGCGGCGAGTCCTGCCCCCAGGGCAATGGCGAGCAGGGTGCGCGGAAAGCGAGGGTCGAGGGTCATGGAGAGGCTCCGAATAGTCGATGGTAAGCGTTGGGATAAGGTTATGGGGTGATAAAAGTAATTACAATAATATTTGTTATTCTATTTTGTGATATATCTCTGCGCCCCGGGCATCCTCGTGCCTGCCGTCGTAGGGGAGGTCTGGTAGACTGTTGCCCCTCGTTTTCGACCCGGGACCCCGCCATGACCGACCCGAACCGCGATTTCCTGATTGCGCCCTCGATCCTTTCCGCCAACTTCGCGAGGCTGGGAGAGGAAGTGGACGACGTCCTCGCCTCCGGCGCCGATATCGTCCACTTCGATGTAATGGACAACCACTATGTGCCCAACCTGACCATCGGGCCCATGGTCTGTGAGGCACTCAGAAAGCACGGCGTGACGGCGCCCATCGACGTGCACCTGATGGTGCGCCCGGTGGATCAGCTGATCGGTGACTTTATCGACGCCGGGGCCAGCATCATTACCTTCCACCCCGAGGCCTCCGACCATATCGACCGCTCGCTGCAGCTGATTCGCGACGGCGGCTGCCGTGCCGGCCTGGTCTTCAATCCGGCCACACCGCTGTCCTATCTCGACTATGTGATGGACAAGGTCGACATGGTGCTGCTGATGAGCGTCAACCCCGGCTTCGGCGGGCAGTCGTTCATTCCCGCCACCCTCGACAAGCTGCGCGAGGCGCGCCGGCGCATCGATGCCTCCGGCCGCGATATTCGCCTCGAGGTGGATGGCGGGGTCAAGGTGGAGAATATTGCCGAGGTCGCGCGGGCCGGGGCCGACACCTTCGTCGCCGGCTCGGCGGTGTTCAAGGCCCGCAACGCGGCGGACCCGCACCGCTATGACGGCGTGATTCGCGACCTCCGCGAACAGCTGGCCGGCGCGCGCTGAGGGCTTGAGCGAGCGTCGCGCCCTTTCGGAGGCGCTCGAGCCGACGGGCCAGGCGAGGGTGTGGTACCTCTATATGCTGGAGACGGCCGGCGGAGCGCTCTACACCGGCATTACCACCGACGTCGACCGGCGCCTGGCCCAGCATCGGGCGGGGCGCGGCGCCAAGGCGCTGCGTGGCAAGGGGCCCTTGACGCTGCGCCATCAGGAACCGGTGGGCGACCACGGCACGGCTCTGCGCCTTGAGGCCGAGATCAAGCGCCTCACGGCCGCCCGCAAGCGGGCCTGGCTGCATCAGCGGACCGAAGATGCCTCAGTGTAGCTTGAGGCGAGGCCGAATGAACCGGTTCAACCCATCGACCAGGACGATGATCCCGGTCTTGAGGCTGCCGTGAACCGCCCTCTGGTGCAGCCGGTAGAGCGAGACGTAGAAGAACTTGGCCAGATGGCCCTCGACGAACAGGCGCCGTGCCGAGGCGCCGCGCATCAGGGTGCCGATCGCCTCGAAATGCGCCAGCGAGATCAGCGAGCCGCGGTCGCGGTACACGAAGGGCTTGAGCGGCTTGCCGTCGATCTGGGCACGCAGATTCCGGTAAAGCCGCTGGGCCTGCTGGTGAGCGGCCTGGGCACGGGGCGGCACGCTGCTGCCGTCTGCCTGGGGGCAGCTGGCGCAGTCGCCGAAGGCGAAGATATCCGGGTCATCGACGCTGCGCAGGGTGTCGTCCACGACGATACGCTGGCCCTTGGCCAGGGTCAGGCCCAGCTCGGTGAGGATGTCGGGTGCCTTGATACCCGCCGCCCAGACGGCCAGGTCGGTGGCGATGCGCTGGCCATCGGCAGTATGGATGGCGTCGGCCTCGACCTGGGTGACCCGCGTGGCGGTGAGGACCTGCACGCCCAGGCCCTGGAGCTCATCGCGGACCGCCTGGCGAACGCGCTCGGGAAGGGCCGGCAGCACATCATCGGCGGCCTCGATGAGGTGGATATCGAGCTGATGGTGGTCCAGTTCGGTGACACCGTAGCTATGCAGCATCAGCAGGGCGTCGTAGAGCTGGGCGGCGAGTTCCACCCCGGTGGCGCCGCCCCCCACGATGCCTACCCGTAGCCGCGGGGACTCGTGCTGTGCGGCGGCACTGTAGCGCAGGAAGGTGTCGAGCATGTCGCGGCGGAAGGCCTCGGCCTGCCCGGGGCTATCGATAAAGTGACAGTATTCGGCCACACCAGGGGTGGCAAAGTCGTTGCTGACGCTGCCCAGCGACAGCACCAGCCGGTCGTAGGCCAGCTCGCGAGCCGGCAGGATTTCCTCGCCGTCGTCGTCGAGCATCGCGGCGAGATGCAGTCGGCGTCGCTGCCGGTCGAGCCCACGCAGGGTGCCGCGCTGGAAGCGGTAGCCATTGCCGCGGGCATGGCTGGCATAGGCGATCTCGTCGAGACCCGAGTCGAGGGCGCCGGTGGCGACCTCGTGGAGCAGCGGCTTCCAGATGTGGGTCGGGCTGTGGTCGACCAGCACGATCTCGGCTCGGCCACGCCGGCCCAGGCGCCGACCCAGGCGGGTCACCAGCTCCAGGCCACCGGCGCCGCCGCCGACCACCACGATTCTCGGTATGCTCATAAGAGAACTCCTCGGCAAGTGAAAGAAAGCACCAGCATAGGCCTGGTGGCATTCCCTGCCCATGGTTCGTGCGGCACAATATGGCTTTTACTGCCCTGGAGTCAGCGCATGCATCCCATTCTGGAAGGCGTCGAACTGGTGGCCTTCGACCTCGACGGTACCCTGATCGATTCGGTGCCCGACCTGGCCATCGCCGTGGATGCCGCCCTGGCCGAGCTGGGCCTGGCCGCCGTCGGCGAGGCCCGGGTGCGCGACTGGGTGGGCAATGGCTCGCTGGTACTGATGGAGCGGGTGTTGCGGTTTATTGCTCACATAAACGAGGGAGTCGGCGAGGCTGATCCGGCGACTGATATCCGAGGGGGCGCTGTGAACCCCTCCCTGGGCGCTACCGATGCCGTCCCTGGCATAGGACCCCCTCTACTATCAGTCCCCGGCGCCTCGCCTGCTGGCCCTTCGCCAGATGGATCCTTGCCAGAGGGCCTGCTGGATCGCGCCCATCAGGCCTTTCTGGAGCACTATGCCCGTGCGCCCGGGATCCATACCCGGCGCTACCCCGGGGTGCGCGAATGCCTGGATGGACTGCGGGGGCGCGGCCTGCCCCTGGCACTGGTGACCAACAAGCCCGAGGCCTTCATCGCGCCGCTGCTGGAGGGGCTGGGCCTGGCCGACGATTTCGCGCTCTGCCTGGGGGGCGACAGCCTGGCCGAGAAGAAGCCCCACCCGGCACCGCTTTTACATGTTGCCTCGCATTTCGCCATTTCTCCGGCGGCCTGCCTGATGGTGGGTGACTCGCGTCATGATATCGCCGCGGGCAAGGCGGCGGGATTCCGCACCCTGGCGGTCCCCTACGGCTACAACCATGGCGAACCGGTGCGCGACAGTGGCCCGGATGGCGTGGTTGAATCGCTGGCGGAACTCGTTTAACGTAAATTCGGCTATTGCGATAAGGTAGAGCCTTTTCAATATGTTATTACTATAAGCCGCGGACACCACACGATGCCCACCCGCACTCAGTCGGACCTTAC
Source organism: Halomonas halodenitrificans DSM 735 (assembly GCF_000620045.1). GTDB lineage: Bacteria > Pseudomonadota > Gammaproteobacteria > Pseudomonadales > Halomonadaceae > Halomonas > Halomonas halodenitrificans. Next base: position 25,952 of record NZ_JHVH01000019.1, on the reverse strand, counting down.
TCTTCACACTCGCGCTGCCCGCGCCGCTGCCCGCCTGCCCGCTCCCTGCAGCTGGCGATGGTGACGCTCACTTCGCCCTTGGTCGTGGCTGCCTGAGCCGCCGCGGCACCCGCGTTAACCACCGCTAACCGTTTTACCGAGGAGCCCGGGCATGATGTCCCCCGAACGCTTTCAGCAGCTGGCCGATGCCGGCTATAACCGCATTCCGGTCACCCGCGAGGTGCTGGCCGATCTCGATACCCCGCTTTCCACCTACATGAAACTCGCCAATGCGCCCTGGACCTTCCTGCTGGAGTCGGTGCAGGGCGGCGAGAAGTGGGGGCGCTACTCGATCATCGGACTGCCCTGTCGCGAGCGTATCGAAGTCCGTGGCTTCAGCATCAGCCATATCGTCGACGATGAGCTGCAAGGGGCCGCCGAGGTGCAGGATCCCCTCGAGTGGATCGAGCAGTTCCAGGCGCGCTTCAAGGTTCCGCGCCTGGACGACCAGCCCCGCTTCGATGGTGGCCTGGTGGGCTATTTCGGCTACGACACCATTCGCTATATCGAGCCGCGCCTGCGCAGCGAGGCCGCCGCCGCCAAGCCCGACCCACTGGGTGTGCCGGATATCCTGCTGATGGTGTGCGATGAGCTGGTGGTGTTCGATAACCTCTCCGGCCGACTGACCCTCTGGACCCACGCCGATCCGGCAGAGCCCGAGGCTCATGCCCGGGCGTCGGGCCGTCTCGATGCCCTGGAACAGCAGCTACGCAGCGCCACCCTCAACACCGCCAACCCGGGGACCGGCAGCGCCGCGGTGGAAGAGGGCGACTTCGCCTCCGGCTTCACCGAGGGAGGCTTCAAGGCGGCGGTCGAGACCATCAAGGAATATGTGCTGGCCGGCGACGTCATGCAGTGCGTGCCCTCCCAGCGCATGTCGATTCCCTACCGTGCCGCCCCGCTGGATCTCTATCGGGCGCTGCGCAGCCTTAACCCATCGCCCTACATGTTCTTCCTCGACCTGGGAGACCACCAGGTGGCCGGTTCTTCGCCGGAAATCCTCACCCGCCTGGAGGAGGGCGAAGTGACGGTGCGCCCCATCGCCGGCACCCGCAAGCGCGGCCGCACCGAGGAGGAGGACCAGGCCCTGGAAGAGGAGCTGCTGGCCGACCCCAAGGAACGCGCCGAGCACCTGATGCTGATCGACCTGGGACGCAATGACGTGGGCCGCATCAGCGAGACCGGCTCGGTCAGGGTCACCGAGGAGATGGTGGTGGAGCGCTACTCCCACGTCATGCACATCGTCTCCAATGTCACCGGGCGGCTCTCCCCGGGACTCAGCGCCATGGACGCCCTGCGCGCCACCTTCCCGGCGGGTACCGTCTCCGGTGCCCCCAAGATCCGTGCGCTGGAGATCATCGACGAGCTGGAGCCGGTCAAGCGCGGCATCTATTCCGGCGCGGTCGGCTATCTCTCCTGGCATGGCAACCTGGACACCGCCATCGCCATTCGCACGGCGGTGATCAAGGATGGCCAGCTGCACGTCCAGGCCGGGGCCGGGATCGTCGCCGATTCGGTACCCGAGATGGAGTGGCAGGAGACTCTCAACAAGGGGCGCGCCCTGTTTCGCGCCGTGGCCATGGCCGAACACGGCCTGGATAACCTCGAATAGCCCGGTGGCGGAGAGTTCCATGAAAGTCTGCATGATCGACAATTACGACAGCTTTACCTTCAATGTGGTGCAGTACCTCGCCGAGCTGGGAGCCGAGGTCGAGACCCATCGCAACGATGCCATCACCCTGAAGGATATCGAGGCCCTGGCCCCGACCCATCTGGTGATCTCCCCGGGGCCCTGCACGCCCGACCAGGCGGGCATCTCCATGGAGGCCATTCGACACTTCGCCGGCAAGTTGCCGATACTCGGCGTCTGCCTGGGGCATCAGGCCATCGGCCAGGTCTATGGCGGCAGGGTAGTGCGTGCCCCGGAGGTGATGCACGGCAAGACCTCGGCCATCCGCCACACCGGTCAGGGCGTGTTCGCCGGCCTCGACGACCCCCTGGAGGTCACTCGCTATCATTCGTTGACCGTGGATCGCGAGGGGCTGCCCGACTGCCTGGAGGTCACCGCCTGGACCGATGACCAGGATATTACCCCGGGGTTGATCATGGGGCTTCGCCACCGGGCGTTGGACGTAGAGGGGGTGCAGTTCCACCCCGAATCGATCCTGACCCGCCAGGGCCATGAGCTGCTGGCCAACTTCCTTAAGCGCCGCCCCCAGGCGCCGCTGGGCCGAGACTGATTCGAGGAGACCGATAATGCAGATGCGAGACGCCCTCGGTGCCCTGATGCGCCGCGAAGACCTCAGCTTCGCCGAGACGCATCAGATCATGCGACAGATCATGACCGGGGAGGCCAGTGAACCCCAGGTCGCCGCCTTCCTGATGGGCATGGCCATGAAGGGGGAAACCGCCGAGGAAATCAGTGCCGCCGCCCAGGTGATGCGTGAGTTGATGACGCCGGTTCATCTCCAGGCGGATCATGTGGTGGATATCGTCGGTACCGGCGGTGACGGTGCCAACCTGTTCAATGTTTCCACCGCGGCCAGCTTCGTGGTGGCCGCCGCCGGTGGTCACGTGGCCAAGCACGGTAACCGGGGAGTCTCGTCCTCCTCGGGCAGCGCCGATCTGTTCGCCGTGGCGGGCATCCATATCGATCTCGATGCCGAGCAGGCGGCGCGCTGCATCGAGCAGGTGGGCGTGGGCTTCATGTTCGCCCCCAACCACCATCCGGCGATGCGCCATGCGGTGGTACCGCGGCGTGAAATGGGGGTGCGTACCCTGTTCAATATCCTGGGGCCGTTGACCAACCCGGCCGGTGCACCGAACCAGGTGCTGGGGGTCTATGCCCCGGAGCTGGTGCCGTTGATGGCCGAGGTGCTGCGTCGCCTGGGAAGCCATCATGTGCTGGTGGTGCACGCCGAGGATGGCCTGGACGAGGTCTCCGTGGCCGAGCCGACCCGGGTGGCGGAGCTCAGGGACGGCGAGATCCACGAATACGTGATCACCCCCGAAGACCTGGGGATCCCGCGTCAGTCACTCGACCCGCTGCGAGTCGCATCCGCCGAGGACAGCCTGCGCCTGGTGGAGCAGGCCCTGAAGGGCGAGGGGCCGGCGGCCGATATCGTGTCGCTGAATGCCGGTGCGGCCCTGTATGCCGCCGATGTGGCCGACAGCTTGAAGGAGGGGGTGGCCCTGGCCCAGGATGCCCAGGCCTCGAAGCTCCCCCTCGAGAAACTCAAGGAGCTGACCAGCTTCACTCGCGTCTTCCTGCAATAAGCGTTCTCCCTCAGGAGTCACACCATGACCGTATCCCCGGGGGCGACCCCTACCATCCTGACCCGTATCCTCGACCGCAAGAACGAGGAAGTCAGCCAGCGTGCCCGCGCCGTGCCGGAGGCCGAGCTATTGCGCCTGGCCGCCGAGCAGGACTCGCCGCGGGGCTTCGTGGCGGCGCTGGCGGCGCGTAGCGCCGAGGGTGATCCGGCGATCATCGCCGAGGTCAAGAAGGCCTCGCCCTCCAAGGGGGTGATCCGCGAGGATTTTCACCCCGGTGCCATCGCCGCCAGCTATGCCGCGGGCGGTGCCGCCTGCCTCTCGGTGCTCACCGACAGCGACTTCTTTCAGGGCCATGAGGACTACCTGATCGAGGCCCGCGATGCCTGTTCGCTGCCGGTGATCCGCAAGGACTTCATCACCCACGGCTACCAGGTCAGCGAGGCGCGCGCCATCGGCGCCGACTGCATTCTGCTGATCGTCGCCGCCCTGGAGGACCGGCAGATGGCCGACCTTCACCGCCAGGCCACGGAGCTGGGCATGGACGTGCTGGTGGAGGTCCACGACGCCCTGGAGCTGGAGCGAGCCCTCGAACTGGACCTTACCCTGGTGGGCATCAACAATCGTGACCTGCACACCTTCGATACCACCCTCGATACCACCCTCGAGCTGCTGCCCCGTATCCCGCAGGGCGTCACCGTGGTCACCGAGTCCGGCATCCACACCCCCGGCGACGTGTTGCGCATGCGCGAGCACGACGTCAATGCCTTCCTCGTCGGCGAGGCCTTCATGCGCCAGCCCGACCCGGGTGAGGCCCTGCGGCGGCTGTTTTTCTAGCCGGACGTTCGCCACTCAACCATGCGGGGTCATCGGGCGTCGTCGCCACCACGCCAGCCGGTCAGCGCATCCAGAAGCGCGACGGCAAAGGAGGCCGCAAAGGCGCCCGTCAGGGTAAGCGCCACCCGCGAGAGCATGGCGTAACCGGCATCCTGGGTGGACAGGGCGCCGGCAATCAACGACAGCATGACGGAAAGCGCATACTGATAGACATTACTGGGTTGGGGACCCTTCAGCATGCCGCTGGCGAGCGCCAGGCAAGCCAGAAAGATCAGAGCCAGCAGGACGGGCAAGTGCGGTGACAGGGTGAACACTGCCAGGACGCCCAGCGCCATCATGCCGCCGTAAAGGGTGGCACGAATGCGCTGCCGGGCTTCGAAGAAGACGGCTCGGCGCGTGGGGAAGACCAGCACCATGGCGGCGATGACCGCCATCATCATGTCCGAGGGCTGCATCACCGAGTAAAGCCAGAAGCTCAGCCCCAGCAACACGGTGGCCCGGATGGCGGCACCTACGGTCACATTGCCGCCCCCCGGCCGAGGAGTATCAATATGCAGTTCGGTGGTGCGCGGCGGGAACAACAGATAGGCGAGCGGGGCTAGAACCAGCGCCACCAGGGATGCCTGCAGGAAGCCATCGCGCAGCGATTCCACCGTCGCCGATCCATGCATGCCCATGACCGACATCAATACGGTAATCACCACGATCAGCATGCCGGCGGGGGCCCCGGTGGCGAGGATCGCCTTGAATCCGGCGAAATACAGCAGCCACATCACGCCCATATACACCAGTGGCATGGTGCGCAGTTCATTGACGAGCCACGCCATGATGAAGGTCATCACCACCATGGCGACGGGACCCCCAATTGCCTTGCCCACGCTGAAGGCCTTGCGTTGGGCACCGATCAATCCGATGGGCAGCGCCGCGATGATCGGTGGCAAGGCGGGATCAATCAGCACCACGGCGACATAGGAAAGCATGCCCACCAGGGCCAGGCGCAGGGCAAACAGTGGGTCTTCGCCGGCATGCGGGCGCGGGGTGACATACATACACTGACCTCAATGCAGGTAGCTGGCCCAGGACTGCAGCCGTTGCAGGCCGCGGGCTATCCAGGTGATCGGGTTGCCACTGTCGCCGGTCAGCACGGTGACATCCACCTTGCCGCCTACGCGAACCTGTTTCGGCCAGTCTTCCATGCCGCCTGCCAGCTCGATGCGCACCGGAATTCGCCGCGCCGGTTCGAACCAGCGGTTATTGGGCTGGCTGACCACCAGGCCTTCCTGCGTATTGCGCCCCGGGTTTATGCCCCAGGCAATGCTTTGTACTCGACCCTCGTAGATCGTGCCGGGCACCGCGTCAAACAGCACCCGAGCGGTATCGCCCGGGTCGAGGTTCTGCAGCTGGTTTTCGCGCAGATCCACCGTGACCCAGGCCGCCCTGGCATCAATAAAGGTCATGGCCGGATTGCCTGCACTGATGAACTGGCCTTCCGACAGAGTGACATTGGTGATCACTCCGAAATGCGGTGCTTTCACCGTGGTCGACGTCAGGTCGTACTGGGCCTGCTCCAGCTTCGATTCGGCCGCGAGAATGGCTGGGTTGTCCTCGCCCTGGGAGCCAAGCTGGGCCCGGGCGCTCTCGAGGTTGGCCCGAGCGCTGTCCAGCCTCGACTCGGCATCCGCCAGCTGGGCGCGAGCGTCGTCTGCCTTGTCGACGGAAATCACACCACGCTGCTCCAGCCGTAGCATTCGATCCGCCTTGGAACGCGCATTATCGAGGGCCACGCGGGCCTGGGTAACCTCGGCCTGAGCCGCTACCAGCGATGCACTGGATGCACTGACATTCTGGGCGGCGGTCTCGAGATTCGCTTGCGCCTGTCGTACGGCCAGCTGGAAGGGGCGATCATCAATGGCAAACAGCGGATCGCCGGCTTCCACCACGGCATTATCTTCGACCAGTATCTCGGTCACCTGGCCCGAAACTCGTGGTGCGATCCGTGCGACGTGCGCGGAGACAATGCCGCGTGATGATGACGGTGCCAGGCGATCACTCAGTGCATAGATCACCACGAACATGACCAGTAATACCAGCACCAGGAGGGTAATGATCCTGGCCGGGCTTCCTGTCTTATTCGGATTCTCGCTGGCTTCGGGGGTGGCACTTTCCCCGCCATTGGCTTCGGCGGGTTCCCCGACATCACTGCTGGCGCCGCCGGTGTGCGGTCGTTCCTCGCTATCACTCATCCTCTTCCCCCTGGCGATGGTTCGGGCGGACTCGCCATGGCGTCTGGCCCGCCGCGCCGACTCGTCCGGCGATATCCCTGGTGGCCTAGTTGCCCTCGGACGGCTCCTGGGCGGCGTCGTGGTCCATCAGATAATCGGCCACCGCCTGGTAGGCGGGCAGGGAGGTGGCATCGTTTGCCGCGTTGGCCGCCACCGGGTGTGACGCAAAGCGTACGATGACCATGTCTGCCGTGGGGTCGATATAGAGGGTCTGACCGTGAACGCCCCGCGCGGCGAAGGCGCCGTGATCGTTATGGGTCATCCACCACATGTCCTTGTAGGACCAGCCCTCGAGCTCGGGATGGTCGGACCTGGCGAAGGCCTCCTGGCTGCCGCCCGCACGCATATCGGCAATGGCGGCCTGGGGCAGGATTTGCTCGCCTCGCCAGGCACCATCGTCCAGCAGCATCTGGCCGACACGTGCCATGTCCCGCAATCCAGCGCTCAGGCCGCCCCCGGATGCGGGCATGCCCTTGGCGTCCACCTGATAATAGGCCGACTGCTCCATGCCCAGCCGGCTCCAGATCGTCGTCGACAGCAACTCCGCCAGCGATGTGTCCGCGGCCCGGGAAACGATCCAGCCCAGCGCGTCGGCGTTGGGGGTCTTGTACGCGAAGGCGTCCCCGTGAGCGCATTGCGGCTCTTTCTCGAGGGTTTTCAGGTAGTCAAAGGTACCGGACGGGCCGTTGTCGCTTCCGGCCCGAGGCAGGGGATTGCTGGCCTTGGCATAGTCCCAGATTTCCGCTTCCGGATCGGCGTAGTCCTCGCTGTACGCCAGGCAGGTGGTCATGTTCATGACCTGTCCTACCGTCGCGTCACCGAAGGCCGAGTCCGCCAGTTCGGGGACATAATCCGTCACCGCCGCCTCGCGATCCAGTTTGTCCTCGGCCACCAGCGTCGCGGCCAATATGCCGGTGAAGGACTTGGTGACCGACATGGCGGCATGCTTGCGGTCCTCCTTCATCTCGGCGAAGTAGCGCTCGTACACCGGTTTGCCATGGTGGAGGATCATAATGCCATCCGTGTAGTTCTCCGCGAGCGAGGCCTGCCAGGTCATCGGCTCGTCGCCCCCACGGGGGGTGAACTCAACGTCATCGATCCCGGAATCCAGCGCATACTCGAACTCGTTCGGCGCCCCCAGCCCGCGTGACACATTCACCGTGGGGAGGAATTGGCGCATGTGCACCACGCTCCAGCGTAGCGCCGGGAACTCGAAAAAGGATCCGTCGACGGCGCTCAGGGTGTGCTCCTTGCATCCAGCCCATCTCGACGGGGTCGCTGTCTTGGGCGGAGAGCGGCTGCCCCTGGGGTTGCGCCAGGGCCTGGGAGGTGAAGGCGCTTGTGACGAACAACAGAGACGATGCGAGACCGTAGCCTGGGAGGCTTGTAAGCATGAGAGCTACCTTGTTGACCAAAGTGCAAAGCATGGCGGACTCGCCCGCATTCGGCAAACGGCCGTGTAGCCGTCGCGGGGCAAGCATGCTGTTTCTGCTTGCCCCGCGGCTGGCCGCCTGACGGTGTGGAACTAGTCGGTGAGGCGTAGCTCCCTAAGCAGCGCCTGCAGCGGATGGGGCAGGGTGGCCTTCGATAGCCGCCGGGCCTGGCTGCGGCAGGAGTAGCCGGTGGCCAGCAGGCGGCCGGTATTGGCCTCGTCCTCCACCTTGGGCTGCCAGGACTGGGCGTAGATGGTCCGGGAGGTGTCGAGGTTGCGTGCCTCGTGGCCGTAGGTGCCGGACATGCCGCAGCAGCCGCTGGCGAGAAGCTCGAGCTCCAGGCCGAAGGCGTCGAAGACCTGCTGCCAGGCCCTGGGGCTGCCCGGGGCATTGGTCTTCTCGGTGCAGTGGCTGAGCAGCTTGTAGGCCGGGATACTGTTGCCGCGGGAAGCCGCGAATCCGCTGGGCACCAGCTGGGCGGCGCGTGTCACCAGCCACTCCTGCAGCATCAGCACTTCGGGTACCGCCTGGGGGCCTAGCGCCTTCACATATTCCTGGCGGTAGGTGAGGGTCATGGCCGGGTCGATGCCCACCAGCGCTACCCCGGACTCGGCGAGCATCCCGAGCCGTTCGGCCTGTTTGGTGGCGGTGCGCTCGAAGGCCCCGAGAAAACCCTGCACGTTGAGCGGCTTGCCGTTGGGTGAGAAGGGGGCCACGAAGACCCGGACATCCAGTCGGCTCAGCAGCTCGACGATATCCATGACCAGCCTGGCCTCGAAGTAGCTGGTGAAGGCATCCTGGACGATCACCACGCTGCGTGCCTTCTGGGCCTTGGTCAACAGGCCGAGCGAGGTGGGTGTCGCCTCGGCCACGCCCCAGGCGTCGAGCTGCTTGGCAAGGCTGGCGCGGGAGAGCCGGGGGCTGTCTACCATGCCGATGGGGCCGGCCAGCAGGCGGTCGACCAGGCGATTGCCCAGGGCGGCATTATAGAGCGGCGCGAGGCGCGACAGGGCAGGAATCATGAATTCCAGGCCGCCGATCAGGTAGTCTCGCGGTGGACGCAGGTAGCGGCCATGATAGGCCTCCAGGAACTGCGCGCGCGAGTCCGGCACATTGACCTTGATGGGGCACTGGCCGGCGCAGGCCTTGCAGGCCAGGCATCCCGCCATGGCGTCATACACCTCGTGGGACATATCCGCCTCGCCGCGCCGCCTGGCCAGGGTGTTGCGGAGCCGCTTGGGGAAGGCCTTGATAACGCCCCAGACGCCCTCGGCCCGCTTCTTGCGCGCCTCCTCGACCAGGTCGATGCCGGCCTCTCCCTGCAGGCGCAGCCATTCGCGAATCAGGCTGGCACGCCCCTTGGGAGAGTGGACCCGGTCGCGGGTGGCCTTCCACGACGGACACATGGCGTCGTCGGGGTCGTAGTTATAGCAGGCGCCGTTGCCGTTGCAGTAGACGGTGGCGGCATGGGCCTGCCAGGCCCGCTCGTCGATGGTCCGGTCGAGCTGGCCGCGGGTGGTCACGCCATCGATGGCCAGCAGGCCCGGGTCGCCCCTCCCCGCGGTTTCGGGCGGGGTAGAGGTCTTGCCCGCGGTTTCGGGCGGGGTAGAAAGCGGCGTGGCGATCTTCCCCGGGTTCAGCTGGTTATGGGGATCGAAGGCCGCCTTGATCCGCTGCAGGCTCGGGTAGAGTTCGCCGAAAAAGGTCGGCGCATACTCCGAGCGCACGCCCTTGCCGTGCTCACCCCACAGCAGGCCGCCGTATTGCTGCGTGAGATTCGCCACCTCGTCGGAGATCGTGCGGATCAGTGTCTCCTGTTCGGGGTCCTTCATGTCGATGGCGGGACGTACGTGAAGCACGCCCGCGTCCACATGGCCGAACATGCCGTACTCGAGGCCCCGGGCATCCAGGATGGTGCGGAACTCGGCGATAAAGTCGGCGAGATGCTCCGGCGGCACCGCGGTGTCCTCGACGAAGGGGAGGGGACGCTTCTCTCCCTTGGCATTCCCCAGCAGGCCCACGGCGCGCTTGCGCATGGCGTAGACCCGCTGGATCTGTGCGCGTCCCTGGGCCTGGGTGAAGCCCAGGCGCTGGACGCTCGTGTCGGCCTCGAGATGACGGCAGAAGTCCGCCACGCGATCGCTCAGGCGCGCGGGGTCATCGTCGTTGAATTCCACCAGGTTGATGCCGCGTACCGGGGTATCGCCGGCCGTCGGATCGCCGCTCGGAAAGAACTCTGCGACGCTGTCCCAGACGATATCTTCCATGGCCAGCATCAGGACCCGGTCGTCCACCGTCTCGATGGAGGTCGGACCGGCGGCGCTGCCCTTGAGCGCCCGGGCGTCACGCAGGGCGTCCATGAAGCCGGCGTAGCGAACATTGACCAGGGTCGAGTGCTTGGGAATCGGCAGCACGTTGAGGACGGCCTCGTCGAGAAAGCCGAGAGAGCCCTCGGAGCCGCAGAGCAGGCTGTTCATGTCCAGCCGGCCCTCCGGGTCTCGCAGGTGCGCCAGGTCATAGCCGGTCAAACAGCGGTTGAGGGGCGGAAACTTCTCGGCGATAAGCTCGCCCTGGGTGTCGATGACCTCCCGGGCGGTGCGATAGGCGCGGGCGCTGGTGGTGTCGCGGGAGCAGAGCGCCTCCAGCTCGGCTTCCTCTATCGGGCGGCTGGTCAGCCGCTCGCCCCCCAGCAGCAGCACCTCGAGCTCGAGTACGTGATCGCGGGTCTTGCCGTACTCGCAGCTGCCCTGGCCGCTGGCGTCGGTGGATATCATGCCACCGATGGTGGCGCGGTTGGAGGTGGAGAGATCGGGGGCGAAGAAGAGCCCGAAGGGCTTCAGGGCCGCATTGAGCTGGTCCTTGACCACCCCGGCCTGCACTCGTACCCGGCGCTTGTCGACATCGATATCGAGGATGCGATTCATGTGCCGGGAGACATCCACCATCAGACCGTCGGTAAGCGACTGGCCATTGGTGCCGGTGCCACCACCACGGGGGCCGAGTACCACCTGGCGATGCTCCACCTGGCCGGCCAGGTGGGCAATGCGCTGCAGGTCCTCGCCATTCAGGGGGTAAAGCACCGCCTGGGGCAGACGCTGATAGATGGAGTTGTCGGTGGCGAGTACCGTGCGGTTGGCGTAGTCGGGGGCGATATCGCCCTCGAAGCCGGCGGCTTTCAGGGCCTCGAGGAAGCGGAGGTAGGGCGCGGTGAGCCCTGCGACGGTAGCGGCGTCGGTACTATCGAGTCGTGCGATCATGGGTATCTTCAAGAAGGAAGCGTCAGTGTGTCTACTCTACCGCGCGGGGTCCGAGGTCGCATCCCGGCTGTCTCCTTTCGCGTGGCGCCCTGGCGGCCTTTTGCCTACAATGGTCCGCCTGCTGTGACCCTATCACCGACTGCTACGGACCGGATTCCATGCTCGATCCCAAACTGCTGCGCAGCGACCTCGAGACGGTCGCCCAACGACTCGCCAAGCGAGGCTTTGCCCTGGATATCGACCGCCTTTCGGCGCTGGAGACCCGGCGCCGGGAACTGCAGGCCGAGACCGAGTCGCTGCAGAACGAGCGCAACACCCGCTCCAAGGCGATTGGCAAGGCCAAGGCGTCGGGGGAGGATATCCAGCCGCTGCTCGACGAGGTGAGCGACCTCGGTGATCGCCTGGATGACGCCAAGACACGCCTGGCCGACATCCAGGCCGAGTGGGATGACGTGGTGAGCGGCATTCCCAATCTGCCCCATGAAAGCGTTCCCGAAGGGGCCGACGAGAGCGACAACGTCGAACTGCATCGCTGGGGGCAGCCGCGTCAGTTCGACTTCGCGGTGCGTGACCACGTCGATCTGGGAGAGCTCAGGGGCGACCTCGACTTCGATTTGGCTGCCAAGATCACCGGGGCGCGGTTCGCGGTGATGCGCGGGCCCATCGCGCGGCTGCACCGGGCGCTGACGCAGTTCATGCTCGACAAGCAGACCCAGGAGCATGGCTACGAGGAGTGCTATGTTCCCTATATGGTCAACGAGGCCTCGCTGCGGGGCACCGGCCAGCTGCCCAAGTTCGGCGAGGACCTGTTCCGGCTGGACGATGATCGTGGCTATCATCTGATACCCACCGCCGAGGTGCCGCTGACCAACTTTGCCCGGGACGAGATCCTCGATGCCAAGGCGCTGCCGCTGAAGCTGGCCGCCCATTCGCCCTGTTTTCGCAGCGAGGCCGGTTCCCACGGGCGTGATACCCGGGGGATGATTCGCCAGCATCAGTTCGACAAGGTCGAGATGGTGCAGATGGTGATGCCCGAGCAGAGCTATGCGGCGCTCGAGGAAATGCGTGGCCATGCCGAGGCGATTCTCCAGTCCCTCGAGCTGCCGTATCGTGTGGTGACGCTGTGCACCGGCGATATGGGCTTCGGTGCCGCCAAGACCTATGACATCGAGGTATGGATTCCCAGCCAGGATACCTTCCGGGAAATATCCTCGATCTCCAACTGCGAGGACTTCCAGGCACGTCGCATGCAGGCGCGCTTCCGCCACCCCGACCAAAAGAAGCCCCTGCTGTTGCATACTCTCAACGGTTCCGGCCTGGCAGTGGGCCGCTGTCTGGTAGCGGTGCTGGAGAACTGCCAGCAAGCCGATGGCTCGGTGACGGTGCCCGAGGTACTGCGACCCTATATGGGCGGGCAGCAAGCGATCAATCTGTAAGGCTTGTCTGGGCCTTGGCACATTGAACCCCCGCCGGCGGCGGGGGTTCTGCGTTACAAGGTGGGTGTCGCCGATTGTTGAAGCGTCGCCCAGGGGGCATGATGGAAACCAACAACGGCTTGGGAGGTTCTGATGCAGGACGCGAAAGATGAGTCATCGGGCATCATTCCGCTGAACCTGGTGCTGGCCCTGGCGGCGCTGGTGGTTATCGTGGCCGGAATGCGACTGGGTGCCAGCCTGCTGGTGCCGATGCTGTTGGCGGCCTTTATCGCGGTGGTCTGTACGGCGCCGGTGCTGTGGCTCAATCGTCACGGCCTGAGCCTGCGCCTGGCGGTGTGGCTGACCCTGGTGGTGATCGGCGGCCTGTTTTCGTTGCTGGGGCTGTTGCTGGTCAGTAGTTTCGGCACCTTCGTTGATGCCTTGCCGGATATCGAAAAGAAGCTCTACGACTACTATCTGGGGTTGCTGGATGGTCTGTCGCGGCTGGGGTTGGCCATCGATACCGACCGCCTGGCCGAGCTGCTGGATGCGGAGCAGCTGGGGGAGTGGTTTCCGGCACTGATCGGGGAGGTCGGCAACCTGTTGATGCAGAGTGTGGTCGTCGGGCTGCTGGCGGTGTTCATGCTCTTCGAGACGCTTCACTTCCGCGACAAGCTTTCCCGCGCCTTGGCCAATCCGGCGCCCAGTCTGGAACGTTTCAGCGAGTTCAGCCTGACGCTCAAGCGCTATCTGGCGGTGAAGACGGTGATCAGCCTGGTCACCGGTATCCTGGTATGGATCGCCTGCCAGCTGGTGGGGGTGGATTTTCCGCTGTTGTGGGCGGTGCTTGCCTTCGCCCTCAACTACATTCCGAACATCGGTTCGGCCATTGCGGCAGTGCCGCCGGTCATGCTGCTGCTGGTCTCTCCCGATGGCGGCATGATCGACGCGCTGCTGCTCTCGGCGGCCTATTTGGGCATCAACTTCCTGCTCGGCAATATCGTCGAGCCACGCATAATGGGCAAGGCGCTGGGCCTTTCTACCTTTATCGCCTTCCTGTCCCTGGTGGTCTGGGGGTGGGTCTTCGGCGCCGTGGGCATGCTGTTGTCGGTGGTGTTGACCATGACCCTGAAGATCGCCCTGGATAGCCACCCTCAGACGCGCTGGATCGCCCACCTGCTGGGGCCGGGAGACGAGCCGGCGCTGGTTGAGGCGGACCAGCCGCCTTCCGAACGAGGCGAGTATGACGAGCGGAAAGGGCCTGACGCTTGAAGCTAGAGGCGCCTGACGCTTAAAGATTGCCTCCTGAAACGACATCGCCCCGGCCAAGGCCGGGGCGATGTCGTTGGCAGGGGCTGCCTATCAGCTGTTCTGTTCGATGAACTGGCTGAGCTGGGACTTGGACTGGGCGCCTACCAGCGAAGCGATCTTGGTGCCGGACTTGAACAGCATTACGGTGGGCACGCCGCGCACGCCCTGCTCGGCGGCGATCTCGGGCGCATCGTCAACATTGATGCTGACGATCTTGAGGTTGTCACTACGCTCTTCGGCAACCTCGTCGACCACCGGGGCCATCACCTTGCAGGGGCCGCACCAGGGGGCCCAGAACTTGAGCAGCACCGGCGCGTCGGCCTTGAGAACTTCCTGCTCGAAGTTGGCGTTGGTGACATCGACGTTATTGGCCATGGGGTTCTCCAGTATCGTTGCGCTGCATCGAGCGGATGGGGATGGTCGGACGATGTTAGCGGTCGTCCGGGGTGCTGGCAAATCAAGAATACATATCGGCGACTCATGCGATGCTTGGCATGTTATGCTACAAATGAATTAAAATTGATCCTCTATATACCTTTTTATTGCCTTGACGTCTCCGGCGAGATGGGGGCATGGGAGAGCCGTCATGAAGCTTCAGCAGTTGCGCTACGTCTGGGAAGTCACCCGACACAATCTCAATGTCTCGGCCACCGCCCAGAGCCTGTTTACGTCACAGCCGGGTATCTCCAAGCAGATCCGCCTGCTCGAGGATGAACTGGGCGTCGAGATCTTCGCGCGCAGTGGCAAGCACCTGACTCGGGTTACCCCGGCGGGCCAGGCCATTGTCGAGCTGGCCAGCGAGGTGCTGCGTCTCACCGAGAATATCAAGGAGGTGGCCCAGGAGTTCAGCGATGAGCGCCGCGGTAGCCTGTCGGTCGCCACGACTCATACCCAGGCGCGCTATGCCTTGCCGCCGGTGATTCGCGACTTTACCCGCCAATACCCCGACGTGGCACTGCATATGCAGCAGGGTACCCCCAAGCAGATTGCCCATATGGTCAGCGAGGGTCAGGCCGACTTCGCCATCGCCACCGAATCGCTGGGGCTGTTCAACGACCTGGTACTGTTGCCCTGCTACCGCTGGAACCGCTGCATCCTGGTGCCACAGGGGCATCCGCTGGCGAAGGAGGGCAAGCTGACCCTGGAGGCCATCGCTCGCCACCCGCTGGTCACCTATGTGTTCGGCTTCACCGGTCGGTCCCAACTCGATGATGCCTTTCGCGACAAGGGGCTTACCCCCAATGTGGTGCTGACCGCCGCCGATGCCGATGTGATCAAGACGTACGTTCGGCTGGGGCTGGGCGTGGGTATCGTCGCGGGTATGGCGGTGGACCCGGAGCATGACAGCGACCTGGTGGCGCTGGATGCCAGCCATCTGTTCGCAAGCTCCACCACCAAGATCGGCATCCGCCGCGGAACCTTCATGCGTGGCTACATGTACGACTTCCTGAAGGGCTTCGCGCCCCACCTGGACCGGGATATCGTCGATGCCGCCCTGGCCGCCGGGCCCCGCCACGAGCGTGCCCTGTTCGAGGGTATCGAGTTGCCGCTGCGCTAGGTCATCGGCCTTTTGGCGGGTCGTCGGCTGGCGCCAGCGCCGACATCAGGTGACGGATCTTGTCCCAGGTCTCCTGATACTCTGCCTCCCCATCCGAGTCGGCGACCAGGCCGCCGCCGCCCCATAGGTGCAGGTGTCCGTCGTCTGCCACGGCGGTGCGAATGGCAATGGAGGTATCCATGTGCCCGCGAATGTCTACATAGCCGAGGCTGCCGCAGTAGACACTGCGCCGGCTGGGTTCGAGTTCATCGATGATCTGCATGGCGCGCACCTTGGGCGCGCCGGTGATGGATCCCCCGGGGAAGGCGGCGGCCAGCAGCTCCAGGGGGGTGCGCCCGGGGGCAAGCGTGCCGGTGACCACGCTGACCAGATGGTGAACGTTGACATAGCTCTCCAGGCCACACAGCCGGGGCACCCGCACCGTGCCGGGCTGGCAGCGGCGGCTCAGGTCGTTACGCAACAGGTCGACGATCATCACGTTTTCGGCGCGATCCTTGAGGCTTCCTTCAAGCTCGGCGGCCAGGCGGGCATCGGCGGCGGGGGTATCGCCCCGCGGACGCGTGCCCTTGATGGGGCGGGTTTCCACATGGCCGTGGCGGCACTCCAGGAAACGTTCCGGCGATAGCGAGAGGACCGCCTGCTCGCCATTGGCGGAGGGCCAGGCCATGAAGGCGGAGAAGGGCGTCGGCGTCGCCTGGCGAAGACGCCGATAGGCGTGCCACAGGTCTCCCCGGTAGGGGGCGCTGAAACGCTGGGCCAGGTTGACCTGGTAACAGTCACCGGCCCGAATATAGTGCTGCACGGCCGCGAAACGGGCCATATAGGCCTCAGGGTCGAGTTCGGCGGCAAACGCCCCCGACAGCCGACAGTCGCCCTCCGCTGCGGGGGCGACGTTCAGCCATTCGAGTATCTGGCGGCGCCGCTCCGGGGTGGCCACCAACCAGGCCTCACCACGCTCGTGATCCTGAATCAGCGCCCAGTCATAGAGGCCGACCCGACTGTCGGGCAGTGCCACGGTGCGTCGGGCCCGTTGACCTACCGACTCCAGCTGGTAGCCGAGGTCATAGCTCCAGTAACCGATCAACCCACCCAGGAAGGGAAGCTCGCTTTCCGGCACCCCGGTGGTGCCGGTCAGGCGCTCGAGCAGCGCCTGCTGAGCCGCGAAGGGGTCAAGATGTCGAAGCTCCGGAATGCCTTCCACCCGCCCCGTCTCATCGACTTCCAGTACCGCCAGCGGGTCGCTGGACATGATGTCATAGCGCCCGCCGGGCGCTTCTGGCCGGCCGCTGTCCAGGAGGACGGCACCGGCCCGGCGGCGCAGGCGCGCGAAGGCGGGTAGCGGAGTGGGCCGGTAGGGATGGGGCGTGATCTGGAGCTGGGTGGTCATCGGCAAGCCTATACGGTCGGGGTGCCCATTCTAGGCGCCACGAACGACACTGTCCTCGCCCAGTCGTGGCGGCGATCTCAACGCTGCCGGCTATTATTGTCGACATCCCGAACGCGGGACGCTAGGTTGTCTACAACCAAAGGCGTATTATTCCGTTAAGCCGCCTTATTGACCCGAAGTCGGGCAATGGATACTCTTCTCTTATTCATTAATTGTCGACAATCATCATGAAGCTAGCCGAAGCCGAATCTTCAAGTCCCGAGGTGCGTACCCTTGCCGAGCGCGTCTTCCAGCAGCTGCAGGACGCCATCGTGCGTGGCGAGCTCGTGCCGGGCAGCAAGATCACCGAGCCGGGGCTGTCCAGGGCCTATGGTATCTCTCGCGGACCACTGCGTGAGGCGATGCGTCGGCTGGAAGCCCACCGGCTGATCGAGCGAGTCCCGCATGTCGGTGCTCGCGTGGTGAAGCTCTCCATGAAGGAGCTGCTCGAGCTGTTTGACGTGCGCGAGGCCCTGGAAAGCATGGCCGCACGCCTGGCGGCCGAGCACATGACCGCCGAGGAGATCGCCGGGCTACGCGAGGTGCTCTCGATGCATGAGCACCAGGCCGACCTCAAGAAGGGCGAGGCTTACTTTCAGCGCGAGGGAGACCTGGACTTTCACTACCGCATTGTTCAGGGCAGTCATAACCGCATGCTGGTGACCATGCTCTGTGATGATCTCTACTATCTGGTGCGCCTCTACCGCACTCAGTTCAGCGCCAGCGGTACTCGTCCCCAGCGTGCCTTTGTCGAGCACCACCGCATCGTCGATGCCATCGAGGCCGGCGACGCCGAGTTGTCCGAGCTGCTGATGCGCCGCCACGTCAGTGCCTCGCGAGCCAATGTCGTCGATCGCTATGCCGCTTCTCTCAGGGAGCTGGATGACACCAGCGCCTGACCTCTTACCGGAATCACCAGGAGAAACATCATGACCCAGCAGACTCCCGGCGCGCGCTTTCGCGCCGCCCTCGAGGCCAATCGCCCGCTCTCCATCGTCGGCACTATCAACGCCTATACCGCCATGATGGCCGAGCGCGTGGGCCACCAGGCCATCTACCTCTCCGGTGGCGGCGTGGCCAACGCTTCCTTCGGCTTGCCGGACCTGGGCATGACGACCATGAACGATGTGGTCGAGGACGCGCACCGTATCTGTGGTGCCACCGACCTGCCGCTGCTGGTGGATATCGATACCGGCTGGGGCGGTGCCTTCAATATCGCGCGTACCGTCAAGGAAATGCAGCGCGCCGGTGTGGCGGCGGTACACCTCGAGGACCAGGTGGCCCAGAAGCGCTGCGGTCACCGCCCCAACAAGGCGATCGTTTCACAGCAGGAGATGGTGGATCGCGTCAAGGCCGCCGCCGATGCGCGCCTCGATCCGGATTTCTATCTGATTGCCCGCACCGATGCCTTCCAGAAGGATGGGCTGGATGCCGCCATCGAGCGCTCCCAGGCCTGCATCGAGGCCGGTGCCGACGCCATCTTCGCCGAAGCGGTGCATACCCTGGATGACTACCGGGCCTTCTGCGAGCGCGTTGACGCCCCGGTTCTGGCCAATATCACCGAGTTCGGCGCCACTCCGCTGTTCTCCCAGCAAGAGCTCGCCGAGGTGGGCTGTCGCATGGTGCTCTACCCCCTGTCCGCCTTCCGCGCCATGAATGCGGCGGCGCTCAAGGTCTACCAGAGCATTCATGACACTGGCCATCAGCGCGATGTGGTCGACACCATGCAGACCCGCGACGAGCTCTACGACTTCCTCAACTATCACAGCTTCGAGCAGAAGCTCGATGCCTTGTTCACGGAAAGCCAGCTCGCCGAGAAGGGCGGCGACGCCTGAGGCGCGCCCTACGTCGAAAATATTATCAAGAGGAGAGATGACATGGCTGATAAACCCGTTAGTGGCGCAGGCCTGCGCGGCCAGAGTGCCGGCACTACCGCGCTGTGTACCGTTGGCCAGACCGGCTCCGGTCTGACCTACCGCGGCTTCGACATCAAGGAGCTGGCGGAGAAGGCGAAGTTTGAAGAAGTGGCCTACCTGCTGCTCAAGGGCAAGCTGCCCAATCAGGCCGAGCTCGATGCCTATATCACCAAGCTCAAGGGCCTGCGTGCACTGCCTGCCGCACTCAAGACCGTGCTCGAGCAGATTCCGAAGGATGCCCATCCGATGGACGTGATGCGTACCGGCGCCTCCATGCTGGGCAACCTCGAGACCGAGCAGAGCTTCGACGAGCAGCAGGACGTTTCCGATCGCCTGCTGGCCGTGCTGCCGTCGATCATCTGCTACTGGTACCGCTTCAGTCACGATGGTGTGCGTATCGAGACCGAAACCGACGACGCCTCCGTGGGTGGCCACTTCCTGCATATGCTGCGCGGTGAGCCGGCCTCGGAGCTGCACGCCCGGGTCATGAACGTCTCGTTGATTCTCTACGCCGAGCACGAGTTCAACGCTTCAACCTTCACGGCTCGCGTGTGTGCCTCCACGCTCTCCGACATGCACTCCTGCGTGACCGGCGCCATCGGTTCCCTGCGTGGCCCGCTGCACGGCGGTGCCAACGAGGCGGCCATGGCGATGATCGAGAACTGGCAGTCTGCGGAAGAGGCCGAGCGCGAGATTCTCGGCATGCTCGAGCGCAAGGACAAGATCATGGGCTTCGGCCATGCGATCTATCGCGAATCCGACCCGCGCAACGCCATCATCAAGGAGTGGTCGAAGAGGCTCGCCGAGGATGTGGGCGACAGCGTCCTCTACCCGGTCTCCGAGCGCGTCGAGGCGGTCATGTGGCGCGAGAAGAAGCTGTTCTGCAACGCCGACTTCTTCCATGCCAGCGCCTATCACTTCATGGACATTCCCACCAAGCTGTTTACGCCGATCTTCGTGATGTCGCGGCTGACCGGCTGGGCCGCGCACGTTTTCGAGCAGCGTGCCAACAATCGCATCATTCGTCCCAGCGCCGATTATGTGGGCCCCGAGAAGAGCGAATGGGTGCCGATCGAACAGCGTGACTGATCGATCAGGGCCTTGCAGGGCGGCCTTACGAGCCGCCCTGTTGCATTTTTCCGCCTCGCGGCCAGCCGTCAGCAAGAGACTCCGATGCCATGAATACTGATTATCGTAAACCGCTTCCCGGTACCGAGCTGGACTACTTCGACGTGCGTGCGGCCGTCGAGGAGATCCAGCCCGGTGCCTATGACACTCTTCCCTATACATCCCGGGTACTGGCCGAGCAGCTGGTGCGCCGCTGCGAACCGGAGATGCTGACCGATTCGCTGAAGCAGTTGATCGAGCGGCGCCGGGACCTGGACTTTCCCTGGTACCCCGCTCGTGTGGTGTGCCACGACATCCTCGGCCAGACGGCACTCGTCGACCTTGCCGGTCTGCGTGACGCCATCGCCGAGGAAGGGGGAGACCCGTCCAAGGTCAATCCGGTGGTACCCACTCAGCTGATCGTCGACCACTCCCTGGCCGTCGAACATGCGGGGTTCGAGCAGGACGCCTTCGACAAGAACCGCGCCATCGAGGATCGTCGCAACGAGGACCGCTTCCACTTCATCGAGTGGACCAAGACCGCCTTCGAGAACGTCGACGTGATCCCCGCCGGCAACGGCATCATGCACCAGATCAATCTGGAAAAGATGTCGCCGGTAGTGCAGGCCCGCCCCGATGAAAACGGAAGGCAGGTGGCCTTTCCCGACACCTGCGTGGGTACCGACAGCCACACTCCGCATATCGACTGCCTGGGTGTGATTGCCATCGGTGTCGGCGGCCTCGAGGCCGAGACCGTGATGCTGGGGCGTCCCTCCATGATGCGTCTTCCCGATATCGTCGGCGTGGAGCTGACCGGCAAGCGACAGCCCGGTATCACCGCCACCGATATCGTGCTGGCGATCACCGAGTTTCTGCGCCAGGAGCGCGTGGTCGGTGCCTATCTGGAGTTCTTCGGCGAGGGGGCCAGGAGCCTGACCATCGGCGACCGTGCCACCATCTCCAACATGACACCGGAGTATGGTGCCTCCGCGGCGATGTTCTATATCGATGAGCAGACCCTCGACTACCTGACGGTCACCGGCCGCGAGCCGGAGCAGGTCAAGCTGGTCGAGACCTATGCCAAGCAGACCGGCCTGTGGGCCGACAGCCTGGCAGGAGTCGAGTATGAGCGGGTGCTGACCTTCGATCTCTCCACCGTCGAGCGCAATCTGGCGGGTCCTTCCAACCCCCATCGTCGCCTGGCGACCAGCGACCTGGAGAAGCGTGGTATCGCCGTCGACTACGACAAGGCCCAGGCGGAAGAGAAGGAGGGCAAGCTGCCGGATGGGGCGGTCATCATCGCCGCCATCACCAGCTGCACCAATACCTCCAATCCGCGCAACGTG
Organism: Halomonas halodenitrificans DSM 735; assembly: GCF_000620045.1. GTDB lineage: Bacteria > Pseudomonadota > Gammaproteobacteria > Pseudomonadales > Halomonadaceae > Halomonas > Halomonas halodenitrificans. Next base: position 4,752 of record NZ_JHVH01000019.1, on the reverse strand, counting down.
GTGGCGGCCGGGCTCCTGGCCAAGAAGGCCAACGAGCTGGGTCTGATTCGCAAGCCCTGGGTCAAGTCTTCCTTCGCGCCAGGCTCGAAGGTCGCGCGCCTCTATCTCGAGGAGGCGGGCCTGCTGCCTGAACTGGAGGCGCTTGGCTTCGGTATCGTCGCCTATGCATGCACCACCTGTAACGGCATGTCCGGCGCCCTGGACCCCGAGATTCAGCAGGAGATCATCGACCGCGACCTGTATTCCACCGCGGTGCTCTCCGGCAACCGCAACTTCGATGGCCGCATTCACCCCTACGCGAAGCAAGCCTTTCTGGCCTCGCCACCGCTGGTGGTGGCCTATGCCATCGCCGGCACCGTGCGTTTCGATATCGAGAAGGACGTGCTGGGTACCGACCAGAACGGCAACCCGGTAACACTCAAGGATCTCTGGCCTTCCGACGAGGAGATCGATGCCATCGTCGCCGAGCACGTCAAGCCGGAACAGTTCAACCGGGTCTATATCCCGATGTTCGACCTGGACGCTGCCGAGAGGGCCGAGAGTCCGCTCTACGACTGGCGCCCGCAGAGCACCTATATTCGCCGCCCGCCATACTGGGAAGGCAAGATGGCCGCGGAGCGTGCACTCAAGGGCATGCGACCGCTGGCGATCCTGCCGGACAACATCACGACCGACCACCTGTCGCCGTCCAATGCGATCATGATGGATAGTGCCGCCGGGGAGTATCTGCACAAGATGGGCCTGCCCGAGGAGGACTTCAACTCCTACGCCACCCACCGTGGCGATCACCTCACGGCCCAACGGGCTACCCTGGCCAACCCCAAGCTGTTCAACGAGATGGTGCGGGACGAGAACGGCGAGGTCGTGCAGGGATCGCTGGCGCGAGTCGAGCCGGAAGGCGAGGTGATGCGCATGTGGGAAGCCATCGAGACCTACATGGATCGCCGACAGCCGCTGATCGTTATCGCCGGCGCCGACTATGGTCAGGGCTCCTCGCGTGACTGGGCGGCCAAGGGCGTGGCCCTGGCCGGGGTCGAGACGATCGTGGCCGAGGGCTTCGAGCGCATCCACCGCACCAATCTGATCGGCATGGGCGTGATGCCGTTGCAGTTCCAGGAAGGCACGACTCGCCACACCCTGCAGCTTGATGGCACCGAGACCTACGATGTCGAAGGCAAGCCGACGCCGGGGGCAACCCTCGAACTGGTCATCCACCGCAAGACCGGCGACGTTGAGCGGGTGCCGGTGATCTGTCGCCTGGATACCGCCGAAGAGGTCACCGTCTACTCCGCCGGCGGTGTGCTGCAGCGCTTCGCCAAGGACTTCCTGGAATCCGAAGAGGTGGCGAGCGCATGAGCCAGCTACCTCAGATCAAGGTCCCCGCCACCTATATGCGTGGCGGTACCAGCAAGGGAGTCTTCTTCAAGCTCGGCGATCTGCCGGAGGCCGCCCGGGTGCCGGGTGAGGCGCGTGACCGGCTGCTGATGCGGGTGATCGGCAGCCCGGATCCCTACCAGAAGCAGATCGACGGCATGGGGGGAGCCACTTCGAGCACCAGCAAGACGGTGATCCTGAGTCGCAGCGAGAGCCCCGAGCATGACGTGGATTACCTGTTCGGTCAGGTCGCCATCGACAAGGCCTTCGTCGACTGGAGCGGCAACTGCGGTAACCTCTCCGCGGCGGTAGGGCCCTTCGCGATAAGCAATGGCCTGGTGGATCCGGCGCGTATTCCGGATAACGGCGAGGTCGAGGTGCGCATCTGGCAGGCCAATATCGGCAAGACCATCGTCTCCCGGGTGCCGATCCGCGACGGTGAGGTACAGGAAACCGGCGACTTCGAGCTCGACGGGGTGACCTTTCCGGCCGCGGAGGTTCCGGTGGCCTTCAAGGACCCGGCCGACGGTGAGGGCGCCATCTTCCCCACCGGCAACCTGGTGGATGACCTGGAGGTGCCCGGCGTCGGTGCCTTCAAGGCAACCCTGATCAACGCCGGCATTCCGACCGTTTTCGTCAAGGCAGATGAACACGGCTACACGGGTACCGAGCTGCAGGACGTCATCAACGGCGATGCCGAGGCGCTGGAGAGGTTCGAGGCCATCCGCGCCCATGGCGCGGTGAAGATGGGGCTGATTGCCGATGTCAGCGAGGCGGCGGCCCGTCAGCACACGCCCAAGGTGGCCTTCGTGGCACCGCCGAGCGACTACATTGCCTCCAGCGGCAAGCGGGTCATGGCCGACAATATCGATCTGGTGGTGCGAGCCCTCTCCATGGGCAAGCTGCATCATGCCATGATGGGCACCGCGGCGGTGGCCATTGCCTCGGCCGCCGCCATTGAAGGCACCCTGGTCAACCTGGCCGCAGGGGGGGGCAAGCGTAACGCCGTCATCTTCGGGCATCCCTCGGGTACTCTGCGAGTAGGGGCCGAGGCCAGCCTGGTGGGTGACCGCTGGGTGATCGACGAAGCGGTGATGAGCCGCAGCGCTCGAGTGCTGATGGAAGGCTGGGTACGCGTGCCCGGCGACAGCGTCTAGCCTGGCTTCGATCAAGGGGCGAATCGTCTGACGGGATGGCGAGCATCACTTGTCGATGTCGCTGAATACAGAACGCCTCGGATCGCAGGATTCGGGGCGTTTTCTATAGTGGTAGGGTAGAAGGTCAAACGATATCAGGAGGGAGGTAGCCATGAGTACCGTGGAAGCCAACGTACGTCCGGATTATGATGTCGAGCTGCAGAAGATCGCCGACTATGTGCTGAACTATCGCATCGCAAGCGAGGAGGCCTGGGATACGGCCCGGCTCTGCCTGATGGATACCCTGGGTTGTGGGCTGCTGGCGCTGCGTTTCCCGGAATGCACCAAGCACCTCGGCCCGCTGGTGGAGGGCACCATCGTGCCTCATGGCGCTCGTGTGCCGGGCACCTCCTTTCGACTCGACCCCGTGAAGGCGGCCTGGGATATCGGCGCCATCGTGCGCTGGCTCGATTACAACGATACCTGGCTGGCGGCCGAGTGGGGCCATCCGTCGGATAACCTGGGTGCCATCCTCGCCGTGGCCGATCATCTCTCCCAGAAGCGAGTGGCCGAGGGTGAGGCGCCGCTGGTGATGCGCGATGTCCTGGAGGCCATGGTCATGGCCCACGAGATCCAGGGCGTGCTGGCGCTGGAAAACTCCTTCAACCGCGTGGGTCTCGACCATGTAGTGCTGGTCAAGGTGGCCTCCACGGCGGTAGTGGCGAGGCTGCTCGGGGCCGACCGCGAGCAACTGCTCGCGGCGCTTTCCCACGCCTGGGTCGATGGCCAGAGCCTGCGTACCTACCGCCATGCCCCCAATGCCGGTTCACGCAAGAGCTGGGCGGCAGGGGATGCCACTTCGCGTGCGGTGCGACTGGCCGATATGGCCCTGCGCGGGGAAATGGGGGTCCCGGGGGCGCTTACGGCCCCACAGTGGGGCTTCTATGATGTGCTGTTCAGCCATACCAACCGCGACCTGGCGACCAAGCCGGAAGGGGAGCGCCGTTTCCGCTTCCAGCGTGACTTCGGCAGCTATGTGATGGAGAACATCCTCTTCAAGCTCTCCTTTCCGGCCGAGTTTCATGCGCAAACCGCCTGTGAAGCGGCGGTGACTCTGCATCAGGAGGTGAAAGGGCGCATCGACGAGATCGACCGGATCGTGATCACCACCCACGAGTCGGCGATTCGTATCATCTCCAAGGAGGGAGCCCTGGCCAACCCGGCAGATCGCGATCACTGCCTGCAGTACATGGTGGCCGTACCCTTGATCCTGGGGGAGTTGACTGCGGAGCATTATGAAGATGACTTTCATGCCGCACACCCCGAGATCGATACATTGCGTGGCAAGATGGAAGTGGTAGAGGAGCCACGCTATACCCGTGACTATCTGGATCCCGAGAAGCGCTCGATTGCCAATGCCATCCAGGTCTTCTTTACCGATGGTACCTCGACCGACCGGATCGACGTGGAGTATCCCATCGGGCACCGTCGGCGTCGTAGTGACGGTATTCCGGTATTGGAGGAAAAGTTTCGGCGCAATCTCGAGACCCGTTTCCCCCGGCCACGAAGCGAAAGGATTCTCGCGCTCTGTCGGGATCGGCAGGGATTTGAGGCAACACCGGTTCAGCGTTTCATGGACCTCCTGGTGATCTGAGGGCGGCCCGGAAAAGGTGTTTGAAACTTTTTTACGCCGAGGGCTTGCAGGCCCGAGGGGAAAGCCGTAAAGTACGCATCCGCTGCCGGCAACGGGCAAACGTTGCAGGCGGTGAATGTGGCAGAAGTGACTGTTCTGCAATGGGTTTTTCGGAAGTTTTCGAAAATCACCGGTTGACAGTCGCGGCAGATTCGGTAGAATGTGCGCCACTCGTGACGAGGTCTCATTGAGGCGTCAGGCGAACCTCTCGATGCTTCGGTGTCGATGAGTGTCGGTCACCCGGCAGCTTCCACGGAACGCTAAACAGGGTTGACAACGACAGCCGGTCATGTAGAATACGCCTTCCTCGCAGGGCGCTGGTGAGGCCGCCGACTTCCACGAAGTCACAGGCTCGGCAGCAAGCGAGACGCTCTGCCTCTAACGAGGTGTGAGCCGCTCTTTAACAATCGATCAGGTAATTCATGTGGGCGCTTGTCGATGGCTCGGTGATCCATATCATTGAACCATCAAGGCAAGCGACTCGTCATAGATCGCAAGATCTATTTGAGACGTTTGAACCTTGAGCCAAGTTTGGTGCTACTCAAGCAC
>NZ_JHVH01000018.1 GCF_000620045.1 Halomonas halodenitrificans DSM 735 | reverse complement strand
TGCTTGGGCTGAATCCGACGCGGGAGCCGTCGTCCGACCGCGGTCAGGGACAGGCGTTGCCCCGATAATAAGGCCTCGACACATGTTGCGAGGGCATTGAAGCGGGCTGAGTGCAACAGGGTGGCTGAAGTCGTCAGAATCCTGTGCAAGAATTGGGGCGTCTGCATGGGCTCCTCGGCATATTGTTTGTTTGGCGATTAACAACATGCCTGCCCATGCAGACTTTTTTCAATCCTAATGTACTGATTTTCTTATTCTATTCGTGGGGAGGCCTCAGGGTCAGACCCCCAACCCCCGGGGTCTGACCCCACTACCCTCGGGGGTCTGACCCCACTACCCTCGGGGGTCTGACCCCACTACCCTCGGGGGTCTGACCCCATCATGGCCTCCTCCTAGTCCGGGAGACTTTCCAGGCGGTGGCGTTGCCAGTCGCTCTCGGGCTCGTTGAGGGCTAGCACGGCATCGACGACCTGCTCCTCCATGTTGTAGCGCTGCTTGAAGCCCAGGTGCTTCATCAGCGCGCGCATCGGATGGTTGTCGACCATGATCTTGCCGATCATCTCCAGGGTACCGACGCTCTTGCAGTAGTTGATCATCTTGTTCATCAGCAAGCTGCCGATGCCCAGGCCTTGCAGGTCATCGCGAATGATGACCGAGAACTCGGTGCGGATATTATCCGGGTCGTTCCATACCCGGACCACCCCCAGCATCTCCTTGCGGCCATCTTCCAGCAGGTGTTCGGCGATAAAGGCCATCTGTCGGTCATAGTTGATATGCGAGAGTCGCGACAGGTCGCGCTGGGTCAGGTCCGCCTTGTTATGGAAGTAGCGGAAACGAATGCTTTCTTCGGAAAGCCGACTGTGGAAGCGGGTGATCAGCGGGGCATCCTCGGCGCGAATCGGCCGCACCTCGACGTCCCAGCCATTCTTGAGGGTGGTCCATTCTCTCAGCTCCTCCGGGTAGGGCATGATCGCGAAGCGGGCCGGCCGCCCCAGATCCATGGCGAAGTCTACCGCCACCATACCGTCGCGGTTGAGAACCAGCGGGTTGATCTCCAGGCCGTTTAGTTCGAGAAGGTCACTGGCCATCTGGGAGAGCTTGACCAGCAACTGACACAGCCGGTCGATATCGCGTTGCGGATCACTCGAGTGCTCGTGAATCAAGCGGGCCACATGGGTATGTTCCACCGTGTTCTCGGCCAGGCGCATGTTGAGCGGCGGCAGGGTAACCTGGCGGTCGGCCAGGATATTGACCTTGTAACCGCCGATCCCGAACACGATCACGGGTCCGAATACCGGGTCCCGGGTGATGCCGGCACAGACCTGCATGGAGTGCTTGCCGCGCTGCATCGGCTGCAGGCAATACTCCCGCACCCGAAAGGTCGGGTAGTTCTCGGCGACCTTGTCTCCGAGCAGCTCGACGCCTTCGGCGACCTGTTCCGGCGTTTTCAAATCCTGGAGCAGGCCGGCCGAGAGCCGGTGGGGATGCTTGCGATAGCGAAACGGCCGGCAGTTTCCCTCATGAATGACCTTCAGCGCCATGCTGCCCTGGAATGCCTGCGCCGCAGCAGCGCCCTCCTCCGCCGTCGATACATAGCGGCTCTTGGCCACGGGAATACCATAGGCCTCCAGCACTTGCGCCGCCTCCGAGTGAGTCAGGGTCTCACGCCCCTCGGCCTTGACCGACTCGATAAGCTCCCGACAATGCGCCCGAATCTCGCGTGTCGTGGAGAATGGCAGACTGGGGGGCGTCTCCTGCAGCAGGGCCTGTACCCGCTGATACCTCACCATATGCATGAAGGCCTTCACCGCCTGTTCGGGCGAGACATAGGTCGGGATGCCGGCCAGATTGCACTCGTGGCGCGCGGAGAGGGCCTCCTCAAGCCCCATGAAGCTGGTCAACAGGTTGCGCCGGAAACGCTTGCGATTGGCCACCAGGGCCTCGGCGGTCACCTTGGAAGGCGCCAGACGCGTAGGCGCATGTACCACCAGTACCGCATCGACGTTGGGATCCGCTGTCACCATCTCCAGGGCATTTATCATCATCTCCGGGGTGGCGTTACCGCCCAGGTCAACGGGATTCTCGCCGGGCTTGCTGATATCCAGGCCGCCACTGCGCAGGGCATGGCGGGTCTCTTCGGTGAAATCTGTCAGCCTGCCGCCGGCATTGATCAGCTTGTCGATGGCCAGCATCGCCGGCCCCAGGCCGTTGGAGACAACGGCCAGTCGATCGCCACGCAGAGGCTTCATCCGTGAGAGCGTCATCAATGCATCGAACAGCTCGTCGGAATCATGAACGCGCACCACGCCGGCGCGGGAAAAGGCGGCATCGAAGATCTGATCACGATTGGCGACCCCCGGGGTCGGTGGCAGTCCGGTGAGGTCGGACTGACGCGTGCGCCCGCTCTTGATGGCCAACACCAGGCGGTTACGCGAAGCGTCACGCAGCGCGGTCATGAAGTGCTGAGCATCCATCACCTTCTCGAGGTGCAGCAGGATCGCCTGGCTCGGCGAATACTGATTGATGTAATCGAGAAGGTCGGGAAGCAGCACGTCGACGCTGTCGCCCAGGGTAATCAGATGCGAAAAGCCCACGCCGCGACCCGCCGCCCAGTCGATCATCGCCGTGCCCAGCATGCCTGATTGCCCGAGATAGGCCACCTTGCCCCGCTTGATGGCACGGTTGGCATAGGAGACGTTGAGTCGTCGGCCGGGAACGATCAGCCCCATGCATTCGGGCCCCAGAACGCGAATGCCCGAGGCCCGGGCGGCGTCCAGCATGCGGCTGCGGATCGAGGCCTTGCCGTCACGCTTCTCATCGAGGTGTGAGCCACCGGAAAGCACCAGGGCAGCCCGGCAGCCGAAACTGCCCAGCCTGGAGATTCTACCGGGCACCGTCTCGACCGGGGAGCAGATCACCGCCAGGTCGGGCACTTCGGGCAGCTGGGAAACCCGGGAAACGGCGGGTTGGCCGTGCACGCTGCTGTAGCCCTTGGGGTTGACTGCCCAGATGGTGCCGGGATATTCCCCTTCGAGCAGATTGCGGATCACAATCCCTCCCAGGGAGTCCGGCTTTTCCGAGGCACCGATGACGGCAATGGTGCCGGGTTCGAAGAAATGGCGGAGGAAACGGGTACTCAAGGACGATCTCCCGACTGTCGAGGCATAAATGGCTGCCTACTGTGTACGACCTATTGACACTGTCTGGCAAGGGCTTAATCCAAGTAAAGTGATCCTAGTCAGCACGGAGAGCCTCATGATAACCGGTTATATCACCCACCCCGACTGTCACCTTCATCACATGGGCCCGGAGCATCCGGAAAGCCCCCTGCGACTCGACGCGATTCGGGCCCGCCTGTCCCTGTCCGGCACCCTCCAGCAGACCATGCAGACCGAGGCGCGCCCTGCCTCCGAGGAAGAGGTCTCGCTGGTTCATCCCGTGCGTCATCTGCGCGCCCTGGACAAGTGTGTGCCGGAAGAGGGCATCGTCACCCTGGACAGTGACACCATGATGAACCCCGAGAGTATCAACGCGGCACGCGTCGCCGCCGGTGCGGTAATCCGTGGCGTCGATCAGGTATTTCGGGGACAGTCCGATAACGTCTTCTGCGCGGTGCGTCCCCCCGGCCACCACGCCGAAGCCACCGATGCCATGGGGTTCTGCTTCTATAACAATGTCGCGGTAGGAGCCGCCTACGCCCGCGAGAAGTACGGTGTGCGGCGCGTCGCCATCCTCGACTTCGATGTCCATCAATGCAATGGCACCATCGACATCTTCAAGGATGATCCCGAGGTACTGATATGCACCAGCTTCCAGTTTCCCTTCTACCCCTGGCGCTATCTGCGTAGCGAATGGCAGAACGTGGTCAACACCCCGCTCTCGGCCGGCACCGACAGCGCGGTCTTCCGCCAGGCCATCGAGGATGATTGGCTGCCCGCCCTGCATCGTTTCAAGCCCGAACTGGTACTGCTCTCGTCCGGCTTCGACGCCCACCGTGAAGACGAAATGGCCGAGCTGTGCCTCGAGGATGAAGACTTCCACTGGATCACGCACATGGCACTGGAGATCGCCGAGCTCTATGCCGACGGCCGTCTGGTGTCGGTGCTCGAGGGCGGCTATCACCTGGAATCCCTGGGGCGCTGCACCGATGCCCACCTCAAGGCCCTGCTGGGGCTGCCCTTCGGCGACGGTGTCTGAATGCCGGGCCATCACCGAAGGCCCGTCAGCGAAGGGCTGTCACCAAAGGGCCTGGATAGCCGACACCCGGTGACGCTGTGGTAAGCTTGGGAAAATCTGTTTCCTATAGTGAACATGCGACCATGCCCGATACCACCGACCAGGATGCCGCCCTGCGCATCGCCTCCGGACGCAAGCCCTTTGTCGAGCCCCTGAGGTTGGGTGACAGGCTGCGCGAGATACGGCTTTCCAACCAGTGGACCCTGGAAGACGTCAGCCTCCGCACCGGGCTGGCTCGCTCCACCCTGTCGAAAATCGAGAATGATCAGCTCTCGCCCACGTTTACCGCCGTTCAGAAACTCATCGCCGGCCTGGGTATCGATCTTCCTCAGCTCCTTTCGCCGCCTCGCCAGCAGGTGCGGGCGACGGGTCGCCGGGACCTGACCCGACGCGACCAGGGGGAACAGCACCCAACCCCGACCTATGAGCATGAGCTGCTCAGCTGCGAGCTGGCCCAGAAGCGCATGATCCCTTTCAAGACCATCGTGCGGGCCCGCCGCTTCGAAGACTTCAACGAGTGGGTGCGCCACGACGGCGAGGAATTCTTGATGATACTGGCGGGGGAGATCCTGCTGTACACCGAGTTCTATGAACCGCTACGCCTGGAGAGCGGCGACAGCATCTATTTCGACAGCGCCATGGGGCATGCGCTGGTGTCGACCAGCGCCGACGATGCCATGGTGCTATCGGTCTGTACCCGGGGCGAAGCCACCGTATAATCAGGCCTTCGAGCGCCGCCTGTCACCGGGGCGCCTTGCGGGAATGGCGTCGAGCTCGAGGCGCCCTTCGGCATGGATCGCCTGGAAATGCCGCCCCTTGGCCCGGGCCACCAGCATGACGCCGAAGCGCTCGGCGAGCTCCACCCCCTTCTGGGTCACCCCGGAGCGCGACACCAGCACCCCGATGCCCATCTGGGCCACCTTGATCACCATCTCCGACGTCAGTCGGCCGGTGGTATAGAAAATATCCGCGCCGTCGCCGTGTGTCTCATCGCCCTCGAGCCACTGATGCCCGGCCAGCGTATCCACCGCATTGTGGCGCCCCACATCCTCGACGAAGTCGAGCACCTCGGCCTGTCGGCACAACGCGCAGCCATGCACCGCCCCGGCACTGCGATAGGTCTCGTTGTAGGCCCCCAGATTCTCGAGCAGCTCATAGAGCACCGACTGACGAACCGGCGTGTCCGGGAGAGGCTGCAGGGGCACACTATCCAGGAGACGGCCGAATACCGTCCCCTGGCCGCACCCGGTGGTGATGGTGCGGTGACCCAGGCGTTCGTCGAGATCCTCGGGCAGGTGGCGCGTCACCACCGCGGCGGACTCCACCTCCCAGTCGACGTGTACCGCCTCCAGATCCTCGCGGCGCTCGATCAGGCCCTGATTGCGCAGATACCCCACCACCAGCGCCTCGGGATCCGCCCCCAGGGTCATCAGGGTGACGATCTCGCGCCGGTTGAGGTAGAGGGTCAGCGGGCGCTCGGCGGCGATGGCCTGTTGGTGATGATCGCCATACTCGTCGAGGATCTCGACCTCCAGGGTGGCTGGCAGACGAGCGCGGCTAAGGCTTATCGGTGGCATCCGTGACGGGCTCCCGGCAGAATGGTATGGATCGAGCATGATGGCATTCTCGACACGGAAAGTCTTTACTGTCCTACTGTCTCCAGTCAGCCTCATATTCGAGAGTTTCCCATGACAGCCTTCTCCAATCATCGCACCCTGAGCCTTGCGCTTGGCGAACAGACGACTCGTATCAAGGGGTTTATCTCGCGGCGCTACTTCATCCGCGAGCTGACCCCGGGAGACGCCGGTCCCTGGACGCTGACCCTGCAGCTGACCATGACCGAGCGCGCCGCCTACCGCTTCAACCTGACATCCGCGACGCCGAGGCTCTTCGTGCGCTGTGGCGACGCCGGCGAGTCCCCCCACCCCTCGGCGATCACCGCCAGTCAGGATGTCGCCGCCAGCTGGATGGATGGTGAGCAGCAGGTACTGGAGGCGGCCATGCCCCTGGCGGTCCAGGCCTGGCTCGAGGCCTATCTGTCTCGCCACGGCGAGGCCCCGGAGGAAGGCCGCAAGAAGAAACGCAAGGGGGCCGGACGCGCCCGGGAGATGAATCCATGAGTCGCCTTGATCGCTGGTCCCGTCGCAAGCTGGGCGAGGACGTCGAATCGGCACCGGAAAGAGAGCCGGTGGAGGCCTTCGACAAGGAGACTCTCGATAAAGGGCCTTTCGATAAAGAATCTTTCGATAAAAAGCCCCTCGATAAAGCGCTCATTCATGAAGAGCCGGTGGAGGCCCACCATGAAGAGCCGGCCGCCCCCGGCAGCCTCGATCACACCCTACCCGACCCCGATGCGCTGCCGGCCGAGGCCGATTTCTCCGCCTATCTCAAGCAAGGCGTCAGCCAACAGCTGCGTCGACGCGCCCTGCGCCGCCTCTGGTCGACCGGCGACTACGGCATCCGCGACGGCCTCGACGACTACGACGAGAACTACCGCGAAATACTCAAGCCGCTGTCCCGGGATATCGCCGAGCGCCTGCGCCGCTGGACACGCCCCGACGAAGCGGCGACCACACCGGAGCCACCCGCTCCGGGCGACGAGGCGCTCGCCGACGCCGCGGGGTCCGACGAAGCCCCGCATCAGCGTGACAATAAGGCCGAAGAAACTGAAGAAAGAGGAGAGAGCGGAAAAGGTGGAGGAAGCAGAGAAACCGAAGAAAGCGACAGTGAAGAGGCCACCCCACCGGAGTTCGCCACAGCCAAGACCACCACGGACAAGAAGACCGCCGCAGACAAGGCGTTAGACGAAGCGCCGATCGGCGACGACAACACGATAGGCTAAACTGGGTTAAGCTAGATTAGGCAGGGTCCTGGAAACCCTGACCTTAAAAAATCAAGACTCTGAAAAAAACAACAACAATCATCATGACACCGTGACCGTGAGGCTGCATGACATCATCCATCAACGCCGTCACCGTGGACGATGCGGCGAACCGCAGCGCCCGCGAGGCGGCGAGACAGCGCGTTTCCTGGCCGGTCAACCTGGCCCCCGCCAGCGTGACCTACGAGAGTGCCGGCTATGCCCTGCTCCTCGGCGAGGAGACGAGCATCCGTCAGGCGGCGGCGTATCTCCAGGAACGCGGACTCAGCGCCATCGCGCTGCTGATCACCGAGCCAACTACCGGCGACGCCGGCCTGGACGACGCCCGGCTCGAGGCGCTGCTCGAGAGCACCCAGCGGCTCCCCTGCCGGACACTCTCACCCACACAGCGCCGGCAACTGCGCATCCAGGGCTATCTGGGGCAGTTCGGTGTCCGCCTCGACGGCGGCGACGCCTCCCTCGACCTGACGCTGGCGCTGCTGGGTCGCCGGCATGCCGACCTGATTCTCGACCTGGGGCGCCGCCCGGTACTGGCGCTCGAGCTGCCGCCCCCGGGCTATCGCCATCTATCACCGGATGCGCCCCGCCGGGACGCCGAGCTGAGCGAGTTTGCCGAACTGGTCGGCGAATTCGACAAGCCCCGCTACTTCCAGATCAACACGGACCTCTGTGCCCACTCCGCCTCCGGCAACGTCGGCTGTACCCGCTGCCTCGAGGTCTGCCCCGCCGATGCCGTCTCCAGCCACAAGGGACGCATCGAGTCACGCATCGAGATCGACCCCTATCTCTGTCAGGGCGTGGGGAGCTGTTCCAGCGCCTGCCCGACCGGCGCCATCCAGTTTCGCCTGCCCGAGCCGGCGCGTCAGCAGGAGGCCATCCGCGCCCGCCTCGACGCCTATCGTCAGGCCGGCGGCACCACGCCGGTGATGCGCTTCGTCGAGGCCGCCGACCTGGAAGACGAGGCCGAGGCCCCGGCCGGGCACCTGCTCGACGTGCCCCTGGAAGAACTGGGCAACGCCGGCCACGACCAGTGGCTCACCGCCCTGGCCGCGGGGGCCGCCGAGGTGCGCATCCAGGTGCATCCCGAACTGCCGCCCACCCTCGCCGCCTTTATCGACGACCAGCTCGACCAGGCGCGAGTCATCCTGACGGCATTGGGCCATGACCCCGAACGCCTTCGCCGCATTCAACGCGGCGACGCCGCCGCTCGCGATGTCCTGCCCGAGCGCCTGCCCCTCGCCGGCGAGCCACTGGTGCTTGCCGGCGAGGGCAAGCGGGGACGCTTCGAGGCGGTGCTGGCGCACCTGACGGACCAGGGCACCGCCAGCGGCCAACGCCACGCCCTGCCCCACGGCGCTCCCTATGGCGGCCTGGAGGTGGACCCCGAGGCCTGCACGCTGTGTTTCGCCTGTGTCAGTAACTGCCCCACCCCGGCCCTGGCCACCGGCGATGACACCCCGATGCTCAGCTACCGCGAGGCCGACTGCGTCCAGTGCGGCCTGTGCGTCGAGGCCTGCCCGGAAGACGCCATTCGCCTGGTGCCCGGCTTCCTGGCCGACCCCGGCCGTACCCAGCGTCAGGTTCGCCACGAGGAGGCCCCCTTTTGCTGCATTCGCTGCGACAAGCCCTTCGCCTCGGCGGCCACCATCGCCACCATCAAGGCGAAACTGGCCGAGCATCCTTACTTTTCCGGCGAGGCCGCCGCGCGCCTCGAGATGTGCGAGGACTGCCGGGTCAGGGATGTCTGGCGGGACATGGCTCGCGACCCCGAATCCCAATTGAAGGTCTGACACCATGAATCACGAAACGGATGGGGCGGCATCGGCCATCGAGGAGCAGGAGGAACCGCGCGTCGACCTCTACCGCCTGCTGGCGCGACTGCTGCGCGAACCCGCCGACGAGGACCTGCTGGCCTGGCTCGCCGACCATCGGCTCGATGGCCAGGCCGATCAGGACCCGGTCATCGCGGCCCTGAACGGCGTATCCCGGGCCGCCGGCGACGCCAGCCCCCACGAGCTCGAACGGGCCTACTTCCGGCATTTCGTGGGGGTCATTCAGGGCGAGATCACCCCCTACGCCTCCTGGTATCGCCATGGCGAGCTGATGGACCAGCCCCTGGTGGCGCTGCGTCAAGACCTGCGCCGCCTGGGATTCACACGCCGCGAGGGCAGCCACGACCCCGAAGACCATCTGGCGGCACTGCTCGAGGTCATGGCGATGCTGATCGAAGACCGCTCGGCGCAGGCCGGTCCCTTCTTCATGGCACACCTCGCCCCCTGGGCCGAGCGCTGCCTGGGTGACCTGGCCGGGGTCGAGACGGACTTCTATGCTCGTACAGGAGAGCTGGGCAAGGCATTCATCGCCGAGGAGCATGACCTGCTGGCCGCAGAGGCCGAGCGTTCACCGGTCAGGGTTATTGAATCGTGAGAGGAGAAGAAATCATGCGCAAGACAAGCAACCCGGAGCGCCGGCGCTTCCTGAAGGTCCTGGGGGCGGGCACCGCCGCGGCGGGGTCGGCGGCCGCCGTGGGCCATATCGCCCTGGCCCAGGCCGATGCTGGCGCGGCCCAACCGGCCAGCCCCGAAAAGCCCGACACCCAGTATCATGAAACCCCCCATATCCGGGCCTACTACGCCACCCTGCGTGATTGACGGCCGTCAGCGAGGAGAGATGTCATGCGCCTGACTCGTAAGACACCATCCCAACGGCCCCAGGGCCTGGGCATATCCCGTCGCCAGTTCCTCAAGCGGAGCGGTGCGACCACCGGCGGCCTGGCCGCCGCCGGCGTGATGGGCAGCCCGATGATGCGTCGCGCCGAGGCCGCCGAGAAGACCGCGGTCTCCGATGCGCCGGTGGAAACCCGGCGCACCATCTGCTCCCACTGCTCGGTGGGCTGCGGCGTCTACGCCGAAGTGCAGGAAGGCGTCTGGACCCGGCAGGAGCCGGCCTTCGACCACCCGATCAACCGGGGTGCCCATTGTGCGAAGGGCGCGTCTCTTCGCCAGCACGGCCACTCCAGCCGGCGCCTCAAGTACCCCATGAAGCTGGTGGGCGGGGAGTGGCAACGCCTGAGCTGGGAAGAGGCCATCGAGGAGATCGGTGACAAGGTCGCCCAGCTGACCGACGAGCACGGCCCCGACAGCGTCTACTGGCTGGGCTCGGCCAAGTTCAACAATGAACAGGCCTATCTGCTGCGCAAGTTTGCCGCCCTGGCGGGCACCAACAACACCGACCACCAGGCACGCATCTGCCACTCCACCACGGTGGCCGGGGTCGCCAACACCTGGGGCTACGGGGCGATGACCAACTCGCTCAATGATCTCCAGAACAGCAAGTCGATCATGTTTATCGGCTCCAACCCCAGCGAGGCGCACCCGATCGCCATGCAGCATATCCTGCTGGCCAAGGAGCGCAGTCACGCCGAGATCATCGTCGTGGACCCGCGCTTCACGCGCACCGCGGCCAAGGCAGACAGCTATGTCCGCATCCGCCCCGGCTCCGACGTGGCCTTCATCTGGGGGCTCCTGTGGCATATCTTCGCCAACGGCTGGGAGGATCGCGAATATATCGACCAGCGTGTCTATGCCCTCGATGAGGTGCGCGAGGAAGTCGCCAACTTCACCCCCGACGAGGTGGAGCGCATCACCGGCGTGCCCGAAGCGCAGATGTATGACACCGCGCGGCGCCTGGCCGAGAATCGCCCGGGCTGCATCGTCTGGTGCATGGGCGGCACCCAGCACACCACCGGCAACAACAACACTCGCGCCTACTGCATCCTCGAACTGGCCCTGGGCAATATCGGCAAGTCCGGCGGCGGCGCCAATATCTTCCGCGGCCACGACAACGTCCAGGGCGCCACGGACCTGGGCCTGATGTCCCATTCGCTGCCGGGCTACTACGGGCTCAGCGAGGGGGCCTGGAAGCACTGGGCCCAGGTCTGGGGCCTCGACTACGAGTGGCTCAAGGGCCGCTTCGACCAGACCGAATACGCCGATGGCCGGCCCATGCACACCAACGGCATCACGGTGTCGCGCTGGGTCGACGGCGTGCTGGAGGATGACGAGAACATCACCCAGCGTACCCAGCTCAAGGCGATGTTCTACTGGGGCCATGCGGTCAACTCCCAGACCCGTGGCCCCGAGATGCAGAAGGCCATGCAGCAGCTGGAAATGATGGTCATCGTCGACCCCTATCCCACCGTGGCCGGGGTCATGCACGGCCGCCAGGACGGCGTCTACCTGCTGCCGGCCTGCTCCCAGTTCGAGACCACCGGCAGCGTCACCGCCACCAACCGCTCGCTCCAGTGGCGCGACCGGGTCATCGAGCCGCTGTTCGAATCCAAGCCCGACCACGAGATCATGTATCTGCTGTCGCGCAAGCTGGGCTTCGCCGAGGAACTCTTCAAGAACATCCAGGTGAATGGCACCGAGCCACTGGTCGAGGACATCACCCGGGAGTTCAACGCCGGCATGTGGACGGTGGGCTACACCGGCCAGAGCCCCGAGCGCCTCAAGCAGCACCAGCAGAACTGGCACACCTTCAGCTTCCGTGACCTCAAGGCCGAAGGCGGCCCCGCCGACGGCGACTATTACGGCCTGCCATGGCCATGCTGGGGCAACGCCGAGATGGGCCACCCCGGCACGCCGATCCTCTACGACACCAGCAAGAAGGTCTCCGAGGGTGGTCTCACCTTCCGGGCGCGCTTCGGCATCGAGCGCGACGGTGAAAACATCCTCGCCGATGGCTCCTACGGTGCCGGCTCGGAGCTGGAGGATGGCTATCCGGAGTTCACCGCCACGATGCTCAAGGATCTCGGCTGGTGGGATGACCTGACCCCCGAGGAGAAGGTCGCGGCGGAAGGCAAGAACTGGAAGACCGACCTGTCCGGCGGGATTCAGCGGGTGGCCATTGCCCATGAGTGCTCCCCCTTCGGCAACGCCAAGGCGCGCTGCAACGTCTGGACCTTCCCGGATCCCATTCCCAAGCATCGTGAGCCGCTGTATACCAGTCGCCGCGACCTGGTGAAGGACTATCCGACCTGGGAAGACGTCGCCTCGCATTACCGCCTGCCGACGCTCTACCGCAGCATTCAGGAGAAGGACGTCACCCAGGACTACCCCATCATCCTGACCTCCGGACGCCTGGTGGAATACGAGGGTGGCGGTGAAGAGACGCGTTCCATGTCCTGGCTGGCCGAACTGCAGCAGGAGATGTTCGTCGAGATCAACCCGGCGCTGGCCAACGACCTGGGCATCGCCGAGGGCGACGATGTCTGGGTGGAAGGCGCCGAAGGCGGACGCGTCAAGGTCAAGGCCCTGGTCACCAAGCGTGTCGACCGCGGGGTGGTATTCATGCCCTTCCACTTCGGCGGCAAGTTCCAGGGGGAGGACCTCCACGACCGCTACCCCGAGGGTTCGGCCCCCTATGTGCTGGGCGAAGCGGCCAATACCGCCACCACCTACGGATACGACAGCGTGACCCAGATGCAAGAAACCAAGTGCACCCTGTGCCGCATCGAGCGTGCTTGAGGAGACTACCATGGCCACAATGAAGTTCATGTGTGACGCGGAGCGCTGCATCGAGTGCAACGGCTGCGTCACCGCCTGCAAGAACGCCAACGAGACCGACTGGGGCATCCAGCGCCGGCGTGTCGTGACCCTCAACGACGGCGAACCCGAGGAGGTGTCGATCTCGGTCGCCTGCATGCACTGCGACGATGCCCCCTGCATGGCGGTCTGTCCCACCGACTGCTTCCACAAGACCGATGACGGCATCGTGCTCCACGACAAGGACCTCTGCATCGGCTGTGGCTACTGCCTCTACGCCTGTCCCTTCGGCGCGCCGCAGTTCCCCCAGAAAAACGCCTTCGGCGAGCGCGGCAAGATGGACAAGTGCACCTTCTGCGCCGGCGGCCCCGCCGAGACCAAGGAGGAGGAATACCAGAAGTACGGCGCCAACCGCATCGCCGAGGGCAAGCTGCCGCTGTGTGCCGAAATGTGTTCCACCAAGGCCCTGCTGGCCGGTGACGCCCAGGAAATCGCCGATGTCTTCCGCCAGCGCGTCGTGCGCCGCGGCCATCCCGATGGCGGCTGGTCCGGCAACCCGCGTCGCGAACAGCGACGCACCGGGGCGGGTCAGCCGGATGTCTCGGCGGCGGACTCTCTCGCTTACGACGCCGCCCGCCAGGGCTGAGGAGGTGATCCCATGAGCCATCCCATTCATTGGCGGTCGCTATGGCGATTCCTGCTGCTGGCCCTGTGGCTGGCGGTGGGCCTGGCGCTCTCCCAGGGCGCCCTCGCCCAGGCGGATCCCCAGGGCGAGGCGGCCACCGCGGTCCCCGCCCTGGATGCCGATACCTGGCGCCAGGTCCGCAGCGGCGAGGTGGATGCCAACTACCGCGACAGCCGCTTCGACTCCCGCTATAACCTGGTCAATGCCAGCGGCGAGACCTGGCGCCAGTGGCGTAATCGCTGGGTCTCCCCCTATGGCCTGATCGTCATGGGCGGCATGCTGGCGATGATCGTCATCTTCTACCTGGTCGTCGGCCGCAAGCGGCTGGAGGCCCCCCGCACGGGTAACAAGCTGCTGCGCTGGCAGGCGCTGGAGCGCTCGCTGCACTGGAGCGTCGCCACCCTGTTTATCCTGCTGGCCCTCACCGGGGTCACCCTGCTCTACGGCAAGCATGTGTTCTATCCGCTGTTTGGCGCCGGCGTCTGGGGTGCCATGGTGTCCGGCTCCAAGCTGCTGCATAACTACCTGGGGCCACTGTTCGGCATCCTGCTGATCGTGCTGCTGGCCAGGCTGCTGGTGCACAATCTGCCGAAGAAACACGACCTGGAATGGTTCCGCAAGGGCGGCGGCATGGTGGGCAATGAACATCCCGATGCGGGGTTCGCCAACGCCGGCGAGAAGGCCTGGTACTGGCTGCTGGCCACCGCCGGGCTGGTGGTGATCGCCAGCGGCCTGGTACTCGACTTCCCCAACTACGGGCAGACCCGGGACACCATGCAGTGGGCCAACCTGCTCCATGCCGTGGGCGCCCTCGGCCTGACCGCCGTGGCCTTCGGGCATATCTATATCGGGACCCTGGGAACCGAGGGCTCCCTCGAGGGCATGACCACGGGCTATGTCGACGAAACCTGGGCGAAGGAGCACCACAACCTCTGGTACGAGGAGGTCAAGGAGCATGCCGTGCCCGAGGAGCACCTCCCCTCCCAGGAGCCACAGGATGACTCGACGCGAGGCTCCTCGACGCAGAACTCCTAGGGATTACCCGGAAGCCCGCAAATCAAGACACCGCCCTTCGGCGGTGTCTTTTTGGTATTCTGGGCCGAAACGACTCAGAGGAGATATCCGATGCAACATCTCGACGAAGCGACCCGCACCGAACTCGAAGCCGCCGCGTTTCGCCACCTCCTGCGCCACCTCGACGAGCATAAGGACGTGCAGAACATCGACCTGATGATCCTCGCCGACTTCTGCCGCAACTGCCTGTCCAAGTGGCTGGTGGGAGCCGCCGAAGAGCGCGGCGCCGAGCTCGACTACGACACGGCCCGGGAGTACGTCTACGGCATGCCCTATGGCGAGTGGAAGGCCAAGTACCAGCAAGAGGCGACCCCGGAGCAGCAGGCCGCTTTCGAGGCGCACAACGCGCGCAAGCAGGCCAAGGCCCGGCAGAATGGCGAGGAGTCAGCACAGAATGGCTGAGTCGATGATTCCCCTCTCCGTCGCCGTACTGACGGTCTCCGATACCCGGACCGAGGAGACCGATCGCAGCGGCCAGGCCCTGGTGCAGCGCCTGGAGGCCGCGGGACACCGCCTGGCCGACAAGCGCATCGTCCCCGATGACGTCTACCAGATCCGCGCCCGGGTCTCGGCCTGGATTGCCGACCCCGAGATCCAGGTCGTGCTGACCACCGGCGGAACGGGCTTCACCGGCCGCGACTCCACGCCGGAGGCGGTATCGGTGCTCCTCGACAAGCGCATAGAGGGCTTCGGCGAGCTCTTCCGCCAGCTAAGCTGGCAGGAAATCGGCAGTTCCACCGTGCAGAGCCGCTGCCTGGGGGGCCTGGCCAATGCCACCGTGCTCTTCTGCCTGCCCGGCTCCACCGGGGCCTGTCGAACCGCCTGGGACGGCATCCTCGCGGAACAGCTCGATAGCCGTCATAAGCCATGTAACTTTGCTAATCTCGTGATTCCCGAGCGAGGCCAGCATGACTGACATGACCATCAACCCACATAAGCCATGTAACTCTCTATACGTTCAGGCCAACCTCGTGATTCCCGAGCGAGGCCAGCATGACTGACATAGCTGACATGACCATCAATCCGCATAAACCATGTAACTCTCTATACGTTCAGGCTAACCTCGTGATTCCCGAGCGAGGCCAGCATGGATAGCACAGCCAGGAGTGAACTCAAGCCGGTTACCACGGCGCTGGAGGCCCTGCTGCAGGGCGTCGGCGTGCTGGATACCGAGTGGCTGGCGTGTGACGAGGCGGCCGGCCGTGTGCTGGCCAATGACGTCACGGCGCGCCTCGATGTGCCCTCCTTCGATAACAGCGCCATGGATGGCTATGCCCTGAACCATGGCGATGCGGGCAAGACCCTGCCGATCAGCCAGCGCATCGCCGCCGGCAATCCGGCCAGGCCCCTGGAGCCCGGCAGCTGCGCGCGCATCTTCACCGGCGGCGAAATTCCGCCGGGGGCCGATTGTGTGGTGATGCAGGAGCGCGTCGAGGCGACGGGAGAGACGGCCACGATCCCGGGCGACGTGACCCAGGGAGACAGCATCCGTCGTCGGGGACGGGATGTGGCGGCCGGCACCATCCTGCTGGAAGCCGGACGCCGCCTGGAGGCCGCCGCCCTGGGCCATCTCGCCGGCCAGGGCGTGACCCAGGTCGAGGTCCGCCGTCGGCCCCGGGTCGCCCTGCTCTCCACCGGCGACGAGATCGTCGACCCCGGCACCCCCCTCGGCCCCGGACAGCTCTACAACTCCAACCGCCCCATGCTGCGTCGGCTGCTGGAGCGCTTCGGGGCCACCATCGTGATGGCGGCGTCGATCCCCGACGACCCGGCCGTCACCCGCGAGATGCTCGCCAGTGCCGCCGACCAGGCCGATATCGTGGTGACCACCGGCGGCGTCAGCGTCGGCGAGGAGGACCACGTCAAGGCCGCGGTCGAGGCCCTGGGCGAACTGGATCTCTGGCGCCTGGCGATTCGCCCGGGCAAGCCTTTGGCGCTGGGGCGCATCCCCCGGGGCCATGGCGAGGGCGTGGCCCGCTTCGTGGGGCTGCCCGGCAACCCGGTATCGAGCTTCGTGGGCACCTGGCTCTTCCTGAGGCCCCTGATCGGCAGCATGCTGGCATGTCCGGCGCTGGCGACACTCACGGAAATCCCGGCGTTCAGCGATTTCACGACCCGCACCGGTCCGCGGGCCCACTATATGCGGGTGACCCTGAGGTTCGACGAGCGGGGCGTGCATGCCCAGGCCTTTGCCGACCAGAACTCGGCGGTGCTCTCCTCGTGCATCGAGGCCGACGCCCTGGCGGTGATTCCCCCGGAGAGCGCAATATCCCCGGGGGATCGCCTGACCTGCCTGTGGCTGAGAAGCGACGCCTGAGCGACGCGTCGCCTACTCCGCCTCGAAGGCGACTTCCAGTGCCCGGCAGACCTCGGGCCAGAGGCACTGGAAGTCCTCGCGCAACACCGGGTACTCGGCCTCGAGCCAGGGCACCAGTTCCGCCAGCCGATTGGGGCCGGACAGGCGCTGGCCGATGCCGCCGATGGCGCGGCAGGTAAAGGCAAAGTCGGCATAGCGGCGCAGCCAGTCCTGCTCCACCAACACGGGCACCATGGGCGCCAGGCGTGACGGCGCCGAGCGCCTGGCCAGCAGCTCATAGGTGCGCGATACGATCGGCCCCTCCGCCCTCGCCTGCATCAGTTCGAGGGCCACGAAGTGGTCCCACACCAGGTCCAGGGCGATGCCCGCGTAGCGCCTGCCCCAGCCCGGCGAGCGAGTCAGGATGCTGTGGGTCACCGCATGGCCATCCACGAAGGCATCCACGTGGCGATGGTGGCGAATTCCCCGGGCCACGTCGGCGGGCCACTCCTCCAGATTCCTGCCCTTCACGCCGTCGGCGATCAGGTTGCCATAGAGGAAGTCGTCGTTGCCGCGGCGGGCGAGCCAGGCATGGGCCAGGAAGTTCATAACGTGATCACAGGCAGTTGGCGGGCTTGGGCAGCCCGGCCAGGCGAGCGCCGACCTTGGCGGGGCTTTCCGGGAAGAGCCTCATCAGATGCAGGGAGCGCCCCTTCTCGGCGCCCAGGGCCTGCCCCACGGCCTTCACCAGCGGGCGCATGGCCGGTGCCTGCTCGAAGCGGGCATAGAAGTCTCGCAGCACCCGGATCACCTCCCAATGCTCCTCGGTCAAGACGATGCCTTCCTCCTGGGCGAGCCGTTCGGCTACTTCCGGCGACCACTCCGACATGTCGACGAGATAGCCCTCGGGGTCGAGTGGAATGCTGTTGTCTGCAGAAAATAGATAACGGTATATTTCTGTACTCGCCATTAGTACCAGCTCACTGTGCGCTCACACGTTTCGGTCAGGGCCACAAAGCCCTCCACGTCGACCACCCGCACCGCGTCATCACAGCGGGTGAGAAGCCCACGGGCGGCGAGATCCTCGTGCAGGGCGTAGAGGCGCCCGGCCACCCCGGCGAAGCGTTCCCGCTGCGCCGGCAAGGCGCCGATCACGCCGTCCTCGATGAGCAACAGCCGGTCCTCCGGGCCCATGCCCGCCAGTGCCTGGTCGAGTACCCGGGACGACGGAGGGCGATTCAGGGTATGCAGCAACATGGTGTCTCTCATCAGAAGTTCAGTACCAGGGCGTGAGAGGCCACCAGGGCGGCGATCCCCTCCTCCGTCACCTCCCGGGTCGGGAGCATCAACTGGTCGCCGCTCAGGCCCAGCGCGTCCAGGCTGCGCTTCTCGACCACCAGGCTATCGATGTCGTACATCTCGAGCATTTCCAGGGTCGCGGCCGTGCCCTTCTGCCCCAGGGGGCCGGCCTGCTGGCCCTCGAGGAGCGCCGTGACCCCCTCCCCCATGAAGAGCAGCGTCACCCGACGGTCGAAGGCCGCCGCCACCAGGGCCACATCCAGCCCCTCCTTGAGCCAGCTGGACCCGTGGGGCGCATGGCGCAGTATCACCAGCAGCTCTGCCGACGGCGTATCCTCTGTCATGAAAAGCCTCCTCAGGGGCCGAAGGTGATGAGTCGGTCGCAGCGCAGGCCCAGGTCGACGAGCTGACCCAGTCCGGTCAACTCGAACGGGGGCTCGACGCTGAACCCCTGCTTGCCGTGCCGGCTGGCCTCCTGTTCGTCGAGCAGGCCTCGCCTCAGGGCGGCGGCAATGCAGACCTGCAGGGCCACGTCATGTTCCCGTCCCAGCTCGGCCCAGGCATCCACCAGATGGGGTTCGTCCTGGGGCGGCGCGGCGAGTCTGGCGGCGTTATGCACGCCCTCATGGTAAAAGAACACCCCCTCGACGTCATGCCCCCGCGCCAGCAGCGCGCGGGTGAAGCGAAGCGCCGAGTGGGCCGCCTGGCTGGTATAGGGCGCATCGAGCAGAAGGATGGCGTAGCGCACCGGAAGCTCCTGAAGATATCCTGAAACAATCTGGCCCCGCCGAGGCGGGGCCAGACAAGGTAGGCGTGCCTGGACAGGCTTAGTCGCTGCTCATGATACCCAGCAGGGAGAGCAGGCTCACGAAGAGGTTATAGATGGCCACATAGAGAGTGATGGTGGCCAGGATATAGTTCGTCTCGCCGGCGCGATGAACGATCTCGCTTGTCTGGTAGAGGATCGCCGCGGAGGAGAAAAGCACGAAGCCGGCGGACACCATCAGCATCAGCGCGGGAATCTGGAAGAAGATCCCGGCCACCATGGCCAGCATCAGCACGATGGCACCCGCCATCATGAAGTTGGCGAGGAAGCTGAAGTCCTTCTTGGTGATCAGCGCCACGGCGGAGAGGCCGATAAACGTCAGGCCGGTCATCGCCAGGGCGTTCATCACCAGGGCCGCGCCGTTAGGCATCGCCAGGTAGGCGTTGAGTATCGGGCCCAGGGTGAATCCCATGAAGCCGGTGAAGGCGAAGGTGGTCAGCAGCCCCATGGCCGAGTGAGCGGTCTTGTGAACCAGAAACATCAGGCCGTAGGCGCCGATGAAGAACACCAGAATGTTGATACGCTCGATGCCCATCGCCACGGCGGCGCCGGCGGTCACTGCGGAGAAGAGCAGCGTCATGGCCAGCAAGCCGTAGGTGTTACGCAGTACCTTGTTGGTGCTGGCAACCCCTGCCTGGGCCTGCTGGCGGGTCATATGTGACTCTTGATAGGCCATTGATCCTGTGCTCCCTGTGGTCAGTTGATCTTGGCAATCAAATAGAATGCCGGCTGCGGGCGCCTCACGCAAGAGCCGGGGACACCTTGGCCCTCGCGGATCGCCTCCCACACCGGAGCCGAGCTTCGACATTAAGCCCGCCAACGCCGAGCCGTCAAGAAGCGTTGCCACCCGGTGAGGGCTCCTCGAGAAGCGCCGCGGCGACTCGCGCGGCGGTGGCGCAGACGTCATGGCCGGCGGCCTCGAGCCCGGGCCGATCCAGCCAGACCAGCTGGGTGGCATCGCTTGCCGCGGCCTCTACCCCGCCCCGCCAGGCCATATGCAGCACGATCACGACGTAATGGGCGCCCAGGCGGCCGTGGGCCCCATGGTCGAACACATCGAAGGCCGTGAACACCTCGCCGGCGCGGGCCACGAGCCCGGTTTCTTCCTGGAGCTCGCGCTCGGCGGCGGCCTGTAGCGTCTCGCCGGGCTCCACCTTGCCCCCCGGCAGCGCCAGGCGACCGGCGTTAGGGGCATGGGCCCGGCGGACCATCAGCATGCGCCCATCCCGGATCAGGGCACAGGATACCGCCGCTATCGGGCGTGGCGGGGCGTGGGAGGCATCGGGACTCGACATGACCGTCTCGCAAGCTAGGCAATACCCCATACTGCGAACTCTCGGCCCCTCCCGCAAGGACAACAAGGAACACGGCGCCATAGGACGCCCCACCCCTTCTTCGAGTGGCCGGGGCGATGGCGGCGTAAGTTGCTACCGACTCGTGCCGGCTTCCTGGCGCACCTCGATGCCTACCTCTACCGCCGTCTCGGCATTGGCCAGCCAGATGGCGCCATCCTGGATGGAGATGTTGATCTCCATGCCGCGGGCCACCAACTGGCCTAGCACCGCCATGCTCTCCACAGGGATGTCATAGACGGAGAGGTTACCCAGGCTGGAAAGCTTCCTGCCGAGCTGTTCCCACCAGATGCTGGCGCCCTGACCGCTGTAGGTATACAGCACCACCTGCCGAGCGCGGCCGCAGGCGCGGCGTATCTCGCGCTCGTCCGGCTGCCCCAGCTGAATCCAGAGCTCGACCTCGCCGGTCAGGCTCCGGATCCATAGGTCGGGCTCATCCTCGGTGCTGACACCCCGGCCGAAGGCAAGATCTTCATGGGCATGTCGGGCGAAAGCCAGCACGCGCAACATCATGCGCTCGTCGGTCTCCGACGGATGGCGGGCAAGGGTAAGAGCATGCTCGCCGTAGTAGTGGCGATCCATGTCGGCAATCTGGAGCCTTGCCTTGAAAATTGTGGCTTTCAGTGCCATTCGGGTGGCCTCAAGGAAAATTGGCATGACAGGCAGCGATTGATCGCGGCTGGTTCCGCTCGTGACACCCGGGCATCGACCATCCGGGATCCGACAGGTGAATGACAGACACAAAAAAAACCGCTGTTTTCAGCGGCTTTTTCGTAAAAGGTGGCGGAGGGACAGGGATTCGAACCCTGGGTAGGCTCTCACCTACGCCGGTTTTCAAGACCGGTGCATTCAACCGCTCTGCCATCCCTCCGGCTTACGGCGGTGAATATTACCAGCTTTGGCTCCGAGGTCAAGAGCCAATTGCGATCAATGCCTTAGAGAGCATGGTGCAGATCAGTAGAGCCGCAGGCCGACCCGGGTCACGCGGTTGCCATTCATCTCGCTGACGACCCACTGGATGCCGTGCCAGTCGACGTCATCGCCGACCACCGGATGCCCCCCCACGCGTAGCGACACGAACTCGCTGAGGCTCATCTCCTTCTCGCCGGGGCTCAGGGTCAGCCCGTAGGCATCGGCGATATCCTGCATCCTGGCCTCGGCGTCGAAGGTGAAGGTGCCGAAGAAGGCGCGCTCCTGCTTGAGCTTGGCCTCGCCGTTGAACAGCCGGTTGAGGGCCGGCAGGTCCTCGCTGCGGCCGATCACGCATAGCACATCGTTGAGCTGCAGGCGCGTGCTGCCCTTGGGGTGCAGCATGGCATGCTCGCGGAAGAGCGCCGAGATCAACGCCCCGGAGGGAAACCGCAGCAGGCGGATGGGCACATCGGCGAGGTCTTCGTTATCGACGCGGTAGACGAACATCTCGTAATCGTTTTCGGGCAGGATCCCCAGGGGGCCACGATGGTTGGGGGTGACCGGGGTGGGGATCAGCACCCGGGTCCAGCGCGCCATCAGCGAGAGCGTTCCCCCCTGGAGCAGAAGCGACAGCAGCACCACCGCAAAGGCCACATTGAAATAGAGCTCCGCGCCTTCCACCCCACCGATCACGGGAAAGATTGCCAGCACGATCGGCACGGCGCCCCGCAGGCCTACCCAGGAGATAAACCCGAGTTCGCGCCAGCGAAACTTGAAGAAGGGCTTCAGCGAGATCAACACCGCCAGCGGGCGTGCCACGAAGATCAACATCAGGCCCACCAGAGTCGCGGGGAGCGCATAATGGAGAAGGTCCTTGGGTGATACCAGAAGGCCCAGGACCAGGAAGAGCCCGATCTGACTCAACCAGGCGAGGCCGTCGTGCACCGGCAGGATGTAGTTGAGGTGACGGCCCTTCTGATTGCCGATCATCAGCCCCGCCAGGTAGATCGCCAGGAAGCCACTGCCCCCGAGAAAGCTGGTAAAACCGAAGATGGTGAACCCCAACGACAACGCCAGCAGTGAATAGAGCCCCGGGGCCAGGTCCACCCAGCGCAGCAGGCGGCCGCTCAGCCAGCCGGCCCCCACCCCGATCACCAGGCCGAGGCCGAACTGCTCGATCAAGAGCAGGCCGGTCTCCAACGGGCCCCCGATGTCGCCCACCAGGACCTCCACCAACACCAGTGTCAGGAAGATGGCCATGGGATCGTTGGTACCGGATTCGATTTCCAGCGTCGCCCCGACCCGCTCATTGAGGTTCAGCCCCCGGCCGCTGAGCATCGAGAACACCGCGGCCGCGTCGGTAGACCCCACGATCGCTCCGACCAGCAGCCCCTGGACCAGCCCGAGGTCAAAGATCCACATCGCAAAGAGACCCACCAGGCCCCCGGTAATAAAAACCCCGGCAGACGCCAGGGTCAGGGCCGGCTTGAAGGCGACTCGGAAGGTCTTGAGTCGTGTGCGCAGCCCGCCATCCAACAGGATCATGGCCAGGGCCAGGTGGCTGATAATGAATGCCAGGGGATAGTTATCAAACTCGATGCCCAGCACACCCTCCTCCCCGGCCAGCATGCCCAGACCCAGAAAGATCAAGAGAAGGGGGAGACCGATCGCGGTGGAGAGTCGACTGCCCAGCACGCTCAGGGCAATCAGCAATCCGGTGAAGAAAAACAGGGTATTGATAACGTCCATGGCATCCTCTCGATGGCAGAGAGGCTATTATTGCATGGGCTCGGTAACCTCGCGAGAGCACAGGCCTTCCTCGTGCGGGCCAACTAGCGAGCCCGGCGCCGATACGGATACACTTGCTGCCGGCCAGCACCCCCCATCCGCTGCGGAGCCCATGAATGCCCAATCATCGCCACCACAGCCTCGGGAAATCCATGTGCTTCGCCCTCGGCCTGCTGATGTTTCAAGTGATGCTGCCTGCCATGCTCCAGGCGGAGGAGGGCCTCGAACTCCCTCCGGAGCCGCTGACCCTGGATGGCGATGTCATGGTGCCCAGCTTCGATACCTTGCCAGAGGAGTCGTCGCCACCGTCTCCCTCCCCGGAGGCGGCGTCGGACAGCGTCGAGAACACAGCCGCCGAGCCCGACCCGGTGATTCCCAGCGTGATTCATGCACCACCCGAGCCCCTGGAACCTCCGCCCCTTGAACCCCTGACCATCATGCTCGACTGGTATCCCAGCCTGCATCACGCCGCCCTGCTTCTGGCGGCAGGCAACGGCTTGCCCAGGCGCGAAGGGCTCGAGCTGGAGATTCGCACACCGGCGGACCCCGGTGCCCCACTTCGCCTCCTCGATGCCAACCTGGTGGATCTGGCTCTGACTCGCCAGCTGCAACTGCACCTTCAGGTCGACCACGGCAAGTCGGCGGTACGCGTGGCAACCCTGGTGGACACTCCCCTGGCCGGCCTGGTGACGCGAGAATCCCTCGGCGTCGACGGCCCGGAGGATCTGGCCGGGCTCACCCTCGGCTATGCGACCGAGGAGGCTCGTGACATCCTGCTCCCGGCGCTCATTGCCCCCCACGGCATCGCCGAGGAAGAAGTGCATCTGGTCGAGACCGGTTTTGGCCTGGCCACCGCCATGACCGAACAGGCACTGGACGGCCTGGTGATCCCCCTGCGTCTGACGCTGCCTCGCCAGCTGGCGGATCGGGGCATCTCGAGCCAGCTGCTTAACGTCGAGGAGTACGACATTCCCATCCATGACGGGCTGATACTGGTGGCCAACCGGGATCGGCTTCCCCGGCTTCGGGAACCGATCATCGAACTGGTCGATATCCTGCGCGACACCACGCTCTGGATGATCGAGCATCCCGAAACGGCATGGGAGACCCTGATCCAGCTGGAACCCACCCTCGACACCTCGACCAACCGTTCTGCCTGGAATGCGACCCTGATGCGCCTGAGCGTGCAACCCGCGGCACTGGACAGTCGACGCTATCGTCGCCTCGAGGCCTACCTGCAAGAAAACGGGCTGATCGAATCGATCAGCCCGCTGGAACAATTGGCGGTGGACCTCGGTGCCGATGGGGCCGGCAAGGGCCCCTAGCCAGGGTTCGCCTCGACATCGGCAATAAAGGTATCGATGGCCTCACGAAACGCCTCCGGCTTCTCGGCATGCAGCCAATGCCCGGCGTCCAGTGTGACCAGTCGAGCCTCCGGCATCACCTCATAGAGCGCCGGGAGATGCTCGTCGGCGACATAGTGGGAGGCATTGCCACGCAACACCAGGGTCGGCCCCGTAAAGGGAGCGCTGCCTGCCGGCTCCCGCATGACGGATTCATAGCCTGCCTCGATTTCGTCCAGCCCGAGACGCAGCTTCAGCCCTTCGCCCTCACTCTCGCCGCGCACCAGGTTCGTGGCCAGGAACAGGCGTACCGGTTTTTCCGCCACGTGTTCGGCCAGCAGTGAGTCCGCCTCGCGGCGATTGGCCGGCCGTCCCTGGGCCACGCGACGCAGCCCCGCCAGGACACTGTCATGATCATGGCCATAGGCCACCGGGGCGATATCGCCGATGATCAGTGAAGCCACCCGTTCCGGCGCCAGGCGAGCCAGGGTGATCGCCACCTTCCCCCCCATGGAGTGCCCCAGCAGGTGGACCCGCGGGAGGGCGAGCCGGTCGAGCAGCGCCAGCACATCGGCGGCCATGTCCGCATAGGCCATGCCCTGAATATGCGGGGAACGGCCATGATTGCGCAGGTCCACCGCCACGACCCGGCGGCCTTCCTGCCAGGCCTTGATATGGGAGCGCCAGTTATCGGCACTGCCGAACAGGCCATGGATCACCACCAACGGCGTGCCACCGTCACCGGTGTCCAGGGTGTTGAGCTCGATAGGCATGGGGAAGGTTCCTCGTCCAGGAGAAAGGGTCAACGATAGCGGGCGTGCGCCATTTCGGGGGCCAGATCATCTTCACCGGTAACGGTCACCAGGCGACGGCTCAGCCAGGCCAGCAGCACACCATAGAGGGGCAGGAAGAACAGCAAGCTGATCATCAGCTTGAATGCGTAGTCCACCAGGGCAATTTCCAGCCAGTTGGCCGCCATGAAGGCATCGGGGCTGTTATGGAAGGCGATGGAGAAGAATGCCAGGGTATCCGCCAGATTGCCCAGCACCGTGGAGATCGCCGGCGCCACCCACCAGGCGCGCAGGCGCCGCAGGCGGTCGAAGACATGAACATCGAGCAGCTGCCCCAGCACATAGGCCATGAAACTGGCCACGGCGATACGGGCCACGAACTGATCCCAGTCCGCCAGGGCCGCAAGTCCCGCAAAGCTGCCCCGTGGAAAGACCACCGACACGGCATAGGACACCACCAGCGCCGGCAGCATCACCCGCATGATGATCGCCCGGGCCGGTCCCTTGCCGAACAGACGCGCGGTCAAATCGGTAGCCAGGAAGATGAAGGGAAAGCTGAAGGCTCCCCAGGTGGTATGCAGGCCGAACACCGTAAACGGCAGCTGTACCAGATAGTTGCTGGCGGCAATCACGGCGATATGGAAGGTAACGAGTAGCGCCAGGCAGCGGCGATACTGCAGGGCAGACAGCACAAACATCTTGCATCCTTTTTTGGGGAGGGGTGAGGGAACCCTCGAGGCAAAAAGCCGCCAGCGGCGGCGCGACGCGGCGGATTATACGGCCTCGTCGGCGCACTGGCCATGCCTGGCCTGCCCCTTGTGCACCTGGGGTCAGACCCCCAACCCCCGGGGTCTGACCCCAATTGCCCGGGGGTCTGCCCCCATGGGAACCCCAGGGGAATGAGAGGCGCGCTCAGGGGCCGTCGGTCAGGCGCGCATTGCCGGAGGCACCCACTTCACGTGCCTGCATGGTGTCGTGAATCTCCTCCAGGCTCGCCGGGTCATCGATGGTCGAGGGCACGGCATACTCCTGGCCATCGGCGATATTGCGCAGCAGCTTGCGCAGGATCTTGCCGGAACGCGTCTTGGGCAGGCGGTCTACCACCAGCACCTGCTTGAAACAGGCAACCGGACCGATCTTGTCCCGCACCAGGGCGATAAGCTCTTCCTCGAGCTCCACTTCGCGGCCATCGAAGCCATCCTTGGGAATCACCAGGCCGACCGGCAGCTGCCCCTTGAGCGCATCATGAATGCCGATGACGGTGCATTCGGCCACGGCCGGGTGGGCGCCGACGACCTCCTCCATCTCGCCGGTGGAGAGGCGATGACCGGCCACGTTGATGACATCATCGGTACGCCCCATGATGAACAGGTAGCCATCCTCATCGACATAACCACCGTCCCCGGTGAGATAATAGCCCGGGAAGGCCGCCATATAGGCCGAATGGAAGCGTTCCGGGTCCCCCCAGACACCCGTCAGACAGCCCGGCGGCATGGGCTGCTTGATCACCACGGCGCCCTGCTCCATGGCATTCATGGGCTCGCCCTCACGGTCGAGGATCTGCACGTCGAAGCCGGGCACCGGCACGGTGGCACTGCCTGCCTTGGTCGGCATGGGCTCGAGGCCGTGCAGGTTGGCAGCGATGGGCCAGCCGGTTTCGGTCTGCCACCAGTGGTCGATGACCGGCACATCCAGCAGGTCATCCAGCCAATGGAAGGTCGGCGGGTCGAGGCGCTCACCGGCCAGAAACAGCGCCTTGAGGCTGGAGATATCATACTCGGCAAGCCGCTTGCCATCCGGATCCTCCTTCTTGATGGCGCGGAAGGCCGTCGGTGCGGTGAAGAAGCTCTTCACCCGATATTCCTCGATGATCCGCCAGAAGGCGCCGGCATCGGGGGTCTTCACCGGCTTGCCCTCGTAGACAATGGTGGTCGCCCCACGCAGCAGCGGCGCATAGACGATATAGGAATGGCCGACCACCCAGCCCACGTCCGAGGCCGAGAAGAACACTTCCCCCGGCGCCACGTCATAGATGGCGTCCATGGAATAGGCAAGCGCCACTGCATAGCCACCGGTATCTCGCACCACGCCCTTGGGCTTGCCCGTGGTCCCGGAGGTGTAGAGGACGTAGAGCGGATCGGTGCCCTTCACCGGGACGCAATCGGCGGGAGACGCCTTCTCCACGACCGTTGCCCAATCATGGTCGCGCGCTCCCAGCTCGGCGACATGCTGTTCGCGCTGGAAGATCACGCAGGCATCGGGCTTGTGAGCGCTCTGCTCGATGGCGGCATCGATGATGGGCTTGTAGGGCAGGACCTTGTTGACCTCGACGCCACAGGACGCCGCGATCACCACCTTCGGTGCTGCATCCTCGATACGCACGGACAGTTCATGAGGCGCAAAGCCACCGAACACCACCGAGTGCACGGCACCCAGCCGGGCACAGGCAAACATGGCGACCAGCGCCTCGGGCACCATGGGCATGTAGATCACCACACGATCGCCCTTCTCTACCCCCATCTCCTTGAGGGCACCGGCAAAGCTCGCTACCTGATCACGCATCTCGAGGTAGGTCAGGGTACGCTTGCTGTCCGTCACCGGGGAGTCCCACAGCACGGCCGGCTGGTCGCCCCGACCCTGCTCGACGTGATAATCGAGGGCGGCATAGGCGATGTTGAGCTCGCCGTCACCGTACCAGCGAGCATGCTGGGCCTCATCATATTCGAGGATGGCCTGGGGTTGCTTGAACCAGGGGATGCGCCGGGCCTGCTCGGCCCAGAACGTCTCGGGTTGTTCGACTGAACGACGAAATTCGTGGGTATAGGTACTCATGGCGTTCCTGTCACGGTCCGGTATCAATTATTGTTGACACTCTATAGAACAAATCGCGGAACTCCCTAAGACGATAGGCTAAATTCCGACGAAAGGTGCAGGGCTTGATATTTTATTGTCAACAAACAGCCAGCGACCGGATCGCGGATTCAACGCCCACGCCGCTTCCAAACTAGTCTATGATTGAGTAAAGCATGATATACCGTCACAGTGCTCGAGGGCGCCGGACGCAACTCCTCCACTCATGCGCAGCGCGGAGACATACCATGAACACTCCCAGCCGTGAGGCGGCACGACTCCTCGAAGGGGGTAGCGGCTCCATTGACCGTGCCACTGCCCTGCTCAAGGCGATGGCCAACGATAACCGGCTTCGCATTCTCTGCCTGCTGGACGCGGGCGAGATGTCGGTGACCGAGCTCAACGCTCATCTGGCGTTGAGCCAATCGGCACTCTCTCAGCATCTGGCCATCCTGCGCCGAGAGGACCTGGTCACCACCCGGCGCAGCTCCCAGACCATCTACTACTCGCTGCAGGGCGACAGCGTCAGGGCCGTGATCGCCACGCTGGTGGAACTCGGCCTGGCCGGAGAATAAGACCGCGCGGCTAGCGTTTCTGCCAGCGGCTGGCGTCGAGCGCCTCTGCCCCGCGCAACAGCGCTCGCTCGACGCCTGCGGATACCGCCAGGCCCAGCCGTTCGCCGAGCCGGCGTGGCGGCTCCAGCTTGACGCTGACTACCCTGGCCTCCTGCATGCGCGCCACTAGATAGGCCTCGCTGGTGCCCAGCGCATCCACCAACCCCTTGTCGAGGGCCTCGCTGCCATACCAGGTCTCGCCGGTGGCAATGGCATCGATATCCAGCCCCGGTCGGCGGCTCGCCACATGGCGCTTGAACAGCTCGTGGGTCCTTTCCATGTCGTCGAGAAACTTCTCGCGTCCCTCCTCGGTATTTTCCCCCAGCACCGTCAGGGTGCGCTTGTAGTGCCCGGCGGTCAGCACCTCGACATCGATATCATGGCGCTTGAGCAGGCGATGCACATTGGGGATCTGGGCCACCACGCCGATGGAGCCCAGTACCGCCAGGGGTGCCGCCCGCACGCTATCGGCCCCACACGCCATGAGATAACCGCCGCTGGCCGCCACCTTGTCGACGCAGACGGTCGTGGTGAGCCCCGCCTCGCTCAGGCGGTCGAGCTCGGCGGCCGCCAGGCCATAGGCATGCACCAGCCCGCCGCCGGATTCCAGGCGCACGATGACCTCATCGCCCGACTCGGCGGCCGCGATCACCGCCGAGACCTCCTCGGCGAAGCGCTCGGTACCGCTGGCCCGGATATCGCCATGGAAGTCCAGCACCCAGGCGGTGGTTCGGCGCTTTTCCGCCTCATCCTTGACGGCCTTTCCGGCCTTGGCGTGATTCTTGTCCTCGCGGCGAAAGGCCTTGATCATGCGCTTGCGGGCCCCCGGCTCGCTGGACGCCAGGCGCAGGCGACGCTTGCGGATGCTGCGCCCCCGGTTAAGCTCCTCGATCTTGAGCCGCGACTCGGTTCCCATCTCGCCACGCAACCTGACGACCACCAGCACGCCCAGGCCGACGATCACGACCAGGCTCACCAACTGAGCCAGAAACAGCCCGAACTCCGACAGCCACTCTCCCATCGATGCCTCCCTTGCGGCCTCGGGCCGCCATAGTGAACGCCCTTCGGCCCTTGAATTAAACAACTGTTTGAAATACGCTCACTGCATCGAAAAAATCGCCCAACCCCGCAGGAGCCTCTCATGAGCCAGTCTACCCTCGATACCCTCGTCGCTCGATTCGATCCCCAGGCCGCCAGCGGCATGGACGATGTCTTCCAGTTCCACTTCGACGATGCCGACAGCTACTACCTGGTCATTCAGAATCAGGAGCTGAGCGTTGAGTCCGGTGAGCATGACGACCCCTCCGTCACCCTGACGATGAGCACCGCCACCTTCAAGGGATTGATGACCGGCGAGATCAATGGCATGACCGCCTTCATGACAGGCAAGATCAAGGCCACCGGCAATGTGATGCTGGCCACCAAGCTGACCAGCCTCTTCCCCAACGAATAACCGCGGCGCCCTGCCCCCGAGATACCCAGCCCCGGGCTAGCTCCTTAGAACTACCCCCGAACCAGGGGCGCTGGGGATAAGCCGTAGAAGAGGTCCTACACCAGGGGTGAGAAGCACTGCTTCGAACGGGCTGGCCATGGATGGCCAGCACCGGTCCTGCAAGCGGAGCAGGATGCGAGAGCGAAGCAGGGTGTCGGTAGCGTACAGGGACGTATTCACAGCGCCTCCTCGTCGGTCCGGCGCTCCGGGGCTTGTCGCCAGATCAGCCCCGGGCTAGCCCCTTGCCGAGCTTGTTGCCGGACCCGCCCAGGGCGGACAGGCCTAGCGCGCCGCGACTTCCGCCAGATGGGTCTCGATGAGCGCCCGGGATATCGAATACAGCGGCGGCAGCTGGGGCAGCTGCCGGGGGGAAAACCAGGCGGCATCGGTGATCTCCACGCCATCGATGCGGATACGCCGGCTGGCGGCCTCGGCGAAGAACCCCAGCATCAACGCATGGGGAAAGGGCCAGGCCTGGCTGCGGAAGTAGCGAATGCGCCCCACCGTCAGCCCCACCTCCTCGAAGATCTCGCGCCGCACGGCCTCCTCCGACGACTCCCCGGGCTCGATGAAACCGGCCAGGGTCGAATAGCGCCGCGGCGGAAAACGCGGGCTACGCGCCAGCAGCAAGGCGTCTCCATGGGTCACCAGGGTGATGATGCAGGGCGAGATGCGCGGATAGTTGCGGTGCCCACAGGCCCGGCAGTGCATCGCAAACTCGGCATCGAGGCGCTCGGCCGGCGCCCCGCAGCGCCCACAGAAACGGTGGTTGCGCAGCCAGGCCCCCACCTGAAGGGCCGTGGACACCAGCGGGAAGAGCGACTCGGGCAGCCGCGCCAGCCATTCCCGGCCGGCGGGCCAGTCCTCACCCGCCTTCGCCTCGAGGGAGAGCGCCAGGGGCACCTCGTGCCAGTAGCCCAGGGGCTGCATCTCCGCCGTCCAGGGCACCACCGGCTGCAACACCCCGCCATCGGGCGCCGGGGCGAGGCGGCCTTCGGCCAGGCGAATCACGTACCCCTCTTGCGCGCCCCGGGGCAGCTCACGACGCAGCATCAGTGCGGGATCCCGTCGACGCCATCCCACAGGCACTCCCCCGCTTTCTCGCGGATCTGCGCCAGCTTCCGGCGGTGCGCCGCCAGCTCCGGGTCGCTGGGTGTCGACACACTCAGCGCGCCGTCTGCCACCGTTACCGGGCGGCGCTGGATGCCCGCTCGCCTGCCGCCTTCCGCGGTCATCGAAGCATCGAGCAGCAGCGCCGTCTGGCCCCCGGTCATCGCCAGATAGACCTCGGCGAGAATCTCGGCGTCCAGCAGCGCGCCGTGGAGCACCCGGTGGCCGTTGTCGATCTCGTAGCGCTTGCACAGCGCATCCAGGTTATTGCGCTGCCCCGGGTGCTTGTCCCGCGCCAGCTGCAGGGTATCGAGGACCCGGCAATGCTCGGCTACCGGGCCCAGCGCAGGCTCGCTACGCGCGCCGTTGAGCATCGCCAGCTCATGGTCGATGAAGCCCACGTCGAAGGGGGCATTATGGATGACCAGCTCGGCCCCCTCGATAAAGGCCCAGAACGCATCCGCGATCTCCGCGAACAGCGGCTCCTCGGCGACCCGCTCATTGGTAATGCCGTGGATCGAGATGGCCTCTTCCTCTATCTCGCGCTGGGGATTGATGAACTGGTGATAGGTGCGCCCGGTCAGCCGGCGGTTCACCATTTCCACCGCCCCGATCTCGATCAGGCGATGGCCGTCCTTGTGATCGATGCCGGTGGTCTCGGTATCCAGAACAATCTGACGCATCTCTATCCCTCTCAGGCCTGGTGACGATGATTATCGATGGCTTCGTTGGCGAGCTCGTCGGCGCGCTCGTTGCCCGGGTGGCCGCTGTGGCCCTTGACCCAATGCCAGTCGATCTCATGGCGATGGGTCTCCTCGAGCAGCTCCCGCCATAGCTCGGCGTTCTTGACCGGCTGGCGGCCGGCGGTCTTCCAGCCCCGCTTGATCCAGCCATGGATCCACTCGGTGATGCCACGCCGCAGATACTCGGAGTCGGTCCACAGCGCCACGCGGCAGGATTGCTTGAGCTCGCGAAGCGCCATGATCGCCGCCATCAATTCCATGCGGTTATTGGTGGTGCGCGCCTCATAGCCGTTCAGCGGCTTCTCGTGGGGCCCACTGATCAGCAGCGCCCCCCAGCCGCCCGGGCCCGGGTTGCCGCGGCAGGCACCATCGGTGTAAATGGTGACAGCGGGGAAGTCGCCGGGGTCTGAATCACTCAATCTCTGTCATCCTCTTCTCTTGGGGGAGCTACGGGCCCGGCGCCCAGGCGGGCAGCGGGAAGCGCCGTCCCCCCCAGGGGGCTGGTAAAGCGCAGCCGGGTGTCGCGGCTATTGAGCAGCTGCGGACGGCGGCACGCCTGGATCATGTAGCTGTCGCCCAACGGCAGGTTATGGCGCCGCCCCAGGGTCTCGAACAGGGCATTGCGTGCCGGCCGGCCAGGTAGACGAAAGGCGCAGTAGTCTACCCGCTCGACCTGAAAGTCGACAAACGCCAGCCAGTCACGCAGCCGGCCGGGGCTTCGCCATTGCCCCCGCCAGGGCAGCCGCTGACGCTTCCCCGGTGCCAGACGCCCCAGTGCACCGGCAGAAAACGGCATCCAGCCGAACAGGATGAGGCGTCCCTCATCGGCGGTCACCCGGGCCGCCTCCTGCAACATGTGATGGGGGTCGGGTGCCACCTCGAGTAGATGATGCACGATCACCAGGCTCAGGCTGTCGTCGGGAAGCGGCAGCGCATCAGGGGAGCAGATCAGCGTGGCGGCGTCCTGCGCTAGCTCACGGCTGGGCGCCCAGCCCATCGCATGGCGTACGGGGCACATATCGGCCAGCAGGTTGCCGAACCCCAGCTCCAGGCTATGCACGCCGAAGAGCCGCTCACAGATCGGGCCCAGGCAGGCACGTTCGGCGCGGCGCACGGCGGCACCGGTCGGCGTGGACCAGAACTGCTGCCCTTCGCGCAACAGATCGGCAAGGCGCTGGGCGCCGGTCTCGGTTGACATGCCTTTCCCTACTCTTCATATTGACCGGATTTTGCGAACCGTTCATGCCCACTCAGGACACTCAGCCCATGTTGAGCGTGACACCGATTCCCGCGTTTAGCGATAACTATATCTGGCTTCTACGTCAGGACACGACCCCCGACGTCTGTGTGGTGGACCCCGGCGATGCGGCCCCGGTCATCGAACTGCTCGAGCGTGAGTCGCTGTCCCTCTCGACGGTGATGATCACCCATCACCACCCGGATCACACCGGTGGGCTGGCCGAACTCATCAAGCGCTACTCCCCACGAGTGATAGGGCCCGACAACGAGGCCATCGGCGGCATCGATACCCCGGTCACCGAGGGCGACGAGATTCGCGTCATGGGGCGATTATTCGAGGTCATCGCCGTGCCGGGGCACACCCTGGACCATATCGCCTTCTTTACCCCCGGTATTCCGCCGCTGCTGTTTGGCGGTGATGCCCTGTTCAGCGCCGGCTGTGGGCGCCTCTTCGAAGGCAGTCCGGAACAGATGCATGGCTCGCTGCAGAAGCTGGCCGCGCTGCCCGACGACACCCTGATCTTTGCCGCCCACGAATACACCGAAGCCAATCTGCGCTTTGCGTTGGCCGCCGACCCTCACAACCCGGACGTGGTCCAGGCCATGCAGGAGTGTCAGCGAGCCCGGGAACTCGAGCGCCCGACGCTGCCCACCTCCATGGCCCGCGAGAAACGCATTAACCCCTTCCTGCGCGTGGCGGATGCCGGCGTAC
The DNA here is from genome assembly GCF_000620045.1 of Halomonas halodenitrificans DSM 735. GTDB lineage: Bacteria > Pseudomonadota > Gammaproteobacteria > Pseudomonadales > Halomonadaceae > Halomonas > Halomonas halodenitrificans. The sequence continues at coordinate 59,930 of NZ_JHVH01000018.1, read as the reverse complement.
GTCAAGCCGGCTCGGTACACGGTAGCGTCGACAGCGACGAGGCGACGTTCACCACCCTGCGTGCCTGGAAGGACAATTTCTGAACTCGATCCCTGGACGCCTGACGGCCGTCGGCCACACCGAAGGCTTCGACGTACCCTGGAGGAACACGACCGGATGACCTATTACACCACGCGTCGCAGGCTGCTCGGCGTCGCCAGCAGTACCGCCCTGCTCGGGGCCCTGCTGACAGCCGGCTCCCAGATTCAAGCCGCCCCTCTCGACCACCACATCACGCTTCGCGACGGGCAACCCGCCGCCCTGGTGGCCAGCCCGAACCATTCAAAAGGGCACTTCTGGGCCGACCTGGCGCTGGAAAGCCGTGATGCCTGGAGCCGGCTACGCGATAGCTTCCAGTGGCAGGACGAGGCCTATGAGCCGCGTGTACAGGCCTGGATCGATCACTATCGACAATCGCCCCACAATATTGCCGAGATCACCGAGCGCGCTCGGCCCTGGCTCGCCTGGATCACCCAGAAGGTGGAGGAGCGGGGTCTACCCGGCGAGATCGCCCTGATCCCCTTCATCGAAAGCTCCTTCGACCCCAGTGCACGTTCCCACCGCGGCGCCGCCGGCCTGTGGCAGTTCATGCCCCGCACCGGCGACTCCCTGGGGCTGAGCCGGCAGCGCGGCTACGATGGCCGCCTGGATGTGGTGGCCTCCACCTATGCCGCCCTCGACTATATCGAATACCAGGCCGAGCAGTGGTACGAGGGTGATCTCGAACTCTCCCTGGCGGCCTACAACGCCGGTGCGGGTACCGTCAACAAGGCACGCCGCCGGGCCATCGCCCAGGGCAAGGGAAGTGACTACTGGAGCCTCTCGCTGCCGCGGGAGACCATGAACTACGTGCCCAAGCTCAAGGCCATCGCCGCGATCATCGACGCCCCGGATCACTATGACGTCGCCCTCCCCGAGATCGAGGAGGCCCCGGCCTTCGCCAAGATTCCCGTGGAGCGCCCGCTGCGTCTCGACGAGGCCGCCCGTCTCGCCGGCGTGTCCCGTGGCACGATCGCCACCCTGAACCCCGGGGTGACCGGTGGCGCCATCCGGCCCGGCAAGGACCGCGTGCTGCTGGTGCCGGCCGAGCGCGCCGATACCATGCTGGCAAGCCTCGAGGGCCCCGCGCGACCAGGCGGCGCACAGGACTCTCAGTACCTGGTACGCCGTGGCGACACCCTGGCCGATATCGCCGCCTATCGTGGCATCAGCGTCGGAGAACTGCGCCGGGCCAACGGCCTCTCGGGCAATCTGATTCGCCCGGGGCAGACGCTCGAGCTGCCCACTCGAAGCCTCGCCTCGCGCTAAGCGCGGCAGGGGGTATTGCCTTTCACGCTCGGGGCTGACACCTTATCAGGCAACGACGCCGGCGCCAGCCGGCGTTATCGTCGACACGGGATGTCAGAATGTCTCTACCTTCGCGCCGGCGCACCGCCGCTTCGTTCACCGCGCTTCTCGCCCTGTTCGCTCTTGCGGCTCCCCCGGCCGGCGCCCAGACGATATCCGACCCGGCGCCGCGATCCGACTCCCCGGCCACCGTGCATGGCCTCTCCCTCTACGGCGAGCCCGAACTCCCCGCCGGCTTCGATCACTTCCCCTATGTCAATCCCGAAGCGCCCAAGGGCGGCGAGCTGACCCAGGCGGCCGTGGGCGGCAGCTTCGACTCGACAAATCCCTTTATCATCCGCGGCACGCCGGCGGCCGGGGTATCACGCATCTACGACACCCTGCTGGAGGGCAATCCCGACGAGCCCTTCTCGCTCTATGGCCTGCTGGCCCAGGGCATCCGGCTGGACCCGGACCGGGAATGGATCGAGTTCGACCTGCGCCCCGAGGCGCGCTTCCACGATGGCGAGCCCCTGACCGCCGACGACGTGGTCTTCAGCTTCGAGCTGCTCACCGAGCAGGGCAACCCCTTCTACGGCGCCTACTACGCCGACGTCGAGAGCGTCACCGCCCTGGACGAGGACACGGTGCGCTTCACCTTCGCCTCTACCCACTCCCGGGAGCTCCCGCTGATCGTCGGCCAGCTGCCGATTCTGCCAGAGCACTACTGGGCCGGCCGCGATTTCACCTCGCCGACTCTGGAAGCACATCCCGGCTCCGGCCCCTACCGCATCGCCGAGGTCGACCCGGGCAGGCGCATCGTCTATGCGCGCGTGGCGGACTACTGGGGCCAGGACCTGGCGGTCAACCGCGGGCGCCACAACATCGACCGCCTGGTCCATGACTACTACCGGGACCGGGACATCGCCTGGGAGGCCTTCAAGGCCGGGGTGCTGGACTATCGCATCGATGCCCGCGCCGCCACCTGGGCCACCGGCTATGACTTTCCGGCCTTCGAGGCGGGCCGGGTCAGGAAGCTGAGCATACCCGACGGTCAGCCGGCGCCGATGCAGGCCTTCATCTTCAACCTGCGCCAGGATAAGTTCCAGGACCCCCGCGTCCGCGAGGCCCTGGCGCTGACCTTCGACTTCCCCTGGCTCAACGCCAATATCTTCTACGACGCCTATCGGCGGACCCGCAGCTTCTTCCAGAACTCCGAGATGGCCGCCACGGGGCTGCCCAGCGACGCCGAGCTGGCGGTGCTGGCCCCCTGGCGCGACCAGCTTCCCGATGACGTCTTCGATGAGCCGCTGCCCATGGACCACCCCCGGGCGCTACGCGAGCGGCTGCGCCTGGCCCTCACCCTGCTCCGGGAGGCGGGCTACGCGGTTCGCGATGGCGGCCTGGTCGATGCCGAGACAGGAGAGCCCCTGGAACTCGAGGTGCTGCTCTACGACAGCGGTCTGGAGCGGGTGGTCCAGCCCATGCTGCGCAACATGGCGCGCCTGGGCATCAAGGGCACCATTCGCATCGTCGATATCAACCAGTACCTGAACCGGCTGCGTGGCTTCGACTTCGACATGGTGGTCGGCCAGTTCCCCCAGTCCAACAACCCGGGCAACGAACAGCGCGAGTTCTGGACCAGCGAGTACGCCGAGACGCCTCAGAGCCGCAACCTCATGGGGCTGGCCGACCCGGTGGTGGATGACCTCGTCGAGCAGCTGATTCGCGCCGATAGCCGCGCGACCCTCAACACCCTGGCCCGGGCCCTGGATCGGGTGCTGCGCCATCGCGCCATCGTGATCCCCCACTACCACTCCGGCGAGACTCGGGTGGCGGTCTGGGACAAGTTCGGCTGGCCGGAACCGGGGCCCGCCTACGGCCGAGACCTCGACGCCTGGTGGGTGGACCCCGAGCGCGCCGCGCGCCTCGAACAGGGAGACCCTCAATCATGAGCCGCTATGTGCTGCGTCGCCTGCTGCTGATGATCCCCACCCTGCTGGGCATCATGCTGCTCAACTTCGTCATCGTGCAGGCCGCCCCCGGCGGGCCCATCGACCAGATGCTGGCCCGCTTCGAGGGGGTCGACAGCATGTCCAGCACCCGCCTCGATACCGGCGGCGGCGAAGTGGTGGTCCAGGACGAGTCCCGCGGCGCCCGGGGCATCGACCCGCGCTTCATCGAACAGCTCGAGGCCCAGTTCGGCTTCGACCAGCCACCCCACGAACGCTTTATCGGCATGCTGGCCGACTACGCCACCTTCGACTTCGGCACGAGCTTCTTTCGCGACCGACCGGTCATCGAGCTGATGATCGAACGCCTGCCGGTGTCGGTATCGCTCGGGCTATGGACCACCCTGCTGGTCTATCTCATCTCCATCCCGCTGGGGATACGCAAGGCGTTGCATCACGGCTCGCGCTTCGATGTCTGGACCTCGGGACTGGTGATCGTCGGCTACGCCATTCCCGGTTTCCTGTTCGCCATCCTGCTGATCGTGCTGTTTGCCGGCGGCAGCTACTGGGACCTCTTCCCCCTGCGCGGGCTCACCTCCCCGAATTTCGACGAGCTCTCGTCCTGGGGCAAGGCCAAGGACTATCTCTGGCATATCACCCTGCCGGTCATCGCCATGACCATCGGCAGCTTCGCCACCCTCACCATGCTCACCAAGAACAGCTTCCTGGACGAGATCCACAAGCAGTACGTGCTGACCGCCCGGGCCAAGGGCGCCAGCGACCAACGCGTGCTCTACGGCCACGTCTTCCGTAACGCCATGCTGATCATCATCGCCGGGCTGCCCGGCGCCCTGATCACGATATTTTTCACCGGGTCGCTGCTGATCGAGGTGATCTTCTCCCTGGAGGGGCTGGGGCTGCTCGGCTTCGAGGCGGTGATGCAACGGGATTATCCGGTGATCTTCGGCACCCTCTACCTGTATACGCTGATCGGCCTGCTGCTCAAGCTGGTCTCCGACCTCACCTATGTATGGGTCGATCCCCGCATCGACTTCGAGACACGGGAGTCCTGAGCCGATGGCTTCTGTCTACACTCGCCTGGCGGGGCGTTTCTCGCCCATCACCCGCCGCCGCTTCGGGGTGTTTCGTGCCAACCGCCGCGCCTGGGTGTCACTATGGCTCTTCGGCGTGCTGTTCGTGGTGAGCCTGGCCGCCGAGCTGATCGCCAACGACAAGCCCCTGGTGATGCAGTATCAGGGCGAATGGTATGTGCCGCTGCTGGTGGACTATCCCGAGACCGAGTTCGATGGCTTCCTGCCCACCACCGCGGATTACCACGACCCCTTCATGCGCGCCCAGATCGAGACGCACGGCTGGGCACTCTGGCCACCGGTACCCTTCTCGTATCAGACCCTGGACATGCAGATGATGCGTCCTTCCCCGGCGCCTCCCGATGGGCGCCACTGGCTGGGCACCGACGACCAGGGGCGCGACGTGCTGGCCCGGGTGATCTATGGCTTTCGACTCTCCGTGGCCTTCGCCCTGGTGCTCACCGCCGGCTCCCTCGCCCTGGGCGTGCTGGTGGGGGGCATCCAGGGCTACTTCGGCGGCAAGACCGACCTGATCGGTCAGCGCTTCACGGAAATCTGGCAGGGCCTGCCGGTGCTCTTCCTGCTGATCATCCTGGCCAGCTTCGTGCAGCCCGGCTTCTGGTGGCTGCTGGGCATCATGCTGCTGTTCTCCTGGCTGGGGCTGGTTGACGTGGTACGCGCCGAGTTCCTGCGCGCCCGCAACCTGGAGTATGTGCGGGCGGCACGCGCCATGGGGCTGACACCGCGCCTGATCATGTGGCGCCACGTACTGCCCAACGCCATGGTGGCCACCCTGACCTTCATCCCCTTCCTGTTCACCGGCGCCATTACTACCCTGACCGCGCTCGACTTCCTGGGCTTCGGCCTGCCGCCGGGCTCGCCGTCGCTGGGGGAGCTGGTCGCCCAGGGCAAGAACAACCTGCACGCCCCCTGGCTTGGCATCACCGCCTTCGTCAGCCTGTCGCTGATGCTCTCGCTGCTCGTCTTCATCGGCGAAGGCCTGCGCGATGCCTTCGACCCCCGCCATATCCAGCATGCCCCGGCCCCCGAGAGGAGTCCCGCCGATGCCTGACCTGCTGCGTCTCGAGGACCTCTCCATCGCCTTCGACGGCGTGACCGTGGTCGACCGCCTCAGCCTGAGCGTCGGACGCGGCGAGACCCTGGCCCTGGTGGGCGAATCCGGTTCCGGCAAGTCGGTCTCGGCACTGGGCACCATGGGGCTGCTGCCGGGCAACGCCGCCGTCACCGGCGAGCGCCGGCTGGGCGATACCGACCTCACCCGCCTGCGCCGGCGCGACTGGCAGGGCCTGCGTGGTGGGCGAGTGGGGTTCATCTTTCAGGAGCCGATGACCTCGCTCAACCCCCTGCATACCGTCGGCAAGCAGATCGGCGAGACCCTGAGATTGCATCAGGGCCTCTCCGGCCGGGCGGCCAGGGCCAGGGTGGTCGAACTGCTGGAACAGGTACGGCTGCCCCGGACCCTGGAGCTTGCCGACGCCTGGCCACATCAGCTGTCCGGCGGCCAGCGCCAGCGGGTGATGATCGCCATGGCCATCGCCAATTCCCCGGCATTGTTGATCGCCGACGAGCCCACCACGGCGCTGGACGTCACCGTACAGCAAGAGATCCTCGCCCTGCTCGCCGACCTGCGCGACCGCCACGGCATGGGCATGCTGTTTATCACCCACGACCTGAACCTGGTGCGCCGCCACGCCGACCGGGTCTGCGTGCTCTACCAGGGCCGCGAACAGGAGACGGGGCCGGTGGAGCGGGTCTTCGCCTCGCCCCGCAGCCCTTACACCCGCACCCTGCTGGACGCCGAACCCGAGGGCCGCCCCGCATCGACCGGCACCGGGGCCACGCTGCTGCATGCCGAGGGGCTCGGGGTGAGCTTCCAGCGCCCCAAGAAGCTACTGATGAAGCGCCCCCCCGCCTTCGAGGCGGTCAGACCCCTCTCCCTGCGCCTCGGCCAGGGCGAGACCCTGGGCATCGTCGGTGAGTCCGGCTCCGGCAAGACGACGTTGGCCCAGGCGCTGCTGCGCCTGGTGGCCAGTCACGGCGAGATCCATTTCGATGACACCCGGCTGGATACCCTCTCCGGCGGTGCCCTGCGGCGCATGCGCCAGCGCGCCCAGATCGTCTTCCAGGACCCCTACGGCTCGCTCTCCCCGCGGCTGTCGGTGGCCGATATCGTCAGCGAGGGGCTACGCTTCCACCACCCCGACCTCGAGGAGCGCGAGGTGCGCCGCCGGGTCGCCGCCACCCTGCACGAGGTGGGCCTCCCCGATGACTGCGCCGATCGCTATCCCCACGAATTCTCCGGCGGTCAACGCCAGCGCATCGCCGTGGCCAGGGCCATCATCCTGGAACCGGCCCTGCTGGTGCTCGACGAACCCACCTCGGCACTGGACCGAACCGTGCAGAAGCAACTGGTGAGCCTGTTACGCGGCCTCCAGGACAGGCGCGGCATCAGCTACCTGTTTATCAGCCACGACCTCGCGGTGGTCCGCGCCATGGCCCACCGCCTCATGGTCCTCAAGGACGGCGAAGTCGTGGAGGAAGGCGACTGCCTGGAGGTGCTGGCCCGGCCCCGCAGCGACTATACCCGGGCCCTGGTTAACGCCGCCGGGCTCTAGCCCTCCCCACTCCCCATGGGGTCAGACCCCCGGGATTGGCGTCAGACCCCGGAGAGTTGGGGTCAGACCCCCGGGATTGGGGTCAGACCCCGGGGGTTGGGGGTCTGACCCCACCAGCCCTGACCCCACAGCCCACTCCACAGCCCCAGGGGGCTTCAAAAGCCGCCTCTCCCCTTGATTGGAACAGGGTCCGTCTCGGCGCACTGATCTATACTCGGCGCAGTCTCGATCATCGGCGGGTATCCTATGCGCCCCTGTCTTGCCTTTCTGCTGAGCCTGCTGTGCCTGCTGGGGACACAGCAGGCCGCCCTCGGGTACTCGGTGCCGCCAGAGCCCCTCGCCGGGTGGGAATGGCGCTGGGGCGATTCCCCCCGGGACACCACTGGCGCACCGATCTGGCTAAGCGAGGACAAGGGCGTCGACTGGCAGGCCATCGACGTCCCCTCCAACCCGCCCGGTCGGCAAGGCAGGCAGAACCTCTGGCTACGCACGTCGCTACCCGAGGGAGACTGGCCCGACCCGGTCCTGTATATCAACAGCATCGACCTGATCGCCCAGTTCTATCTCGATGGCGAGCCGCTGTCCCAGTTCGGCGAATTCGATCGTCAGGGGCGCGGCGACTTCGCCGGCTGGCCCTGGCACATGATCGAGCTCCCCGACGACTTCGCCGGCAAGAGCCTGCATGTCCGAATCTTCTCCGATTACACCGATATCGGCCTCTGGGGCGAGGCCTCGGTCATGGATCGCCTGGACGTGCTGGCAATGATCGTGCACCGCTCCTGGCGCGACGTGGTCATCAGTGCCTTCTCGCTGCTCCTCGCCCTGCTCGCCGGTAGCTTCGCCCTGATTGGGGCACAGCGACATAGCCTGGGGGCCATCGCGCTCTTCTCGATGGCGGCGAGCACCATGATCTTCGCCGAGACCCCGCTCAGCCAGCTGCTCCTGGACCGCCCGCTCGTCTGGTGCCTGCTGACAGCCACCGGCTACTTTACCCTGCCGGTAGGGATGGGCCTGCTGCTGACACGCTGGCTGACGGGACGCCCTAGACGCTGCATCGGACTGCTATGGCGCCTGCACCTGGTGTATCTGGTGGCTGCCCTGGGACTCAGCCAGCTTGGCCTGGTGACCCTGGCCGATACCTTCCCGCCCTTCGACGCGATGCTGTCGCTCAGCCTGCCCCTGATGCTGGCCATGGCGGCCTGGCACTTCCCCCGGCTGGAAGGCGAGCAGCGCTGGATCATCGGTAGTTTTGCGGTGATGGCGGGCCTGCTGCTGGCCGATATGGCCATCGCCCATGGCCTGGTGGCCTGGCGCAAGATACCCATCAGCCTGGGCCTGCTGGCCTTTTCCCTCGCCGTTGTCGGGGTCTCGCTATGGCATTATCGCCGCACTCAACACGAGCTGACGCGCCTCAACCGGCACCTGGAAGAGCAGGTGCACGAGCGCACGGCCAAGCTCGACTGTCTCGTGCGCAAGCTCGAGGAATTCTCCTATGAAGACCCCCTTACCGGACTCAAGAACCGCCGCTACTTCGATGAGCTGATGCAGCACGAGACCACTCGCGCCGACCGGGAGGGGTCGCCCCTCTCGCTGATCATGATCGACCTCGACCACTTCAAGCAGATCAACGACCAGTACGGCCACGAGGCCGGAGACAGCGTGCTGATGTCGGTGGCCGACATGCTCCAGGATCACTTCCGCAATGCCGATGTGGTCTGCCGCATGGGGGGCGAGGAGTTCGTGGCCCTGCTGCCCGGCGCCACGACCGAGCGCGCCGAGGCCCGGGCCCAGGCACTGGTCGAGCGGGTCCGGCGCCTGGAGATGCGATACGCCGAGATGCGACTGCCACCGATCACCCTCTCCTGCGGGGTCGCCACCTATCCCTGCCATGCCCGGGAGCCCATTGCCCTGCTGGGGCTCGCCGACAAGGCCCTCTACCAGGCGAAATACCGGGGCCGCAATCGAAGCGCCACCTGGAATACGGTGACGCCCGATTCGCCGTCCACCACAGAACCGGGCTAGCAGGCCAGTCTACTGCATCGCTTCTCGGGGCTGATCTGGCGGCAAGCCCCGGAGCGCCGGACCGACGAGGAGGCGCTGTGAATACGTCCCTGTACGCTACCGATGCCATCCATGGCATAGGACCTCCTCTTCGGCTTACCCCCAGCGCCCCTCACTCGGGCGGAACTTCACCAACCCTGGATGAGAAAGCTGGCTAGAAAGCCGCCACCTCCTCGGCGGAGAGCTCTCGCCACTCCCCCTCGGCCAGCTCACCCAGCGCCAGCGGGCCGATCGCCTCGCGGTGCAGGGCCTCCACATGATGGCCGATGGCGGCAAACATCCGCTTCACCTGGTGATACTTGCCCTCATAGAGCACCAGCTCGGCCACCCGGGGCTCACGCATCGCAAGCTCGGCGGGCCGTGTGGGCTTCTCTTCCCCCTCCAGCAGGACCCCCTCCGCGAAGTCACGCACGGCGGCGTCGAGGGCATCCCCCTCCAGGGGCTCGGCGAGGGTCACGCGATAGACCTTGCCACAGCGGCGCTTGGGCGAGGTCACCCGATGCGACCACTGGCCATCGTCGCTGAGCAGCACCAGGCCGGTGGTGTCGACATCCAGGCGCCCCACCGTCTGCAGGCGCTCGAGCATCGGCAGGTCGATGAGGTCGATGGCCCGCGGATAAAGGGTGCGCCGGGTGGTGCACTCCACGCCGGCCGGCTTGTGCAGGATGACGTAACGCAGTCCCACCAGCATCAGCGGCTCACCTTGGAAGGTCACGCGGTGATGCTCGTTCACCTGGGTGGCGGCATTCTTGATGACCTCGCCGTCGACGCTGACCTCGCCACGATGCATCGCCTTCTTGGCCAGGCTACGGGTCAGCTCGGTGGACTCACAGATAAAACGGTCGAGACGCATCAGTGACCCACCCCGTCCGCCAGACTGAAATGGTCGGCATCGCGCCAGGCGGGGAACTTGTCCCGGAAGCGTTCCAGCGCCTCGAGGGACAGGCTCGCCGTCCTGACGAAGGCGCGGCCCTCGGGCTCGTCGATCAATGCCTCCCCCTTGGGGTCGATGAGCATGGAGTCCCCGGCATAGGGCAGCCCCTTGGCATCCTCGCCGACGCGGTTCACCCCGATCACCGGACACAGGTTCTCGATGGCCCGGGCCTGGAGCAGCACGCGCCAGGGGTGGCGCCGAGGCGCCGGCCAGTTGGCCACACACAGCAGGGCGTCGTATTCGAAGGACTCCTCGGGGCCGGGCTGCTGGCGCAGCCAGACCGGAAAGCGCAGGTCATAGCAGACGCTGAGCAGGATACGAAAGCCCTTGAGCTCGACGATCACCCGCTGATGCCCCATGGCATAACGCTCGTGTTCGCCGGCCATGCGGAACAGGTGGCGCTTGTCGTAGGTGGCCCAGGAGCCGTCCGGGCGGGCCCATACCAGGCGATTGTAATAATCGCCATTGTCCACCACCGCCACGCTCCCGGTGACCACGCAGCCGCGCTGCCACGCCTGCTCGCGCAGCCAGGCCACGGTGGCGCTCTCGCCCATGGGCTCGGCCATCTCCCGGGAATTCATGGTGAAGCCGGTGGCGAACATTTCCGGCAACACGATCAGGTCGGTCTGATCACCGCCGAGATCGCCGAGCGTCTCTTCCAGCATCCGGCAATTGGCCGTCGGATCCTCCCAGCGCAGGTCACACTGCACCAGCGTCGTTCTCAGCTCACTCATGGGAATCTCCCTCCGCGGTGACAATATTGGCGTCCAGACTACCCCACCACGACCGCACCGTCAGCCGTGGCCGGGGAATGACGTACAATGGCCTCGGCCTGGCCAGACCCGACCCGTCTGCGCCAGGTCAGTCGACGCCCCTTTGCCCCTATACTTCTACCCTTCGACCCTGCATGGAGCCCCTAGCGGAATGCCTTCTCTTACTGCCGCCTGTGCGACCCCCGGCATGCGTCGCCTGCGTATCCTGCCCGCCTGCCTCCACGAGTACCGGGGCTTTAGCGCGCTGCGGCCCTGGCGGCGGCCGGATGCCGTGCTGGGCTGGGGGCGCAAGCCCACCGCCCTGAAGGCGCGACGCTTCGCGGCCCGCCACGCCATCCCCTATGTGGCCCTGGAGGATGGCTTCCTGCGCTCCTGGGGGCTCGGCGTCGACGGCCATCAGCCCCACAGCCTGGTGGTCGACCATCGCGGCATCTACTACGACGCGACCCGCCCCTCGGATCTCGAGCGGCTGATCCACGCGGCCCCCTTCGCGGCCGAAGAACTGGCGCGGGCCCGGCGGTGCATGGCGCTGATACGCGAATACCGGCTGTCCAAGTATAACCACGCCCCGGCCCGGGCCCTTCCCGCCGGCGACCGCCCCCGGGTGCTGGTGGTCGACCAGACTGCGGGCGACGCCTCCATCGAGTTCGGCCTGGCCGCGGCGGCCACCTTCGAGGCCATGCTCCAGGCGGCGCTGGCCGAACACCCCGAGGCCGATATCCTGGTCAAGGTGCACCCCGATGTGGTCGCCGGCAAGAAGCGCGGGCACCTGCTCGAGGCGGCCCGACACCACCCCCGCTGCCGGCTGGTCGGCGAGGCCCTCGCCCCCTGGTCCCTGCTCGACGCGGTGGACAGCGTCCATGTCGTCACCAGCCAGCTCGGCTTCGAGGCGCTGCTCGCGGGCCGCCGGGTGGTGTGCCACGGCATGCCCTTCTATGCCGGCTGGGGGCTGACCGACGACCGCCTCACCTGCCCGCGCCGGGGCCGGCCCCGGCGCCTGGAGGAGGTCTTCGCCGCCGCCTACCTGCGCTACTGCCGCTACGCCAACCCCTATACCGGCGAGCCCTCCACCCTGGAGGCCACCATCGACCTGATCGCCGACCAGAAGCGCCGCCACGCCCAGCTGGCGGGCGACTGGGTGGGCATCGGCTTCTCCTCCTGGAAGCGCCGCTTCGTGGGTGACTTCCTCGGCGCCCGCGCCCGGCTGCAGCATGTCGCCCGCCCCGACGATGCCCCCCCCACGGCCGGCATCAGGCGGCTCGTCTGGTCGAGCCACCATCAAGCGCTGGAGGCCCTGGAGCGCCAGCCACCAGCGGCTCCCCTCTGGCGGATGGAGGACGGCTTCATTCGCTCGGTGGGGCTCGGGGTGGACCTGGTGCGCCCGCTCTCGCTGATCATCGACGCCAGCGGCATCCACTACGACCCCCGCCGCGCCAGCGACCTGGAGCGGCTCCTCAATGACACGACCTTCTCTCCTCATCTGCTGGACAGGGCCCGGCGCCTGCGCCAGCGGATCGTGTCCGCGGGCCTGAACAAGTACAACGTCGGCACCCCCGCCGCCGGGCTCGACCTCCCCGAACAGCACCGCATCCTGCTGGTGGTGGGCCAGGTGGAGAGCGACGCCTCGGTGCGCTGCGCCGCCCCGGAGATCGCCACCAACGCCGAGCTGTTGCGCCGGGTGCGCGCCGCTCATCCCGAGGCGTATATCCTCTACAAGCCACACCCCGACGTGGTCAGCGGCGCCCGCCTCGGGCAGCTCGATACCGAGGCCCGCCGTCTGTATAATCGCCTGATCACCGATATCAGCATTACCGCGCTGCTCGAGCGAGTCGACGACGTCCATACCATGAGCTCGCTGGCGGGCTTCGAGGCGCTGCTGCGCGGCCGGCGGGTCACCGCCTGGGGAACGCCCTTCTATGCCGGCTGGGGCCTGACCCGGGACCATGGCCGGCACTGCCCGAGGCGGGCCCGCCGCCTGACGCTGGACGAACTGGTGGCGGGCTGCTTGATCCTGTACCCCACCTATCTCGACCCCCGCTCTCGGCGGCTGATCAACGTCGAGACGGCCGTCGGCCTGCTGGAACAGCAGCGGCGCACGACCCGCGCCCTGCCGCTGCCCCAGCGCCTCTATCGCGGATATCGCCACCTCTTTATCGAAAGGCACTAGATGCACGACAAGGCACGCTCCTTTCTCCTGCTTCAAGGCCCCAGCACGCCCTTCTTCCAGCGGCTCGCCGAGCGGCTGGGCGAACGCGGCCACCGGGTGCATGTCGTCAACTTCAACGGCGGCGACTGTCTCTATCGCCGCGGGATGCGCCATCACAAGGCGTCTCACCACGACTTTCGCGGCCACCCGGAGCAGCTGCCGGCGTTTCTCTCGGCCCTCTACCGGCGCCACGCCATCACCGACCAGGTGATGTTCGGCGACCGCCGCCCCGTGCATCGCCCCGCCCTGGCCGAGGCCCGGCGCCAGGGCGTGCGCAACCATGTCTTCGAGGAGGGCTACCTGCGCCCCCACTGGATCACCCTGGAACGCGAGGGCGTCAACGGCCACTCCCCGATGCCCCGGGACCCGGACTGGTACCACCGAGCCGCCGCGGCACTGACCAAGCCGGCCCGGATCCAGAGGTTTCGCACGCGCTTTCGGGTGCGCGCCATGCATGATGTCGCCTATCACCTGGCCGGGCTAGCCAACCCCCTGGCCTTTCCCGGCTACCGCAACCACGCCCCGATCACCGCCCCTCGGGAATACGCAGGCTATGTCCGACGCTTCACCCGGCTGCGCCTCACGCGACGCCGCCGGCGGGATAGCCAGTGCATTCACCGGCTCGTCGCGGGCCCCGCCCCCTACTTCGTGCTGGCCCTGCAGCTTAACGGCGACGCCCAGATCCGCGACCACTCGCCGTTCAAGGACATGCGCCAGGTCATCGAGACCACCCTGCGCTCCTTCGCCGCCCACGCCGCCCCCGAGGCCCGGCTGGTGATCAAGAACCACCCCCTGGACATGGGGCTGATCGATTATGCCGCCCTCATCCGCGCCCTGGAGGCCGAGCTGGGCCTGGCCGGGCGCCTTGATTACCTGGAGTCCGGCGATCTTAACGTCCTGCTGGATAAGGCGGCCGGCATGGTCACCGTCAACAGCACCTCGGGGCTGGTCGCCCTGGAGCACGGCTGCCCGACGCTAGCCCTGAGCGACCCGATCTACGCCCTGCCGGGTCTGACCTTCGATGGCCCCCTGGACCGATTCTGGATGGCACCCTCCCGGCCCGACGATGCGCTCTTCCAGGCGCTGCGCACGACCCTGTTGCACTGCACCCAGCTCAACGGCGGCTTCTACTGTCGCACCGGCATCGAGCTGGCCGTGACCAACGCCGTTCCCCGGCTGGAAGCCGACCACTCCCCCCTGGAGACCTTGCTGTCATGCCTGCCCCGCGTCGCCTGATTCTGATCACCGGCGCCAGCGGCGCCATCGGCGGCGCCCTGGCCCGGGCCTATGCCGCGCCCGACACGCGCCTGCTACTGCACGGCCGCCGCGCCGAACCCCTTGAGACCCTGGCCGACGATTGTCGCCAACGCGGTGCCGAGGTGGAGCTGGCCCAGCATGACCTGACCGACGACGCCAGCCTGTTCCAATGGCTGGCGCGCCTCGAGGCCGATGGCCTGCCCGACATCGTCATCGCCAACGCCGGGCAGAACACCCATGTCGCCTCGGCCACCGAGCTGGAGCCCTGGAGTGAGGTCAGCGGCCTGCTCGACATCAACCTGCGCGCCCCCATGGCCATGGCCAACTACCTGGCGCCCCGCATGGCTGCCCGCGGCGCCGGCCAGCTGGTGTTCATCAGCTCGCTCGCCGCCTGGCATGGGCTCCCTACCACCCCCGGCTACAGCGCCAGCAAGGCGGGCCTCAAGGCCTTCGGTGAAGGCCTTCGCGGCCACCTGGCGCCCCATGGCGTCGGGGTCAGCGTCGTCATGCCAGGCTACGTGAGCTCGCCCATGTGTCATGCCATGCCCGGTCCCAAGCCCTGGGAATGGCCGCCGGAAAGGGCCGCCCGCGTCATCAAGGCGGGGGTCGAGCGTAATCGTGCCCGCATCGGCTTCCCCTTTCTCCTCAATGCCGGCTGCTGGTGGCTGGCGGTGCTGCCCGCGTGGCTCTCCCAGCGCCTGGTGGGCCTGATGGGCTACGGGAGCCGCCCATGATCAGCGCCCTCTGGCCGCCGCTGGTCATCGGCTGGCTGCTGACCCTGGGCGTGGAGGCCCTGCTGCGCCCGGCGCCCTGCGTCGTCTGGCGGCGGCCATGGGCCACCCAGGGGGTGCACCTGGCCTCCTGGCTGCTGCTCTTCGCCCTCTTCATGCTGGTGCTGCAGCGCCCGTGGTTCGCGCTGATGTTTATCGTCTCGCTGCAGCTGGTGGTGGTACAGACGAGCAACACCAAGTCCGCGACGCTCAACGAGCCGTTTATCTGCCAGGACTTCGCATACTTCCTGGATGCCATCCTGCACCCGCGGCTGTACGTGCCCTTCTTCGGCATCGGGCTCGCCATCGCCGCCAGTAGTGCCGGGGCCCTGGCCATCGCCGCCTTCCTGTGGTTCGAACCCTCACTGGTCACGCAGCACGGCGCCGGGGCGTTTCTCGCCGCCGGGGCCGGCCTGGTCGCGGCTTCCTTGCTGCTGCTTCTGCCCGCCTTGAGGCAACTGCCGGCCTGCAGCCTGGCGCCCCATGACGACCTGAAGCGGCTGGGGCTCGCCGCCGCCCTGTGGGCCTACGGCCGCCTCGCCCTGCGCCCGCTGGACGTGTCCGGCCTCGCGGCTCCTTTTATCGCGCCCGAGGACACGACGCCTTTTACGGCGCCCGACGACGCGCCTCCTTTCACGGCGCCCTTCGAGACGCCGCCTTTTACGGCGCCCGATGATGCGCCGATGGGTGCCACCATCGATCCGGCACGCCTGCCCCATGTGGTAGTGGTACAGAGTGAATCCTTCTTCGACCCTCGCGGCTGGCTGCCGGCGACCCCGCCAGGCTTGCTGGATGCCTGGGACCGGCTGACACAAGAGGCCGTTTCCCAGGGGCCGCTTGCCGTTCCCGCTTGGGGCGCCAATACCGTGCGCACCGAGGCGTCCTTCCTGACCGGCTTGCCCGCCGATGCCTTCGGCATCCACCGCTTCAATCCCTATCCCCAACTGGCTCGCCGCCCCCTGCCCACCCTGGCCAGCCGCCTCAAGGCCCTGGGGTATCGCACGGTCTGCGTTCACCCCTATCCGGCAAGCTTCTATGGACGGGATCGCGTGATGCCGAAGATGGGCTTCGATGAATTTCTCGATATCCGGGCCTTCCCGGGCGGCGAGCATGACGGCCAGTCCGCTCGTGACGGCCAGTGCTCTCGTGACGGCCAGTACATCAGCGACGCCGCGTTAGCCGAGAAGGTTGGAACCCTGCTCGATCACAGCGATAATAGGCCCCTTTTCGTCTTCGCGATCACCATGGAGAATCACGGCCCCCTGCATCTCGAGCGTCCCGTCCCGAAGGATGCGCCACGACTGGCGGCCTCGTCGCCGGCCGTCGGCAACGAGGACCTCAGGGTCTACCTGCGCCACCTGCGCAATGCGGACCGGATGCTGGAACGCCTCGAGCGGCAGCTGACGCCCGCTACACCAGACGCCCGGCACGGCATGCTCTGCTGGTATGGTGACCATGTACCGATCATGGACGATCTGTACCGCAAGATTGGCGCACCCAGCGGCGACACCTGCCATGCCATCTGGTCGAGCCGCCGCCCCTCGCCGACGCCACCCGGCGATGAGCCCCTCGAGGTGGCGGCACTCGGCCAGTGCCTGCTGGATCAGCTACTGATCGACGCCAAACCGGCACCATCTGACAAACGCGACCCTACAGGCAGCCCCGGAGCCATCAGGAGCAAGAATGACTAGACGTGTTGCCATCATCGGCGCCGCCCACCGTTTCCCTGGCACCACCCCTGAAACGTTCTGGCAGGACCTGCAGGCCGAAAAGGACCTGGTGACCCGCGTCGCCGAGGACCGCTGGAGCCAGGAAGCCTACCAGCATCCCGACCGCCGCCATCCCGGCACCAGCGTGAGTTTCGCCGCCGGCAGCCTGGGCGATATCAGCGGCTTCGATGCCGACTTCTTCGGCATCTCGCCCCGGGAAGCCACCAGCATGGATCCCCAGCAGCGCATGCTGCTGGAGCTGGCCTGGGAGGCCATGGAAAGCGCCGGCGTGGTGCCCGCCTCACTGCGCGGCAGCCAATGCGGCGTCTTTCTGGGCATCGCCAGCCTGGATTACTCCTACCGCCTGGCCGATGACATGGCAGCCATCGACGCCTCCACTGCCACCGGCAACACCTCCAGCATCGCCTCCAACCGGCTCTCCTATGCGTTTGATCTCCACGGGCCGAGCATGTCGCTGGACACCGCCTGCTCGTCGTCGCTGGTGGCCTTTCATCAGGCCTGCCAGGCGATCCGCGCCGGCGAGACCGACATGGCGCTGGCCGGCGGCATCAGCCTGCACCTGCATCCCTACGGCTTTATCATCTTCTCCAAGGCGAGCATGCTCTCCGCCACGGGGCGCTGCCAGGTGTTCGACGCCGACGGCGACGGCTATGTGCGCTCCGAGGGCGCCGGCCTCTTCCTGCTCAAGGACTACGCCAAGGCGCTGGCCGATGGCGACCCCATCCTGGCCGTGGTGGCGGGGTCATCGGTCAATACCGATGGCCACAAGTCCGGGCTGACCGTCCCCAACCCCAGTGCCCAGGCGGCACTGATGCGCCAGGCCTACGAACGGGCCGGCATCGCCCCCGACGAGATCGACTACCTGGAGGCCCACGGCACCGGCACCGCGGTGGGCGACCCCATCGAGACCCGCGCCATCGGCGAGGCCCTGGCCAAGCATCGCCGGGCCCCGCTGCCCATCGGCTCGGTCAAGAGCAACGTCGGCCACCTGGAGACCGCCTCCGGCGTCGCCGGCCTGGCCAAGGCGCTGTATAGCCTGCAACACCGCGAGGTGCCGGCCACCATCGGCATTCGCAAGCTCAATCCTCATATCAAGTTCGACGAGTGGAATCTCGAAGTCGTGACCCGGGCCTATCCCCTGAGGCCCGAGGGGCGCCTGGTCATCGGCGTCAACTCCTTCGGCTTCGGCGGCGCCAACGCCCATGTGATCCTCGAAAGCCCGCCCTCGACGCCGGCGGCTCCCGTCGAGCCCGCCCTGCGTGGCCCTTTACCGCTGCGCCTCTCGGCGCGCGGCGAGCCCGCCCTGCGGGCGATGGCCGGCGACCTGGCCGCCTGGCTCGAGCACGCCGACGCCGACCTCTACGACATCGCCCATACCCTGTATCGCCACCGCGAGCATCACCCCGATGGCGCCCTGCTGTTCGCCGACAGCAAGGCCGAGGCCGCCCGCCGGCTGGCGGCCTTCGCCGATGCCGACCAGGCGGACCCGCCCGAGGTGGTGCCCGGCAAGCGCCTGTCGACGCCCAGCGCCCCCGGCTTCATCTATGCCGGCAACGGCTGTCAGTGGGAGCGCATGGGCGCCGACCTGCTGGCCGGCTCCGCCGTCTTCGCCGCCGCCGTGGACGAGGTGGACGCCCTCTTCCAGCGCCACGCCGACTTCTCCCTGCGCGCCGAGCTCGAGGGGCGTAATGAAAACGGAAACGGAAAGGGGGAGAACGGAAAGGGGGAGAACGGAGAGGGGGCAAACGGAGCAGGAGCAAACATAGAAGGAGCCGAAAGCCGCCTGGCCAGGACCGAGATCGCCCAGCCGACGCTGTTTGCCGTGCAGGTGGGCCTCACCCAATTGCTGCGCCATCACGGCATCGAGCCCGCCGCCGTGGCCGGCCACAGCGTGGGCGAGGTCGCCGCCGCCTGGGCCTGTGGCGCGCTGCGCCTGGACGAGGCGGTCCGGGTCATCTATTTCCGCAGCCACTACCAGGGCAAGACCCGGGGCCAGGGCCAGATGAGTGCCGTGGCGCTGGGCGAGACCGAGATCCGCGACTGGCTCGCCACCGGGGATTATCCCGGCGTGCACCTGGCGGGCATCAATAGCGCGCGGGGCGTGACGCTGGCCGGCGATGCCGATGCCCTGGAGCGCCTCGAGCAGGCCCTGAAGGAGGCCGGCAGCATCGCCAAGCGCCTGCCCCTGGATTACGCCTTCCATAGCCCGGCCATGAACGGCATCGAGGCCGGCGTACTCGCGTCGCTGGCGGATATCGCCCCCCAGGCCGAGACGCTCCCCTTCGTATCGACCGTCACCGGCGAGCGCCTGGCCGGCACCGAGCTGGACGCCGCCTACTGGTGGCACAATATCCGCCGGCCGGTACGCTTCGACGCCGCCATCGAGGCACTGATCGACGACGGCACCCGCCTGTTCATCGAGATCGGCGCCCACCCCATCCTGCGGCGCTACCTGAGCGACGCCCTGGGCGCGCGCGAGTGTGACGGCCGGGTGCTCGCCACCCTGGAGCGTGACAAACCCGCCGAAGCCTGCATGGACCGGGCCATCGGCCAGGCACTGCTCAGCGGCATGCCGCTGGACGAGCGCCGCTGGTTCCCGGTCGCCAGCCGCCTCGTCAAGCCGCCTCGCTACCCCTGGCAGCGTGAGCACTACTGGGCCACCGGAACCGCCCAGGGGCAGAAGCTGCTCGAGCGCGACTACGAACACCCGCTGCTCGGCTATCGCCTGGCACAGCACGACGGCACCTGGGAAAGCCAGCTGGATACCGGCCGCCTGCCCTGGCTCGCCGACCACGTGGTCGGCGACGGCGCGGTATTCCCCGGGGCCGGCTTCGCCGAACTCGCCCTGGCCGCGGCCCGCCACCGACGCGACGCCGATTGCCTGGATATCGAGGAGCTGGAAATACGCGCGCCGCTGCTGCTCGACGGCCAGCACGGGCGGCGCCTGCGCCTGCACCTGGCCCGGGACGACGGCCGCCTCGAGATTCGCTCCCGGGAGCCCCTGGCCGACGGCGAATGGCAACTCAATGCCGTGGCCCGGGTCATGGAGCAGAGCCGAGGCTTCTTGCTGCGCCGCTCGGCCCCGGCCCTGCCCGCCCGGGAACCCGATATCACCCTGGCCGAGCACCTGGCCGAGGCCGAGCACCTGGGGCTGCACTACGGCCCCGCCTTCCAGGCGATCTCCCGAGCCTGGGTCGAGGGCGACAGCATCCTCGGCACCGTCGAGCCCCCCGCCGCCATTGAAGGCACCCTGGGGGCCATGAACCTGCACCCGGGCATCCTCGACAGCGCCTTCCAGCTGTTCATTCCGCTGCTGGCCCAGGAGGCGCGCCGCCAGGGCATCCACGGCGACGCCATGGCCTTCGTGCCGGTGCGCGTCGGCCGCCTGCAGCTGCTCACCGATGGCGGGGTGCCGGCGCTCGCCCATGCCCGCATGCTCAAGCGCGCGCCCCATTCCTTCACCGCCGACTTCGAACTCTTCGACGCCGACGGACGGGCCGTGGCGGTCCTCAGCGAGACGCGCTTCAAGGCGATTCGCCTGCGCCGCCAGCACCACCAGCGCCTCAGCTACCTGGACGTGGCACTCACGCCGGCACCGCGCCAGGGCGGCGGCGAGACCCTCGATCTCAATGCCCTTTATGCGGCCATGCCGGGCCTGCTCGACGACTTTACGCGCCTGACCGGGGGGCGCTACGCCGGCGAGGTCGACCCGCTGCTCGACAGCCTGGCCGACGCCTTCGCCGTGGAGACCCTGCAACGCCTCAATGGCGGCGCCACCCTGACCCCGGCGCGCTACCGCGAACTCACGGGTGCCCACCTCGACGGCCGGCGCCTGCTCGACCAGCTGCTCGCGCAGCTCGAGGCCGCCGGGCGCCTCACGGTGGACGAACACGGCTGGCACCTGAGCGATGACGCCGCCGAGCGGGTCGCCCCCGAGGCCATCTGGCAGCTGCTGGTACACGATTATCCCGACCACTTCGCCCCCATACAGCGCCTGGGACGCTTCGGCCTGCACCTGGACGCGCTGCTCACGGACCGGGCCACGGCCGACGACCTGGGGCTCACCGCCGAGGTCCTGGCCCACCTGACCCGGCAGCTGCCCGGCGCCGCCGGCTGGCAGGCCATCGCCGGCGCCCTGCGTCAGGCCCTGCCCCGGGTGCTCGAGACCCTGCCCACCGGCCAGCGCCTGGGCCTGCTCGAGGCCGGTGCCGCCGCACCGGCGCTGGGAGAACGGCTCTGCGACCTGCTCGACCCCGACCGCTGCGACTACGCCATCCTCGGCGCCGGCGAGCAGGCCTGGCACCAGGCCGAGCAGCTGCAGCAACGCTTCCCGCTGATCGACATCGCACGCCTGGAAGAGGAAAGCGACACCCCCGCCGCCGAGCCCGGCTCGGCACGGCTGGCGCTGATCAGCCTCGAGCCCGGGCATCGCCAGCGCAATCGCCGCCTGCTCCAGGCCGCCTCGCGGCGACTGGCCCCCGGCGCCCACCTGCTGGTGGTCGGCACTCAGCCCAGCGCCTGGCTCGACACCCTGCTGGCCACCCCCGGCCTCGAGGACCACGGCACCCTGCTCCAGGCCATGGAGAGCGACGACGTCACCACCGAACTCGACGCCCTCGGCGCCCGGCATATCGACCGCATCCCCCTGGAAGACGACGAACGCGGCGCCTACCTGATCCACGCCCAATGGGGTCAGACCCCACACCAGGGGTCACACCTGGAGTCAGACCCCCAACCCTTGGGGTCAGACCCCCAACCCTTGGGGTCAGACCCCGACTTTCAGCTGGTCGCCGACGCCACCTCCCGGCCGCTGGCCGAGCGCCTCGCCGCCGGTCTGACCGCCCACGGCCACCAGGTGCACATCGCCCAATGGGGTCAGACCCCACACCTGGGGTCTGACCCCGACTTGCACATTGGGGTCAGACCCCAAGGCTCCATCCTCGTCGATCTACGCGGAGGCGAGCGGCGCTGCGAGCAGGCCCTGCAGTGGGCACAGACCCTCGAACCCCTCGGCGAGCAGGCCAGCCTCTGGCTGATCACCCACGGCGTCGCCCCCATGTGGCAGGGGGACTCCACCCCAGATAATTCGGACGCCTGCCAGGGGGATTCCGCCCCCATGGACGCCGCCCTCTGGGGCTTCGGCCGCTCCCTGGCCAATGAATCGACCGGCTATGCGGTGCGCCTGCTCGACCTCCCCGCCGGAGATCTCGATGATGCCGTGATCGAGGCGCTGCTCGACGAGCTCACCGTCCCCGACGCCGAGACCGAAGTCGTGCTCGACGCCGAGGGCCAGCGCTTCGCCACCCGGCTGCGTACCGTTCCGGCTCCCGCTGCCGAGCCGGTTCAGGCTCCCGCTGTCGAGCCGTTTCAGATTCCGGCGCCCGAAAACGAGCCAGGCGAGCGCCAGACCATGACCCTGGGCTTCGAGCTGCCCGGCCAGCTGCGCCATCTGCGCTGGACGCCGATGGCGCTGCCCCGGCCGGGCGCCGGGGAGGTGGAGGTCGACGTCCGGGCCACCGGCCTCAATTTCCGCGATGTCATGTACACCCTCGGCCTGCTCTCGGACGAGGCGATCGAGAACGGCTTCGCCGGCCCCACCCTGGGCCTGGAGTTCTCCGGTGTCATCGCCGCCGTGGGCGACGATATAACGGACCTGGCGGTGGGTGATGCGGTGGTGGGCTTCGGCCCGGCCAGCTTCAGCGACCGGCTGATCGCCAGCCGTCAGGCCGTGGCACCGATCCCCGAGGGGGTAAGCTTCGCCGCGGCGGCGACCATTCCGACCACCTTCTTCACCGTCTACTACGCGCTCAAGCATCTGGCGCGACTGGCACCGGGCGAAAAGATCCTGATCCACGGCGCCGCCGGCGGCGTGGGCATCGCCGCCATCCAGGTCGCCCAGTGGCTGGGGGCCGAGATCCATGCCAGCGTGGGCAGCGACGAGAAGCGCGACTTCCTGCGTCTGCTCGGCATCGAGCACTTCTACGATTCCCGCGCGCTGACCTTCGGCGAGGAGATCCTCGAGGCCACCGCCGGCCGCGGCGTCGATGTGGTGCTCAACTCCCTGGCCGGCGAGGCGATCAACCAGAACCTGCGCGCCCTGGGTCCGTTCGGGCGCTTCCTGGAGCTGGGCAAGCGCGACTTCTACGCGAATACCCCTATAGGGCTGCGCCCCTTCCGCAACAATCTCAGCTACTTCGGCATCGACTCCGATCAGCTGATGAAGGAGCTCCCCGAGCTCACCGGCCAGCTGTTCGGCGAGATGATGGCGCTGTTCCAGGACGCCACCCTGACGCCCCTGCCCTATACCGCCTTCGCCAGCCAGCAGGTGGTCGAGGCCTTCCGCTATATGCAGCAGGCCCGCCAGATCGGCAAGGTCGTGGTCACCCACGAACAGGCACAGATCCCCGCTCCCTCCGGCGACAAGCCGAGGGTGAGCCTTCGCCTGCCGGCCGAGGCCAGCTATCTGGTCACCGGCGGCCTGGGCGGCTTCGGCCTAAGGACCGCCCGCTGGCTGGCCGATCGCGGCGCCCGCCATCTGATCCTGGTGGGGCGCAGCGGGGCGGCAAGCGACGAGGCCCGGTCAGGCGTGGCCGAGCTCGAGGCCCTGGGCGTCGAGGTGGTGGCCGCGGCCTGCGATATCACCGATCGCCGGGCACTGGAGGCGCTGCTCGGCGAGTGCCAGGCCACGCTTCCGCCGCTGCGCGGCGTGATACATGCCGCCACCGTGATCGACGACGGCCTGATCCGCAACCTCGACGAGACACGCCTCCGCCGGGTGCTGGCCCCCAAGATCGACGGCGCTCGCCATCTCGACGAGCTGACCCGCGACGCCGATCTGGACTTCTTCGTGATGTACTCCTCGGCCACCACCCTGTTCGGCAACCCCGGCCAGGCCAGCTACGTGGCCGCCAACCACTGGCTGGAGGCACTGGCCGCCGCGCGGCGCCAGCGGGGGCTGCCCGCCACCTGCCTGCGCTGGGGCGCCATCGAGGACGTGGGCTTTCTGGCCCGCAACACCCGCACCCGCGATGCCCTGCAGGAGCGGCTGGGCGGCTCGGCGCTGCACTCGGATGACGCCCTGGGCGTCATGGAGCCGCTGCTGCTGGGGCCCAAGGAGCAACTGGGCGGCCCCAGCCTGGGGGTGCTGGAGCTCGACTGGTCGGCCCTGGCACGCTTCCTGCCCACCGCCCAGAGCCCGCGCTTCAGCGAGATCGCCCGCCAGGCCGATGACGACGCTCACGGCGACGAGAGCGACGAGGACCTGGCGGCGCTGTTCGCCAGCCTGAGCCCCGAGGAGCTCTACGCCGCCGTGACCGACCTGCTGCGCGCGGAGCTCGCCGCCATCCTGCTGATCGACGAGGAGAAGATCGATACCCAGCGCTCGGTCTACGAGATGGGCTTCGACTCCCTGATGGGCGTCGAGCTGATGACCGCCATCGAGGCACGCCTCGGCATCAATGTGCCGGTGATGGTGCTTGGCGAGGCCTCGACCATCGACAAGCTCGCCGCTGTGCTGATACGGAAACTACAGCATGGCGGTGACGAGGAGGAGCCGGCTGAAGGCGACCCGCTGACGACGCTGACCCGCCAGCATGGTGCCGAGGCGCTTGGCCAGACGAGCGAGCAATCCGAGGAGGGCGAGCCATGAGCCAGCGGCGTACCAGCCTCAAGAACCAACTGCTGGCCCAGGCCCGCAAGCGCCAGCGACCCCGCGATGCCGCGGTTTCCGCCCGTTCGACACAGGCGGACTCAACGCCCGGGGCCGGCATGGTCAGCCGCGTGCCGGAGCGCTTTACCCGCTTCGACGCCCACCCCGGCTATCAGCAGATCAGCATGCTGCGCGAAGGGGCCAGTCGGCTCGGCCTGACGGACCCGTTCTTCAAGGTGCATGATGGCAACGCCGGCGCCACCTCGCTGATCGATGGCCGTGAATACCTCAACTTCGCCAGCTACAACTATCTGGGCTTCTCCGGCGACCCACGGGTGACGCGCGCCGGCCAGGAGGCCCTGGAGCGCTACGGCAGCTCGGTCTCGGCCAGCCGTGTGGTCTCCGGCGAGCGCCCCATCCACCGCGAACTGGAACGGGCCATCGCCGCAGCCTACCGGGTGGATGACGCCGTAGCCTTCGTCAGCGGCCACGCCACCAACGTCTCCACCCTCGGCTATCTGCTGGGCCCCCGTGACCTGGTGATCCACGATGCCTATATCCACAACAGCCTGCTGGTGGGGGCCCAGCTGTCCGGTGCCAAGCGCATCTCCTTCCCCCACAACGACCCCGCGGCGCTGGACGCCCTGCTCACCCGGCACCGGGGGCAGTTCGAACGCGTGCTGGTCGTGATCGAAGGCCTCTACAGCATGGACGGCGACGTGCCGGACCTGCCGCGCTTCATCGACATCAAGCGCCGCCATCAGGCCTGGCTGATGGTCGACGAGGCCCACTCCTTCGGCGTGCTGGGCGACCATGCCCTGGGCCTGCGGGAATACTTCGGCGTGCCCGCCGAGGACGTGGATATCTGGATGGGGACCATGAGCAAGAGCCTGGCCGGCTGTGGCGGTTATATCGCCGGCTGCACCGCCCTGGTGGAGACCCTGCGCTACCTGGCCCCCGGGTTTCTGTATAGCGTCGGCATGCCGGCCCAGGTCGCCGCCCCGTCGCTGACCGCCCTGCGGCTGATGCAGCAGGAGCCCGAACGCGTCCAGACCCTGCATGCCATCTCGCGCTACTTCCTGGAACAGGCCCGCGAGATGGGGCTCGACACCGGCCAGAGCATCGGCGCCGCCGTGGTCCCGATCATCGTCGGCAGCTCACCGCTCGCCGCCCGACTCTCCCACGACCTCTTCCAGCGCGGCATCAACGTCCAGCCCATCCTCCACCCCGCCGTCCCCGAGAAGAGTGCCAGGCTACGCTTTTTCCTCAGCTGCGAGCACACCCGGGAACAGATCGACCGGACCCTCGACGCCCTCGCCGCCGCCATCTAACAAATAGGGTCAGACCCCACACCCAAATGGGGTCAGACCCCGGCAGTTGGGGTCAGACCCCAGATGGCAACCCCAGGTGGCAGAGAGTATCACCCCCATACAATAAAGTAGGGATTCAGCTTCTCGCTGGGGGTGGCGTAGTCAAGCGGCTGGGCTTCCAGGGTCTCGACGCGGCCGCCGGCCTGTTCGACGACGGCATGGGCCGCGCCGGTGTCCCACAGGCAGGTGGGGCCGAGACGCGGGTAGACGTCGGCGGCGCCTTCGGCCACCAGGCAGAGCTTCAGCGAGCTGCCCATGGGCACCATATCGTGGCTACCGAGCTTCTCCAGCCAGGCGGCCAGATCGGGGCTGGGGTGTGAGCGGCTGCCCACCACGCGCCAGGTGGCGCCTTCGACGGGTTGGCCGGCGACACGAATGGCGCGACGCTCGTTGGCCTTGCCCTCGCCCCACTCGATCTTGAAGGCGCCCACGTCGCGGGCGGCGAGATAGGAGACCTCCAGCGCCGGGGCGACGACCACGCCCAGCACCGGCCGGCCGTTCTCGATCAGCGCGATATTGACGGTAAACTCGCCGTTGCGCTTGATGAACTCCTTGGTGCCATCCAGCGGATCCACCAGCCAGTAGCGGCCGTTGGCATCCGCCCCGGCGAAGCCCTCGGCGTCCTCTTCGGAGAGCACCGGAATCCCCTCAGGCAGCGCCTCGAGCCCGGCCATGATCACCTCATGGGCCGCCTTGTCTGCCTCGGTCAGCGGGCTCTTGTCTTCCTTCTCCTCGACGGAGAACTCGCGGGAATAGATCGACATGATGGCAGCGCCGGCATCCTTGGCGATGACATGTACCTGATCCAGTAAATCGGAAAAATCCATTTTGCACTCCTCTATGGGGGTCAACTATGGGGGTCAGACCCCGGCAGTTTGGGGTCTGACCCCAGGTGGCCCCGGCAGTTTGGGGTCTGACCCCAGGTGGCCCCGGCAGTTTGGGGTCTGACCCCAGGTGGCCCCGGCAGTTTGGGGTCTGACCCCAGGTGGCTACCCCAGGTGGCCCCGCCGTTAAACGATCAGTTGGCGCTTACGCAGCAGTTCGATGACGGCGTCGGCGGCCTGGTCGCTGCTCATCTCGGTGGTCTTGAGATGCAGGTCCGGGGCTTCCGGGGCTTCGTAGGCGGAGTCGATGCCGGTGAAGTTCTTTAGCTCACCACGGCGTGCCTTCTTGTAGAGCCCTTTGGGGTCACGGTCCTCGGCGACGTTCAGCGGGGTATCGACGAAGATTTCGATAAACTCGCCGTCTTCCACCAGATCACGGGCGAGGCGACGCTCGCTGCGGAACGGCGAGATAAAGGCCGTCAGCACGATCAGGCCGGCGTCGGTCATCAGCCGGGCGACTTCGCCCACGCGGCGGATGTTCTCGACGCGGTCGGCATCGGTGAAGCCCAGGTCGCGGTTGAGGCCGTGGCGCACGTTGTCGCCATCCAGCAGATAGGTGTGCTGGCCGGCGGCATAGAGCTTCTTCTCCACCAGGTTGGCGATGGTCGACTTGCCGGCACCGGACAGGCCGGTGAACCACAGCACCGCGGGCTGCTGCGCCTTGCTCTGGGCCCGTGCCTGCTTATCGATATCCACGTGCTGCATATGGATATTCTGGCTGCGCCGCAGGGCGAAGTTCAGCATGCCGGCAGCGACGGTGTTGTTGGTCATCCGGTCGATCAGGATGTAGCCACCGGTATCGGCGTTGCCCTGGTAGGCATCGAACGCCACCGCCTTGTTCAGGCTCAGGGTGCAGATGCCGATGCCATTCAGGTCGAGCTGCTTGGCGGCGGTATGCTCCAGGGTGTTCACGTTGACCTGATACTTGATGTCGGTGACCGTGGCCGATACCGCCTGGGTGCCGATCTTCATCAGATAGGGGCGCCCTGGCAGCAGCGGCTCATCGTGCATCCACACCAGGCTGGTCTCGAACTGATCGGCGATCTCGGCGGGCTGTTCCACGCCGGAGATCACGTCACCGCGGGAGATATCGATCTCGTCTTCCAGCAGCAGGGTCACCGACTGGCCGGCGATCGCCTGGTCCAGGTCACCGTCGAAGGTGTAGATGCGCTTGATGCGGCTGGCCTGTCCGGAGGGCTGCACGCGGATCTCGTCGCCCGGCTTGATGCGACCGCCGGCGATCATGCCGCTGAAGCCACGGAAGTCCAGGTCCGGGCGGTTGACCCACTGCACCGGCATGCGGAACGGCTGGTTCTGAAGGCGTTCCTCATCCAGTTCCACGGTCTCCAGATAGCCCATCAGGGTGGTGCCGTGATACCAGGGCATCTGCGGGCTGGGCTCGATGACGTTATCGCCCTTCAGCGCCGACATCGGGATAAAGGTGATCTCCTCGATGCCCAGCTGCTCGGCGAACTCGCGGTACTCGGCGACGATCGCGTCGAAGCGCTCCTTGGAGTAGTCGACCAGGTCCATCTTGTTGATGGCCACCACGATATGGCGCATGCCGATCAGCGACATCAGGAAGCTGTGGCGGCGAGTCTGGGGCAGGATGCCCTGGCGCGCATCCACCATCAGGATGGCGGCATCGGCCGTGGAGGCACCGGTGACCATGTTACGGGTGTACTGCTCGTGCCCCGGGGTATCGGCGACGATAAACTTGCGCTTGTCGGTGGAGAAGAAGCGATAGGCCACATCGATGGTGATGCCCTGCTCGCGCTCCGCGGCCAGGCCATCGACCAGTAGCGCGAAGTCCATCTCCCCGCCCTGGGTGCCCCACTTCTTGGAATCCGCCTCGATGGCGGCCAACTGGTCTTCGAACAGCAGCTTGGACTCGAACAGCAGCCGCCCGATCAGCGTACTCTTGCCGTCATCGACGCTACCGCAGGTGATAAACCGCAGCAGCCCCTTGTGTTCATGCGACTTCAAGTAACCCTCGATGTCGCCGGCGATCATGTCGGATGAGTGAGCCATGCCAAACCCTTCTAAGCTGTACGCTGTAAGCCGTAAGCTGTAAGTAAAAAACAGCCTCTTAGCTCACAGCAGAATCTTCGTTGTCCAGCGAGGTGATGAGGCCATGGAGCATCGAGGATATGTCTCGCGTCTCCTGCAGCCAGCGTCGTCCCTGCTGGGCATCTATGTAGTCGATATCCATGCCGATATAGATCTGCGTGCGCAGCTCGGAGCATGAACCTCTCGCAATAACCAGAAAATGCCGTTTGTCCCTGGTGGTATAGCGCGTCATTCCTTCGGCAATGTTGCTGGGTATGGACAAGCCGGATCGTGTAATTTGATCCCGGAATCCGAAATCGCGCAGATCCCGCATCGCCTTGTAGAGTTCAGCCGATAGCCTGGCCGACCGTTTCCATACCCGCAGCTTCTCGAAATTCATCGCCACCACCTCTGCAAGCCGAAGAGATCGTACAGCTTACAGCGTAGGGCTTACGGCTCTTCTAGGCGCTCCGCGCCTAGAAGTATCCTTCCTGCTTCTTCTTCTCCATCGACGCGGCGCTGTCGTGGTCGATGACCCGGCCCTGGCGCTCGGAGGTCTTGGTCAGCAGCATTTCCTGGATGATATCGGGCAGGGTGTCGGCGTCGGATTCGATGGCGCCGGTCAGCGGATAGCAGCCCAGGGTGCGGAAGCGCACGTTGCGCATCATCGGCACCTCGCCGGGCTCCAGCGGCATGCGCTCATCGTCGACCATGATCAGGGCGCCGTCGCGCTCGACCACCGGACGCTCGGCGGAGTAATACAGCGGCACGATCGGGATGCTCTGCAGGTAGATGTACTGCCAGATATCCAGCTCGGTCCAGTTGGAGAGCGGGAAGACGCGGATCGACTCACCCTTGTGCTTGCGAGTGTTATACAGCTGCCACAGCTCGGGACGCTGATTCTTCGGATCCCAGCGGTGCTGGGCGGTGCGGAAGGAGAACACACGCTCCTTGGCGCGGGACTTCTCCTCGTCGCGGCGGGCACCGCCGAAGGCGGCATCGAAACCGTAGTGATCCAGCGCCTGCTTCAGGCCCTCGGTCTTCATCACATCGGTATGGATGGCCGACCCGTGAGTGAAGGGATTGATATCCTTCTCGATGCCCTCAGGGTTGATATGCACCAGCAGGTCCATGCCCACTTCCTTGGCCATCTGGTCACGGAAGTCGTACATGGCACGGAACTTCCAGCGCGTATCCACGTGCAGCAGCGGGAACGGGGGCGGCCCCGGCGCAAAGGCCTTGCGCGCCAGGTGCAGCATCACCGCGCTGTCCTTGCCCACCGAGTAGAGCATCACCGGATTCTCCGTCTCGGCGACCACCTCGCGCATGATCTGGATACTCTCGGCCTCGAGCTTTTCGAGGTGCGTCAATGTCGTCATTGGTTCCTAGTCCTTGGTTAAGAAGCTGTAAGCTATAAGCTATAAGCTATAAGCTATAAGCTATAAGCTGTAAGCCTTACGTTTGCCGCTTCGCGGCATAACCCCCACAACCTTGGGTTTTGGGGGTTTCTTACAGCGTAAAGCTTACGGCTTACAGCTCCGGGCGGAGCCCGGCGGCACCACTACAAGCTCCAGCGCCGGGTTTCGCTCGAGCCACCCGTGAATGGCCGGTACCGCGCGGAAACAGGCACCGCGAAAGATCAACGCCACCGGCTTGCCGGCGGCCTGGTCGAGCAGCCGCTCGAACATGGCCAGGTAGTCGTCGGCCTTGGGCGGTGCGGCGAGGCAGCGACTATAGAGCCTGCCACGCTTGCCATGCAGATAGAGCTGGTAGCGGCGAGGCTCGCCGGCGACGGCTTCACCCGGGGTCGAGACACGCACGCCCCCCTGCCAGACGACGCCACCGGCACGGCTTACCCGCTCGAGCGTCGGCTCTACCCGCTGGCGAAACCAGCGCCCGGCGGTGGAGCGGCGGCGCTTGAGCCCCTCCAGCACCAGTGGTGCCGGCTTGAGATCCCGGGCCTCGAGCCAGTGCTCGATGGCCCGGGAGGAGACTTCATGGCCCTGCTGCGCCAGCGCCGCGGCGAGCCCCGCGCTGCTCCAGGCAGGCTCCCCCGCCGGTGCCGGCTCGGCTAGCCACGCCACCAACGCCTGCTGCGCCGCGCCATCCAGCCGCGCCGCCTGGCCGGCCTTGCGGCCCCGCGGACGCACCGGCACCGCCTCCCAGCCGCCCTCGCGAAACGCCTTCCACGCCGCCGAAACAGTGGGCGCCGACAGGCCCGTCTGCTGGGCGGCCACGGCCACGGTCTGGCCATCCAGACGCCGCCTGACCGCCCCTATCCGGCGCTTGTTGATCTCTTCGGGCGTTAAATGTTTAATGCTCATTAACGCGCTCAACCCTTTGGTTTACCGTGATTTTTATGGCAGAACCTCAAATATACAAAGCGCTTTATCGACATCATCATAAAAGCCCACGTAGAATCCCACAAGTCGTACCCCCTATTCTTCTTTCTTCGAGCCTTCAAGGACGACCCCGATGACCTGGGCAGTACTCATCTCCATTGCCGGACTCGTCGGCCTGCTGATCAGCGGCGTGGTGCGCCCCGCCATCGCCTTCGTCAGCCTGGCCGGCGCCTATCTGCTGCTGGGCCTGGTGGATGCACCCACACTGCTGGCCCAGTACACCAATCCGGCGCTGGCCACCCTGCTGCTGCTGCTGCTGGTCTCCCTGGCGCTGGAACGCACCCCGCTGCTCGACTGGCTCTCCCAACGCCTGCTCAAGGGCAACGAGAGAACCGCCACGGCGCGGCTGATGGCCGCCAGCGCCGTGCTCTCGGCGTTTCTCAACAACACCGCGGTGGTGGCCGCCTTCCTGGGCGCCATCTCGCGTCAAAAACGCATTGCGCCCTCCCGGCTACTGATTCCCCTCTCCTACGCCTCGATCCTGGGCGGCGTGACCACCCTGGTGGGCACCTCTACCAACCTGGTGGTCAATTCCTTCGCCCTGGGCAGCGGCGGCTTCGAGCTGGGCATGTTCCAGTTCAGCCTGGTCGGCATTCCCGTGGCCCTGCTTACCTTCGGTGTATTGCTGTGGCGAGCCCAGCGGCTGCCGGCCCACCCTCCGGAGGACACCGCGGACAAGCTCTCCTACTTCCTGGCCGCCGACCTGGAGGCCGGCTCCGACCTGATCGGCAAGAGCATCGAGGAGAATGACCTGCGCAGCCTGGAGGGCCTCTATCTGATGGAGGTCGAGCGGGAGGGGCGCCTGATCAGCCCGGTCGGTCCCGAAGAGATCCTCCAGGCCCACGATACCCTGGTGTTTACCGGCGAGGTGGGCAAGGTGCAGGCGCTGCAGCGCTTCCCCGGGCTCAAGCTGTTCGGCAACCAGGCCGATGACCTGCTGGCCACCAATCTGGTGGAAGTGGTGGTGTCTCATGAATCGGAGCTGGCCGGCCAGACGCTGCAGGATGTCGATTTCCGCAGCATGTTCAACGCCGGGGTGGTGGGGATTCGCCGTGGCGGCAAGCGCCTGGAGGGCCAGCTCGGGCATATTCCGCTGCGCGTGGGCGACTGCCTGATACTGGCGGTGGGCAGCGACTTCCGTCAGCACCGCAATATCGAACGCAACTTCCATCTGCTCAGCGGCAGCTTCAAGCGCCCCCAGCTCAAGCGCACCGAGAGCGTGCTGACCCTGGCCGGCTTCACCGCGGTGATCGGCCTGGCCGCCGCGGAGCTGCTGCCGCTGTTTCATGGCTTGTTAGTGCTGATGGCCGGGCTGCTGGCCGGCAGGATCCTGAGCCCCGCCGAGCTGCGTCGGCGCTTCCCCTTCGAGCTCTGGCTGATCATCGGCTCGGCCCTGGCCATCGCCCAGGGGCTGGAGAACTCCGGCGCCGCCGCCCTGCTCGCCCACGGCATGCAGACGCTGTTCGCCGGCTACGGGGTCTACGCCGCCTTTATTGGCTGCTACCTGATGACGCTGCTGCTCACCGAGACCGTGACCAACAACGCCGCCGCGGCCCTGGCCTTCCCGGTGGCCTGGACCACCGCCCAGGCCTTCGGCGCCGACCCCATGCCCTTCATCATGGCCGTGGCCTATGGCGCCAGCGCCTGCTTCCTGATTCCCTACGGCTACCAGACCCACCTGATGGTCTACTCCCCCGGCCGCTACCGCATCCAGGACTTCCTCCAGACAGGCCTACCCGTCAGCCTCACCTACTCCGCCGGCGTGCTGGTGCTAACGCCCATCGTCTTTCCGTTCTAGCCGGGCGAAGCCCGGCAGAGAGCTGTATGCTGTACGCTTTACGCTGTACGTAACCCCCTTGTAGGGAGTTTTGGTGGAATATTTTGGCTTACGGCTTACGGCTTACGGCTTACGGCTTACGGCGCCGGGCGAAGCCCGGCTTCGCCGGGTCAGAGGTGAAGCCCACACTCGCGCTGCAGGCCATTGAAACGAGTGTCTTCTTCCCGCATGCCGGCCTGGAGGGGCTGGCTGGTGTGCCAATCACCCACCGAGGCATACCCCTGCTCCCACAGCGGATGATAAGGCAGATTGTGCTCGACAAGATAACGGTATACATCGCGGCTATGCCAGTCGATCAGCGGATAGACCTTGAAGCGGCCGTCATGGCGCTGCTCCACCACCGGGCGCTGCTCCCGGGAGCCGGACTGCTGGCGGCGCAGGCCGGCGAACCAGGTGCCCACGTTCAGGGCATCGAGCATGCGCTCCATGGGCTCGACCTTCATCAGCTGATTATACTGCGTCAGCCCCTCCAGCCCCTGCTCCCAGAGCTTGCCATGGCGCATCTCCAGGTGCCCCGGGGAAAGCGTCGGCCGCGCCACCTTCAGGTTGAGGTTCAGGCGCTCGACCAACGAATCGACGAAACGATAGGTCTCGGGAAACAGATAGCCGGTATCCACCAGCAGCACCGGCATCCCAGGGTCGATGCGGGTCGCCAGGTGGAGCAGCACCGCGGACTGGATGCCGAAACTGGAGCTTAGGACGAAGCTACCGGGCAGGTTCTCGAGCGCCCACCCGACGCGAGCCTCGGCCGAGGCCGACTCCAGCAGCGCACTGGCCTGGTCGGCGTCGATCTGGTTGCGTAGGGCCGATAACGCCATGGGTGATTCCTTTCGGTCGATGGGGTTATGGCTAGAGTAACGCCCATCCAAAATACTGGAAAAGAATATATTTTGATCTTTTTATACCCAATAAAGATATAAGAGATCCTATGGTCGTCTCGACTGCACCGATTCGCACAGATGCGCGATGTGTGGAAGCCCGATTTATCGGGCGATGGCGAGTTCTAATCGCCGATATTGGGCTCTCGCAACACATGCCGCCGCGCCGTCTGTGCGGCGGCATGGGCCATCCGGCGGGCCTCCCCCGGGTGTTCCAACAGCCAGCGTAAACAGCGCCGCCACTCATCGGGGTCGTCATCCACCAGCAGGCCGTTGACGCCGTGCTCGACGATCTCGGTATAGGGGGCGCGATTGGCATAGACCCCTACCCCGCCCATGGCCGCGATATCCAGGAACTTGATCAACGACTTGCCGCGATTGAACGGCGTCTCGAGTAGCGGTGCCAGGCCGATATGCACCCGCCGCTCGGCCTGATAGTCGCGGAACTTCGGCCAGGCCAGCGGCGTCGGGCAGCGGGTTCTCGGCAGCCGCGCCAACGCCGGCGGCGCGTGTTCACCGAGCATCAGCTCGAGTTCGGTGTCTTCCCGCTCTGTCTGCAGGGCCTCGAGGGCCGGGGCGATATGTTCGAGATCGGCCAGATGCGCCCGGGTGCCATGGAAGCCGAGGCGCCACGGCCGCTCGACCGACGGGCCCTGCGTGACATGCTCAAGCGATGGCAGCGGCGCGATAAACGGCGGCGTCATCACCCGCACCTTGGCGTGGTACTCCCGCAGCCGCTCGGCCAGCGAGGGGCTGCAGGCCACCACCTCATCGGCCAGCGCCAGGAGCCGGGGCTGCTGGGCAGCGGCCCGGGCCATGCGCCTTCGGTAGGCATCCGGCAGGGTAGCGTCGCTCCCCGCCGCCGCCAGGTCATCATCGATCAGATAGAGGATGCAGCCGAACCGGCTTCGTTCGCGCTCCAGCCAGCGCAGCGAGTGCTCGGGCAGTGTCCGCGCCAGCACCAGATTGGCCCCCAGCTGGCGTGACAACACCCAGCGTGCCAGCCGCCACCGCCAGCCCCGCACATCCAGCCGCCCCACATCGTGACCCTCTGAACGCAGAAGGGGCGCGACCGACTCGAGAAAGTAAATATCCTCGGTCGGCCGCGCCCCATCGCTTAGCACCAGCCAACGCTCCCGCCTCATAGTCGACGGTCAGCCAGCTTATAGGCCTCTTCATCACGCCGCGCCCCCACGGCGACAATCAGCACCTGGATTGCTTCTCCATCCACCCGGTACACGATTCGTGTATTCCCGGTGCGGATTCGCCGGGAGCCAGACAAGGCCCCACGGAGAGGCTTGCCCAGCTTGTCAGGCTCACCATCACGTATCCGACCCTCGATGACATCGAGGATTCGTTTCGCAGCGGCCGAGCCCAAGCGAGCAAGATCCTTCTGAACCTCCGGGTGGTAGATAACGCGCCACCTCATGGGTCAATCAGCATCGAACAGGGCACGCATGTCCTCATGGGAAACGGCCTGGTCGCCCTGGTAACTAGCCAGCCGATCACGAGCGACGGCTTCGATGCGAAGCTCTTCCAGCTCATCGACAAGCTCCTGGTAGGCCTGCACATTCATCATCACCGCAACCGGCTGATTATCCTTGAAAATTACCAGCCGCTCGGTATCCCGGGCCGATATCTCTTTAAGCCGAGCGCTGAAACCGCGCGCCATTGCCGTAGCAGAGACCGCATCCTCCGGGCGTTCCAGTAAAGTAGCCATGCGCACCTCCACAAAAGCAATATATTTATACACACAATAATACTAACAATAATGCATAAATCAAGCTTGAGCCGCCTCTCCTCACCCCTCACTCGATACTGAGCTTGGGATTACTTCCAGCTTCCAGGAGCGCAGCGACGCTCTTCAAGCTTCAGCCACCACTTACAGCCTATAGCTTACGGCTTGCAGCTCCCGCAGGGAAAGGCGTACAGCTCCCGGCGCAGCCGGGCTCACCGCAACGAAAAATCCTCATGCACCAGTGTGAGATTGGGGTTATAGGCCGGGTCATTATCCAACTCCCTGCCCCAGGTGCGCCGCATATATTCCGCCTCGCCATTGGCCCGGGCACGCTTGGCGGAACTGTCATCCGCACCTCGAGAGACCGACTCATGGTGATAGAGCTCGGCATAGGGGGTCCATAGGTTACGATAACCCGCCTCGCGCACCTTGAGGCATAGGTCGACGTCGTTGAAGGCGATGGGCAGGTGCTCCTCGTTGAGCCCCCCCACCTCCTCGAACACCGCCTTGCGAATCAGCAGGCAGGCACCCGTGACGGCAGAGAGGTTGTGAACCAGGTGCAGACGGGTGAAATAGCCCGGCGCGTTGCGGTGGAAATATTTGTGGGCGTGCCCCGCCACCCCGCCGATGCCCAGGATCACCCCGGCGTGCTGCACGGTATCGTTGGGGTAATAGAGCTTGGCCCCCACGCAGCCGATCTCCGGCCGACACGCCTGGCGCACCATCTCGTCCAGCCAGCCGGCATTGATCGGCTCGATATCGTTGTTGACCAACCCCAGGATCTCACCCCGGGCATACAGCGCCCCGTAGTTATTGATCGCCGAGTAGTTGAACGGCTCGTTCCAGCGCAGCACCCGTACCCGCTCGTCGCGGGCCGAGACATCACGCATATAGTCCAGGGTGGCGGTGCAGGCGCTCTGGTTATCGAGTATCAGCACCTCCAAGTGCGGATAGTCGGTGCGCTCGAGGATGGCCTCCACACAGGGCTTGAGGATCTCTACCCGGTCGCGGGTGGGGATCAACAGGCTCACCAGCGGTGCTCGCTTAGGTAGCGGCCAGCGCACGCGATAGGTATTGGGGTAGTGCCCGGCCTCGACGCGAGCCTCGGGCACCCGTTCACGCAGATGATCGCGTACCGCCACCAGGCCGGCATCGGTGGTGTAGCTTTTCTGCTCGCTACCCAATGCCGTGGAGCCCGCCGCGGCGCGCCAGTGATAGAGCACATGAGGAATATGCACGATCTGCTCGGGCAGCAGGCGTGCCGTTACACGCAGCACCAGGTCGTGATCCTGACTGCCCTCGGTGCCCTGACGAAACCCGCCCACCTCGCGCACCAGCCCGGTACGATACACCCCCAGGTGCGAGATATAGTTCTGGGCCAATAGCAGGTCGGGGTTCCACTGTGGCTTGAAGTGCGGATCGAAGCGCTCGCCCGCCTCGTTGAGCTTGTCTTCATCGCTATACAGCAGACCGGCATCCGGATGGCGGTGCAACGCCTGGGCCACGCGAAACAACGCACCCGGCGAGAGCGTATCGTCGTGATCCAGCAGCGCCACGAACTCACCCTCCACCAGCTCCAGGGCGCTATTGCTGGCCGCGCAGATATTGCCATTCTCCTCGCGAAACACCACCCGCACGCGCGCATCCCGTTCGGCATACTCGGCCAGTACCTGGCGCACCTCGGGATCGGTCGAGGCATCATCGACAATGCACAGCTGCCAGTGCGGGTAGGACTGTGCCAGCACCGAATCCAGACACTCGCGTAACCACTCGAGGCGCGGATTGAAGACCGGCACCAGCACCGAGATCAGCGGCGTGTGCGGCAGCTGGTCGATCACCCGGCGTGCCCGCTCGGTCGTGAGCTCACGGCGCCCCTCCAGCCACTTACGGTAGCTATAGCGCGCGGTACGTCGCTCGAAGGTGGCTTCGTATTGCTCAAGGGCAAACTCGCGCCAGTGTCGCCCCGCCTCGCGCGCCTGGCGTTTCAGCAACGGCAGCACCTCGGCCTTGGTGACGCCGCGAAACTCGTGGTGCATATTGGCCAGGCGATGGGCCAGGCGATCGTGGGCAAACCCGGGGCTCAGCCAAGCAATACGCAGATGGGTGATGGTAAAGCGCCCCTCGCACTCCAGAGGATCGAAGCGCAGGGCCTTCAAGCGCCGCGGCACATAGAACAGCCGCTTGGTGACTCGCCCGCTCTTCAGCGGCAAATAGACGCAGAGCTCCTCGTTTAACCCCTTGCCGGTATCCAGGTAGAGCTTGACCGCGGCGCTGGGCTGGTCGTGCTGCATGGCGACCTCCAGCATCTGCCAGCCCGGCAGCGGCAGTCCGCGCTTGAGCAGAAACTGGGGGTCGTCACCGGTCGCCTGCCACGCATAACGCGAACCCGGAGCGTCTACAGGTAGCAACTGGTGGTGAGGCGTGAGCCGATCAAGCGGAAAGCGCGCCAGAAAGGTTTCATTCAAGCCATGGGCCAGCCAGTGCGAGCTCTTGTCGAGGCGTTTGCGATTCCTTGCGTTCATCTTCCATCCGGTTTCGGTACCCGACGCGGCTTCAACGGAAACCACTGGCCAGTGAGGGAAACGCGGCATTGTACCTGATCACCGGGCTTGAGTTTTACCGGCAGATGAAAGCCCACATAGCCCCCCCGCGGCGGCAGCAGCCGACACAGCCCCGGGCGCAACTCCACTGCGCAGACGCCTTCCAGGTGCTTGCCATTGACCCATACCTCCACGTCCACAGGGTCATCGCTCTCCCCCGCCCACCAGGCCCAGCCGGCGATTCGCCCTGGCTTGACCTCCACCAAGCGCGCATGAGCCCAGGGCTTCCCGTCTTGGTGCAGCTGATAACGCTGATCGAACAGCGCCACGGCCTGCTCATACAGGCGAATATCACGCTTGTTCAGTTGCTTCAGCTCGGCCTCGTCCTCGGCGGAGATCTCATGCACGGCATCCAGGCTTTTCTTGCCGCGATTATCCTCGCGCTGCGGAATCGCGATGCCATAGCGGGCGTTGAGCAGCTTCAGGCTATCAACATAGCGCTCGGTCAGCCCGACAAAGCCCACGGCCTCGACATCCACACCGTGCAGGATCTTGCTTTGCCGGTTATGCATGATGGGACGAGAGTAGAAGTCGTGGAAGCTACCCTTGTACTCGTAGTGGCGCACGAAGTGGGCATATTCGGAGGCCATGCGCTGCAGGGGGTCGCGTAGGAAGGTCAGCGCCCTCATCACACCGAGGATGGGCATGTATTGCCCGGCATTAACATGGCCGGATACTACCTTTATCGCTTTGCCTTCCAGCCGCCGCTTCAGCACCCAGTAATCGCGTAACAACCCGCCATCCTGAGAAAGAAAGAGCTTGGAAGTGGTTCTTGAATCCAAGCCATAGTTATACGCTATCGCTTCGCTGCCATAGGTTTCCTCGAGACCAATCCTGAAACTTGTCCCAGCCGTCTTGGGTACATGTATAAAATATAATGGCGTCATCTGAAATCTGGCTCAACTCAGCTTGATGGGTGAGTTGGAAATGTCAAGGACATCGTCCGACACTCGGGCCCGCACACTATCTCCCTTTTGTACCACCATATCCTCGGGGAGCGTAAATGAAAATGCGCAGCTTTGACCAAACCTTTTATCCAGATCCGGTCGTGGCTGGTCTGCCACCACCCTTGCCACCAGAGCATCATTGACCAGGATATTGACCTCTGCGTGCACCGAACGATGGACATAGCGAGCCCAGCCATGCACGACCCGGTCTTTAACCCCCGCCAGCCGACCTTGCGACTTTGTGACCCTGGAGACATCCAGATATTGCCTCGGCTCAGGATTGATGAATTTTCTGGCGGCTTCAACCTGCTTTGGCGTAGGAGAGATACCACAGAACTCGATGACACGGTCAACAAAGTGCTCCGGATATCTTAATGCCTTCTCGTATGAAACCAGCAGCGCCTCGGGGTTGACATCTCGCAAGAAGGAAACGGTATTCCGGTACTGCTTCAAGGCCCTTTCCATGCCCGGCAACACGTCCGTAAGCATGGAGATAGAATTCCTGTTGGAGATCGAGAAAATATCCTTATATACAAAAATATAACGAGGACAATCAAACACCTTCTCTATTACAGAAAGATTATCGATGACTGACGGGCGCTTGAAGGCCAAAACCGGGTGACGGTCACTATATTCTTTGACGATATCCTTCGCCTCATCAAGGGAGCCCTTCTCGATGGTCCTGGCAAGCCTGACGTCTTCAAAGACCGGCGGAGATGACTTTTCGCCTAAGTAAACACCAAGGTGATGTAGAGCCCCGGCAACCAAGGAGGTCCCTCCCCTTGCCGTGCCGATAACAACAACCTGGTTGACATCTGTCGATGTGGCACTCCCCCTGCCCCTTCTGGAGCCAAAGCTCACAACGCCCTTGTTAACCAATGATTCACGATCAGGCATGGTTTATCCAAATAAAAAATAATACGGAGGGATGTCAAGAACCACTCCTAAAAGAGAAAGAATACCAACAGTAAGAGAAGAAGAGTACGTGCAGCAGCTCGATGCCTGTCAAGCTTGTTGGAACCTGGGGTCAGGCGGCTTCTAATTGCTGATCGCGTTGAACCAGCAGGATCCTCACAGCCCCGCCAGCCGTTTCTCCCACGCCCAGGCGTGGCGGATGATGGTCTCGAGCTCCGCATACTGCGGCTGCCAGCCAAGCTCGCGCCGGGCCAGGGTGGCATCGGCCACCAGCTGTGCCGGGTCGCCGGGGCGGCGGCTGCCCTCCTCCACTCTCAGCGTGCGGCCATCCTCGGCCACCACACGTTCTACCGCCTCGATCACCTGCTGGACGGAATAGCCTTGGCCATTGCCCAGGTTATAGGCCAGTGCCCCCTGTTTTTCGCCCTGCACCAGGGCTCCCAGTGCCAGGGCATGAGCGCTGCACAGGTCCTCGATATGGATATAGTCGCGAATGCAGGTGCCATCCGCGGTAGCGTAGTCGCGGCCGAACACGGTGATCGATTCTCGCCGGCCAGAAGCCGCCTGCAGGATCAGCGGGATCAGGTGGGTTTCCGGTTCATGGCATTCACCCAGCTCGCCTTCTGGGTCTGCGCCGCAGGCATTGAAGTAGCGCAGGCATACCGAGTGGAGGCCGTGGGCAGCGTGGAAGTCCTGCAGCAGGCGCTCCACCATCCACTTGCTGGAGCCGTAGGGATTGATGGGCCGCTGGGGGTGCGCCTCGTCGATAGGCACAGTCTCCGGCTCGCCGAAGGTCGCCGCGGTGGAGGAGAAGATGAAGTGCTTCACCTCGTGGCGCACCATCACCTCCAGCAGGTTGAGGGTATTGGCCACGTTGTTGCAATAGTACTTGCCCGGGTCCTGCATAGACTCACCCACCAGGCTCGCCGCGGCAAAGTGCATCACCCCATCGAAGCGGTGCTCGGCAAACAGCCTTTCCAGCAGTGCGGTATCCGCCAGGTCCCCCACCACCAGCTCACCATGGCAGGCCAGCTCGCGAAAACCGGTGGTGAGGATATCCAGCACCACCACCGAATGGCCGGCCCGGCCCAGCTGTTTGACCATATGAGAGCCGATATAGCCGGCACCGCCTACTACAAGAATCTGCATGGTTACTCCGTTAACGCCTTAATACTTTGCTGTACCCTAATACCTTCGCTGGCCACCCAGTGCTGCCAGTCAGCCTACTCAGAAACAAAAAACCGGCCCAACAGCGACCTTATGAATGTGATGGGCTTATTCATGCGTATACTCTTGAATAAGCTTCATATTGGTATTCATTAACGCTTCTATGATTTCAAAATCCTCGATACCATCCACATCCATAGCACATAGTTTATGAACTGGTACGGCTCGTACTCTGTCACCTAGGAACTTCTCACCTTTCACAATATTACGGTACCAGAAAATATCTGTATGAAAGACTTTATAAACAGCAGGAAATTCCTGTCGCCTCACCATAGAGCGACCACTATCTTCAAAACGCGGCATTAGATAATTATTTTTAATTTCGTATAAGCGGGGTTCGCCTTCTGTAACCAACCTGACAGAGTCAGTATCATTAGACATTAGAGTGATTGCTTTATTAAGATCACCGATTGAACGAAACGGAAAAGTTGGTCGTAACCAGACCAACATATCGGGTGGCTCAATTCCATGCTGTGTAAGCTTTTTGTTCAGATCAGCCAACACATCTTCTTCCATGCTGGTATCTTGGGCAGCCTCTTCCCCTCTGAGGAAAGGCACCCAAGCACCATACTTTCGTCCTATTTCAGCATATTCTTCGGAATCTGTTGATAAGAGTACTTTTTCAAACACGCCAGCATTATTGGCAAATTTAATCGCATGCCCAATCAGAGGCTTTCCCGCCAAAGGGCGAATATTTTTACCTGGAAGCCCTTTTGAACCTGATCGCGCAGCAACAACAGCCCAAATTCTCAATTCACTCATTTTAGAACCTTTTTGAAGTATTTATGATGCTCACTATCATTTATTTCTTTCGCTTCAGAGCCGACAATGACTTCTGCTTCGCGCACGGCGGCAACGTAATCAACGAACTCTGAGGTTGTCAGATCCAATGCCACTGCATCAAAGTGAGCCCACTCAGTATTACCAAGCTTTACATGTTTCTCCACAATACGAGCACCGGCTGCCACTGCCATGGCTGAGGCCATTGCACCAAAATCATGACTTGAATAGCCAGGCACTACGTGTGGATGCTGTTTAGAAAGGTCACGATAATGGCGAATAACGCCCACATTGCAATCATGCGTCGGGGTTGGGTAAGCAGAGTTACACTGCATTAGGTATAACTTATTGCAGTTTGTAAACGTCTCCAGCACCCATTTTTCATAGTCTTGGTCGGTCATGCCGGTAGAAAGCACAATGCCACGCTTAT
Source organism: Halomonas halodenitrificans DSM 735 (assembly GCF_000620045.1). GTDB lineage: Bacteria > Pseudomonadota > Gammaproteobacteria > Pseudomonadales > Halomonadaceae > Halomonas > Halomonas halodenitrificans. The sequence goes on along the minus strand of NZ_JHVH01000018.1, from coordinate 17,450 downwards.
ATTCTCGCGCTACCGTTGCCAGGTAATCAGTGTGCTCTGAAATCGTAGATGGAAGCTTGATCAGCTCTGGGTCGAACTGTTGTATAAAACGGAAGGAGGGCTCGTCTAGCACTGAAGCGAACCAACGAATGCCTAGCTTAGAACACAAACCATCCAGAAACTCGAAATCATCCCTGTCCAGCTCTAGTGCTAACCGGTAATCTCGGAAGGTATTGCCAAAAGGCGACACGTACTTAGCATCTAGCTGTTCTTTGGAATAAAAGGTTTCAACATCACGCTTCTGAACCTTTACTAAATCAGCGCCTGCTGCATGGGCAGCACGTACCATGCGCTCTAGGCGATGGCGATCACCGAAGTGATTGGTAGTTAACTCGGCAGTGATTAAAACACGATCCTCATTGGGCACCAGCCGCTTATCCAGCCCAGGTAGAAAGCGTGTATTCAGTTCTTCTGGTGTCAGTGTTGAGAACGCTCTATCGCCAACATGCTGAACATCAACTTCACTGTCGCGCAGCATGTAAAGCGCATTAACAAAATAATGTTCTTGAGGGCTAATACGCGCTGCACGCCCACTGGCATCCGCAGGGGAATAGTCATAATCAATGGCATGGGCATAGCCTTGATCAACGGAAAAATCAAAACCCAGCATGTAAACGGTTTGCTTACGCTCACGCCCTTTGGCGATAACTCGCGCTAACCTAATGGCAGAAAGGAATAACACCTCTTCAATAACAAAGTCTTGCTCTGGCTTTTCCATGACCAAGCGACTGAGCATCACATCAACGCCTTCTTGGGCGGCAGGCACATAACGTGCCCTGAATACTTCACCTTTAGGCGGTTCAATATTTGTTGAAGTGATGTACAAACGAGAACGCCAACCGTTGGCTTTCAAGCCATCGATTACCCATTCATCATGGAAGATAGAAATATCGCAGGGGGCGATCCGCTCAGCATCATTCAGGCCAATAACTAATGAGCTTGCCAGTAGGCTCGGGTGAATACGATCAACAGAGGCGCCTTTACCGAGTATGAAGATCGTATCGGTGGCGAATGTCGACGCGATATTTTCTACCAGGTTCGAGAAATTCTCCATGGTACGGCTTTCCTTCTACTTCAATGTCACAGTTATGTTCGCGTGCCAGCATCAGGCCAGGCAGTAAATCCCAGCTGTAGGCACCCCGGGGGTTGGTAAAGCGTGCAAAACTTCCTCTGATCACATTGTAGAGGTTATAAACAGCACACCCCATCAAGCGGCTTTCTTGAGTAGAGCGCATGCCTTCGAGGATTTCGTCACACATAGAAGACGAAAACCCACGAATCCTAGAGTGGATCGGCGTTAACGTATCACCCGTCATAAGGTGTTCGCCTAGTTCAGGGAGAAACAGAAAACTGCCTAAGTGCTGATTACCATACCAAAGTGTAAAAGATACGCCCCATTCTTTTAGGCCTGAACAGAAGTTCTCTGTGCCATCAATAGGATCAAGAATAGCGTAATAGCCTTCAGGTACGGTTGAGGTTAACTCACTAAAATTTTCTTCGCCAACAAATGTTACCTCTGGAATTTTTTCTTCAATATATTGCTTAACCAAGTTCTCAACATATACATCAGATTGAGTAACTGGACTGCCATCAGGCTTGATCTCTATATCAAATCGGCCTTTTTGAATAGAAGACATCTTTCGATATATTAAATCGATCAAGCCATTCATTAACTTACGGACTTCATCGCTTTCTTTTATTTTCGGCATAAGAGTATTTAACCTTTCAAAGCGGTCGGCTGAAAAGTAAAAGTTATAAAAATCTTAACGGAAGCTTCATGCATGAGTAACATATCCACTATCAAACTCAGTTCTGCTGTAGCGGGAGTCGCTGAGCATCTCCTGGATATAGGTGGGGTGGATGCCGTACTTGCCGGCCAAATAGTAGTAGGGGTTGGTGCCCCAACCATAGTGGGCCTGCATGGGCTTGAAGTGCTCACGCAGCAGCGTCATCAAGGGAACCATATTGACCGGCTTGCCACGTCGCTCGGCGATCTCGATGGCGAGCTCCTCGGTACGGGCATTGCCCGGCCCGCGGCCCATGCCGGTGACGGTGGAATCCACCCAGGTCACGCCCTCGTCCAGCGCGCGCAGGGTGTTGGAGAGCGCCAGGCCCAGGTTGTCATGGGTATGGATGCCCATAGGGCCCTTCCATTCGCTGCGGAACCACTGGATGATCTGCGCCGCTTGATCCGGGTTCATGCTTCCCATGCTGTCGGCGAAGTAGAGCGCATCCATCGGGTAGGCCTTGGCTTGACGAGCGAGCGCCTTCACCTCCTCCTCGGTGCGATCCGCCACCTGCATCAGGTTGAAGCCGACCTGATAGCCACGCTCCTTCAGCCAGGTGACCGCCAGCAGCGCCTTCTCGAACTCATGCACGTGGCAGGCGATACGCACCAGATCCACGGGTGACTCCGCCGCCGCATTGGGGAAAAGCCGCTCCAGCGCTTCCTGCTGGGGCACCTCGCCCACCAGTTCGTTGCCGTTGACCATCACGCCAATCGTCAGCTCGGTCGGTATCGTCAGGCTGCGGATAAACTCATCGGTGGTGAAGGCGCAGGGCCCCTGGAAGCCCTGGTTCTTCAGAGTGCGGAAGCCCAGCTCCACCACATCCACCCCGGCGGCCTGCATGGCATCGAGGTATTGGTGGATCAGATCGGGGGAGAAATCCCAGGCGTTGTAGTAGCCGCCGTCGCGGAAGGTGCAGTCTAGAAACATAAGATTCATCATTTTACCTTTTGATTGGCGCTCTCAATAACGGCCTGATACTCGATCACTTTTTTCTTGATTAATGGGCCAGTAGGCCGAAGCTCCAGCGCCTTTTGCATGATTTTGAGGGCAGTTTCAATATCACCCGAGTGTTCAAAAGACAGTGCGACTTCGCGCAAAATATCAGGGCTTTTGTAAGTTGGCTTGACTCGATTTTCCAGAGCTGCAAATGCCATTAGTTTTTTCTTTCTAGCCTGCTCCTGTGCTTCGTAAGCCTTTGCAACTTCATCTACTGGCGGCACTTCTAAAGAAAGAATGTTAGTATTTTTAGTTTGATTAAGAACCTCTACTGTGAGATTAAAGATGTGCTGCCAAGGAATGTGGTAACTGGCAAAGTCCGACCGTTTTTTACCCTCTTCAAAAACATCAATGACGTATTTTTTATTGAACCTTTTTATTGTATCAGGATAATCATCAGGAAAAGTAAAAAGCTTTGTGTTGGAGTGCAGAACCCCCGGTTTTTTGCAAAAACGAAGGGGAACCATGCACCCTGTTCCCGCATTGGCAATAAACATATCAACAGTGCTGCATATTTGAATCTTATGGCGATAGTCTTGGCCTATGAGTGAGTGAATTGTGCACTTACCTTTCAATCGTTTTGTTATTTGGGCAAAAACGGCTTCATCATCGGTATTTTGAATGACTTGTCCCTCCGGTGCCGTCATGCCATCTACATAAAGTTCGATCCCATTAAAATGTGGCAATAAACCCTTAACAATATTTTCAATTCCCTCGACCTGCTGTAACCAGCTTCTTTTTTGGCCGGTTATGCCATACCAAAGTTTTAAAACACTGTCATCAGTTTTCTGTGGCATATAATTCTTTATTGAGTCTTCATAAACCAACTTTTCCATTTTCTCATTGAGTTTTTTTCCTGTTCCAGCTTTGTAGTGATTATTGCCTATAACAGTAGGAAAAAGAAAAATGCCATCATCACTAACACTCTTTTCATAATCTCCAAATGAAAAAAAAGCATTTTTAAAAGACGTGGATTTTTTGGAATGAAAATAAAAATAGAACTTTAGCTGATCGTAAAAAAAGTGGTACGGCCTTGTTTGACTAACCCATAAATTAAAGTCACAGATTTTATGTTCTAGATTACTGCTCGGAATCTCCGACAGCTTATGAATGCTAGCTTCAAAAGTATGATTATTAAAAAGAGAGGCGTTGTAGATAGCTTCTTTGGTTATAACGATATCTATGAAGTTGACACACTGACCAAAAACCCAAGGGTAAGCGCTGGTTGAGTCATTCATAAACACGTAGTTGCCCATACCATGTCTTACACTATAGACGGCCCAGGTTTTTATATCTTCATATTCAGGATGTGGAAACTCAAAATAAGATTGTTCTAATTTTTGCTCCCAAATTTTTAATAAACCATCAACATCCTTGCCTCGCTGCATAGCAACAATCTGACTTAGTTCATCGTCACCCTGAGCATCAAAGCATTTAACTTCAAAGTTTTTTTCCAGTTTTCTAATTTAGATAAAAAGTTTTCTGTTTCTCTACTCATGCTTTTTCGCTCCCGGAGTCTGTCAACATCGGAGTCTGTCAACATAGTTGGCATATAAAATGGTTCTGGCTCTTTAAAACCCTGCTGCCTGTGGCACCGGATCCCGCTCGGGATTCAGGTGCACTATCTCTGGCAGGCTGAGTTTCCGGATGTCACCCGACCAGCGCTCCGGGTGACGTTGCTTCGCCGCCTCGAAGACCCTGTGTGTCAACCTGAATCCATACACCGGCTCAGTGAGTTAAGCTCAATATCAGAGCCCGAGGTTCAGGAGCCCATAGCATGCCTAAACCGCCAACCGAGCTGCCCGATCATCAGGTCACGCCGAACCCCAAGCTGGAGAAGCGTACGCGACGTCAGTTCTCGACCGAGTACAAGCTGCGCATCCTGGCAGAAGCCGATGCCTGCCGGCATGGCGAACTCGGAGAGCTGTTGCGCCGCGAAAAGCTGTACAGCAGCCAGCTGACCACCTGGCGCAAGGAGCTTGCCGAGAACGGCGTGGAGAAGCTTCACAAGACCGCCCCGGGGCCGACCCCAAGCAAGACCCCGGAGCAGAAGCGTATCGACGCACTGGAGCGTGAGAACGCCCGCCTTCAGCAGAGGCTGTCGACCGCCGAAGACTGCCTATCGCTCCAAAAAAAAGCGTTATCGATGCTCGATCGCATGAACAATGGGAACGAACCATGATCACGGTGCTCGAAGAGCGCCCGGCGCACCTGCCATTGGCCGTGGCCTGTCGAACCTTGGGCATCAACCGCAGCACAGTGTATGCCTGGCGAAAACGCCGCCATGAGCCCTCTACCGGAGCCTCCACGTCGCGTCGGCACTGCCCGCAGCCCAGAGCGCTATCGGCTGAGGAACGAGCGCAAATGCTCGAGATTGCGCACAGTGAGGCCTACCGGGATCAGCCGGTGTATGAGATCTACCACGACCTGCTGCAGCAAGGGATCTATCTCGGCTCGCTCAGCACGTGGTACCGGCAGCTGCGTGAGGCCAAGGAGAGCGGTGACCGCCGCCCTCAACGTGTGCCTCAACACCATGCCGTGCCACGCATCACGGCATGTGCCGCCAACGAGGCCTGGACGTGGGATGTGAGCAAATTGCCCACGCGGCGACGCGGCATCTACCTCAATCTCTACGTGGTGCTGGACCTGTACAGCCGCTTCATCGTGGCCTGGATGATCTCCCACAAGGAGAATGCCGCACTGGCTCAGCAGCTCTTCCAGGAGGCCGTGGATCGCTACGGAATCCCGCACGGAGCACTGACGCTTCACCAGGATCGAGGTTCACCGATGATTGCGCGCAGCTATCTGGATCTCATGGGAGAGCTGGGAGTGACGTGCAGCCATAGTCGGCCTCGGGTCAGCAATGATAATCCCTTCAGCGAAAGCCAGTTCAAGACCAGCAAGTACCAGCCCGACTATCCCGGGCGCTTCGAGAGCATCGTCCATGCCCGGCAGTGGTACAGCGCTTACGTTGACTGGTACAACCTGGAGCACCATCACAGCGGACTTGCTGGCTTCACGCCAGAGCAGGTCTTCGCCGGCCGATATCGCGACATTGCGAAGGTCCGCCAGCGGGCGCTCGATGACAGCTTCGAGGCGCACCCTGAGCGGTTCCTACGCGGACGCCCCAAGGTGGCGATGCCGCCGGAGAGTGTCTCGATCAATCCGGTACAGCCCGATGACGACGACCCGGCCCCCTACAGCGTGGTGAACTTCCCGACGTTATCAGCGGCAGGCAACACCGCGACGAAATCGACATTAATTTTTAACGATCTGTCCGAATCAGGTTGACAGGTTCCGAAGACCTCCCGGCGCTGCGCCAGGATGCCTTTGGCCTCGCCGTTATGACGCTGGCTCGGCGTGATGTAGCGAAGGGCGCTGTGCCGGTGCTCATGGTTGTACCACTCGGTGAATTGCTGGACCCAGTCTTGTGCCTCGGCCAGCGTGGCGAAGCCGTCGGCGGGGAATCCCGGCCGGTACTTCAGTGTCTTGAAGGCCGACTCGGCGAAGGCGTTGTCGTTGCTGACCCTTGGCCGGCTGTACGACGGGGCGATGCCCAGGTCGTAGAGCTTCTCCAGAAAGGTTGCCGCCTTCATCGGACTGCCGTTATCTGAGTGCAGAATCAAGGGTTTGTGACGATCGGTGAGGTGCTCTCGCCAGCAGGCCTTCTGGATCAGCTCAGCGGCCAGCTCACCGGTCTCCGTCTCGTAAACCTCGTGCCCAACGATCTTGCGACTGAAGACGTCCATGATCAGATACAGGTACCACCAGGTACCTCGCGCAGGACCGGGCAACCAGGAAATATCCCAGCACCACAAGCGGTTAGGCGCCGTGGCTTGGTGCGTCGTCGGAGAGCGCTTGCGCTGAGGGGCCTGCTGTCGGCCCCGATGATGTTGCTGGTCGTATTCATGAAGGACTCGGTACATCGTCGACTCAGAGGCCAGGTAGCGGCCCTTGTCCGCCTGATCGGCCACGATGAAGGCCGGAGGGCGGCTCCGGTACTCCGGGGCGTTGCACAGTGTGACGATCGCCTCTCGCTCTTCCGGCGACAGCTTGTTGGCCGGCTCCGGGCGGTCGGCGTCGGGACGGCGATCAGCCATCACCTGGCCTTCAGTGACCCAGCGGTAGTAGGTGCGCACATTGATACCCATCACCTGACAGGCTTTGGCCAGCCGAGCACCGTCACGCTGGGCGTCTTGCACCAGAGTCACGATGCGTTGGCGATCCGGGAGGCTGGTCAGTCGTCCTCGTCGTTGGTCGTGCCCCAGATCGCCTCGGCTTTTTTTGACAGGGCCAACAGCGCCGCCGTCTCGGCCAGGGCCTTGTCCTTGCGATGCAACTCGCGCTCCAGCTTACGGAGCCGCTTCTGCTCCGCCTTACGCGCCTGTCGAAGCTGCTTGGCCTGCGCTGCCGCCTCTTCGTTGGCGTTCATGCAGGCATCCCGCCAAGCCTCCACCTGCTCGGGGTAGAGCCCGCGCTCGCGGCAGTAGGCGCTGACTTCAGCCTCGTTCATCGGAGCTGTCTCCAGGACGATCTGGAACTTCTCCTGACTGGTCCACTGATCTGGCTGGGTAGAACGTGATGGCAAAACCTGTCCTCGTGCTCTGGCCTGTTTCCGCCAATTGTAGAGGGTTGTCGCGGTGATGCCTTCCTGTTCGGCCAGCTCCGGGATGGTCATGCTCATGGGCGGTGCCATCTTCTTGAGGATGGCTTCCTTACGCTCTGCGGGGTAACGCACGTTGATCACCTCTCAATCCGTTTGGGTGACAACTACGTTGACGCATAGGGTTCCAAAGTAGCGTTCAGCGCCAAGGCGGAAACTGGTGCCGGCAGTCTTGGGAACATGTATAAAAGACAACAAGGAAGCCTACCCTATTTTAATACAAATATTAAAAACAAGCACTTAAAACCTAATCCAAAAATTATCAACAAAGATTTAAAAGACAAAGTGGACTTTATACTCTTGGCACCTTAAACTTAGCCAACCTGGCACTACCGAATTTAAAAATCAGGTTATCGCTTAACCGGCGTCGACCACAGCTGAGAAAATCATCATAGCTACCGAACAGCGTAAAGAATTGATCTATATAAATTTAGCTTTTTCTTAATCATCGGCCCTTCTGGGTTAAGATTTTTAGCTTTTTCCATGAATAATTTAGCCGACCCAATATCACCAGCTTTTTCACAAAGTAGAGCTAAATCCCTAAGCACTGCTGAAGGCTCATCGCCAGCTGCAATTTTAGCCAGTTTTTCATAAAATTTTTCCGAGTGAACTGGATCAGGAAAATTAAACTTATAACCTGCCACCCTTTGAAACTCATCAATAGAAGCTAGAGTTCTCCCGGGATCTATAGAATATGAGCGTAGCAAAAATTCTTCACCGGAATTATAGTCACCGGAATAAATATGCTCGAAAGCACACTTCTGAAGATATACAAAATTCTCTTCTTTTGGTATATCTAAGCGCGGCACAACACCTTTCTCGAAATAATCGACCAAAATACATTTAAGCTTTCCCAAAGATGTAAGAACAGGACCAACTTGGTGCCCAGCATGGGGGATTTTCACAACATTTGAGTCAGGGTACGCAGGAAGAACTAACTTTTCGGCGAAAACTGCATCCACATCATGAAAAGGATCATACATGATTAGTGGCGGCCTACCCTTAGATAATGGAACGTCATTAATCTCCTCATGGATATAATCAAGATCAAAAAATTGCTCCTCACGGACCAAGGGGTGGGCACTATTCCTTGGGCTTATAGCGACAATATTAGCATCAATGCAGCCCCCGTAATAAATTGCGCAATATCCTGCCAACGAACTTCCATATGCATATACTTCATCATATTTTTCAGCAACATCACCAAGAGCACTTTCAAACCTTTGCCATGAGAGACCTTGAAATTGGCTTCCTTTCTTTTGAGAAACAAAGATATGATCATAACCCAACGAGAGTACAAAGTCAGTACCAAAGCCCCTGCGTGACAAGCCTGATCCTTTCATACCAAAAGTTACAACTAAAACTCTTCCCCCCTGTGTGTAATGTGTCAACTGGAACATATCAGTACTATCCAAAGTATAAACTTTCACAACAGATTCCTTAGGTTCGTTATTTATAAAAACCCAGAACACTGGCGGTCTCAATGACCAAGTGCAACACATGACCCATCAGGTACGGTGTTGCCATGACTCATTGCTACCGCTATCTCACTGCTGAAGACCGAGCCGCCATCATGATGATGCGAGCGACTCATTCAATCCGATCCATCGCCACTCATCTGGGCCGTGCACCGAGCACCGTGTCGCGAGAACTCGCTCGCCAAACGGTCGACCCCATCAAGGGCTACGATGCCGGCTTGGCGGGCTATCGAGCTCGTCTGACGCGACAGCAGCCACGTCAGTGTCCCAAGTTGCATCCCGACGGGGAGCTCTTCGAGGTGGTGGTCTACCTACTGCGCAAGTACTGGTCACCAGAACAAATAGCCCGCACACTGAAGCGCATGTCTCCCAACGATTCACGTCGACAGGTCTCGCATGAGGCCATCTACAACGCGCTCTATGTGATGCCCCGTGGAAGCCTCAAGAAAGAGCTCATCGCCTGCCTGCGGCAGGGCAACGGCAAGCGTCGGCCACGTAGCCGTGGCAAGGATCGACGCCAGCAGATTCCCGAGCTCGTCAGCATCCATATGCGGCCGCCTGAGATCGAAGACCGCCTGATGCCTGGCCACTGGGAGGGCGATCTCATCATCGGTGCCAACAATCGCTCCGCCGTCGGTACGCTGGTGGAGCGCACCACGCGCTTGGTGATCCTGGCGAAGATGGATGGCACCACGGCCACCGCGGCGGCCGTTGTCTTCAGCGACAAGCTCAATGAAGTGCCACGAGCCCTTCGTCTGTCCATGACCTACGACCAGGGCAGAGAGATGGTGAAGCATGCCGAGATCACGCAGAAAACCGGTACGGCGATCTACTTCGCTGACCCGCATAGCCCATGGCAGCGGGGCTCCAACGAGAACACCAACGGACTGTTGCGGCAGTACTTGCCGAAGGGCACGGATCTGTCGGTCTACAGCCAGGAAGAACTCGACGAGATCGCCGACTCACTGAACACGCGGCCGCGCAAGACACTGGACTGGCGCACGCCGCTGGAAGTTTACGCCGAGGTGCTCAAGAAATCGGTCGCTGGCCCGAGCACCCTTCAATAGCGTTGCGCTTGGAACTTGAGACCGCCACTCATCAACTAACAATATTTCTCAAAGATGCCAGGAAATACATTTTGTATATATAATTTTTAGCTTCTTCACTAACACAAGGAAGGCCATCAGGAATAGCTGAGAGATCAAACAAATCACATCTGTCGAAATATTTCTCTGCCACAACCCTATTGCTTTCCTCAAAGCTTCTTAAAAACTCTACCCTCTCTTTTTTTGTAAAAAACCTATCACTCAGCTCTAAATTATTAACAAGCATAGGCTCTACGTTTTTATTCCAAAAGTCAGAAATCTGGGCTATATCTTTTCCTGAGAAATTCTCACCATAGTTATCTAAAATAATTTCAGCACAGCTTCTCGATAGTGACGGATTAAGCTTATCCTCACCAGACACATCCAAGCCTTGCAAACCTATAGAAGAAAGAAAACTCCCCAATAAACAACCCTTATCTTCATCATACGATTTCACAATCATACTTTCTTTACCTAACACGCTCTCCCAAGGCTGCAAAATTTGCAAAAAATTTAAGCGCTGACCAGGTTTTTTTACAAATGAACTAAACCCAGATTTTGCAACCCCCATCTTTACAGCTTGTAGGTAAAGAGATTCAACCCAAAAATCTTGCCTTCTTATATAAAAAATAACAGACAACTCGGCAAAACCTGAAAAAAGAGAATTAATATACTCAACTGTCGACTCTTTGTTAACAAGAATAAAGTTCTCTGAACTTAATACAAAGTTATTATATGGAGAATTTTTCATAAAGCTTGCCAACTCCTCCCAAGAGCCCAAGCTTTCTTTTTTTTGTTGCTCAGTACCCCCAGCCCCCAAAGCCCAAGCTAATTTAAAATGACCATTCCATATGCGGCCGTGATAAGGATACGAGAAATCTCGCTCATTCATATCACTTTCTGACTTAGCCAATGCACTCTGAATCGAAGTAGTGCCTGTTTTATTAGCACCAATATGTATATATAATTTTTTCATAAAACACCAAAAATTGCAGAAGCAAAAACTAAACAGCCAAACAGCCTTGATACCGTACTCAGCTCTAGCTATTATTGCTGATAACTTATAGTCTGCAAATTTGAAATATCATCGCAAACCTTAGAGAACGAAACATTAGGCTCAATCAACTTAACAGGCCCCTCAACCTTCCTATCAATAAATGCACCAATATGAAAGGCAACAACACTCAATCCATTGCGAAGCGCTTCACTAAGAGTGTAACTAAACGTTTCCGGCCAAACACTCAACAAAGCTGCCACTTGGCAGCCACTCTTATCAATAATCTCCGGAAGTTCATTCCTTTCATATGTACCATGCACAGTAACATTACCAAACTCTTCGAGAGCTTCATCATCAACCGTATAGCCAATCACATGAAAATGGATCGGGAGCTCAAACTTCTGTGCATGTCTTGCGCAGCCAACAAGGTAGTCGTACCCCTTGTGATAACCAATCGCTCCAATAAAGGCAACGTTGATGGTCTCACCTTCCTTGATGGGTTTGGTAGTGACTTCGACTGGCTCCTCGGGATGGGGGCGCACGGTAGGCTTCAGTGCAGGGAAGTGGCGTGAGAGACGGTCTGCCGTATCCTTGCTTGGAGTGAAGACCTTTCTTGCCTTGCTCAATACACTTTCGTGGAAAGCCTTCCAGTCGGACACGGTGTCACCGAACTCCTCGACCCCAAACCTTAATCCTTCGTGCGGCCCATTCTTCTTGATACAGCGTTCACAGGCAGAAATCGGCGGCTCACCGCAGAAGCGGCGGGTCTCATCCACCATGTTGACACGAGGACAGATGGTGAAGTAATCATGAATCGTGACGTCATACTGCACACCCAGCGCCTTGGGCAGCTCCCAGATCTCCTTCGGGAACTCGATGGTATGGTGGTAGTGCACATGCCACACGTCCAACGCCTTGAGGTCCTTGACCAGCTGCTCCTTCTCTTCCGGCCAGGCGTAGTCGATGTGGGCATTGGTGACGTGGCTGGAGAGCTTCCACACGCCCTTCTTGGGCGAAGTCAGCATCAGCACGCACTGCCCTTCTTCCTTGAGCAGCTCGGCCAGGTCGTCGGTCGCCACCTGGGTGCCGCCTCCGAAGGTCAGTGAGACGAAGAGCATGGTCTTGCCCTTGGCCGGCGCCTGCACCTTGGCGGTGGCCACCTCCTGCTTGAAGTGCTCCAACGCCACGCTATTGCGATAGGGTCGGACAGGATCCTGCTTGACGAAGGCAGCGACGTTCTCCGCATAGTCGGGATAAAGCCCGTTCAACACTTCGAGATTATTGGTAATGAATTGATCGGCATTTTCGGCGAAGGAAACGGAGCCGAGGTGTTGAACGAAGGTATCGAGTGCCATCACATTGCGCCAGCCGTGCTGCTCGACGCGCAAGGAGAAATCATTTTCCTCGCCGTACCCCTTGCCCCACTTTTCATCATCGAAGACACCCACTTCCTGTAGGGCGGCTCGCTTGATGAACATACAGAAGCCATGGGCCGTGGGCAGATCGATGACCTTTCCGGCATTGACCTTGCCAAACAGCTTGTTCATGTCGTTGGCAGTGGCGCCGTCAGGCAGCTGATTATCCTGACAGAAGTTCGGGTAACTGCAGATAGTGGCGTTGTTGGAGAATGGCGTCACCGTCGCGATCAACGGATCAGAATAGGCCGCGGAGCGGATGGTATCCAGCCAGCCATCTGGCACCAGCGTATCCGAGTTCAGGAGGACGACATCGGCATCGTCATGGAGCCGCATACCTCGGTTTACGGTTCCGACAAAACCAAGGTTATGTTCATTCTCGAGCAGTGTATAACCGTGCTGAGAGGCATGGGTGCGCAGGGCCTTGGTCAACTTTTCATTGGGTGACTTATCATTGATCACCACAATTCGGTGTTCGGTCTTGACCTTCGCCTTCAGCGCACTGTCGATACAGTCCAGGGTTTCCTGATACCCCTCGTAAACCGGGATGACGACATCCACCACGCTTTGGCGCTTGGCTCCCGAATGGATATGCCGCCCCGTGTAGCCGTTAGGCAGCGAGCCGCCCCGTGTGCGCCGGGCATCCTGAATCATCGTGGGAAGCAGGTCACGAAGAAGCCATTCGTGCCGACGATCCGGGCTCTGGCCGGCGAGCTCTCGAATGGCCTTGGCCAGATCGGTCAGCGCCGAGATCTTGGCCCCGAGAGGCTCGACAATGATGGGGTTGGCAAATGCTTGGATATCCGTACCGGCGATAGTGGCCGTGATAAACCCGAACTGATCGGGATCCAGATACTCTGTATGCGGAAAGTAAAACCCACAACGCGACTTGGGATGGCCAGCCGCCACCAGGTCATGGCGCTCCTGATCGACCTCGATGCGGGCTACCCGTTTGCCGTCTACATGGAAGTCGAGGGAAAGATCAAGCTCCAGATAGTTGGCATCATACATCCAGCCATGAATGCCAGCTGCATCTATCCTATCGATATGGTAGCGGATGTCCGGCGGGGGGAGCTCCAGCGGTGACCTGGAGAGCTCTGCGCCCGTTTCCTCGAATCGCACACTGAGCTTGCTTGCCGTGTCAGCCTTGCCATTCAGGTAAGGATAGACATCGACCTTCTTGGTGAAGCCACAGTTGTTGCGCTCTGGAAACCCGATGGCGGCCAGGTCCTTGCGGGCGCCACTGGTGTTGATCGTGGTGACTACCTTGCCATCGATCAAGACCTCGAGCTTGGTACTGCTCGACCGTGACGGCTTACCGGCCCAACCACCGATAATGCCCTGTTCGAAGTAGTCGAGGTGTCCGCGCAGCCGCTCAGGATCATTTTTTGCTGATTTCTTCCTTGAAAAAAAGGACTTGATCATAATCACCACATTTATTTTGAAGAAAGTTAATCCATCACCGCGAGTGACGAGCCGTTGATTGGAACGGTTTGATTACCCAAACTTCACCGCATCCACGAAGGCGTCGCCCTGCCCGTCCTTCTTGGAGACCCGCGGCGCCTTGCCGCCCACCAGCGGCCAGTCGATGGCCAGCGTCGGGTCGTCCCAGCGGATGCAGTACTCGTCGCCGGGGTTGTAGTAGTCGGTGCACTTGTACTGGAACTCCGCCTCGTCGCTGGTCACGTAGAAGGCATGGGCGAAGCCCGGCGGTACCCACAGCAGCTGCTTGTTATCGGCGGAGAGCGTGGCGCCCACCCACTGGCCGAAGGTGGGGCTCGACTGGCGCAGGTCCACCGCCACGTCGAACACCTCGCCGCGGGTCACGCGCACCAGCTTGCCCTGGGGTTTCTCGAGCTGGTAGTGCAGGCCACGCAGGATGCCGTGGGCGGACATACTGTGGTTGTCCTGCACGAAGGTGTAGTCGCCGCAGTGCTCTGCGAACTCGGACTGACGGAAGGTTTCCATGAAGAAGCCCCGCTCGTCGCCGAAGACTTTCGGGGTGAGCAGGACGACATCGGGGATGGCGAGTTTTTCGTATTGCATGAGTTCCTCAGCTGTAAGCTTTAAGCCGTAAGCTGTAAGTAAAAACCAACAGCGCGGCCCTTATAAGTAAAGAGTGAGGGGTGCCGAATCGCCGAGATGTCGGACCACCGATAAATCGGGCTCCCACAGATAAATCGCGCGCCTATAGGGCGGTTTCGAGCAGGGCTTGGGCGTCGGCGATCAAGGCATCGAGGTGTTCCTCGCCCTGGAAGCTTTCGGCGTAGAGCTTGTAGAGCGCTTCGGTGCCGCTGGGGCGGGCGGCGAACCAGCCGTTGGCGGTGGTGACCTTGAGCCCGCCGATGGGTGCAGCGTTGCCGGGGGCCTGGGTCATCACCTGCTCGATGGGGTCGCCGGCCAGGGTATCGGCGGTCACGCTCTGGGCACTCAGCCCCTTGAAGGCGGCCTTCTGCTCGGCGCTGCAGGGGCTATCGATGCGCCGGTAGTGCGGGGCGCCGAAGCGCTCGGTCAGTTGAGCATAGTGCTGGCTGGGTGACAGGCCGGTGACGGCCATGATCTCGGCGGCCAGCAGGCACAGGGCGATGCCATCCTTGTCGGTGGACCAGGGCGCGCCTTGCCGGGTCAGCAGGCTGGCCCCGGCGCTCTCCTCTCCGCCGAAGGCCAGCCCGCCCTGGTGCAGGCCTTCGACGAACCACTTGAAGCCCACCGGCACCTCGTGCAGCTCACGGTCATACGCCGCCACCACGCGGTCGATCATCGACGACGACACCAGCGTCTTGCCGATCTTCAGCTCCCGCGACCAGTCGGGCCGATGCCCCAGCAGGTAGGCGATAGCCACCGCCAGGTAGTGGTTAGGATTCATCAGTCCGCCGGCATCCACGATGCCGTGGCGGTCGGCATCGGGGTCGTTGCCGAAGGCCAGGTCGAAGCGCTCGCGGATGCCAAGCAGGTTGGCCATGGCCGCGGGGCTGGAGCAGTCCATGCGGATCTTGCCGTCATGGTCCGGCGGCATAAAGGCGAAAGCGGGGTCGATCTCGGGATTCACGATCTCGAGGTTGAGACCATAGCGCTCGGCCATCCACCGCCAGATCGGCAGCGCCGTGCCACCCATGGGGTCCACCCCCAGGTGCAGCCCGCTGGCCTGGATGGCGGCCATGTCCACCACCTCGCCCAAGGTCTCCACATAGTGGCCGATCAGGTCCTGCTCGCGCGCCACCTGGCGCGCCTCGGCCAGCGGCAGGCGGACAATGCCCTCCCCTTGGGCCTCCAGGTAGCGATTGGCCCGCGCCTCCAGCCAGCCGGTGATCTCGGCCTCCGCCGGACCGCCGTGGGGCGGGTTGTACTTGATGCCGCCATCCTCCGGCGGGTTGTGGGAGGGGGTGATGATCAAGCCATCGGCCAGCTTGGCGGAGGCCTCGGCGTTATGGCGCAGGATGGCATGGCTGATCACCGGCGTGGCCAGCACTTCGTCATCGGCGGCGATAACGACATCGCAGCCGTTGCCGGCCAGCACCTCCAGCGTGGTCTCCCAGGCGGGCCGGGAGAGCGCATGGGTATCGCGGCCAAGGAATAGCGGGCCTTCGATGCCGGCCTCGCGGCGGTAGTCCACCACCGCCTGCACGATGGCGGCGATATGCGCCTCGTTGAAGCTGCCGTTAAGGGATGTGCCGCGGTGGCCCGAGGTGCCGAAGCTGACCCGCTGGGCGGGGTCGCTGGGGTCGGGGCGGCGAGTGTAGGCGTTGAGCATAATGGATGACTGGTAGGAGGTGACGGGTGAATGGTGAGGGGTGAGGGGGTACTCCTCACAAGCGCGAAGCGCGCTCACTCCTCACCAGCGAAGCGCTCACAAGCCCGAAGGGCGCTTACCTGGCGATGCGCAGCAGGTATTCCCCGTAACCTGTCTTCTTCAGCGCGGTGCCGCAGGCCAGCAGGTGTTCGGTGGTGATCCAGCCGTTATGCCAGGCGATCTCCTCCAGGCAGGCGACCTTCAGCCCCTGGCGATGCTCGATGGTCTGCACATACTGGGCGGCCTCCAGCAGGCTGTCGTGGGTGCCGGTATCCAACCAGGCGAAGCCGCGGCCCAGGCGCTCCACCCGCAGGTCCCCACGCTCCAGATAGGCGTTGTTGATGCTGGTGATCTCCAGCTCGCCGCGTTCGCTGGGCTCGACCTGCTTGGCGATCTCCACTACGTCGCTATCGTAGAAGTAGAGCCCGGTGACCGCATAGGGCGACCTGGGCTCGGCGGGCTTCTCCTCGATGGAGATGGCCCTGCCCTCGCTGTCGAACTCCACCACGCCGAAGCGCTCGGGGTCTTTCACCAGGTAGCCGAACACCGTGGCGCCACTCTCCTGCTCGGCGGCGCGCATAAGTTGCTCGCTGAAGTGCTGACCGTGGAAGATGTTATCGCCGAGTACCAGGCATACCGGGTCATCGCCGATAAACTCCTCACCGATGATAAACGCCTGGGCCAGGCCATCGGGCGTCGGCTGCACGGCGTACTCGAAGCGCACGCCGAACTCGTCCCCGCTACCCAGCAGGTTTTCGTACTGGGGCAGGTCTTCCGGGGTCGAGATGATCAGGATCTCGCGAATGCCGGCCAGCATCAGCACCGAGATGGGATAGTAGATCATCGGCTTGTCGTAGACCGGCAGCAACTGCTTGGAAACGTGATCTTACCCAGCATTGGTGGACACCGATCTAAGCGATCATTTGAGCTTCGAAAGCCTCTGGGCTGATCATCCCAATTGCACTGTGCCGGCGCTGCCGGTTGTAGTCCAACTCAATATATTCGAATACCTGTCGTCGCATGGCATCCCGCGTCTCGAATCGCTCGCCATGGATGGCCTCGACCTTGAGGCTGTGGAAAAAGCTCTCGGCGCACGCATTATCAAAGCAATTGCCCTTGGCGCTCATGCTGCACTGGAGTTCGTAGCGGGTCAGTAACGATTGGTACAGCATCGAACAATACTGACTTCCGCGATCG
>NZ_JHVH01000017.1 GCF_000620045.1 Halomonas halodenitrificans DSM 735 | reverse complement strand
TTCCGTGGAAGCTGCCGGGTGACCGACACTCAGCGATACCGAAGCATCGAGAGGTTCGCCTGACGCCTCAATGAGGCCTCGTCACGAGTGGCGCACATTCTACCGAATCTGCCGCGACTGTCAACCGGTGATTTTCGACGCCTTCCGAAAAACCCATTGCAGAACAGTCACTTCTGCCACATTCACCGCCTGCAACGTTTGCCCGTTGCCGGCAGCGGATGCGTACTTTACGGCTTTCCCCTCGGGCCTGCAAGCCCTCGGCGTAAAAAAGTTTCAGAAACGGCGACGCCCGCGGATGGCGGGCGTCGAATGGCAGGCAACCAGGGCAATGCATCACCCCGACGACGGGACATGGCGCAGCTTGCGCATCACGGCCAGCGTCGGCCCCGAGGCAACGTAAGCACCGAACAGCAACAGCAGCATCACCGATGGCTCCAGGCTGATCACCACGAAGCCCAGCACGATGGCCAGCAACACCACGAAGGGTACCGGGCCCTTGAGATCGATATCCTTGAAGCTGTAGTAACGAATATTGCTGACCATGAGCACTCCGGCCGCCCCCACGATGACCAGCATCAGCAGCTTGTAGCCGAAGGCCTCGGCATCGAAGCTATGGAAGGTCCAGACACTCGCCGCCACCAGCGCCGCCGCCGAAGGGCTGGGAAGGCCGATAAACCACTTCTTGTCGACGCTGCCGATCTGCACATTGAAGCGCGCCAACCGCAGTGCGGCACAGGCCACATAGAGGAAGGCCACGACCCAGCCGGTCTTGCCGATATCCTGAAGTATCCAGGTAAAGGCCACCAGCGCCGGCGCCACCCCGAAGGAAAGCATGTCCGAGAGGCTATCGTACTCGGCACCGAAGGCGCTCTGGGTATTGGTCATGCGCGCCACCCGACCATCCAGGCCGTCGAGTACCATGGCGATGAATATCGCCACGGAGGCGGCCGTGAAGTCGCCGTTGATACCGGCAACGACGGCGAAGAAGCCGGCGAACAGCGCCGAGGTGGTAAAGAGGTTGGGCAACAGGTAGATGCCCTTGCGTCTGACGGTGCGCCCGTCTTCCTGTGCCTCCTCGATCACTTCGGTCTCACGCAGGAAGACCGACGCCAGGTCTTCATCCCGGGGGCGCTCCTCCTTCCGAGGCGCCTCCTCGTCATGTGGCGAGACATCGTGCTCGTTGCCGCGTGGTTCCTGACTCATCGTTTCATCCGTTGTCTGGAAGTGATGGTGGACATTCTTGCACGACCACCCCAAAGCGCAAAGCGGCGCCCCCTCGGAGAGAGAGCGCCCCACCACGGCGACCGACGCCCCAACGACCAGGGGCGCGGTTGCCCGCGCCCCTGGTCTTGCTGCATATACGGCGCCCCTGCAAGCAGGGGCGACGGATCAGTTCTTGGTCTTGTCGACCAGCTGATTGGCAGCGATCCACGGCATCATGCCGCGCAGCTTGGCCCCTACCTGCTCGACCTCGTGCTCGGCGTTCAGGCGACGACGCGCGGTCATCGAGGGATAGTTGCTGTTGCCCTCATTGATGAACATCTTGGCGTACTCGCCGGTCTGAATGCGCTTGAGCGCATTGCGCATGGCGGCACGCGACTGCTCGTTGATCACCTCGGTACCGGTCACGTACTCGCCATACTCCGCATTGTTGGAGATGGAGTAGTTCATGTTGGCGATACCGCCCTCGTACATCAGGTCGACGATCAGCTTGAGCTCGTGCAGGCACTCGAAGTAGGCCATCTCCGGTGCATAGCCCGCCTCGGTAAGCGTCTCGAAGCCGGCCTTGACCAGTTCCACGGCGCCGCCGCAGAGCACGGCCTGCTCGCCGAACAGGTCGGTCTCGGTCTCGTCCTTGAAGGTGGTCTCGATGATGCCGCTACGACCGCCGCCGATCGCCGCCGCATAGGAGAGAGACAGCTCCTTGGCATTACCGGTGGCGTCCTGATGCACGGCAATCAGGTCCGGAATGCCGCCGCCACGCACGAATTCGGAGCGCACGGTATGTCCCGGCGCCTTGGGGGCGATCATTACCACATCCAGGTCCTGGCGCGGCTCCACCTGGTTGTAGTGGATGTTGAAGCCGTGGGCGAAGGCCAGGGTGGCCCCCTGCTTCAGGTTGGGCTCGACCTGATTCTCGTAGATCGCCTTCTGGTTTTCGTCCGGCGCCAGGATCATCACCACATCGGCACTCTGGCACGCGTCCTCGACGGAAGCGACCTTGAGGCCGGCACCCTCGGCCTTGGCGGCGGAAGAGGAACCTTCGCGCAGGGCGACGGTAACATCGACGCCGGATTCCTTGAGGTTGTTGGCGTGGGCATGCCCCTGGGAGCCGTAGCCCACGATGGTGACCTTCTTGCTCTGGATGAGGGAGAGGTCGCAATCCTTATCGTAATAAACGTGCATGTCGTGCTCCTGAAGACGTGAGAATAACGAGCGTGTCAGCGCTGATGGCCACCCGCCCCGTCTATCGCGGGGCTGGGCTTGCGGCACCCGATGGCTCAACCATACGCCAGCCCTTCCGTTGCGTAAAACGCTATATTTGCAACAATACATCCCATTTCATGCAATAATCATCGCCATGGACATGCGCCCCCTACACCACTTCCTCGCCCTGGCCGATACCCTGCACTTCGGGCGCGCCAGCGAGGCGTGTCACGTCAGCACCTCCACCCTCTCGCGCTCTATCCGCCACCTGGAGGAAAGCCTCGGCGTTACCCTTTTCGAGCGCGACAACCGTCATGTAGGACTGACCCGGCAGGGCGAGACCTTCCAGCGTTATGCTCGCGAGACCCTGGAGCGCTGGGAGGAACTTCGCCACTCGCTGATGAGCGACGCCCGCCGACTGAACGGCGAGATCAGCGTCTACTGCTCGGTCACCGCCAGCTACAGCTTCCTCTATGAGTTACTCAGCGAATTCCGCAGCCATCATCCCGGTATCGAGCTCAAGCTGCATACGGGCGACCCTGCCGAGGCCATGAGCCGAGTGCTCGCCGGCGACGAGGACATGGCGATCACCCCCCGCCCCCGCCAGCCCCCGGAGGCCCTCGCCTTCAAGTCGCTGACCCGCGCGCCGCTGGTCTTTATCGCCCCCCGGGAGGCACCGGACTGGATCCCCACCACGCCCGAGACGCCCAGCGCCGAGCAGTGGCGTAGCGTGCCGATGATCCTCTCCGAGGCGGGCCTGTCGCGCAGCCATGCCGACACCTGGTTTCGAGCCCTGGGCGTGACGCCGAGGATCTATGCCCAGGTCGCCGGTCACGAGGCGATCGTCAGCATGGTGGGCCTGAGTTTCGGCATCGGCGTGGTACCCAAGATCGTGCTGGATAACAGCCCGCTGCGCGAACGCGTTCGCGTGCTGCCGGTAAAGCCGGAACTGCCCCACTATGACGTGGGCCTCTGCGTGCTCGAGCGGCGCCTGAAGAGCCCGTTGATACGCGCCCTCTGGGATGAAGTGATGGAGAGATAGACAAAGAGCTGGCGAAAGAACAGGCTCTTCACAGACTGGTGTGAAAGCGACATCGACCCAGGGGACAGGCTGGACAGAGAAACGGCGATCAATCAGGGAAGCGCTATTGCGGATCTACCGGGTGTCGGCGCTTATCCATCGAGAGGCTCATTGTGCGTTGATCAGCGCCTCCTGGGTAGCAAAGTCCTCCTCTGCGATCTGCTCGTCCAGGAAGTCGAGAAGCGCCCGGACCGCCGGCAGCAGCCCCCGCCGCGAGGGAAAGACGGCATGCAGGATCCCGCCCTGGGGCTCCCAACCCGGGAGGACGTCAACCAGCCGCCCGGTCTGGATATCCCGAGCGCCTACCAGTTGCCCAAGCTTGACCACGCCGAGTCCCTCCAGAGCGGCGGCATGCAGGGTCTCGGCGCTGTCGGTGACCAGCCGCGGTCGATGGGAGATCTGCGCGCTGGCTCCCTCTGGCCCCACCAGGTCCCAGCAGTGGCGATTGTCGTACTGTTCGAAGTCGAGGCTCGGCAGCCCGGCAAGGTCCGACGGGCTGCGGGGCCATGGCCGGTTGCTGAACAGGGCGGGGGCGGCCATCAGCCGCTGTGGACTCGAAGCGAGTACCTTCATGGTCAGCTCGCTGTCCTCGATCGGCGGGAAGCGCACGCGGATCGCCAGATCGAAGCCTTCCTTGATCACGTCCACCCGCCGGCTGGTGGCCTCCACCTGCACCTCCACCTTTGGACAGTACGCCATGAAACGCACTAGCAGCGGCGTGATCAGATAGTGCAGCACGCTGGGCGAGCAGCTCAGCCGTACCGTGCCCCGGGGTTCGTCATGATGGCGCTGGATCAGCTCCTCGGCGGCTTCCGCCTCTACCAGCATGGCCAGGCAGTGACGATAGTAGGCCTGCCCCAGCTCGGTGACCGAGAGATGGCGCGTCGAACGGTTGATCAGTCGCGTGGCGAGGCGCTTCTCCAGCTGGGTGATGCGCCGGCTCAGCTTCGACTTGGGAATGCCCAGAGCGCGCCCGGCCGGGGCGAAGCCTCCGTGGTCCACCACCTGAACGAAGTAGTAGAGGTCGTTGAGGTCCTGCATGCTTTCGTCCCATCAGTGAAACGCTGAGTGTCAATTTCAGCGTATACAAGCATTATTGTTCAAGTAGTAGGCTTCTTGCATCGGGAGGCAAACCTCCCTCGTCATGACAGGAGCCGAAGATGAAGGCGATACAGGCAGTATACGGTGCCCCACGCGGCCATTGGGTCGGCGACGGTTTTCCGGTGCGCTCCCTGCTCAGCTATGACCGCCTGGGGGCCGAGCACATCAGTCCGTTCCTGATGCTCGATCATGCTGGTCCGCACCGCTTTAGTCCGACTCGCTACCGCCGAGGGGTGGGAGCCCATCCCCACCGGGGCTTCGAGACGGTGACGCTGGTCTACCAGGGAGCTCTTGAACACCGCGACTCGGCGGGGCATGGCGGCCAGATCGGTGAGGGCGATGTCCAGTGGATGACCGCCGGCGCAGGCATCGTCCATGAGGAGTACCACGCTCCCGCATTCGCCGAAGATGGCGGCCTTCTGGAAATGGTGCAGCTGTGGGTCAATCTGCCGGCCCGGGACAAGTCCGCCTCGCCGGCCTACCAGACCCTTCTCGACAGCGAGATTCCCCGAGTCGACCTGCCGGGAAATGCCGGCCAGCTCAGAGTGGTGGCGGGCAGTTACCTTGATCGGCAAGGCCCCGCGCGCACCTTTACTCCCATCAACGTCTGGGATCTGCGCCTGATGGCCGGTGGCGATGTCCGGCTCGATGTGCCCGAGGGCCACACCACCCTGCTGGTCGTGCTGGAGGGCACGGTACTGGTCGACGGCGAGCGCACCGTCCGCGACGAGAGCGTCGTCACCTTCGAGCGCCGCGGTGAGACCCTTCACCTGGAGGCCAGCAGCGACGCCAAGCTGCTACTGCTGAGCGGTGAGCCCATCGACGAATCGGTGGCTGGCCAGGGCCCCTTCGTGATGAATCACGAGGCCGAGCTCCACCAGGCCTTTGCCGACTTCCAAGCCGGGAAGTACGGCAACCCGGGGGGCGCATGAGTCCCCACCCTTGCTCGGCGATCATCGCCGTGCAGCCCTCTGACTGCCAATGACAGCGAAAGGAGAACGACCATGTCCTTTACCTACAATCGACTCGACAAGAATGACGTGGCCCTGCTGATGGTGGACCACCAGGCCGGCCTGCTCTCCCTGGTGCGCGACTTCAGCCCGGACGACTTCAAGAACAATGTCCTGGCCCTGGCCGATATCGCCAAGTTCTTCGATATCCCCACCATCCTCACCACCAGTTTCGAGGATGGGCCCAACGGCCCCATGGTACCGGAGCTCAAGGAGATGTTCCCGCAGGCGCCTTATCTAGCCCGCCCGGGACAGATCAACGCCTGGGACAACGAGGAGTTCGTCGCCGCCATCGAGGCCACCGGCAAGAAGCAGCTGCTGATTGCCGGGGTGGTCACCGAAGTGTGCGTAGCCTTCCCGGCGCTTTCGGCCCTGGATGAGGGCTATGAGGTCTTCGTGGTTACCGACGCCTCCGGGACCTTCAACCAGACCACACGGGAGTCCGCCTGGGATCGTATGTCCCAGGCCGGCGCCCAGCTGATGACCTGGTTCAGCGTAGGCTGCGAGCTGCACCGTGACTGGCGTAACGATACCGAAGGCTTCGGCGGCCTGCTGGCCGGCCACCTGCCCGCCTACGCCAACCTGATGCAGAGTTATAATCAGCAAGGCCAGCCGGGCTAGGGCGACGACCCGGTACGAATTCATTAAAGCCGGAGCCGCCCCACTATGTCGTGGGCCTCTGCGTGCTCGAGCGGCGCCTGAAGAGCCCGTTGATACGCGTCCTCTGGGACGAAGTAGTAAAACGCCGAAAGCAGGAAGCCGCCCCGAAGGGCGGCTTCCCGATTCAACCACAAGGCGGCAAGGCGTCAGAGCGATAGCACCTTGTCGCCCCGGGCAATCCCGGATACCCCGGTGCGCGCCACCTCCAGTATCCCTACCGGCTCCATGGCCTGCAGGAAGGCATCGAGCTTGCCGGCGTCACCGGCGATCTGCACGGTGAACAGGCTCGGACTGACATCGACGATCTGCGCGCGAAAGATATCCGCGGTCCGCTTGACCTCGTCGCGATTGGTCCCCAGCGCCCTTACCTTCACCAGCATCAGCTCACGTTCGATATGGTTGCCTTCGGTAAGGTCGACCAGCTTGACCACGTCGATCAGCTTGTTGAGATGCTTGGTGATTTGCTCGATGACCCGGTCATCGCCCACCGTCGTGACCGTCAGGCGGGACAGGGTAGCGTCTTCGGTGGGCGCCACGTTCAGCGTCTCGATGTTGAAGTTGCGCTGAGAGAAGAGCCCCACCACACGAGACAGGGCGCCCGGTTCGTTTTCCATCAGAATCGAGATGATATGGCGCATCAGGTCCGCTCCGTCTTGGAAAGCAGCATGTCACGCATGGAGCCCAGGGGCACCTGCATCGGATAGACGTGCTCATGCGGGTCGACCGCAACATCGAGGAACACCAGCTCGTGAGTATCGGCGAAGGCACGCTCCAGTGCCGGCTCGAGCTCGTCGAGGGTCTCGACCTTCAGCGCGGTAAAGCCATAGGCCTCGATCAACTTCTGGAAGTCGGGCAGTGACTCCATATAGGAGTGGGCATGACGCGACTTGTAGTTGAGGTCCTGCCACTGACGCACCATGCCCAGCGACGCATTGTTCAGATTGACGATCTTCACCCCGCCACCGAACTGCTTACAGGTGGAGAGCTCCTGCATCATCATCTGAAAGCTGCCCTCGCCGGTCACGCAGATCACCTGCTCGTCGGGGAAGTTCTGCTTGACCCCCATGGCGGCGGGGAAGCCGAAGCCCATGGTGCCAAGCCCACCCGAGGTAATGAAACGGTTGGGCTTGTCGAACTTGTAATACTGGGCCGCGAACATCTGATGCTGACCGACATCGGTGGTCACATAGGCCTCGCCCCGAGTGATACGACAGAGCGCCTCGATCACTTCCTGGGGCTTGAGCGTCTCCCCTGGCCGGGACGGCTCATAAAGCCTGCCCACCCGCTCTTCGCGCCAGCCCTCGACCTTCTGCCACCACTCCTCCAGGGCCTCGGGATAAGTGATCTCCTTGCCCTGCACCAGGCTGATCATCTCGCTGATCACGCTGCCCGCCGGCCCCACGATGGGTACATCGGCACGCACGGTCTTGGACACCGAGCTCGGGTCGACATCCACGTGGATGACCTTCGCGGTGGGGCAGAACTTCGAGGTGTTGTTGGTCACGCGATCATCGAAGCGTGCCCCGATGGCGATCACCAGATCGGCATGGTGCATGGCCATGTTGGATTCATAGGAGCCATGCATGCCCAGCCAGCCCAGGCATTGGCGATCGCTCTGGGGGTAGGCACCAATGCCCATCAGCGTGGTGGTGATGGGAAAGCCGAGGCGCTTGACCAGGTCGGTCAGCCCCTCGCTGGCACGCCCCGTAACCACGCCACCGCCGGTATAGAACACCGGACGCTTGGCCTTGAGCATCAGTTCCACGGCCTTCTTGATCTGGCCACTATGGCCCCGGCTCACCGGGTTATACGAGCGCATCTTGACCTTCTTCGGATAGACGTACTCATAGCGCTCGGTAGGTGCGGTCATGTCCTTGGGAATATCCACCACGACCGGTCCCGGTCGACCAGTGGCAGCCAGATAATAGGCCTTCTTGAGGACTTCCGGAATTTCACTCGGGTGCTTGATCGCGAAGCTGTGCTTCACGATCGGTCGGGTCACGCCAACAATATCGGTTTCCTGAAAGGCATCGTCGCCGATCAGATGACTCATCACCTGACCGCACAGCACTACCATGGGGACCGAGTCCATGTAGGCGGTGGCGATGCCGGTGACGGCATTGGTCGCCCCCGGGCCGGAGGTTACCAGCACCGTGCCGGGCTTGCCGGAAGCTCGTGCATAACCGTCGGCCGCGTGAGTGGCGGCCTGCTCATGGCGAACCAGGATATGTTTCACCTTGTCCTGGCGGAACAGGGCGTCATAGATGTGCAACGCCGCGCCACCAGGATAACCATAAATATATTCGACGCCCTCATCCTGCAGGAAGCGGGCGATCATGTCCGCGCCGGAAAGCAATTCCACGTTTTTTCTCCCCTGGAGGTCTCGAGTGCGATCCGTCACCCCACGGGCAACGGTGTCGAGTGCGGCGGTATGCCGCTGCCGGCAACGCCGGCACCTGATGCCAAACCCTGGCAAGAAGCCCTGTTAGGGCCTGCACTCTCATCACGGCGGTTGGCCGCTTCGGGGCGTTGGCCGACCCGGGCGGTGAGCCCGCAGTCGGAAGTCCTTCGGCGGGTAGAGGCCACCGGCCTACCCTTCACACGGAAATGGGGGGTCGCCCGCTGGGCCCGTGTCCGTATCAGGAGCTTCCAAGATTCCATTAGCTCGACAACGGTGTCAACCGCGCAAAAGGCGTGAGCCCCGTAGCGGGCCCAGGCAGAAGACGTAAAAAGCCCGCCCACTCGCGGAGAGGAGGGGCGGGCAAGGAGGTTACAGGACGCAACCTGTCATTCAGTCTAGCCGGGAAATTCCGGGATGCGAGTATCGCCAGCCGCCTGTGGCGGCCGGCAACATTCGCTTCATGTCATGACTGCGCGGCGGCCTCGGCGGGCACCCGGTCGAACACCAGGCGTTCCTCCTCGGCATCCACCCGGATGGTATCGCCGGGTGAGAACTTTCCGGCCAGCAGATCCTGGGCCAGAGGATTCTCGATCCGCGCCTGGATGGCTCGCTTGAGCGGCCGCGCCCCGAAGACCGGATCGAACCCCACCACCGCGAGCTGTGCCATGGCCGCATCACTGACTTCAAGGGACAGCTCATGCTCCGCCAGGCGTGCACGCAGGCGCTCGAGCTGAATCCCGGCGATACTCTGGATCTGCTCCTGACCGAGCGCATGGAACACCACGACCTCATCGATGCGGTTGATCAGTTCGGGGCGGAAATGCATGCCGACCACGTCCATTACCGAGCTTTTCATCTGGTCGTAATCGGTATCACCGCCGCCCATGCGCTGGATGATGTCGGAGCCCATGTTGGAGGTCATCACGATCACCGTGTTGCGAAAGTCCACGGTGCGTCCCTGACCATCGGTGAGGCGACCATCCTCCAACACCTGCAGCAGGATATTGAAGACATCCGGATGGGCCTTCTCCACCTCGTCGAGCAGCAGCACCGAATAGGGCTTGCGGCGCACCGCCTCGGTCAGATAACCCCCCTCCTCGTAGCCGACATAGCCAGGGGGCGCACCGATCAGACGCGACACGGAGTGCTTCTCCATGAACTCCGACATGTCGATGCGCACCATCGCCTCCTCGGTATCGAAGAGGAAATGGGCCAGCGACTTGCACAGCTCCGTCTTGCCGACGCCGGTGGGGCCGAGAAACAGGAAGGAGCCACTGGGGCGGTTCGG
Source organism: Halomonas halodenitrificans DSM 735 (assembly GCF_000620045.1). Taxonomy (GTDB): domain Bacteria; phylum Pseudomonadota; class Gammaproteobacteria; order Pseudomonadales; family Halomonadaceae; genus Halomonas; species Halomonas halodenitrificans. Next base: position 88,612 of record NZ_JHVH01000017.1, on the reverse strand, counting down.
GTCGGCGAGCCCCGCCCGAGAGCGACGCACGGCGTTGGCCACCGCGGTCACCGCCTCGTGCTGGCCAATCACCCGCTCATGCAGCGCCTCTTCCATACGCAGCAGCTTGTCGCGCTCCCCCTCGAGCATCTTGGCCACGGGGATGCCGGTCCAGCGCGAGACCACCTCGGCGATCTCCTCCTCGGTGACATTGGAGCGCAGCAGCTGATGACCGGAGGTGTCGGCCTCGGTATCCCCGGCCTCGGCGATCCTGTTCTCGAGCTCGGGAATCACCCCGTACTGGATCTCCGACATTCGCGCCAGGTCGCCCTGACGGCGGGCCTGCTCCAGTTCCACCCGGGCACGGTCGAGCTCGTCCCTGAACTGGGCCGCCCCCTGAATGCTGGCCTTCTCGGCCTTCCAGATCTCGTCGAGGTCGGCATACTCGCGCTCGAGTTCGCCAATCTCCTCCTCCAGTGTCTCCAGGCGCTTCTTCGAGGCCTCGTCGGTTTCCTTCTTGAGGTGCTCGCGCTCCATCTTGAGCTGAATCAGCCGGCGGTCGAGTCGATCCATCTCCTCGGGCTTGGAGTCGAGCTCCATGCGGATACGCGAGGAGGCCTCGTCGATCAGATCGATGGCCTTGTCGGGCAGCTTGCGGTCGGTGATATAGCGCGTGGAGAGCTTCGCCGCGGCGATGATGGCGCCATCGGTGATATCCACGCCGTGGTGCACTTCGTAGCGCTCCTTGAGACCACGCAGGATCGCCACGGTGTCTTCCTCCGAGGGCTCATCCACCACCACCTTCTGGAAGCGACGCTCCAGGGCGGCATCCTTCTCGATATACTGACGATATTCGTCGAGGGTGGTGGCCCCCACGCAGTGCAACTCGCCGCGAGCCAGGGCCGGCTTGAGCATATTACCGGCATCCATGGCCCCTTCGGCCTTGCCGGCACCCACCATGGTATGCAGCTCGTCGATAAACAGGATGACCCGGCCTTCTTCCTGGGCGAGCTCCTTGAGCACCGACTTGAGGCGCTCCTCGAATTCGCCACGGAACTTGGCCCCGGCCAGCAGCGCTCCCATGTCCAGCGACAGCACTCGCTTGTCCTTGAGACCCTCGGGCACCTCGCCATCGACGATGCGCTGGGCCAACCCCTCGACGATGGCGGTCTTGCCCACCCCGGGCTCGCCGATCAGCACCGGGTTGTTCTTGGTACGCCGCTGCAGGACCTGGATGGTGCGACGAATCTCGTCGTCACGCCCGATCACCGGGTCGACCTTGCCACTGGCCGCTCGCTCGTTGAGATCCAGGGTGTACTTCTCCAGCGCTTCGCGCTGGTCCTCGGCGTTGGGGTCATCGACCCTTTCCCCGCCCCGTACTCCATCAACCGCGGCCTCGAGTGCCTTTCGCGAGAGCCCGGCCTGGGTCAGCAGCTTGCCGACCGCGCCCCCCATCTCCAGCGCAGCGAGCAGAACCAGCTCGCTTGCGATGTACTGATCACCACGTTTCTGGGCTTCCCGGTCGGTCAGATTGAACAGCTTGATCAGGTCGCGGGAGGGCTGTACCTCGCCGTCGAACTGGGCGACCCTCGGCAGGTCGTCGAGGTGGCCGATCAACGCCTCGCGCAACCGGGCGGCATCGCCACCGGCCTTTTGCACCAGCGCCTTGGCACCGGTATCGGTGGCGTCGAACAGCGCCAGCAGCAGATGACCAGGCTCGAGCTGATTATGCCCACGCCCCACGGCCAATGATTGGGCGTCGGCCACGGCGTTCTGCAACTTGGCGGTAAACTTGTCGAAACGCATGTCACGTCCTCCATCGGGATGGCGAGACGGTCGGACGCCCCGCTTGACCCTGTTAATGTCTTGATATCGTAAATGGCGACACGTCGAGCGGGTTTCAAGTCAGCGGCCGGGAGGGGCGTATGACAAGTTGACGCAGATCAAGGCTGGAAGCCGTAAGCCGTAAGCCGTAAGCCGTAAGCCGTAAGCCGTAAGCCGTAAGCCGTAAGCCGTAAGCCGTAAGCCAGGATATTGCCATCAAGGCTCACGACAAGGGGTGCGTATCGCGTAAAGCGTATGGCTTACGGCTCTGTTCCCCGAACGGATCAGCGCAGCCAGATTACACTGGCCATTCTGCCCGTATGGCCATCATCACGGCGGTGGGAGTAGAAGCGCGATTCGCAGGCGGTGCAGAAGTGGCCGCCGCTGATATGGGAGACGCCCAGGCGTTCCAGGCGCAAACGCGCCAGGCGATAGAGATCGGCCATGTAGTGGTTCAGGCGATAGGGGCTGGGATCGAAGGCATCGACGGCCTCGGGGTGCACGCCCACGAAGGCCTGGTAGACCTCGGGCCCGACCTCGAACTGGGCATTGGAGATCGCCGGGCCCAGCCAGGCCAGCTGTTCCTCGGGGGGAACCCCCAGTGCCGCTACCGTGGCCTCGAGCACGCCGCCGGCCAACCCGCGCCAGCCGGCGTGGGCCACCGCCACGCGCTCACCTCGGCGGTCGCAGAAAAATACCGGCAGGCAGTCGGCGGTCAGCACCACACAGCCATGACTCCGATCGAAGGCCACCGCGGCATCGGCCTCGGGCGGCTCGGCGGCGTAGGTCTGCTGCACCCGGGCGCCATGCACCTGGTTGAGCCACAGCAGTGGTCGCTGCTCATCGACCTGCTTGTTCAGCAGGCGCCGGCACAGCGCCACATGGTCGACGTTGTCACCCACGTGGTCGGCCGGATTGAAACAGGCGAAATCCCCCTGGCTGGGTCCGGTCTCACGTGTGGTGACGAAGGCTCCCACTGAGGTGGGCGCCGGCCAGTCGGGCAGGATCAAGGTGGGCCGCAGATCGGGAGCATCGCTCATGGCAGTTTCCTCGGTGCAGCTGGGTTCAACGCATCGTCTGATGGTCATCGCGCAGGTAGTCGAGCAGCGTCAGCAAGTTATCCGGCAAAGCGGCCCGAAAGCCGACCCTTTCCCCGCTTTCCGGATGTACGAACGCCAGCCGGCGAGCGTGCAGTGCCTGGCGCGGAAACTCGCGCAGGATATCCTTGAGCGTATCCGAGGCACCGGCGGGTAGCTTCAGGCGACCGCCATAGACCGGATCGCCGACCAGTGGATAGCGCAGATGCGCGAGATGCACGCGGATCTGGTGGGTACGGCCGGTCTCCAACCGACAGCGCACATGGGTATGGGCACGAAAGCGTTCCACCACCCGGTAATGGGTCACCGCCGGCTTGCCGGAGGCGGTCACCGCCTGACGCTTGCGATCCTTGGGATGCCGCCCGATCGGTGCATCCACCGTACCGCCGGCAGTCATCACCCCGACGCTGATCGCATCGTACTCTCGAGACACCGTGCGCGCCTGCAGCTGCTCCACCAACGCCGTCTGGGCGGCCAGCGTTCTGGCCACCACCATCAGGCCACTGGTGTCCTTGTCCAGGCGATGGACGATGCCGGCCCGCGGCACCGAAGCCAGCGCCGGATCATGATGCAGCAGGGCATTGAGCAGGGTCCCGTCCGGGTTGCCCGCCGCCGGGTGCACCACCAGCCCCGGGGGCTTGTTGATCACCAGTACCTGGTCGTCCTCGTGCACCACATCCAGGGGGATGTCCTCGGGTTCGAAACGGGTATCGTCCTCGACCTCGGTACAGAGGCGTAGCCATTCGCCGCCATACACCTTGTCTCTGGGGCGGGCCTGCCGCTCGTTCAGGGTCAGGTCGCCGGCCTTGATCCAGGCCTTCAGGCGCTCTCGGGAGAAATCGGCGAAAAGCTCCGCCGCGGCCTGGTCGAGCCGCTGGCCGGCCATGGCATCGGGAACACGCTGCTGTGCTTCGAGTGTCTGGGACATGAAGAGAATGACCGTTTACGAGGATCGGGATCGAGGCGCCGCCAAGCACTGCGTTTTGCCACGCAGTGCTTTATAGTGTGCGGGTTCAGAGCCGATTCTAACACGGCCCGTCCGCGTTGTTTGACACGAGGATCACGATGCGCGTTTCCAATTCCCCTACCCGTTTCGCAGCCCTGCTTCTGGCCACCGGCCTGCTGACCGGCTGCTCCCTGTTCGGCGGCGGCCCCGATGACTCTGGCGACGAAGTGGGCAGTCCAGATGCTGCTTCCCAGCGGGTTGCGGATGAAGAGGTCGAATATGCCAACCTCGATGAGCGTGAACTCTACGAAGAGGCGCGCGAATCCCTGGACAGTGGCAGTTTCACCGCCGCCGTCTCCCGACTCGAGGCCCTCGACACCCGCTTCCCGTTCGGCGCTCATGCCGAACAGGCGCAGCTGGAACTGATCTACGCCTATTACGAAATCAGCGACTGGGAAGCCACTCGTGCGGCGGCCAACCGCTTTATCCGCCTTCACCCCAGCCATCCCCAGGCCGATTATGCGCTCTACATGCGCGGGCTGGCGGCCTGGCAGGCGGGCCGCTTCAGCCTCGAGCGCCTCAAGCTGATCGATATCTCCAAGCGTGACCTGGGCGCCTCCCGCGATGCCTACGGCGACTTCCGCGAACTTATTCGCCTCTATCCCGACAGCCAGTACGCACCGGACGCTCGCCAGCGCATCGTCTACCTGCGTAATCTGCTGTCACGCCATGAGCTGCACGTGGCCGACTATTACATGCGCCGTGGCGCCTATCTCGCCGCCGTGGAGCGTGGCCGCTGGGTGGTCGAGAACTACCCCAAAAGCGAAGCCACCCGCGACGCCCTGGCAATCATGGTCGAAGGCTATCTGGGCCTCGAGATGCGCGACCGTGCCCGGGAGTCACTCCGGGTGTTGATCGACAACGCGCCGGATCACGAGCAGCTGCGTGGCCGCACCTTCGAACCAGACCGCGTGAAGGCCGAACCGATCTCTGCCTGACACTCCCGGCCGGTTTTTCGAGCGTGTAAAAACATCGGCGCTGCCTCTGGCAGCGCCGATGTTTCTTCAAGCCTTCGCGTTCACGTTTCGCCCCTTACTCCCCCGGCTGCCAGCCGTTGACGATGGGATAGCGACGGTCGCGACCGAAGCCGCGGCGAGTAACCCGTACTCCCACCGGCGCCTGGCGACGCTTGTACTCGCAGCGATCCACCAGCTTGACCACCCGATAGACATCGTCACGGTCGAAGCCCGCCTCGATGATCGCCTCGGCACTCATGTCGCCCTCGATATAGCGGACCAGGATGGCGTCCAGGGTGTCGTAATCGGGCAGCGAGTCGCTGTCCTTCTGATCCGGCGCCAGCTCCGCCGAAGGCGGACGCTCGATCACCCGCTCGGGAATTGCCGACGACTGGGTATTGCGCCAGCGCGACAGACGATAGACCCAGGTCTTGTAGACATCCTTGATGGCATTGTAGCCACCCACCATATCCCCGTAGAGGGTAGAGTAGCCCACCGCCAGCTCGCTCTTGTTGCCGGTGGTCAGCACCATCAGGCCCTTCTTGTTGGAGATTGCCATCAACAGCACGCCGCGGCAGCGCGACTGCAGGTTCTCCTCGGTGGCATCCCGGGCCGTGCCCTCGAAGATGTCGGAAAGTGTCCCCATGAAGGCCTCCACCATCGGCTCGATGGGCATGACCTCGTAGTGAACGCCCAGCATCTCGGCCTGCTCGGCGGCATCCTGCCGGGAGATATCCGCGGTGTAGTGATAAGGCATCATGACCGCCTGCACCCGTTGCGGGCCCAGGGCATCCACGGCAATGGCCAGTGACAGGGCGGAGTCGATGCCTCCCGAAAGTCCCAGCACCACGCCCTCGAACCCGCTCTTGTTGACGTAGTCACGCAGGCCGGTCACCAGGGCGCAGTAGAGGTTCTCCTCCGGTTCCACGTCGGGTTCGGTCTCGCCGGCCTGGGGGACCCAGCCATCCTGCTGGAGGATAAACTGCACCGGCATCAGACCTACTCCCCAGTGCGGTGCCTGTACCCGCAACTCGCCGGCGGCGTCCACACAGGCCGAGCCACCATCGAATACCAGCTCGTCCTGGCCGCCAATCTGGTTGACATAGACGATAGGCAGTGACACCGCGGCGGCCCTCTCCTCAAGCAGGCGCAGACGCTCGGCGGGCTTGTCCTGGTGGAAGGGCGAGGCATTGAGGCTGACCAGAATCTCGGCACCGGCCGCCTTCGCCTGCCGCGCCGGCGCCTCTTCCCAGAGGTCCTCACAGATCAGCAGGCCCAGCTTCGCGCCTCGGTGCTCGAACACCAACGGTTCGCTGCCGCGGGCGAAATATCGCTGCTCGTCGAACACCTCATAGTTGGGCAATGCCTGCTTGGCATATTCCCCCAGCCATTCGCCATCGAAGAGCACCCCGGCCAGGTTCCAGAGCCGCCCTTCGCGACGGCCGGAGTAGCCGACGATCACCAGCACGTCGCGCACCACCTTCGCCGCCATATGGGCACGCGCCTCACGCAGGCGACTCTCCATCGAGGGGCGCAACAGCAGGTCCTCCGGCGGGTAGCCGGTCAGACAGAGTTCGGGCAGCACCACGATATCGGCGCCATGCTCGATGCGCGCCTCGCGCACCGCCTCGATGGCACGATCGGTATTGCCGGGAATGTCCCCTACCAGGGGGTCCAGCTGAGCCATCACCAGCGTCAAGTCTTGCATGGGCTTGGAAATCTCTCGAGAATCAGTGGATGCCTTCATTGTCCCGCATGGGCGGCCGACTGGCAAAGCCGACCACCCCACCTGGGAGCTACCCGGATGAACCTCTTGATAATACGCCTGATCATCTTCGCCGTGCTGTTCCTGGCCGGCCTCAAGCTGTACCGCATGTACCGGGAATGGAAACTGGGCCGTGAGGAACTCCTGGAAGGCGACCGCGACGCCTCCGGGGGCAACCAGATGGTGCGCTGTGCCTGGTGCCAGGTGCATGTACCGGAGAATGACGCGCAGCGTGCGACTGGCGAATGGTTCTGCTCCAGCGCCCATCGCGATCGCTATCTTCAGGAGCAGGAACAGCGCGACGCTCAGGACAGCGACGACAGCGGCCCGCGCGCCTGAGGCACCGACACCCTCGCCGCGATACGCGCCTGGCGCTGGGCGTTCGCCCTACCCCGCCTCCTCCGCCTTGCGATAACGCCCGACATAGTCGAAGAGTTTCTCGCGCACCTGCCAGTGGCGCCCTGCCTTGCGCCCCACCACGAAGTCGGGATGGCGCAGGCGCCCGCCGTCGGCGACCACTTCCTCGGGCGTCATGGGGTTGAACGCCACCCCCGGAGCGCGCAGGTGCTGACGAAGAAAAGCGGCGGCGAAGGCCCGCCGCTGGGCCGGGGTCTCCAGGGCAAACCACTCGGCTAGCGTCGTACCGTCCTCGTCATGGTAGATCACCTTGAGGCGGGGCAGGCCGCGGCCATTGACGGTGGCCTCCAACTGCATGCCGGCCACCCGCAGCACCCGGGCGTCACGCAGGCGCAGCGCCTCCTTGAGCTTGTCATCGGCGTCCACCAGCTGGACGCCGCAGCCATGGCAGCGCCGGGCGGCGATATCATTCTCGGCGCCGCAATCGCCACATACCTTGAAGCGAAAGCGGAACTCGCACTGCTTTTTAACAGCGCCCGACGCCGCGCTAAACGGCTTAACAGCGCCCGACGCCGCGCCAAACTGCTTACCGGCGCCCGATGCCGCGCCGCGCCGCTCCTGGAAGGCAGGAGTGGCCGAGGTGCCCTCCACCAGCCCCTGGCAGCGACGCCCGAAATGCTCGACCACCAGGTCGCCATCCCGCTTGCCCCAGAACAGGTTGGCATGGCCGCAGGCCGGACACGGCACCTGTACCGGCTCGCTGTCGGAATCGGGCCTCGGCGACCCCACCTCCGGCGCATACAGATCCCAGGGGTTGCCTGCGTAGTCGAGGATCAGGCAGTCGCGCTTGCCCGGCGAGAGGCGCAGCCCACGGCCGACGATCTGCTGGTAGAGGCTCACCGACTCGGTAGGGCGAAGGATCGCGATCAGATCCACGTGCGGGGCATCGAAGCCGGTCGTCAACACCGCCACGTTGACCAGGTACTTCAGCTCGCGCGTCTTGAAGGCAGCGATGATCCGCTCGCGCTCGGCGGAGGGCGTCTCGCCGGTAATCAGCGCCGCCTCGGCCGCCGGCAGATAGCCAAGGATCTCCTCGGCATGGGCCACGCTCGCGGCGAACAGCATCACGCCCCGGCGATCCCGGGCCCGCTCGATCACTTCGGCAATGATGCCCGGTGTGGCGCGATGGCTTGCCACCACCCGGTTGAGCTCCTCTTCTCGAAAGAGCCCGCTCGTGGTCGGCGTCAGTGTCGAGAAATCATAGCGTTCCACGGCGGCATCCACCCTCGCCGGCTCGGCCAGATAGCCCTGCTTGACCATCAGCCGCAGCGGCTGCTCGAAGACACAGGCCCGAAAGAAGCAGTCGGCCTCGCCCCGCACCATGCCGTGATGGTGGCGATGATAGATGAAGCCCTGACCGAGCCGATAAGGGGTAGCCGTCAGCCCCAGCACCTTGAGCCGCGGGTTGGCCTGGCGCAACTGCTCGATCACCCGCCGATAGCTGGCATCCTCCGCCGGGGAGACCCGGTGACACTCGTCGATCACCAGCAGGGTGAAGCCCCCCTGCTCCCGGGGCGGAGAAGTGAAGCGATCCAGGCTTCGCACCACCGATTGCACCGAACCGAACACCACCTGACGCTCGGCCTCCTTGCGTCCCAGGCCGGCACTGAAGATATCGGCCTCGAGGCCATAGGCCAGGTACTTGGCGTGATTCTGCTCCACGAGCTCACGCACATGGGCCAGCGCCAGCACCCGCCCGCGGGCCAGGCGGGCCAGCTCGGCGATCACCAGCGACTTGCCGCTGCCGGTAGGCAGCACTACTACCGCCGGGTCGTCGCTTTCACGAAAGTGCTCGATGACACGGCCCACCGCCTCCCGTTGATAGGGGCGCAGGCTTGGCGCAGGCATGTCGATCATCGGCCATCTCCCACACTGACGAGGGGCGCCAGTCTACCGGGCGACGGTAGCCGCGTCAGCCCGGCCCGCAAACACGGCAAGGGCACAGCGGACGAAACCACTCTCGCGTACCGCTCTCGGTGTCGGCCAGGCACTGAGACGGCCTCAAGCCGTCGTCGAGTGCCTTGTCTCATGATGCATCGAATAAGCGAATATTGGCCTATGCTGCTGGATGAGGACTCGACTCATCCCTGAACAAGGTCCACCTATGGCCGCGATATTGCGCACGTTGACCCTCACCCTGTTGCTGAGCGGCCTGCCCCTCGACGCTCAGCCCCAGGCCGCCGAGCCCCTGATCGAGGGCCTGGAGAGCGATCATTACTCTCTACGCCTTGAGCGCATCGCCTCGGGCCTGGCACACCCCTGGTCGCTGGCCTTCCTGCCCGGCGGGGACCTGCTGGTCAGCGAGCGCCCGGGACGCCTGGCCCGCATCGACCAGGCGGGGCGGGTGACGCACGTGGAGGGAATTCCCGAGGTGAGTGCTCGCGGCCAGGGCGGCCTGCTCGATCTCAGCCTTCATCCGCGCTTCGGCGATGGTGGGCACGACTGGCTCTACTTTACCTGGAGCCAGTCCGGTAACGGTGGCAGCGCCACCACTCTCTCCAGAGCACGGCTGGCCAACGATGCCCTGACCCATATCGAGACGCTGCTGGTGCAGGACCGTTTCTCCGCTCCCGGGCGCCACTACGGCTCGCGGCTCGCCTGGCTGCACGACGGTACTCTGCTGATGAGTATCGGTGACCGTGGCCGCACACCGCCCCGCGCCCAGGATGGCGGCGATCATGCAGGCAGTGTGCTGCGCCTGACCGAAACGGGCGGCGTACCGCCCGACAACCCCTTCGTTGACGATGCCGCGGTACTCGATGAATTGTTCACCCTGGGTAACCGCAACCCTCAGGGGCTCACGGTTACCGGCGCTGGCCTCCCCTGGTCCACAGAGCATGGTCCCCGCACCGGCGATGAGCTCAACCGCCTGATCGGCGGCGAAAACTATGGCTGGCCGGTGGTCAGCCGCGGCAATGACTACGCCACCAATCGGCCCATCGGACGTAATAGTGCGCCGGGCATGCGTGACCCGCTGCATGTCTTCGAAGGACGCTTCGCCCCCTCGGGACTCGCCGAGGTCACTGGCGACACCTTTTCCGCCTGGCAGGGACACTTCCTGGCCGGTGGCCTGGCCAGTGAGCGCCTGGTCCGCCTGGCCCTGGAAGCCGATGAGGTAGTGGAGCATGAAGTCCTGCTGGAAGGCGAGGTCGGCCGCATCCGCGATGTACGCCAAGCCCCCTCCGGCGCCATCTACCTGCTCGAGGATGCCGCCAGTGGCGCCATCTACCGGCTGACACCCATGGATTCGTCGCCCTAAGCGCCCCTGCCTCGACGATGTCAGCCGCCAGACAGGCCATTGTCGGCGGTTGAAAGTGAATGACTATTCATTTATTTTACCAGCCCTCTTCGGCCTCTCCCCTCCTGCCATGCGCCCTCGCGACCAGCACAAGCAAGCCGCCCTGATCGAAGCGACCCTTCATCAGGTAACCGAACACGGCTTCGGCGCCTCCTCGGTGGCTCGTATCGCCCGTCGGGCCGGCATCTCGCCCGGCACCGTCTATATCTACTACTGCGATAAGGAAACCCTGCTGGAGGCCGCCTTCCTCCATGTCAGCGATCGGCTGATCGAGACCGCGCTGACGGCCTTCGATCCCCGGCCGGGCCTGCGCGAGGCCCTGGGTGCGGTCTGGCGCGCCATGTTTGCCCTGGCCCTGGAGCAGCCTCGGCTGTTCCGCTTCCACGAGCAGTTCACCCACTCCTCACGCATGAACCCGGCGCTGCAGGAGCGCAACGAGGCACGGCTGTCACCCGTGCTCGAGGCCATCGAGCAGGGCCAGCGGGAGGGACGGATCAAGCCCGTGGGCCTCGAGCTGATCGAGGCCTTCCTGTTACGGCCGATCCACAGCCTGGTCCATGGCCACAGCTGCCGGCCCTTCACGCCGACGCCCGAGGCCATCGACAGCGCCTTCGCCATGACCTGGGATGCCATCGCCCTGCACCCCACAACGCCCCTTGACCAGAGTGACTCATGACCACCGCCCGCCATCGCCCTACCCTATGCCTCGCCCTGTTGCTGATCCTCAGCCTGGCACTCGCCGGCTGCAACGAGGCGCCGGCATCCCTCGCCAAGCAGCAGATACACCCGGTCAAGCTGGTGACCCTGGCCAAGGACCGGGCCGGCATGCTGCAACACTACCCGGCCGTGGTGCATGCCTCCGAGCGCTCCGACCTGGCCTTCCGGGTCGGTGGTGAACTCGAGGCGCTGCTGGTGCAGCCCGGCGAGCGAGTGAGCGCCGGCCAGCCGATCGCCCGCCTCGATGACCGGGACGCCCGCAGCCGTCTCGCCAGCGCCCAGTCGAGCTTCGACCTGGCCCAGGCCACCTTCGAGCGCATGCGTTATTCCGTGGAACGCGGCGCCATCAGCCAGGCGCGCTTCGACGAGGCCCGGGCCGAGCACCTCGCCGCCCGGGCGAGCCTCGAGCAGGCCCGCGACCGGCTCGACTACACCGAGCTCGACGCCCCCTTCTCGGGCGTCATTGCCAGCGTGCCGGTGGACAACTTCCAGGTGGTGAGTGCCCAGCAGACCATCGCCACCCTGCACAAGCCGGGCAGCATCGATGTCAGCTTCCAGCTCCCCGAGCAACAGGTACGGCGCATCAGCCGCGAGGCTCGCGAGGCCAGTCGAGAGAGCGCCACCCCGATGGCCTGGGTGCGCTTCGGCGCCGACGAGACCCGTTATCCGGCCCGCTACAAGGAGCATGACACCAGCGTCAGCACAGGCTCGCTGAGCTATGCGGTGACCCTGACCCTGCCCGAGCCCGATGACCTCACCGTGCTCTCCGGCATGAGCGCCACCGTGATACTGGACATGGCGCGCCTCACCGGCACGCCAGGCGACCGCTGGCGGGTGCCGGTCGGCGCCGTGGTGACCCGTGACAGCGCCCCCGACCAGCCGGTGGTATGGCGCTACGTGCCGGATGCCGAAGGCGGCGCAAGCCAGGACGGTGAACGGCTCGGCCGTGTCGAGGCGGTGCCCGTGGAGACCGGCCCCCTCGGCGAGACGGGACTGCTGGTCAGCGGAGCGCTTTCCGCCGGCGACCGGCTGGTCGCCGCCGGTGCCCAGCGCATGGATGCCGAGCGCCGGGTGCGGCCCTGGGTCCAGGAAGAGGGACTCTAAGATGGTCGACTATTTCCTGCGTAACCGGGTGATCAGCTGGATGGTCGCCCTCCTGCTCGCCATCGGCGGCCTGACGTCCTTCTTCGGCCTTGGCCAGCTGGAATTCCCCGAGTTCACCATCCGCAACGCCGTGGTCGGCACCGCTTACCCGGGCGCCACACCCCGCCAGGTCGAAGAGGAAGTGACCCTACCCCTGGAGAAGGCGATCCAGGAGATTCCCCATCTCAAGCGGGTCAGCTCGGTGAGCAGCGCCGGGCTCTCGCAGATCACCCTGGAGCTGGAAAGCAGCGTACGGGCCTCGGAGATGCCTCAGTACTGGGATCTGCTGCGCCGCAAGGTCAGCGACGCTCAGTCACGGCTGCCCCCCGGCGCCGGCGCCTCGGTGGTCAACGACGATTTCGGCGACGTCTTCGGGTTGCTCTACAACCTCACCGGCGAGGGCTACAGCCTGCACGACCTGGAGAACCATGCCGATCTGCTGCAACGGGAGCTGGCGCTGGTCGACGGCGTGCAGAAGATCAGCATTGCCGGCACCCGCGCCGAACGGATTGAGGTGGCCCTGGATCGGGAGCGCATGCAGGCACTGAACATCTCGCCCGACCAGCTGGCGGACCTGCTCAATGCCCAGAATCTGGTCGGCGATGCCGGCCGCGTGAGGCTCGACGGTCAGTCGCTGTCGCTGCAGCCCGGCGGCGAATTCGACAGCGTGACGGACCTGGAGCGGCTGGTGGTCGGGCGCCCCGGCGACGGCCTGATCCGACTCGGCGATATCGCCACGGTTCAACGCACCGTTACCGACAGCCCGAGCCGCCTCTATCACGCCAACGGCCAGCCGGCCCTGTCGCTGGGCATCGCCTTCGAGTCGGGCGTCAATGTGGTGAAGATCGGCGAAACGGTCAGCACCCGACTAGAGGCCCTCGCCGACAGGCTGCCGGTGGGCATGGAGCTGATCCCGGTCTACGAGCAGCCCAGGGTCGTCGATGATGCCGTCTCGGGCTTCCTGATCAACCTGGCCGAGGCGATCGGCATCGTCATCCTGGTGTTGCTGCTCTTCATGGGCCTGCGCAGCGGCCTCTTGATGGGCCTGGTGTTGCTGATCACCATCCTTGGCACCTTCGTGATGATGTCGGTGCACGGCCTGCAGCTGCAGAAGATATCGCTGGGGGCACTGATCATCGCGCTGGGCATGCTGGTGGACAACGCCATCGTGGTCACCGAGGGCATGCTGATCGGCCTCCACCGGGGCAGAAGCAAGCGCCAGGCGGCACTCGAGGTAGTCAACCAGAACCGCCTGCCCCTGCTCGGGGCTACCGCCATCGCTATCATGGCGTTCGCGCCGATCGGCCTGTCGCCGGACGCTACCGGCGAGTTCGTCGGCTCGCTGTTCTGGGTACTCTGCTACTCGTTGCTGCTGAGCTGGATCACCGCCCTGACCCTGACACCCTTCTTCTTCGACCTGTTCTTCCGCGAAGCGCCCGCCGCGCAGGAAGGCGACGACCAGGATCAGGACCCCTACCGCGGCCTGCTGTTCGTGGCCTTTCGCGGCCTGCTGGCCGGCGCCATCCGCCTGCGCTGGCTGACCCTGGTAGCGGCGGTGGTACTGCTCGTCACCGCCCTGGCGGGTTTCGGCCAGGTCAAGAACGCCTTCTTCCCCGACGCCACCACGCCGCTGTTCTTCGTCGATGTCTGGCTGCCCGAGGGCACCGACGTGCTGGAAACCGACGCCCAGGTGGCACGCCTGGAGCAGGCGGTGCTCGACATGGACGCGGTCGAGAACGTGACCAGCGTGATCGGCGGCGGGGCCCAGCGCTTCACCCTCACCTATGCCCCGGAAGACAGCTACGCGAGCTTCGGCCAGCTGATCGTCGAGACCACCGACCGCGACAGCCGCGAGGCGCGCATGGAGGAGGTGATCCGCCTGCTGCGCCGGGACTTCCCGCGCATCCAGTACAAGGTCAAGGCCCTGCAGGTCGGCCCCTCGTCCAAGGCGAGCCTGGAGGCGCGCCTCTATGGCCCGGACGCCGAGGTACTCAGGCGCCTCGCCGACCGGGTACAAGGCGTCTTCGAGGCCGAGCCACTGGTCGACAGCGTGCGACTCTCCTGGAGCAACCGGGTCAACGTGATCGAGCCCGCCTTCCTCGACGAGCAGGCCCGGCGTGTCGGCGTGACCCGCGCCGCCCTGCACCAGGCCCTGCTGATCAACAACGACGGCGAGCAGGTCGGCGTCTACCGCGAGGGCAGCGAGCTGATCCCCATCCTGCTGCGCGCCGAGGAAAGCCAGCGCCACGATCTGGATGACCTGCATGCCCTCAACGTCTGGAGCGACGAACAAGCCAGCTATGTCTCCGCCGGTACCGTGCTCGGCCCACTGGAGACCCACCCGCGGGACCCGCTGATCAAGCGACGCGACCGGCAGCGCATGCTGGCGATCTATGCCGAGCCGATGCCGCTGTCCGGCGAGACCGCTGCCAGCGTGCTCGCGCGCCTGCGTCCCGAGGTCGAGGCCATCGAGCTGCCACCCGGCTATCGACTGGAGTGGGGCGGCGAGTACCAGACGTCCGGGGAGGCAAAGCAGGCGCTGTTCTCATCGCTGCCGCTGGGGCTTCTGGGCATGTTCGTGATCACCGTGCTGCTGTTCGCCAGCCTGCGTCAGGCCCTGGCGATCTGGTCGATCGTGCCCCTGACCCTGGTCGGCATCGTCGCTGGTCTGCTGCTGTTAGGTGTTCCCTTCACCTTCATGGCCCTGCTCGGCACCCTGAGCCTGGTGGGCATGGTGCTCAAGAATGCCATCGTGCTGGTCGAGGAGATCAATGTGCAGATCCACCAGCGAGGCGATCGCTATCAGGCGGTGATGCAGGCCGCGGTAAGCCGGGTAAGGCCGGTGGCGATGGCCGCCATCACCACCATGCTGGGGATGATTCCGCTATTCTCGGACGCCTTCTTCTCGAGCATGGCCGTGGTGATCGTCTTCGGCCTCGGCGTGGCGACCCTGCTGACCCTGGTGGTGCTGCCGGTCGCCTACTGCACCCTGTTCGGCATCACCGCGCCGGCCCGCCGCGGCTGAGCCCAAACCGCCGTCTCCATGGCCGACACCCAAGGCGCCGGTCATGGAGGCGGCGCCGGGCCGTACGGCCCGAGGCGAGCATATCGGCCGCACGACCGCCCTTGCGTCGAGTGATAGTATGACTATCGCATCACCGTTGAGCCGATCCCGGCTCATTCCCCGCGAAAGAATGGAGTCTGCATGTCGCAAAAGTCCCTGGCCCTGATGGGCGCCTCGCTTCTGATTGTGTCTCTTGCCGGCTGTGCCGCTACCGGTAATGGCACGTCCAGCAACAACTCTGCCAGCCATGCTGCCAGCACCTCCAGCTCCATGATGGACGTGGCCAGCGGCATGCTGAGCCAACAATCCGGAGAATCCCTGCCGGCGGCCGATCTGATGTCCAGCCTGACCTCTCAACTGGGTGTGTCATCCACCCAGGCGCTGGGTGGCTCGGCGGCCATGCTGTCACTCGCCCGGTCTCAGCTCGGTTCCGACACGACCTCCGCGCTTGCCAGCGAAGTCCCGCAGCTGTCCAGCCTGACCAGCAGCAGCTCGCTGTCCACGCTTTCCAGCCTGGCGGGCCTGGGCGGCAACGATGACACCACTGCCCTGGCCAGCACCGTAAGCGGTGTCGACGACAGCGCTTCACTGGACAGCGCCTTCTCCATGCTGGGCATGGACAGCGACATGGTGTCCCAGTTTGCCCCGGTCCTGCTGAACTACATGGGCAGCGAGGGTGTCAGCTCCAATCTGCTGAGCTCGCTGTCCAGCGTGTGGGGCACCGGCTCCTGAGGGCCATGCCTGGCACACCACGACGACCACATCACGACGAAAAAGCGCCGCCCCTGGGGCGGCGCTTTGGTATCGGCCACTGGGCCTTGCGGCCCGGTCGCTGGGCCCCTAGCCGAGCCAGACGCGGGCATTGCGGAACAGGCGCAACCAGGCCCCGTCCCGGGTCCACTCGGTCGGGCGCCAGGAGTTGGTCACCGCACGCACCACCCGCTCCGGATGGGGCATCATGATGGTCACCCGACCATCCGGCGTGGTCAGGCCGGTGATACCGGAGGGTGAGCCATTGGGGTTGGCCGGGTAGCGCGTCGTGGCCTGGCCATAATTGTCCACGTAACGCAGGGCCACTTCGCCGCTGCCCTGCATCTTGCGCAGATGGGCGCTGTCGCGGAACTCGGCGCGCCCCTCGCCATGGGCCACGGCGATGGGCAGTCGCGAGCCCTGCATGCCGGCCAGCAGAATCGAGGGGGACGCCTCCACCTGGACCATGGCCACCCGGGCCTCGAACTGCTCGGACTCGTTGCGCACGAAGCGCGGCCACGCCTCGGCACCGGGGATCAGTTCCTTGAGCTGGGCCAGCATCTGGCAGCCGTTACACACCCCCAGCGAAAAGCTGTCATCGCGCTCGAAGAAGGCCGCGAACTGGTCCCGAGCCCGCGCATTGAATAGCGCCGACTTGGCCCAACCGCCGCCGGCACCCAGTACATCGCCATAGGAGAAGCCGCCGCAGGCTACCAGGCCCTTGAACTCCTCCAGCGATACCCGCCCCGCCAGGATATCGCTCATATGCACATCCACCGACTCGAAGCCGGCGCGGTCGAAGGCCCAGGCCATCTCCACCTGGCCGTTGACCCCCTGCTCGCGTAGCACCGCCACGGCCGGCCGCGCCAGGTTGAGGTAGGGCGCGGCGATATCCTCATCGACGTCGAAGCTGGGACTGGCGGAGAGCCCGGGGTCGCGGTCGTCGAGCAGGCCGTCGAACTCGCTCTTGGCGCATTCGTGGTTGTCGCGCAGCGCCTGCAGCCGATAGCTGGTCTCGGACCAGGTACGCTGGGCGCGCAGGCGGGTCGTCTCGAGCAACGGCTCCTCGAACAGGGTCACACGCACCTGGTCGTCGTAGCGCGGGCGCGCGATGACGCCGCAGGTCTCGAGGCCCGCCGCGGCAAACTGGGCCAACACCTCCTCGGTGTGTTCGCGGCCGACCTGGATCACCGCACCCAGTTCTTCGGCAAACAGGGCATTGAAGGCCTCCACCGGCTCGTCCACCAGCCAGTCGAGCTTGATCTCGAGGCCGGCATGGGCGGCGAACGCCATCTCCAGCAGGGTCACCAGCAGGCCGCCATCGCTGCGGTCATGGTAGGCCAGCAGCTTGCCCTCGGCGTTGAGCCCCTGGATCACCGCGAAGAACGCCTTGAGGTCTTCCGGGTCGTCCAGGTCCGGACATTCATTCCCCACCTGGCCATAGACCTGGGCCAGCGCCGAGCCGCCCAGGCGATTACGACCGCCGCCCAGGTCGACCAGGATCAGATCGGATTCGTCCTGCTCCAGGTTGATCTGGGGCGTCAGAGTACGCATGGCATCGGTCACCGGGGCGAAGCCGGTAATCACCAGCGACAGCGGCGAGGTCACGCTCTTCGCCTCGGCCTCTCCCCGGGCATTGTCCTCCTGCCAGGCGGTGCGCATGGACATGGAGTCCTTGCCCACCGGCACGGCGATGCCCAGCGCCGGGCACAGCTCCATGCCCACGGCGTGAACGGCATCATAGAGGGCCTGGTTCTCGCCGGGATGGTCGGCGGCACTCATCCAGTTGGCGGAGAGCTTGATATCGGACAGCTTCTCGATGGGCGCGGCGGCCAGGTTGGTGATCGCCTCGGCCACCGCCAGGCGGGCGCTGGACGCGGGGTCGATCAGCGCCACCGGCGGGCGCTCGCCCATGGCCATGGCCTCGCCGGCATGGGTGTCGAAGCTCGCCGTGGTGACCGCCACATCGGCCACCGGCACCTGCCAGGGACCGACCATCTGGTCCCGGGCCACCTGGCCGGTGATGGAACGGTCGCCGATGGTGATCAGGAAGCTCTTGGACGCCACGGCGGGCAAGCTCAGTACCCGATCCATGGCCTCGCGCAGATCGAGATTGTCGAGCATCACGCCCGGCAGGTCATTGGCCTGACGCTGGAAGTCGCGCGTCATCTTCGGCGGCTTGCCGAACAGGATGCTCATGGGCAGGTCGATGGGCTGGCTCTCGAAATGGCCATCCTTCACCGCCAGATGGTGAGCCTCGGTGGCTTCGCCCACCACGGCATAGGGGCAGCGCTCCCGGGCGCACAGGGCCTCGAAGGTCTCGAGATCCTCGGGGGCCACGGCCAGCACGTAACGCTCCTGGGCCTCGTTGCACCAGATCTCCAGCGGACTCATCCCCGGCTCGGCATTGGGCACCGCGCGCAGGTCGAACAGGCCACCGCGTTCGCCGTCCTTGACCAGCTCCGGCAGCGCATTGGAGAGGCCGCCGGCGCCGACGTCATGGATAAAGCGGATCGGGCTGTTCTCGCCCAGGGCCCAGCAGCGATCGATCACCTCCTGGGCGCGGCGTTCGATCTCGGGGTTGCCGCGCTGCACCGAGGCGAAGTCCAGGTCGGCGCTGGAGGCGCCGGAGGCCATGGAGGAGGCCGCCCCGCCGCCCAGGCCGATCAGCATGGCCGGCCCCCCCATCACGATCAGCTTGCCGCCGACCGGAATCTCGCCCTTCTGCACGTGGCCATCGCGGACGTTGCCGTACCCGCCGGCAATCATGATCGGCTTGTGGAAGCCGCGACGCTCGATGCCGTTGGCGCCCAGTGCTTCCTGCTCGTAGGTGCGGAAATAGCCGGTCAGGTTCGGCCGCCCGAATTCGTTATTGAAGGCCGCGCCACCGATGGGCCCCTCGAGCATGATCTCGAGCGCCGAGACGATGCGCTCGGGCTTGCCGTAGTCGAAGGCCTCCCAGGGCTGGACGAATTCCGGAATGCGCAGGTTGGAAACGGCGAAACCGCCGAGCCCCGCCTTGGGCTTGCCGCCGATACCGGTGGCCCCCTCGTCCCGGATCTCGCCGCCGGCGCCGGTGGCCGCCCCCGGATGCGGGGCGATGGCCGTCGGATGGTTATGGGTCTCCACCTTCATCAGGATCTGGATCGGCTCCTGATGGCCGGCGTAGGTGGCGCGCTCCCCGGCTCGGCCGGTCAGCGGTGCCGCGAAGAAGCGCGGCGCCTCGCTACCCCGGATCACCGCCGCGTTGTCGCTGTAGGCGGAAAGGATGTCATCCGGCGATGCCTGGTAGGTATTCTTGATCATCTTGAACAGCGAGTGCGTCTGGGCCTCACCGTCGATGATCCAGTCGGCATTGAAGATCTTGTGGCGGCAGTGCTCGGAATTGGCCTGGGCGAACATCATCAGCTCGACGTCCGTGGGATTGCGCGAAAGCTCCCGGAAGGCCTCGACCAGGTAGTCGATTTCGTCGCCCGCCAGGGCCAGACCCAGCTCGGCATTGGCGGTGACCAGCGCCTCGCGTCCCTCTTCCAGCAAATCGACGCGACCCAGCGGTGCCGGTTCATGGCGCTGGAACAGCTTGGCCGCATCACTGGCATCGGTCAGCACGGTTTCCGTCATGCGGTCATGCAGGGCGGCGATGATGCGCCCGAAGGCCTTCTCGGAGAACATGCCCTTGAGCTTGACCCGGTAGGCGATGCCACGCTCGATGCGCTTCACCTGGGTCAGCCCGCAGCTGTGTGCGATATCGGTGGCCTTGGAGGACCAGGGCGACTGGGTACCGATACGCGGGACCACCAGGAAGAGCTGGCCGTCACCGGCATTGGGAGCCTGGGATTCGGCTCCGTAGTCGAGCAGCTGCTCCAGCATGGCCAGGGCCTCGCTGGACAGCTCGCCCTCATGGTCGACGAAGTGCACATACTCCGCGCCAAGTGAGGCAATATCGCCCACGCCTTCGCGCAGGGTGGCCAGCAGCTTGGCATGACGGAAGGCGGAGAGGGCGGGGGCGCCGCGCAGTTCGAGCATATCCAGGAGCCTCTGAGAATCTTCACGATCGGGGGCCGCGGCCTGCGGCACAGAGCGCACATGATACTGGAAAGCCCGTGGCGGACGAAATCCGCGGGCGAATTCACGCGGATGACAGCTACGACCCGCCTGGGTATCGTGGAGTGCCTTGCTCCGGCCCGTTACCGCATGCCCCTGACCCCGAAAGCTTCTCCGAGGCATACCGTCATTTCCCTGCTGGCGATCCTCGCACTGTGGATGCTCCCCGAGCCCCCACGCTACGACGAGCAGGACCGTCTCGAGACGATCCTCGCCCGGGAGCTGCTCAGTGTGCATACCCGCAATACCCCCACCACCTACTACGAGGGGCGGGAAGGGCCCACCGGCTTCGAGTACGAACTGGTACGTCGCTTCGCCGGGCGGCTGGGCACCAGCCTGACCATCCACACCGACCACCATATCGACAGTGCCCTGGAAGCGGTCCGCCGCGAGGGCGACATGGCCGCCGCCGCCCTGCCCCTGGACCCCGGCCTTCCGGGAGTGGTCTTCAGCCGGCCGATCATCGAGCTGCAACCGGTGGTGGTCTATCGACGCGGGCTGGCACCGGTGGAGGCGCCCGATGACCTGTCCGGCCTGACCATTGGCTCCATCGGCGGCGCTGGCATTGGTGGGGGGTTGAGCGAACGGCAGATCGACTATCGCTGGACGGACTTCCCCAGGATGGAGGTTGCCGAGCTGCTCGGACGCATCGAAGACGGCGAACTCGATGCGGCGGTCATCTTCGAGCATCAGTTTCGCCTAAACCGACTCTTCTTCCCCGACGTGGAGAGCGGCTTCCCGCTGGGCAAGCCTCTGACCATGGCCTGGGCCTTTCCGGCCGACCGCAGCCTGGCCCTGGTGGAGGCCGCCAACCACTTTCTTACCGAGTTACACGAAGCCGGAGAGTTCGACGCCCTGGTGGCCCGTTACTTCGGCCATGACGACTATCTCGAGTACGTCGGCACGCGCACCTTTCTCGCTCATGTCGATGAGCGCCTTCCCGACTACGATGAACTGTTCCGCGAGGCTGCCCGAAAGACGGATTTCGACTGGAAGCTGCTGGCCGCGATGGGCTACCAGGAATCTCACTGGGACCCCCTGGCCACCTCCCCCACCGGCGTGCGCGGCATGATGATGTTGACCAACGCCACCGCCGGCGACCTGGGTGTCGACAACCGCCTCGATCCCGACCAGAGCATCCAGGGCGGGGCACGCTATCTGCGCCAGCTGCATGAACGCCTGCCCGAATCGATCCAGGGCGATAACCGGCTCTATATGGCCATGGCGGCCTACAACGTGGGGCTGGGTCACCTCTACGATGCCCGCCTCATCACCGAGCGGCGCGGCGGCAACCCGGACCTGTGGGCCGATGTACGCGAGTCCCTGCCGCTGCTGCAGAAGCGTGAATGGCATACCCAGACGAAGTATGGTTACGCTCGCGGCGGCGAGCCGGTGCTCTATGTCCGCAATATCCGCCGTTATCACGAAATTCTCAGCCATGTCGAACGCAGCCGTCGCGAGTTTCCCCGGCTCGATGCCAGGGCTCGCGAAATGTAACCGCTCGAACCATGAGGCCTACGGCTGGCGGCGTGTGGCGAAGAACTCCCTGAGCAGGCGCGATGCCCGGGTTGCCAGCACCCCCCCTTCTACCGTCACCCGATGGTTATACCAGGGCTGGGCGAAGAGGTTGGCCTTCGACTCCGCCATGCCGCTGCGTGGTTCGACGGCGGCATAGACAACACGGGCGACCCGGGCATGGATAATCGCCCCGGTGCACATCAGACAGGGCTCCAGGGTCACATAAAGAGAACAGCCATCGAGGCGATAGTTGCCGAGCCGTGTGCCGGCATCACGCAACGCGCAAATCTCGGCATGAGCACTGGGGTCGTGGCCGCCAACCGGGGCATTGTAGCCGACACCGATGATGTCGCCGTCACCATCCACCACCACCGCACCCACCGGTACCTCGCCGGCGGCCAACCCGAGCCGGGCCTGATCCAGCGCCCGGTGCATATAGAATTCATCGCTGCGCACTGCCTGGAACTCCCGTAGACTGGAACTTTATCAGACGATCGTATGATACCGGTGGCCTCCCTGCATGCCATCACTTCGGAGGAGACACATGAAGCCCGACGCCCTTGACGACCTGGTCGGCCTGTTCGACCTGGAACCCCTGGAAGAGAACCTGTTCCGCGGCCGCAGCCAGGACCTCGGCCTGCCCCAGCTGTTTGGCGGGCAGGTGCTGGGTCAGGCGCTTTCGGCGGCCAGCCAGACCGTTCCCCCGGCGCGCCGCTCACACTCCCTGCATGGTTATTTCCTGCGTCCGGGTGATCCGCATCGACCGGTGGTCTATCAGGTGGAAGCCGTACGCGACGGCGGCAGCTTTGCCACTCGACGAATCACCGCCATCCAGAAGGGCCGACCGATCTTCTTCTGCAGTACCTCCTTCCACGATCCAGAGCAGGGCCTCACCCACCAGGCCACGATGCCACAGGTAACTTCACCGGAGCGCCTGATCGACGATGGTGCCAAGTTGGCACGATTTGATAACCACCCTATCGAATTTCTGGTCGACGGCGAGGAACAGTCAACGGGCCAGCCATCTCGAAAGCGCGTCTGGTTCCGCCTGGTCGGCGACCTGCCCGACGACCCCGCCACCCATCGAGGACTGCTGACTTACAGCTCCGACTTCAACCTGCTGACTACCGCTCTGGTACCCCACGGCATCGAATTCGGCGATTCCAGGCTACAGATTGCCAGCCTCGACCACTCCCTCTGGTTCCACTGTGACGCCAGGGTCGACGATTGGCTGCTCTACGACATGGACAGCCCCTGGGGCGGCCAATCGCGGGGCCTAGTGCGTGGCAGCATCTACGACCGCGCGGGACAGCTGATCGCTTCCAGCGCCCAGGAAGGCCTGATCCGCTTACACGACAAGCCCCGGGGCTAGTCGGCGAAACCTCCCGGCGGCGCTACCACGGCCGTATAGGCTCAGTCGATAGAGCAAAACATCCGTCATGCGTAGGCCGGAGATTCGCCTCCTCTTTGCGGTACCAGAAGCACCATGCAAGGCGGCCACTCGCGAACCATCGCGGTGGCCGTTTACATTTCTGCTACTGGATTATCATTCCACGCAGACGTTACTCCATCATGTCGCTATGCTGGAGCCAGGGCATGCACGACCAACGGAGTAATGCCAATCGCATGGTACGTCTTTTCCATTCGCCCTCGTGGCTTTGGCTGATTGCCTTCATTGGGGTAATGCTGACGCTGACCTCCGCCCAGCAGGCGCGTCGCGACGCCGAGTCCAAGGCGATGCAGCGACTGGCCTTCGGCGCCGACCAGATTACCCTGCGAGTCGAGGAGCGACTGGCGGCCTATGCGTTGATCCTTCAGGGGGCCTCGGCGTTGCTCGACGCTTCGGAAACGGTGGACCGCGGCGAGTGGCGCACCTTCGTCAAGAGCCTGCAGGCCTCGTCGCTGCTGGACAATACCGAAGGGTTAGGCTTCGCCCGCCATTTGCCGGCCGACGCACTTGACGCGCACCGGGGAACAATGCACACAGAAGGCCTGGCCGACTATGCCATCACCCCCGCCGGGGAGCGCGAGGCCTATGGCCCGGTGCACTATATCGAGCCCTTCAGCGGCCGTAACCGCCACGCCCTGGGCTACGACATGTTCGCCGAGCCCACGCGGCGCGCCGCCATGGAACGGGCCCGAGACACCGGCCGGGCGAGCCTGAGCGGGCGAGTCGAGCTTGTCACCGAGGTGGGCGAGCCGCAGCCGGCCACCCTGATGTATCTGCCCGTCTATCACCGCGGAATGCCGCGAACGAGCATCGCCGAACGACGGGACGCCCTGCTCGGCTGGGTCTACATGCCCTACCGCATGTATGACCTGATGAATGGCATCCTCGGTGATCACGACTGGAGCGACGGTCAGCCGATGACGCTGAGCCTTCACGAGAGCGAGGACGACGCCCGGGGAGCTCTGCTCTACACGAGCGATCCCGAACCCGCTCCTGCCTCGCCCTTCCGGCAGGTCCGGCACATCGATATTGCCGGCCAGACCTGGCTGCTGACCTTCAGCCATCGTGCGCCTGGCGCCGCGGTTGACCTCACCGCCGCTGGGTGGCGCCTGGCAGGGGGCCTGGCACTGACCTTCCTGCTCTGCGCCCTGCTCGCCTCGTTGCGGGGCACCCGAGCCCGCGCCTTGAGCATGTCCCGGGCGCTGACCCGCACCATCCGTCAGCGTGAGGCCCAGCTGGAGAAGGCCGTCGCGCGCCTGCGCACCATCGCCGCGCGCATCCCCGGGGTGGTGTACGAGTATCGCCTGATGCCCGGCGGTCGCTCCTGCTTCCCCTACGCCAGCGACGGCATGCGACACGTCTACGGCGTGTCGCCGGAGCAGGTACAGGATGACGCCAGCGCGGTGTTTGCTGCCATTCACCCCGATGACCGCGACGCTGTGATGGTCTCCATCGCTCGCTCCGGCGAGACCCAGACCCCCTGGCGCCAGGAGTATCGGGTACGGTTGCCGGGGGGACGAGTACAGTGGGTATTCGGTGACGCCCTGCCCCATGCCGAGGCCGATGGTGCCATCTCCTGGTATGGCGTGATCACCGATATCACCGAGCGCAAGCAGACGGAGGCCGCCCTGCACGCCGCTCACCTCGAGACTCGGCGCTTCCGCGAGGCCCTCGACCACGTCGCTTCCTATATTTACATGAAGGATCAGAACTGCCGCTATACCTACGCCAACTGCACCACCCTGGCGCTGCTGAACTGTGATGCCGACACACTGGTAGGCAGCGTGGATGACCGCTTCTTCGACGCCGACACGACGGCACGGCTCCACGCCCTGGACCGCCGGGTGCTGGCCGGTGAGCAGACCACCGAGGAGGTGGTCACGCGCGATGCCGATGGCAATCGTCATGTCTATCTGGAGATCAAGACGCCGATCCGCGACGACGAGACGATCGTTGGCCTGTTGGGCATCTCCAGCGACATCACTCTGATCAAGGAACATGAGCGCCAGCTGGAGTACCTGGCTCACTACGACGCCCTCACCGGCCTGCCCAACCGGGTGCTGCTCGCCGACCGCCTGGGCCAGGCCATGGCTCACGAGCAGCGCCTGGGGCGGCGCCTGGCCGTGGCCTACCTGGACCTCGACGGCTTCAAGGCCATCAATGATCGCTTCGGCCACTCCGCCGGGGACCACTTGTTGGTGACCCTGGCGAAGCGGCTGCGAGAGGTGATGCGCGAGGGAGATACCCTGTCGCGCCTGGGCGGCGATGAATTCGTCGCCGTGCTGATCGATCTCACCGACACTCAATTGGCCATGCCCCTGCTGCTGCGCCTGCTCGAGACCACCGCCCAGCCAGTATGGTATGAAGGCCAGTGCCTCAAGGTCAGCGCCAGCATCGGAGTCACTTTTTATCCCCAGGCCGAGGGTGTCGAGGCCGACCAGCTACTACGCCAGGCCGACCAGGCCATGTACCAGGCCAAGCTCGCCGGCAAGGGGCGCTATCATCTGTTCGACCCGGAGCATGATCGCTCGGTACGCAGCCATCACGAAAGTCTGGAGCGCCTGCAGCAAGCACTGGAAAAGGAAGAGTTCACACTCCACTATCAACCCAAGGTCAATATGCGATCGGGTGAGGTGATCGGGGTCGAGGCGCTGGTTCGCTGGTCCCACCCCGAGCACGGCCTTCTGGCCCCGAGTCAGTTCCTGCCCATCATCGAGGAACACGCCCTGGCCGAGACGCTCGGGGAATGGGTAATCCGCCACGCCCTGGCCCAGGTCGCCGCCTGGCGACGCATGGGCCTGGACCTGCCGGTGAGCGTCAACATGGCGGCCCGCCACCTGCGCCAGCGCGAGCTTCCCACGCGGCTGGCTGAGCTACTCGCCGAGCAGCCGGGTCTGCCCGCCAGTAGACTGGAGCTGGAGATCCTCGAGACCAGTGCCCTGGGCGACCTAGCACTGATCAGTGAGCTGCTGGAGGCGTGTCGGCGCCTCGGCGTGCGGGTCTCGCTGGATGACTTCGGCACCGGTTACTCGTCGCTGACCTACCTCAAGCGGCTGCCTGCCGGCACAGTGAAGATCGACCAGAGCTTCGTGCGTGACATCCTTGACGCCCCCGAGGACCTCAAGATTCTCACCGGTGTACTGGGGCTGGCCGGAGCCTTCGAGCGCCGGGTGATTGCCGAGGGGGTAGAGACCCTGGCTCATGGCCAGTTGCTGGTGCGTCTAGGCTGCGAGCTGGGCCAGGGCTACGGTATTGCCCGCCCCATGCTCGCAGAGTCAATTCCCGAGTGGTGTGCCGAGTGGCGCCCGCCAATCCAGTGGACCAACCAGGTAACACTACCGACAAACTGGCTACCGCTGTTGAGTGCCGGCATCGAGCACCGCGCCTGGTATCAACAGCTGCATCATGACCTGGATAACGAAACACAACCGACTTCCACACCGTTAGCCGACCCAAGCTGTCACTTCTGTGACTGGCTGGCTCGTGACCATGGACAGGAATACCCAGACCTGGGTCACCTGGCCATGCTACATCGAGAGGCACATCGTCTCGTGGCTATTCTGGCCACGCCCGATATCAATAGAGACGCCGACCGAGACATCTCCGAATATCGCCGCCTGCTCGATAACGCCTGCGTGACACTGCTGGCAGAGATCGAGCGTCTCCTCACGAGATAACCAGCCTCCCTCGACTTCTTGCCCTCGACTGTTACTGCCTGGCCAGAAAGTCTTTCAGGGGGAAGTGGATAATGGCAGGCCTTCGATAGGCTGTGGGCGACCGAAGAAATACCCCTGGAAACATGTGCACCCATGGGTCATCAGCCACTCACGCTGCGCCTCGGTCTCGACACCTTCGGCAATGACATCCAGCTCCAGGCTACGTGCCAGAGAAATAATGCTGGTCACAATGGCCGCCGATGCCCGACCTTCGAACAGGTCGCACACGAAGCTCTGATCGATCTTGAGCTGCGCCAGTGGCAAACGCTTGAGATAGGAGAGCGAAGAATAACCAGTACCGAAGTCATCCAAGGAGAAGCGTACGCCACGCTCGCTCAGGCGCAGCATCTTGCCCCGGGCGGCATCACGCTCCTCCATGAACAGACTCTCGGTCACCTCCAGTTTGAGACGCTCGGCCGGCGCCCCGGTATCATCCAGAATCGCCAGCACCTGTTCGACGAAGTCGGCCTCACGAAACTGTACGGGGCTTACGTTCACCGCCATGATCACATGCTGCCGTGCGGGGTCGGCGGCCCAACCGGCCAGCTGACGGCAGGCAGTCTCCAGGACCCAACTCCCCATCGGCAGGATCATGCGGTTCTCCTCGGCCAGGGGAATGAAATCACCCGGTGAGACGGCCCCTCGACTGGGATGCTGCCAGCGCAACAGCGCCTCGACACCGAATATCTCACCGGTGGCCGTTACCTGAGGCTGATAGTGGAGCCGAAGCTCTCCCCGTGGCAGCGCCTGACGCAGGTCGGACTCGAGGCGAGCTCGCGCCTGCAGGCGCGCCTGTATATCCGGGTCGAAGAAACTCAGGGTGTCTCGTCCCGCCGCCTTGGCCTGGAACAGTGCCGTATCGGCCTGTTGAAGGATGCTATCGAGGTGGGTCTCATGCCCCTGGAACAGCGCGACACCCAGGCTGGCGGTGACCACCAACTGCTCACCACCGACGACCAGAGGGGCCTGTAGGGCCGACAGCAGCTTGAGCGCGACTTCTTCGGCGTCCTTGGCGGCCGCCTCCGGACACTCCCCCAGGTCGTGCAGCAGCAGCGCGAACTCATCGCCGCCCAGCCGTGCCAGGGTATCGGGCTCGCGAATCACCGAGCTCAAGCGTTCCGTGACCAGGCGCAGCAGCTGGTCACCGCGATGGAGGCCCAGAGTATCGTTCACCTGTTTGAAATTATCGAGATCCAGGAAGATCAGTGCCGCCAAATGGCCACCGTGTTTACTGGCGCGCTGCAAGCTCTGCAGTCGATCCATCAGCAACCGCCGGTTGGGCAACCCGGTCAGGGAGTCGAAGAACGCCAATTGGTGAATCTCTTGCTCGGCGGCCTTGCGCTCGGTCAGATCGCTGATGGTCGCGACATAATGGGTCAGCTCATTCTCGGCATTGCGCACCGCGCTGATGGTCATCCACTCGGGGAACACTTCGCCGTTGCGCCGACGATTCCAGATTTCGCCCTGCCAGCCGTCATGGCGCGCAATGCGACGCCACATCTCCGCGTAGAAGGCTTGATCATGCCGCCCGGAACTCAGCAGATTCGGCCCCTTGCCCAACACCTCTTCCTCTGGATAGCCGGTAATACGGGTGAAGGTATCGTTGGCGCGCAGGATCTTGCCCTCGGCATCGGTGATTAACATGCCCAGGTGTGTCTCGAAGGCAACGGCGGCGATTCTCAGCTGGGCTTCATGTTGACGCACGTCCTCCTTCAGCCGCAGTTGGCGGAGGTAGTGGCGCAGCAGCAACCCGCCCAACCCTACCACCGCCACAACAATCGCCAGATAAAGCCATAACCTCTGCACCCAGCCCGCCAGCGCTACCGATACCTCTTCGCCGACTATCGTCACGAAAGGCAGGTCGCCGATGCGAAGCACACCATAGAAGCGCTCCTTGCCATCCAGAGCCGAGCGAGCGCGAAATTGGTCGCGCCGCTTCCTTCTATCGATCAGTCGCCGGGTCATTGAGCCACTTACCACCTTGCCTAGGCCGCCTAGATCCTGGCCCTCGCCGAAAGCAGGAAGCCGGGTAATCAGCTGCGTCTCGGTATCCAGGATGGCGGTGCTCTGGCCCGACGCCATGCTCAGCGAGGTCAGACCATGATAGAAGGCCATCGGCTTGAGCTCGACACTAATGACCCGGCCATCGACCAGACGCTGGGCGTGTACCACTCGAAACTCTCGCGTCGAGTGCGACCAGACCAACGGCGTCACGGCCTGCTCACCGGCGGACAGTGATAAAAGCCGATGATAGAAGGGCAGCCCACCCAAGGGGCGATCCGGTGAGTAATCTCTGCTGGAGGAAGCCAGAATGCGCCCCTGGGTATCCAGCACGTTGATTCTGTCAAAGAGCGCCAGCCTGGCATCCATGGCCTGCAGCCAATCGCTGGTTTGGCTCATCCCCGTCGATGTATCGAGGTGCGCCGATACACTGGCCAGCACCGCCTCACTGGAAGAAAAGATGCTGGAGACCCACTCCGCCACCAGATCGGCCCTGGCGGCATTACGCTCCTCGACAGCCTGAATATCACTCCGATACTGTTCGAGCGCAAAGCTACCGATCACTGCAAGCAACAGCAGTATGCTCACCGCATAGGCGATAATAGCGCGACGTCTGTCGCGCTGGGTATCAAGCACGATACCGAATGGCGCAAGGCCTGGAGAATGCGACATGCTATTGGCTGAATTCGCTGAACCGTTGGGTTAATCCTGGCAATAGGTTAACAGCTCTGCATGCCTTGCGGGCGCACGAAAAGACAACGCCCGTCACGATGTAGCGAGCGTCGAATGGATTGAAGGAAGCATCCGGCGGGTCTAGGGGGCTCAGTCGTTCCCGAAGTTCAGTAGAGATGCACCGCCTCGAAGTGTGCCAGGGTTTCACCCTCGGCATCGATGAGGGCCAGGGACTCGCCCTTGACCTGCCAGGTCTCGACGCTGTCGAGGGCCTCGAGGAAGGCACGCTCGAGCTCCATCACCTCACCTGGGCAGGCCATCATGGTGGTGGCCACCTGATCGAAGCTCAGCCGGTCGCCCTTGTGCTCGAACTGCCCCATCATGCGATTACACCCGGTGGAGCCGGCCAGGCGACTGTCTTCGGCATGCAGCACCAGATGCGCCTCACGCGCCTCATCGATGGCTACCGCCTCGCGATCACCCACCTTTTCCAACTTCCAGTAAGTATTCTCCAGAGGCTCGTCCACGGGACCACTGGAGGTAGCGTCGAACCCGGCACAGCCGGCCAGCGTCATGGCGCTCAGCAGCAGGACAGGTAGAGAAAGCTTGTCGGTCATCATGGTCACTCCATTGCCGTTTTCGTGAGTACATCAGACATCGCCGAATCTTATAGTTCCATAACATGCTGCATAGGATCTCACTGCCTCTTCAGCGGCGCTGGCAGTCGAGCTACGGAGAGTAGTCGTCGCAGACAACCTGCCGAGCGGCAAAATAGCCCTGTTCGCGCCTCGCCAGGTCTCGTAAAATCCTGTTCATGTTGAACTCGACAGGATAACGATATGGGCAGGGCCTTCCAGAACCGCAAGGAATCCATGGCCAAGACGGCCGACGCCAAGACCAAGGTCTACAGCAAGTACGGCCGCGAGATCTATGTGTGTGCCAAGCAGGGCGGTACCGACCCCGACGGCAACCTCAGCCTGCGCGGTTTGATCGAGCGCGCCAAGAAGGATCAGGTGCCCTCCCACGTCATCGACAAGGCGCTGGACAAGGCCAGCGGCGTGGGCGGCGAAGACTTCTCTCCGGCACGCTACGAGGGTTTCGGGCCGGGCAACTGCATGGTCATCGTCGACTGTCTGACCGACAACCCCAACCGTACCTTCGGCGAGGTACGCACCTGCTTCAACAAGACCAAGTGCAAACTCGGCACCCCGGGCAGCGTCAGCCACATGTTCGACCACTGCGCCATCCTGGCCTTCCCGGGCAGCGATGAGGAGGCGGTACTCGAGGCCCTGGTGGAGGCCGACGTCGACGTGGCCGACATCGAGAACGAGGAGGGACAGATCACCGTCTTCGCCCCTCATACCGAGTACGCCAAGAGCAAGCAGGCGCTGCTCGACGCCTTCGGCGAGCTCGATTTCGCGATCGACGAGATCCAGTTCGTGCCCCAGACCACCACCCCGCTGGAGGGTGACGATGTGGCCACGTTCAACAAGCTGGTCGACGCTCTCAACGACTGCGACGACGTGCAGAACGTCTTCCACAGCGCCGAACTCCCCGAAGAGTGAAACGGCGGGTCTCAGCGCTTGCGCTGGGACTCTTGCCATTCCGCGGCGGCTTCCTCCACGCCGGGTTCGTCACCACGCTGGTGCGACGCCTGACGCAGGGCCTCCTCCTCGCGAACATCATCGATCACCGTCATCAGCTCATCGACGTCGACGGGAGCGGTATCCTCTACAAAGCGCCCGGCCAGCTGGCTCTCCGGATGGAGCTCCCCCGCCTCGAACAGCGCCCAGATCTCCTTGGCGTAATCCGTGGCCAGCAGCTCCAGTGCGAAGTGGCCGAAGTAGCGGCGCATATTGTCCACGTCGCGCTCGAACATCCACTCGGCGCTGTTGTTGCCGGCGGCATCCACCGCCTGGGGCAGGTCGATGATCACCGGCCCGTCGGCGGCCAGCAACACGTTGAACTCGGACAGGTCACCATGCACCAGTCCGGCACACAGCATCCTCACCACGTCCCGGATGATCTTGGCGTAGTGCTCACGGGCCTCGTCGGCGCTCAGGGTCACATCGTCCAGGCGCGGCGCAGTCAGGCCCTCACCGTCACCGATCATTTCCATCAACAGCACGCCGTCGATAAAGCCGTAGGGCTTGGGGACTCGCACTTCCGCCGCGGCCAGCCGGTAAAGCGCATCGACCTCGGCGTTGAGCCAGGCCTGCTCCTGCTCCTTCTGACCGTAGCGAGTCTTCTTGGCCATGGCCCGCGAGCGGCGACTGTTGCGTCCGCGGCGTCCTTCCTGATACTGCACGGCCTGCTTGAAGCTGCGCTGTTTCGCCTCCTTGAAGACCTTGGCGCAGCGCCGCTCTCCGTGGGAACGCACCACATAGACCTGGGCCTCCTTGCCGCTCATCAGCTGGCTCTCGACCGCATCGATCAGGCCATCATCGACCAACGGCTGCAGGCGCTTGGGTATTTTCATCTTCTCTTCCTGATATTGCTGAATCGAGCTACCGAACCGGACTCACAAGCCGAGCCGCCATCAGCGACTGATGCGCCGGGCACGAAAGCTGCGCCCCTTGATCCTGCCATTGGCCAGTTGCTCGAGAGCCTTGTCGGCCGCCTCGCGCCGCACCGCGATGTAGGCACTGTTGGCCAGCACCTTGATCTTGCCCACCTGCTCGCCGGTCAGTCCTCCCTCGCCGGTGAGGGCGCCGAGGATATCCCCGGGGCGTACCTTCTGCTTCTTTCCGCCGCCGATCTGCAGCGTTGTCATGGGCGGTACCAATGGCTCGCGAGCGAGCACCGAACGCGGCGGCAAGCTGGCCTCCTCGAGGGGCTCACCGAGAAAGTCGGTGAGACGCTCCAGTCGGTACCCCTCATCCTGGCCGACCAGGGTGCAGGCGATGCCCGCACTGCCGGCCCGGCCCGTGCGCCCCACCCGATGCACATGCACCTCCAGGTCCCGGGCGATGCGGTAGTTGAACACCGCATCCAGCTCGGCGATATCCAGCCCGCGGGCCGCCACGTCGGTGGCCACCAGGATCGAGGCACTGCGATTGGCGAACAGCACCAGCAGCCGATCGCGGTCGGGCTGCTCCAGGTCGCCGTGCAATGCCAGCGCCCCGAAGCCCGCCGCGTCAAGCGCCTGGGCCACCTCGTCGGTCTCACGCTTGGTATTGCAGAACACCACGCTCGAGACCGGGCGGAAGTGCAGCAGCAGCCGGCACAGCCCTTCCAGACGCGCCTCATCGCCGTCGGCGACCCGATAGACACGCTCATGGATGCTGCTGGCATCATGGGTCTCGGCAATCTCGACCCTCAGCGGCTCATGCATCATGGCCTCGGCCACCGGCCGCACGCTGTCGGAGAATGTCGCACTGAACAGCAGCGTCTGACGGCGGGCCGGAGTGTCGGCGACGATGGCCTCCAGGCTCGCCTGAAAGCCCATGTCGAGCATGCGATCGGCTTCGTCCAGCACCAGGGTCTCGAGTCCGTCCAGCCTGAGCGAGCCCTTGCGCAGGTGCTCCTCCACCCGGCCCGGGGTGCCCACCACGATATGCGCCCCATGTTCCAGAGACGCGAGTTGCGGGCCGAAGGGCGCCCCGCCACACAGGGTCAACACCTTGACATTGGGCAGGCTGCGGGCCAGCCGGCGCAGCTCGCCGGCCACCTGGTCGGCCAGCTCCCGGGTCGGGCAGAGCACCAGCCCCTGTACCCGGAAACTTGCAAGCGTCAACCGCGAGAGCAGCCCCAGACCGAAGGCAGCGGTCTTGCCGGAGCCGGTCTTCGCCTGGGCCATCACGTCGCGGCCGGCCAGAATCGGCGGCAGGCTCGCGGCCTGGACCGGCGTCATGGCGGAGAAGCCCAGCGAGGCGAGGTTGTCGAGCAGCGCCGGAGCCAGCGGCAGCGCGGCGAAGGAGGCGTCGGAAGGAGTGTCAGACAAGGGAATATCCTGCAGAAAGGGGGCCGCCGGGAACAGCGGGCGCGCCGGAGCGTCAACGAGCGACGGCGCAGGCCGAGCGGCTGGCGTCATAAGAGCGGGGTTGGATGGCCTGCAGGATACCAGAAAGACCTATTCGGTACCGCTTGCGGCTCGCGAACCAGGCAATTATCGACTGCACTCACTGCCATGAGCCGAACAAGTCCTGGGTCGAGCTCACAGGCCCACGGCAGCCTTCGGATACTTTGTTATCATGGAAAGACACCCATCCATCATACCCCGGTAAATGCGGGGTCTCGACGCGTAGCCGTGCCCATGCCCCAGTCAGACGACGAGAATTCAACTTTTGCGCCACGGCGTCACCAACCGGCCCCACCCTTCGCGATGCCACGCACCGGCGGCGAGCTGCGTGCCAATCTCACCTCGGTTCGCGATACCTTCAGCAATCGCCACCATTCACTGGATTTCGCCTACTCCCATGCCCACTATCTGCGCAACCGCGTACTGGCCGTTGGCGTGATCTTCGTGCTGCTCACACCACTGTGGGCCCTGGTGGATGCCACCATGCTGCCCGCCGAGTTGCTGTGCATGATCCTCCTCGCCCGGGGAGGGTTACTGGCAGGCCTACTGGGGGTACTGCTGCTGGCCAAGACCAGCCGCGAGAAGATCGGCCGTATTCGCGTGAGTGCCGGCATGTTGCTGGCCCTGCCGGCGGTTTTCTATGCGGTCATACTGATTCTGCTGCCTTCCGGCGAAACCCGGCAGCTAACGGGGTATGCCTTTATTCCTTTTCTGTTGGTAGCGGCCCTCAGCATCTTCCCCTTCACCATACTGGAATCGCTTGGAGCCGGTATCGCCATGCTCTCGCTGCTCGCCTTGGCGCAGATGGTCGACGGCAGCTGGCTGACCCCGGAGGGGCTCGAGGGCGTATGGCTGCTCGCCAGCCTCCTGGTAGTCTCCCTGTCGTCCAATCATTTCCAGCTCAGCCTGCTGATGCGGGTCTACCGCCAGGCTACTCATGACCCCCTCACCGGCCTGTTGAATCGCGGTGCTCTGACCCTGCACCTGGACAAGCTACAGGCCTGGCGTCTTCAGCAACAGGTGGATGGGGGCCTCCCAGCCTGTGCGATACTGATGATGGATATCGACCACTTCAAGCAGATCAACGATACCCATGGCCACTCCGTGGGTGACCGGGTGCTCACCGAGTTTGCCCAGATATTGATAGAACAGACACGTCCGGAGGACTCCGTGGCACGCTACGGCGGTGAGGAGTTCATCGTGCTGTTGCTTAATGCCGACCCCGTTCAAGCTAGCCGGGTGGCCGAGCGCATACGCAACGCCGTCGACCAGCACCACTTCACCGACCATGAGCTTCAACGTGTGCCCCTCACTACCAGCGTCGGGGTGGCCAGCCTAAGAAACCGCGAAGCGCCCCAGGCGGCACTCAAGCGGGCCGACGACGCTCTCTATTACGCCAAACAATCGGGTCGCAACTGCGTCATGACACTGGACACGGCACCACCGATTCCCGAGTGGGCCACACGCTCACCAAGCCTCGTCTGAGCTCAGGCCAGGGCGGCACGCAGCTTCTCGGCGGCCGCCGCCAGGTCATCCGAATCGGCCATGGGCAGGTTTTCCACCTGGATATCGCTCATCGCATCCAGGGGCGTCAGATGGATATGCACATGGGGTACCTCCAGGCCAACGACCAGCATGCCCACCCGCTTGCAGGGAAAGGCCACCTTGATCGCCTTGGCCAGGCGCCGCGACACCGTCATCAGGTGCTGGTAGAGCGGCTCCGGCAAGTCATCCCAGTGGTCGACCTCATCCCGGGGGATCACCAGCACATGACCCGGCCTCATCGGCTGGATGGTCATGATGCCCGCGCACTGATCGTCCTCGTGTACGAAGTGTCCCGGGATCTCGCCCTGCATGATACGGGTAAAGATGCTGGCCATGTGGTTCTCCTGAAGATGGCAATAAAGGGAATGGATGAGACGACGATGCAATAGCCGGCGCCCGCCGTAAATAGCGACTAACGTCGCCCGCCGTGACGACGTCGGGCCGGCATGCCATCCTAGGGACTTTTTCAGCCGCCGGACCCACCTGCCATGTCGCTTGCCATCAGCCTGATCGCCCCCTCATCGGTCACCGACGACGCCGCCGTCGCGCACGGCATCCGCGGACTGGAGACGCTGGGCGTCCGGGTACACTGCCCCGGGCCATTGCAGCAACCTTGTCGCTACCTCGCCGGCACCCGCGACTGGCGGCTGGCCCAGCTGCACGCCGCCTATGATGACCCCGAGACCCAGGCGGTATGGGCGATCCGCGGCGGTTACGGCGCCGCCCAACTGCTCGATGGCATCGACTGGGAGCGATTGGCCGCCAATCCCAAGCCTCTGGTGGGCTATTCCGATGTCACCGTGCTGCTCGACCACTGGCACCGTCACGGCCTGCCGGCCATCCACGGTCCAGTGGTCAAGGCCGCCACTGGCCTTCTCGATGGCGAAAGCGAGGCCAGCCACGAAGATCGTCGGATACTGCATCGTCAGTTCACCGAGACCCTGGCGCTGATTCAGCAGCCGGCAGCACTCGATTATCCCATCGCCGCCTGGGGCAAGGCTCCCGCAACACTCTCCGGCCCCCTGGCAGGCGGCAACCTCACCACCCTGGCCAGCCTGACGGGCACTCCCCTGGCCTTCCAGGCGCCACCCGGGGCGCTGGTGATTCTCGAGGATGTCGGGGAACCCTGGTATCGCCTGGAGCGCGCCCTGTGGCAGCTGGTGCATGCTGGCGCCCTGGACCGCGCCGCCGCCGTTTGCCTGGGCACCTTCGAGGGCTGCCCACCCTGGGGCGAAGAGTGTCTCGAGGCGATCATCGCCGAGACTCTGGCGCCACTGGACATCCCGCTCTATCACGGTCTGCCGATCGGCCATGGACTCCACAACCGCCCCTGGCGATATGGTGCTACCGGACATATTCGCCAGGGGCGCCTTGGCGTCGCGGGCTGATCGCCGGCGCCATCAGCACAAGGGCTCTTGGTACCTTGCCACACCCTCCCGCTGGCGGTTATTATTTGTACAATCCAGCGGGGAGAGTCCCTCGCATCGTGCTGTCTCACGTGGCATCGTGAACGGCACGCATCGCCCAAGCGAAAACGTGAGGAATCACCCATGGGAACCCGATCACGCCTGTTGCTGACCTGCTGCCTGGCAGGCCTGCTGACCCTCGGCATGACTGCCAGCGTCCACGCCCATGATGCCAACGCCGCGACGCAGCAGGGATACGCCTCCTTTTATCATGACAAGTTTCAAGGCCGCACCACGGCAAGCGGTGTGCCGTTCGATCAGAACCAGCTCACCGCCGCCCATCGTCAGTTGCCCTTCGGCACCGAGGTCGTGGTGCAACGCCCGGACACCGGTCAGGAAGTCACGGTAGTGATCAACGATCGTGGCCCCTTTATCAAGGGCCGCATCATCGATCTCTCCAAGCGCGCCGCCAGGAAGCTGGGGTTGATCGACACCGGTGTGGTACCGGTCGTCCTCACCCGGATCAACTGATTCCCGCCATGGCAGCCGACATGCCCGCACCGCTCGCCAACTGAACCGCGATAGCGGCCATCATCACGCCGATGGCCCCATCGATGGCTCGCCACGCCGCCGGCCGCTTCAACCAGGGCGCCAGCATTGCCCCGCCCCAGGCCAGCAGGCTGAACCACAGGACCGATGCCGACCCTGCTCCGACCAGGAAACCGGAGACACTGCTCTGCTGTGCTCCTATCGCCGGAATGAGCAGCAGGGTATCCAGGTAGACCTGGGGGTTGAGCAGGGTCACCGCCAGGGTGGCCAGGATCACCCGGCGACGCCCCGGCAAGGCCTGCGCCCGGCCATCCAGCCCCTGACGACCGGCAAACGCACGCCACAGTGCCTGGGCGGCCAGCCAGCCAAGAAACACCACCCCGGCCCAGCGCATCACTTCCATCGCCTGGGGCACCGCCAGCAGCAGCGCACTGATGCCCAGCATGCCGGCACTGAGCAGCAGCAGATCACTGGTCATGCACAACCCGGCCGACCACCAGTGGTGCTGACGGCGCACCGCCAGCCCCAGCACATAAGCGTTCTGGGCACCGATCGCCATGATGATCCCCCCGCTTACCACCAGACCGGTCAGATAGCTTTCCAGCATCGCCCACGCTCCTGTTTCATTGATGATGACAGCAGGAAGACTAGCCGATGCCACCCATGCGGAAAAATCATCCTGTTAATAACTCATCAGTTTTGCTTATGATGAAACATCAACAAGGTTTCGAGGAACGACGATGCTTGACTACAAGCTGCTGGAAGCACTGGCGGCCGTGGTGGAGTGTGGCGGCTTCGAGCGTGCCGGGGACGCCCTGGGTCTATCCCAGTCGGCGATTTCCCAGCGCATCCGCACCCTGGAGATACGCCTGGGGCAACCCGTGCTGGTGCGCACTCCAGAGCTGGCCCCCACCCCGGTGGGCGGGCAGCTGCTCAACCATGCCCGACGCGTGCAGCTACTCGAGCGCGACCTGGGCCAGGCACTGCCGACTCTGGCAAGCGAGGCACCACGCCTGCGCATCGCGGTCAATGCCGACAGTCTGGCCACCTGGTGGGCCGAGGCCGTGGGGGCCCTCTGTCAGGAAGAAGGCGTGGTACTCGACCTGGTGGTCGAGGATCAGGATATTGGCCTGCGTCGACTGCGCGACGGCGATGTGGCTGCCTGCCTGTGTGCCAGCCCACAACCCATCGCCGGCGCCCGCGCCCTGTCGCTGGGCAGGATGAGTTACCTGCCGCTGGCAACGCCCGCCTATCGCCGGCGTCATTTCCCCGAGGGGCCTACCGCCGACGCCTTCCGCCACGCACCGGCCATCGTCTTCGGGCCCCACGATCAGCTGCAACACCGCTTCCTGGCCGAGTGCGGCTACCGTGGTCCCTTTCCCTACCACCTCTGCCCCGCCTCCGAGGGCTTCGTGCGGCTGGCCCTGGCCGGCATGGGTTATGGCATGGTCCCGCGAATGCAGGTGGAAGAGTGGCTGAGAGACGACAAGCTGGTCAGTATCGCCCCGGGACAGGAGCTGGAGGTGCCGCTCTACTGGCACAGCTGGCGCCACAGCGGCCAGCTGGTCGAGAGACTGACCGCGGCACTCGCCGCGGTCAGGCTGGTGTGATTCAGCGCATCTCACTCATTGTCGGCGAGCTTGTCCTGGGTGCGGGACTCGAAGTCGTCGGCAGCGTGGCGTTCGTGCAGCTGCATCTCCGGCTCACCGAAGGTGCGGTTGACCATGCGACCGCGCTGCACCGCGGGGCGCGCATCGATCTCCCGGGCCCAACGCTGCACGTTGGCGTATTCCTGGACCTGCAGGAACTCGCCGGCATCGTAGAGCCGGCCCAGCACCAGCTGACCATACCAGGGCCAGTTGGCCATATCGGCAATGGTATAAGCGTCGCCGGCCAGATAGCGGTTCTCGGCCAGGTGGCGGTCCAGCACATCGAGCTGTCGCTTGGTCTCCATGGCGTAGCGGTCGATGGGATATTCGAGCTTCTCCGGTGCATAGGCATAGAAGTGGCCGAAGCCCCCGCCCAGGAAGGGCGCGCTGCCCATCTGCCAGAACAGCCAGTTCAGGGTCTCGGTGCGGGCGACATGCTCGCTCGGCAGGAACTCGCCGAACCTCTCCGCCAGATAGAGCAGGATGGAGCCGGACTCGAATACCCGGGTGGGCGGATTGGTGGAATGATCCAGCAGGGCCGGGATCTTGGAGTTGGGATTCGCCTCCACGAAACCGCTGCCGAACTGGTCGCCATCGCCGATGCGGATCAGCCAGGCGTCGTACTCGGCGTTCTGATGACCCAGCGCCAGCAGCTCCTCGAACATCACCGTGGCCTTGACCCCGTTGGGGGTGGCCAGCGAGTAGAGCTGGAAGGGATGCAGGCCGACCGGCAGCGACTTCTCGTGGGTCGACCCGGCGACCGGACGATTGGTGCTGGCGAAGGCGCCACCGCTGGGCTGCTCCCACTTCCACACCCTGGGCGGCACATACTGATTCTGTTCGCTCATGCTGACTCCTGGTGGCGAAGCCGCCCCGGCTATCGGCGGCGGCGTGTGAGACTCCGACAAACGATAGCGGGTTAAGGTTTCGAATTCGAGCCGGCGAGACCGGTCGCCTCCCTGTTTCACTAATAAGCGTGATGGACAACGCCTACACCCGCCGTAGGAAGATGCCGATAACACCCAGGGCGCACTCGACTAGGGTGAAGGAAACACCGCGGGTCAGAGAAGACGTCCCGGGAGGGCCTCATGCGTCCCGCTTCGATACCATCGGGCAGTCGGCACAAGAAACACCTCGGCTTTACCTTGATCGAGCTGGTCGTGACCATCGCCGTGCTGGCCATCCTGGCCACCTGGGCGGTTCCCGGCTTCCAGCAGTTTAGCGCACGCAACGAGGTGGCCGCCGAGGTGATGCGCTTAAAGACGGCGCTGGCGCTGACCCGCAATACGGCCATTACTCGGCGCACCACCATTACCCTGTGCCCCAGCGCCGACGGCAGCGGGTGCGCCATCACGAACAACGCCGATGGCAAGGCGTGGCTGGCTCTTCTGGCCATTTTCGAAGGGCGCGGCGAGCCAGGCGACGTCCTGCTGCGCACGCTTGGCGAGAGCCGGCTGCCCACACTCACCTATCGTAACGATAATCGCCCGGTGCGCTACGACGCCCTGGGCCGCTCCGGCGGATATAACGGCACCTTCCGCCTATGCGGACGCCTGACGTCTGGCGCCAAGGTAATCGTCAATAATATCGGGAGGGTACGGGTGGAATCGGGCAGGCCGGGATGCTGAGCACCCCGGGGTCACTCGATCACGGTTTCCTGTTAGTGCCAGGCGCTTATTCCCGGCCGTTCGGCATCGCTTGCCCCGCCTGCACCAGGCGACGCCACCCTGACAAACACGGGTCCACCCTCCGCCATGCCCCCCTCGACGGCCCCCATGGCGATAATATAACGCCCCTCTTGCAGGCCAAGATGGCCGCCGGATACCGACACATGGCAAGCACCACCCGCGTCATCGCCCAGCATATGGCAATGACTGTCATTTCCCGTGTCGGCAGCGACCCCATGAAACGCCTTCCACCCGAAGCCGCTCGAGAGTTCATCCGCACCGAAGCCCTTCCATGCCTCTTTCACACCCAGCATGCCATAGAGCGCCGACGCCGCGTTTTCCGCATGCATCTGCGCCTCGGCCGCGGCCCTGTAGTTCCCCGCCAACCGCTCATCGATCTGCGCAGACCGCATGCTGGAAAGGCCGATCATCAGTGACACCGTCAAGAACAGGAGCACGACGATCAGCGCCGCACCGCGCTGCTTCCTTATTGCCATGCCCCCGGCGGTCTTCGTGACCCTCTCCTGCCGATGGCCTGTCCTGATATGGCCCGTCATGGCGCTAAAGCCTCGGTTCGATTGACGGCAAGGAACGTCAGGGTATCCGGTGCGACATCCTCGCCGATGGATATCAGGCGTAGCGTAATCTGCAATACCCCCTCGTCCCACCGCCTGTCATCCACGGCGAAGCCCGGGCCGGGGGTGACGGCATCGGGACCGATGAAGCCACCCACGAGCTCCCGGTACCCTCCACCGCGCGCCACATCAGCGCATCGCGCCACCTCTAACGCCATAAACCACGCGACTTCATCGGCAATCTTTCTCTCCTGAAGCTTGTAATTCTTCAGTACTTCATCGCCGGGGGCACAGTGGGTCAAGGCGTCGCCACGATTCTCGACAGCGAGGGTGAGGACGGCGTCACCGCTGGCATCCGTACTCCAGCCTGAACGACTCCAGACGGCACGGCGTATATCTCGCAGCAGCATTTCCGCCACAAGATTCACTGCCGCCTGTTTCTCACCGAGCATCTCGACATGACGGCTCGTCTGGAGGACCGTCAAGAAAATCCGACCGGCACCCAGCATGATGACCAACCCGATCACCATGGCCACCAGGAGCTCAACCAGCGAAAAGCCAGCATGGCGCTTGATCATTCCCCCTCCGGCAAGCGAACCGCATAGACGAAGGACGCTTCCGTGCTTCCAAACCGCGTCTCGTCCCAAGCCACCGTTATCTTGAACTCGCACCCGGGACCTGCCTGTCCCAGGGCGCTTTTCGTGAAGCCTGGCAGAATGACCGTGACGCCACTGCCGCCGGTCCAGTGTGCTCTCCACGCACGCTCAACATCGTCAACTCGCCCAGCGGGGCAGGCAGACACGCCGGGGAGGCCCGCCACTTCTGCCCACAACCTTTCCCGGGCATCCTGAGCCGCAAGGGAGGCGACCGAGCGCTGATAGGCGGCGTGCGCTCCCTGCAGGGCCCTAAGCTCCATGGCGGCGACACCCAGCAGCCCGATGGACAACACGACCAGCGCCACCAGCGCTTCGACCAACGTGAAGCCGGCGCTGTACCTGGCGAAGGAGCCCTTAGTCACCACCGTCCACCTCGCTGCCATTCGGGCGACCCCATCGATGCGCTGAAGACTCATCGAGACGCCTCACCAGGAAGGCTCACCAACAGTCGGCGGGTTCTCTCCTGCCCAGACCATCGAGGGTCAGGTCGGCATCGCAGCCATCGTCACGAGCCGTCTTCGCCGTGATGATAAACCCGGCACCAGCGTCTTCGGCGTAACTGATAGCATAGCTTCGATCGGGGGAAGCGGCGGTGATGGCACAGTCAGCATAATGATATTGGCGGGTATGGCAGCGCTCCAGCTCACCCGCGGCAATATTCAGACCGGCCTGGGCGTCAACACGCAGGGAGCGCGCCACATACCCCTGGTAGCGGGGCACCGCGATCGACGCCAGAACTCCGATGACAGCCACCACCAGCAGCACCTCGATCAGCGTAAAGCCGCCGATATGACCAGGGTTGCCGGCACGACGGGATCGCCTGGCACGACACCCGGCAAGGGACACGCAAGACGCCTCACGATGAGTCACGATTCTCCTCCCGACGCCACCACGCGTTTACCGCAGGCTTCAACAAGAGCGCCGCCGTGATGCATCACGGCGGCGCTCGAGTCGTTAGGCCTGGTTCGGCGCTACTCGCTGACGATCACACGCTCGCGCAATTCGCGGGGCATGGAGAAGGTGATGGTCTCCTCGCGGCCGGCGAGCTCCTCGGGGGCACTGGCACCTAGGGTCTGCAACCGCTCGATCACTCCCTTCACCAGTACCTCCGGAGCACTGGCACCGGCGGTGACGCCGATGGTCCTGACGCCGTCGAGCCAGGCCGGGTCGACCTGATCGGCGCTATCCACCAGGTGGGCAGGGGCGCCGACCCGCTCGGAGAGCTCACGCAGGCGATTGGAGTTGGAACTATTGGGACTGCCCACCACCAGCACCAGGTCCGAGCCCTCGGCCAGCTCGCGTACGGCATCCTGACGGTTCTGAGTAGCGTAGCAGATATCATCCTTGCGTGGCCCCTGGATCGCCGGGAACCGGTCCCGCAGGGCGTCGATCACCCTGGCGGTATCATCCATGGAGAGGGTCGTCTGGGTGACGAAGGCGAGCCGGCTCGGGTCCTTCACCTCGAGCCTGGCGACGTCATTCTCGTCCTCCACCAGGTAGATGGCGCCACCATCAGAGGTGTCATAGCGCCCCATGGTGCCCTCCACCTCGGGGTGGCCGGCATGGCCGATCAGCACGCACTCCTGGCCGCGACGAGCGTAACGCAGCACCTCCAGGTGCACCTTGGTCACCAGCGGGCAGGTGGCATCGAATACCTTGAGACCCCGCCGTTCGGCCTCCTCCTGGACGGCGCGGGAGACGCCGTGGGCGGAGAAGATCACGATGACGTTGTCGGGCACTTCGTGGAGTTCCTCGACGAAGACCGCCCCCCTCTCCCGCAGGCTATCTACCACGAAGCGGTTGTGGACCACCTCGTGGCGGACATAGATCGGCGGACCGAACACATCCAGGGCGCTGTTGACGATGTCGATGGCGCGATCGACGCCGGCGCAGAATCCGCGGGGATTGGCGAGCCTGATTTGCATGGTGAAGAATCCTTGATGCGTTGCGGCATCGGCATGTCTGATTGCCAGGAGAGAAACATGGCTCAGTGGGTGGTGGCCGGCGTTACCTCGATGATCTCGACCTCGAAGGTCAGGGTACGCCCCGCCAGCGGGTGATTGAAGTCCACATCCACCTGGTTGCCCTCGACGGCGCTGATCACGCCGGGCAGCTCCCCGCCTCCGGGATCGGCAAACGACATGACGGTACCGACCTCCAGTGTCTCCTCGCCGAAGTCATCGCGCTTCAGGCGCTGGATATTCTGCGGGTTATGTTGGCCGAAGGCATGCTCCGGGGTGATCTCGAAGGTATCGCTCTCGCCGGCGCACATGCCCTTCATGGGATGCTCGAAGCCAGGCGGCAGGTTGCCGTCGCCCAGCTGGAAGGTGGCCGGGGCCTTGTCGCGGGTGGAGTCCACCACGGTGCCGTCTTCCAGCTTGAGGGTGAAATGCAGGGTCACTTCCATGCCCTCGTCGATACGATGTTGGGAGCTGCTGTGATCGGTCATAAGGTCCAGAACTCGGTAAACAGAATGTCGAAAGGCTATATCAGCCTCGCTTGCGGGCGCGACGCTTCTCGCCGAACACGGACTCCCAGATCAGGCCGATGGCCCCCAGGGTAATGCCGATGTCCGCCACGTTAAAGGCGGGGTAATACCAGCCCGCCGCGTGGAACGAGAGGAAGTCGACCACGTAGCCATGCACCAGGCGGTCATAGAGATTGCCCAGCGCCCCGCCGATGATCATGGCAAGCGAGGCGGCAAGCAGCACCTCGTCGCGCTTGAGCCGTCGCATCCAGAGCGTCAGGCCGATGCTGGCCCCCACCGCGATGGCGGCAAACACCCAACGCTGCCAACCGGGATGGTCGGCCAGGAAACTGAAGGCGGCGCCGGTATTGTGCAACAGCGTCAGATTGAAGAACGGCAGCACCTCCACCGGCCGGGCATACCCCAGCCAGGCGGTGGCGGCGGCCTTGGTGGCCAGGTCAAGGGCGACCACCGCCAGCGTCAGCCATAGCCAGCGCAGCGGCCTTTCCATGGAGACTCGCTCGAGGTTGCCCGCCTCCGGGCACGCCTCGCCTCCTCTGTCACCGCGGGCCACCCTTCCCTCCTTACGCATAGTGGCGTGTCTCGCCGGGGCCATCCGGCAGGTTGCCGATGCAGCGGCCACAGAGGTCCGGGTGCTCCGGGTGGGTACCCACCTCTTCACGATGGTGCCAGCAACGCTCGCACTTGTTGTTGGGGCTTTCCACCACGGCCACCTTGAGGCCCTCGAGCTCGGTGGCCTCGGCACTGGCACCCTCGGCAAGCGGTGCCAGACGTACCTCGCTGGTCAGCATCACGAAGCGTAGCTCGTCGCCCAGCTTGGCAAGGGTGGCCTGCAGGGCGTCGTCCACATAGAGGGTAACCTCGGCGGCCAGGCTGCCCTTG
Organism: Halomonas halodenitrificans DSM 735; assembly: GCF_000620045.1. Classification (GTDB taxonomy): domain Bacteria; phylum Pseudomonadota; class Gammaproteobacteria; order Pseudomonadales; family Halomonadaceae; genus Halomonas; species Halomonas halodenitrificans. The sequence goes on along the minus strand of NZ_JHVH01000017.1, from coordinate 43,697 downwards.
ATCGCCTTGGCATTACGGGCGTCTTCCAGGCACTTGTTGACCGCCTGCTTGACGTTGAGCACCCGCTCCCAGAAGTCGCGGCCCATCTCGGCATCATCGGCGAGCGTCGAGAGGCCGGTGTAATACTCCTCCAGCAGCACACTCTCGCCGCGCTTGCCGGGGATATGATCGAAGATTTCCTCGGCGGTAAAGCTGAGGATCGGTGCCACCCAACGCGAGAGCGCCTTCACCACATGATAGAGCGCGGTCTGGACACTGCGCCGCGCTACCGAGTCGGCCTGGGTGGTGTACTGGCGATCCTTGATCACGTCCAGGTAGAAGCCGCCCAGCTCCCGAGCACAGAAGCCGTGCACCTGCTGGTAGACATCGAGGAAACGATACTCGTCATAGGCGGTTGCGATCCGCGCCTGAAGCTGGGCGGCGCGGTCCACCACCCATTGATCCAGGGCCAGCATCTCGTCGAATGGCAGGGCGTCGACCTCCGGGTCGAAGCCGTTGAGGTTGGCCAGCAGGAAACGCGAGGTATTACGAATGCGGCGATAGACATCGGCGGTACGCTTGAGGATCTCGTCGGAGACCGCCATCTCACCGGAATAGTCGGTGGAAGCCGCCCACAGGCGCAGAATATCGGCGCCCAGCTTGTCCATCACCTCCTGGGGTGCCACCACGTTGCCCATCGACTTGGACATCTTGCGGCCCTGGGCATCCACGGTGAAGCCGTGGGTGAGCAGGCCGCGGTACGGCGGATGACCGTCGATGGCACAGCCGGTCAGCAGCGACGAGTGGAACCAGCCGCGGTGCTGGTCGGAGCCCTCCAGATAGAGGTCGGCGCGCGGACCGCTGTCATGACCGTGGGGATGCGAGCCGCGCAGCACGTGCCGATGGGTGGTGCCGGAGTCGAACCACACGTCCAGGGTGTCGGTGACCTTGTCGTAGTCGGCGGCCTCCTCGCCCAGCAGCTCGGCGGGGTCGAGACGGAACCAGGCATCGATGCCCTCGGCCTCGACCCGCTTGGCGGCCTCCTCCATCAACTCGACGGTACGTGGATGCAGCTCGCCGCTCGCCTTGTGCAGGAAAAACGGAATCGGCACCCCCCAGCTACGCTGCCGGGAGATACACCAGTCGGGACGATTGGCAATCATGCTGTGAAGACGCGCCTTTCCCCAGGCCGGCGTGAACCGAGTGACCTCGATGCCCTCCAGCGCGCGCTCGCGCAGGGTCTTGCCATGACTGCCTTGTATGTCCATGCCCACGAACCACTGGGCGGTGGCACGGTAGATCACCGGCGTCTTGTGGCGCCAGCAGTGCATATAGCTGTGGGTGATCGGCTTGTGGGCCATCAGTGCACCGACCTCGTCGAGCTTGGCGACGATCTTCGGGTTGGCCTTCCAGATCATCTGGCCACCGAAGAACGGCAGGCTGTCGACGTAGACGCCGTTGCCCTGCACCGGGCTCTCGATCTCATCGAAAGTCATGCCGTGGGCACGACAGGTCATGAAATCATCCACGCCATAGGCCGGCGCCGAGTGGACGATACCGGTGCTGCCCACCTCGGACTCCACGTAGTCGGCCAGGTAGACCGGTGACAGGCGATCATAGAGCGGGTGGCGAAACCGAATGCCATCGAAGGCTTCACCCCGGGCAGTGGCGATCACCTCGCCGTTCAGGCCGAAACGCTCCAGGCACGATTCCACCAGGTCTTCGGCCAGCACCAGCAGGCGCTCGCCGGTATCCACCAGGGCATAGGTGAACTCCGGGTGCATGTTCAGCGCCTGGTTGGCAGGCACGGTCCAGGGCGTGGTGGTCCAGATGACCACCGCGGTGTCCTTGGGCAGCGCCTCCAGGCCGAAGACGGCGGCCAGGCGATCCGCATCTTCCAACGGAAAGGCCACGTCGACGGCGTCGGACTGCTTGTCCTGGTACTCCACCTCGGCCTCGGCCAGCGCCGAACCACAGTCGAAGCACCAGTTGACGGGCTTCAGCCCCTTGAACACATAGCCTGCCTCGACCATGTCGGCCAGCGCTCGGATCTCGCCCGCCTCGTTGGCGAAGTCCATGGAGCGATAGGGGTTATCCCAGTCGCCGACCACGCCGAGGCGCACGAAGTCCTCGAGCTGGCCCTGGATCTGCTCGGCGGCATACTCGCGGCACAGCTCGCGGGCACGCTCCGGCGCCAGGTGCTTGCCGTGGGTGGTCTCCACCTTGTGCTCGATGGGCAGGCCATGACAGTCCCAGCCGGGCACATAGGGGGCATCGAAGCCGGCCAGGTTCTTGGACTTGACGATGATGTCCTTGAGAATCTTGTTGACGGCATGACCGATATGGATGCTGCCGTTGGCGTAGGGAGGGCCGTCGTGCAGCACGAACAGCTCCCGCCCCTGGCGCGCCTCGCGCAGGCGGTGATAGATATCCAGCTGCTGCCACTGGGCCAGCCGCTCGGGCTCACGCTTGGGCAACATGCCGCGCATGGGAAAATCGGTTTCTGGCAGGTTCAGAGTGGGCTTGTAGTCGCTCATATCCTGGGGATCAGCCGTCGTCATGGTCGGCGGACATACCCGCCGAGGAATCGAGTGTCACGGCCTCGCGCGCCAGCGGCGCCGATGCCAGAGGAAGAGAATCATCGTTACCGAAAGTCTCGGGGTACCGAGAAGAACACGCATCGGCGTCGGGATGCTGAAAAGCACGCGCATCGGCGTCGGGATGCCGAAGAGAACGTGCATCGGCGTCGGGATGCTGAAAAGCACACGCATCGGCGTCGGGATGCCGAAAAAAGTAGTCGCGGGCGCGCTGCTGATCGAGGCCGATCTGGCGCTTGAGCGCCGCGAAGTCGTCGAACTTCACCTCGCCGCGCAGCTTGGCGCAGGGCATGACCTCCAGGCGTGCGCCATAGAGATCACCATCGAAGTCGAACAGGTGCACCTCGAGCACCGGTCGCACGCTGCCGACGGTGGGCCGCCAGCCGATATTGGCTACTCCCGGCAGGCGACTACCGTCGGGCAACTCGGTCACCACCGCGTAGACGCCATGCAACGCCAGAGAGCACACCGGCTGAGGCAGGTTGGCGGTCGGCACACCGATGGTGCGACCCAGCTTCTGATCGGCCACCACGCGGCCGCCCAGCCGATAGGCCCGACCCAGCAGGCAAGCTGCCGCCGCGAAGTTGCCGCTGGCCAGCAGGGTGCGAATACGGCTGCTGGAGACCCGCTCATCGTCGACGGTAAAGGTGCGGGTATGCTCCACCTCGAAACCGCTGGCCTGGCCCACCGCGGTAAGCAGATGGAAATCGCCGCGACGGTCACAGCCGAAGCGGAAGTCATCGCCCACAACCAGATGGCGCACCCCCAGCCCCTGAATCAGCACCCGCCGAATAAAGGCCTCGGCGGTGAGGCTACGCAGGGCCTCGTTGAACGGCAGGCAGAGCACACGTTCCACGCCGGCCTCACCCAGCAGCCGCACCTTGTCGCGCAGGCGGGTGAGCCGCGGTGGCGCCTGGTCATCGGCGAAGAACTCGCGGGGCTGGGGCTCGAACACGACCACCGCCACCGGCAGACCGAGGCGGCGTGCCTGCTCGCGACACTGCTCGAGAATCGCCTGATGGCCGCGGTGGACACCATCGAAGTTGCCGATGGTGGCCACGCAGCCACGGTGCTCGTCGCGCAGGTTGTGCAGTCCTCGAATCACTTGCATGGCGTGGTAGAGCCCCGCTCGGCGTCGAATGGTGGTTAAATCATCGATTATACCGGACAGACGGCCCCTTGACAGCCGGGGCCAGTCTGGCGACACGCAGCGCCAACGAGAGGCCGTCAGCCCCTCATTCTAAAGTGTCTGATGCGCACCCCGGTAACGGCCAGCCAGGCGAAGTAGAGCACCCCGCCGCCCACCACCAGGGTTGCCAGCCAGGCGATACGCTGCCAGAGGCCCCAGCCGAGCCATGCCTGCCAGTCGGGGGAAAACCACCAGAGACCCAGCCCCATCACCCCACAACCGCCCAGCAGCTGCACCGCATAGCGGCCCCAGCCGGGCTGGAACACCAGCACACCCTGTTTTCTGAGCAGCCAGCCCAGCATGCCGGCATTCATGAACGCCGAGAGCGCCGTGGCCAGCGCCAGGCCGGCGTGTGCCAGGGGCCAGATCAGGATCAGGTTGAAGACCATATTGGCGACCATGGCAATGATGCCGACCTTCACCGGGGTCTTGGTGTCCTGGCGGGCGAAGAAACCCGGCGCCAACACCTTGATCAGCATGAAGGCCACCAACCCCAGAGAGTAGGCACGCAGGCTCATCGCCGCCATGGCGATATCACGCTCGGTCATGGCGCCATAGTGAAACAGCGAGATCAGCAGCGGCTCGGCGAGCAGGGCCAGGGCCAGGGCCGCCGGCAATCCCAGCAGCAGTACGGCACGGATCGCCCAGTCGAGCATGGCACTGAAGTGCTCGCCGGACTGCTCCGCGTGGCGACGCGACAGCGCCGGCAGGATCACGGTGCCGATGGCGATGCCGAACACGCCCAGGGGTAGCTCCACCAGGCGGTCGGAATAGTACAGCCAGGAGACGCTGCCAGCCGCCAGCAGGGAGGCGAGAATGGTATCCAGCAGCAGGTTGATCTGGGATACCGAGACCCCGAACAGCGCCGGCACCATCAGCGTCATGATCCGTTTGACGCCGGGATGCTGGAAGCTGGGCCAGGGCCGCGGCGCCAGCCCCAGCCGCACCAGGAAAGGCGCCTGAAAGGCAAGCTGAGCTACCCCGGCGATCAGCACGCCCCAGGCCAGCGCCATGGCCGGTTCGCTCATCAAGGGGGTCAGCAGCAGTGCCGCCCCGATCAGCGAGAGGTTGAGCAGCACCGGAGTAAAGGCCGGCACTGCAAAGCGGTTCCAGGTATTGAGCACGCTGCCGGCAAACGCCGTCAGCGAGATCAGCAGCAGGTAAGGGAAGGTGAGCCGCAGCATATCGGCGGTGAGTGCCAGCTTGGCCGGGTCACGACCGAACCCGGGGGCGAATACCCACACCAGCCAGGGTGCGGCAAACATGGCCACCGCAGTCAACAGGAACAGCACCGCCGCCAGGCTGCCGGATACGGCATCGAGCAGCTCGCGGACCTCGCGTCGGCTGCCTCGGGTGGCGTACTCCGAGAGTACCGGCACGAAGGCCTGATTGAAGGCGCCTTCGGCGAATAGCCGGCGCATGAAGTTGGGAATCTTGAAGGCAACGAAGAAGGCATCGGCGCCCTGCCCCGCACCAAACATCGCGGCGATGGTCACGTCGCGCGCCAGACCCATCACCCGCGAGAGCATGGTCATCATGCTGACCACGAGGCCCGAGCGCATCAACCCACCGCCCTTGGGAGCCACTACCCTGTCGTTTTCGCCCACCGCTGCCGGTGTCGCCTGTTCACGATCCGTCACGCCTGATCCTCGGCACTGTAAATGGCAGCCACAAAAAAACCGGCCGCAGCCGGTTTTTCACGAGACGCCGGCCAGCGGCCGGCTCTCGATGACATCTGACCGGCTTAGGCAGCCAGGGCCTTGATGCGCTTGTTCAGGCGGCTCTTCATGCGGGCGGCCTTCTTCTTGGAGAGCACATCCTTGTCGGCAACACGATCGATGATCGGCTGCGCCTGTTGGAAGGCGCTCATCGCCTCGGCATGGTCACCGCCGTTGATGGCCTTGATGACGCGCTTGATATAGGTGCGGACCATGCTGCGCTGGCTGGCCTTCAGGACACGACGACCTTCGGCCTGACGGGCGCGCTTGCGAGCTTGCTTGCTGTTTGCCACTTGCTGTCTCCTTGGAGATTCTTCGCCGCCCGTGTGGTGACGGCTGAAATAACGTATTGATGCGGCAGCAAGGAATACACCTTACCGCCGGCCTGGCCATCTGGCCGATCGCTGCTGATGCGGCGACCGTTCACGGGCCGTGTCTGAGAGGATGGCGCATCCTACCACAGCCAGGATGGAGCTTGCCAGCGCGTCTACGCGGCCATCGCTGTTACGAAGTATGCGATAGCCCGGAGCGTACCTACAGCACCACCAGGTTGTCGCGATTGATCAGCTCCGGCGCCTCCATGAAGCCGAGGATCGCCTCGATCTGGTGGCTAGGCCTGCCAATGATGCGCCGCGCATCCTCGACGCCATAGTTGACCAGCCCCTTGGCCACCCGGTCGCCCTGTTCGTCGACACAGAGCACCATATCGCCGCGCCGGAACTGCCCGGCCGCGGCTTTTATCCCTACCGGCAGCAGACTGGAACCCTTTTCTCGCAACACCTTGACCGCCCCGGCATCCAGAGTCAGGGTGCCACGCACCTGCAGCTGCCCGGCCAGCCAGCGCTTGCGTGCCGCCATGGGTGCCTGATCGGGGTGCAGCAGGGTGCCCAGGCGTTCGCCATCGATCAGCCGAACCAGCACATCGGCCTGGCGGCCGCCGGCGATGGCGGTAACGGCCCCCGAACGCGCCGCCAGCCGCGCGGCACGGATCTTGGTCGCCATGCCGCCGCGCCCCAGGGCCCCACTACCACCGGCCACGGCCGCCAGTGCCGGGTCATCGGCGCGCCCCTCGGCAATCAACCTAGCCTCGGGACTGGAACGCGGGTCGGCGTCGAACAGGCCCTCCTGGTCGGTCAGGATCACCAGGGCATCGGCCTGCAGCAGGTTGGCCACCAGGGCTCCCAGGGTGTCGTTGTCGCCGAAGCGGATCTCGTCGGTCACCACGGTGTCGTTTTCATTGATCACCGGCACCACCCGCAGGTCGACCAGGGTGCGCAGCGCCGAGCGGGCGTTGAGGTAGCGCTTGCGATTGGAGAGATCGTCGTGGGTCAGCAGCACCTGGGCGGTGAGCATGTCGTGGCGCGCGAAGTGGCCTTCATAGCACTCGGTGAGACCATTCTGCCCCACCGCCGCCGCGGCCTGTAGCTCATGCACCGACGAGGGACGTGCCTGCCAGCCGAGACGCACCATGCCCGCGGCCACCGCGCCGGAGGACACCACCACCACCTCGATGCCGTGCCGATGCAGCACGGCAATCTGATCGACCCAGCCGCCGATCGCCGTTTCGTCGAGGTCACGGCCATCGTTGGTCAGCAGGGCGCTGCCAATTTTCACCACCACCCGACGGGCGTCCGTCAGTGGCTCGCGACCCATCTGCTCGTTGCTTTCCATTCGCTCTTTTCCCGCGGGGTCAGGCCCCATCGACTCCCCATCGACTTCCGGTACCGGCCAGCGACGCCTCAGGGCGCGTATTCAACATCGACATCATAGTCGTCGTCATCGAAGTCATCATCATCCTGGTCAGACGACTTGCGCTTGCGACCCAGGCGCGCCTCGGTACGGGCGACCGATTCCTCCTCCATGCGCTCGCGCATTTCGCGGGCGCGCTCGGCGGCCTCTTCGTCCTCGTTCTCCAGGCGGCGCTGCTCGGTGAGCCAGCGATAGGCCGCCTGCGCCAGCGCATCGGTACCATCGCTGCCGATCGCCGAGACACGAAAGACCGGACCCTCCCAGCCCAGGCGGCGCACGATGGCGTCCGCCACCGCCTCGCGCTCTTCCTCGGGCAGCAGATCCAGCTTGTTGAGCACCAGCCAGCGCGGCAGCTCGGACAGCGCGGGTGAAAATTCGCCCAGCTCATGGATGATCGCCTCGGCGGCCTCCACCGGGTCGGTTTCGTCGAAGGGCGCCACATCCACCACGTGGAACAGCAGCCGGGTACGCGTCAGGTGCTTGAGGAAGCGCAGCCCCAGGCCGGCGCCATCCGAGGCGCCTTCGATCAGGCCGGGCACATCGGCCATCACGAAGTGCTCGTGCATGCCGAGCTTCACGACCCCCAGGTTGGGTACCAGGGTAGTGAAGGGATAGTTGGCCACCTTGGGCTTGGCCGCGGAAACGGCGCGGATCAAGGTCGACTTGCCGGCGTTGGGCATGCCCAACAGCCCGACGTCGGCCATCACCTTCATCTCCAGGCGCAGGTTGCGACGCTCGCCCTCGGTGCCCGGCGTGGTACGGCGCGGCGCGCGATTGGTGGAAGACTTGAAGTGAATATTACCGAGCCCCCGGCGGCCGGCCTGGGCCACCAGTACCACCTGGCCAATCTCGGTGACATCGGCGATCACCTCGAGGGTATCCTCGTCGATCACCGTGGTGCCTACCGGAACCTTGATGTGCAGGTCCTCGCCGGCCTTGCCGCTCATCTGTCGACCCATGCCGGACTGGCCGTTCTGCGCCTTGTAGAAGCGCTGGTACTTGAAGTCGATGAGGGTATTGAGGGCATCGTCACCGATCAGGTAAACGCTGCCGCCATGACCGCCGTCGCCGCCATCGGGCCCGCCCTTGGGCACATACTTCTCGCGCCGAAAGCTGAGGCAGCCGTTGCCTCCCTTGCCGGCTTCCACGATGATCGAGGATTCGTCGACGAACTGCATCTGTCACTCTCCAGGCGGCCTGTGCCGCCATGATACAAGAAGGCCCCGCCATGGCGGGGCCTTCTCGCGGCAAGGTTCAGGCGTCTCAGGCAGAGACGACGCTGACGAACTTGCGGTTCTTCGGACCCTTGGTCTCGAACTTGATCACGCCTTCGTCCAGGGCGAACAGGGTGTGGTCCTTGCCGATGCCGACGCCGGTACCGGCATGGAACTTGGTGCCACGCTGGCGAACGATGATGTTGCCGGCGGTCACGGCCTGGCCGCCGAAGAGCTTGACGCCAAGGCGCTTGGATTCGGAATCGCGACCGTTGCGGGTAGAGCCCGCTGCCTTCTTATGTGCCATGGAATAAACCTCCGTTCAGGGGGATGGGCCGCTTACGCGGAGATCCCGGTGATCTTGACTTCAGTGAACCACTGGCGGTGGCCCTGACGCTTCATGCTGTGCTTGCGACGACGGAACTTGATGATGTTGACCTTGTCGCCACGGCCGTGGGCAACGATCTCGGCAGAGACCTTGGCACCGTCGACCAGGGGAGCACCGACCTTGACCTCGTCATCGCTGCCAACCAGCAGCACTTCGTCGAAGTCGATGGACTCGCCGGTCGGGATCTCGATCTTCTCGAGTTTCAGGGTCTGACCTTCCTGAACGCGGTACTGCTTGCCGCCGCTCTTGATAACTGCGTACATGCTTTTCTCTCCAGGACTCATCGGGTTGGGCTCTTCGTCGGCCTGCTTCGAATGGCGCCCCTTTCGGCAACCATCTGACAGGGAGCGAGATGAGTGGGTCGCGTATTATAGCGACAGGCGACACACGACACAACCCGCTCACACAGCGCCTTGACGCCCCCGAGGGGGCCCCATAGCATGGCCGACATTCCCAGGCCAGCAGGGGGCCGCTTAGCCCCGGCCCCAACCGACTGTTGATACTGCCTCCATGCCTAGCCACGCTTCCGATACCGCCACCCCCTCCCCGATCCACGCCGTCGTGGCCGAGGACTTCGCCGCGGTCAACCGCACCATCATGACCCGGCTCGGCTCGCGGATCCCGCTGGTCGAGACCATTGGCCAGCACATCATCGTCAGCGGCGGCAAGCGTCTGCGCCCGCTGCTGGTACTCCTGGCGGCCCGCGCCCTGGGCTACCAGGGCGACCGCCACATTACCCTGGCTACCCTGATCGAGTTCATGCATACCTCCACGTTGCTGCATGACGATGTGGTGGATGAATCGCATCTGCGTCGCGGCAAGGCCACCGCCAACGATGCCTGGGGCAACGCTCCCTCGGTGCTCGTCGGCGACTTCCTGTATTCGCGCTCCTTCCAGATGATGGTCGACGTCGGCTCCATGCGCATCATGAGCGTGCTCTCCTCCGCCACCTGCGTGATTGCCGAAGGCGAGGTGCAGCAGCTCACCAACGTGGGCAACCCGGATATCGACGAGGCTGCCTATTTCGAGACCATCCAGGGCAAGACCGCCATGCTGTTCGAGGCGGCAAGCCACAGCGGCGCCATCCTCGCCGAGGCTACGCCGGAACAGGAAGCCGCTCTGCAGCATTACGGCCGCTACCTGGGCCTGGCCTTCCAGCTGATCGACGACCTGCTCGACTACCAGGGCGATGCCGAGACCATGGGCAAGAACGTCGGCGACGACCTGGCCGAGGGCAAGCCCACCCTGCCGCTGATCCAGGCCATGGCAACGGGCACTCCGGAACAGACCAGGCTGATCCGCAAGGCGATTCGCCAGGGCGGCCTGGACCACCTGCAGGAAGTCCTGGAGATCGTCAACGCCACCGGCGCCCTGGAATACACTCGCCGCCGCGCCCTGGAGATGGCCGAGCAGGCCCTGGCCCAGCTCGAGACACTACCTCGGAGCCCCTACCGCGACAGCATGACCGAGCTGACCCACCTCGCGATGGACCGCCAGGCATAAAGGCGCCAGGACGGGGTTGCATTTCACCGGCGTTGACGTAAAATACGCTGCGTCGCTCAGGGGCACCCTTGAAAACGACAACGGAGTATAGCTCAGCTTGGTAGAGCGCTGCCTTCGGGAGGCAGAGGTCGTAGGTTCGAATCCTGCTACTCCGACCATCGATTCAAATAACTTGCAGACTGCTCGCATCAGGCTGCAGGTATTTTGCATGATATCGCCCTCGGAACCCCGGGGGCTTTGTGTTTCCGGCCTTCCATTCCGACCAGGTACCGCAAGGGCGGAACCGAGCATTGTCCGGAACCAGGCGCGCACAGCGCTTTGCCATGCAGCCGCCAACTTTCGCCTTAGAACTCGAGCGAATCATCTCGCCGACGCCCCGAAACGGCCGCCCGGAATGAAAACGCCGACCGTGACAAGCGCATTGGCGGCCCACCTGCGTCATGGCCCCTACGGTCAGCGACTCACCCTTACGCAACCCAGGCCAGGCGGGGTAAGGTCAAGCTTTCGCACACGAGGACACTGTAGAGGAGTCACGACATGCAATGCGATGCCTACGTGGTCGCCGGAGGTGCGCCATGAGCACCGAGACCGCAGACACCAAGCAATCTTCGGAGCACACGAACAGGACGGCCCTTCCCCCGGTTAACTGGCCCGTATTCATCTGGGCCGCCATTGGATCAATAACGATCACCCTGTGGGCGCTCATTACCCCCGAATCCGCCCAGGAAGTGCTTGGCGCCGTGGTGGGATGGACCTCGGACTGGTTCGGATGGTTCTACGTCCTGCTCGCAGGCGCTGTGCTCGCCTTCGTGATCTACCTCGCCTTCTCCCGTTTTGGCAACACCAAGCTCGGGCCGGAAAACTCCAAGCCAGAGTTCTCCACCATCGCCTGGGCGTCCATGCTGTTCGCCGCCGGCATCGGTACCGACCTGATGTTCTTCGCCGTCGCCGAGCCCGTCACCCAGTACCTGCATCCGCCCTCGGGCGCAGCGGAAACTGTCGACGCCGCCCGGCAGGCCACCGTGTGGACCCTGTTCCACTACGGGGTCTCGGGGTGGGGAATGTATGCGCTGATGGGAATGGCCCTGGCGTATTTTGCCTACCGGATGAAGCTTCCTCTCGCCGTCCGCTCCTCGCTCGCCCCGATCTTCGGCAAGCGCATCCACGGCCCCCTGGGGGATACCGTGGACTTTGCGGCGCTTCTGGGCACGATCTTCGGGGTGGCAACCTCGCTGGGGATCGGCGTGGTGATGGTCAACGTGGGGCTAGCCACCGTGCTGGGAGTGCCGGTGAGTACCGCTACCCAGATAGCGATCGTCGTCATGGGCGTGGGTGTCGCCATCCTCTCGGCGGTATCCGGGGTTGATAAAGGCATCAAGTTTCTCTCGCTGATGAACGTGTTCTTCGCGATCGGCCTGAGCCTATGGATCCTCGTCACGGGGAAGACTCAATACCTGCTGGATGGACTGGTGCTGAACATCGGGGACTTCGTCAACATGTTCCCGAACATGATCCTGCAGACCTTTGCCTTCGAGGACACTGGCACCTGGATGAGCGACTGGACCCTGTTCTTCTGGGCCTGGTGGGTCGCCTGGGCCTCCTTCGTCGGCATGTTCCTCGCCCGAATCTCCCGGGGCCGCACAATCCGACAATTCGTCATCGGTACGCTGACCATCCCCTTCGCGTACATACTCATGTGGATCTCCATCTACGGAAACTCTGCCCTGGACATCATCCGCAGCGGGGACGCCAAGTTCGGCATAGAAACCGTGCTCAACCCCGAGGGTGGATTCTACGAACTGCTCTCGCACTACCCTGCGTTCATGTTCATCGCCGGGCTTGCAACCCTGACCGCGCTGCTGTTCTACGTCACCAGTGCCGACTCGGCCGCTCTGGTCATGGCGAATCTTTCCTCCCGCCTGCCCACCCCCCAGCACGACGGACGGGCCGCCCTGCGGATCTTCTGGGCGATTGCCACCGGTGCGCTCACGATCGCGATGCTCATCGTGGGCGGGATTGGAGCACTGCAAAGTGCCACGGTCATCATGGGGCTGCCGTTCTCCTTCGTGATGATCCTGGTAATGATCAGCCTCTACCGATCGTTGCGAGTGGAAGCCCGGCGCCTGGACAGCGGCGAGCAGGCAATGCCCGTGTCGGGACGCACCACCCGTAGCGCAGAGGTGCGCTGGCAGTACCGCCTGGGGCGGATGCTTACCTTCCCCAATGCAGGGCGGGCCCGGGAATTCGAGGAAAAGACCCTTCTGCCCACTCTCGGGGAAATCGTCGATGAGCTCGCGAGTCGGGGAATCACCGCCACGTGTGAAACGCACCTCAACGAGGAAGGGGAAAGGTACATTGAGCTCGAGATCGATCCTTCCTCCGAGCACCCTTTCCACTACCGGGTGTTCCGCAAGGAAGCGCCGGCACCGCAATTCGGCGGGCGCCCGGCCCAGGCGGCAGACAAGTTTGTGCGCATGGAGGTCTACCTCGACGTCGCCGCCTCACAAGGTTACGACATCATGGGCTATACCAGGGAGCAGCTGCTGGACGACGTGCTGGATCAGTACGGGCGCCACCTGGAATTCCTGCAAATGCAGGAGTTCGCGCTCAATGCTCACGAGGCGAATTGACGTGAACGCACGAGGAAAGCCCGCTGTCACGCTCGCCTCGACCGTGACGAGGCCTTAGAACGGCTCCAGAAAAACGGCCACTCAGCTCATTAGAGCGGTGGCCGTTTTTCGTTGCCATGCCCCCGACGGGGCTCATCGCCCCTCAGGTCACGGTGATGACACCACAATCGGCGATATGACTGACCTTGTGGGAGACGCTGCCGAATATCATGCCTCGCACATTGCTGAGCCCACGGCTGCCCATGACGATAGCGTCGGCTCCAACCTCTTCGGCCTGCTCCTTGATCCGCTGGGCCGGATACCCCTGGCACACACCCTCTTCCACCTCCAGGCCGCCGAGATCAACCGCGGCACGCGCCTGCTCGATCACCTTGCGAGCCTCATCCTTCATGCCCTGGGCCAGCTTCTCTCGCTCCTCGGCGGAAAAGGGCTCGACGGGGCCTCCCGCAAACAGCCCGATATTGTCCGGTGGATATTCCGCCACGGTCATCAGGTGCAGTTTCGCCTCTCCCCCACGGGCCAGGGAAGCGGCAACCCTGAGCGCCTTGATGGCATGCTCGGAACCGTCGAGAGGAACCAGAATCTTCGAATACATGGTGTCGCTCCTGCAGCTGAGAAGGTGATGGGCCAAGGGTACCCACTTCTCACAGCATAGCCTCACGGCGGCCCCAATACTTGCTCTATATCAAGCATGGCTCTGACTATCTTTGCCCGTGGACAAAAGTCCGAGCTGCCCGAGAGCTACAGTCGCGGCAGCATGAACCCATCGCGCAGTCCCGACGACAGAACAAGGGAGCATTCTTTAATGCTCACCCTCGTCTCGAGATTCTCCGGAATCGGCCCGCCGTTGTGCCGCCGCCCGGCGTGACTGATTGCGGCGATAGCGCCGCGCCAGGGCGATCCATAACGCGGCCACCACCATGGCGGCCAGGGTCAAGCCCTGCCAGGGGCGAGCAGCATCGCCCATTACCGTTTCCAGCGTAATGATCAGGATAAAGCCCAGCGCCTGACTGGCGATGGCCAGGGCGCGCAGGGTATCGAAGGCAGACTTGGCCATGGTGGCTCCCGGTAGCAATTGCGCAAGATGGATCGAATGCCGTGGATGACAGTCCCGGTCACCGGCAGTAGGCTTGACGGGGTCCGGAGTCGGCTGCGCCACAGTGTAACCGCTCACCCATCGCCCGCCGACCCTGCCCTCAAGGAGTCATGCTTCATGGATGCCATCGCCCTGGGCCCCGTCCTGCTTTCGTTACCCCGCCTCTACGCGCTCGTGGCGGCACTGCTTTTGCTGGGCGTCAGCGGTTGGCTACTGGGCCTGCCGCGCCGAACTCACAGCCGCTGGTTCAATGGCCTGCTGCTGGTCTGGTTGATCGGCGCGCGGGTCGGCCATGTGGCGCTCCATCTCGATGCCTACGCCACCGCCCCGCTGGATATCCTCAAGCTGTGGCAGCCCGGCTACCACGGGCTCTGGGGTCTGATGGCCGGGCTTATCTGGACCGGTTGGGCGCTGCGCGACCATCTGGGTCGACTGATCGGCGCCATGGCCATGCTGGTGGTGGTATCGGCGCTGTGGCTGGCCACCGTTACCCTGGCGCCCTTCGGTAGCGGCATGGCGCTCAAGACCCTGCCCGATACGACCCTGGAAAACCTCGAAGGCGAGCTCGTCAACCTGCGCGACCTCGAGGGCGAACGCGTCGTACTCAACCTGTGGGCCACCTGGTGCCCGCCCTGCCGGCGCGAAATGCCCCTGCTGGCTGCGGCCGATGCCCGTGAAGGCGTTACCGTGGTAATCGCCAACCAGGGCGAGTCGCTGCTGCAGGTGGTGCGCTACCTGGACGACCAGGAGCTCGACTTTCGCTATCCGCTGCTCGACCCGCACCAGGAGCTGATGGTGCTGAGCGAGTCTCCCGGGCTGCCCACCACCTTGCTGTTCGACGCTCAGGGCCGGGCCGTGGAACAACATGTGGGCGAGCTGACTCGCGCCCATCTCGACGCCTGGCTGACGCCGTCCTCCTAATCACCCCCGATCCCTAAGGGAGCTCCCCATGTACGATCCCCAGCAGTTTACGCTGACCGACCAGGTCGCCCTCATCACCGGCGCCGGCGCCGGCATCGGCCAAGCTATCGCCGAAACATTCGCCCGGGCCGGCGCCGCCGTCGTGGTCAGCGACCTGGATGCCGATTCGGCCGCCATGGTGGCGAAAGACATTGAAGACGCCGGCGGCCGGGCTATCGGCGTCGCCTGCGACGTCACCCGCGAGGCAGACCTCAGCGGGGTCGTGGCCAAGGCGGTGGATACCTTCGGCAAGCTGACACTGCTGGTCAGCAACGCCGGAGGCGGCGGCCCCAAGCCCTTCGACATGCCCATGGAAGACTTCCGTCGCGCCTACGACCTGAACGTCTTCTCGCTGTTCCGACTGGCCCAGCTGGCCGCGCCGGAGATGGAGAAGGCCGGGGGCGGCGCGATACTGGCCATCACCTCGATGTCGGCCGAGAACAAGAACAAGCGCATGGCTTCCTATGCCTCCTCCAAGGCGGCCACCAGCCATCTGGTGCGCAACATCGCCTTCGACCTCGGCCCCAGGAACATTCGAGTCAACGGCATCGCCCCGGGGGCCACCCGCACCGAGGCATTGAAGTCGGTACTCAACGACGAGGTCGAGCAGCAGATGCTGACCCATACCCCGATCAAGCGACTCGGCGAGCCCGAGGACATGGCCAACGCGGCGCTATTCCTCTGCGCGCCGGCCTCGAGCTGGATCAGCGGTCAGATCCTGACCGTCTCCGGCGGCGGCGTGCAGGAACTGGACTAATCCGATGGCGGGCGGCCCGGCATTCGCCATGAACCGCTCCGCTATATCAACCCTGAAGCTCAAGCCATAAGTACAAGGAAAGTAATGCCATGACCCACCCATTCGATGCCTTCGCCGATTTCCACATGGGCGGCCACAGCGTGATCGTTACCGGCGGTGCCCAGAACATCGGCGCGGGGATCGCAAGAACCCTGGCCGGCGCCGGGGCACAAGTGATGATTGCGGACCTCCAGGGCGACAAGTCCCAGGAAACGGCCGCCGCGATCGAGGCCGAGACCGGCAGTCGCTGCCTGGGCATGGGCTGCGACGTGACCCGCAGCGAGGATATCGATGCGGTGGTCACCGCCGCCGTGGCCGAGTTCGGCGGCCTCTCGACGCTAATCAACAATGTCGGCTGGGGGCCGCGTCACCCCGACCCCACCGCGATCAGCGACGATGAGTTGATCGAGGCCTACCGACTCAACACCATCAGCGCCTATCGCATGACCATGGCTTGCCTCCCGCATCTTCTCGAGGCGGAGAACCCCAGTGTCGTCAACTCCGGTTCATTCTCCTCTGCCGTGCCGGCCTACGACATCCTGGCCTACGGCACCGCCAAGGCGGCGCTCAACCAGATGATGGTCTCGATCGCTCACATGCTGGCTCAGAAGGTCCGAGTCAACTCGGTGCTGATCGGCACGGTGCTGACCGAGGGCTACGCCGCTGCGGGCCTGGACCCCGCCATCCAGGAAAAGCTCAAGCACCCTGACAACCTGATCGGTCGCACCGGACAGCCCCGGGATATTGCCAACGCAATGCTGTGGCTGACCTCGCCGGCCAGCGCCTGGGTCAGCGGCCAGACCATCAAGGTCCACGGCGGCGGCTCGGTCGTGCGGCTGCTCGGCAAGTAAGCAACACCTCGCCGCATGGTACAGGCCATGCGGCCACAGCCACGATCACCATGAGCCTGATTGCCGGCATCGTGGCCGGTGCCGAGTAAGCCCCTGCCTACCAGGCCCTGAACGTTCCGCTGGCACTGGCCTCGGCTGCTGGTCGACCAGGATATATTTGTCGCACCGAGACTCTCCCATAAAGGCACCATCAGGTGCCCGAGGCTTAAGCCGCGCCGGGCTTTGCTGTAAGATACCGCGCCTTTGTCCAGGCCGCCCTTCCGGGTGGCCGTGAGCGCACCCTGTTACAGCATCCTCGAGGCATCATGAGCGACTTCACCCCCGGCCAGCGCTGGATCAGCGACGGCGAGGCCGAACTCGGCCTAGGCACTATCCTCAATTGTGACGCCCGCAGCGTGACCGTGCTGTTCGGCGCCAGCCAGGAGACCCGCACCTACAGCAGCCGCCAGGCCCCGCTCACGCGGGTGGCCTTCGGCAGCGGCGACCGCATCCAGGCGGCCGAAGGCTGGACACTGACCGTCGATGACGCCAAGGAAGCCGGCGGCCTGATCGTCTATATCGGCGAGAACGACCAAGGTGAACTTACCGAGCTTTCCGAGGCCCGCCTGGCCGACAGCATGCAGTTCGACCAGGCTCGCGACCGACTGCTAACCGGCCAGGTCAATCGCAACGACTGGTTCGACCTGCGCTTTCGCACCCTGCACCACTATCATCGGGTGGAGCAGAGCCCGGCGCTGGGCCTGTCCGGCCCCCGCATCGACCTGATCCCCCATCAGCTGTATATCGCCGACGAGGTCGCTCGGCGTCATGCCCCGCGGGTCCTGCTCGCCGACGAGGTCGGCCTGGGCAAGACCATCGAGGCGGGGCTGATCCTGCACCGCCTGCTGCTCACCGGGCGCGCCGAGCGGGCCTTGATCCTGGTGCCGGACAGCCTGACCCATCAGTGGCTGGTGGAGCTGCTGCGCCGCTTCGCCCTCGAGGTTACCCTGCTCGACGAGCAGCAGAGCCAGGCCCACGGCGACACCAATCCCTTCGAGGCCGGCCAGCTGATCCTGGCCAGCCAGGACTGGTTATTCGCCAACCCCCACCGCCAGACCCAAGCCCAGGCCTGCTCCTGGGACCTGCTGATCGTCGACGAGGCTCATCACCTGGACTGGAGCGAGGAGCAGGTCGGCACCAGCTACGCCTGCGTAGAGCGCCTCGCCGCCGAGAGCGAGGGCCTGCTGCTGCTGACCGCCACCCCGGAGCAGATGGGCCTGGAGAGCCACTTCGCCCGCCTGCGCCTGCTCGACCCGGGTCGCTATCACAGCCTAGCGGCCTTCCGCGAGGAAGAGACCCACTATGTGGAGGTGGCCCAGGCGATCGATGCCCTGGAGCGCCTGCCCGGCAGCGATGAGGAGCGCGAGCGCGTGGCGGCGGTGATCGATGAACCCGACAGCCTGGCCCTGCTCGCCACCCTGGCCAACCCCGAGGCCGACGCGGCCCAGCACGATGCCGTCCGCGACCAGCTACGCGACCAGCTGCTCGACCGTCACGGCACCGGCCGGGTAATGTTCCGCAACAGCCGCCGCCACGTAGGCGGCTTCCCCGAGCGGCGCCTGCACGTCACCGAACTCGCGCCACCGGCCGCCTATCGGCGCGTGCTGCGCAAGCTGGACCGCGACGAGGATTACCTCGACGACCTGCTGATCGAGAGCGGCCTCGACCACCCCGAGGTGCTGATCTACCTGGATGCCATGTACCGCGCCCTCTCCGATGACCCGCTCAACAGCGAGCCCTGGTGGCAGATCGACCCCCGGGTCAACTGGCTGCTGGAGCGCCTGGCCGACGATGGCGAGGGCGGCCTGGCCGGTGACAAGGTGCTGGTGATCGCCCATGAGCGGGAAACCGCCGAGGAGCTGGCCGAGGCCCTGCGTGTGCTGGGCGGCTACCACGCCCCGGTGTTCCACGAAGGGCTCTCGCTGGTGGAACGCGACCGCGCCGCGGCGGCCTTCGCCGATGAAGAGGAAGGCTGCCAGGTGCTGGTGTGCTCCGAGATCGGTTCCGAGGGGCGCAACTTCCAGTTCTGCCGCCACCTGGTGATGTTCGACCTCCCGCTGCATCCCGATCAGCTGGAACAACGCATCGGCCGCCTGGACCGCATCGGCCAGCGCCACGCCATCGAGCTCCATGTGCCGGTCTTCGAGGCCAGCCCCGGCGAGAAGCTGCTGCGCTGGTATCGCGACGGCATGGACGCCTTCAGCGCCCCCCACGGCATCGGCAGCGAGATCTTCGATGCCTTCGGCGATGCCCTGGCCGACGCCCTGCTCGACGACGAGGCCATCGAGGAGGTGGTCGAGGAAACCCGAGCGCTGTTCGATAGCCGACTGGCCGAGCGCGACGCCGGTCGCAATCGCCTGCTGGAACTCAACGCCTGCCGACACGAGCGTGCCGAGGCGGTAGCCGCGGCCATCGGCGAGCTGGACGAGGACCGCGCCCTGCGCCGCTACCTGGACCTGGCGCTGGATATCTTCGGCGTCGACAGCCAGGACCTGGGCGGCGGCATCCAGCACCTGGTGGCCGGCCCCCAGATGCTCGACGGCCTGCCGGGGCTGGCCAAGGGCGAGGAAGGCTTCTCCGCCACCCTGTCGCGCTCGCGGGCGCTGGCCCGTGACGACGTACAACGACTTTCCTGGGAGCACCCGGTGGTGCGCGAGATAATGGGGCGCATCCTCGACGGCAGCATGGGCAACACCGCGCTGGCGCTGCTCCAGCACCCTTCGCTGCCGCCCGGGCGCGTCATGGTGGAATTGATCTATCGCACCCACTGTCCGGCACCCAGGAAATTGCACCTCAATCGCTTCCTGCCGCCCACGGCGGTGCGCGTGCTGCTGGACGAATCCGGAGCCAACCTGACCGACAAGATCTCCTTCACCGGGCTCTCGAAAAACCTGCAGAAGGTCAAGAAGGCGATGGCGCGGGACCTGATCCGCAGCCGCCTGGACGTGCTGCGCGAACTGCTCGACCGCGGCGAAGGCGAGGCGGAACGCGAACTGCCCACCATCGTCGAGGACGCCCAGGCCCGCATGCGCGACGCACTGGATGGCGAGCTGGCCCGACTGACCGCCCTGGCGCGCCGCAATCCGGCGGTACGCGAGGAAGAGCTCACCGCGCTGCGCGACGAGCGCACCGCGCTGGACGAGGCCATCGAAGGAACTCGACTGCGCCTGGATGCGGTACGAGTCATCGTCACGGTGGGCGAGGAAGGACGGTGAGTCCCGCCCCTCGGTTTTGGCTTGGCTATCAAGCCAGAATGTCTTCCAGGGCGCCCTCCAGCGTCTCGAACTGGAAGTCGAAGCCGGCCTCGAGTAGCCGGGCCGGGCGCATGTCGGCGCCGGTCAGCAGCAGCCGTGCCATCTCGCCGAGGGCCGTCTCCAGGGCAATGGCCGGCACCGGCAGGAAGGCCGGGCGCTTCAGGTGACCGGCCAGGGTGCGGGTGAACTCGGCGTTGGTAACCGGGTGCGGCGCGCTACCATTGAAGGCTCCCGCCAGTTCGTCGTGTTCGAGCAGAAACAGGATCGCGCGCACCAGGTCCTCGCGATGGATCCAGGGCATGTACTGCTCGCCGCTGCCGAAGCGCCCGCCCAGGCCCAACTTGAAGGGCGGCAGCATCTTCTCCAGGCTGCCGCCGCCCTGGTCCAGCACCAGCCCGGTGCGCAGCAATGCGACCCGCACGCCAAACGATTCGGCCTTGCGGGCGGCTTCCTCCCAGCGACGACAGAGGCGATGGGCAAACTCGTCGTGGGCCGTCGTTTCCTCGGTCACCTCGCGATCTCCTTGATCGCCGTAGTACCCCATCGCCGACCCGGACACCATGACCCGAGGCATCCGTGCACCGGTCTGTTGCAGCTGTTCGCAGAGGCCTACCAGTTCGCGGGTAACATTCAGCCGCGAATCCAGCAGTTTCTCCTTCTGATCGTCGCTCCAGCGCTTGGCCGCAATGGACTCGCCGGCCAGGTTGACCAGGGCCTCGGGCGGGGCATCGACGAAATCCAGCGCCGAACGCCGCACGTCCACCGACTCGGGAAGCCGCGAACGCGCCGCCTCGGGGTCCCGCGAAACGACCTGCACCCGATGCTCTGCCTCGATCAGTCGCTGGCACAGGCGCTGGCCTACAAAACCGCTTCCTCCGGTGATCAGCACGCGCATCTGGATCTCCTCGTCATTCGTGTTGAGTTATACAGCTGTTGTACACTTCTGCTAGTCTAGCGGAAAACCATCTCCGAGGGTGCCATGAACGAGCCGACTCAGCACGGTAGCGACACGCCGCTCTACCCGATTCGCGAGGTGTCTCGTCTCACCGGCGTCAACTCCGTGACCCTGCGCGCCTGGGAGCGTCGCTACGGGCTGATTCGACCGCGCCGCACCCCCAAGGGCCACCGTCTCTATGCCCGGGAGGACGTCGAGCGAGTCGAGCAGATCCTGCAGTGGCTCAACCGCGGCGTCCCCGTCAGTCAGGTGCGCGAACTGATCGACCATCCCGGCATGGCAGAGCCCGAAGTACCGCCTCCCGATCCCGGTGACTGGCCCGCCCAGCGCACTCGCTTGATCAATGCCGTGGAGGCGCTGGACACCGCTCGCCTCGAGACTCTCTACACGCAATCGCTGGCGCTCTACCCGGTGAGCACCTGCGTCACCGAACTGTGGGCGCCGGCGCTGCGCGAGCTGGAGGAGCGCTGGAACGAGCGTCTCGGCGACGAGCTGCAGCGCCGCACGCTGGAGTCCTTCCTGCGCACACGCATCGGCATGCGGCTCTATCACGGCAATGCAAGCGCCGAGGGGCCGCCCCTGCTGGCCATGCCACTTCCCGACGACCCCGGTACCCTTTGGTTACTGCTTGTCGCGCTGCTGGCCGGCGATCGCGGCCTGCACGTTTGGCTGCTCGACGCCGCGCCACCGCTGGGTGAACTGCCTCTGGCGGTGGCACGCCTGGGCGCCAGCGGCGTGTTGCTGGTCGGTAGCCATGCCGGACGCAACGACCTGATGCGCCGCCAACTACCGCGCCTGGCCGAACAGCTCGACGTCCCGCTGGGGCTCTGTGGTCCGGCGGCACGTATCCGCCAGGCCGAACTCGACGGCAGCGGCGTGGCGACCCTGGGTGACGACCTCGGCGAGGCGATCTCTCGGCTCCAGGCCCTCCTGCAGACGACGTGAAGGATCCGCTATGCCCACGACCCTGATCTGGTTTCGCAACGATCTGCGACTCCATGACAACCGCGCCCTGGCCGCCGCCGCGCGCCGCGGCCCCGTGGTAGCCGTCTACCTGCGCGCCCTGCCCCATTGGCAACGCCATGGCCATGGCGCCAACCAACTCGACTTCCGAGCCCGCGGCGTAACGGCACTCAAGGCGTCGCTGGAAGACCTGGGCATTCCGCTTCTCCACCGGGATATCGACGATTTCCGCGAGGCGCCCGAGGCCCTGCTGGCCATCGCCCGGGAGACCGGGGCCCACGGGCTGCACTTCAACCGTGAATACCCGGTGGATGAACGCGACCGGGACGCCGCGGTGGTCACAGCCTTCCAGGCGGCGGGTCTCGCCGTGGAGGGCCACCACGACGCCGTGGCGTTCGCCCCGGGAGAGCTGCTCACCGGCAAGGGCGACTTCTATGGCGTCTTCACCCCCTTCGCCAAGGCCTGGCACCGCCGGCTGACCGCCGAGCGCCTGGCACTCAGCGACATCCCGGCCCCCCAGGCACCCATCGGCATCACGAGCGACCCGTTGCCCGCCCTGCCGACACTCGCCGACACTCCCATCGACGCTGAGCAGTGGCCCGCCGGAGAAGACCCCGCCGCCGACCGCCTGGAACGCTTCCTGCGCTTTCGCGCCCGCCATTACGCCAACCAACGTGACTTCCCGGCGATCGGCGGTACCAGCGAGCTCTCGCCCTACCTCGCCCTGGGCATGATCTCCTGGCGCCAGTGTCTGCAGGCGGTGCTGGCCGACAACGACGGCGGCCTGGCCGAGGGCGATGCGGGCCTGACCGCCTGGGTCAATGAGCTGGTGTGGCGCGAGTTCTACCGGCATGTGGCGGTGGGTTTCCCACGAGTGTGCCGCCACCGCGCCTTTCAGCGTCATACCGAGTCCCTCGCCTGGCGCGATGACGAGGCGGGCTTCAACGCCTGGTGCGAGGGTCGCACCGGTTATCCCATCGTCGATGCCGCCATGCGCCAGCTGGTCGCCACCGGCTGGATGCACAACCGCCTGCGCATGGTCACCGCCATGTTCCTGAGCAAGCACCTGTTGGTCGACTGGCGCCGCGGCGAGGCCTTCTTCCTTCGCCACCTGGTGGACGGCGAGTTTTGCGCCAACAACGGCGGTTGGCAGTGGGCCGCCTCTACCGGCACCGATGCGGCCCCCTACTTCCGCATCTTCAATCCCACGACCCAGTCCCAGCGCTTCGACCCCGACGGCACCTTCCTGGCCGCATGGCTACCCGAGCTGGCAGAGCTCCCCGCCAAGGCACGCCACGCCCCGCCCCGCGACCTGCTCGGCGGCACTCGCTATCCTCACCCCATCGTCGACCATAAGGCCGCCCGCCTGCGTGCCCTGGAGGCCTTCAAGGCACTGAAAACCGACTAAACCAAGGAGCGCCCGATGTCAGCCGACCCGCAGCTGGAGGCCTTCTGTGCCTTTTTCAAAAATCTAGACAAAAGATGTACAAAAAGTCTTTACAAGTTCTATACTCCAGATATCGTCTTCCAGGACGCCTTGCACCGCATCGAAGGCACTGAATCGCTTGAGCGCTACTTTTCGAGCTTATACAGCAACGTTACAGCGTGTCATTTCGTCTTCCACGAGCGACAGCGCAACGGCCAGGAAGCCTTTACCACCTGGACACTGCACCTGGAGCACCCCCGGCTGAACAAGGGACGTGTGGTCGAGGTGGAGGGATGCTCCCACCTCCGCTTCGCGGACGACGGCAGCGGCAGAGTCGTCCGCCACCGCGACTATTTCGATGCCGGCGCCCTGCTCTACGAGCGGCTGCCCCTGCTGGGCGGCGCCATACGGCTGATCAAGCGCCAGCTAGACGCCTGAAGGCAATGGCCTCGGGCACCGCCACCACCACCCCGGAGGCCCCATGTCCGATTGTCAGCGCACCTGGCTCACCGGTGCCGGCTCGGGTATCGGCCGTGCCCTGGCCGAACGCCTGCTAGCCCGCGGTGACCATGTCGTCCTCAGCGGTCGCAACGCGGCCCCCCTCGAGGACCTGGCCGCCAACCGAACCAACGCCACGGTGTTGCCTCTCGATATTACCGACCGCGAGGCGGTGCGCGATGCCGGCCGACGGCTCGAGGCGGCCCTCGGCGGGCTCGACCTGGTGATTCTCAACGCCGGTACCTGCGAGTACTTCGATGCCGGAGGCGTCGACGTCGATATGGTGGAACGGGTATTTGCCGCCAACTTCCAGGGGGCCATCCACTGCATCGACGCGGCCCTGCCATTGCTGCGCCGCGCGCGTGCCGAAGGAGGCCGGCCGCTGCTGGCTGCCACTTCCAGCGCCGCGGCCTACCTGGCGCTGCCCCGCGCCGAAGCCTACGGCGCCTCCAAGGCCGCGCTGAGCCATTTCCTGGAGGCACTGCGCCTGGACCTGCATGCCGAGGGGATCCAAATAAGCGTCATCCATCCCGGCTTCGTTCGCACACCGCTCACCGACCGCAATGACTTCCCCATGCCGATGTGCGTCGAGGTCGACCAGGCCGCCGATGCGATTCTCGATGGCCTCGACCACCGCCGCCTGGATATCCATTTTCCGCGCCGCTTCACCTTGCTGGTCAAGCTGATGGGCATCCTGCCCGTATCACTTCGTTTTCGTCTGGGGCGGCGCCTTTCGCGATCCAGGACTGCCACGGAGGCTCGCCCATGAACGCCTGCTCATCACACGCGCCGGCGCCCAGGCGCATTGCCGTGGTCGGCGGTGGCATCGCCGGCATGGCCGCCGCCTGGTATCTATCGGGCCGTCACGAGGTGACGCTGCTCGAGGCCGACGCGCGCCTGGGCGGCCACACCGCCACCGTGGATGTGGAGGTCGAAGGCCGTCACCATGCCATCGATACCGGCTTCATCGTCTTCAACGACCGAAACTACCCACACTTCCGGCGTTTGCTGCAGCGCCTCGGCGTCACCGCACAGCCCACCGAGATGAGCTTCTCGGTGCATGAAACGGACCGAGACTTCGAGTACAACGGCCACACTCTGGCCAGCCTGTTCGCTCAGCGACGCAACCTGCTTCGCCCCAGCTTCTACGGCCTGCTGAGCGAGATTCTGCGCTTCAATCGCGAGGCGACCCGGGCCATGGATGACGGCACTCTCGACCCCACCGTCACCCTGGGCACCTGGCTGGAAGCGCGCCGTTTCGGTACCGCCTTCCAGAAACGCTACCTGCTCCCCATGGGGGCCGCGATATGGTCGGCGAGCCTCAGCGACCTGCGAGACTTCCCGCTGCAGTTTTTCGTGCGCTTCTTCCACCACCACGGCCTGCTCTCGATAAACGACAGGCCACAGTGGTACACCCTGGCCGGCGGTTCGCGCCGCTATATTTCACCGCTCACCGCGCCCTACGCCGGCCGTATCCGCCTGTCGACGCCGGTGCTCGGCATCCGCAGGCTGACCGACGGCGTGGCACTGCGCACCGCCCTCGGCACCGAGCACTTCGACGAGGTGATTCTGGCCTGTCACGCCGACCAGGCACTGACGCTGCTGGAGGACCCGAGCCCCGCCGAACACGAGATCCTCGCCGCCCTGCCCTATCAGGACAATGAGGTGGTGCTGCACACCGACACCCGCCTGCTGCCGCGCCGCCGCCGCGCCTGGGCGAGCTGGAACTACCGGCTCGACGGGCGCGACGAGGCGGCCCGGATCTCGGTCACCTACGCCATGAACATCCTGCAACGCCTGGAGGCGCCTCAGACCTTCTGCGTGACCCTGAACGACACCAATGCCATCGACCCGGCACGGATACTGGGGCGTTTCACCTACGCCCATCCACAGTTCACCCTGGCCGGCGAAGCGGCCAAGGCACGCCATGCCGAGATCTCCGGCATGCCCTTTCGCACCCACTACTGCGGCGCCTACTGGCGTAACGGCTTCCACGAGGATGGCGTATGGAGCGCCCTGCGCGTGGCCAACGACCTGGGCGGCGGCGAGGCGGGGCCCGGCGGCATCGCAGCGCCGGCGACCCCGACGGAAAAGCAGGCCCAACGCGCATGATCACCCGGCCACGCTCACGCATCTACCGTGGCGAGCTGCGTCATCGACGCTTCCTGCCGCGCGACCATGTCTTCACCTATGGGATATGGATGGCCTGGCTCGATCTCGACGAGATCCCCGAGCTCTTCGACGGCGTGCCCGGCTTCAGCGCCCGGCGTCCCGCCCTGGCCCGATTTCGAAGCGCGGACCATCTCCCAGGCGAGCCGACACCCCGGGGTCGTTCGCTGAAGCAGGCGGTGCGCGATGAGCTGACCCGCCGACTGGGTGATGCCCCCGACGGGCGCATATGCCTGCTGACTCAGCTGCGCACCCTGGGCCTGGGCTTCAACCCCCTCTCGCTCTACTACGCCTTCGATGCCCGCGGCGAACTTCGCGCGGTGCTGGGCGAGGTCAACAATATCCCCTGGGGCGAGCGCACCTACTACGCCTGCGCCGTGGACCCGAGCCGCCACTCCCACGGCGCCGAGTTCGCCAAGGCGATGCACGTCTCCCCCTTCAACCCCATGGACATGACGTATCGCTGGCGCTTCAACACCCCCGACGAGCGCCTGTTGATGCACATGGAGAACTGGGGCGAGGGCAAATGTCACTTCGACGCCACCCTGACCCTGACGGCACGTCCCGCCACCCGCCGCGTGCTGCTCGGCACCCTGGCGCGCCAGCCGTGGATGAGTATCAAGACACTGGCCGCTATCCACGTCGAGGCGCTGCGGCTGTGGGCCAAGCGTGTGCCGGTCCATGACCACCCCGGCCCCGACGCCGACCGCTCGTAGGAGAGACCGACGTGAATACGCTGCGCTCCGCCAACACCACTCGCCCCCTGGCGAACGACGCCGACCGTCCAACTCGCTGGCTACGCTCGCGCGTGCTGGCCCAGTTGGACCGGCTGGAAGGCGGCGAGATAACCCTGATCGAGGGGCATCATCGCCATTGCCTGGGCCAGGGCGGACCGCTCACCATTACCCTGGTGGTACGTGACAGCCGGATGTGGAAGCGCATGGCGTTGGGCGGCACCGTGGGTGCCGCAGAGGCCTACATGGACGGCGACTGGGATGCCGACGACCTGGTCGCCCTGATACGCCTGCTCGCCACCAACCTGGAGCGAGTCAACGGCGAGATCGAGACCGGTACCGCGCGCCTGGGCCGCTGGCTGCTGGCCGCGCTCTACCGCCTGCAGCGAAACAGCCTGTCCGGCTCTCGACGCAACGTCTCGGCCCACTACGATATCGGCAACGATTTGTTCGCCACCTTCCTGGACCGGGAACATCGCATGTACTCCAGCGCCGTCTTCCCGCATTCCGAGGCGAGCCTGGAGGAGGCCTCCACCTATAAACTGGACCTCATGCTCGAACGGCTGGACGTGCGACCCGAGCACCACCTGCTGGAGATAGGCACCGGCTGGGGCGGACTCGCCATCCATGCGGCCAGGACCCGTGGATGCCGGGTCACCACCACCACCCTCTCCAGGGAGCAATACGCCTACACCGCGCGGCGCATCGCCGAGGAGGGACTCACCGACCGCATCACCCTGCTGCAGCAGGACTACCGTGAGCTCGAGGGCCACTTCGATCGGCTGATCTCGGTGGAAATGATCGAAGCAGTGGGTCATCAATACCTGGATACCTACCTGGCCACCCTCGACCGGCTACTCACTCACGACGGACTGGCGTTACTGCAGGCGATCACCATCCGTGACCAGCGCTTCGAAGCCGCCAAGCGCGAGATGGACTTCATCAAGCGCTATATCTTCCCCGGCGGCTTCCTGCCCTCCCATCACGCCATCCTGAGCGGGGTGATGCGGAGCACCTCGCTCAACGTGCTGGCCCTGAGCGAGATTGGTCCGCATTACGCCCGCACCCTGCGCGAGTGGCGCCAGCGCTTCGAGGCCCAGCTCGAGAGCGTGCGCCAGCTGGGCTACGACGAACGCTTCATTCGCATGTGGCGCTACTACCTGTGCTACTGCGAAGGGGGCTTTCTGGAGCGCACCATCGGCACCTGCCACCTGTTGCTGGCCAAGCCCGGCGCCCGCCCGTCCATGCCGACAACGACTCCCGCCCCGGCCACTGCCTGAGGCATCCCGCCGACGCAGCCGCGTGCATTCACCTTTCACGAGCAGTAGACTACGCCCCTAATAACATTCGACTCTCGGAATGACTCTGTGACCAAGCAACACTCCTTTAACCGCGACGAATTGCTGGCCTGCTCGCGTGGCGAGCTCTTCGGCCCCGGGAACGCCCAGCTGCCGGCCCCCAACATGCTGATGCTCGACCGTATCACCTCCATTACCGAAGGTGGTGGTGAACACGGCAAGGGCGAACTGATTGCCGAGCTCGATATCCATCCCGACCAGTGGTTCTTCGACTGCCACTTCCCCGGCGACCCGGTCATGCCCGGCTGCCTGGGCCTGGATGCCATGTGGCAGCTGGTAGGCTTCTACCTGGGTTGGCTCGGCCACCCCGGCCGGGGTCGCGCCCTGGGCTGTGGCGAGGTAAAGTTTACCGGTCAGATTCTGCCCGATGCCCAGAGAGTCACCTATCGGATCAATATCAAGCGCATCATCACTCGGCGTCTGATACTTGGCATGGCCGACGGTACCGTTTCCGTCGACGGCCGGGACATCTACCAGGCCAACGACCTGCGCGTCGGCCTATTCACCTCCACCGCGAACTTCTGATCAGGAGGCTTCCATGCGACGAGTGGTAGTCACCGGCCTGGGCATCGTCTCCTGCCTGGGCAACGACCAACAGCAGGTTCTAGAGGCGCTCAAGGAAGGGCGCTCCGGCATTCGCTTCAAGGAAGAGTACGCCGAGCGCGGCTTCCGCAGCCATGTGGCTGGCGTAGTCGATATCGATCTAGATGCCCTGATCGACCGCAAGCAGCGTCGTTTCATGGGCGATGCCGCGGCCTACGCCTATGTCAGCATGGCCCAGGCCATCGAAGACTCGGGCCTGACGCCGGAGCAGGTATCCAACGACCGTACCGGCCTGATCGCCGGCTCCGGTGGCGCCTCCAGCGCCAACCAGGTGGAAGCCGCCGATGTCCTGCGCGAGAAGGGCCTGCGTCGCGTGGGGCCCTACCGGGTCACCCGCACCATGGGCAGCACCGTCTCGGCATGCCTGGCGACCCCCTTCAGGATCAAGGGCGTTAACTACTCCATCTCCTCTGCCTGCGCCACCTCGGTGCACTGCATCGGCAACGCCGTGGAGCAGATCCAGATGGGCAAGCAGGACGTGGTCTTCGCCGGCGGCGGCGAGGAGGAACACTGGACGCTGTCCTGCCTGTTCGATGCCATGGGCGCCCTCTCCACCCAGTATAACGACACGCCGACCCAGGCATCGCGTCCCTATGACCAGGCTCGGGATGGCTTCGTCATCGCCGGCGGTGGCGGCATGCTGGTGCTCGAGGAACTCGAGCATGCGCGTGCCCGTGGGGCCAGGATCTATGCCGAGGTAACCGGCTACGCGGCCACCTCCGACGGTCACGACATGGTCGCCCCTTCCGGTGAGGGCGCGGTGCGCTGCATGCGCCAGGCCATGGCCACCACCGACGGCAAGATCGACTACATCAATACCCACGGCACCTCGACGCCGGTAGGGGATATTTCCGAGCTTCGCGCCATTCGTGAGGTCTTCGGTGATAACACCCCGGCGATCGGCTCCACCAAGTCGTTGACCGGCCACTCCCTCGGCGCCACCGGCGTGCAGGAAGCGGTCTACTCGCTGCTGATGATGGAGAACGATTTTATCGCTCCCTCGGCCAACATCGATACCCTCGATGAGCAGGCCGACGGCTTCGATATCGTGACTCAGCCCCGCGACGGGGTAAGCGTAGATCGTGTGCTCTCCAACAGCTTCGGCTTCGGCGGTACCAACGCCTGCCTGGTGCTGGAGAAGTTCCAGGACTGACCCGGCGCGCGGTCCCCGCGACGTAACGAGAGAGGCGCCCCGCGGGGCGCCTCTCTCGTATCCGTGACCCGACACCATGAGCCTTCGCGACGGCTCAGTTCGCCGCCGTCTCCTGGCGTGGCCCTTCGGCCTCCCCGTCGCGCGGCCGCGCCACCTCGGATATCTCGGCCAGCCGAGCCTCGATCCAGGCCTCTGTCTCGGCGAGCACGTCTTCCGGGGTGCGTCCGGCGGTCTCGATCGGCTCGCCCACCACCAGCGTCAGCCGCCCAGGCTTCTTGACCCAGTGGCGCCCCGGCCAGCACTCGCCGGCATTATGGGCCACCGGCACCACCGGCACGCCGGCACGACAGGCAATCACCGTACCGCTCTTGTTGTAACGCTTGCGGCTACCCGGAGCAACCCGGGTGCCTTCGGGGAAGATCAGCACCGATAGCCCCTCTTCCAGGCGCTGCTTGCCCTGGGTAAGCACCTGCTTGATGGCTCGGGAGGGACGCGAGCGATCCAGGGCAATGGGATGCAGCAGCCGAAGCCCCCAGCCGAAGATCGGCAGGTTCAAGAGCTCCTTCTTGAGCACCGTACACACCGGTGGATGCAGCAGCTGCAGGTACACGGTCTCCCACTCGGACTGGTGATTGGCCAGGATCACGCAGGCCCCCTCGGGCACATTCTCTCGTCCGCGAAAGTCGTAATGTACGCCGACGACCCACCGAAACCAGCTGATGATGAAGTGGTTATAGAGGTTGAGCAGGCGATAGCGCGAGGCCAGCGGCAGAAAGGGGGCCGGCGGCAGGAACAGCACGCCGCACACCAGCATGGCGATAAAGTAGCCCAGGTAGAAGATCAGGCTGCGCAACACCCTCATGATGCGCCCTCCTCCTCGCCACACTCCGGTGCATTGGCTCGACACCAGGCATCGAGCATCTTGCTCAGCTCCAGGCGCCAGGGCTTCTGGTGCACGCCGAAGACATCCAGCACCCGTCGGCAGTTGAGCACCCGACGCAAGGGGTGATCGTGATGATGATGCAGGGCCCGCAGTGGCCCCAGCTCACGCCGGTCGCCACGCCCTTCCAGGCGAGTGGCCAGCTGGGTGCGTACCACCGAGACGAAGGTGTAGACGCTTACCGGCTCGGTACCCGCCAGGTGGTAGCTTCCCCAGGCGCCGGCACCGCATTGCTGCTGCTGCAGCATGCCGACAAGCGCCATGGCCACCGCATCTGCCGAGGTGGGGCAGCAGGTCACATCCACTTCCCCACGCACCTCCCCGGCATCGACCAGGGTATCGATCAACTCGTTGAGCCAGGCATGGCTGCCCTCGAGGGCGAACAGTGGGCCCAACCGCACGATCAGGTGCCGAGGATGCTCGGCACGGATACGATCTCCGGTCACCACCAGGCGACGCAGGCTCTCGTCTCGCGGGCGCGGAATGACATGCTCATCGATGGGCTCGGCGAAGCCATCCTCGTAGAGCTGGTCGGAGACACACCACACCAGCGGGATATCCGCCTGGCGACACACCTCCAGGCAATGTTCGACCGCTTCCGCATGGGCCGTCACCTCCGCCGGCGCGGCAATGATCGGCCGCGACAGGGGTGGAATCACCAACGCCGCCGGCGCCACCTCCGCCAACCAGGCGGGGTCCAGGGTCAGGCTCTCCTCGACGGTGAGCTCGGTGTCCGAACGGCGGCTGGCCTCCCGGACCAGGGCCAGGCTCAGGCAATGGCCAGCATCCAGTACCAGCAGATTCACTCGCGTACCTCCCTCGGCATGGCGTCAGAGGACCGCCGAATTAGAACGGAATTTCGTCGTCGAAGTCGTCGAAGCTGCCCGGATCCGGCGCGCCGAAGTTGCCGCCCTGCTGCTGGCCGCCACCCGGCTGACCACCCTGGGCGGGACGCTGGGGAGGCTGCTGCGGGGGACGCTGAGGCGCTCCGCCGCCGAACCCGCCGCCCTGCTGGGGGGCACCGCCTTGCTGAGGCGCACCGCCCTGCTGAGGCTGGGTACCATAGCCACCCTGCTGGGGGGCACCACCCTGCTGCGGCTGAGCGCCATAGCCAGCCTGCTGTTGCGGCTGACCGCCGTAGCCGCCCTGCTGCTGGCCTCCGCCGTAGCCGCCACCCTGGAAGTCGCCACCACCGGGGCGGCCATCGAGCATCTGCATGTCGTTGACCACGATCTCGGTCGTATAACGATCCTGGCCATCCTGCCCCTGCCACTTGCGGGTCTGCAGACGGCCCTCGACGTAGATCTTGCTGCCCTTCTTGAGGTACTGCTGTGCAATTTCGGCGGTCTTGTTGAAGAGCACCAGGCGATGCCACTCGGTACGCTCCTGGCGCTGGCCGCTCTGGCGGTCCATCCAGGTATCGGTCGTCGCCAGGTTGAGGTTGGCGACGGCGGTGCCGGAAGGGGTAAAGCGAACCTCGGGATCCTGTCCCAGATTGCCGATGAGGATGACTTTATTCACTCCTCTTGCCATATATATAGCCTCCAAGGTTCTGTATTTGAATGGTTTTTTCCAGCATAGCACAGCCTAGTGACTACACGGAACGCTGGCTTCCTTTATTTTCTCATGCCCGGTAGCGAAACCGTAACCCCCAACAGGTCCTGGCATAACTTTCCGGCCGCAGATTGCATCTCTTCGAGTCGCTCAGTTCCCCTGTGGGCTATTTCATACCTCCGTACGATAGAGTCCAGCACTTCATGGGAACCAGGAGATTTTTCTAAAAGAGTTTTTGCGAGCATGTAAATATCGTCATCCTTTGCTTGAGCAACTTTTTCACCTACACCTTTAAACGACTTTAACTTTATCAACTCCGACTCCTGTGTCACCACCTGATCAACAAGAGCCTGATTCTCTATCTTCAACTCCCTGATTTTTTCCTTCAACTCCACTAGAGTTTCTTTTTTAGTAGGCCTGCCTCTAGACTTTCTCTGCCTTGATGCTGCATCATCAATCTCCACAAGCAGGTCTTTGTAAAAATGCTCTTTTGTTACAGGATCCTTACGATATAGCGTAGACTTCCCAACATTCCGGCCATTATCAAATGATGCATTGTCAATAACCGCCTTTTGGGTAATTGAAACCCTTTCATCCTCAAGTTTTTTTATTGACCGCCTAATAGCATCGCAAAATATCTCACTGCTTTTGTTCACTCTCCACCCTCCCTATCGATCAGGCGAACAATACCTTCAGCTCTCTTAGCCCCTTCTGAAGCCGCCTCATACATTAACCCTTTCTCATGCTCGTGATAGCTCATAACTTTAATATGCGCATCTCTTCGGCGCATCCAATATTCCCTACGCGTACTATCAACACCGAAATTAGGACATGATGCACAAGTAACTTCACTCCTGTTTGAATAGTCTTCTTTACGCCCATTACTTGAACACTTCGCTCTCGAGCCTCTTCCAGGATTGATGAAACAGTAACCATCTGCATTAGGAATAACACGATATTTGTGTCTCGCGACAACACTATCTACAAAATCAGAAACCCTATCAGGAGAGATTAAATGAAATTTAGCATGAAAAATTCTTTTATATTTTCTCAACGTACTATTAATTCCTCCCACAACCGAAACATCTCCTACTAAAACTCGCTCAAGGTAATCATGCGTATACTCCCTAACTCCACTATCGAGAAACTCCTCCACATCCTCATCGTCAACATAAGATTTTGTATAGCGGTAATCGTTGTGGTACAAAATACTCGATAAATATTCAAGGTCCCCAACATCAAACCGCCAGCTCCACATCATAGAAAATGCTCTTCTCATCATATGGGGTCTAAGCTTGCAATCAAAGCCAGCCTCTTCTGAAAAAAAGTCAAATAATTTATATAGTTTATTTGTGCTGATAGTATCATCGTGCTTTTCACCCTTTCTTATGCCATAGCCAAAAGGAAGATCCAGCAACAACCTATCAGAATTACTTGAGACAGCACGAGTTTTATTTGTTAATTCAACAATTATAGACAGAGAGTTTATCACCTCCTTAGGCACTGGACGAGACGTTCTCTGGCCTGTCTGCGTGCCCGCAGTTTTATGTACAACCCCAGATATATAACCCTCTGAAGATATTGATGCTATAGCGTCATCATAGCTTATACTAGATGCTTCATGTTTGCGCATTGCCGTAAGAGCCATAATCACCAGAATAGCAGAGCAGTACAACAACCTGACCTCTTTCTTCAACTGGGCAACACTTACCCCAAGTTGCGCCTCAACCTTTCGGCCCCTAATTCGCCTGCTAACATTTTCACCAACAGCCAAGTACCCTCCAAGTAAATCAATCACTCGTTCTGAATCTGCAACCTTCTCCAAAGCAAAATCTATTAGGCCGAGAAAATGCTTAGGGAAAATTGTTTTTGTATGCTGCCCCTTCCTTCCTATCTTTTTTGCCACCCCAGTGATATCATTCATATAAGGTGAAAACACTAGTCCGTCTCCAACCTCTCTGCTCAACGTAAACATATAAGAAAGGACTGACAACTTTAAAGAAACAGTATTAACAGCAAGGCCTGCATTGCTAAGATATTGTTCATATGCATCAATATGCTTTCTATTCACCTCCTGCACACTGCTTAGCCCACATGAAAAACAAAACCACTCTGCGATCGCTCTAACTTCTCGACAGTAAATAGAAAGAGTAGATGTCTTACTAACATCGGTCTTATCTGACTCCATTATGGAACATGCTAACCTTTGCGAATACCCCTGCCACCATTTCCACCTATGAGCCGAAGCAGGTGTTATGTCTCTACTGACTGGAGGCCAGTTTACTGTGAAGTAAGAGGAGGATGATCCGGGGACCATTTGCTTAAGCCTCCACTTATCAGGCGTGGAGTCAGCATCTAGCCACCATATTTCCCCCTCCTTATCAAGGCTTGTTATTCCTTGCAACAGACTTCCAAAGGTTAGGGTTTTTATTTGTTCCATAGTTCAGTCCAAAAATGGGAGATGTTGCTCGATTTCAAGCGCTAAGCTATTGGCTTCTTCAACCTCTGAACGCGTACACAAAGAAATCAGGGACTCATACTCTGCAAGCCTCACCTCCCAATATCCACTCCATCTTTCAGGATTGTTATACTTCAATCTTTCAGCACTCTTTTTTATCTTACCAACCCATGCCAACCACTCAGATAGAGACCGAGTATCTTTCAAGATTATACGCTTAGCCTCACAGTTAAAACACATGTCGACACCCTTACAAGTAACAGCCTCTTCACTTTCAATACCGCAAAGGTAGCCCGTGCCTGTTCTTCTTTCTCCCTCCCTACTAGAACTCAAAAGATATTCTTGAAATTGCCTAAGCTTTATCTCAAGGGATGACTGTGTCTCAACTCGCAACGCATAACCAGCTGTTGTAGAAAAATCTGCATGATGCAGCTTTTCCCTTACTTTTGAAAGAGGCAAACCTTCAGCCACATCCATTGCCACAATAGTAGGCCTAAAAGATTTACCCGTTATCTTTTTTACCAAAGACTTCAAGATTGGATAATCTTCTGAAAGATCTCGAGCTGCATACCTAACCATATTTACAGTTGAGCTTGGATCTACCAGCTTCAAGCGGTAATCACCACCTCTCTCTCCACAATAAATCACAAACAGCTCACAACGCTCTTTTCTCAACCAGCTGGCACCACCAGAAACCTCAGAAAGTAACCTTTTTTGTCTTTTTTGCAGGTTCATAAAAGCCTTGCATAGCGGGTCTTTAGCCGACAAAGTGGCATTTACAGCTCGCCCCCTTTTTTTACCCAGAAAGACACTTACACCTCCTAGCTCATTCCCTTTTGAAAAGGAGTCTATGTAGGAATAGAATGCAACACTATCTACATTCGGCAAAAGACCTTTGTGAGTAAGCGCCGCGACTAAAAAATACTTTAAATTTCTTATGTTATTGAAAAATGCTGCAGCCAGCCTAGCTGGACCCCACCCCCTAGACTTAAGAAAGTCACTAACTCCAGGGGGCCATTCTAGAGATGTAGGGAGCAACCTGTTAAACCGCGCATATAAAACACCTATAGCGACATTAAAAGTTCTTTGCGGCACTAAATCACTTTGCCAATCACCGTGGCGCTCGCGAAAATCACTTATTCTTCCAAGCATAGCGATATCTTCTGCACCATATTCCCTTAATATTTCTTCAATTTTTTCGCAGTCCTCCTCCCACTCCCGAATTCTTTTTAGGGAACCATCATGAAATGCAGACAAAACTTCATTACCATATTTAATGATGACAGCCCCCTCTTTACCTACCCCCATTTCCTTCTGGAGCCTCTCAATTTCTTGTTCTTTCTCTTTCGCAAATTGCTCCATCTCGATGGCAGATAGCTCAAAAATACTCGGAGATGCTTTACGCTTCACTCTTTTGAAGTTTTTAGGTATGACTTCATGTGCAATGACATTAGCAGCCATCAACCGTTTGACGAACCCGGCAGCAGCTGAATACAATTGTGTTTTCGTATTGACGTTCACATCCAAGTTTCTATCGATATGTTTTTTATAACCCAAGAGGCTATGCGCACTTATTCCACTGCCTTCGCTCTCTACAAATCGCAAAAACCTAATCACACTATTGCCGACAGCTCTCTTGCTCCTTTGTCCTCTCAACAACAATGCAAGCTGCTGCTGAATTAAACGACCTCCTGCTACATTGTAGAGGAAGGATACATCTAGAGAGCTTCCAGACTCGACCTCCACACACCAATCATTCCAAGGAGCGACTTCAAGAATGTCCGCTGATCTTTTTACTTCTATCTTCTTTCTGGACAGCTTAGCCATCAACTAAAACCCTCATCATGCCGGCCAGATGAATAGCCAGTTAACGAGTCCACTGATTTATGTCTCGATGACTGCCGGACATAGTTTTCAGGATTTCTTACCTTCAACTCATCAGCAACTTTGAAGCCAAGGCTTATAAAGTTGTGTCTAAGCCCGTGAAGCCATACCCTCTCATCAGCTGTCAACTTTTCATTTTCTACTGCTGCTAGGAAGGCTTTCCTCACTGCATTTGAAAGCCCCTTGGGAGTAACATGCTTTCCAGTCGCATTTGATAAAAAGATATATTCAGGCTCCAGATAGGCCTCTCGCTTGCTTTTCTTTATCTTTTTATGCCTCCTTATTACATCCCTTCTATAAATATCTACATATTCCCAAGTTTTAGTTACAAGCAGTGGCGGCACATAAACGCTACCATCTTCACCGCCCTTAGTAACAAATAACTTTATTTTTATTTTTCTTTTATTTTCTAAAGACTTAAATGCCGATTTTTTATCCGGCAACTGCCAAATCTTTAAGTGGCATATTTCATGAGCCCTAAGACCTGCAAGGCGGCCCCAGTCGATCATCAGCTCGAATCTTCTAGCCAAATCCTCTCTCTTCGGCCCATATATTTTTATAGTTTCTATCCACTGACTCCAAGGTGCCGATATAGATCTCACATCGCTATTTTCATTTTTTATAAGGAAGTGTTTCACACCCCCTTTTCTCCCTTCATTGATTTTCACTCTATAGTTACACCCTTCGCCACACAGTGTGTCACTGAACCCCTGCTTCGTAAGCCAGGCACAATAAATAACCACTGTTCTAATTACTTGGCTAGCATAATTTTGGGTATTCTCAGGCCCTGAGCCATCTCTATGGACCAAATATTTTTTATAGGCTGACAACCAATCATCATCCACATCAAACACATCTAAGTTGCCAACTTCAAGCTGGCTATAAAAATCTGTCAAATGGACAGCATATGTTTTTACCGAACTAACAGAACTTCTTTTGAAAAGGTAAAAAATAAAATGAAGGGCTAACCAGTTTACTCTGTAGTCTTCCGTAAGGATCAAAGGAAATCCTTTGATCCTCTCCAACCCTCCCACCTGAGCCTTGCTCGTTGTTCTAAGGTAAGCCATAAATTTGACCCCAGATTTTCTAATTTAACTGGCCGACGAAATAAAAGCTCCACCAATAGAATTAATCATAAATTTTGATATCGCAAGAAAAACTTTTAAATTCTTAGAAAGCCCTGAGTGCTATATATTGCAATACATAGCATATTAGGCTTTACTTTTTTAGCAGTACACTGAGAAATGCCGCTTTCTCAGAAATGTTAGAAAGCCAGTCTGCAATTAAGTCCTCAGGTATACGCAAAAGAGAAGGTGTTGCACCTACGCACCAACACCCCCACCATATTCCTCTCAATAGACTACTGTGCTTTCATTACTGCCATGCTCCCCTCCCCCACCTTCCACTACAACTCCGACCTCATCGGCGGCTCGCTCATGGTCCGCGAAAGCCGCATCGTGGCGGAGCTGTTGCTGGCCGGCGTCGATGACGCGGCCTGGAAGGCGGCCATCATCGACGAGAATCGCCTCCAGAAGGCGCGGCCGGCCACGGCCAGGCGCATGGCCCAGGCAATTCGCAAGCGCCTTGAGCGACTTCCTGAGGCGTTCTGGCAGGTGCTGCATGATGGCGATGACCAGCTGGCCACCCAGGTGGCGTTCTGCGCGGCCCTGGCCCGCAACCTGCTTTTGGTGGAGTTTCTGGAGACGGTGGTGGCCGATGCCTTCGTGACCCAGGCCGAGCGCCTTGAGCCGTACCAGTGGGACGACTTCCTCGCCGATCGTGCCTACCGCGATCCGGCCATCAACGGCTGGACCGCCTCCTCTAGACGAAAGATGGGTCAGGTGGCCTTTCGCATGCTATCCGAAGTAGGCTTGATAGAGAGTGCGCGTAGCCGCCGGCTACGACCGCTGATGCTGCGGCCCGAGGTAGTGACCCTGCTGGAAAGGCACCACCTGATTCGGCTGCTGGACTGCCTGAGTGCCCTGGGACCGCGCTGAACGCCATGGACCCGGGCTGGCGGTAGCGTGCCCAAAAGCCCGCTATCCACTGCAGGCCGCGGCATCAAGCATTATAAGACGCTCAATCATAACGAAAAGAACGACACCGGACGCAAGGATGAGAGCCGTATGTCACCGCTCACGCAGGGGCCGTCCCACCGCGAAGATCCTCACCTGAAGGATCGCCTCAACCAGATTGCCGAGAAGATCACCAGCCCGGCTTTCCTCTCCGGCCAGGGCCTGGGCAACGAGATCGGCTTCTGGATCTTCGATTATCCCCCCGAGCACGAGCTGCAGGTTCGTGAGTACCTCACCTTCCTGGAAGGGGTACTGTCCCGTCAGCACAGCGAGCTGACGGTCGACCACGTCAACCTGCTGCGCGTGCTGCGCGACTATCTCCATGCGCGTGGCTTTCTCGACAAGGCCATCGCCATGCAGCAGACCAAGGGCGATGCGGCGCTGCTCAAGGCGCTGCGCGGCCCGCTGCACATGGACAAGTTCGCCCCCTTCCTTATCCGACACGCCCTGTCGGACGACCCCGATATCATTCTTCTGTCAGGCGTGGGTAGCGTCTGGCCGGTGATGCGTGCCCACAGTTTGCTCAATGCGCTGCACGGCAGGCTCGGCCACAAGCCGTTGGTGCTCTTCTATCCTGGCCGCTATGACGGCCAGAGCCTGACCCTCTTCGACCAGATCGCCAGTAACCACTACTACCGGGCGTTTTCTCTCGTGCCATGACCCATGGGCGCCCGGCTCGGTCAGTCCCCGGGAAACTCTCGATCTGAAGGCCAGCCGGCAGCCGCGCTGCGCTGGCACCCCCTTTGTTGACCGCCTTGCCCCACTACGGGAGCGAGGCGTTGCCCGTTAAGGAATCGATCGGACATGCGTATCCAGGACCTCTTCCAGAAACCTTTGAACCGCCCCATCAATGGCGTGGTGAAGGCCGACCAGAAGGACCGCGAGACGGTCTACCAGGAGCTCGACGAGTACGTGGTGACCAACGAGCTGGAGAAGCACTTCCGTGCCTTCTTCGAGTCCTACGCCACGCCGCTCAGTGATCCCTCCATCGCCAACCGGGTCGGGGTGTGGATCTCGGGCTTCTTCGGCTCAGGTAAGTCGCACTTCCTCAAGGCGCTCTCGTACCTCTTGGTCAACATCGAGGCCGAGGATGAGGCCGGCAACCACCGCCGCGCCGCCGAGTTCTTCGACGAGCACAAGCTCCACGATCCGATGATCCGCGCCGACGTCACCAAGGCGGTACAGCAGCCGGCCGATGTCATCCTGTTCAACATCGACAGCAAGGCGAGCTCCAACGACGGCGGCAACCCGATCCTCAACGTCTTCCTGCGGGTGTTCAACGAGTACCAGGGCTTCAGCGGCGATCACCCGCATATCGCCCACATGGAGCGCCACCTGGCCCAACGCGGTGTGCTGGAGCGCTTCAAGGCGGCCTTCCAGGAGGCCAGCGGCATGGTCTGGGAGGAGGAGCGCGACGGCTTCCAGTTCTATCAGGACGACATCGAGCAGGCGATCAGCCAGGCGCTGGATCTTTCGCCCGAGGCGGCCCACAAGTGGTTCGAGGAGGCCGAGGAGAGCTTTAGCGTCTCGGTGGAGAACTTCTGCCGCTGGGTGAAGGAGTACCTCGACGAGAAATCGCCCACCCAGCGCATCGTCTTCATGGTGGACGAAGTGGGCCAGTTCATCGGCAGCAACACCCGCCTGATGCTGACCCTGCAGACGCTGACCGAGAACCTCGGCACCATCTGCGGCGGCCGCGCCTGGATCGTGGTCACCTCCCAGGCCGACATGGACGCGGTGCTCGGCGAGATGACTGCCGCCAAGGCCAACGACTTTTCCAAGATCGCCGGGCGCTTCAAGACCCGCCTGTCGCTGTCGAGCTCCAACTCCGACGAGGTGATCCGCAAGCGCCTGCTGGCCAAGACCCCGGAGGCCAGCGGCGAGCTGGCCCAGGTGTTCGAGGCCAAGGGCGCGGTGCTGCGTAACCAGCTCACCTTCGACCGCTCCGGCCCCACGCTCAGGAACGTCGACGGGGTGGAGAGCTTCGTTGCCAACTACCCGTTCGTGCCGTACCACTTCCAGCTGGTCCAGAAGGTCTTCGAGGAGATCCGCAAGGTCGGCGCTACCGGTGCCCACCTGGCCTACGGCGAGCGCTCCATGCTCGACGCCTTCCAGATGGCCGCCAAGGCGGTGGGCGATCAGGAGGTCGGCGCCCTGGTGCCGATGCACAGCTTCTACCGCGCCGTGGAGGGCTTCCTCGATACCGCGGTGAAGCGCACCATCGACCAGGCTAGCGAGAACGCGGCGCTGGATGACTTCGACGTGGAGATCCTGCGCACCTTGTTCATGATCCGCTACGTGGACCTGGTCAAGGGCACCCTCGACAACCTGGTGACGCTCTCCATCACTCGCATCGACGATGACCGCCTGGCGATCCGCGAGCGCCTGGAGGTCACCCTGTTGCGCCTGGAGAAGGAGAGCCTGGTCACCCGCAACGGCGAGGAGTACCTGTTCCTCACCAACGAGGAGCGTGACATCACGCGCAAGATCAAGGCCACCGAGATCACCAGCAGCGACGAGAACAAGCTGCTGGCCGAGATGATCTACAAGGACCGGCTGCGCGACCGCAACAAGTACCGCTACCCGCTCAACAAGACCGATTACACCATCGGCCGCTACCTGGACGGCCACACCATCGACGGCCGCTTCGAGAGCCAGCTGCGCGTCGAGGTGGTCTCGCCGCTGGATATCGATTACACCCAAAGCTACGCCGCCCAGAACGGCGAGGCCGGTTGTATCCACCGCAGCAACGAGAACCAGGGCCAGGTGTTGATCCGCCTGGGCGACAACAAGGCCTTCTTCGACGACCTGCGAACCTGCCTCAAGACCGAGAAGTACATCCGCTTGAATGCCGCCTCCGGCGACAGCAGCGTGGAGCGCATCCTGGCCGACCGCGGCCGCGAGAACCAGGAGCGCCGCAAGCACCTGCTGGTACGCCTGGAGGACATGCTGCTGGAGGCCGACGTCTACGCCCTGGGCCAGAAGCTCGATATCAACCGTAGCAGCCTGAACACCCGCCTCGACGACGCCTGCCAGTACCTGCTGGAGAACACCTACAGCAAACTCGGTTACCTGCAGTTACTCACCCCCGACCCCATGCGCGAGCTGGTCGCCGTGATGACCGCCGACGATATCGGTCAGCAGGCCATCGAGCTCGACGGCGAGGAAGGCAACCCTCAGGCGGTGCGCGAGGTGGAGCAGTACATCGGTCTGCACGGCGGCGAGCCGGTACCCCTCAACCCGCTGCTGGAGCGCTTCAACAACCGCCCCTTCGGCTGGCCGGTGGAGGAGACCCTGCTGATTCTTGGGCGGCTGTATGCCGCTGGAAGGCTCACCTTCCACACCGCCGGCCCGGCACTGCCCGGCAAGGAGGCCTTCGAGCTACTCAACAACAGCCGGCGGCGCAGCGAGGTGCGCATCCAGAAGAAGCGCCAGACCGATGATGCCGTGCTGCGCCAGGTGCGCAACCTCACCAAGGATCTCTTCACCAAGCTCGGGCCCTCCAGCGAGACCGAGCTCTACGGCTTCTACGTCGATCAGTTCAGCACCTGGAAGAAAGACCTGGAGGCCTACCGCAGCAAGACCGAGGTGGGCCGCTTCCCGGGCCGTGCGGCCATCGACAGCACCCTCAAGGAGGTCGAACGGCTGCTACGCATCGACGACAGCTTTGACTTCTTCAAGGCGGTGGCCGACCAGCAGGAGGATCTCCTCGATCTCGAAGAGGAGTACCGCGACCTCCACGAGTTCTTCACCAAGCAGCTCACCACCTGGAAGCAGCTCGACCAGGCGCTGACCCGCTTCCAACCCAACCGCCCGGCGCTGGAGAAGGAGCCCGAGGCGAAGGCGGCGCTGGCCGAGCTGGACCGCATCTACGCCTCCGAGGCGCCCTACGGCATGCTGCAGAAGGTCTCCGGGTTGATCCAGACCGTCGATGAGACCAACACCCAGCTGCTGGAGCAGAAGCGCGAGCATGCCATCGGCCGGATCGACCAGCGTATCGCCAACGTCAGCGCCGAGATCGTCAAGAGCGGCATCGGCACCCCGGAGCTCAGCAACCGCCTGCTGCGCCCCCTGCAGCTGCTCAAGCAGGACATCGAAAGCGCGGCCAGCATCGCCCAGATCTACCTGCTGCAGGGTGATACCGCCAATGACCGCGAGCAGGAGAGCCTCGACGAGCTCCACCGCGAGCAGGAAGCCGAGGCCGAACGCCAGCGCATCGCCCGCCAGAAGGCGGATAACGGCGGCAAGCCGGACCGCGATGCCACGCCAGACGGCGAGGGTGACTCAACCCAGGGCGGCGGCAGCGGTGATACCGGCACACCGCCCGATGAAGTGCGTGAACCCGCGCCCACCCGAGTCGCCGCACCCAAGCCGGTGGCCAACGTCAGCGTCAGCCAGG
The DNA here is from genome assembly GCF_000620045.1 of Halomonas halodenitrificans DSM 735. Lineage (GTDB taxonomy): Bacteria > Pseudomonadota > Gammaproteobacteria > Pseudomonadales > Halomonadaceae > Halomonas > Halomonas halodenitrificans. The sequence goes on along the minus strand of NZ_JHVH01000017.1, from coordinate 565 downwards.
TGCTCAGCCGCACCCATGAAGGGGTCTACCTGGAGAGCCAGCAGGAGGTCGATGCCTTCCTCGACGCCCTCAAGCGCGAGCTCGACGACGCCATCCAGGCCAACAAGCGCATCCGCATCCGCTAAACCGACGCTATACCGAGCAGCCCCGCCTCTCAGAGCACGGGGCCGCCATGCCTCATTTGCCAACCCCTCGGCAACCCGCGCGATCAGGAATCCAGCATGAACACAGGGAACATCAAGAAGTACGCCCCCAAGGCGCGTACCCGCTTAATCGAGACCATGACCCGCCAGGCCGCCCGCTACGGCATCACCAAGGGCCACGTGGCGCCCGCCGAGGTGCGTGGCGACGTGATGCTGATCAGTGCCCTGGATGGCCAGACCCACAGCTTCCCCAAGGCCCTGCGTGGCCCGCGCGAGGCGCTGGCCAAGTGGGTGACCCAGCTGGGCTTCGAGCAGGCCATGGAGCAGGCCGCCTACAGCTGGTTCAACCGCCTGTGTGCGATCCGCTTCATGGAGCTCAAGGGCTATCTGGATCATGGCCGCCGGGTGCTCTCCCACCCGGA
>NZ_JHVH01000016.1 GCF_000620045.1 Halomonas halodenitrificans DSM 735 | reverse complement strand
CCGCCACGTCTTGTCGGCAAAGTCATGAGCCGGACAAGCATCACCGCACTCAGGACAGGGGTAGAGGCTGCCGCGCTCGGCTTCGACGTAGAGATCCAGCCGGTGGGGCGATACGGCGGTATCCAGGTGCTGGTCCTTGAGAATCCAGGGCGCTTCCAGGCCCAGGCCGAGGGTCAGAATCTGGGTGCCGTCCATGCCATACCTCCTGTCGTCGTGGAGGTCATATCCTGACCCAGCTCAGGGGGCGAATTCCACACCCAGCGTCGAAGAGCCACAATATCTCCCATGTCACCCAGCTGGTCTCGAACCTACCCGAAACCTCGCTAAAAGCGCTTGCAAGAGATTTTTCAGAATTGCCTGAATTTATTTCGGAAAATCTTCCAGAGATTCTGGTGAATGCATCCGAGCTAGCACCGGAGCGCCTTGCATGTCTCGACTTTGAGATTAAAGATCTGGATAAAATAAAAGAGCACTCTGAAGTTGTGCGGCTCATGTTCGAGAAGGGATTTTTCGAACTTACGATCCCGAACTTGGAATACGTCTACCAAGCGATTTTGGGAGAGAACGATCTTGAGAAACTACGTGAGAGGAACTTCACGACCATACGTTTAAAGAATAATACAACCTTGATTAAGCGAGTTGAGCGCGATTTTGATCTCTACCTACGCGATATCCTTCTTTCGCTACAAGGAAATTCAAAAGAGGATGCTCCCGCTATTCTCGCCGTGCTTCGCCACGATACGCTTGATAAAAATGTTCTTTGGGAGTTTCTTGAACGGCAGACGACCCTGCTGCCAACTCTAGAGGATGTGCCCGATAGATTGCACGCAATGCTGTTCAAGATAAATATGATTGAACCAAGCTGGGTGAACTGTCTTGCTTTCATGGAAGCGGATGGGTTCGAAGCAGATAGCCTAGTTGGCTACCTTGAACGAGATGTTGTCCGCGGCGCTATCCTACAACACCCTATCCCAAGCGACTCGGACTCACAGCAGCTGCGTCAATTCCTTTTCGAGGCGGGCTCGCTATCTGATGCTGCCTATAATGAATATGTTCATGCCTTGCCGAAGGCTTTCAGTAAACTACCCGAAGGATTGGAATCAACCAAGCTTCGAATCGTGATTGATGAAGGAAAAATAACATTCACTAAGGAGAGTCTCGACGCGCTCGCTGATAATAGGGATTTGCAGATACTATTCGTCGCAGCCAACATCGATACATATCTGGTGGATCCAGAAAAATTTGCACTCGACGATGACTTCCGAGAGAAACTTCTTCAATCTAAAATTGGTAATGTGGACAAGCTCAGGATAGTCGAATTGATGGATCTAGGGGCGCTTGAGGACCTTCCCGAGCGATCAGCGATTATCGGCCCGGTTATTAACAGCACTGACGCTATCTTATCCAACCTTAACAGTAGTATTGCGAAATCCCTTATAATAAACTCCACGCCTATAGTGACGCAAATTTCACTCTTTAACAAATATCACTCTCTTATGTCGAATGACGAAGTGCGACATGTCTTAGCTAACTTGCCCCAACCATTCTCCGAAATAAAAACTGGCTACTATAGGCCGAGATTGAAAAACACTACTGAGAATCAGGCTTTAGTCGAATGGCTTAAGTCAAGAGAAATTATTTCTTCATGGAGTGAGGATCGCTTCTCAAATGACATCATAAGAGTTAATCCCTATAGGAAATGACAAATAGCTTCCAAATTCTGCACTGTCGCGGCGACTGCGACTCTGCCAGAAGCGCCACACACCGAACGACCGCTTATGGCCGAAAGCCGCCACTACCTGAGGGCTGTGTCGGTCTTGCTTACGAGGCTCCCCAAGCCACTCACCCGCATCATGCGCCTCACCACCACGTCCAACAGCCGGCCGTGCCCGTTTCGATCAGCGTGAGCCAGTGCTTGGCCTGGGAGGCATCCCTGTGTGTCAACCTGAATCCATACACCGGCTCAGTGAGTTAAGCTCAATATCAGAGCCCGAGGTTCAGGAGCCCGTATCATGCCGAAACCGCCAACCGAGCTGCCCGATCATCAGGTCACGCCGAATCCCCTGTGTGTCAACCTGATTCCATACACCGGCTCAGTGAGTTAAGCTCAATATCAGAGCCCGAGGTTCAGGAGCCCGTATCATGCCTAAACCGCCAACCGAGCTGCCCGATCATCAGGTCACGCCGAATCCCAAGCTGGAGAAACGCACACGTCGTCAGTTCTCGACCGAATACAAGTTGCGCATCCTCGCAGAAGCCGATGCCTGCCAGCATGGTGAGCTCGGGCAGCTGTTACGCCGCGAAAAGCTCTACAACAGCCAGCTGACCACTTGGCGCAAGGAGCTTGCCGAGAGCGGCGTGGAGAAGCTCCACAAGACCGCCCCAGGGCCGAACCCGAGCAAGACGCCGGAGCAGAAGCGTATCGAGGCACTGGAGCGTGAGAACGCCCGTCTTCAGCAGAGGCTCTCGACCGCCGAAGACTGCCTATCGCTCCAAAAAAAAGCGCTATCGATGCTCGATCGCATGAACAATGGGAGCGAACCATGATCACGGTGCTCGAAGAGCGCCCGGCGCGCCTCCCATTGGCCATGGCCTGCCGAGCCCTGGGCATCAACCGCAGCACGGTGTACGCCTGGCGAAAACGCCGCCATGAGCCTTATACCGGAGCTTCAACGTCGCGCCGGCATTGCCCGCAGCCCAGGGCCCTGTCGGCCGAGGAGCGAGCGAAAATGCTGGAGATCGCACATAGCGAGCCCTATCGGGATCAGCCGGTGTATGAGATCTATCACGACCTGCTGCAGCAAGGGATCTATCTTGGCTCGCTCAGCACGTGGTACCGGCAGCTGCGTGAGGCCAAGGAGAGCGGTGACCGCCGTCCTCAGCGTGCTCCCCAACACCATGCCGTCCCACGCATCACGGCAAGGGCCGCCAATGAGGCCTGGACGTGGGACATCAGCAAATTGCCCACGCGGCGACGCGGCGTCTACCTCAACCTCTACGTGGTGCTGGACCTGTACAGCCGCTTCATCGTGGCCTGGATGGTCTCCCACAAGGAGAATGCCGCCTTGGCTCAGCAGCTCTTCCAGGAGGCCGTGGATCGCTACGGTATCCCGCATGGCGCACTGACGCTCCACCAGGATCGAGGCTCGCCGATGATCGCCCGGAGCTATCTGGATCTCATGGGAGAGCTGGGGGTCACGTGCAGTCATAGCCGGCCGCGGGTCAGCAACGACAACCCCTTCAGCGAAAGCCAGTTCAAGACCAGCAAGTACCAGCCCGATTACCCGGGGCGCTTCGAGAGCATCGTCCATGCCCGGCAGTGGTACAGCGCTTACGTCGACTGGTACAACCTGCTGCACCATCACAGCGGGCTGGCTGGCTTCACGCCGGAGCAGGTCTTCACCGGCCGATATCGCGAGATTGCCGAGGTCCGCCAGCGAGCGCTCGATGACAGCTTCGAGGCGCATCCCGAGCGGTTCCTACGCGGACGCCCAAAGGTGGCGCTGCCACCGGACAGTGTCTCGATCAATCCAGTACAGCCCGATGACGACGACCCGGCCCCCTACAGCGTGGTGAACTTCCCGACGCTATCGGCGGCAGGTGCCACCGCGACGAAATCGACACTAATTTTTAACGATCTGTCCGAATCAGGTTGACAGGTTCCGGCATCGGCGTAGTCCAGCTTTTGTTTCTGGGTTGGGTTGAGGGGGCCTCTTCGCTCCCTTCGTGACTGACCACCACCCGATTCCTGCCGCCGCGCTTGCCGGCGTAGAGGGCGCGGTCCGCCTGCTGAATCAGCTGTTCCAGGTCGGCTTCCTCGTCGAGAACTCCGGCGACACCGATGGTGACGCTCAGGCGTTGGTCGGGCATGTCTTCAATTATTGTCAGTTCGGCGACCTCTTCTTTCAGACGCTCCGCGACCATTCGAGCGTCATTCAGATGGGTTCCCGGCAGGGCCACGATAAATTCCTCCCCTCCGAAGCGTCCGATGACATCCTGGGGCCTGAGTGATTGCCGACAGGCTGCTGCGATCGCGGACAACACTCGATCTCCCTGGCTATGGCCCCAGGTATCGTTGATGGTCTTGAAGTGATCCACGTCGATCATGAACAGGCTGAAGGGTGTCTTGTCGAATCGACAGCGCCGCAACAGCGCTTCGGCGCACGCCATGAAGTGGCCACGAGAGTCCAGGCCGGTTAGCGCATCCTGCTCGGCAACCCTGCGCAGCTGAGTCTCCAGCGATTGGCGGTGAGTGATCTCCTCGATCAGCTGGTGGTTCTGTACACGCTCCTCCTGGAGAAGCGCGAACTGCTTGCGCTGCAGCTTCTCGAGACGCAGCAGGGTGAAGAAGCCGACGCCATTGGTCATGATAAGCAGCAGCGTCGTGCGCATCACCACCACGGGAGAGGCATCCGCCGCTATCACGGACGCAACCAGAAAGCCGATGCCCAGATAGAGGCTGGCGACTGCCGCGACGGGCAGCAGGTTAGGGATGAGCAGGTAGAAGGCAATGGTGGCAGCCACGACCGCCGGCACCTGAGTCGAGAGGGTCTCGGGACGCAAGGGAACGATCAGTATGATGCCGGTCGCCAGTATCCAGAGTGGCAGGGCGTGCAGCCAGGCATGGCGAGTATAGTCACCCAGACGTCCGAGCACGAATGCCAGGATCAGGCATGAGGCGACCACCAGCGTGCGCATGGTGATCAGCAGGGTGAACTCCAGGGTCAAGCCGGTATAAAAATAGTCCGAGATGGCAAACATGGCGTAGATCAGGGTCGCCACACTCAGCGTCAGACAGGTTTCCGTTCGTACTCGCGGCTCGATGCTACTGCGATACAGCGCCTCTCGGCTTGCTTCGTGAAACTGGCCGGTCAGCGGGTGAAGTTGATGTGTTGTTCCTGGTGCCGGCAAGACCCGATTCTCCCGGTTGATAGACATGTCGCTGTTGGCCAGGTGCCGTGAAGGCGCCTGGCCCTGATTCAGAGAGAATACTCGAGCCAGGCCCTGTCTGTCGTTGAATCAGACTAAGTGGTACTCACCGACGACTCGGCAGCATTGATGGCACCGCCTCTGGCGCTAAAGCCGACCAGGCTTACGGGAAAACGCCTTTGGCGTTGGCTCCCTTTTGGAGCCATGCAGAGGGAATGGCGAGAGCGAGCTTTCACAACAACTCGTTCGGTACGGCGAGGGTTGACTCAACTCAAGTGATTATCCCAACTCAGATCGAGCCTATCGATTCGCCGTGGTGGAGAGCCGTCACCCGGAACGCTATAGAGCGCGCCATGACCCGATGACACCCAGAAGCCGCCGTGTCCGTCCGGCAGGGCGCCGGCGGCATCCGGGAGGTGGTGGCTTGTTATCAGCCGTTTTTCGTCTCGGTCCAGTAGCAGAACCCGATGCCCCCGAGGGGCGGTGATCAGGGCCCGGGCGGTGTCGGGGGCCATGGCGACACTGGCGATGTAGTGGCGCAGTTCATCGGTGAGGTCGTCCGGCAGCGTAAGCTCCGTAAACTCTCCTCGTGGATCGCGATAGGCCAGCAGGGGGTGGCGCTTCCAGGCCGGCCCCTGAAACTGGTATCCCGCCAATACGCCGCCGTCGGGGGCAACGTCCAGATGACGACAGCTCAGCTGGTGGTGACTCGGGGCATGGCGCTCAAGGATCTCGCCGCTCGTCCGGTTCACCTGCAGGAGTGCCGGTGCCATGTCGTCCAGGTTGAGCTTTACCCGACCATAATCGGGATGCGTGCGGATGCCACCGAGCCCGACCATCAGCGTCTGGCCATCCGGCATCAGGCGCAGCTCATGGGGGCCGGTGCCGGCGAGGTCGATGTCGCCCTCGAGGGTATAGCCGTCATTCGCCGCGAACACGCGTATCACCCCCGCACCATCCTCGATGCGGTTGGCGGTGGCATAGAGGTGCCGGCCGTCCGGGGAGTAGGCGCCGTGTCCATAGAAATGGTAGTCGGGACCGGCCTCGATGCGGGCCGTTTCGCGTTGTTCGATGCCGTCCAGCACATGGATCGAGCGTCCCGGACGCCTGGCAAACAGTGCGATCTGTGGATGCCCCGGCCGTCGACAGCCGCTGTGGCAGCGTTCCGGCACGGGGATGCGGAAGTGACTCCCGGTAGCCGGCTGGTAGCCGATGAGCTGGTGACCCTGGGCGTCGTCGATGGCGCTCCACAGCCAGGTGCCCCGGGGCTCGCTCTGTGCCCAGCCAAGCGGCGGCAGGCCCAGGGAGCCCAGGCCGGCCAGCGCCGCCTTGAGAAACTCACGTCGATGCCACATCGCTAGTCCCCATCGGTGGCGTTGAAGCCTCGTGCGATGCCCAGGGCCGATGCGATCTCGCGGCCCATCCAGTTCAGCTGACTCACGTCGATATAAAGGCCCTGCAGGGTGGAAAAGGCGGCCGGGTCTTCCAGGGCATGAGCGATACCGCCCTCGATGTCATCGCCCTCGATGTCATCAACATTGGCCTGCGCCTGGTGAAGCCGGGTGGCGAAGTCATCGTAAAGGCCTTCCTGACCTGCCTGGTGAAGCAGGGGGCGCAGTCCCGGGAGATAGGCCTGCTCCAGCCCGGCGAGGCTGGCCCCGATCAGCAGGACCGATTGCCGGCTTCGCCATGCCTCGGCCAGGTAAGCATTGGCTGGCTTGCCCGACAGGCCCAGGGGGGCGGCGAGCCTCCTGGTTTCCATGGTCTCCAAGGCTTGCAGGCCGGCTTCCAGCGTGGCCTGGGTGTAGGTGTCGGTCTCCCGGTAATGATCGCCGAAGGCCTGCCAGTCGTCATGCAGCTGGTGAGTCGTGGTTTCCAGGTGCCGGGTGATGGCCGAGAACAGGCCACAGGCCTGCGGGGCCGCCAGGGCATCGGGCGAGTCCATCCGGTCATCGAACAACAGGTATTCCAGTGCCGGAAACCCCTGTATGGCCACGCTGTCGTCGGCAATGGACTGCCTGTTGGGTGGGGTATCGGCCTTCAGCCAGATCGAGGCCTTCTGGCCGACCAGGTTCTTGCGGTCGGGCCAGAACTGCAGCTGCCATCCGCGGCTCTGCTGCTCGATCGGGCCGAAGTTGACGAAGCGAACGGCCTGCCATGCCTGGTAGGCATCGCGCCACAGGCTCTCCAGCGATGCGCGCCCCTCCGGAGAGGGGGCATGACAATAGTCGGCCGCCTGCTCGGCGAGCCGCCGAGCGTCGCGCTCCAGCTCGGCGTAGCCTTCACCGATGGCCTCATGCCAGAGGCCGCGTGCGGTGGATGGCGCGTCGGCCATCGCCGCCGGTGCGACGCCGGCCATCATCAGGGCCAGCAGGCCGGCCCGGCCCCGTCGGCCCGGGAACGCGATTGGGGTGAACTCAGACATCACAGCGACTCCATGAAGCGCAGCAGATCCTGGCGGTCGGATGAGGGTAGGGTCCTGTAGCCCGCGGCGGCAGGTTCGGCTTCGCCACCGTGCCACAGGATCGCCTCTTCCAGTGTACGAGCCCGGCCATCATGCAAGAAGCCGGCCTGGGGATTGACCTTCTGGGCGAGCCCGATCCCCCACAGCGGCGGCGTGCGCCACTCTCTGCCGGTCGCCTCGAACTCCGGCCGCCCATCCGCCAGTCCTTCCCCCATGTCATGGAGAAGCAGATCGCTGTAGGGCCACAGGATCTGGTCGGCGAGTGCCGGCCGTGAGGCGTCGGCCGCCGTGCGCTGCCGCGGCGTATGACACGCCGCGCAGCCCAGGGTGTTGAAGGTTTCGGCACCCGCGGTGACTCGCGGATCCTCCATCTGACGGCGCTTCGGCACGGCGAGGCTGGAGGCATAGAAGGTGACGAAGTCGGCAATCTCGTCGCTCACTTCCGGGGCGCCTCCGTGGGGCATCGTGGCGCAACCCTGGTTCGGCCGGCAGTCGGTGTGCGGGAAGAGGCTCGATGTCAGGCCCATGTCATCGGCGAAGGCGCGCAGGTTCTGTTGCTCGATGGTGGGTTGGCCGGCCTTCCAGCCGAAGCGCCCCAGCACCGTCTCACCTTGTCGTGCGTCCCAGACGCGATTGATGCGCCCCGAGATGCCGTCACCATCCTGGTCCTGCGGGTCGGCACGCCTCGCGATGCGCTCGGCCGGAATGGCTTCGAGGAGGCCCAGGCCAATCATGGGCGGGGCGACCCGCGGTGAAGTGAGCAGCTCGTCGGGCAGCGCTCCATAGGCGGGGTCGGTGATCCGGTACTCGGGAACGCGCAGGGAGACGACGTCGCCGTCGCCTAACGTGATCGCCTTCTCGGTATAGCCGACTTGCATGTTGGCCTCGGCGTCGAAGCCGGTGATGGCGGCCGTCTGCAGCTGTCCCCCATAGTGCGGCACGGGATGGATGCCCTGGCGCTTGAGCGCCTCGGGGTCTGCGCCTTCCGAGGGTAGCGACAGGCGCAGGAACAAGGAGACGGAGCGTTCCTGGCCGCTCGGGGGATGACCACGGCCATCCTTGATGTGGCAGCCCTGACAGCTGTTGGTGTTGAGCAGGGGGCCGAGCCCGTCGCGGGCATCGGTACTGGCCGGCGCTTCCACCCAGGGGTTGCGGAAGAAGCTGTTGCCGACGCTGAAATCCAGGCGCTGGGTCATGGCCATGTTGCCCAGCGGAAGAGAGTAGGCGTTGTGGTCGAACTGTGCCACCGAGCCTGCTCCCCCGCTATCCGGCGTCATCTGTACGGGGGGCTCGGCGTGCGCCGATAGTGCCATCGAGGCAGCCAGGGCGCTGCTCAGCATGGCATGGACAAGGGAGGGGCGTCGGGACATCGAGGAGGACCTTGGGGTAACGGATGTTGCCATGACAAAGGCCGCCACAAGCCAGGCTGGCGGCGGCCATGTTCAAGGGGGAGGCGTGGTTAGAAGTTGTGGCCTGCATCGTCGGATTGCAGGCTGTTCACCCCGAGGGTTCCCGCCGCCTTCTCGATCGAGCCGGTCTGCATGACCAGGGCCAGGATGGCCTCGTTGATGATGTTGGCGCCCTGCTCATTCCCGGGGGCGATCATCATGTCGAAGGCCATGGGGGAGCTCTCGGCCTCGGCGGCTGCCTTCAGGTCTCCCAGCTCGGCCATGGTCGCTTCCAGCTGCTCGCGGAGCTGGGTGTCGAGCTCGGCGTCCTGCTGGGCCAGCAGGTCCGACGGAGAGGGGCCTTCCATGACGCTGCCGTCCCGGCGCTCATATTCGCCCAGATAGACGTTCTGTATCCCTTGTCCGTTATAGAAGTGCGAGTTGTGCGTATTGTCACTGAAGCAGTCATGCTCGTCTTCGTAGGAGTTGGCCTCCAGTGCCACCTTCAGGCGCTCGCCGGCCAGCTCACCCAGTGACAGAGAGCCCATGCCGAACAGTATGCGCCTGAGGCCTTCCTGTGCGGGCTGTGCGAGCAGTGTCTGGCGATAGTTGTCCTGCTGATCCGTCGACCACTGGGCGACCATCCACTCCAGGTCACTCACCAGCAGGTCGGATGCGGCATCCAGGTAGGAGCGGCGGCGATCGCAGTGGCCGTTGGTGCAGTCATCGCCGGTCAGGTAATCGCTGGCCGGCCGCTCGCCGTTGCCGCTATCGAAGCCGTTGAGATCCTGGCCCCAGAGCAGGAATTCCAGGGCGTGATAGCCGGTCGCCACGTTGGCCTCCGAGCCGCCTGCCTCGTTCAGGTCGGCGAGCAGCTCGGGCGTGATCTCGCTGACATCGAGCGTCTTCCCGCCGATCTCGATGCTGGTGTTGGCCACGATGTTGGCGGTAGCCCCGGCATTGCCCAGCTCGTGCTGATAGTCGTCGCTGGCGACATAGTCGATCATGCCTTCATCCAGCGGCCACGCATTCAGCTGACCCTCCCAATCATCGACGACGGGATTGCCGAAGCGGAAGACTTCACTCTGCTGATAGGGAACACGCGCCTCAAGCCAGGCTTCGCGGGCCGCCGAGAGCGTTTCGGCGGAAGGGGCCTCCAGCAGGGCATCGATGCGTTCGTCGAGCGCCCGGGCCGCCGCCAATGAGTCGGCATAGGTGGCATGGGCGACATCGGCATAGTGGCTGACGACCGACTCGGGAGTGACCGTATCCTCCGCGGCGAGGGCGCCGACCGGGATAAGCGAGGCGAGGGTGATGGCGCTGGTCAGCGGAAGGCGAGCGGGCAGGGAAGTCATAAGGCTCCAGGCGGGCGTTTGTTAGTTGATAATGAATGGTTTCCATTATCAACAATAGTGCAAGTCGTTACCTCATGTAAATATGATTTAGTCGCATTTGAGAGATTTGGCATGGCTCAGCTGGCGGCAGACGGGGCCTCCACGATGTCTCTTGCGCTACCGAGCAGCGCGATCCGGTGAGTATCCTGCACCCTGCCAGCGGCACGAATATCACCGCGGTGGTGCCTGCCTGTGCCCTCGGTTTCGCCTGATGCATCCGGTTCCCCGAATACGGCTCTCAAGGGTCTGGTGAGAGTGACAGGCGATAAACAGGCCGTTCCGGGTGCCTTCAATCCCGGTGACTCGCATCACCCGCTTCCACCGCTCTACCAGCGGCTTGAGCAGATGAGATGCGTGGGGAGAAAGGAGGCCATTCAAGGAGTTAGGTACCGATGACGAGGGCGGAAACTGTCCGATCTTGAGCGAGAAGGCGGACAGTGTGTCAGTTACAAGAACGTTATATAGCCTCAATGCATGGTTTTCAGTGCGCTGGCCCACCGGGCTAGGGTCTCAAGCAGGGTTTGCGCGCTCTTTTCATGAATAGCCGTTGGCGTGAACGTGCCATTTTCCAGGTGATCAGCGACCATCGGGATCATCACCTGCTGTTTGACCGGCACCATTTCCAGCGTGTTCAGCATGTGCTTGGCGGTCTCAACCGAACGAATGCCTCCCGAGATGCCGCCGTAGCTGACGAATCCGGCGGGCTTGTAGTTCCATTCCTTGTACAGGTAGTCCAGCGCGTTAACGAAGGATGACGGCGGGGTGTAATTGTATTCCGGCAGCACAAAGATGAAGGCATCCGAGTCATCGACGATCTTCGACCAGCGCCTGGTGTGCTCGTGCTCATATTGCTGCATGGCAGGATGATTGGGTTCGTCCAGCAGCGGCAGGTTGATGTCTTGAAGGTCGGCAAACGTGATGTCGAACCCGGCAGGGTTAGCCCGGGCATGGGCATGGAACCAGTCGGCAACGGCCTTACCGGCCCGGCCGGGGCGAGTGCTGGTGAGAATGATGGTCAGTTTCATCGTATAGTCCTTTTATCAAGTGTCAGACATCATGCGCCAGGGAATGGGCGGTGGCATCAGCCGGTCGCCGTCGAATTCGGGAACATCGCCGAATCGCGCATCGCCGGCCTCCCATTCCTGCTGCGCCTGGGCGATCTCGGCCTTGCTGTGCCCGACGAAGTTCCACCAGATGAAGATCTCTTCGTTCAGCGGCTCGCCGCCCAGCAACAGTACGCGGGTGCCGTCGTCAAGTTCCAGCGCGATGGCGTCGAGCCCGCAGCCCAGGTAGGCCAGTTCGTTTGGTGAAAACGTATCCCGACCGATGCGCAGGCTACCCTCAAGCACGAGCACGCCGTACTCAAAGCCTTTATACAAATCCAGATGTACAGTGGTTTCGGCGTCGGCCAGCATATCGGCCCCCACCAATGGTGAAAATGCGAGGGTGGGCGCTTCATGACCGTTGAGCGCGCCGGTGAGCAGCGTGATATCGACGCCCTGTTCCTGCCAGCGTGGCAGGTCGGGATAATGATCGAAGCGGGGCTTGGTATGCCGGTGAGCGTAGGGCAGCGCGATCCATAGCTGCGCCGCATGCAGCTGTGATTCGCTCGCGAGTGATTCTTCAGTGTGCGCTATACCACGCCCGGCGGTCATCAAGTTGACTTCCCCCGGGCGAATGACCTGTTCGCTGCCCAGACTGTCGCGATGCAGGATATCGCCGGCCAGCATCCAGGTGAAGGTCTGCAGCCCGGTATGTGGATGCGGGCCGACGCGCATGCCCTGACTGTCCACGGTAAATACCGCAGGCCCGGCGTGGTCCAGAAAGCACCACGCCCCGATCATGCGCCGCTCGCGCTGGGGCAGGACCCGGTTGATGGGAATACCGCCTACCTCGGCCTTACGCGATGAGAGATGCTGAATAAGCCGGTGACCGTCAACGACGGGGCACTCGCGCGATTCGAACAGCGCAGGGTTTGATTCGGTGTTGCTCATGGCATTGATGTTCTGGATAGATCGCTCAGCTAGGTTGCCGCTGGAGCAGCAACCGCCATGTTCTGTTAGAGCCTATTTACTCTGCAGTGCAGGACTCGAGACGCTTACCGCTCGTATCGTCTGCGTTGTGTTGAAACAGTGTTCCCTGTGAGCCCGAGCCGGAACCTTTTGTCCACCATTCCAGGCCGCCGCCCACATAGCGTGCACCACTTCCCGAAACTGCGACCTGCATGCTGTATGTGGTGTTTTGGTAGTCCACTCTTGCCGAATCTGTAGTGGGATAGGCGGCCGCAATTGTCTCGCCGCTGTCGCATGCATAGTGATATGTCACTGGCGTAGACGGGGAGGGTGCCGCTGTTTGGGCATCTTGCGGCTGTGACGTTGCACACGCGGTAATAAACAGCATGGAAGCGACCATAGGGGCTATGACGAGTTTCATATCTCTATCTCCGGTATATTTGAGTGAATCGATAACGCTTACTACAAGCAGGCCCGAAATTCTACTGGCTAACCAGCATGTCAGCACCGGTCTGATCCAGGAACACGCGTGTCTGGCTACTCGTGTTGCCGAACCGGATGAATTTCAAAGGCTCAGGCCAGATCAAACAGCAAAAGCTCGGCATCTCGCTGACCGACTACATCGATCCGCTCCCCGGGGCTGAAGGCCGCCGCATCCCCTGCGGAAAGCTCCTCGCCGTTGACTACCGCTTCACCCTTGGCTACATGCAGCCAGGCATGGCGCACGGCGGGTAGCTCGGCCTGCTCGCCGGCTGCAAAGCTGCCCAGATAAAGATTGACGTCCTGATTGATACTCACGGAGTCGTCACGCTCGCCGGGGGAGACTACCAGGCGCCACTGGCCTTGTCGCTGATGACGCGGGAAGGCTTTCTGTTCGTAGTTGGGAGCAATGCCACGCCGCTGTGGCAGGATCCATATCTGCAGAAAATGAAGCTCCTGCTCGCTTGAATGATTGAACTCGCTGTGCAGAACGCCGGTGCCCGCCGACATGCGCTGAACATCCCCCGGACGCATCACCGCACCATTGCCCATGCTGTCCTTGTGAGCCATCTCACCGTCGAGCACGTAAGAGATGATTTCCATCTCTTCATGGCCGTGGGTGCCAAATCCATGACTTCCCTGTACGCGGTCTTCGTTGATCACGCGTAGCGTACGAAAGCCCATCTGGTTAGGGTCAAAGTAGTCAGCAAACGAAACGTATGGCGCGAGCGCAGCCAGCCATGATCGGCGTGGCCGCGCTCATTGCCTGCGCGGATCAGCATGAGTTGCTCCTCTCTTGGCTGCTGGCTTGGCTATTGGCTTTCATGCCTTTTCACGCACGCCGTGGCCGGGCAGACGCTCGCGGTCGTGGGGACGCTCAAGGTCAAGCTCCGGCCCCTTGGGCACGATGCCATTAGGGTTGATGGTGTCGTGGCTCATGTAATAGTGGCGCTGGATATGGTCAAAGCTGACCGTTTCCTTGACGCCCGGCCACTGGTACACCTCGCGCAGGTAGTTCGACAGGTTGGGGTAGTCTTCAATCCGGCGCAGGTTGCACTTGAAGTGGCCGTGGTAGACGGCATCAAAGCGCACCAAGGTGGTAAACAGGCGAATATCCGCCTCGGTCAGCCATTCGCCGGCCAGGTAACGCTGCTCGCCAAGCCTTGCCTCCATGCGGTCAAGCGCTTCAAACAGGGCCACAACGTGTTTCTCGTAAACCCCCTGCTCGGTAGCGAAACCGGCCTTGTAGACGCCATTGTTGATGTGATCGTAGACATCGGCGTTGACCGCATCGATGGTCTCGCGTAGATCTTCCGGATAGAAATCCAGCCGGTTACCGGTGTGCTCGTCAAACGCCCCGTTGAGCATGCGCACAAGCTCTGCAGACTCGTTGTTGACGATGCGCCAGTCGCGCTTGTCCCACAATGCCGGCACCGTGACACGCCCGGTGTATTCCGGGTTGGTCAGGGTGTAGAGCTGATGATGATAGTCAACGCCGTTGACCGCATCGCCGCTTGAGCCTTCATCGACGTGATACGTCCAGCCCTTCTCCCGCATCAGCGGGCTGGTATGCGACACGCTGATCAGCCCTTCCAGCCCCTTCAGCTTGCGCATGATCAGCACCCGGTGTGCCCAGGGGCAGGCAAGCGATACGTAAAGGTGAAAACGATCCGCCTCGGCGGCCACGCCTGGGTGACCGTCTGCGGTGGGCTGGCCGTTGGACGTCACCCAGTCGCGCAGTTTGGCGGATTCGCGCACAAACTCGCCACCGTGCTTTTTGGTGTCGTACCACTGATCGCGCCATTCGCCGTTGATCAAGAGACCCATGGTGATTCACTCCGTTTGCAAGGTTCGCTGGGTGGAATGTCAAGCCAGAAGCCGGGGAGGGAGAGCACCGTCCTCCCTCCGCCAGGCGGGCTTAGCAACTGAACTTAGCGACTAAGCTTTGCCGCCACTTTAGCCACGTGTTCGCCTTGGAAGCGGGCAATGGCCAGCTCCCGCTCGTCGGGCTGGCGCGAGCCATCGCCGCCGGCAATGGTCGAAGCGCCGTAGGGCGTGCCCCCGCCCACCTGGGAGATATCGAACAACTCCGGGGTCGCGTAGCCGATCGGCACAATCACCATGCCGTGGTGTGCCAGGGTGGACCATGTAGAGGCGATGGTGGTTTCTTCACCGCCGCCTGTGCCGGTCGAGGTGAATACACTCGCCACCTTGCCCACCAGGCCGCCGCTGGCCCACAGGCCGCCGGTCTGGTCAAGGAAAGTGCGCATCTGGCCGGACATGTTGCCGAAGCGCGTGGGCGTGCCGAAGATGATCGCGTCGTACTCGGTAAGCTCCGCCGGTGAGGCCACCGGCGCTTCCTGGTCGGTCTTGCCGCCGGCCGATTCAAAGACGTCGGCCGGCATGGTTTCCGGAACACGCTTGATCGTGACCTCGACGCCGTCTACCCGGCGTGCGCCTTCGGCGACGCTATTCGCCATGGTTTCGATGTGGCCGTACATGGAATGATAAAGCACCAGTACCTTGGTCATTGTTGCCTCCTGGGGAATATTCCCGTTCTTGGGTTTACAGAACCACTGCTTGATTGCCTCGGTCAGCCCAGCCATAAGAGACCTCCTGATGGTTGGTGAGGCTTAACGCGCCTTGCGAGCCAGATACGGGTCAAGCGAGACGCTACCCGCACCGCTGATGGCTAACGCGATGGATATGGCCAGCAGGGATAGAGCGAACTCATAGCCGTTGTTGCTAATGAACAAGCCGTTGGCGATATGCACGCTGAAAATCGCCATCAGCATGGTGACAGCCAGTCCCACCGCGGCCGGACGGATCAGCAGGCCGAGGATCAAGGCAAGGCCGCCGAAGAATTCGGTGCCACCCGCCAGCAGCGCCATCAGAAAGCCCGGCTCGATACCCATGGCAGACAGCCACTGGGCGGTACCGGTAAGGCCGCCGCCGCCAAACCAGCCAAACAGCTTCTGTGCGCCGTGAGCCATGAAGATAACACCGGCCGGAATGCGCAGCGCCAAAGGAGCAATACCGGCGTTGCTGGAAAGAACCTTGTGGACCAATGATGTGTTCATGCGAAAGTCCTAGCGATAGATGTGTTGATGTAATGACGATAGCTTAGCCACTTTAACGTGCTAAAAAGTGGCATTATTTAAAGCGTAAAGAACGGATAATTCGATCAAACTCATATCGCTCGGCCATTCGCGGGGCAGTTTCCGGCCAGGCGTATTGCTACGAGAAGACGAAATGACACAGAGAATTCCCCGTATCAGTCTGGAGCAGTGGGCCATATTGCAAGCGGTGGTGGATGAAGGCAGCTACGCCCGAGCCGCCGAGGCGCTCAACCGCAGCCAGTCATCGATAAGCTATGCGCTGAAAGGCATGCAGGAGCAGCTGCCGGTGGAGGTACTGACGATGCAGGGGCGCAAGGCAACGCTGTCGCCGGCGGGCGAAACGCTGCTGCGACAGGCGCGCGTCTTGATCGATGACGCCTTGAGCCTTGAGTACCTGGCTAGCAACCTGGCCGAAGGATGGGAAACAGAAGTTCGGCTGGCGGTAGAAGCCATCTTCCCCACCGCCCTGCTGAGTCAGGCATTGGCGGCCTTTGTGCCCGAGAGCCGGGCGTCAAGGGTGCAGCTCATCGAGTCGGTGCTGTCCGGCACCCAGGAAGCCCTGCTCAATGGAGAGGCCGATTTGGTAATAACTCACCGCCCGCCTCCCGGCTTTCTGGGCCAGCCGCTGCTGGACGTGACCTTTCTCGCGGTGGCGCACCCCGAGCATCCGTTGCATCAACTTGAGCGCGAGCTGACCCACCATGACCTGCGCGCGCATCGCCAGTTTGTGGTTCGGGACTCGGGGCTCAAGCGACGCCAGGATGCGGGCTGGCTTGACGCCGAACAGCGCTGGACCGTTTCCCAGCTCAGCACCTCGATTCAGTTCGCCACGGATGGGCTGGGGTTTGCCTGGCTACCTTACGAGCATATTCGCGGGGAGCTGGAGGCAGGCACCCTGAAGCGGCTCCCGCTGATGGAAGGCGGACAGCGGCAGGAAACGCTGTTTCTGGTGCATGCCGACCGCAATGCCTCAGGTCCAGCGACACAGGCGCTGGCTGCGGCCTTGCAAGCGGCCGGATGGCGGTGGCGAAACGCCATATCAAGCTGCAGGACAACATGACCCTTTCTTTGGTTCTCTCACCACAAAACCGGGGTCCTCATATGCCGCTTATCATTCGTCGGGCGTTTTTGATGCTTGTATCCGGCCTTTTCATATCTTCCCGGATACTCCCAACCCACTGGTTCGCATCACGCGTCTCTCCACCGCATCCAGCAGCTGGCCGCGGCCGGCTTCCACCAGGCTGAGCCAGTGGCGGGCGCGGGTGATGCCGGTGTAGACCAGCTCCCGCGTGAGGATCGGGTTGGGGGCGTCGGGTAGCAGCAGGGCGGCGTGGGTAAACTCAGAGCCCTGGGACTTGTGCACCGTCATGGCGAAGACCGTTTCCACCGCCTGCAGGCGGCTGGGCAGCACCCACTTGATTTGGCCGCTGCCGTCGCCGGCGGGGAAGGCCACGCGCAGTGACGAGGCGCCATGGTGGGGCCCCCGTGGCGAGGCCGTCGGCCGGGGCAGCGCGAGGGTGATGCCGATATCGCCGTTCATCAGTCCCAGGCCGTAATCATTCCGGGTCACCAGCACCGGTCGGCCGGGATACCAGAGGCGCCGGCCGTCGCCGCTGTCGATCAATCCCTCCTTCTCCAGCGCGGCGCGGATGCGCTCGTTGAGCCCTTCCACGCCCCAGGGGCCGCGGCGCAGGGCGCAGAGCAGCTGGAATCGGCCGTGGGCGGTAAGCACCGAACGGGCCCAGTCGTCCAGGGCCCCGCGCTCGACCTCGCCGCTGGCATCCGGCGGCGGCGAGGCATCTTGCATCGTCTCCAGATAGTGACGATAGCCCACCGGCGGCATTAGTGGCTGGTCGCGCAGCCGGCGATTCACGCCGGCACCGGGAAAGCCCCTGGCGTGGCCCGAGACCACCAGGCGCTCCAGTCGGCGGTCGTTGTCGGTGTCGAGCTTCAGGTGTGAGAGGTCGGCGTAGCCGTGGTCGAGCACGCCACGGATCGCGGCACGCTGTTGTCTGCTCGGTGCCTCGCGGCCTGGTGCCCGCCCCTGCTGATTGACGGCGGCGGCGAGCTGGCCGATGCCACTCTCGGCATCGAAACGGTGGCTGACCCGCAGCATGGCGATGGCCTGGTCCAGTGGCGTGCCCTCGGCATCGTGCATCTCCGGAGGCAGCGCCTGGCCGATGGCCTCGGCGAGCCAGTCGGCGGTGTCGGGCGTGTAGTGTCCGCCCTCCGCCCGGGCGCAAAGATCGCCCAGCACCGAGCCGGCCTCGACCGATGCCAGCTGGTCCTTGTCACCCAGCAGCACCAGGCGCCCGAGGGGCGGCAGGGCGTCGAGCAGGGCGGCCATCATCTCCACATCGACCATGGAGGCCTCATCCACCACCAGCACGTCCAGGGGCAGCGGGTGGCGGGCATTGTGGCGGAAGTGGCGGGTATCGGGGCGTGAGCCCAGCAGGCGGTGGAGGGTGGTGACCTCGGTAGGAATCGCCTGGCGAAGTCGCTCGCCGTTGTCCTGGGAGGGCTGATCTGTTGCCGATACATCGGGCTCCCGCGATCCAGTCGTTTTCCCTGGCGCCTCAGGGGACACCAGCAGGGGAGCCAGTGCCGTCATGTCCAGCCCCGAGACCTGCCCGGCGATGGATTCATTGAGGCGCGCGGCGGCCTTGCCGGTGGGGGCGGCCAGGCGAATACGCAGCGGGCGGCATCCCGCGCCGAGTGTCAGGGCCTGCAGCAGGGCAAGCAGCTTGACCACGGTGGTGGTCTTGCCGGTGCCGGGCCCGCCGGTGATCACCGCGAAGGGCGAGCGGGAGGCCAGGGCGCAGGCGGCCTTCTGCCAGTCCAGGGCCTCGGACGCCGGGAAGAGGGCGGCGAGAGCCCGGGAGAGGGGACCAGTAGCGGAGGGCGGGGAGGGCCGCCCCCGCGGTCTATCGACGCCGATCGCGACATCGGTTGCCGGCCTGCCATCCAGGCCTTCCAGCCGGGTGGCGATATGCTGCTGGATCGAGCGTTCATGATGCCAGTAGCGGCGCAGGTAGAGCCGGGCGCCCTCGAGCACCAGCGGTGTGCTGCCGGGACCGTCGCCGATGAGCACCGGATGGATGAGCGACGTCAGCCAGTCGGCGAGGCCAAGTTCGGCGAGCAGCTGGCTGGGACGCGGCGGTGGATCCTCCAGGCTGTCGCCCTCCGGTGGCAGCGAGAGAGCCAGGTCCGGTTCGGCCAGGGTCTGTGTCAGGTCCAGACACACGTGACCACGACCGAGCTGGTGGCTGGCGAGTGCCGCGGCCAGCAGCAGTGGCGCCGGGGCATCGGCCACCTCGCGGGCCAGGAAGGCGGCGAAGGCCCGGTCCAGGGCGCGCAGCCAGCCGCGGTCCACCCAGCGGTCGAGCAGGGCGAACAGGGCGTCGGTGTCGTGCAGGGCCCCGGTGGTGGCGGCCCGGGCGGTAGGTGAAGGGTCACTCATGGCTGGCCTCCGGGGCGGTGGCGTCGGCGTTGCGGAACAGGGCGTCGAGTTCCTCGATCAACTGGCGGGGCGGGCGTTCGCGATGGACGCCGCGAGAGGGGGCATGCTGGCCGCGCAGGAACACGTAGAGCGCCCCGCCCAGGTGGCGGTCGATATCGTAGTTCGGCAGGCGTGCCTCGAGCAGGCGATGCAGGGCCAGCAGGTAGAGGCAGTACTGCAGGTCATAGCGCTTCTCGCGCACCGCCTCGGCCATGGCGGCCTCGGAATAGGCCGCGTCGTCGCGGCCCAGGTAGTTGGACTTCCAGTCCAGCACATAGAAGCGTCCCTCGTGTTCCACCACCAGGTCGATAAAGCCCTTGAGCATGCCGTTGAGGCGGTCGCGTTCCAGCGCCGGGCGTGCCGCGCCCCCCAGCGTATGGGCGCTGATCAGGGCGTCCAGGCGGCCGGTATCGACCCGGTGAGCGGCGAACCAGAACTCCAGCTCCACCTGATAGCGAGCGCCCTCCAGCCGGTCGAGGCGCAGCGGCGCTACCGGTCCCTCGGGGGCGTCGGGCACCGGCAGCTCGCTTGCCAGCAGCCCGTGGAGCCAGGCCTGCAGCGCCGGAATACGCTCGCGCCAGCCGCGCAGATTGGCGCGTCGCGCCAGGGTGTCATCCAGCCGCTCGGGAGCGACGGCCAGCCGGGCAAAGCCTTCCTGGCCGGCCCATTCCAGAAGGCCGTGCAGGAAGGTCCCCGCCGCCGGACCCCGGGGGAAGCGGTGAATGGAACGATCTGCGCTCGGCCATACGGCGTTGATATCTTGCTCGAAATGCTCATTTAACGGCTTGTGAACTCCGCCTTCTCGCAAGATATCGCCTTGTCCGGCCTGCGCTCGATGGCGTTCCATGTCTGGCGCCACCCTGTCGCTGGGCTCGTCGCGCAACTCTCGGGCGGTGGCCTCCAGAGCGGTTTCGGGCTCTATCAACAGCGCCTTTTCAGGTTCTTCCAGAAGAGCAGGTTCTTCCAGAAGAGCAGGTTCTTCCTCCCCACCGCCGATGCGTCCGCCGCTTATCTGCAGCGCCGAATAGCTGGCGATCCACCAGTGCTCCCGGGCGCGTCGAACCGGCGTCAGCGCCTCGCGCAGAATCGCGTCGTTCGCCTCGCCGGGCACCATGAGGTCGCTGGGCTCCGGTGCCGGCATTACCCGCAGCTCCGTCTCCGCGGCCTCGTGGGCGAGGGGAAACAGGGCCTCGAGCAGGCCCTCCGTCGAGGGTGACGAGAGCGGTGCACCGGCGGTCAGTACCTGGCCGATGGCGCTGCGCTCCAGGGCCTGGAGCGGGGCGAGGCCCAACCAGGTGGCGTGACGGGCGCGGGTCAGGGCCACGTAGAGCTTGCGCAGGTCCTCGCCCAGGCGTTCGTCGTCGGCACGGGCCAGCACATGCTCGTCGGGTTCCAGGGAGAGCTTTCGGTGGCCCGCTTCGTCGTGCCAGGTCAGCGGCAGGTCGCTGGCCTGCTTCGCCCGGAAGGCGCAGATAAAGGGCAGGAAGACCAGCGGATATTCCAGCCCCTTGGACTTGTGAATGGTGACGACCTGCACCAGGTCGGCGTCGCTCTCCAGGCGCAGACGATGGGTGTCGGCCTGGGCCGGTGGCTGGGCGCAGGCCTCGCCGAGGTGGCGCAGCAGGGCATGTTCGCCGTCAAGTTCAGCGCTGGCCTGCTGGAGCAGTTCGCCTAAATGTAAAAGGTCGGTGAGGTGGCGTTCACCGCTGGCGCTCTTGAGCAGCCGGGTGGGGATGGCGAAGTCGGCCAGCAGCCGGTGCAGCATGGGCAGCACGCCCTGGCGCTGCCACTGGCGGTGGTAGGCCCGAAACTGCAACACGCGTTCCTCCCAGGCCAGCTCGTCATGCTGCAGGGCGTCGAGCTCGGCCAGAGACAGCCCCAGGCTCGGCTGAGCCAGGGCCGCATGCAGGCGACGCTCGCTGTCGGGCTCGGCGCAGGCGGCCAGCCAGGTCTCCAGCTCCAGGGCCGCGGATGTCTCGAACACGCCCTCCTTGTCGGAGAGGTAGACGCTCTTGATGCCGCGCTCGAGCAGGGCGTTGCGGATCGCCCTGGCCTCGCTCGCGTTGTTGACCAGCACGGCCAGGTCGGAGGGCGCCAGCGCCCTGAAGGGCTCGCCGGGCGTTGCAAAGCCGGTGTGTCCGGCCTGGCCCTCGCGCAGCAGCCGGGCCATCTCGGTGGCGCAGCGGGTCGCCATTTCCTCGAAGTAGGCGCCCTTGCTCATGCCCTTCTCGGGGGTGGCGTCGTTCGCCAGGTGCCACAGCGTCATGGCGGGCACGGGTGCCCCGTCGCGCACCAGGGAGTCCTTTCTGCCCTGGGCGGCGACCGGCAGGAACGGCACCGGGTTATCGGCCACCGAGGGCTCCTGCGGCGTTTTTTCGTGGCGGAACAGGAAGGCGCCACGCCCGGCCGGGTGAGATTCGGCGAAGCGAAACACGCGGTTGACCGCCGCCACCATGGTCCTGGCCGAGCGAAAGTTGGTGCCCAGGGTGACATGGCGCCCGGCGGTATCGCGGCGTGCCTGCAGGTAGGTGTGGATATCGGCGCCGCGGAAGGCATAGATCGCCTGCTTGGGGTCGCCGATCAGCAGGATGCCGCTGGGGGCATCGGGGTCCGGCGGCGCCGCGAGCCGGTAGACATGATCGAACAATCGGTACTGCACCGGGTCGGTGTCCTGGAACTCGTCCACCAGCGCCACCGGGAACTGGCGACGGACATGAGCGGCCAGGGCCTCGCCGGAGGGGCCGGCGAAGGCGGCGTCGAGGCGCTCGAGCAGGTCGTCGGGGCCGAGTTCGGCGCGGCGCTGCTGTACACGCTGGCGGCGCCGGCTCATCCAGCGCACGGCGTGGGCCAGCAGGTCGGCGTGGGCATCGGGCAGGGCCTTGAGCCGGTCCGGCAGCTCGGCGATGGCATGCAGGGCGGGGTGGTCCAGGGGCTCGCCCGTCTTCCAGATCTCGGCGATGCCCGCCGGGGTCAGGCGCTGCCAGGCGGTATCGGTCAGCCGGGGGACGTCGAGCTCGGGGTCATTGGCCCAGTCGCGCAGGGCACCCAGCCAGCTGGCGCGACTCTTGCTGTTGAGCTTGCGCTGATCGAAGGCCTTGCCGGCCGCGGCGGCCTCCAGGGCGTCGCCGAGCTCATCGAGCCAGGCGGGCCAGGGCGCCTTGAGGTCTTCCAGCACGCGCTTGCGCTCTGCCTGCATGTCGGCCAGTGCCCCGGCGGGGGCCGGGGCGTCGGGCAGCAGGTCGGCGTCGCCCTGCAGGCGGCGCACGTCGGCGGCCAGGGCGTCGGGGGTCTCCCAATAGCGGGTGATCACCGACAGGGCTTCAGCGTCCAGGGCGTAGTAGAAGCTGCGCCAGTAGTCTCGGGCGACTTCGAGTTCGAGCTCCGACTGGTCGAGGTTCATCTCCAGGGAGAACAGGCTGCCGCTCTCGAAGGCGTGCTCGCGCAGCATGCGGTGGCACCAGGAGTGGATGGTGGAGACGGCGGCCTCGTCCATCCACTCGGCGGCCAGCTGCAGGCGTCGGGCGCAGGCGGGCCAGCGCTCGCGGGGGTAGCTGTCGCGCAGTGCCAGAAGAGGGTCGCCGACCTCGTCTTTTGATGGAGCTTTCATGAACGGAGCTGATCCGGAGGCGGCATTGAAATGGGAGACTGTCCCCGGCTGTGCCGCTTGAAACGCCTCGGCGGCTTCCACCAGCCGGGCGCGGATGCGGTCGCGCAGCTCCCGGGTGGCGGCGTTGGTGAAGGTTACCACCAGGATCTCCGGCGGGGTGAGGGCGAGGGGAAAGCTCTCGTCGTCGGCCTCGTCCCGAGGGCCCAGCACCAGGCGCACGTAGAGCAGAGCGATGGTGAAGGTCTTGCCGGTGCCGGCGCTGGCCTCGATCAACCGGCTGCCGGTGAGCGGCAGATGAATCGGGTCCAGGGTCGGGGGTGTCGGGTCCTGTGGGTTCATGCCTTGCCTCCCTTGCCTTTCCCGTTGCTTCCCTTGGTGCGTTTGTCCTGCGGTTTCCTGACCGCGCGCAGCAGCGGGGCGTAGAGCGCCTCGGCCAGCTCGGCAAAACCCATGGGGTCAGACCCCATGAGCGAGGGGTCTGACCCCACGGGAGAGGGCTCGGCGCGGAGCATGGGCTCCAGCGCTGGCCACTGGCGCATCAGGTAGGCGTCGCGGCCGCGCTCGCCATGGTCGTTGTTGAAGCCGCTGCCGTAGTAGGCGGTGTCGAGGGCGTTCCAGGCCTTGTTATCTTCGTCGCTTGTCTGGCCGGCCTGGCAGCGCTGCATGGCCTGGGGCGTGCCGCCCTTCTCCAGCCAGGTGAAGGCGGTGTCCCGGGCCAGTGGCAGGGGGGTGGCCATGCCGCGTTGCCAGGCCGTGGCAATGTCCGCAAGCCGTGCGCGGGCCTCCTCGGCGGGAAGCGGGGCCAGGGTGCCGCCCCCGGCGCGGGAGAGCAGCCGCGTGGTCATGGGGCCTTCCAGCTGGCCGGCGAGATGGGCGACCCAGGGGGTGAGCCAGTGCTTCCAGTGATACTTGCCCTTGCTGACCAGGCTGCTGGTGGTCAGCAGCACCCGGCAGCGTTCCATGGCGTCGTTGACGCGCAGCTCGCCCAGCCAGTCCTCCAGCACCAGGTCGACGCCCAGTATCTCTCGCAGGTCGAGAGAGACGTCCAGCGGCTCCTGCAGGGCGTGGGGCCACTCCTCGAGGACCCGGCGATACTCGGAGAAGAGGCTGTCCATAGGTTCGACGAGCTCGTCGCGCATGCGCTCGGCGAAGCCGCCCATGGCCAGGCGTCCCTCGCGTTCCAGGCGCTCCAGGGTCGCCTGCATGGCGGGCTCATGGGGCTCGCCGGCCTCCACCGCCGCTCGACTCGCATCGATCAGGGCTTGCTGTAGTTGCCAGCGGCCGAGGCCATCCAGCATGAAGGGCTCGCTATCCAGGGACTCGGTGGCCTCCGTTTCGAGGTGGACCCTGAGCCGCGTGTTGAAGAAGGCCGCTACCGGGGCCTTGAGGAAGTGGCCCAGCTGGGACAGGGTGAGCGGTTTCTCCTGATGAAACGGCGCCAGCGGTGTTGTGCCCGTGGGCGAGGCGTTCGCGGAGTCGGCGTCGGGGCGATGCGGCTCGCGCCATTCGTGGGCGTAGGTGGCAAGGCTCGACCCTTCGCGGAAGTAATCGATGCTGAAGGGCTGCAGCGGGTGCTCGGTGGTCAGCGCGGCCAGCAGTGCCTCGCTGTCGTCTTCCTTTCCGGCCAGCCGCCAGCCCCGGGCGATATGGTCGCGCAGCTGGCTGAGCAGCACCGAGGGTGGCTGCTCGGTGTTGTCGATGATGCTGCGCCCCACCCAGCTGATGCTCAGCCGGTCGCGGGCCGAGAGCAGCGCCTCCAGGAAGAGGTAGCGGTCGTCCTCGCGTCGGGAGCGGTCGCCGGGCCGGTAGTCCTGAGCCATGAGGTCGATGTCCAGCGGGCGCTGTACCCGGGGATAGTCGGCGTCGTTCATGCCCAGCAGGCAGACATGGCGAAAGGGGATGGCGCGCATCGGCATCAGGGTGGCGATATTCACCGCCCCGGCCAGGAAGCGCTGGGAGAGGCTCGTCTCGTCTATCTGGGCAAGCCAGTGCTCGCGCACCACGGATAGCGGCAGGGGCTCGGTGAGCCCGGCCTCCTCGGCACTCTCCTGCCAGACTTCCAGGGCCTGCTCGAGCCGCGTCAGCGCCATCAGGTCCTGGTCGGAGTCGGCCAGGAAGCAGGCCTCCAGCAGGCCGCGCAACCGCTCGCCCCAGGTGGCCACATCACAGGGCTCGGCCAGTATGCGCCACTGGGTCTCCAGGGTGTCGACCAGCGCCATCAGCGGGCCGGCCAGGGAGGCCTCCAGTCCGCCGATATCGTCATAGGGTTCCACGCCCTGCCAGGGCCCCTCGGCGGCCGAGCCCACCGCATAGCCCAGCAGCAGCCGGCGCAGGCCGAAGGCCCAGGTGTTGGCGGTGAGTCCCTCGGGCAGGTCGAGGCTCTGGCGCTGGCGGGCGTCGAGCCCCCAGCGGATGCCGGCGCCCTCGATCCAGCGGCGCAGGGTGGGCAGGCCGCCCTCGGGGATGGCGAAGCGGGCCCGCAGCGCCGGCACCTCCAGCAGGTCGAGCAGGTCGCTTACCGAGAGGCGCAGCTCCGGCAGGCGCAGCAGCGACTCGAGCGCGATCAACAGCGGCAGGCGGTGGCGGCTGGCCTGGTCGGAGAGGGTAAAGGGGATATGGCGAGGATCGTCGACGCCGAGGCGGCCGAACACCGCCTGCACCGCGGCGGCGTACTGGTCCACATCGGGCACCATCACCAGGATATCGCGGGGCTTGAGAGTCGGGTCCTCGCTGAAGGCGGCGAGCAGCCGATCGTGAAGGATCTCCACCTCGCGCAGGGCGCTATGGGCCACCTGGAAGCGCAGCGAGCCATCCCGGGCCGGGTCTATCGCCGGCCAGGTGTCGCGGGTTTCCTGGAGCGGGCGAAGCTCGAGGATATCGTCCTGGAGCTGGCGAAGCAGGCCGGGCTCGGTGCTCTTCCCTCGAGAGCCTTCTCCGCCATCCAGCGGCGAGTCGAAGAGGTCGATGCGTAGCGCCTCGCCCTCGAACAGCTTCCGGTAGGCCTGGGCCTCGTCGAACTCATCCAGCAGGCGCAGGTAGTCCCGGCCCTGCTTGCCCCAGGCGGCGAGCAGCGGCTGGGCGTGAAGGTGCAGCTCGGTGTCGGCCAGGTCCGCCGGCATGCCGGGGCGGCGGCGCTGGCGCCGGCGTTCGGCGCGAAGCAGGTCCTTGTGCTCGATGATATCCGCCCAGTAGTGGCGGCAGGGGTTGTGCACGCAGAGCAGGACCTGGCTGACCCGCGCCATGGCGGCCAGCGCCTCGAGGGTCTGGGCGGGCAGCGAGGAGATGCCGAATACCACGACCCGTCGCGGCAGGCCTGCCGGGGGCGCTTTTTCCGGGGTCGGCTGAGGGTCGAGCCCGCGGCACGCCTCGAGGAAGCGCTCATGCACCGCCGCGCGGCTGGAGGCCAGCCCCTCGGGGCCGATGTCGTCTCGCAGTGCGCGCCACAGCTCGGCCTGCCAGCGCTGCTCCTCCGACAGGGGGCGCGACTCGCCGCGGGCCGTCAGGATCACGTCATGACCTGTCGCCCAGGCGGTGAGCCAATCGGCGCGGTAGACCTGGTACTGGTCGAAGAGGTCGGCCAGGCGCTCGGCCAGCTGGTGGCGCTTGCGCAGGTCGTCGTCGCCTTCCAGGAAGCGAGCCAGGGGAGCGAAGGTCGGTGAATCGAGCAGGGCGGGCAGCAGGCGCATCAGTCGCCACACCAGGCGCGGCTTGTCGAAGGGAGAGACCTGCGGCACCTGCTCTTCGCCTTCTCGTTGAGAGAGAACGGCACGATAGGCCTGCCACAGGAAGCGTGCCGGCAGGGTCACGTCCAGGGCCGCGGCGATACCGGCACCGCCATGCTGTCGGTCCTCGGCCAGTGCCAGCTTCAGCCACTGACTGATGCCGTTGCTCTGCACCAGGATCGTCTCGTCCTCCAGCGGCCCCAGCGGATGGCGCCGCATCCACTCGACCGCCAGGCCGCGCAGCGACTCCAGGCGGTTACCGTGAATCACCATGAAGCCGGGCTGCAGGGCGGAGTCTTCGAGGACGGGCATGGTGCGGTTCCTTCGCGGGTGGTCAGAGGGGGCCTTGCCATGGTGCCATACTCCATGGCGCGGGGCTGCCTGCCCGGGTTCGATAGATGTGCCGGGTAGGCTAGGCTGAAAGGGAAGGCCGACAGGCCCCGAGCGAAGTCGAATGATCCCCAAGGAGGTATGTCATGAAGCGCTTGATTCCCGGTACCCGGAGCATTTCACGCCCGCTGGCGGCGGCACTGCTGTTGGCGTCCACATCCGTCCTGGCCGCATCTGCCCTGGCCAATGAAGGCCACGATCTCACCTTTACCGGTGATGGCTCCTTTATCTCGCCCCATGGTGGCCAGACCATCCACGTGGCGCTGTATGACGTAACCGCCGGCGAGGTCGTGGCCAGTGATACCGGCAGCGTCTCGACGAGCGAGGAGCCGGCCTTTTCCTTTACGTTCCCCGGTGCGCTGGAGGAAGGGCGACTCTACGACGTTCACTACTGGGCCGACTCCAACTTCGGCGGCGGCAGTGAGGGTCAGTGCGACCCGATCAACATCGACCATCAGTGGCGTGAGGCGCTGATTCACGTCGAGTCGTCGGTCACCCTCGATGTGGTCCATGAGCCGGCGATGCAGGCGCCTGTCTGTACCAGCTTCGAATAGACATCACCGCCCAGGCTATCCGCGCCGGCGCCAGGGACCGTTGCCGCATTAAAGCAGCATCGGTACCTCGCTCGTCGACATGTGTTGCACATCGCCAGGGCGCACTCCGGGATGGGGAACCATACAAAGGCTGGTTCGATAATGGAGTTCCTTGAATGAGTGATTATCTGCTGGAGGAGCATGAGCTAAGCCCGGGCAAGATCTACCGCCTGTTCTCGGGCAGTGCCATGAGCGCCCCGTCCTAGCCGGAGTCGCAGTGCAAGGCCGCGATATAGCGGCTAGGTGAAGGCCCATTGCTACGTAGGCCATGCGTTTGACTCAAGCTCGTGGGTGGCATCCTTCAAGGGTGAGTTCCCCCGGGCAGGCCGAGTTGGTCGGCCAGATCATGGAAGTCGTCGGCCACCAGGTCGAAGACCGGATCCACCGAGAGGTCGGGAGTGGCGTCGGGGCCGTGCTCCAGGGGGCGCCGGACGAAGGCGGTGCGAAAGCCCTCGCGGTGGGCGGCCTGGAGGTCGTCCTGGTGGGCGGCGACCATCAGGATGCGTTCGGGGGGCTGATCGAGCAGGCGGGCTGCCATGCGGTAGACCTCGGGGTCGCGCTTGTAGTGACCGGCGAGTTCCGCCGAGAGCACGCAGTCCCAGGGAAGGCCGGCGCGCTTGGCCATGTTGACCAGCAGCGAGACGTTGCCGTTGGAGAGGGTGGCCAGCACGTAGCGTTCGCGCAGTCGGGCCAGCCCGGCGACGCTGTCCGGCCAGGGGTCCAGACGGTGCCAGACGCGGTTGAAGTGTTCCCGCCGGGCCTCGTCGAAAGCGTCGGCGAGGCCGAACTGCTCGAGCAGGCGATCCAGCGTCATGCGGTGCAGGTTGTCGAGGCGCGTCCAGGGCAGCTCGCCGCGACGAACCCGGTCCATGGACGGCGCATAGCCGCCGCGCCAGGCGTCGGCGAAGGTCGCCCAGTCCGCCGCGAGGCCCAGGCGGCTGCCCAGTGCCTCGCCCTCGCGGATGACGCTGCTACGCCAATCTACTACGGTACCGAAGACATCGAAGGTCAGGGCCCTGACATCGGCCAGGGCGTCAGGCAGTTGCGTCATCATCGCTTCTCCAGTGCCTCTTCGAGCAGTTCCAGGCGGTCCTGGCCCCAGAAGGGCTCACCGTCGAGCATGTACCAGGGCGCCCCGAAGCAGCCATCGTTCAGGGCGGCCTGGCAGGCCTCGTCCAGGCGTCGCTGGCCCGCCTCGCCAGCGGCCGCCTCCAGCAGGGCGGAGCCGTCCAGTCCGCAGGCGTCGGCGATCTCGCCCAGGGTCGCAGGGTCGGCGATGTCACGCTCCTCGGCCCAGCAGGCCCGCATAAGTGCAAGCGACAGCTCGGCGATGTCATGCCCCCGCGCCTTGGCTGCCAGCGCCAGTCGGGCCGCCGGACGGTCGTCCGTCGGGAAGTGCGCCGGTTCCCGGTTGAGGGGAATGCCCAGCCGCTGTGGCCAGCGCCTGAGTTCGGCCATGCGGTAGGCCTGGCGCTCCGGGGCGCGCTTGGCCAGTGGCAGACCGCCGGTGTGCGGGAAAATCGCCCCGAGGGTGATTGGCACGTAGTCCACGGTGGCGCAGTGGCGGGCCGTGATCTCGCCGAGGCTCGCGTGGCCCAGGTAGCTCCATGGCGAGATATGGGTGTAGTAGTAGCGGATCGTGGTCGGCATGGTCGCCCCTCAGCGGTAGGTGTCCTGGAACTGCTGGCGCAGCTGGTTCTTCTGCACCTTGCCCATGGTATTGCGCGGCAAACTGTCGATGAAGAACACTCGCTTTGGCTGCTTGTAGCGGGCCAGCCGCCCCTCGAGGTGATTGAGCACTCCGGCCTCGTCGACCCTGGCTCCAGGCTGGGGTACCACCACAGCCGTGACGCCCTCGCCAAGGTCAGGATGGGGCAGACCGATTACCGCCGATTCCGCCACACCCGAGTACTCGTCGATCACCTCTTCTACCTCCTTGGGATAGACGTTGAAACCGCCGGAGATCACCAGATCCTTGTCGCGGCCGACGATCTGCACGTAGCCGTGCTCGTCGATCATGGCCAGGTCGCCGGTGATAAAGAAGCCGTCATCCAGTAGCTCTTCACGCGTCTTCTCGGGCATGCGCCAGTAGCCGATGAAGACGTTGGGGCCCCGCACCTGGAGGATACCGATCTCGCCATCGGCCGCTTCCCGGCCGGTCTCGCGGTCGGTGATACGGATTTCCACTCCCGGTAGCGGCTGGCCCACCGTGCCGGCCCGGCGCGTGCCATCGTAGGGGTTGGAGATATTCATGTTGGTCTCGGTCATGCCGTAGCGCTCGAGGATGGCATGGCCGGTCTTCTCCTCGAAGGCCTGGTGGGTCTCGGCAGTCAGCGGCGCTGAACCGGAAACGAACAGCCGCATCCTGGCGGTAACCTCGGGAGTCAGGCGCGGGTCGGCCACCAGGCGAGTATAGAAGGTGGGCACGCCCATCAGCACCGTGCCGTGTGACATCGCCTCGACGATCACGTCGGCATCGAACTTCGCCAGGAAGAGCATGCTGGCGCCCGCCATCAGGGTGACGTTGCAGGCCACGAACAGTCCATGAGTATGGAAGATCGGCAGGGCGTGAATCAGCCGGTCGGACTCGCTGAAGCGCCAGGCTTCCATCAGGGTGGCGGCGTTGGAGGCCAGGTTGCGGTGGGTGAGCATGGCGCCCTTGGAGCGACCAGTAGTGCCGGAGGTATAGAGGATGGCAGCCAGATCGTGCTCGTCGCGGGGTTCTACCATCTCGCACGGGATAGCTGCGGTGGCCGCTTCCATCAGGCTACCGTCTGCAGCGGTGCCCAGCGTCTGTACCGACGGACAGCCGGTGTCGGCGGCAATGCCGCTTGATTCCGTCAGCGTCGCGGGCCGGCAGACGAATAGCGCCGGCTCGGCGTCGGAAAGAAAGTAGCGGATCTCGTCCCCGGTGTAGCCGGTGTTGAGCGGCAGATAGACGGCACCGACGCGCAGGGTGGCGAGGTAGAGCAGAATCGTCTCGGGACTCTTGTCGACCTGCACCGCGACCCGGTCACCGGGGGCGACGCCCAGCCCGACCAGGGCGCCGGCCAGGCGTGCACTCATGGCGAGCGCTTCGGTGTATGAATAGCCGCGTCCTTCGCGAGTGGTGATGAAGTCGGCGTCGCCACGCTCTTGCATGCGGCGCGCAAAGGTCTCGAAAAGGTTGTGGCTCATTCTGGTTACAGCTCCCTGAATTGTTGTCATTGAGCAGCTTTACTACAGCAGCATCGGTACCTCGCCCGCCTCGAAGGCGAGCAGCCAGCGCTTGCGGCCGATGCCGCCGGCGTAGCCGGTCATGCGGCCATCGCTGCCGATGACCCGGTGGCAGGGCACCACGATGGAGATGGGATTTCGGCCGTTGGCGGCGCCCACGGCGCGCTGGCCGCCCTTGCTGCCGAGCTGTTCGGCGAGTTCGGCGTAGTTGCGGGTCTCGCCATAGGGAATGTGCGCGAGTGCGGTCCATACCCGGCGCTGGAAGTCGGTGCCCATGGGGGCCAAGGGCAGGTCGAAATCGCGGCGAGTGCCTGCGAAGTATTCGGCCAGCTGTTCGCGGGCCTGGTCGGTCAACGGCCCGGGGTGCACGGGCTCGGTCTCTTCATCGACAAAATCGATCTCGGTGATCCCGTCGGCGTTGGCGCGAAGGCGAATCAGGCCGAGGGCGTCCGCCGCCGGTGGGCGATAGTAGTCGACGGTGTCACGGTTCATGGGTGTCCCCTGGCAGTGCGAAGGCGTCTCCCCGGAGTCTACCCGTTTTGATACCCCTTGCCACAGACAGGACGGCCCGGCGGGCAATGCCCGCCGGGCCGTCCGGGGTAACACCTGAGCGTCAGACCAGTTCGCGGTTCTCCTCTCGCGCCTGGCGACGATCGCGCATCACGGCGCGGCAGATCACGACCAGCACACCCAGAGTCATGGCGGGCCAGATCAATACGTAAAAGGCAAGTAGCGTCGTCATGGTCGGTCTCCTGGGGCGGCACCGGCACTCCCGGTGCCGCCCGTATGATGGATGGGCGAAGTTCAGCGCTGAGAGGCGAGGTTGGCGGTAACCGGGGTGTCCCCGGGCGTTGCCACCGGCTCCTCGATCGGCGTGTCGTCGTAGTCGCCCACCCGCTCGCGAATGGTATCGAAATCGAACTCTTCACGGCTGGTCAGGCTCATCACCACGCATACCAGGGTGCTGGTGCCGTAGGCGGTCAGCGAGGCCAGCAGCACGGTGTAGTCGCGCAGGAAGTCGGTGGCGAAGACCAGCATGGCGATCAGTGCCAGGATGCCGGCGATGAAGCCGGCGGCACGGCCGAGGAAGCCGAAGACCATCAGGCCGATGATCACGCCGCCGCCGATGCTGGCCAGAAGCTCGAAGAACAGCCCGCCGGGGCCGGCCAGATCGATCAGTTCGAAGCGTGCGATGCAGAACAGCACCATGGCCACCAGTACCGAAACGGTAAAGGCCTGGTTGGTGACCCGGTTCCAGAAGCAGCTGGCGATCACCGGGAAGACAATGGCCCCCCAGAGTGCGCCGACGAAGACCAGCATCACCAGGATATCCAGCGAGAAGCTGGCGAAGACGATGCCGGCGGCGGTGGCGGTGATCATGGTCAGGCGACCGACCAGCAGCATGCGCTTGGGGTCGGCCTTGCCGCGGGCGATGTTCTTGCCGTAGACGTCGGCCATCATGATGGCCGACAGTGCCGAGAGATCGGAGTCGGCTGTGGAGGAGAGCGAGCCGATCACCAGGATGAAGAACAGTGCGATAAAGATCGGCGGCAGGTAGCCGGATACCATTTGCGGGATCAGGTTGTTCATGTCGCCGTTGAGCGGCTGGATGCCCAGAGTCAGCGCCATCAGGCCGATCATGCCCAGGCCGATGACGATTGCACCGTAGCCGATGGTGGCGGTGAGGAAGGTCGGCTTGATGTGGTCCTCGTTCACCGCGAACAGGCGCTGGGAGATGGTCTGGTTGCCGATGGCGTAGGCCAGCACGGCGACGAAGAAGGGAGCGCCCTGCTTGAGGATGGCCTCGGACGAGAAGAAGTTGGCCTGTTCCGCCGTCAGGTTGCCGAGGCCGGCGACCAGTTCGCTGGGGCCACCCATGGCGAAGAACACCGCGGGAATGATCACGACGGCAATGGCCATGAGAGCCACCAGCTGGGCGAAGTCCGTCAGCACCGATGCGCGGAACCCGGACCACAGGGTATAGAACAGCACGCCGACGCCGGAGATGATCACCCCGGCCTGGAAGGAGAGCGGCGAAAGTACCGAAACCAGCGCGCCGGCGGCGGTAAAGTTGACCATCAGGCTGATGATGCTGCCGAGCACGTTGGAAAACGCCAGGATCAGCTGGCTGGAGGAGCCGTGGCGAGCGTGGATCAGCTCACCCAGGGTATGGGCATTGGGGGCCAGCTTGCGGAAGCGCCGACCGAAGGGGTAGATGAACAGGATCATCAAGGCACCCCAGAGCCCGTAGTGGATGGGGCCGGATACGCCGTAGGTATAGCCGGAAGTGGCCGCGGCGTAAAACGAGGCCGCCCAGATCCAGGTGGCGGTCATGCTGGCCGCGCCCATGCCGAAGCCGACGCGGTGGTTGGAGACCATAAAGGCATCGGCATCCTCGTTCTTCTTGCGGATGCCGAGCGTCATCAGATAGGTGCCGCCATAGAAGGCAAGCAGCAGCAAGACGACGGTCAGAGTCGAGAACTGGTAAAGCGTTTCGCTGTTCAAGGGCAGTCCCTCGGTTGATTGAACAAACACGTCTCGGGCATGTCGGCTGTCGCCACATGCAGGACGCAGTGATAAAGACGGGGTACCCGATGGCCGTGCTGCATGGCGAGCGCCCAGGCAGGCCGGCGCAGGATATGACGCCGCGGCTGCGGTGCTGTTGGCTCGGCACGGCAAAGGTGCCGTGAGAACGGCTTACCCCAGAGTGGGGAGACCAGGTGGCGGGCGGCGCGGCATGCATCGCCCCCTGTCGGCGTAGTGTAGCGACATGGACTCTTTCTCTTTCGATAGCGTCATCGACGGTCAGTCGAAGGTACGGCGAACCGGCCTGCAATCAAGGCGAGACCAGGTTGGGCAGGGCGCTGAGGCCAGAGCCCGTCAGGGATCGATTATCGGTTTGTTGTCTGATCCGGGCGCCGTATACCCTACTCACCCGAAGGGGATATGTCTAATCAGTCGCGAATCAGAAGGCAAATGCGCTTAGCTGCAGCGAAAATGCCTTCGGGTTCCGCTCCATGCCGTGAAGTCGGCTCCGCTGATGCGGTCAAGCTGCCCGCTACCACCAGTAATGCGGCCACCGGTAACCGCCAGTCCGGCATGCTGATTCCCGCCAGTACCAGAAACAGCGTGGCCAGTACCGGCACGGCATGGGCCAGGTTGCCGACGCGATGTGCGAGAGGGTCGCGCATGGCGCGATCCCAGGCCAGCATCGCCAGTCCGTAGGGGCCGAGTCCCAGGGCGATAACGGTCATCAGGGCGTCTCTTGAAGGCAGGACAATGGTGCCTTCCAGGGCCAGGCTGGCGCCCCCGGTCAGCAGGCTGGCGATCAGCAGCAGGTGCGGCATGCGCTCCCCCAGGCGCCAGGCCGCCACCTGGTTTGCCAGGGAGTAGAGTGCCCAGCAGAGAGCCCCGAGCGCGGCCAGCAGATATCCGCTCCAGGTGCCGGAAATGCCCCCGGCCAGGGCCTGCGGTGCCACCAGCAGGGCGGCACCCGAGAACGCCAGGGCGGTGCCGATCAGGCAATTTCCCGGCAGGCGTCCCAGGGCTCGCCACTGGCTAACCAGCAGGAACAGCACCGGCCAGGTGTAGAGAATCAGGGCCACCTGTTCGGCCGGGGCCCGGTTGAAGGCGGCGAAGCAGGCCCCTACCGCACCGGCGGTCAGCAATGGCACGCCCAGGTAGACGATCAGGCCCTGCACCGGGCGAAGGGGAGCATCCCTGTAGCGGCGGCGGCGCGCCATGGGCAGGGTGCCAAGCGCACCGGCGAGCAGGGCGAGGGCCGAGAGGCGCAGCGGGGGAAGGTCACCGGCCTGATTGGCCATCAGAGGTACCAGCGCCCACAGCAATACCGCCAGTGCCGCGGCGCTACCGCCGAGCCAGGGAGAGTGTGTGAGGTGTGGGCGCTGAAGCTGCATGGTCGCGGCCTCCCGTGAAGCATGGATGGATTCAGGCTGGATGCTGACGCCATGCTAACCGTGCCATACTCATCACAATATCGATCTTAATTGATCATAACCATCAAGAGGATTGATGAGTAATGCGCGCACCGACTCTCGATCTCGCCTTGCTGCGTACCCTGGTGGCGGTGGCCGATACCGGCAGCGTCACCGCTGCCGCACGGCGCCTGGCCTTTACTCAATCGACCGTGAGCATGCAGCTATCGCGCCTGGAAGCGGTGCTTGAGGTGTCGCTTCACGAGCGGCAGGGGCGACGTATCCGTTTTACCGCCGAGGGCGAGCGGCTGCTGGAGCATGCCCGGCGGTTGCTGGCGCTCAACGACGAGGTGCTGGCCGATATGCGTGCGCGACGCATTACCGGAGAGCTCAATCTGGGTATTCCCGAGGACTATGCGCCGTTGCTGACGGCGGTGTTCTCCTGGTTTCATCAGCTGTACCCGGATGTCGGCCTGCAGGTCATCTGTGGCGTCAGTGCCGAACTGATGGAGCGGGTACGCGCCGATGAGCTCGACCTGGCGCTGGTCACTCGTCAACGCCGCTCGCCGGGCGGCGAGGTCATCCGCCGTGAACCGCTGACCTGGGCGGTAGGGCTGGAGCGTCAGCCGCCACTCTCCGACCCCTTGCCGCTGGCACTCTATTCGCCCGGCGCGGATCTCTTTCGTGAGTCGGCAGAGGATGCACTGGCCGCCGCCGGACGCGACTGGCGAGTGGCCTATACCAGTCAGTCCATGGCCGGGCTGGCGCCGTTGGTCCAGGCGGGGCTGGCCATCGTGGTAGTCACCCGCAGCATGCTCGGCCCTCAGCTGCGCGCCCTGGACGAATCCAGCGGCCTGCCGGCGTTGCCGGCCGTGGAGCTGGCGCTGCACCGTGCCGCGCGGCGTCCTACCGAGCCGGCCCGGCGCCTGGCCGAGCTGATTCGTGAAGAGCTGGCGCCAGCCAGAATGAGCTGGGTCAGCCGGGAGGAGCTGGGTCGATAGAGGAATGTCCGAGCGTTATACTCGGGCATTATTCCCTCGCTTTCCTCCCGGCCAGACTGGAGCTGCCATGTTTCCCGAGTTCACTCTGCACTACGCGCGCCTGCCCGAACGCTTTTACCTGCGCTTCGATCCCGTGCCGGTGTCCGAACCACGGCTGATGGCCTTCAATCGACCGCTGGCCGAGGCCCTGGGCTTCGATCTCGATGGCTTCGATGAATCGCGCGCCGCCCAGTGGTTTTCCGGAAACAGCGTTCCCGAGGGCGCCGAGCCCCTCGCCCAGGCCTATGCCGGCCACCAGTTCGGGCATTTCAACCCGCGCCTCGGCGATGGCCGGGCGGTGCTGCTTGGCGAGGTCGTCGACCGCGAGGGACGGTTGCGCGATATCCAGCTCAAGGGGGCCGGCATGACGCCCTTCTCCCGCGGTGCCGACGGGCGCGCACCGCTGGGCCCGGTGCTGCGCGAGTATCTGGTCAGCGAGGCCATGCATCGGCTTGGCGTGCCCACCACTCGGGCGCTTGCCGCCGTCACCAGCGGCGAGCGGGTGTTTCGCCGGGTGCCGGAACCGGGCGCCGTGCTGACTCGGGTGGCGGCGAGTCATCTGCGGGTGGGCACCTTTCAGTATTTCGCCGCGCGGGATGACGTGGAGGCGGTGCGTACCCTGGCCGATATGGCCATCGAGCGGCACTATCCAGGCCTGCTGACCACCGAGCCGGGCGCGGGCGAGCGCTATCTGGGGCTGCTGGAGGCCGTGGCCGCTCGCCAGGCGGCGCTGGTGGCGAAGTGGATGGGGCTCGGCTTTATCCACGGGGTGATGAATACCGACAACTGCAGCATCGCCGGAGAGACCATCGACTACGGTCCCTGCGCCTTCATGGAAGACTATTCGCCGACCATGGTGTTCAGCTCCATCGATGAGCAGGGGCGCTATGCCTATCGTAATCAGCCGTGGATTGCCCAGTGGAACCTGGCGCGCTTCGCCGAGACCCTGCTTCCGCTGCTCGATGATGAGCAAGAGTCGGCAGTCGCGAAGGCCACCGAGGCGATCAAGCGCTATGAGCCCCGGTATGAGGCCGAGTGGCTGGCGGTGATGCGTGCCAAGCTGGGGCTGCAGCGGGAAGAGAAGGGCGATCGCGAGCTGGTCGAGGCCCTGCTCGAGGCGATGCAGGCCGGCCGCGCCGACTTCACCCTGACATTTCGCCGCCTGAGTGAGGCGGTGGAGGAGGATGCCCCCGCGCTGTTCGATCTGTTCGAGGCCAGTGACGGCCTGGCGGCCTGGCTGCCGCGCTGGCGGCAGCGCCTGGAGCGGGAAGGGACCGAGGCCATCGGTGAGATTGTGGTCCGCATGAATGCCGTCAACCCGCTCTATATCCCGCGCAACCACCAGGTGGAGCGGGCGATTGCCGCCGCCGCCGAACATGATGACTTCGGTCCGTTCGAGACGCTACGCGAGGTGCTGGCCGAGCCTCTTGTCGAGCAGCCCGGCCGGGAGGAGCACAGCCGGCCGGCCCCGCCCACCGAACGGGTGCTGCGAACCTTCTGCGGGACCTGAACCGCCGTTGGCTTCAAGCCGAAACGAGACGCCCGGGGCTCGATCAAGCCCCGGGCGTCTCTGTTCTTTCTGTCTCGCTCATCCGGCGAGCCGGGCGAAGCGCCCGGCGCGGGGCGTGATCACGGCTGGCGTTGCCCCAGGTCGAAGCGGTCGGCGTTCATGACCTTGGTCCAGGCCTTGATGAAGTCCTCGACGAACTTCGCCTCGTTGTCGTCCTGGGCGTAGACCTCGGCGTAGCTGCGCAGGATGGAGTTGGAGCCGAATACCAGGTCGATGCGGCTGGCGGTCCACTTCACCCGGCCGCTCTGGCGGTCACGGATCTCGTAGGCGTCGTTGTCCGCGGCTTTCCAGGCGTTGTCCATGTCGGTCAGGTTGATGAAGAAGTCATTGGTCAACTGGCCTTCACGGTCGGTGAGCACGCCGAGCCTGGTGCCACCGTGGTTGGTGTCCAGCATGCGCATGCCGCCGATCAACACGGTCATCTCCGGGGCGGTCAGACCCATCAGCTGGGCGCGGTCGAGCAGCAGCTCTTCCGGCTTGACCGTGTAGTTCTTCTTCTGCCAGTTGCGAAAGCCATCGGCCAGCGGCTCCAGCGGTTCGAAGGACGCCGTGTCGGTCATCTCGGCGCTGGCATCGCCACGGCCCGGAAGGAAGGGCACCAGGACGTCGTGGCCGGCGGCCTTGGCGGCCTGTTCGATGCCCAGTCCGCCACCCAGCACGATCAGGTCGGCGAGGCTGGCCCCGGTCTCGGTGCTGATCCTCTCGTAGGCCTCGAGCACCCTGGCCAGACGCTGCGGCTCGTTGCCTTCCCAGTCTTTCTGCGGCGCCAGGCGAAGGCGGGCACCGTTGGCGCCGCCCCGCATGTCGGAGCCGCGGAAGGTGCGGGCGCTGTCCCAGGCGGTGCTGACCATCTCGCCGATGGAGAGCCCACTCTCGGCGATCCTCTGCTTGGCGGCCTCGACGCTGTAGTCGGTGCTGCCGGCGGGAATCGGGTCCTGCCAGATCAGATCCTCGGGCGGTACGTCCGGGCCGATATAGCGACTCTTCGGCCCCATGTCCCGGTGGGTCAGCTTGAACCAGGCCCGGGCGAAGCATGCCTTGAAGTATTCCGGGTCCGCCATGAACGTCTCGCAGATGGCGCGGTAGGCCGGGTCCAGCTTCAGTGCCATGTCCGCGTCGGTCATCATCGGGTTGTGGCGCCGGGAGGGGTCGCTGGCGTCGACCGGCCTGTCCTCCTCCTTGATGTCCACCGGCTCCCACTGCCAGGCACCCGCGGGGCTCTTCTTCAGCTCCCACTCGTGACCGAACAGCATGTCGAAGAAGCCCATGTCGAACCGGGTCGGGTGGGTGGTCCAGGCACCCTCCAGGCCGGATGAGACGGCATTGGCGGCCTTGCCCTGCATGTCGGGATTGCTCCAGCCCATGCCCTGCGATTCGACATCGGTGGCCTCGGGCTCGGCACCCAGGGCGGCGGCATTGCCGTTGCCGTGGGTCTTGCCGACCGTATGGCCGCCGGCGGTCAGTGCCGCGGTCTCCTCGTCGTCCATGGCCATGCGAGCGAAGGTCTCGCGCATGTGCTCGGCCGTCTTGAGCGGGTCCGGCTCTCCGTTGACGCCCTCCGGATTCACATAGATCAGGCCCATCTGTACCGCCGCCAGCGGGTTTTCCATGGTGTCGGGCTCGTCGACGCTGCCGTAGCGCCCATCGGAAGGCGCCAGCCACTCCTTCTCGTTGCCCCAGTAGATGTCTTTCTCCGGGTGCCAGATGTCTTCGCGGCCGAGGGAAAAGCCGAAGGAGGGCAGCCCCATGTTCTCGTAGGCCATGGTGCCGGCGAGAATGATCAGGTCGGCCCAGCTGATCCGGTTGCCGTACTTCTTCTTGATAGGCCACAAGAGGCGCCGTGCCTTGTCCAGGCTGACGTTGTCGGGCCAGGAGTTGAGCGGGGCGAAGCGCTGGTTGCCCGTGCCGCCGCCGCCACGGCCGTCGGCGATGCGATAGGTGCCGGCCGCGTGCCAGGACATGCGGATAAACAGGCCGCCATAGTGGCCCCAGTCGGCCGGCCACCACGCCTGGCTGTCGGTCATCAGGGCATGCATGTCTCGCTTCAGCGCCGCGAAGTCGAGCTTGCGGACCTCCTGGCGATAATCGAAGTCTGCCCCCATGGGATCGGTCTTGCGATCATGCTGGTGCAGGATGTCCAGATTGAGGGCTTCCGGCCACCATTCCATGTTGTCGCGGCCCGTGGCGGTGTTTCCGCCGTGCATGACCGGACACTTGCCTGCATGCTGCTGGTTGTCCATATGGCTCTTCCCTATCTTGTTCCGCGCTGAGGTATTGCCACCCCTGCATGGGTGTCGGCGTTCGTGGAGCGGCGAGGCAGGTCAATTTTCGACGGTAATGCTCTCTTTTGCCTGGCTTGCCTTGTCCCCTTGGGTGGTTCTCAAGTTACTCCCTGTCAGTCAATTAGCTCCAAGCGAGATTGCCGACCGAGCCGATAGCCAATCTTCATGATGGGGGCCATGCCTGGCATGCCGCGCTAGCCGTCGGCGGGGGCGGCCTCGGGCATCACCATCTCCTTCGCTTCACCCATCAGGAAGGCACGGTTGTCTTCCAGCGCCTCACGCAGGAAGTCCCATAGCAGCCGCACCCTGGCCAGCTGGCGCTGCTCCTGGCGGGCGGTGATCCAGAACTGGCGGTCGATCGCGATATCGTGCTCCAGCACGTTGCACAGGGTCGGTGAGGTGCTGGCCATGAAGCAGGGCAGGATGGCGAGCCCCGCCCCGTAGAGGCAGGCCGCGTGTTGTGTGGTCACGCTGGTACTGCGCATGGCGAAGTGGGGCGGCTGGCCGGCCGCCGAGGGCTCGAGCAGCGGCTCCAGATAGCTGAGCTGCTCGCTGAAGATCAGGTCGTCGACATATCCCACCAGGCGATGGGTGCCCAGCTCGGCGAGGCGCTCCGGCGTGCCATGGCGGGCCAGGTAGCCGTCGCTGCCATACAGCCGCAGGCGATAGTCACATAGCCGGGAGACCACCAGGCCCGGGCTGACCGGGCGTTCCACGGTGATCGCGAGGTCGGCTTCATGGCGGCTCAGGTTCACCACCCGGGGCAGGGCGAGCAGGTCCAGGGTGACGCCCGGATGTCGCTCGCAGAAGGCCGAGAGAAGCGGTGCGATCACCCAGGTGCTGAAGCCCTCGGTCACCCCCAGGCGGATCTGGCCGCTGATCTGGTGGTTCTTGTCGGTCAGGCCTTCGCCGGCCTCGAAGGCGTGGCGGGCCATTTCCTCGGCATGGGCGCGCAGCTGCTGTCCGGCCTGGGTGAGGTGGTAGCCATGGGTGCTACGCTCGAAGAGCTGGGTGTTGAGCTTCTGCTCGAAGCGCCGAGTGCGCCTCGACAGGGTGGAGTGGTCCAGTCCCAGGCGACGGGCGGCATCGGTAAGCCGCTGGCTGCGGGCGACCTCGAGAAAAATCTGGATATCGTGCCAGTCGAGCATGACGGCTCCTCGCTGAGCAATTTTCCTGTGCATTAATGCACAAGCAATGTGCCCGAGTACCCGTTGTCATGCCATGCGACCTCTGGATAGACTCGTATCCATCATCTTGCGTGTTTATATACACACAAAGTCTAAGGGCGAAAGACGGCAGCAACTGCAGAAACGGTTCATAACGACAACCCTGCAATATGCCGATAGCGATAATCGAGAGGAGCATGCCCATGTCAGTCCGCGAAATTCCCATGTATATCGACGGCCAGCCCATCCAGTCCGCTAGTCAGGAGTGGCGCGATGTGGTCAATCCGGCTACCCAGGAAGTGGTGGCTCGGGTACCGTTCTGTACCGCCGAGGAAGTGGAGCGTGCCGTGGCCAGCGCCAAGGAGGCCTTCAAGACCTGGCGCAAGGTACCTCTCGGCAAGCGCATGCGCATCATGCTCAAGCTGCAGGCGCTGATCCGCGAGAACACCGATGAGATCGCGGCGCTGATCACCGAGGAGCACGGCAAGACCCTGCCCGACGCGGCCGGCGAAGTGGGGCGTGGCCTGGAAGTGGTAGAGCATGCCTGCTCGATCACCTCCCTGCAGATGGGCGAGCTGGCCGAGAACGTGGCGACGGATGTGGATGTGTATTCCATGCATCAGCCACTGGGCGTTGGCGCCGGCATCACGGCCTTCAACTTCCCGATCATGCTGCCCTGCTTCATGTTCCCGCTGGCCATCGCCACCGGTAACACCTTCGTGCTCAAGCCCTCCGAGCAGGATCCCAGTTCCTCCATGCGCCTTGTCGAGCTGGCCCATGAGGCGGGCGTGCCGGCTGGCGTGCTCAACGTGGTTCACGGTGGCCCGGACGTGGCCAACCAGATCGCCGACCACCAGGACATCAAGGCGCTCTCCTTTATCGGCTCCAGCCACGTGGGCTCGCTGCTGTATAACCGCGCCGCCGCCGCCGGCAAGCGCATGCAGTCGATGATGGGCGCCAAGAACCACTGCGTCGTGATGCCGGATGCCAACCGCAGCCAGGCGATCAACAACCTGCTGGGTTCCGCCTTCGGCGCCGCCGGCCAGCGTTGCATGGCCAACTCGGTGGTGGTGCTGGTGGGCGAGGCCCGCGAGTGGCTGGATGACATCGTCGAGGGGGCCCGTAACATGAAGGTGGGCCCCGGTACCCAGACCGACGCCGACCTCGGCCCGCTGGTGTCACCCCAGGCCAAGGAGCGCGTCGAACGGCTGATTACCGCCGGCGAGAAGGAAGGCGCCAAGATGCTGGTCGATGGCCGTGGCTACACGGTAGATGGCTACCCGGACGGCAACTTTGTGGGCCCGACCCTGTTTGCCGACGTGACCCCGGAGATGACCATCTATCGTGAAGAGGTCTTCGGCCCGGTGCTCTGCGTCCTCAGCGTCGAGACCCTGGAAGAGGCGATCGAGTTCATCAACGCCAACCCCAACGGCAACGGCACCTCGATCTTTACCAACTCCGGCTGGGTAGCGCGCCGCTTCGAGACCGACATCGATGTCGGCCAGATCGGCATCAACGTGCCGATCCCGGTGCCGGTCGCCTACTTCAGCTTCACCGGCTCGCGTGCCTCCAAGCTGGGTGACCTGGGCCCCAACGGCAAGCAGGCCATCGCCTTCTGGACCCAGACCAAGACCGTCACCGCCCGCTGGTTCGAGCCCGAGAACATTTCCAGCGGCATCAACAGCACCATCTCCATGAGCTGATCCTTTCGGCGCTGTGAATGGCGGCCCCGTCTCGCAAGAGGCGGGGCCGCTTGCGTTCAGGGCGGGGCTGGGCGCGAGCATCGTCATGGTTTGGCATGCTGAAAG
Source organism: Halomonas halodenitrificans DSM 735 (assembly GCF_000620045.1). Taxonomy (GTDB): domain Bacteria; phylum Pseudomonadota; class Gammaproteobacteria; order Pseudomonadales; family Halomonadaceae; genus Halomonas; species Halomonas halodenitrificans. The sequence continues at coordinate 56,791 of NZ_JHVH01000016.1, read as the reverse complement.
GGTTGCCGTGATGCCCCGCCGCGGCCTGTTGCTGCTACCCTGGGTGGCGTCGACAGGGCAGGGAAAGGAACACCATGGAACGGCTATCGGAAGGGCTCTATGAACGGCTTCTCGATGAAGAACTCAAGGAGCAGCTAAAGGCGCAGCCTGATCTCAAGCCCGTGTTGCGAAAACTCGACGACGAGACGGCCCCCCACGCCTACGCCCAGTTTCTCGGCCGGCTGCTCCATCAAGCCTTGCGAATCGTCGATGACGACCATCGCCTTCCATTGCTCAATCGCCTTATCGAGCTGATTTCGGCAACCGATGGCCTCGATTATTTGGCGCGAAAGAAATTGCTGGAGACGGATAGGCCGGTGCTTAGCGAGCTGGGGCAGGGAGCCCAGCGCCTGCCCCGGCCGGCTACGCCCTTGGCGACCAGCACGTTGTTGACGGGCCTGGGTCATGATCCGCCCTTGGAGCATGAGCTTCGCGCCGAAATGGCCACCGCCGATGGCGTCGATATCCTGGTGTCGTTTATCAAGTGGTCGGGGCTAAGGCTGTTGATGCCCGCCTTCGAGCGCCTGGCCGACCGCAACATTCCGGTTCGCCTGATCTCCACCAGCTATATGGGGGCCAGTGATCCAACGGCGCTAGAGTGGCTGGCCCAGCAGTCCAATATCACCGTCCGCGTCTCTTACGATACCGGTGGCACGCGACTGCACGCCAAGGCCTACCATTTTCGCCGCGAGAGCGGGTATTCCACCGCCTATATCGGTTCCGCGAACATGTCCCACTCGGCGATGACTCAGGGGCTTGAGTGGACCGTTAAGGTCACCGCTCAGGATATGGCACACATTCTGGAGCGCTTCGAGGCGGAGTTTGCCGCCTATTGGGAGAGCGACGAGTTCGAACCCTATACTCCGGCGGATTTTCCGCGGTTCCGGCGTGCGATCGCCGCGCATAAAGAGCGTGCACAAAGAGGGGCAGCATTCTTTGCCGAGATCACCCCTCGGCCCTTTCAGCTCAGAATTCTTGAGGCACTCGATGCCGCACGCCAGCGCGGCTCGTATCGTAATCTGGTGGTCGCGGCCACCGGCACCGGCAAGACGGTGATATCGGCGCTGGATTATCGGCGGATCTGCGAGAGAGAGGGGCGCCAGGTGCCTCTGCTATTTGTTGCCCATCGCAAGGAGATACTGGAACAGGCCCAGTCCTGCTATCGCACCGTACTTCGCGACCAGAACTTCGGTGAGCTCTGGGTCGGCGGGTACGTGCCGACGGAACATCGCCATTTATTTGCCTCGGTGCAGATGCTGAATAGACAGCGACCGTGGCGGTCACTGGGGGTCGACCACTTCCACTATGTTGTCATCGACGAGGCCCACCATGAGGCTGCCAGCAGCTACCGGGGACTCCTCGAGGCGCTTGAGCCTAGAGTGCTGTTGGGGCTGACGGCGACGCCTGAGCGAATGGACGGCAGCAGCATCCTGCCCGATTTCGATGGCGGCTTCGCCGCGGAGATTCGTCTCCCTGAGGCCCTGGAAGAGAAACTGCTGTGTCCCTTTCACTACTTCGGGGTCAGCGATAGCGTCGACCTCAGCGATGACGCGCTCTGGCGTAACGGCCGCTATGATGCCCGTCAGCTGGAGAATTTGCTGACCGGCGATGATTTCCGTGCCAAACAGCGGGTGGATACCGTTGTGCAGGCTCTAGAGCGCTATCAGCCCGACCTGCAGGGGGTGCGTGCAGTGGGGTTCTGTGCCGGGGTGCGCCACGCCGAATATATGGCGGAGTGCTTCAACCGGCTGGGCGAAGCGTACCGAGCCGCCGTGATTGTGGGTAGCACGCCGGCCGAGATACGCGCCGAGCGGCTGCACGAGTTCCGTGAAGGCACACTGCCCTTTCTGTTCACTGTGGATGTGCTCAGCGAAGGGGTCGATGTTCCGGATATCAACCTGGTGATGTTCCTGCGTCCCACCGATAGCCTGACGGTGTTTCTGCAGCAGCTGGGTCGTGGGCTCCGCCATGCGCCGGGTAAAGAATGCCTCACCGTTCTGGACTTCGTTGGACAGACCCATCGTCGCTATCGCCTGGACACCAAGTTCATGGCGCTGCTCTCGGGGCGGCGCCAGCGGCTGGACCGAGAAGTGGAAGCCGACTTCCCCAGCCTGCCGCCCGGCTGCAACATCCAACTAGAGCGAGTGGCACGAGACCGAGTGCTTAGCAAAATCCGCTCGGTGCTGGCCGATCTGAATCAGTTTATTCCCGAGACTCTGCGTACCTGGTCGGAAGAGGTAGGGCAGCCGCTCACCTTCGGGCGTTTTCTCGAGGTGACCGGATTGACACCGGTTCAGGTGCTATCGCGCCGTAGCTGGTCCGAGTGGAAGGCGTTGGCGGATCGAAGGGAGAAACCCGAGGATCCGGATATCGATCAGGCGCGTAAGGCGCTGCCGCGTATCGCGCTGCGCAGCGATCCTGAGCTGCTCATGGCCATCGAGGCCCTTGGTCAACCCGAAGGCGTCGAGGAAGCGCTGGGGCGCTATGACACCGCGCGACAAACGGCGTTGCACTATCTGCTATGGGGTCGAAAGGGCGGCTTAGTGGGCGTAGAGAGCCTCGAGCAGTCGTTGCGAAAGTGGCACGCCAACGCGAGTATCGCGGCCGATGCCGCCGAGATCGCCGCCTGGCGGCGGGTTCATCAGCAAGTGCCGCTGCAGCGATTGAGTGAGCTACCTTTCGACTGTGAGCTGCTATTGCATGGTGCCTATGGCTTGCCAGAGATCAAAGCGTCACTTGGTTTATCAAGCTTGGAAAAGTCGGGAGCGACTGGTGTGGGGGTGATTCATGCCAAAGAGCTCCGCGCCTATATTCACCTGGTGACGTTCCAGAAGGACGATAGCGATTTTTCCCCCACGACGCGCTATCGCGACTATCCGATCAGCCGTACGCTACTGCATTGGGAGAGCCAGTCGAACACCAGTCAGGCCAGTTCAACGGGGCAGAACTACCTTCACTTCGAGGACAGGGGCTATACCATCCTCTTCTTCGCTCGGCTGACGAAGCGCATCGATGGCGAGACAGCGCCATTTATCTTCCTGGGGCAAGCCAAGGCTCTCAGGGGCTATCAGGGGGATCGCCCCATCGCCATGACCTGGGAGCTGGCCCATCCCATGCCGGCCGAACTCTTCGAGGAGGCGCGGCCGGCATAGGGGGCGAGTCGGGGCTGAGTGGCCCGAGAATGCGACCTTGGCAGACGTGTTGACGTTGACGCGAACTGTTATGTTGGGTCGGCGATAACAAACATAACCCAGGAGCCAACATGACCACTTCCATCAGCCGTTTCCCCGTCCCGGAGTCGATCCACGACCTGCCCGAGGATATCCGCGACGCCATCCTGGCGGTGCAGGAGAAGGCCGGCTTCGTACCCAATGTCTTCCTGATGCTGGCGCATCGCCCGGCGGAGTTCCGCGCCTTCTTCGCCTACCACGACGCCCTGATGGAGCGGGAGTCCGATACCCTGACCAAGGCGGAGAAGGAGATGATCGTGGTGGCCACCAGCGCCCGTAACCGCTGTCTCTACTGCGTGGTGGCCCACGGCGCTCTGGTGCGAATCTACAGCAAGGACCCGCTGCTGGCCGATCAGGTGGCGATCAACCATCGCACCGCACCGATCAGCGAGCGGCATCGCACCATGCTCGACTTCGCCATGTACTGTGCCCTGGAGGTGGGGGAGCTCACCGAGGCGTGGGAGGCGTGCCTCGAGTCGGCCGGCTTCACCCGCGACGATATCTGGGACATCGGCGCCATTGCCGCCTTCTTCGGCCTCTCCAACCGCCTGGTCACCCTGACCGGCACGCCACCCAACGAGGAGTTCTATCTGATGGGACGGGTGCCGCGGGAGAAGTAGGCTCCGCACCCCAGGCGCGTGGCAGTCTTCATTATAACCAAGTGAGAATTTGCACTATCCCGAGGTCGTGTGTGGCAGGAGGGCGTTTGATATATTGCTCGCACAAGCTTGCAAAAGCCTCTAACACAACCGGGAAACAACTGATATGGCGGCTAACTCCATCCTTCAGGTCGAGTCAAAAGGCGTTTGGAAAGGTGGCATGAAGACGGAGATGTCCGTCCGCTCATTCGAATCATTTATCGTGGATGAGCCTGCAAACCTGGGCGGCACAGACGAAGGTCCAAATCCCGTCGAACTGGTGCTCTCAGGACTCACCAGCTGTACCTCCGTGATGATTTCGCTGATCGCGAAGGAGCAGGGCTTTGCCTATGAGGGCGCGGAATTTTCCAGCAGTGGAGACATCGACCTGCAGGGAATGAGCGGCGTAGAGGGGGTCTCCCCCCACTTTCACTCGGTGAACTTTGACGTCCAGGTGACAACCAATGAGAGTGAGGAGCGCCTCCAGCAGCTGAGAGAAGCTGTGGAGCGGCGATGCCCCGTCATGAATCTTTTCCTGGATGCCAATGTGCCGGTCAATATGAGCTGGGTGAGGAAATGAGAAAGATAGCCATCGATATCGTTTCGGATATTGCCTGCCCCTGGTGTGCCATCGGCTATGCCCGCCTGGAGCTGGCCATGCAGCGGCTGGCGTCAGAGTTTGCGTTCACGATCCGCTGGCACGCCTTCGAGCTGAACCCTGAGCAGAGCGGGGAGGGAGAGCCGATCCTGCCGGCGCTGGCCCGCAAGTATGGGCGCAGCGAGGACGAGATGCGCGCGAACCAGAGTCAGATGATGACCATCGCACAGGATCTCGGCATCAACTTCGCCAAGATCCAGGAGCGACGCTCCTGCAACACCTTCGATGCCCATCGGCTGGTCAAGTGGGCCGATGAGCAGGGCGAGGCTACCGCCATGAAAAAGGCGCTGTTCGAGGCCTATTTCGGCAGGGCGGAAAACGTCTCGGAGCATGAGGTTCTTCTCCGCTGCGTTGAAGCCGTGGGGCTCGATTCAGGCGGCGCCAGAGAGGTGCTGGCGTCCGGGCAGTACGCCGATGCCGTGCGCCAGGATGAGGCCAGCTACCAACAGGCGGGTGTCTCGTCCGTGCCGGCATATATCATCAACGACAAGTATCTGATTTCCGGGGCTCAGGAACCCGAAACACTGGTAAGTGCGCTGCAGGAGATCGCCGCGGAGGCCGAAGAGGCGCCGCAGTAGCGTCGATCCGGCGATAGGCCGTCATGGCCCCCCGTGGGCATCGTTTCTGAAGGCGCTGGTTGCCTCGACGCGGGTCGGTCCGGTGATCGCGTCGTGGCGACCGGACGCTTGGCTCTTTCGTGAGGGCTTGCCGTTTGCCGTCAGCGCGGACGGCACAGAAGCCGTGTTCTCGACCGGCAATATGGACAGCCATGGGGATTGAGGTCCACTCTCTGGGGTCACCCCATCTTCAGAGGAGACCCGCCATGTCCGATACACCGAAAGATACCCGACGCCGCCATTCCGCCCAGGTGGTGGATGGCCCCGGCAAGGCCGCGAGCCGTGCCATGCTGCGTGCGGTGGGCTTCCAGGACGAGGACTTCGTCAAGCCCCAGGTGGGCATCGCCTCCACCTGGAGCAACCTCACCCCCTGCAACAGCCATATCGACGAGCTGGCACGCCACGCCAGCGATGGCGCCGATGCCGCCGGTGGCAAGGGAGTGATCTTCAATACCATCACCATCTCCGATGGCATCGCCAACGGCACCGAGGGCATGAAGTATTCGCTGGTGTCGAGGGAGGTGATTGCCGATTCCATCGAGACGGTCGCCGGCTGCGAGGGCTTCGATGGCCTGGTGGCCATCGGTGGCTGCGACAAGAACATGCCGGGCTGTCTGATGGGACTGGCGCGCCTCGACCGGCCCAGCGTGTTCGTCTATGGCGGCACCATTCTGCCGGGCAAGGGCCACACCGATATCGTCTCGGTATTCGAGGCCATGGGGGCCCATAGCCGCGGGGATATCGACCTGATCGAACTCAAGCAGATCGAGGAGACGGCGATTCCCGGGCCCGGCTCCTGCGGCGGCATGTACACCGCCAATACCATGGCCTCGGCCATCGAGGCCCTGGGCATGAGCCTGCCGGGCAGTTCGGCCCAGAATGCCGTGTCCAACGACAAGCGTGATGACTGCGAGGCGGCGGGCGCCGCGGTGCTCGAGCTTCTCGAGCAGGGCATCAAGCCGTCGGACATCATGACCCGCCAGGCCTTCGAGAACGCCATCAGCGTGGTGATCGCCCTGGGCGGCTCCACCAACGCGGTGCTGCACCTGATCGCCATGGCGCGCACCATCGGCGTCGAGCTGTCGCTTGCCGACTTCACCGAGATCGGCAAGCGTGTGCCGGTCGTTGCCGACCTGCGCCCCAGCGGCCACTACATGATGAGCGAGCTGGTGGCGATCGGCGGCATCCAGCCGCTGATGAAGATCCTGCTCGAGGCGGGGCTCCTGCACGGTGACTGCCTGACGGTCACCGGCAAGACATTGGCAGAGAACCTGGCCGGCGTGTCCCCCTATCCGGATGATCAGCGGATCATCGCGGCGCTGGACCAGCCCATCAAGGCCGAGAGCCACCTGCGTATCCTCCACGGCAACCTGGCGCCGGAAGGTGCGGTGGCCAAGATCACCGGCAAGGAGGGCACGCGCTTCTCCGGCACGGCGCGGGTATTCAACTCCGAGGAGGAGGCCCAAGCAGGCATCAATGATGGCATCGTGGTGGCCGGCGACGTGGTGGTGATCCGCTACGAGGGGCCGCGGGGCGGGCCCGGCATGCGTGAAATGCTGACGCCCACGTCGGCGATCATGGGCCGGGGGCTCGGCAGCGAGGTGGCCCTGATTACCGACGGGCGCTTCTCCGGCGGCAGCCACGGCTTCGTGGTGGGCCACGTGACCCCCGAGGCGTTCGATGGCGGACCCCTGGCGCTGGTGGAGGATGGCGACCGGATCACCATCGATGCCGAGGCCGACACCATCGACGTCGCCCTCACCGTTGAACAGCTGGAGAGCCGCCGGGCCGCCTGGCGCCGGCCTGAGCCGCGCTACACCCGGGGCGTGCTCGCCAAGTACGCCCGGCTGGTCAGCTCGGCGAGCACCGGGGCGTTGACCGACCTTCCGGAATAACCCCGGGCCGTCAGGGCTCGCAGCTGGCGGTATGCCGCAGGCGCAGCCGGTTGCGCAGGCGGCGAGCCAGGACATCCACGCCGATGTTGAGCAGGGCGGTGATCAGGATCAGGATCATCGCCCGATCGAAGCGGATCTCCTGAATGGCGCTGTCGACATAAAAACCCAGGGTAGCGATGCCGAGGATGCCGAGGATGGCGGTCTCGCGCATGATGATTTCCCAGCGGTAGAACAGCAGGGCCAGGAAGGGGCCATAGAGCCGTGGGGTCAGCTCGAAGGCGTAGCGTTCGATGCCCCGCGGCGCATCCGGGCGCAGCGTGATCTGGTTGCTGCGCTGGCCTACCAGGTGACCGATGATGCCGCCATTGTGAATGGCCAGCGCCACCACCGCCGGCAGCATCGAGGGGCCCCACAGCTGCAGCAGGATAAAGGCCAGCAGGTATTCCGGGGTCGAGCGCAGGATGACCAGCACGCCGTGGCCGAGGGCGCCTCGCAGTCGGCCGGTGGCGTGGCGCCCCGTGAAGTGCTGCGAGACCAGCGGGTACAGCATGAGCGCCAGCAGGCCGGTCGCCACCAGGGCGATCTGGGTCAGCAGCAGGGTATTCCAGAGGCCCGGCAGGGCGTCGTTGGCCAGTATATCGCCCAGCCAGGGGACGAGGCCGGCGACCCCCTCACCCTGGCGCAGTGGCTCGGGAACGATATCCTCGGTAAAGAACCGCGAGACGCTCTGCCAGCGTATCGGCAGGCCGTCGCCGAGCAGGAAGGGGGCGGCCAGCAGGTAGAGCGGCAGCAGGCGCGGGCGGGCCCAGAGCTTGAGGGTGGCGATCAGCGCGTAGAAGAGCAGCAGTAGTGCCCCTACCGTGGCGTACTGGCCCTGGGCGAACGAGGACTCCAGGTAGAAGCCCAGGGTGGGCATCCCCACGAAGCCCAGTACGGCGCTGGAGCGCAGGCCGCACTCTAGTCGATAGGCGGTGTAGCTGGCCAGGTGTGGCCAGGCCTGGCTGAAGCGGGTGTAGGCAAGCGCCGAGACCACGCCGGCGCCATGGGGGACCACCGTCGACGGCTGTGGATCGCTCTCGTCGAGGATCTCCGCATAGACCTTGGCGAAGATGCCGGCATAGGGAATGGCGATGGCCAGCACCCCGGTCAGCGGATGCAGGCCGAAGAACTGCAGGAAGATCAACGCCCAGAACAGCTCGTGAATGGCGCGGATAAAGGCGCAGGTGGTACGCACCGCGCGATGCCGGAACACCAGGGCCAGCATCAGGCCTGCCGCGGCCCCCAGGCCCACCCCGACGAAGGCGAAGGCCAGGGTGCGCACGACCGCCTCGCCGAGATAGTCCATGGCCGAGAAGCTCGGCCGTGTCACCCCCAGGAAGAGGCGCCCCAGCTCCGCCCAGGGGTCGTGGGCGCTGATCTGGAAGTCGGCCATGAGGAGGCAGACGAGGGCCAGCGCAACGAAGCCCAGGCTGGTGCGTACGGTTGCCGAATGCCTCATGATCAGTACAGTTCCAGAAGGTCCCGGGCGTTCAGCCTGTGGGTGGCCTCGTCCAGGGCGATCCTGCCGTCGGCGATGCCCACGACGCGGTCGGTGAAGCGCAGGGCCAGCTCCACGTCATGCATCGCCAGCACTGAGGTGGGATAGGCCTCGCCCAGCGCGGTCAGCACCCGCTCGGCCAGCGGGCCATCGAGGGCCGATATCGGCTCGTCGGCAAGCAGAAAGCCGCCGCGCTGGTGAATCGCACGAGCCGCCGCGACGCGTTGGCTCTGGCCGCCGGAGAGCTCGCCGACCGGGGCCCAGCACTTGTCGGCGATATCGAAGCGTTCGAGCAGGGGCGTGATGGCGTCGATATCGCGGCGGAAGGGGCGCGCCAGGGTGACCAGGTTGTACCAGGTAGAATGCCTGGCGAGCCCGCCCATATAGACGTTGTGGAATACGCTCAGCGAGGGCACCAGGCCCAGCTGCTGGGGCATCAGGGCGGCACCGAGATGCCGCCAGCGCTGCTGCATGACGCCCAGCAGCGTGGACTTTCCGGCGCCGCTTTTGCCGACCAGGGAGACGCGTTCGCCGTGGGCCAGCGTCAGGTCGAGCGGGCCGATCACGCGTTCTCCGCCGTAATCGGCTACCAGGTCCGTGAGGGCGAGCGAGGTCATCAGTCGAGGATGTCGAGCTGCTGGCCGACCTGGCGGATGACCTCGTAGTCGTCGTTGTCCACCGGAATGAAGCCGGAGCGCGGGAAGCTCTCGAGCAGGTCCGGGTCGTCCATATCGAGCAACGCCTGCTGGACGCGGTCGGCGAAGCCTTCGCCGAAGCGCTCGTCGATGCCGCCGCGGATCGTCCACTGGTAGTCCGGATAGGTCGGGGTCTTCCAGACCACTTCGACGCCGTCGAGGTCGATATTGCCGGCCTCGAGCTCGTTCTCCCACACGGTGTAGTTGAGCGCCCCCAGCTGATAGGCCCCGGAGGCGACCAGCGAGGCGGTGCGGCTGTGGTTGCCGCTGAAGCCCACGCGGGAGAAGACCGCTTCGGGTGCCTCGCCGAAGGCCTCGCGCAGGTAGTGCTCGGGCATCAGGCGGCCGGATGTGGAGCCCTTGGAGCCGAAGGTGAAGGTCATGTCGCGCATGGCGTCGACCAGCCCCGTGTCCTCATCCAGGCCGGTGCTTTCGTGGGCGATGAAGTAGGTCCGGAACTCGGCGTCCTCGACGCCCTGGGCCAGTGCCCTGGAGCCGGGCACGCGCTCGCGGGCCTGAACGCCGGAGAGGCCGCCGAACCAGGCCAGCTGCACCTGGTCGTTGCGAAAGGCGGTGACCGCCGCGGCATAGGATTTCACCGGCACGAAGCGCACCTCGACCTCCAGTTCGTCGGCGAGATAATCGGCGACCTTCTGGAAGCGCTGCTGCAGGCGTGTCTCGTCCTCGTCGGGGATGGCGGTAAACACGAAGGGGTCCGCCGCGGCCAGCGGGGCGGCAAGCAGCAGCGGCAATGCCACCGACAAGACGAAGGAGAGGCGTTGCGGCATGAGGTGTTCCTTGCGGTGATGGGCGAGGCAGGAAGAGGAGTGAGCCGAGCCAATTTTGTCAAAAAGCCGGGGACATTACGACTGCCCCGGCCCCGCCCCGCGCGACATCGAGCCCCGCCGAGATCAATCCTTGAGGTGAATGGGCTCCAGCGCCTCGCCGGGGGCAATGACCCGGCCGACCAGGGCGGCTTGCGCGTAGCCCAGGGCCTGCAGGGCCGCCAGGCAGTCCTCGGCGCGTTCGGCAGGCACGCCGGCCAGCAGGCCGCCGGCGGTCTGGGGATCGAAGAGCAGCGGATAACGGGGGTGTCCGTGCCATCGGGCCGGGTCGTGGATGGCCCGGCGCAGGCGCACGTTGGCCGGCTGCAGAGAGCTCAGGATGCCGGCCGCCACGGTCTCCTCGGCACCCTCGAGCAGCGGCAGGGCCGCCAGGTCGATCTCGGCATCCACGCCCGCGGGGCGCGTCATCTCGACCAGGTGCCCCAGCAGGCCGAAGCCGGTGAGGTCGGTGCAGGCGGTGGCGCCGTGCTCGCGCAGGCAGTCTGCCGCCTGGCGGCTGGACTGGCACATGCTCGCCAGGGCGGCATCGATCCAGCGACCCCGGGCCTGGAGGCGGGCGTGGGCGGCGAACAGGGTGCCGGTACCGATGGGCTTGGTCAGGATCAACGCCTGACCGGGACGCAGGCCACCCTTGGTGAGGGGCCCCGAGTCGCTGTCGGGGTCGGCATCGATCAGCCCATTGACGGCAAACCCCAGGGCCAGCTCGCCGCCTTCGCCGGTATGCCCGCCGACCAGGGCGCAGCCCGCCGCGTCGAGGACCTCCACGGCGCCGCACATCATCTGGTGAACGGTATCCTCCACCTTGGCCTCGAGCCCCTGGGGCACCGTGGCCACGGCGGTGGCGGTCTGGGCCTCGGCACCCATGGCGAAGATATCGCCCAGGGCGTGGTTGGCGGCGATCTTGCCGAAGACATAGGGGTCATCGATGAAGGCGCGGAAGAAATCGATGCTGTGCACCATGTCCTTGCCCGGCGGGACGCGTACCACGGCGGCGTCGTCCGGGGCATGCAGGCCGACCTTCACCTCCTCGCGGGCCACCGGGTCGAGAGTCGCCAGGGCCCTGGAAAGCACCGATGCACCCACCTTGGCCCCACAGCCCCCGCAGCGCATGGCAAGCGCCGAGGCCGCCTGGGTGTTTTCCTCTTCATTCAGCACCACCCGACTGCTCTTCGCAGCCCCGCCCGAGGGTTCTTCCATGGCCGGCAAGTCGTTGAACTTCGCCATGAAGCCCCGATCGATCCAGTCCTTCCAGCGCCATACCCAGTCGCCGGCCAGGCAGAGCCAGCCCCGGGAGGCCACGGCATGGGGGCCGCCGGTGGTGATCAGCGCCAGCCACTTGGCCTGGGGGCGGTAGGGCGTCAGGGGGCGCCCGGTCACGGCGGCACGCAGGTTGTCGGCCAGCGGTCGCCCCTGACGCACGGCGAAGACGCCGGCCTTCTCGCGGGGGAAGCCGAGCTGATGAGCGATATCGCCAGCGGCGAAGATCCGCGGGTCCGATGGTGTCTGCAGGGTATCGCCGACTTCGATAAAGCCGGCGTCGTCGAGGCTCAGCCGCGTATCGCGCAGCCAGGGGGCGCCGCCGGCGTTGGTGACCCAGACGATCTCGTCGGCGGGGTGCCAGGTGCCGTCCGCGGTCTGCAGGCGCTGCGCCTCGACGTCCACGACCTCGATGGCGGTATGAACCTCGACGCCTCGCCGGGCCAGGATCCGCTGGAAGCGGGCGCGTACCCGGGGGTTGTGGGTCGCCAGGAGCTTCTCGCCACGGGTGAAAAGCGAGAAGGAGAGCTCGTCCGGGTCGCGTCCCCGGGCGGTCAGCTCCCTGCTTAACCGGTACTGCATGGCCAGCAGCAGCTCGACGCCGCCGGCACCGCCGCCCACCACCGCGACGCGGGTCCGTCCCGGGTGTGCCTCGAGGCGGTGGAGCAGGGATTGCCAGCGATCGTTGAAGCGGTGAATCGGCTTGACCGGGATGGCATGCTCGCCGGCGCCGCTGACCGCCTCCACATGGGGGGTCGAGCCGATATTGATCGACATCCAGTCATAGGGCACCGAGGGGCGCGAGCGACAGAGCACGCGGCGGGCCTCGTGGTCGATGCCCACGGCCTCGTCGCGAAAGAAGCGTGCCCCGGCATGCTCCGCCAGCCGGCGCAGGTCGATATGCACCTCGTCGTAGGAATAGTGTCCGGCGATGTAGCCCGGCAGCATGCCCGAGTAGGGGGTATGGGTGTCTCGGCAGATCAGGGTCAGCCTGACGCCCGGCTCGGGATTCATGGCGAAGCGCTTCAGCACACCGACATGGGTGTGCCCGCCGCCGACGAGGACAATATCGCGCAGGACCGGTTGCTGCGGTGGCTGCATGGTCAGGGTCGCTCTGGGTTGGTGGGTATTGGCGCGGGCACAGTTTAAAGCAAAAACGCGTGCCGGTTTCCCGACACGCGTTGTCTGGTGCAGTGGCGACGTGTCGGTCAGGCGTCGACGCGGGAGATGCGAATCGGCAGGCCCTGACGCACGGAGGCGCCGCTGACGCCCTCAAGCCAGGTGCCGGCGACCTCGCGAGTGGGGTCGGCGAACCCCAGGTCGTTGATGTTGATGCCGGCCCCGACCCAGTCATTGCCGGAGAAGGCCTCGCCGTCGACGATGTGCTGGCTGGCGCCCAGCTCGGTGTGACCGAAGCTGTGCTCGATGCCCAGGGCCCCCTGCATCACGCCGTCGCTGACCAGCGCCAGGGCGGTGACCGTGTTGCCGGGGCTTTCGATGCGCACGGTGTCGCCATGCTGGATGCCATGACGAGCCGCGTCCTGGGTATGCAGCAGCACCGGGTTGTAGGGCTTGATCATGCGCAGCCGCTCCAGGCCGATGGCGTAGGAGTTCATGACGTTGGACTTGTAGGAGAACGCCAGCAGTGGCCATTCGTCCTCGGGGTAGACCTCACGCATGAGGCGCCCATCGGACATCCGGGCCTGCTGCAGGCGGGGCGTGCCGGCCAGGCGCTCGCCGGTCTGGCTGTCGAAGGCGGTGCCGACCCGGGGGTTGTAGACACACAGTGGCCGCGACCAGGCATGGCCGAGCTTCTTGTCCGCGGCGTAGGCGGCGTCGTGTTCCTCGAAGCGCCCGCCCCGGGCATAGAGATAGGCCACCGGGCCGCGCTCGCTCTCCGGCAGGGTACGCTCGAGCTTGCCGAGCAGCGGCTCGATGCCGCCGTGCCGAATATCGCTGTCGCTCGCCGCGGGCAGCGGTTCGCCCTGGTGGGCGATATTGGCCGCCGCGCGCAGGAAGAAGTCCTCGGCGCGGTTGAGCGGATGGAGCCTGCCGTCGGCGCCGGGAATGGCCTCGTCGCCGAAGCCGGGCAGCCCCAGCCGCTTGGCGGCGGCGATGAAGAAGGCCTCCATGCTCACCGGTTCGCCCTCGGCGGTCTTCTGCTGGCGGGGCTCGACGATGGGCCAGCAGGCGGTGGTCATCTTCGTCAGGGTACCGCTCCAGGCGCCGGTAAAGCCCCATACCTCGTACATCACCGAGTCCGGCACGATGTAGTCGGCATAGCGGTTGGTCTCGTTGATGAAGCCGTCGATGGCCACGTAAAGCCCCAGGTTGCCGGGATCCTTGAGCTTTTCGCCGATGGTGGTTTCAAGTCCGGCCTGGCCGTAGAGGGGGTTGGCCATGCAGCCGATCACCGCCTTGATCGGGTAGGGGTAGCCGTCCAGCGCCGAGGACAGCTGCTCGGTAAGGATGGGGGGTGCCAGGGAGCGCCAGGGTGCCTTGGCCGGGTAGGGGTTCTCGCCGGCATCCACCTTGCGGCGGTACTCCGAGGTATCCTCGTAGGCGAAGCGCGTGCGCGACACGAACACGCCCTGGGGGCCGCGCTTGCCGGGGAAGCCCGACAGGTCGTAGCGCGGGCCGCTGCCGGTGCCGTTGAACTTGCCGCCGCCCAGGGCGGCGCCGCCCTGGCGGTTGAAGCTGCCCGCCAGCAGGTTGAGCATCAGCAGGCCATAGGCGCCGTAGAAGCCGGTGGCCGACATCATGCCGCCGTGGGTGTCGACCACGGCCTCGCGGCCATAGGCGGCGAAACGCTCGGCGATGCGCCGAATGAGGCGAGCCTCGATGCCACACTGCTCGGCGTACTCCTCCAGGCTGTACTCGTTGGCGGAGTCGCGCAGCTTGGTCAGGCTGCTCTTGACCCGAAGGCTGCCCACCGGGCCTTCGATGTCACGCTCGACGAACAGCGTCGCCTTGGCGACCTCGGCGCTGGGTTTGAGCTCGCCGTCGGTGTCCACCACCAGCAGGTCGTCGGCGTCGCTGTCCGCCTCGGCCCGGCCCAGGTCGGACAGGCGCAGGAAGTGGCCGCGGCGCGGATGGTCCGCGTTCTCGATCACCAGGTGGGTGGCGTTGGTGTGGCCGTTCTCGTCGGCGGCCTCGGCGGCCCGAGGGCTGGGAATGGCCAGGTAGTCGGCGGCGTAGGCCTCGTGCGCGATCAGCCACTGGATCATGGCCATGGCGAAGGCGGTATCGCTGGCCGGGCGAATCGGCACCCAGCGGCTGCGCTCGCCGGCGGCGTGGGAGGCCGCGGCGTTGAGGCCTGGATCGACGACGATGTAGTCCAGGCTGCCGGTGGAGCGTGCCTCGGCCAGCAGCCGGCCCTGGCGCTTGAAGGGGTTGCCCGCCTGGCTCGGCGCGGTGCCGATGAACAGCGCGAACCTGGCGTTGGTGTAGTCCGGCTTGACGTGGGCGTAGCCGGCCATGTCGTCCATGACCGCGCCGGAGCCCATGCGGAACGCCAGGCCGCAGTAGGAGCCGTGGTGGCCGTAGTTGCGGGTGCCGAAGGCGTTGAAGCCGAAGCGCTTGAGCAGCGCCGAGCGGCCGTAATCGGTGGCCTCCATCATCAGCAGCTGGTTGGCCCTGGGGCCGTACTCGGGGTTGTCCGGATCGACCGGCTCGTCGTGGTTGTGGATGGCGCGCAGGCCGTCGACCTGGCCCTCGCCGAACAGGTCACCGCCCTCGCAGACTTCCTCGATCAGGCGTTCGAAGGAGATACGCTCCCAGCGCCGCTCGCCACGGCCGCCGACGCGCTTGAGGCAGTCGGTGACGCGGTGGGGACTGGTGATCTGGGCGATCATGGCGTTGCCCCGGGCGCAGGCGGTGGAGCGCCCGGCCAGGCCCTGTTCCTGATAGGCGCTGACGCTTTTCAGCGCCTCGACCACCGGGGTGCGCATCGGCAGATGCGGGTCGGAGGAGAGCGGATGATAGGGGTTACCGATGGTGCGCAGTACTTCGTCGCTCTCGTTGTCGACGCGCACCCGCACGCCGCACTTGGTGGTGCAGCCGTAGCAGACGGTAAAGGCGGTGCGCTGATCGGGGTTTGGCGTCAGCTCGCCGCTGTTCAGATCGACCCGGTACTCAGGCGCCAGGGCGTTGCCGTAGGTGCGATGGCCGGGCTTTTCCCCGGCGCTGCCGGAGACACCCTTGGCCATCTTGACCAGCGGGCCGGAGTAGCCCGCCGCGAAGGTGGCGGCACCGCCGGCGGCGGCGGCACCCTTGAGCAGACGACGGCGTGACTTATCCATGGCTGGGGGCTCCTTCGGATGAGGCGGAAGTTGAGGAGGCGTCGGGGGCGGCGATGACGGGCTCCGCGTGGGGATCGCTGGAGGCCTCGCGCCAGGGTACGAAGAGGTCGATCAGCAGCACGGCGGTCAGCCACAGGCCGAAGATGCCGATGATGCCGAGCAGGCCGTAGGACCCGAAGGCGACGTGATAGTCGTGGAAGCCGGCACTGTTGCGGGCCACGGTCTGGACGTTCATCAGCACCACCCAGCGGAACATCCAGGCGACGTGCAGGGCGAGCAGGCCGAGAACCCAGCCCATGGTCTTGCGGCGCGCCGCCGAGCGGCGCATGACGAAGGCCAGCACGGCCAGCAGTATGCCGGCGATGCCGCCTTCGATGGCGGTGCCGCGCCAGGCGGCGCTCTGGCTGACCGAATCCAGTGCGGCCGCCACCGAGCCCGAGACGGCGTTGATGCCGTCGAGGAACCAGGTCAGGGCGATGAAGCCGGTGACCACGCAGGCGCCGACCAGTACCGCCAGCATCTGGCGGTTGGTGTCGGCGCTGCGCAGGGTGGAAATGCGGTTGAGCACCAGCACCAGGCCGCAGGCACCGATCACGCCGGTAGCGACGAACATCGGCGGCAGCCAGTTGGTATTCCACAGCGGGCGCCCCTTGACGATGGCCACTTCGAAGCCGGTGTAGACCATGATGCCCAGCGAGAGGGCGAGCGCACCGGCGCCGATCAGCGCCAGTACCGCGCGCGGCGCCTGCCAGTCGCCCCAGGCGATCCAGCCGGCCACGCGGGAGAACACGCCATCGTCCTGGCGGCTGCGCGCCTTGAGCGCCGGCCGCCAGGCCAGCCAGGCCAGCAGCACCACGGCGCCCAGATAGAGCGGCAGCAGGAAGCTGCCCAGCGACATCCACGACCAGGGGGTCGGGTGGGCGTAGAAATGCCAGAAGCGCAGCGGCTGGTGCAGGTCGGCCAGCAGGGCAACGGGGGCCACCAGGGTGGTGGAAACGCAGGCCAGCAGGGCGATGCGGGCGGTGGTCATCCAGGCCGGCTTGCCCAGGACCAGCCCCGGTGCCGCCAGCCACAGGGTCGAATAGGACAGGGCGATCAGGAAGAAGTACTGCACCGCCCAGGGGTACCAGGCGATGCCGTAGCGTGGCACGACGACCTCAGTGACCAAACTCATAACCCACCTCCTTGCCTTCCATGCCCAGCACGTCCCAGATGCCCGCCTCGGCCTGGGGGCGAGTGGTGAAGCGCTCGTCCATGCCCAGGTAGAAGACCTGGGGCAGGGTGTTCTTTTCCGGCTGCAGTACCATCAGCTCGTCGCGATGCTTGTCGATCAGGCGGCTGATCTCGCTGTCCGGGTCGCGCATGTCGCCGATGATGCGTGCGCCGCCCACGCAGGATTCCACGCAGGCCGGCAGCAGGCCGGCCTCCAGGCGGTGGGCGCAGAAGGTGCACTTGTCGGCGGTCTGGGTCTTCTCGTTGATGAAGCGGGCATCGTAGGGGCAGGCGTTGACGCAGTAGGCGCAGCCCACGCAGCGGTCGCTGTCGACCACCACGATGCCGTCCTGGCGCTGGTAGGTGGCCTGCACCGGGCAGACCGGCACGCAGGGCGGGTTCTCGCAGTGGTTGCACAGCCGCGGCAGCATGAAGGTCGCGACGTCACCGCTGTGCTGTTCCTCGACTTCAAACTGCGACACCACGGTTCGGAAGTTGCCCAGCGGGGCGTCGTTCTCGATATGGCACGAGACGGTGCAAGCCTGGCAGCCGATGCACTGGCGCAGGTCGATCAGCATGCCGTAGCGCTTGTCGGGGTCGCCTTCGCGGCGCGGCGGCTGATCGTTGATGCCGGCGCTGGCGACGCTGGAGAGCGGTATCAGGGCGGCACCTGCGCTCAAGCGGGCCAGCTGGCCGAGAAGGGAGCGGCGAATAGGGTCCATGGCGCCTCCGGTGGCCTGGGTAGGGCGGGATCTTCCGCACATTGAAGAGGTAGAACTGATACCGGGAGGTTACCTTCGACCCAGGCAGGCCGGCTTGATGTCGATCAAGACTTTGTTAGCATGCTCTTAATCTTCCCTTAATCATTGAGTAAGCTGATGATTTGGCGAGACTTTGTTTCCAACGAACAAGCATAAAAAAACGCCCTGCCTGGGGCAGGGCGTTCGCTGTCTGGCAGGACGTCGGCCTCACATGATGGCCGGGCGGCCTAGTGAGTGCTCTCCTGCTGATCGATGGTGCGATAGACGAGACGCAGTTCATCGATGGAGAGGTGCTCCAGCTTCCCCGCCAGGAGGTCGCTGATCTTCTGCATCGGCAGTCCCGCGCGGCGGGCGATCTCGCGGCTTCCGAGATCCGACACGGCGATCAGCCGGGTCACGATGCGCATGAGGCGTGTACGGTGTTCCAGGTCCCTGACGTCGAGGTCAGGGCTGCTTCGCGGAGGGTCCAGGGTTTCCGCGGATCGGGACTGACGTGCCGTGCTCATGATGCTCCATTGGGCGGTTGCGACACACACACTATGGCGGCTCGATAACGCTTTTTCCAGTGTCGTATGCATGCTGCTTTGGTGGTAACGCGCGAAGGTGGCCGGAAGAGCGCCCTGGGGGCCGGGTGGCCCCCAGGGCTGGCCAGGTCAGAAGAGAAGGCCGGGTAGCCACAGGGCGATGCCCGGGAAGGCGACGATCAGGGCCAGGCCTAGAATCTGCAGTCCCACGAAGGGCAGTGCCGAGCGATAGATGTCCACTATCGTGATGGACTTCGGTGCCACCGAGCGCATGTAGAAGAGGTTGTACCCGAAGGGAGGGGTCAGATAGGCGGACTGCATGCTGAGAATGAAAAGAATGGCGAACCAGGTGGTATCGAACCCCAGGTCACGCACGATGGGTATATACAACGGTACCGTGATGAACAGGATGGCGAAGTCATCCAGGAACATGCCGAGCAGAAAGAAACTGAGCAGCATGAAGATGAGCACGGTATAGGGGCCAAGGGAAAAGTCGCTGATCAAGTCGCTGATCATCATGCCGGCACCCAGCCCCATGTAAATACGGCTGAAGAAGACCGCCGCAATGGCGATCCAGAGCAGCATGCCGGTGATCTTGGTCGTGCTGAGCATCACGTAGCGCATCAGCCCCCAGCTGAGCTTGCCGCGCAGGGCGGCGAGCAGCAGGGCACCGGCGGCGCCTACGGCCGAAGCCTCAGAGGGAGAGGTGATGCCGCCGATGATGCAGCCGAGTACCGTGACCACCAGCAGGCCCGGTGCGATGATATGACGTAGTGACTGGAGCTTTTCCTTGGCCGTATAGCGTTCTTCCGGAGGAGTGGCCGGGCCCAGCTCCGGGTTGAAGCGGCAGCGAATCAGGGTATAGACCATGTAGATGCCCGCCAGCATCAGGCCCGGCATCAGGCCGGCCGCGAACAGCTTGCCTACCGACTCGCGTGCCAGGAAGGCATACACGATCATCAATACGCTCGGGGGTATCAGGAAGCCCAGCGCCCCCCCCGCCATGATGGTGCCGGTGACGAGACGCTTGTGATAACCGCGCTTGAGCATGGCCGGGAGTGCAATGATGCCAAGACTCACGGTGGCGGCACCGGAAACCCCCGCCATGGCGGCAATCAACGCACAGATCAGTATCGTGCCGACGCCGAGGCCGCCGGGAGTGCCCCCCATCAGCTTGTGGATCATGCCGAAGAGGTCATCCGTGATGCCTGAGCGTTCCAGCACCAGCCCCATGAAGATGAACAGGGGCAGGGAGACAAGCAGGAAGTTGTCCATGGCGCTGTAGGCAGAAGCCAGCAGCAGGTCCAGCCCGCCGGGGCCAAACATCATGTAGGCGCTGCCCATGCCGGAAATCATCAGCGCCAGAGCCAGAGGGGCTCCCATTGCCATCAGCACCAGCATGGAAAGGAACATGATGGCAGTAATTGTCAGGGGCTCGAGTTCAGCCATGAGAAAGCCCTTGTTGTGATGCGCGCGGAGGCGTCATTGAGATGTGAAATGCCACTGGATGAGCCTTCTATTGATCGGCGTCATCACGATCCTCACGCGGATCATCGTGGTCGACGCCGGCCAGCCTCAATGCTGCACGTACCAATTCCGCCAGGCACTGCAGCATCATGAACAGGACGGCCACAGGGATGGTGGCCTTGATGGGCCATAGAACTGGCTGCCACACGCTGCGGTTGGAGTATTCATCCATGCGCCATGACTCGTAGGCGAAGTCGATCGCCATGCGCAGCACTATGGCTAGAACCACCAGTGCGAGGATGTAGACGACCAGGTCGCAGAATGCCTGGGCTCGCCCGGGTAGCAGGCGGTAGATGACATCGCTGCGGACGTGGCCTTGATGGCGAAGGGTGTAGCTTCCCGCCAGGATACTCAGTGCTCCGAAGAACATGGTCGAAAGCTCATGCCCCCAGATAGTGGGGGAATTGAGCACATAACGTGCCACGACTTCGTAGAGAAGCACCCCGATGATACCCAGCGTCAGCCAGGAAACGGCCCTTCCGACCCAGTCGGAAAGGCCATCCTGCACCCTCAGGTAACGGGTGAACTTACTCACTCAGACGTCCTTGTTGGGTGGCGTTGTTGATCAGGATCTCGACAGCCTGGGCGTTACGCTCCGACTTCTCGGCTTCTTCTTCCCAGATGGGAAGAGCCGCCTCCGCGAGCTTGCGGGAGTCTTCCGCGGGCAGGGTGGCAAACTCGAAGAGTGCGCCTTCATCGATGATTTTCTGGTTGCCTTCCTCGAGCCACTGGTGAATGTCTTCGAGATAGCGGTCAATCTCGGTCGTGATTATCTGCTGTTGTTCTTCAGACATTTTCTCCCAGGTGCTGGGATTGATCAGGGCTGTCTCGATCCAGCCCGGATTCAGCAGATTGATATCGGTGTAGTATTTCGCAACCTCGTTCAGCTTGAGTTGTTCATATTCGACGGGGCCGCCGTAGACAGCGCCATCGATCACGCCCGTGGAAAGGCCAACATAAAGTTCTTCTGCGGGCAGGAAGGTGGTGGGGATATCAAACTTTTCCAGCACGGTGGCGATCGAGCTGGTTGCGCGAATGCGCATGCTCTTCAGGTCTTCCAGGCTGCTGACCGGCTCACTGGTCAGCAAGCCATAATCGCTGCCGTAACCGCGGCCAATCAGCTTGACGCCCTGCTCTTCATAGGCCTCGGCAATCAGCTCATCGAGTCCCTGATCGGTGAACACATCGCGCGCCTCATCCGTGCTCACCCAGGCACCGGGAAGACCGGCCTCAATGGTGCCGATACTGACCTGTCCGGGCCAGTAGCTACCCACGCCATGTGCGATATCAATGGTGCCACGTGAGACCGCATTGACGAACTGGCTGCTGTCAACCAGCTCGCCGCCGCGGAAGAATTGAATGCGCAGTGAGCCATCGCTGGACTCCTTGACACGCTCGCGGAGATCGGCAGCTATTTCATCCATTTCCGTGCCGTAGAAGGTGTGCATTCTCAGTCGTACGGTGTCGGAGTAGGTCAGCTGGCTGACCAGCAAGGAAGCAGCAACCGAAGTGATCAGAGTGCCTTTGACGAAAGTTGAACGTTTCATGGAGCCTCTCTGCGATGCAGTTGGAGTTTGTAATTGGTAGGCCTCTGGCGTGATGCCAAGGCGATAACTCAAGGGTGAGTTAAGCACATGGAAAATATCCATTCCATAAAAATTTCTATATTCCGGTGATACTTTGGTGGTGGATATTTTTATCTTGCTAATTATTTATTGGGTCGACTTTCCTGGAATGACAGCCCGATATTGGCGTTGAATCAGTCCTCAACACTGTCGCTGTCGGACAGTCTTGAATGTCCGGGTATGAGGGGAGGGGGCCAGTGTGGTCGTTAATCTGACCCCGTTGCGCAGGAGGTCCTCAGGAAGTGGCAGCGACTTCGAGCAGGCGGGTCAGAATATGCCGCAGGCGCTCGGCTTCTGCGACCAGCGTACGGCCTGAAAGCATGCCGATACCCAGAATCAGTCCACTGCGTGGGTCATCTTCCGCGCAGACAGGACTCAGGGGACGGGTAACAAGATGGGACTGCAGCAGCTTGCGAGCGATGCGCCGGTCGTCGACCCTTGGTGAAAACTGTACGCAAAGGCTGATCGAGCGGCTGGGAGGGGAGATATCGATGATGCCGGGTACCCGTGCCAGTTGATCGTGCATGACCTGCTGGCGAGCGAGGTAGTCACGTTGTATGCGACGGTACCAGGTGTCCAGTTCCCCCTCGGCGAGAAACTGTGCAAGCGCGGCCTGGTCCAGCAGTCTGCCCTCGCGAAATACTTCGCTACGCAGTCGGTTGAGCGAATCAACCATGCCGTGTGGAACGACCAGATAGCCGAGCCTGAGGCCGGGAAACATCAGTTTGGAAAAGGACCCTACCAGCAGATGATGGCCCGAACGGCCATTGAACATCAGACCGGTACCGTCTTCTCCGCTGAACTCGTAGTCATCCTCCAGGATATAGCGGGGCTGTACGGCATCGCACAGCGCCTGGCGGTGCGGGCGGGAGGTCGCGACACTCAAGGGATAATGATGGGACCCGGTAAAGTAGGCCAGCTGCACGGGTGCGGATGACTGTCGCTGTGCGTGTCCCGTTTCGGGAGTCCAGGCCAGCCGCTCCACCGTTGCTCCCGTGGCCGTGAAGACATTACGGGCTCCCCAGTAGCAGGGAGACTCCATCAATACGCGATCCCCGACATCGGTCAGGCCCAGGGCACATAGCTCGATGCCGTTATGGGTGCCGTCGGTAATGATGATCTGTTCGGTATCGCAGACCAGCCGCCGCCAGCGCCAGAGGAAGTCGCGGATGGCCCGCTTCAGTGGTCCGTAACCGCCCCCGGAATAGGATAGCAGCAGCGCATTGCGCGGTACGGTGACGCTTGCATACAGCTCACGCCACTTGGCCATGGGGAACTGAGTGATATCGGGGATGCCGGGCATGAAGGCGCCGCTCTGTATGCTGCTGGCGCTGGGCGTTCGAAGTATCTCGGCGGCGCGAGAGGAAAGAGGTGCCGTGCCCGGCCGGGGGAGCTGGTACAAGGTTGGCGGGTGTCGGGTCCAGGTGCCCTGGCCCTGTCCGGTGATGATATATCCCTCTTCGAGCAGGCGACGCATTGCCTGTGCCAGGGTATCGCGTGCCACGCCCAGGCGGCGGCAAAGTATGCGATGCGGCGGCAGCCGACTCCCTTCGGGCCAGTCATGAAGAATGGCCAGGCGCATTGCCTGTTCGACCCGCACGCTCTTGCCAAGCCGTTCCGGCTGCAGCTTGTAATGCTCGATCAAGGTGGCGAGTGAGACGGCACTGGACATGTCGCAGCAGCTTCCATGAGGGGGATTGGCCGGATTATGCCTCGGGCCTGCCAGATTGGTCCATTCTGCATGCTGATTGGTCCATAGGTTGCAGCACCGAGAGCTGATAGCTTGCCCCTGGATAATGAAGACAAGGACATACCCATGACGCTGATCGACTCGCTGCTGACCGACGGCACTGCCGCCGCTCTGGTCGGAGAGAGCTGGTGCACCGGCTCGAGCCACTTTGACGTGACCAACCCGGCAACAGGAGAGACGATGGCCCGGGTGGCCGACCTGGGTGCCGAGGAGACTCGTGCCGCGGTGGCTGCCGCCGATGCGGCGAGTGCTGGCTGGAAAGCAACCCCCGTCAAGCAGCGCTCGGCCATTCTGCGAGCCTGGTTCGAGCGTATTAATGAGCATGCCGAGGCGCTTGCCGAGCTGATGACCCTGGAACAGGGCAAGCCGTTGAGCGAGTCGCGTGGCGAGGTGACTTACGGCGCCAGTTTTGTCGAGTTCTTCGCCGAAGAAGCCAAGCGGATGGCAGGGGAAACGCTTCCTTCCCATGCCGCCGACAAGCGTCTATTGGTGCTGCGCGAGCCCATAGGCGTCGTGGCCGCCATCACGCCCTGGAACTTCCCCATGGCCATGATCACGCGCAAGTGCGCACCAGCCATTGCCGCGGGCTGCACGGTTGTCATCAAGCCGGCCGAGGCGACGCCCTTGACGGCCCTGGCACTCGCCAGGCTGGCCCGCCAGTCGGGAATGCCCGAAGGGGTGATCAACGTGGTGACCGCCGCATCGCCGGCCGCCGTCGGGGAGGTGCTGACCACCGACCCCAGGGTGCGCAAGATTTCCTTTACCGGATCCACGCCCGTCGGCAAGAAGTTGCTGGCCCAGTGTGCCGATACCGTCAAGAAGGCTTCCATGGAGCTGGGGGGCAACGCGCCCTTTATCGTCTTCGATGACGCCGATCTCGATGCTGCCATGACGGGAGCGATTGCCTCCAAGTATCGAAACGCCGGCCAGACCTGTGTCTGTACCAACCGTTTTCTGGTTCAGGATGGCATCTACGAGGCCTTTGTCGAGGCGTTGGCGGAGCGTGTCGCGGCACTGCCGGTGGGGGATGGACGGGAGCAGGACACCGTGGTCGGTCCGCTGATCAACCAGGCGGCCGTCGACAAGGTGCAGCGTCATGTGGATGACGCCGTGGCCAGGGGAGGGCGCCTGCTGTGCGGCGGTCAGCCTCACTCCCTCGGACACAGCTTCTACGCGCCGACGGTGATTGCCGATGTCACGCCCGAGATGCGTGTCGCGACCGAGGAAACCTTTGGTCCCCTGGCGCCGGTGTTCCGCTTCCACGATGACCGGGAGGCGATTGCCATGGCCAATGATACCCCCTTCGGCCTGGCGGCTTACTTCTACACGCGTGACTACCGCCGTATCTGGCGGGTCATGGAGGGACTGGAATACGGCATGGTCGGGGTCAACGAAGGATTGATCTCTACCGAGCTTGCCCCCTTCGGTGGTGTCAAGGAGTCCGGCCTGGGTCGTGAGGGGTCGCATCACGGCCTCGAGGAGTTCACCGAGCTCAAGTACGTCTGCGTAGGCGGGCTCTGACCCTGTCCCCGCCCAGCGAGTCATCATTCATTCCGAGTATCAACAAGGATTTCATCATGACCAACACGTTCACCAATGCCGACTTGAATGAGCTCAAGAAGCGCTTTGTCGCCAAGGGTGCCGCTACTCCCACCGAGCAGTTCGTGGCGCGTGCCGAGAATGCCGAGCTATGGGATGAGGACGGTCGTCGCTGGATCGACTTCGCCGGTGGTATCGGCGTGCTTAACCTGGGGCATCGCCACCCCCGAATCGTCAAGGCGGTGCAGGAGCAGCTCGAACGCGTCATGCACACCTGTTCGGCGGTCATTTCCTATGCCCCCTATGTTCAGCTTTGCCAGCGGTTATGCGAGATAGCACCGGTAAAAGGCCCGGAACGCAAGGCCATGCTGGTCAATACCGGGGCCGAGGCACTGGAAAACGCGGTCAAGATCGCACGAGCGGCTACCGGTCGCAGCGGCGTCATTACCTTCGACGGCGCCTTCCACGGCCGTACCATGATGACCCTGGCCATGACCGGCAAGGTGCTGCCCTACAAGAATGATTTTGGTCCGATGCCGGGGGATGTCTACCGCGCTCCTTATCCCAACCCGCTGCACGGCATCAGCGATGAGGCAGCCCTGGCGGCGCTGGAGAAGCTGTTCAAGACGGATATCCCGGCCCACCGCGTCGCCGCGATTGTCATCGAGCCGGTACAGGGTGAGGGCGGCTTCTATATTGCCTCGGCCGACTACCTCAAGGCCCTGCGTGAACTCTGCGATCGGCACGGCATCCTGCTGATCATCGATGAGGTGCAGTCAGGCTTTGCGCGTACCGGCAAGATGTTTGCCCTCGAGCATGCCGGCATCGAGGCCGACATGCTGACCACTGCCAAGTCGCTGGCCAACGGCATGCCCCTCTCGGCGGTAGTGGGAACCGCAGAGCTGATGGATTCCTCCGGGGCCGGCTCCCTGGGCGGCACCTACAGCGGTAATCCGCTCTCCTGCGCCGCGGCTCTGGCGGTGATGGATACCATCGAGGAGGAGGATATCCTGGCGCGCAGTGCCCGGATGGGTGACCTGCTGGCCAAGCGCTTCAATGCCTGGGAAGAACGCTTTGCGGGGGTCGGCCACGGGCGCAACCTTGGTGCCATGGCCGCCTTCGAACTGCTTGATGTCGAGGGTAGGCCCGATCCGGAAAAGGCGCAGGCACTGTGCGCGAAGGCCCGAGAGGAAGGTTTGATCCTGCTCTCCTGTGGCTTCTACAACAATACCGTGCGGGTTCTGGTGCCGATCACCGTATCCGATGAGGTATTGGAAGAAGGGCTAGGCATCATCGAACGCTCACTGGAGGCGTTGGCAGGCTGATGATGTAGGCATGGCCTGAACCACTCGACCGTTCCAGCATGACCCCTTCGCGGGGGCTTTACAGAAGCCTCGGCGAGGGGGTTTTTACATTTTGCCGGAGATAGATGAGCCGAGTGGCGGGAAGACAATCCATCGGGTCAAAAATATTGACTAAATATAAAAATGTAGATATTTTTACAAGACAATCCATGACACTCCGGAGCCCCTGAGATGACCGTGCTGACCCAGCTACCCGAAACCGCCATGCCTCTACCCGCCAATATTCAGGGCTTCACCCTGACACCGTCTTCTCAGTCGCCACGCCTGCTGCAGCTGACGATATCCCGTGAGGTGGTCGAGGCCTTTCTTTCGGCCGTCAGCGAGTGGCCGGTGCAGGCGCTCGAGTACAAGTCGATGCTGCGCTTCCGGGTCGCCAGCATTCTCGATGACCTGTGCGGAAACACCCTGCAGCCGGTGCTGGTCAATACGCTCGTGGATCGTGCCACCGGTGGTTTCCAGGTGGTACCGGAAGGGCTGGATGACGTCGAACGGGCCGACGACATGGTCAAGCTGGCCACTGCCGTGGCACATCTGATGGGGCGCTCCAACTTCGATGCCATGAGCGGGCAGTACTATGCACGCTTCGTGGTCAAGAACGTCGACGACTCCGACAGTTATCTACGTCAGCCGCATCGCGTGATGGAGCTGCACAATGACGGTACCTTCGTCGAGCAGGACACCGACTACGTGTTGATGATGAAGATCGACGAGCAGAACATGGAAGGGGGCAATTCGCTGCTGCTGCACCTGGACGACTGGAAAGACCTCGAGCGCTTCTATACGCACCCGCTGGCGCATCGCCCCATGCGCTGGACCGCACCGCCCAGCAAGAACGTGGCCCGAGATATCTTTCACCCGGTGTTCGATGTCGACCGCGAAGGACGCCCGGTCATGTCCTACATCGACCAGTTCGTACAGCCCAGGGACTTCGAGGAGGGCAACTGGCTCACCGATCTCTCCGAGTCGCTCGAGAACAGCTCGGGCACTCTCTCTGTGCCCAATCCGGTGGGCAGCTTCCTGCTGATCAACAACCACTTCTGGCTGCATGGCCGCGACCGCTTCACGTCGCATCCGGATCTGCGTCGCGAGCTGATGCGCCAGCGCGGCTACTTCACCCACGCCAGGACCCTGCGCGACCCGCGTCAGGTGTAGGACGTGCCCAGGATCAACGAGTTACCCTGATCAAGCCACGCCGTGGGAACGGCGTGGCTATTCCATTGCAGGAGCGAGAGCGGCATGTACGACTTCATCATCATCGGCGGCGGCATTCTGGGCATGTCCACCGCCATGCAACTCAAGCAGACCTATCCCGACAGCAGGATGCTGCTGCTCGAGAAGGAAGCGGGGTCGGCACATCATCAGACCGGTCACAACAGCGGGGTGATTCATGCCGGGGTCTATTACACCCCGGGTAGCCTCAAGGCGCGCTTCTGCCTCGAAGGCAATCGTGCCACCCAGGCGTTCTGTGATGAACACGGCATCGCCTACGACACCTGCGGCAAGGTGCTGGTGGCGACCAGCGAGCTCGAGATGCAGCGCATGGAGGCGCTGTGGGAGCGAACCGCCGCCAATGGCCTGGAGCGCGAATGGCTCTCCGCCGCGGCGCTGGCCGAGCGCGAACCCCATATCACCGGGCTGGGCGGGATCTTCGTGCCCTCCAGCGGCATCGTCGACTATGCCGAGGTGACCCGCGCCATGGCCGCCGAATTCGCGCGAATGGGCGGCGAGATCCGCTACAACGCCGAAGTCACCGGCCTGGAGGAGCGGGCCCGGGAGGTGGTGGTGTCCAGCGCCGCCGGTGAATTCAGCGGCCGTTATCTGGTTACCTGTTCGGGGCTGATGGCCGACCGGGTGGTGCGCATGCTGGGCCAGGACCCGGGCTTCACCATCTGCCCCTTCCGTGGCGAGTACTATCGGCTGCCGGAGACGCACAACCACATCGTCAATCACCTGATCTATCCGATCCCCGATCCCTCCATGCCGTTTCTCGGGGTGCACCTGACGCGCATGATCGATGGCAGCGTGACGGTGGGGCCCAATGCGGTGCTGGCGTTAAAGCGCGAGGGCTACCGCCGTCGGGATGTCTCGCCCCGTGATCTGGCCAAGATGTTCACCGACCCGGGGATCCTCAGGGTGCTGGGCAGGAACCTGCGCCCGGGGCTTGCCGAGATGAAGAACTCCCTGCACAAGCGTGGCTATCTCGAACTGGTGCGCAAGTACTGTCCGGGTTTGACGCTCGAGGATCTCGAGCCCTACCCGGCAGGAGTACGTGCCCAGGCGGTATCCCGGGATGGCAAGCTGGTGGATGACTTCCTGTTCGTGAACACCCGGCGCACCCTCAATGTGGGCAATGCTCCATCGCCTGCCGCCACCTCGGCGATCCCCATCGGCGCCCATATCGTCGACCAGGTGAAGACGATGGTGGATGGCTGAATCCCGGTCCTGGCGGCATTGCCGAATTTTTCCGGAAACGTAGAAAACAGGGAGATAGGCTCTCACGCCCGGCACATGCTAGCGTGAGGTGGCACGCCGTTGCGGCGTCTACAACGACAACACGACAACCTGGTTCCAGGACCGGAGGAATGCCATGAAAGCCACGAACGTCATGAAGACCGCCGTCACCGCCTCGCTGATCGCGACGGCTCCGCTGGCGGCGGCCCAGCAGCAGCTCTCCGTCGCCACCGGCGGTACGGGCGGCACCTATTATCCGCTGGGGGGTGGCCTGGCCGAGATGATCGGCGAGCATATCGATGGCCATGATGCCGTTGCCGAGGTGACCGGGGCTTCGGTGGAGAACATGGGGCTGGTGTGGCGTGGCGACTCTGACCTCGCCCTGGCCCTGGCCGATACCGTCCATCAGGCCTATAGCGGCACGGGGGACTTCGAGGGGCGTCAGCTGGAGAACATCCGGGCGCTGGCGTCGGTCTATCCCAACGCCGTACAGCTCGTGACCCTCGCCGACTCCGGCATCGAAAGTCTTGATGACCTGGAAGGGCAGACAATCTCGGTGGGGGCGCCGGGCAGCGGCACCGAGCTCAACGCCAGGGCGCTGCTCGAGGCCAATGGCATCAGCTACGATGACTTCGACCCGCGTCGCCTCAACTTCAACGAGACCGCCGACGCCATCCGTGACGGCGATATCGCCGCCGGCTTCTGGAGCGTGGGGCCGCCCACCAGTTCGATCATGAACCTGGCCACCACCCGCGATATCCGCCTGGTCGGCCTCTCCGACGAGGAGGTGGCCAATGCCCGCGAGAACGTCTCGGTGTTCGCCCCCTACGAGCTGCGCGCCGGCCTCTATGAAGGCATGGAAGAGGGCGTGCAGACCATCGGCATCCCCAACGTGCTGGCGGTGAGCAGCGAGATGGATGAAGAGCTGGCCTATCAGATCACCAGGATGCTCTTCGAGCGGACCGATGAGCTGATCGAGGTGCATCCGGCGGCCAACGACACCACCGTAGAGTTCAGCGTCAATTCCACACCGATCGCCTTCCATCCGGGCGCTCTGCGCTATTACGAGGAAGTCGGCGCCGACATCGCCGACCATCAGCGTCCCTGAAGCGATGCGTGATTCACGCTCGTTGGCAGGGCGGGCCAGGCTGCCCGCCCTGCTGCTGTGTGCGTGTCTCGTCCTGGCCTTTCCGGCGGCGGGCCAGGACGAGACACGCCTCGAGGTTATCGATGATCAGGGAACGATCCTGGTGTCGTTGCCCATGCCCGAGGGAGAAGGCTGGTGCCTGGAGTGGAACCACTCGGTGGAGGGGTTTGCGGTGCTTGACTGCTACCGGCATCGCGAAGGGCGCATGCTGCTCGAACGCAGCCATCTGCCGGATTTCGCCGCCGGGCTCGATCATGTTCCCGGCCGTGGCCGTCAGGTCTCGGACGGCGAGGGCGGCTACTGGATCGAGGATCTCGACGAGCCGGTGCCGGGCAATGCCTATCGCCTCCGGGTAGGCAGCCTCGCCGTGGACCATCGTCTGGTGGTCGACGAGAAACGCATCAGCTTGAGTCGCCTGGCCGCCCACCGGCCCGTTACCGTGCGCCTCGATGCGCCCTGAATGCCCCTGGCCCCGCCAACCACGACCCCCAGGAGACCGACATGAGCGAATCAGGCAATTCCCCCATCGTCCCCGGTAGCCAGGCGCATCACGCGCGGCCGGTGCTATGGCTGATCACCCTGGTGGCGGTAGGACTGTCGCTGTTTCAGCTCTACTCCGCCGGTATCCAGCCGCTGGGGCTCTTCTATCAGCGCAGTATCCACCTGATGCTGATCATGATGCTGGCCTTTCTGATGTTCCCGGTATTCGGTCCTCGGCGACCACGTGGCCTCGTCGGCTGGCTGCTCGATGCCACCTTCTTCGCCGGGGCCCTGGTCACCGGAGGCTATCTGGTGGTCTATCTCGACGAGATCATCAATCGGGCGGGATTCTGGAGCCAGACCGATATCGTGGTCGGTTGTATCGCCACCGTGACGGTACTGGAGGCGGCGCGCCGCGCGGTAGGCCTGGGCATGACGGTGATCGGCGTGATCGCCTTGCTGTATGCCTTCGCCGGCCCCCGGGGTGACCTTCCCTGGCTGGGGGAGTGGCTGCCCGGCATTCTCGAGCATCGTGGCTACAGCCTGGACCGCCTGGTGGGCCAGCTCTACCTGGGGCAGGAGGGGATCTTCGGCCTGCCCATGGGGGTGGCGGCCACCTACATCTTCATCTTCGTGCTGTTCGGCGCCTTCCTCGAGATCACCGGCGCCGGCAAGTTCTTCATCGACCTGGCCTATGCCGCCACCGGTCGCCAGCGCGGCGGACCGGCCAAGGCGGCGGTGATCGCCTCCGCCGGCATGGGGTCCATTTCCGGTAGCGCCATCGCCAACGTGGTGACCACCGGCGCCTTCACCATTCCGCTGATGAAACGCCTGGGATACAGGCCTCACCAGGCGGGAGGCATCGAGGCGGCGGCCTCTACCGGTGGACAGATCATGCCGCCGCTGATGGGGGCCGGCGCCTTCTTGATCGCCGAGTACACGAGGATGCCCTATCTGGAGGTGGTCAAGGTCAGCATCCTGCCGGCGGTCATGTATTTCGGCACCGTCTATCTCTTCGTGCACATCATCGCGCTCAAGCAGGGCATGCAGGGAATGACAAAGGATGAATTGCCCCAGATGCGCGATGTGATGGGGCAGGGCTGGCACTTCCTGCTGCCACTGGCGGTACTGGTATGGCTGCTGGTGATGAACATGTCGCCGATGCGGGTAGGCTATTTCGCCATCCTCACCATGCTCGCCGTGGCGGTGATGCGTTTTCTGGTGTGGATGCTCTTCGTGGCGCCCCGGCAGGGTCAGCCGGTGACCGGCGAGCGGCTGGCCATCGCCACTCGCAATGCCATGATGAAACTGGTGGAGGGACTCGAGCTGGGCGCGCGCAATGCCGTGGCTGTCTCCATGGCCTGTGCGGTGGCCGGTGTCATCGTCGGGGTGGTGGGCTTGACCGGCCTCGGGCTGAAGTTCTCCTCCATGATGCTGGCCTTCTCGGGGGGCAACCTGCTGTTGGCGCTGGTCATGGTGTTGCTGGCCAGCCTGGTGCTGGGCATGGGTCTGCCGGTCACGGCCAGCTATATCGTGCTGATCGTGCTGGTGGGGCCGGCGCTGACCGCGGAATTTGGCGTGCCGCTGCTGATCGCCCACCTGGTGGTGTTCTGGTACTCCCAGGATTCCAACGTCACCCCGCCCATCGCGCTGGCCGGCTTCGCCGGCGCGGCCATCGCCGGGGCCAAACCCATGGAAACGGGCTTTCAGGCCTGGAAGTTCGCCAAGGGGCTCTACCTGATTCCGCTGTTCATGGTCTATAACCCCGAGATCATCATGGGGGGCCCCTGGCCGCTGCTGATATGGACCGCGGTAACGGGCCTGCTGGCCCTGGCGGCCTTCGCCGCGGCGCTGGAGGGATATCTGTTTACCCGTATCGGCTGGCCCCTGCGAGCATTGCTGCTGCCTGCCATCGTGGCGGTGTTCTATCCGAGCCTGATGGTGGAAGCCGCCGGTGCCGCGACCATGCTGGCCGTGATCGTCGGCAACTGGCGGGTCAGCCGGCGTACCTGACGGCCGGCTAGCACCGGGGCCATGGAATGACGGAGCCCCGCCCGGTATTTCCGGGCGGGGCTCCGATCCTGCCGTATGGCCGTTGCCGAGTCGCCGTTACTGAGCGGCTGCTTCGGCTTCGGTTTCGGCCTCTGCAGCGGCATCGGCCGTGGCGTTTGCGGCTTCCTTGGTGGTCTCGGCTGTCTCTTCCGAGGCGCCGAGGGCCATTTCCTTGGCGCCTTCCACCAGCTCACCGGTCTTCTCGCGGGCCGCATCGACGGCGTCGGCGGTGGCCTCGCGGGCGGAGTCGACGGCATCGGCGGTGGCATCACGCGCGTTATCCAGGGCGTTGCCTGTCTCGTCGGCGGCTTCCTCGCCTGCGGCCTCGGCGGCGTCGGCGGCCTCGTCGGCTTGCTGGGCGGCCTCGTCACCTGCCGCGTCCAGGTTTTCACCCGCTTCCTCGACGGCCTGCTCGGTCTCGGCGGCGGCTTCTTCGCCTGTGGCCTCGGCGGCGTCGGCGGCCTCATCGGCTTGCTGGGCGGCTTCGTCGCCTGCCGCCTCCAGGTTTTCACCCGCTTCCTCGACGGCCTGCTCGGTCTCGGCGGCGGCCTCGTCCAGGGCCTGTTCGGTCTCGGCGGCGGCTTCGTCCATGGCCTCACCGGCCCCGTCGGCGGCCTCCTCGAGTTCGGCTTCCGTGGCCTCTGCCGCCTCTGCGGTGGCATCGGCCGATTCCTCGACGGTCTGCTCGGCCGATTCGGCCGCCTGTTGCGCCTCCTGCTCGGCGGCCTCTTCATGTTGCGTGGACGGGTCGTCGTCGGAGTCACAGCCGACGAGTAGCAGCGAGCCGGCGAGAGCCGCGGTGAAAATCAGGGAACGCTTCATGGTCGGTCTCCTTGTTGGTTTCCAGATGGGCTTGTCCTTGCTGCCCATCTCCACACGACCTTAGCAGGCAAAGACGCATCTAGCATGCAATCGTTGTCGCCTGCAGGCGACAAGGTAGCGTGGGGCATGGCTGTCCGACCGGTCAAGGTGACGCTGCGGGCCTGCGCCGATAGAATACCCGGTTTTCCTTCACGCACTCTTCATGCGTACCGAGATAGTCATCGAGGAGCAGGCCATGCAGTCCGATACACAGGCGCCGAAGGTCGGCGTGATCATGGGGTCGAAGTCCGACTGGCCGGTGATGGAACATGCCGTGGTGATGCTGGAAAGGCTGGGGGTCCCCTGCGAGACCCGGGTAGTCTCCGCTCATCGCACCCCTGACCTGTTGTTCGACTACGCCAAGGGCGCGGCCGAGCGGGGCCTGTCGGTGATTATCGCCGGCGCCGGCGGTGCCGCCCACCTGCCGGGCATGGTCGCCTCTCAGACCGCGCTCCCCGTGCTGGGTGTACCGGTGGAGTCCAAGGCGCTCAAGGGGCTGGACTCACTGCTCTCCATCGTCCAGATGCCCGGCGGCATCGCCGTGGGGACGCTGGCCATCGGCAAGGCAGGAGCCACCAATGCGGGCCTGATGGCGGCACAGATCGTCGGCCTGCAGGATGACGGGGTGCGTGTCGCCGTGGAGGCGTTTCGCGCCGAGCAGACCCGGACGGTGCTCGACAATCCCGACCCCCGGCCCCAGTCCTGAAGCTCCAGCCCTGATAGCCTCAGCCCTGATGGCCTCAGCCTGATAAAGAGACGAGTGAGGAGACAATCATGAATATCGGTGTCCTGGGTGCCGGCCAGCTCGGCCGCATGCTGGCCCTGGCCGGCTACCCCCTGGCCAATCGCTTTACCTTCCTCGATACCACCGGGCACCCGAGTGCCGGTATCGGCGATGTCATGGTGGATACCGATCGCCGGCATCTCGATGACTTCCTGGAGAAGGTGGACCTGGTCACCTACGAGTTCGAGCACCTGCCGGTGTCGCTGGTCCAGGCGATCGAGGAGGTGAAGCCGGTCTATCCCTCCAGCGAGGCGATTCGCGTCTGCCAGAACCGTGCCGAGGAGAAGGCGCTGTTCGACCGCCTGAATATCCCCACCCCGGCCTACCGCCTGGTGGAAAGCGCCGAGGAGCTCGAGGCGGCGGCTCGCGAACTGGGGACGCCGGTGGTGGCCAAGTCGGTCACCGAGGGCTATGACGGCAAGGGGCAGGCCGTGCTGCGCGACCCGTCCGAGGCGGCGGAGGCGTGGCGTGCCATCGGGCATCCGCGGCTGATCGTCGAGGCCTTCGTCGACTTCGTGCGGGAAGTGTCGATCATCGCCGTGCGTGGCCGCGATGGCGAGGTGGTCTTCTATCCCATGGCCGAGAACCAGCACGTGGATGGCATCCTGCGCTACTCCATCGCCCCCGTGCCGGACCTGGCCGACAGCGTGCAACAGACCGCCGACGGCTATATCCGGGCACTGCTCGACGAGCTCGATTACGTGGGCGTACTGACCCTGGAGCTGTTCCAGTGCACCGATGGCAGCCTGCTGGCCAACGAGATGGCCCCCCGGGTTCACAATTCCGGCCACTGGTCGATCGACGGGGCGGTGACCAGTCAGTTCGAGAACCACCTGCGTGCCATTCAAGGGCTGCCGCTGGGCGATACCGCCGCGCGCATGCCGACCTGCATGATCAACGTGATCGGCCTTGAAGGCGACCCGTCCGCCATCCTGGCGCTGGAGGATGCTCACCTGCATCGCTATGACAAGAGCGAGCGGGCCGGCCGCAAGCTGGCCCATGTCAACCTGCTGGCGCCGAACCACGAGGCGTTGCTGAAGAGAGTGCGTGCCTGTGCGGCAGTGTTGCCCGAGGCGCCCGAGCCGCGCTTCAGCTTCGAGTAGGCCGTGGTGCAGCGACGTTTGTCGATAGGTGCCGTGCTCCGGGCAACGCGTCCCAGCTTCCTGGTGCTGGCACCATTGAGTGTGCTGTTGGGCGTGTTGCTGGCGGCTCGTCAGATGATCGAGCTGGATAGGCTCGAGATAGCACTGGCTCTGGCGGGTGGAGTGCTGGCACATGCGGCGGTCAATCTTTTCAACGAGCACGATGACTTCTGCTCGGGGCTCGATCATCTAACCCGCCGTACCCCCTTTTCCGGGGGGAGCGGGGCTCTACCCGAGTCACCCGATGCCGCGCCAGCCGTGCTGGTATCAGGCATTCTGTCGCTGGCCGGCGTAGTGGCAATCGGCGGCTACTTTCTGTGGCTGCGGGGTTGGCCGATGCTGGTAGTCGGCTTGCTGGGCGTGTACCTGGTAGTGGCCTATACCCGCTGGATTACGCGCCGGCCATGGTACTGTCTGCTGGCGCCCGGGTTGGGGTTCGGACCGGTGATGGTGCTGGGTACCCTGGTGGCCCTGGGAGGGCGAGTCGATGCCGCCGCCCTGGTGGTTGCGACGGCCTCGCTGCTGTTGGTCAGCGAACTGCTGCTGCTGAATCAATTTCCCGATCTCGAGGCCGATCGTCGCAATGGGCGTCGTCACCTGCCCATAGTACTTGGCCTGAGGCGTGTATCCTGGCTGGTAATAGCGTTGCTGCTGGGTGCCTACATGCTCATCGCACTGGGCCAGCTCGGCGGGCTCTTGCCGGCGTCGGTCTGGCTTGCCTGGTTACCGTTGCCCGCGGCTCTCTGGGTGGCCTGGAAGCTCCCGGGCGCCCTGGAAGAGCATCAGGCGCTGCTTGGCGTGATGGGGGTCAACGTCGTCGTCCTGCTGTCCAGCCTGGCGCTACTGGCAGCGGGGCTCTGGCTGGGCTGAAGGCTCAGCCCATCAACAGGGTGCTGGCCAGCAGGCCGCCGCCGATCAGCAGCATGAAGAGCATCAG
Organism: Halomonas halodenitrificans DSM 735; assembly: GCF_000620045.1. Taxonomy (GTDB): domain Bacteria; phylum Pseudomonadota; class Gammaproteobacteria; order Pseudomonadales; family Halomonadaceae; genus Halomonas; species Halomonas halodenitrificans. The sequence goes on along the minus strand of NZ_JHVH01000016.1, from coordinate 20,923 downwards.
GGCCAGGATGAAGGGCTTGATGCCCAGCGCCTTGAGCTTCTCCATCTGTGTCTCGTAGCCCAGTGCCGCCATGGCCATGGTCAGTGCCAGCTGACCGGCCAGGACCAGCCCGTCGTGCAGCACGGCGGGCAGGGCGACGACGCTGTTGAATCCCACCATGGCCAGAAAGCCGAAGGCGAACCACGGAATCACCAGCTTGGCCCTGTCCGCGCCCACGGCGGCATCCGGCTGGCGGCGCAGCCACCACTGGCCGACGATCAGCAGGAAGGGCACCAGCAGCATCACCCGCACCAGCTTGACGATCACCGCATTGGCCAGGGCGTCGGGTCCCACCGCTTCGCCGGCGGCCACCACCTGGGCGACTTCGTGCACGGTGGCGCCGATATAGACGCCGAACAGCCCCTCGTCCAGGCCCAGCAACGGGTAGATCAGCGGATAGATCAGCATGGCCAGGGAGCCGAACAGTACCACCGTGGCCACGGCCATGGAGGTGGCGGCGGGGCGTGAGCGGATGGTGGACTCGGTGGCCAGCACGGCCGCGGCGCCGCAGATGGCGCTGCCGGCGCTGGTCAGCAGGGTGGTCTCACGATCCATGCCCAGCACCCGGGTGCCGATCACATAGCCCGCGGTGAGTACACAGACGATCACCAGCACGTCGAGGAGCAGCACCCGGGGGCCAAGCGCCAGGATCTGCTGCAGGGTCAACGACAGCCCGAACAGCACGATGCCGCCGCGCAGCAGCCAGCGGGTGGCGAACTTCAACCCCGGGGCGGTGGCGGTGAGGCGCCGGGCCAGGGGCAGGTTGCCGGCGACGATGCCCAGCAGCAGTGCCACCACCAGCGGGCTGATGCCGGCGTCGGCCAGCAGGGGAAGCCGCGCCAGGCCGAAGCCGACTACAGTCAGAATGAAGCAGACCAGCAAGCCTTGCCACATATCGTTATTCTCCCGGGAACTGTTCACACGGCATATGTTATGCCCTAATAACGCTTCAGGTTATCAGGTAATAACGAACTGCCTTTTCGGAAAAACCGATATGACGCCCACGGTAAGCTTCCGCCAGCTGCAGGTATTCGCCACGGTGGCCCGTCTCGGCACGGTCAGCGCCGCCGCCCTCGAGCTGAGCCTGTCGCAGTCGGCGACCAGCCAGGCCCTCTCGGAGCTGGAGCGCCACCTGGGGGTGGTGCTGTTCGAACGACACGGCCGACGCCTCTATCTCAATGGCCTGGGGCGCCACCTGATGCCGCGTGCCGAACAGCTGCTCGACGGCGTCGAGGCCTTCGTGGCGGCGGCCACCGAGCCCGAGGGCGAGCTGCATGGGGCGCTTGATGTGGCGGCCAGCGCCACGGTAGGCACCTATCTGCTGCCCGGGCTGGTGGGGGGCTTCAGCGAGGCCCACCCGCGAGCGGATCTGCGCCTGCGGCTGCGCAATACCCTGGAGGTGATGACCGACGTGCTGCGCCTGGAGGCGGATCTGGGGTTGATCGAAGGAGAGTGCCGGGAGCCACGGCTGGCGAGTGAACCCTGGCGAGAGGATCGGCTGGTCGTCGTCTGCTCGCCCTCTCACCCGCTGTCACGGTGTGGGCGGCTGGATGACGCCGGGCTCGGCGAGGCGGCATGGATCCTGCGCGAGCCGGGCTCCGGGACCCGGGCCGTCTTCGAGCAGGCGATGCTCGATCGCGACATGTTGCCCAGGGTTCGCATGGAACTCGGGCAACACGAGGCTATCAAGCAGGCGGTTCGCGCCGGCCTGGGGCTGGGATGCCTGTCGCGACTCAGCGTGGCCGACGAGCTCGCCCGGGGTGAGCTCATCGCCCTGGACAGTGCACTGAGCCTGCGCCGCACCTTCTCGCTGGTATGGCACCCCGAGCGCTACCGCAGCCCGCTGTGGCAGGCCTTCAAGGTGTTTCTCCGGGAATCCACGCCGGCCGACTGACCCGCGGGGCGTCGGCCGGCTGGCCCGGGCGCCTTACGGTGCGGGCGAATCGAAGTATTTATCGGCGATGGCAGCGTAGGTGCCATCTTCCTTCAGGGCCGTGAAGGCCTCGTTAAAGTCCTCGGCCAGTTCACGGTCGCGCTTGCGAAAGGCGACGCCCACGCCCTGGCTGAAGTAGCGGGCCGGTTCGCGAACCAGGTCGCCGAGGCGCTGGAAGTCGCTGGACGCTTCGTCGATGTTCACGAAGGACTGCGCGGTGGGATATTCCATGAAGGCCAGGTCCAGGCGCTGGGTGCGCATGTCGGTCACCACATCGGCCCAGCTGGCGTAGCGGCGTACCTCGACGGTGTCGCCATGCAGGTCGGTGACGTAGTTGTCCTGGAGGGTGGCGGTTTGCACCCCAACCACCTTGCCCTCGAGGCTTTCGGGGTCGGTGATATCGATGTCGCTACCCTGATGGGCGACCCAGACGCTGGGCATCTGGAAGTAGGTGTCGGAGAACAGGACCTGACGACGACGCACCTCGGAGATGGTCATGGCGGACATGATGGCGTCGTACTTGCGCGCCTGGAGCCCCGGAATCAAGCCGTCCCAGCCTTGCACGACCCATTCGCATTCCCGCTCCAGATAGGCGCAGACCGCATTGCCCAGCTCGATGTCGAAGCCGGCCAGGGTGCCGTCGGGCAGGGCGTATTCGAAGGGCTGGTAGGGCACGTCGGTGGCCAGGCGAAGTGGGGCGTCGCTTTCCGCCTGGGCGGATGAGGTGGCAAGGCCGGCACACAGGGCAGCGGCCAGCAGGAGCTTCGATCGATGCATGAAAAGTCTCGCAGGAGAATAAGGAATCAGAAACAACCTCCAGGAGCAGAGGTTTGATGCCTTTATTATATCGAGATGCCGCGATATTTTCAGTGGAAACCGCCAGAACGAGACAGGCTGTCGAAGCGGGTCATGGCGAGTGGCGACCGGAGGTTGTCCGATGGCCGGGGGTAACAGAAGACCGGCCGTCGGCCGATGCTCGATAGGCAGGAAGACCGCCCCGAGTGACCCCGGGGCGGCCGACGATCAGTTACCGAAGTACTCGGCGTGGATCTCGTCGTAGGTACCGTTCTCCTTCAGCTCGGCCAGCGCCTCGTTGAAGGCCTCGGCGAGCTCCTGGTCACGCTGACGGAAGGCCATGCCGAAGCCTTCGCCGAAGTATTCCTTGGGCTCGGTGATCATCTCGCCGACCACCTTGTAGTCTCCCGCGTCGCTGTCGAGCAGGGTGGACTTGCCGATCGGGAAGTCGAGGAATACCGCATCCAGGCGGCCGGAATCCATGTCCAGCACCATGTCGTCGGCGGTCGCGTAGCGATTCACGTCGGCCACGTCGCCATACATGTCGGTCGCGTAGTTGTCCTGCAGGGTCCCGCGCTGCACGCCGATGGTCATGCCCTCGAGCGTCTCCTCCGAGAGCGTGCCGAGCTCGACGTCGGCGGGGGCGAACCAGGCCGACGGCGGCGTGATATAGGGCTCGGAGAACAGGACCTGCTCGCGACGCTGCTCGTTGATGGTCATCGAGGACATGATGGCGTCGTACTTGCGCGCCATCAGGCCCGGGATGATCCCATCCCAGCCCTGGACGACCCACTCGCAGTCGATGCCGATCTCGGCACACAGGGCGTTGCCCAGATCGATGTCGAAGCCGGTGAGCTCACCGGCCGGCGTGCGGTACTCCATGGGCTCGTAGGGCACATCGACGCCGATGCGGATATCGTCGACTTCGGCGCTGGCGGTGCCGGCCACCAGGGTGGCACCGATGGCGCCGAGGCTCAGGATCTTGTGCAGCTTCATGGGTCTTCCCCGTGTTGTTGGTAGAGTCACCTTGTGGGTGATGACAGACCAACCATAACGGATCACCGGGTGGGTCGGAAGGGGGAACCGGCGCGCCGTTAAACGCGGGTTCCCAACGGTTGTTTGACGCTGCTTCAGCCTCCCGCCGGCTTGAGGTGGGCCAGCAGCCGACGCTCCAGGTAGCGGAAAAGAAACAGGACGGTGAAGGTCAGGCAGAGATAGATGGCCGCCACGAACAGGAAGGCGTCGAAGGGGGCGTAGAAGCGTGCGTAGACGAAGCGCGCCGCCCCGGTGAGATCCATGATGGTGACCACGCTGGCGATGGCACTGGCATGGAGCATGAAGATTACCTCGTTGCCGTAGGCGGGCAGGGCGCGGCGAAAGGCGCTGGGGAGCACGATCCGGCGCAGCATGAGGCGATGGGACATGCCGTAGGCACGCGCCGCCTCGATTTCCCCCCGGGGCGTGGCCTTGATGGCGCCGCGGAAGATTTCGGTGGTGTAGGCCGCGGTATTGAGGGTGAAGGCGATCAGTGCCGGCACGAAGGGCTTCTCGAGGATGGCCCATAGCCAGGTATCCTGGATGCCCTCGATGAACACGACTCCGTAGTAGATCAGGTAGAGCTGCACCAGCAGCGGCGTGCCGCGAAAGACATAGCAGTAGAGAAAGATCGGCAGGTTGATCCAGCGATGCCGTGAGCCCCGGCCGATGGCCAGTGGAATGGCCATTACCAGACCGATGACCAGCGACAGGAACACCAGCTGTACGGTGGTGACCAGGCCCTCGCCGTAGTAGCCGAGGGTCTGCAGGGTGAAGATGCTGTTGTCGGCCAGCAGGGCCTCGAGCTGACTTGTCAGTGCTTCCATCACTTGACCTCCTCGAAGCCGACGTCATAGCGCTTCTGCAGGCGGGCGAAGGCCCACTCGGAGACGCTGGCGATCAGCAGGTAGACCGCCGCGACGATAAGCATGAAGGTGAAGGGCTCGCGGGTCGCCTTGGAGGCCTCGGCGGCGACGCGCACCATGTCGGAGAGCCCGATCACCGAGACCAGGGCGGTGGTCTTGAGCAGGACCATCCAGTTGTTGGAGAGCCCGGGAATGGCGTGGCGCATCATCTGCGGAAAGCGGATGCGCCGGAACACCAGCCAGGGGCCCATGCCGTAGGCGCGGCCGGCCTCGATCTGTCCGTTTTCCACCGCCAGGAAGGCGCCACGGAAGGTCTCGCCCATGTAGGCGCCGAAGATCAGGCCGATGGTGGCCACTCCCGCCACAAACTCGTTGACGTTGATGAAGATGTCCCAGCCGAAATGCGCATAGAACTGATCGGTGATGGCGTTGATGCCGATCTGGCCGCCGAAGAACAGCAGCATCATCAGCACCAGGTCGGGCACGCCGCGGATGATGGTGGTGTAGAGGGTACCGATGGCATGGGCGGTACGACTGCGCGACATCTTGGCGCTGGCGGTAATCAGGCCCAGAACGATGGCCAGGGCCAGCGACAACACCGCCAGTTCGACGGTGATCAGCGCACCCTCAAGCAGTCGGGGGCCATAGCCGTGAAGGTTGATCATGGGGCTTACCTCGTGGGCCGGCTCAGTGCTTGGGAGTCAGGAACTGCTTCAGGCGCTCCGAGCGCGGATTGTCGAACACGGCCTTGGGTGGGCCGGATTCCTCGATCACTCCCTGATGCAGATAGATCACTTCGCTGGAAACGTCCCGGGCGAAGGCCATTTCGTGGGTCACCAGGATCATGGTGCGGCCCTCATCGGCGAGGCCGCGCATGACCCTGAGCACATCCCCCACCAGTTCGGGGTCCAGGGCCGAGGTGGGCTCGTCGAACAGCATGACGTCGGGGTCCATGGCCAGCGCCCGGGCGATGGCACCGCGCTGCTGCTGGCCGCCGGACATCTGGGCCGGGTAGGCGTTGGCGCGCTCGGTCAGGCCGACTCGCTCGAGCAGCGAGTGGGCATGCTCGATGGCCTCTTTTCTGGGCTTGCCGAGTACGTGCACCGGTGCCTCGATGATGTTCTCCAGCAGGGTCATGTGGGCCCAGAGATTGAAGTTCTGGAAGACCATGGAAAGGCGAGCGCGCATGCGCACGACCTGCTGCCAGTCGGCCGGCTCACGGCCGTGCTTGGTCTCCTTGAAGCGAATCGCCTCGCCGTGGACGAACAGTTCGCCCGCGTCGGGCTGCTCGAGCAGGTTCATGCAGCGCAGGAAGGTGCTCTTGCCGGAGCCGGAGGCCCCTATCAGGGTGATGACGTCGCCCTTGCGGGCCTCGAGCGACAGCCCCTTGAGGACGTCGGTATCGCCGAAGCGCTTGGTGATGTCGCGCACTTCCAGTGGAATCGGGGTTTCGGCCATGGGTCGGGCTCCGGGTCAGGCGTGTCGCACGGTGTATCGGCAGGACATACTCTGCCGACCTTGGCACGGGGCGGTGGTGTGTTGGCAAAGGGGCAAGATTCTACCTCCAGTTTGTCGTTGTTATAAGGCTTTCCGGCCATCCGGTGACCCGGCGAAGGGAGCCACATCATTCGGGTGGGGGTGACGGCCTGGCGAGCAGGGCGGCGCGAGCACCGATCTCCACCGCGGCATTGGGAAAGATCACCGATAGAGGCGCGTCGCCGACGCGGGTTTCACCCTGCTGGCCATCCTCGGCGAGCAGGGTGCCCGGTGCAAATTCGCTGAAGTTGGGGGTGTCATCGGCGAAGGTCAGCCGGAAGTCCTCGCCATGGCGTAGCAGCTCCTGCTCGACGCGAAAGAACACCATTCGATCGGGGGGCTCCGCGACGGGCTCACGACCCTCCAGCAGGGCCTGCAGCAGTCGCTCCATGGGGGCCAGGGGCGCCAGGTCATTGTGGCCGAAGGGCAGGGCACGACCCAGTTCCAGGGTAAAGGCCTGGGCATCATGATAGTGCTTGCTGTAGTGGGAGAAGGTCCAGCTGTGACAGTGCTGGTGCAGCACCGCCTGAATGGCCGCCCCGGCCAGCCACCGCCACTGGTTGGTCTCAACGGCTGTGGTTTCGCTCCAGGGGCTGACCACGAAGCGTGGGAAGCGACTCTTCCGGATGGCGGTATGCAGATCATAATGCAGGCGGGGCAGGTCGGGGTGACGGATAAAGAAGGCATCGACCGCCGCCATCAGCTCACGGGCACGCTCCGGCTCCATGCCGGGATCGTCCATGCCACGGCGAAAGAGCCGGTTGAGATTGGTGTTGATAAAGCGAGTGCCCTGGCGGGTGGCCGGCGGGCTGCCCAGGATCACCAGCAGGGGCGCACCGAGTCTCAGCCTCCCCGCCGCCAACTGCTTCAACAGCGCATCCAGAAGCTCCATGGGCGCCGTCTCGTTGCCATGAATCCCGACCGAGATCACGCAGGCGTGGGCGGCGGGGCCGGGCTGGTCGGGCAGCAGTTCCAGCAGGCCATCACCCCGGCGGCGAAACCGGCCCCCGGGCAGTGGGCCCTGTGCCGGGAACTCGACCCCGTCGATGCTGTGTGTCAGCCATGTCTCGAGCATGTTGCTATCCCTCCTGTCGCCAGGCATCGCAGGCCTGGCCCTGGTCGACCCAGATCAGCTCGTCCACCGGGAAGTCCAGCCCCCGCGCCTGGGCGACCAGATCTCGGCGAACGGCTTCATCCAGGTGGGGGGTGCGAGCCAGGATCCAGAGATAGTCCCGGTCGGGCCCGGCGACCAGTGACCAGCGGTAGTCATCATCGAGGGCGATCACGTTGTAGCCACCATAGAAGGGGCCGAAGAAGCTGACCTTGAGGCGGCCCACGTCCTCGTCACCGATGAAGTAGGCGCGGCCCTCGGCCTCTTCGACCTCGTCATCGTCGAGCTTGACGCCACGATTGAGCACGCGGACACCGCCGTCATCGCGCAGTGAGTAGTCGGCGGTGACGCACTCCATGCCTCGCTCGAAGGAGTGGTCGAGGCGAGCAATTTCGTGCCATTTGCCCAGGTAGCGGTCGAGCTCGAAGTCGGTGACCGGCTCGGTGCCCTTGGGCAGGCCGGTACAACCGGCCAGCAGCAGGACAGCACCGAGAATGATCGGCAAGCCAGGGTGGGGCATGGAGACTCCTTTGGTGATAGTGACGGCGGCTGTGACCTTCGCCGCATGGGCGGGGGCTCGGCGGCAATCTAGACTGGCCCACTGCCGATTGCCAGGCCACCGATTGCCAGGAGAAGCGTCATGAAGGAACGCAGCCGTCGACTCAATGCCCACTATGATGCCCTTGCCGACCGTGGAGAGGGAAGCCTGACGTTACGCCTTTGTGATGCCTATCGAGCGGCCGGCCGTGATCCGGACCGGCTCACCCTGGATGAAGTCGCCGGCATCGACCAGCTGCACCTGGGAGGGCGCGCGGCCAGCCGCACCCTGGCGACATTCGGCGCGTTACGACCGGGGGTGCGGGTGCTGGATGTGGGCTGCGGCACCGGAGGGGCCAGCCGCCTGCTGGCCGATGAGTTCGGTTGTCAGGCGTTCGGCGTGGATATTACCGCGTCCTTTGTCGAGGTGGCCGCCTGGCTGAGCGATGCCACCGGGTTCGGCGAGAAGTCGCGTTTCCTGTGTGCGGATGCCGCCCGCACGCCGCTGCCCGATGCTTCCTTCGAGACGGTGTGGTGCCAGCATGCGCTGATGAACATGCCCGACGTGGCACAGGTACTGGGGGAGTGGCGCCGGCTGCTGGTGCCCGACGGGCGGGTGTTACTCCATGAGGTGGTAGCCGGTGACAATCCTGAGCCCCTGGCGCTGCCGGTGCCCTGGGCCGGCACGCCGGCGGAGAGCCATCTGCAGACCCGGGCGGACCTGGAGAGGCGTCTGGACGAAGCGGGATTCGAGCTTGTGGCATGGGAGGATGTCACCCGCCAAGCCCTGGCCTGGCGGCAGAAACACAGCCGCCGGGAGGCGGACGAGCCGCCCCCCGGGCCGGCACTGCCCGGGCCGGAAATGATCTTCGGCGAGCGCTTCCCGACCATGGGGCGCAACCTGCGCGACAACCTGGCCGCGGACAAGGTGCGTATCCTGGCCGGGTGCTGGCGGCTGAGATGAGGCCGCCCAGAGCAAGCCATATTCGTAATCTGCAGCGACACCTCTTGCATCAGTTGGGTGGTCGCCAGTGCACGTTCCGCCTCTCCCAGTCAGCGCCGGAGTCCGGCATGGCCCGCAGGCGCAACCATTCCTCGGCTATCACATGGTCCATCAGGCCACGCCGACGCAGCAGGCCGGTTGTGCTGCTGTCCTGCCCCAGTACATCGCGAGAAATCACCATGGTGATTTCGGGGCGCTCAAGCGATGAGTCCTCACTGGGGTCCAGGTTGTGGTACGACCCCGTCGCCTCGAGGTACATCAGGTCGGCAACGCGCGCCGGGCCGGGGTCCCAGGAATAGTCCGGCTCACGGTAATTGGCCGGCTCCCGGTCTCCGGGCGGGTGCGGCTGCCACGCTTCTGCCGGTGCAGTATTCCTGTCCGGCGTCGGGCCGGCGGACTCTTCAAGAGACAGGCAGGACCGACCGAGACAGTCGGCGGCACGGGCCTGCTCATCGCTCAGGAGGCGTCGACTCTCTTTCCAGGTCGCGTAGCCTCGATACCTTGCGGGAATGGAGACCAGGCGCCGGCTGACATGTGGCTGTGTACCGAACAGCTCCCTGGGCGGCCAGTGCTTTTCGTCGACGGACTGAATCGCCTCCCTGTAACGCTGTGGCCCCAGGTTGAAGCGGGTGATTTCTATATAGGCAGACTCGATGACATCGCACTCCTCGCCGGGTGGTGTGCGATGAACATGATAGGTAATCCGGTAGCGTGGATGTGGAATGCTCCCTTCTGCCGCGTCAAACTCCAGCATGGCGCGAGTCACGGCGGCGAGGCGGACGTCGGGCATGAGTACCGATTCGCCGATATCGGGAAAGCGCGCTGCAGAGAAAAAGTCGTCTCCGGGAGCAGATGGGGAGTCAGGCTGTTGGTCAATGGGCGTAAAGCCGTCGCCCTCCAGGAACTGCTCCGCGTTCCGGTGTGCCACGTCCATGGGAGCCTTTTGAGCACGGATTGAGCCGAGAGCGGCAGTGTAAGTCCGGGAGCAGGTTGCTGAATTCGCGGGCGCGGGCTCTTCCAGCGCCGACGGTGGCGTATCGGTTGCCGCCGAATCTTCTTCGAGATAGCGCTGGGCAACCCAGCCGGCATGGCTGGCATCCTGGCTACGCATCAGGCACCAGCGCTGCGGCAGTGCCTGGCGCTGGTCTGCCGTCATGTTGAACCAGGCGCTCTGCGTCACCAGCGGTACACAGGTGACCTGCTGCAGGCCGCGTTCCTCGGGGCCGAATGTGGCAATAACGTCGTAGTCGGTTCCCGGCCCCATGCGCGCATTGAGCACGTCATCGCCGGCAACGCCGGTCACGCGCCAGGCGTCGGGGCCATGGCCGTCAATGTCGGCCCAGACGGTGGCGCTGATAAGCGCGATACCTGCTGCGAAAAGCCGTATTTTCTGCATTGAGGGGCCACCCGAAACCATCCGCCAAGCATCCTGTCCGCGATTCTTGCAGAACATTCGCTGGTCTTGCCCCCTTCGTTTGAAGAGGGCAGCTGGTCTCAAGCGCCGGTGATGCGCTCGGCGATGGCGGTGCCCAGGCCCTCGGTCGTCCCGTGGCCTCCCACGTCAGGCGTTAGCACCGCCTCGTCGCCTTCGGCCAGCACCGCCTCGAAGGCGGCGACGATGGCCTCGCTGGCCTCCTGGTAGCCGAGGTGCTCGAGCATCATTGCCGCGGACCAGATCTGGCCGATGGGGTTGGCGATGCCGCGTCCGGCGATATCCGGGGCGCTGCCGTGGACCGGTTCGAACAGGCTGGGGAAGGTACCCTCGGGATTGATATTGGCCGAGGGCGCCACGCCGATGGTGCCGGTGCAGGCCGGGCCCAGGTCCGAGAGGATGTCGCCGAACAGGTTGCTGGCTACCACCACGTCGAACCAGTCCGGATGCATCACGAAGTTGGCGGTGAGGATATCGATGTGGAACTGGTCGACGGTGACGTCGGGGTAGTGCCTGCTCATCTCGGCCACGCGCTCGTCCCACCAGGGCATGGTGATGGCGATGCCGTTGGACTTGGTGGCCGAGGTGAGCGTCTGGCGCGGCCGTGATCGGGCCAGCTCATAGGCGAACTTCAGCACTCTATCGGTGCCATGGCGGGTCATCACCGTTTCCTGGATCACCACCTCGCGCTCGGTGCCCTCGAACATCCTGCCGCCGACGCTGGAGTACTCGCCTTCGGTGTTCTCGCGTACCACATAGAAGTCGATGTCACCCGGCTGGCGGCCCGCAAGCGGACTCTTGATGCCCGGCAGCAGGCGGCAGGGCCGCAGGTTCACGTACTGATCGAAGCGGCGGCGGAACTGCAGCAGCGAGCCCCACAGCGACACATGGTCCGGCACGGTTTCGGGCCAGCCCACGGCACCGTAGAAGAGCGCGTCGAACGTCTTCAGCCGCTCGAACCAGTCGTCGGGCAGCATCTGGCCGTGCTCGGCGTAGTAGTCGCAACTGGCGAAGTCGAAGGCCTCGAGCTCGAGCGCGATGTCGAAACGCTCGGCGGCGGCCTTCAGGGCGCGTACGCCCTCGGGCATCACCTCCTTGCCGATGCCGTCGCCGGGAATGACCGCGATGCGGTGGGTCATGCAGGACTCCTTGCAAGAGGGGGGATGTGTGAACCCATGGGTCAGATAGTTACACTATCACTCCGGTTCGTGGAGCGCTCATTGTGAACATACTGATGTTTACCAACACCTATCTGCCCATCGTGGGTGGGGTCAGCGAGTCGGTGCAGCGCCTGGCCGCGCGCCTGCGCGAACGGGGACATGGTGTGCTGGTGGTGGCGCCACGCCTCGACGGCCAGCGCGATGACGAGACGGACGTGGTGCGGGTGGTCGCCATGCAGCACTTCAACGGCAGCGACTTTTCGCTGCCGGTGCCGATTCCGGGGCAGCTCCATGAGGCCCTGGAGGCCTTCGATCCCGATATCGTGCACTCCCATCATCCCTTCCTGCTCGGCGACACCGCCGCCCGCACCGCCGAGACATATGGCCTGCCGCTGGTGTTTACCCACCATACCCTCTACGAGCATTACACCCATTATGTGCCCGGCGACTCGCCGCGCATGCGTCGGTTCGCGGTGGCGCTGTCCACCGAATATACCCGGCTATGCGACGAGGTGATCGCACCCAGCGAGAGCATTCGCCGATTGCTGGTCGAGCGCGACGTCGAGCCGGTGATCAGCGTGGTGCCCAGCGGGGTGAATACCCGACGCTTCCTGGCGGGTGACGGTCGCGCCTGGCGTGAGCGGCTGGGGATCCCCGCTGACGCCTGCGTGATCGGCCACCTGGGGCGACTGGCCCATGAGAAGAACCTCGACTTCCTGGCCCGGGCCGTGGGCCTGGCGCTGGCTCGAGACGCGCGCCTTCACTGCCTGGTGGTCGGCGAAGGGGAGGCGCGGGCGGCAATGAACATACGCTTCGATGAGGCCGGGGTACTGTCGCGTGTGCATTTTACCGGCCGCCTGCAGGGCCAGGAGCTGATCGACGCCTACCACGCCATGGATGTGTTCGCCTTCGCGTCCCACAGCGAGACCCAGGGCATGGTGGTGGCCGAGGCCATGGCCGCAAGGCTACCCGTGGTGGCGGTGGATGCCCCCGGCGTTCGCGAGGTGGTACACGACGGCGACAACGGGCGACTGCTCCAGGGCGACGACGTCGACGTCATGGCGGCGGTGCTTGGCGAGCTCGTCGACCCGGCGCTGCGTGCGCCCCTGGCGGCAGGGGCGGAAGCGACGGCCGCGGCCTTCGACGAGGCGAGCTGTGCCGAGCGATGCCTGGAGGTCTACCGCCGGGCCGTCGCCTCGGGTGGCCCCTTTACTCATGCCGACGAGGGGGGCTGGGAGCTGGTACGCCATCGGCTGGGGGCCGAGTGGCAGATGTTGAGGCATCGCGGCCGCGTACTGGGCAAGCTGGTGCATGCCACCTGGGAGGAGGAGCGCCCCGACTGGTGGCCCGGCGGGCCTGAAAAATAGGTTGGGCTCAGCGGCGGCGACCGGCCCAGTGCTTGAGGGCGACCAGCAACAGCACCGCCAGCAGCAGGCCGCCGGCGCCCCAGGCAAGCTCGCCACGGCTCTCGGCGGTGGCCAGTTCGCCGAGCTGGCTACCCAGCAGGGTGACTCCGGCGAGGCCCGGCGCGATGCCCAGTGCGGAACCCAGCATGTAATCGCGCAGGCGCAGGTGGAAGGCCCCCGCCATCATGTTGGTCAGGGTGAAGGGGGCCAGCGGCAGCAGGTTGACCAGGGTCATGGTGCGGATGCCGCGGCCGGAGAGGTAACGCGACGCCCCCCTGAGGCGTCGGCCGCCATGGCGCAGCAGCGCGTCGCGGCCGATGCGCCGGCCGACCCACCAGGTCAGCAACGAGGCCGTCAGGGTGCCCGCCAGGGCGTAGCCGAACCCCCACCAGGGACCGAAGAGCAGCCCGGTGGCGCCTACCAGCAGGCTGAGCGGAAACATCACCAGCGAGCCGAGGGCGTAGACCGCCACGACCACCAGTATGGCCCAGGGGGCCTCGCGCCAGGCGATCGAGCCCTGGGCCAGCGCCAGCATGGCGTCGACGGTAAGCAGTTCCTGCATGGCCAGCCACTGCCACAACAGACCCAGGGCGACGAGCAGGCTGAGCAGCAGGGCGAGGATTCCGAGGGGGCGACTCATGGGCGTGAAGGTTCCTGGTGAGCGTCACGCCACAGCATACGGCAGCAGGCCCGGCGGCCAAAGCCGCCGCCGGGGTGCCGGGTTTACAGGCTGGCCTCGACCGCCGGCCAGGCAGGCTTGCCATCCAGGGTGGTCACGCCCTCGAGCATGGTCTCGACGCGCTCGGGATGTTCCTGCAGCCACTGGCTGGCGATTGTCTCCGGGTCGCGCTCCTTTTGGCTAAACTCCTGGATCATCCAGCTCTGTTCTTCGGCGTCGAACGTGAATTGTTCGAAGAAATCGACCAGGTTGGGATGGGCGTCGGCATAATCGCTGCGTAACACGGTCAGCACATCGGTCTCGCCGTTGTTCTCGCCGAACAGGTTCTTGGAGTCATCGAGGTAGCGCAGCGGCAGTTCGATGTTCATCCAGTGGGGCGTCCAGCCGACCCAGACGATGGGCACCTCGCGGTCAATGGCGCTGCGGGCGGCGCCCAGCATGCCTACCACGCTGGTATCCATCACCTGCCAGTCGCCGAGTCCCCAGGTATCCTCGTCGATCGCGGCGTGAAGGACTTCGCTGGCCGCCGAGCCGGCACCGAAGCCGTGGATCTTGCCGTCGAAACGCTCACGATGAGCGTCCAGGTCGGCGATGCTCTGGATCCCTTGCGCATAGAGGTAGTCGGGGACTGCCAGCGTCATCTGGGCACCGATGACGTTATTGGTGACCCTGGTGATGGTGCCGCTGGCCTCGCGTGGCGTGTACATGCTGGTCTGGGCCGGCATCCAGGCGCCGAGAAAGACATCGATGTCATCGGTCTCCAGCCCCTGGTAGATGACTTGCAGCCCCAGCTCATGGCTGCGGGTCTCATAGCCCAGGGGCGCGAGCAGCTGCTGGGCGATTTCGGTCTTGACGGTGATGCCAGGCCAGGCGGGGACACCGAAATCCAGCACGGTATCATCGGCGAGTGCCGGGGTGGCCAGGCTCAAGGACAGCAGGGCCGGCGTCAGGGGGAAGCGCATGGTATCTCCTTGTCAGGGGCGTCAAGCCGCCACCGGGTTGAGGTGACTCACCGGGTGGCGGTTTGAGGATGAATGTATCAGGCCTGCCGGGCCAGTACACGCAGACGAGATTCGCACATATCGAGGTCCAGGTAGGTGCCCTGGAGATGGCGACGACCGCTGTTGGGATCGAAGGCATTGCGGCCATGCAGCACCCGCCGATTATCGAAGGCGACCATCTCGCCCGGGGCCAGGGTGAACTCCAGCCGATGCTGTGGGGCGTGAACTCGCTGCCAGAAGTGACGATAGGCGGCGTACCAGGCGTCGATAGTCTCGACCGGCAGGCGCAGGCTATCGCGGATCCAGTTGTTGAGGCGCACCTCGATGACGTTGCCTGCCTCGTCGAGGGCGATCACCGGTGCCCGCCAGGCAAGGTCGTGATTCTCATCCTGGAAGCGGAAATCGATAGGCGTCTCGCTGAGGAGCCGGAAGGCCTCGGGGGACGATTGCCGCAGGCACTCGGCGGCGGCAAAGCCGTCGGCGAAGATCGATTCCCCGCCTTCGGCGCCGTTCTCCAGGCAGTAGAGCAGCTGAATATCCGGCGGCTGGCGCCAGTTGGGCAGGTCGGTATGCAGTGCCAGGGCGATCGCCGTATAGGCGGCATTGTTGGGGTTGGGCTTGGAGCGCACGTCGAAGCGCGCACCGAAATTGGTGGGACGCAGGGGGCCGATGCGTTCGGCCAGGCGGCTGACCTCCTCGTCGGCCAGGGGCCCCTTTTCGAGCAGTACCAGGCCGTCGCGCAACAGGGCGGTCAGCCAGTCGCGCTCGCCTGCGACACCGGCGGTGAAGTCGCCATGGTCCACTCGCACAGGGCTGAAGCCTTCTTCCCAGGGCTGGCGCTTGGGCACGGCATCCGACGGCAGGCTCCCCGGGCGACGTTGATGCAGCCAGCCCCCATCGAAGTGGCTGAGATGGCCGTTGGCCCAGTGTACCGTCAGGTTGCCGTTCTCCACCTCCACTTCCACCGCTTCGTCAGGGGCTTCCTGAGGCAGGTAGAGACGCTCGCGTGTCTGTGGATGGCGGCATTCGGGGCAGGCGCAGTGGTCGCGCAGCCAGATCAGCGGGAACGGGGCCTGGGAGTCGTCATCCCAGGTCAGCAGCAGGCGACTGCCGTGCGCCTCGACTCGAGAGAGGCCAGGGGCCCGGGTGTGGTCGCTCAGCTCACCCATGGGCAGGGGCGAGCGTTGTTCGACGGTCAGGGGCATGTCAATTCTCCTTGGTGATGGCTGGCGCCAAGGATGGGGATTGCCCGCGGCGTTCACAAACGATTAATGTGGCGCCTATGACCCCAAATAATTTATGGCTACTTTGTTCATGAACGATTTGCCTCCCTTGGCCTGGCTCCAGGCGTTCGAGGTCGCCGCCCGCACCCTGAGCTTCACCGCTGCCGGGCAGGAGCTGGGGGTGACCCAGGCGGCCATCAGCCAACGTGTCCGCCTGCTAGAAGACCGCCTGGGGCAGAAGCTCTTCGTGCGACACCCGCGCAGCCTGAGCCTGACCCCGGCGGGACAGTCGTGGTTGCCCAGCCTGCAGGACGGTTTTACCCGCTTGGCCGAGGGCACCCGGGAAGTCTTCGGCGAGACCGGTGAGACACCGGTCACCCTGCGCACCACGCCGGTCGTGCAACAGAACTGGCTGGCACCGCGCCTGTGCGCCTTTCGCCGCGAGTATCCCGACGTGGCGCTGCGGATCATCAGTGCCATTTGGCCGGATGATTTCGGGCCCGAGGGCGCCGATATCGAGATCCGTTACGGGCAGGGCAGGTGGTCGGGCATGGAGGCCGTCTCGCTGGGCAGCGATACGATGCTGCCCGTATGCGCCCCGGCATTGGCCGAGCGTATCACCGAGCCCGCGGACCTGGCGGAGCACACCCTGTTGCACGCCGTGGGGTTCGAGGTGGGCTGGCCGGCCTGGCTGGAAGCCGTGGGGATGCCGGAGTTGACGTCGCGTTGTGTGCCACTGACCTGTGATACGCAAACGATGACGCTGTCGCTCGCGGCGCTGGGTGAGGGTATCGCCTTGACGCATCGGCGCCTGGTGGAGAATCGAGATGACCTGGTGGCGGCGCTCGACTGGCCGGTCAATAGCGATGAGGCATTCTGGCTGGTGCGTCCGATGCGCCCACGGGCACGACCAGAGGCGGCGATACTCTGGGAATGGTTAAAGGGCCAGGTCGTGCTGTAGCTTCTGGTCAGCTGTCAATTCACTCATCACTTCATTGAAACGGCTGGCGGCCCTTCGAATACTAGCCGCCAGTCTCGCGTTGCATGAACCAGTGGGTCACCCCGATCACGGGCTCGCTGGCCAGGGTCTCGAAGCCGAAGCGTCGATAGAGCCTGACGTTCTCGGGAAGGTCGGTCTCCAGATAACCCAGGCCCCGCTGCCGGTCGAGGTGATCGCACAGCCGGCCCAGCAGCCGGCTGCCGATGCCCTGGCCCTGCCACGCTGGGGCGACCGCCAGCGGACCCAGGTGCCAGTGAGACGGCACGCCGGCATCCCGCCTGGCCCACACGCGAGTCCAGGCCAACAGGCGCAGGGCGCTCGTCGGACCGTTGGCGAGCAGGGCGGGTAGCGCACGGCGCTTGTCGGTGAGGGTCGGCTGGCAGCCACCCGGGGCGGCGAGTGCCGCCACGCCGACCAGGCGCTGGTCGGCGAAGGCGCCGAGGACCCGGCCGTCGCTTAGCTGACGCTCCAGGAAGGGCGTGAAGATTCGTCTCAGGGTGCGCTCACGTCGTCCCGGATCCGTCCCGAATGCCTTGATGTGGGTGGGGTTGTCGCGCATGCCTCGGCCCAGCAGCCCGGCGGCGGACTGGGCTTCGGCCGTGGTCAGGGGGCGAATCTCCACTGTTGCCATGCATCATCCTCGGGTCACCGTGCTCGACACCATTCGGGCCACTGCGGGTCAAGCACCGGGGCTATTGGCCAGATAGTCCTCGAATGCCGCCAGGGTCGCATCGATGTCGGCGTCATCCAGGTCGCGATGCACCACCAGGCGCGTGTCATACAGCACGTCGATCAGGATGTCGCGTTCGGCCAGCCAGGCTCGCAGTGGGGCAATGTGCGGCTCCGGCACCCGCAGGAACACCATGTTGGTGGCCTGGGAGGACACCTCGATCTCCGGCAGGGAGCGCAGGCCCGCGGCCAGATGCTCGGCGCGGCGATGGTCGTCGGCGAGGTCCGCCACCTGGTGATCCAGCGCATAGTGGCAGGCGGCGGCGATGATCCCGGACTGGCGCATGCCGCCGCCCAGCACCTTGCGCCAGCGGCGTGCCGCAGCGATCAGCGCCTGGGAGCCCGCAAGGGCCGAACCCATCGGGGCACCCAGCCCCTTGGAAAAGCACAGGGAGACCGTGTCGAAAGGCTCACACAGCGTGGTCAACGGGGTGTCGGTGGCCACCGCGGCATTGAACAGCCGCGCGCCGTCCAGGTGGGTGGCCAGGCCATGCTCCCGGGCCAGGTCGGTGGCCCGCTGCATATAGTCGGCGTCGATCACGCGCCCGCCGATGGTGTTCTCCAGTGCGAGCAGGCGGGTGCGGGCGAAGTGAAAATCGTCGGGCTTGATGGCGGCCCGGAGGCGTGCAAGCGGCAGTGAGCCGTCATCGGCGTGTTCCACCGGCTGAGGCTGGATGCCGCCGAGAGCCGCGGCGCCGCCGCCTTCATACTTGTAGGCATGCGCCTGCTGGCCGGCGATATACTCGTCGCCCCGCTGGCAGTGGGCGAGCAGGGCGGCCAGGTTGCTCTGGGTGCCGCTGGGGAAGAGCAGGGCGGCGGCCTTGCCGGTGCGTTCGGCCACGGCGGCCTCGAAGCGTGCCACGCTGGGATCATCGCCCCAGACATCATCGCCTACCGGCGCGGCGTGCATGGCATCGCGCATGGCGGCGCCGGGGCGGGTCACGGTATCGCTGCGCAGGTCGATCATCGGTGCCTCTCCAGAGTAGAGTAATGGATAGGGTTCTTCGTCATTTCATGTGGATTTGACCTGATCGAACAGGCGGCCTATCGGGCTGCCAATCAGGTAGATCATGGCGATGAAGTTGGCCTCGTTCCGGTAACCCCGTGCGCGTGACCGAGCCGCCTGAAACAGACCATTCATGCCTTCCAGTCGCGCGTTCGTCAGTCCCGAAATCCAGCGCTTGACCACCGCATCGGCGTGGCGCTCCAATGTCGCCAGGGCTTTTCCCATCGGCTTCAGCAGTGCCCAGCGCAGCGACTTGGGGTGTCCCTGCTCGCGGCGCTTCTTCTTGCGTACCTCGTCTAGCCGCTTGGTGAAGGCCTGCAAGATATGGAACCAGTCGACCGTGATCTCGGCCTTGGGAAGGTGCTCGGCAACGCCGCTGAGGAAGGCTTGTGACATGTCGCAGACGACCTCGACCACGTTGTCCGAATCACCACCATGGGCCGTCAGGAAGGCGCTGAAGGCCTCGATGGCGTTCTCTCCGTGGCCGGGAACGGCGAAGATCACCGGCTCCTGCTTGCGGTGCATATCGAGGAACACCGTCACATAGCGCTGGCCGCGTCGAGAGGCGGTTTCATTAACACCGACGGTAGTCACGCTGCTTAGATCCAGCTCCCCCAGCAACCGACCGACGTAATGGTGCACGATGCGCCACAGCCGTTTATCGGAGATTTCCAGCTGCCGGGAGACGGCCAACACCGGCATCTCCTTGACCAGTGACATGGCGACTTGCTCGAACAACAGGGTGAAGTCGCTGCCCGGTCGCGCCCAAGGTACCTCGATACACTTGACGCCATGTTCCGGGCACTTGGTACGTGGCACGCGAGCATGCAGGTAGCAGTGATGCTGGAAGAAATTCAGATGCCGCCACGTCTTGGCGGCAAAGTCATGAGCCGGACAAGCTTCACTGCACTCAGGACAGGGGTAGAGGCTGCCGCGCTCGGCCTCCACGTAGAGATCCAGCCGGTGGGGCGATACGGAGGTATCCAGGTGCTGATCCTTGAGAACCCAGGGCGCTTCCAGGCCCAGGCCGAGGGTCAGAATCTGGGTGCCATCCATGCCATACCTCCTGTCGTCGTGGAGGTCATATCCTGACCCAGCTCAGGGGGCGAATTCCACACCCAGCGTCGAAGAGCCATTATTTGCCTGGCGATCACCGCCGCGGTTGAGCCGGTGCCGGATGACCTTGCCTGACGAAGCTTCAAGCGGGCTCACACCACAGAGTGCGGCAAGGGCTGCATCGTTGCGAAGACGTGTGGGATTGTCTCCTGCCGTCACCAGTAGTGTCGCCGCTGTCTGTGCACCGACACCGAAGCGAGCGATCAGGCTCGGGGCGGCTTGACGAGTGAGCCGCTCCAATGCGATATCCATCTCGCGAAGCTCCTCGGTCAGCGCCCGCTAGCGCCGGGCGAGTAGCTGCAGGGTCGATTTCAAAGTCTGGAGCAGTATCGAGTCATCTTCTGTCTCCAGCTCCAGGCAGGCGGCTACACACGCCGCTGCTTTTGGCTTAAGCAGTTGCTCGTGCAGTGCCTGCGGAGCGCTCACCAGCAGACTGCGCAGTTGGTTGAGCGCTTGCGTTCTCGCCTTCACCGCACTGCGGCGGGCGACATTTATGGTGCGCATTGCCTCGACGGCGCCGGACTGGGCCTTCGGAAGTGCACAGGCCTCGCCAGAGAGCACAGCACGGGCAGCGTTCTCGGCGTCGGTGGGATCATTTTTATCTTTGCGGCGGCGGCGAGAGCGATCCGGCCGATTGACTTCGAGCACTTCAATGCCTGCCTCTTGGAGATAACGGGCAAGTCCCGCGCCATATGTTCCGGTGCCTTCAACCCCGGCACGCACGAGGGAGCCGAATGAACATGCCCATTCAAGGAGTTTCTGATAGCCGTCGGTACAGGTTTTAATTGAGCGGGTGCCGAGCACACGCCCCACTGGATCGATGACGACACCGACATGAACGTCCAGGTGCGTGTCGACCCCCAATACCACCTCGATCAGCTCTTCTACCTGTGCCATTGCCACTTCCTCATGCTCAGCCAATATGTGCTGCCAAACATGCCGAAGGACAGGACACTCACGGTGCAGAACAAGGCTCCTATTAGGTGTGGGGTACCGGATGATCAAATCGCCTATAGGAGTTATCCTCTGCTAGCCGCGAGGGAGCTTCTTCAGCAATTCATCCGGGAGCAGGTTCATGGACATCAAACTGCATAAACAAGCGACGACGACACCGAAGATCCGTGCCGAGATTCAGGCAGCACCCTCCAGTATCACGGATAGCGAGCTGGCCCGTCAGTATGGCGTCGCCACCGCGACCATCCGGCGCTGGCGTTACCGTGATAATGTCTATGATCGATCTCACACGCGACACAACCTCCTGGCGACGCTCACGTCCGAGCAGGAGGAAGTGCTGATCACGGCTCGTGAGTTCCTGC